>NZ_NBVR01000038.1 GCF_002607735.1 Proteus alimentorum
ACTGACAACTGAATGCGAGGCAACACGCTGGGCAACTTGATCCCATGTGGCGTTATCAGTAAGCAATAACTTGCCTGTTGAAGGTAAGGTTCCTCCTTGGATTGCCTGATCCCACCCCATAAATTGGTCAAGACCTTGCAATGCCCCTGCCACCACCATGCTTGTAACAATAGATTTAGCAGTATCACTACGGCCGAGGGATTCAATAGTTTTATAAATACTGCCTTTGTTTTCGGCTAAAGATACCGCTGCTTGTTCTAATGATTGTTCTTTTTGGGCTTTAATAGCCTCAGATATACCTTTAGGCGCATCAATCGTTAGCTTTCCGCCAATATAAAGTTCAGGTAATTATTGCTATTCTTTATTAATTATTAACATGATTAGTTTTATTAAAAAATAAAACCAGCTAAGATAATTCTATTTTTAATTTAATTATTTAAAATTATTAAAAAATATTATATATATAATAAAAAATCACCTTACATATAATTAGTATAAGGTGATTTTATTTAGTATCCATTTAAGCTTTACGACTAATACAACGTGTAAAAGCTTCTTTTATTGATGCACCTAAGACCTCGTCACTGCAATTGCTTTTTAATGAAATAATTGCATTGNCATATAATTAGTATAAGGTGATTTTATTTAGTATCCATTTAAGCTTTACGACTAATACAACGTGTAAAAGCTTCTTTTATTGATGCACCTAAGACCTCGTCACTGCAATTGCTTTTTAATGAAATAATTGCATTGTTAGGTATACTTTTACCAATCCAATGATCCAATCGTAAGTGATCATAAGGAATAATAGAGATAATACCATCAGTCACATTCACATTACATAAGTTCATGTTTTTGAATAGTGTCGTTTTATTTTTATAATCACATTCTTTAATTATTTTTTTTATCCATTCAGAATATAATCCATCGTTATTACGCATTTCATGATATTCAGATGAATTAGCATCTAATATTTCGCTTTGGATTAATGCATTTCTTGTAAAGAAACCCAAATCTGCATCAAATGGATCTTTGGATAAAACCTTATAACCTTTTTTAAAATCCATCAAATAAATACCGCTTTTTGAAAGAGTTATTATAATATAATAATCATTATTAAAATAGATACTTGCTCTTAAGTTATTTTTTTTTGATATAGACACTATTTACTCCTCAACTATTGTAATATTAACCTTAATATTTTTTGAAGATGCATTTTTAATAAAATTATTAATAGCATCCCATTGTTGTTTGGTTGTTCTTGCAGGAATACCTAATTCTAGAGTTTTTGATTTAATATCACTTGGTAAAATATCAACTTTTTCCTTTTTTTCTCCTGAATATTTATCCATAGTTGAAATATATTTATTTAATATATTTTCTATTGATTTTGGATTTTTAAGTCTTGATTCCGTCTGGGTATTTAATGTCTTTACACTAATATATTCATCTGTATTACCATCATAATAGTCAAATGTTTTGGCGTTAAGATGTAATCGTGTCAGTCGTTTATTTGATAGACCAATGTA
>NZ_NBVR01000002.1 GCF_002607735.1 Proteus alimentorum
ATGTTCAAAAGGGAACTCAGCCAATGGCTGGGTTAAAATTTGAGCAACAAAAAGCCTATCGGCAGAACGCTTAACATCGGAGTGATTACTTCCGGTTAAACTGGCAATCTCTCGACTCGACATAGTTAATTCACGATTCATTATAGGTAATACTGAAACTTCCATTGTTTTTTGCATCATGCTATTTCTCTCCACGTTTTACTCGTGACCGTACATCACGTGATTAAATGGGCAGATTGTTCTCTCCTTCACAATATCCATTAACATCAACTCAGGCATAAGTACCCAATAATTCAATCAGTAATGTCACTACAAACCAAAAACTAACGAACAAAATGTATTTAGTTAGCATTACTGAGCCTCCTGTAACATTTCTATCGCTTGCTTCCAAATGCTGTTCCATGCTTGGCGACCTGAAAACTCACTCATACGACGAATGCCTGTTTTACCTGCTAGCTCAAGTGCAATTTCTTCAATGCGATTTTTAGGTTTAGAGCGAGAGCCAATCAAGCGGGAAAAGGCACTATCACGTTCAACGGTGTCAACATGAACTTTTGGTTCATTCCTTGGCTCTTGGCTACGGACAGTGAGTTCATCAAAGTGTTTACGTNATTTTTTAACACGACCAAACATCCATTTCGCCGTTTTTAAATCATCTTCATCCCCCCATTTCTGCCCATTAGCGCTGTAAATTACTGCTTCAGGATAACGAGTTAAAAAATCATTTTTGGGCTGGTCGCTGAATGCGCCAGAATTCTGCGACGAAGAATGATTTATTAATGGATCATATTTTGAAGTTACTGATGGATCGCCCTCAGGAGCTGGCGGGTCAAAATCCCTACTTTTGCTCGATTCTGAAGGAACAGAATTTGATGCAACAAATTTTGATGGGTCAGATCCTGATGCGTCAGGTTTTGACACGTCAGATTTTGTTGGTTGAGAAAGCGCTTTCTTGGCTGATTGGTATAGTTTTTCTACATTCAACTGATAAATATTGCTTGCGTTACGATTGCCTTTTCTACGTTTTTCGCTGGTTAACCACCCTTCTTTTTCCAACTGTTTTATTGCTGTGCGCACCGTGCTTTCACCCGCACCAATTTGGCGAGCAATCGTCACAACAGAAGGCCAACAAATACCTTCATCATTAGAAAAATCAGCTAATCTTGCCATGATAGCGACTGATGTGAGTTTTAAACCTGCATGGGCGCAACCATCCCAAACATAACTAGATAATTTAACACTCATAAGAGGCCTCACTTAACTCGGGTATATCTCTCTTTAAATCTCTGAACTGGCTCGCATTGTTCGTATTCACAACCATCAATCATAAAAAATAACGCGCTGTTTTTCTCGATCATAACGAATGACATGAACAAGGAGCCCTCGAGGGTTTCTGTAATAGCGATCAAGACGATTGGGATCTTCATTTCGCATTGCATTTTCCTCCACTCAAGAAATAGAAATCAGCCCATGACTTTTTCAGTGTCCTCTTATCTACCAAATCGATATTTTTTCGGTAGTTGTGTGATCGATTGTCACTCGGTATGCTTTCTACATAGCGAAATGTTCCCTCTTTAGTTAAGGGTAAACAGCGAAATTGCTTTTTAGGTATTAGATGCGCTAATCTACTCATGCTTATTTCTCTTCACATCATTGAAATTGGCAATCGAAGCCAGAGGCCGTATACCTTTGGCTTCACCCTTTCTTAGTCGCTTCCTGTTTTTCACCGTATAACACTTTCAGTGAATCCAAGAACCCAATTGCATACGCAAAAACTTTTCCTGCTTTTCGATAAATACGCCCTATTTCTTCATCCGTTAAAACACCATCAACAAGACTTTCTTGAATTAAAACAGCGAGTGATCCTTGCATAGCAGCCAATGTCATTCGCATATCAAATAGCTCTACTTGATCTATCTTTTCTGCTTCTATTTTCGGTAATGCACTCATGCCATGACGTTCTAGGTGATATTCCACCAGCAACTTAGTGCCTGAAATGTCTTCCATGGCTTCTTGTTCATCGATATCAAAGAAACGGCAGCCATTTTTTTCGTATAACTTGTTATTAAACGTATCAAGTGACATACCTAGAGCCCCAGCCATCGCAGAACGCCCACCCGGCAGTGCTTTGCACATTTCTTTAATAACTTCTTTAATTGAATGTTTACTCATATCTACCTGCTCTATCTTTTATTGGTAGTTAATTGCCTTATGCTGTTTTGGTATTTTTTCTATAAAGTTCAGGGTTATATTTAAGTTTTCCCTTGGTGATTTTTTCTATTTCATACGCCCTTACTTTAGGAATGATATATCCCCAACCACACACCGAAGGATGTTTAATACCGAGGGCTTTTGCTGTTTTACACGTACCACCAAAAAACGTGATTACATCTTTTTTCTTCATTTGTAATCCTTTGGTAAGTGAATAATTCACACGCATATAATGTAGGATATCTTACATTTAAATGTCAAGATTCTTACATTTGGAATGTGGTAGGCTTTCCTACATGAAAGAAATGAGCGAACGAATTAAACAAAGACGCCTTGAGCTGAAAATGACACAGCAGGTTCTAGCTAAAAAAGCTGGAGTCAATCGTGTGACTGTTACTGGTTGGGAAAAAGGTGACTATCAACCCAATGGCGCTAATCTTCAAGCATTAGCGAGTGCTCTTGAAACAAGCCCTATTTGGCTTGTTGATGGAAAAGAAGATCCTATTTCTAATGTTTCGTTTTTTAAATTTAATAGATCTAGTGGTGAATACCCTTTAATTAGCTGGGTAAGCGCTGGGAATTGGTCTGAGGCCGTAGAGCCATATCATAGAAAATCAATCGATACATGGTATGAGACAACTGTGCATTGTTCCGAAGAATCATTTTGGCTAGAAGTAAAAGGAGATTCTATGACCTCTCCTTCTGGACTCAGTATTCCTGAAGGGATGATTATATTAGTAGATCCCGCAGTAGAGGTTGTTAGTGGCAAGCTAGTTGTCGCTAAATTAGAATCTGAAAATGAAGTTACATTTAAGCAGTACATTGTAGACGCAGGCAACCATTACTTAAAACCATTAAACCCTCAATACCGCTTAATACCAATCAATGGAAATTGTAAAATTGTGGGTGTTGTTGTGGATGCCAAAATAGCTCATTTACCATAATTTCCTATCTCATTGATAAAAGGATCCTCTTCGGAGGATTTTTTATTACCATCATATACCAATGTAAGATTTCCTACAAAAATACTTGACACACCAATGTTGGTTATCCTACATTTTAAATGTGCGGTGTAGGATGAGTTACATTATGATTAATATCTAATTCAATTATGTGTGTGAAAACACCTTAATAAAAATTTTCATGTGAAGAGAAATAGTTTCTGTCTGTTGGGAAACAGTAGAAACCGCCATAACTTGAGGTAAGCAATAATCAAGTTCAATAATTGAAACATAAAAAATAAGTCTTTATTTGAATTTACCATTAACCAACATCAGGGAAACTTAATCTCGATTAAATCGAGAGGGATCTTTATTACTTAAATTATGTGGAGAGAATAATGTCTTATATTGCAACTGCAACGAATAAGCACTTCTATAACCTCGATGTACGGATCGAGGTTATAGATATTCAAGACATTGCGACGGGTTTAGCTAATGAATGTCGCTTTAATGGACAGATTGATAATTTCTATTCTGTTGCTCAACACTCGGTATATGTCAGCTATTTAGTTGCTCCTGAATATGCTTTAGAAGCCTTACTTCACGATGCCAGTGAAGCCTATGTAAAAGATCTGCCATCACCGCTTAAAAAGCTATTACCTGAATATAAGGAGATAGAAAAAAGAATTGATGCTGTTATTCGTCAAAAATATAACTTACCACCCGTTATGTCGGACTCCGTTCATTTAGCCGACTTAATGATGTTAGCAACCGAAAAACGAGATTTAGAAATTGATGTGGGTAGCAATTGGCTAATGCTTGAAGGTATTCCTACGAGTGATTTTATTGTTAATCCATTAACCCCATTACAAGCCAAAGTTTTATTTTTACGTAGATTTAATGAATTAAGTAAAAGGAGCTAAATAAACAGTTCTAAAAAGTTTAAATAAATACCACCAGCATTATTAACGTCTATTTAAACTGTATACGGCAGTATGGAGAGAAAATATGTACTTTGAATGCATACCGATTTCTATGTATTGCAAGCTATTTGGTGAGTCACCTGAAGCAATAAATAAACGGTTACAAAGACAATTCTGGCATGAGGGAATTCAAGTTTTAAAAGTAGAAGGCTCCAAGGAGCGCTGGATTGATGTAACCGAGGTAAATAAATGGGCACGAAAAAACAAACAGAATACTCATTACCAAGAGGCGTGACTGTTCGAAAAAATAAAACCAAAGACACAATAATTATCACTTTTACATACAAAGGGGTTCTATGTAGAGAGCCCTTATCTAGATTAACCATCGATAATAAAAATATTAAATACGCAGAAAGGTTGCTTGCTGAAATTCAAAATAACATTGAAAAAGGCACTTTTAATTACGCTAAATATTTTCCTAATTCTAAAAAGTTAATGCTTTTTGGCGTTAATAATCGCGAAAAAAGAGTGATTGATTATTTAGATGAGTATTTAGTTATTTGCGAAACTCGAAATTTATCACCCTCTACGATTGGCGGTTATAAAAAATGCAAAAGTGCACTGTCTGATTTGCACCAATTACATGTTTCATCACTGACACCGGCTATCCTTAAAAACTGGATACAAAAGCAAACGACAGTATTAAAAACCATCCGTAATCAGCTTTCTTTCTTACGTAGCTCACTAGATGAAGCCATTACCGATGGCGTTATATCAATTAACCCTGTAAGCCTTGTATCCGCTTCAAGATATCAATCAAATAACAGTGACAATGAAAGCAGTTATATCGTTGATCCTTTGTCACCTAAAGAAGTCTCTGCCCTACTCGTTGCGGCAAGATATGAGCAATGGAAAAACTTATTCCAGTTTGCCATTAATACTGGGTTAAGAAGCTCTGAATTATGTGCATTGAGATGGAGTGATATTGATTTCATAGAAAATACTGCACACGTGCAATCCGCCAGCGTGGTTGGTGTTATTAAGAAAACCAAAACTAAAGCTGGTACTAGAAAGGTTGAGTTGAATAGTGAAGCCCTGAACGCCCTAAATAACCAGAAGCAATTCACGTTCCTGAAATATGATGTGATTTTTGAAGATCCGAAAACAAATAAAGCTTGGGCAGGTGCTGACGCAATCAGAAAGAAAGCATGGGTACCAACGCTGAAAAAAGCGGGCATCAGGTATCGTAACCCTTATCAAACGAGACATACCTTTGCTACACGACACATCAGCCAAGGCGCTAACCTGTTTTGGCTAGCTGGACAAATGGGGCATAAAGGGCCTGAGATGCTATTTAGGCACTATGGAGGATATCTTAAGGAGTATGATGGGAGTGCAATGAATAAAATAGCTGAAAAACATTGAGTTCAGAAAACAGCCTAATTGTATCTTTATGCTATCAGCATGATTATAAATTAACTGTAGATATTGATTTGTTATTAATTTTTAGTAGTAAACAGTACCTATTACCTACAACATCCTAACCATAAAAAAAAAAAGAAAATCCAAATAAAAAATTTCATTCTTAAAATACTTCCCAAGTAGGATGTTATAATTGCAGTAGAAATAAAAATATAAGTAAGTAATAATGCGATACATGATAAGTAGTAAATTATATTTCAAAGGAAAATAGTTATTTACCTAGACCATTTTCCTTGACAACTTAAACTTAATTTTTCAGACCTACTACCATTATGAAAAGTTTATATTTAAAGCAACTAGATGTAGCAAAAGAAAAACAAAATAATTCAGAGCGACTAGTTTATTTAACATCAGTTTTGAGATCCTTACTACAAACATCCGTAGTATGTTCATTTGAGATTACAAAAAATTTAACACCAAGTGATGAAATAGACTTAGCTGAACTAACAAATCGTTTTTGTAAACCGTCTGATGGATTGCCATTAGAGATATTAAATACCCTCATACCAATAATTAGAGCCTATGCTGCAACGGATTACTTACAGGGATGGTTTGAACCAACAAGAGTGATAAATCTTCCTGTATCTAAACAATTAACAACTTGGGTAGAATTTAGAAATAAAAGACCCGGGCACGGAGTTTTAGATGAAACTAATACAACGGAATGGGTCAATAAAACAGAAAAAATAATAATAGATTGCTTAACTGTTTTTTCAAAAATATTACCTAAAATTTCTACTGATGATACCCTGCTACCATTAAAACACTTCCATGAATTAAAAATAACCGCCCCATTATATTACAAGCAGAATGCCATTGTAATTTTAGGTATCATTGTCAGAAAAGGTATTTGGAAGCTAAAAGGTCAGTTGTTATCTTTCCAAAATGCGGATGAATTCACACTAACACTTGATGAAGATAATATTTTTAATACCACAGGAATGAAGCCAGCTGGGAAATATAACCTCACTGAAATAATTTCTAATGGAAAAAATTATTCTTTCTTTCATAACATCCCGATAAGGCAGACTGATACATTTGAAGGAAGAAAGGCTGAACTGCAACAATTACAAGAATGGATTGACGACGAGGATTCAAGATACTGCTTAGTTTATGGTGATGGTGGCTATGGAAAGACTACTTTAGTACTCGAAATGTTAAATCTTTTTCTAGAAAGTCACTATGACTTTAATGAACCTTTACCAACTATTGTTAGTTATCATACAGCAAAAGTGACAAGATGGACTGAGCAAGGATTAGTTCATTTGACAGGAGCTAATCCTGCTATGGAGGAGTGCCTAAGGGAGCTAGTTAGGTGTTTTCACCCAGTTTTAGGCTCAGAATGGTACACAATCACAGGGCGCCAGCTAATTGATAAAACTGTTGGAGTTTTGAAAAAAGAAAATCTTACACGCAACGATGTTCTTTTAATAATTGATAACACAGAAACTCTTGCTACTAACTCTCAAGAAGTTAAAGATCTGGGCATTTTCCTCAAACAAATAGGGAAAATGATTGGTAGAATAATTATCACATCAAGGAGACGTGAATTCATTGAGGCAACTCCAATAGCCATTGAAGGTCTTTCCGAGATTGAAGGCGTCAATCTAATGAGAAGATTAGCCGATGAATTTTCTGCGAGACCAATACAACAAGCTGGAGAACCTAAGTTAAGAAAAGTCTCAACACAGCTTATGCATAAACCACTCCTCCTAGAAGCATTAGTAAAATATGTAGCTAGAGGCTCTTCTGGTATTGATGTCGCAATTGATTCTATCTTTAAAAAATCAAATGAAGACTTGTTGGAGTTTTTATATGAGGATGCATGGCAAAGAATGAACCAACTTCAGAAAGAGGTATTTCTGATTTTAATTCATTTATCTAGCCCATTAGACCAAAATACAATTAGTAGAACATGTCAAGAAGTAGGAATACAACACACTGAATTTCAAGAAGGACTAGAAGAAACTCACTTCTCAGTTTTAACTGACTATGGGCGTACATATACAATTGAACTAGTCGATTTATCTAAAAGATTTTTCCTTCAACAATTCAGCAAATTAGAAAATGAAAAGAAACAAAATATTAGATCTATTGCTGAAATAGTCGATTCTTATGCTGCGGAGCGAGAAAGAATCGATAAAGAATATAAAACTGATCGAATTGCAGAAGCATTTCGAAGCGAATATGCAAAAGCAGCAAAAATTTATGCGGATAAAGGCGAGATCACAAATGCTATTGAAATGTATAAACTAGCAATTGAAGATGATCCAGTAAACTCATCCTTGCATGATAGATTTTCTTGGCTTTTATTAAATAAAACCTCTGATTATGAGTATGCGAAGAAAATATCAGAGAAAGCATTTCAACTTGATGACAAAAATTGCGATGCAATTGTAGGTCTTGCGCTTGTTCATTACAGATTATGTAACATATCAGAAGGTGATAAGTATATAGACTTAGCTCAGCACAATGGCCGAAGCCGTTCATTCTGCATGCTAAGAAAAGCCATAGCTCGATACTATCAATCAAAAAAAGAAGATATATTAGATAATAAAATTGAGCTTCTTGAGACATCACTTAGTCTTTTAGAACAAGCAGAGCGAATGAATACCAAAACTAAAGGATACGATGCTAAAAATAAAAGCGATATACAACGTTATCAACAATTAACTAGGGCTCGACTTACTACCGAGAAAGCTAACAGAACAAGGACTATGAAGGTAAGCTAACAAGTATTACCAATTATATAGTTGTAAGTCCTATAATGGAACTACACCATGACCCCCATGTGCACGTCTAGTGCACATGATTGAAGTTTAATCAAAACATCCCTTTATAATCAATAAATTAAAAAATTACGGACTCGGGTTCAACTCCCGCCAGCTCCACCAAATATAGTATCATTGATGTTCAGTGATGATTAAAAAAGCCTTCAATTTCATAGTTGAGGGCTTTTTTTATATGTATTAATGGTCAGTTATGTTCAGTGACAAGTAAAATTTTTAGTTATATCATTAGTTATATTCCATATGTATAACTAAAAGGCGTATAACTACATGGCGCGTACAACAGTTCCACTCAGTGATACCAAGCTAAAATCAGCAAAGCCCAAGGATAAAGATTATACGCTGCAAGATGGAAATGGCTTATATCTACTAATCAAAACAACCGGCTCAAAAATATGGCGCTTTAACTACTACCGCCCTATAACCAAGAAACGAGCACTTATTAGCTTTGGTAGCTATCCTACAGTTAGTCTTTTAGATGCTCGGCTTAAACGTGAAAATGCACGAGAGCTTCTAGCTAAAAATATAGATCCACAAGAACACAAAAAAGCTGAAGAACAACGCCTATTTGAAGAAAAAAATAATACTTTTGAAAAAATAGCTCAGCAGTGGTTTGAAATCAAAAGTAAATCTAGCTTGCAAGAATCAACCTTGAAAGACATTTGGCGTTCTCTTGAGTTACATGTCATCCCTCATGTTGGAGATATAGCAATAGCTGATTTAAAAGCCCGCCACTTTATTAACGCATTAGAACTTTTAAAAGCACAAGGCAAGCTAGAATCAGTTAAACGAGTAGCGCAACGCATTAATGAAGTGATGTTTTATGCTGTGAATGTGGGTTATCTTGATGCTAATCCTGCTGCAAAAATTACCGCCGCTTTTGAAAATCCAGTTGTAAAAAACTTACCTGCATTAAAACCTGATCAGCTTCCTGAATTAATGGCTGCAATCCAAGGAGTCAACATTGAGCGACAAACTTACTGTTTACTGCAATGGCAATTATTAACCATGACTCGCCCAGTTGAGGCAGCCGAAGCGGCATGGTGTGAGATCGATCTGGATAATAAGCTCTGGACTATCCCACCAGCAAGAATGAAGATGAAAAGAGAACATATCATTCCTCTATCTTCTCAAGCATTGGCAATATTAGAAACTATGAAACCTATAAGCGGTCATAGGGAGCACATTTTTCCTAGTATGAAATCACCACACACTAAACCAATGAATAGCCAAACAGTTAATGCGGCTATCAAGCGTGTTGGCTTTGCAGGTCGCCTTGTAGCACATGGATTCCGTTCAATTGCATCAACTGCATTAAATGAGCATGGATTTCAACCTGATGTGATTGAAGCAGCTTTAGCCCATATAGATAGTAATGAGGTAAGACGTGCTTATAACAGAGCTATTTATCTTGAACAAAGACGCGAAATGATGGATTGGTGGGGAGAGTTTGTTGATGACTCAATCAACAAGCGCTAATAAACAATTAAGTTTAGCAGTCTGTTTTGTGCCTGAGCGGACGTCGTTAACACAATGATGAGTAAAAATATGGGAAAGAATCAACCTAAGTTAAATGTTTAAGTGATTCAGAGTACGCGCTTTGCAGATTTTCCTGTTGGCGATTCTTTGCTATCGCTTTGACGCGGGATTGTCTGTGTGATCTGATGCTAAAATTAAGCAAAGATTCTATTTATTTAACAAAGTACAAAACTCTAATACTTACTCTCTGAACATAACGTGAAAATAACCGGAAGTGAAAACTGTTTTTTTCCCTTCCGGTTAATTGCAGGGGCAGACATTAGTTTAGAACCTGTAGATATCAATGTTCAGCTTACCCGCATGATACTTTTTGTGGCATTCGTCGCACAAGGTGACAAAATTAATGATGTTATCGCTCCCGTCCTCAGAGAACGGAATCAAGTGATGGCCTCGTGCTTCTTTCTTCCCGTTTCTCCAACAAACAATGCATAGGTTATCCTGTAATTCTTTGATTCTCTTTTGCTGTCTTGTGTGAGAATACGGCCGTTTATTCATTTTCCTTCTTCTCTATGAGAGCACGTATTTTGCTAGGCAATTCACGGCTACTTCCCTCAACCAATGTGGCTTTCACTTCGTCACCTGTGACGCGCTTCTTTAACTTAACAATCTCAGCATGCATTTCATCTTGCTCGCTTCGTGTCATTCCATCGATACGAAGAATCAAAGCCCGATCTCTGGTTTCTTCCGAGCTTGTGTTATTAGCGGTCGGACATGTCCTACGATTGTGTCCTTCTAATCCGCATGTTTTACATTTCATTTTAAGGCCTCTAGAATGTTGAAACTCTTACGTGGCCATCTCGAACTTCGATTTCATTATCTCCTTCAGCAATAGTCCATGTTGACGATATTTCTGGCAAGCCGTCTGAATTCTTTGAGATCAATATAATTTCTATATGTCCTGATTTTCTCTTGACTGTAATAGCAACACTTCCTTCATAGGGCAACACGCTAACAACAGTGTCCCCTTTTTTTAGAATTTTGATGTTGAGATTCATAAAAAGTCCTAATACTAAATTAAAAATTAGTGGCTAACATTCGAATTCATTGGCGCCCGCTGGGCATCAGGTCGAATGAATGGTTAGCCGTAGCTAGCTCATGACAAAGTTTTCACCTGCCGCCAAGTCTCTATGCCCAGTCGTGTCATTGCGCCAAATGCAGCTTGCTTAAGCTCAGCGTACTCTGTGTCATTGAATACTCCTGTTTGCTGAAATGCTGTCAGCATGAATTTGAGCACCTGCTGAACCGTATCGCGAAGCTCCGCTTGATCTGGTTTGGCTGGATTCAGCATTAGCGTAATCATATTGCATTGCTCCATGATCTCAGAAGACATCACATCAAGTTGTTGTTGTGTAGTTGCATTTGAGCCGGAAGTCATTGGGCGCTTCAAAAGGTTATACTGCAGATCAAGCTGTTTATATAAATTCGACAACCTTTCACGAATATCTTGCAGCCAACGAAGACGCTCTGTCGCTACAAGATTCGCTTGCAGGCGTTTAGTTTCGAGTTCCAAGTCAGTCTTCGCTTTCTGTCTGGCAAGCAAGTAGCTGGCAAGTCCGCCAGCCAGTGCACCGAATATTCCGGCCGCCGCAGAGATCAGCGCGACAAGAGTTGATGAACCAGTGGACATATTACCACTCGAACTCGGGATTATAGTTATGGCTGGTATGGGCGGCATGCTGACGGTCTGGAAAACGGTGATTGATCCGCAGACGATTCTTATTTCAGGCCTAACAGTCTGAAAAGGTTTGTGAGGCAGCATTGGGTGCGAAAACTCACATTCGACCTTTGCACCAGACTCCTCAGCCCACACAGGAGCAAAAGGGAATAGTAATACGGAGAGAAAAAGCATGCGCAGCTTCAAGTTCATTAGTTTTACTACTACTCCTTAGGATGGTTAATAGTGATTATAAGGAAGACTTTGCTAACATGTTAATAGTGCCTTCCATATAATTCAACTCCTGTCATACAAAGACTACGACAAACATTAATTTAAATAAATAACATAAATCCAGCCGCTGAGCCTGAATACATTCACTTGGCCTATTCTTTTATCGCAAACATTACAGATGTATAAAAAAAACGAAGGTAGTGACCATGACAAGTGCTGGTAAGCGATACCGGTTGAAAACTTCCAGTCTACTTATTACCTGTATTGTCGTGCTGACACTGAATTAGTGTATGTCCGCTTCTCGCTGTGAGTTCAATTAAATTTGACGCAGATACAATCAATATCACTCAAATAACCTAAAGCCAATGTAACAAAGGCCTTCCAGAAATAACTAGAAGACCTTTAATATAATACCTTACTGATTGAACAGTTAACTTACAACATCTACTTTCAAGCAGTAACGGCGGCTTAATTTCACACCATTAACCTTACACTGACGAGTGCTTTTGCCTTGGGCATCAGTCAGTAACTTCCCTTCTGAGACCAACTGATTAATCACTGATTTTTTGTTCCCAATAATATTATTATTAAAAAATAATGGGTTTACAGCGGCATAATGTTCTCCCTTGATTTTTAAAACAATAACATCTAAGTTATTTAGCTCGTCCTTGTCGACTAGACTCTTTTTCGGTTTGCAGGGATTTTTCAATGTATTTAATAGCTTTTGAGTGAAAACAACCTTTTTAATAGGGTTTTGATCTATAGCTTTCAGATAACAATGTGTAATTCCATCAAAAACTTCCTTCTCAGTAAAAGGGAGAACCTTAGTTTTAATACCTAGGATCCCACTTGCGTATGCTAAGGCAAAACGAGTAGCTATACGCCTTTCTAGTCCCTTAGAGCCCACTTTATTCTTCTCCAAGAATTTAGTAATATAGCCGTCGAGCTGATTAGTAATGTACTCATAGGACTTTTGATTGGCCTTTGCCAGTATTTTCCGTACGAATGCATCCCCAGCTGTGCCATAATAGTTATTGCAATTTTCTTTCAATCCTTCTGCATATTCAGCAGATGACGATACACCTTCAGGTAATGAATTAAAAATACCCATACCGTTATCACAATCAACAGGAACATCTATGAATCGAGCTATTTCACCATTCTTTCGACTCATTAGACCAGAGCTGGCATGTTGGCTTAAAGCTTCTTCACCATTGCTTAAAGCGACTAATTGCCAACTTGCCGAACGTTCTTGATAGATATGACTTCTTGACTTACCAGTACCAGAACCAAGCATATACACAAATTTTTGCATTTTTTGGGCGGCAGCTTGGCGATTAGAGTCTATTAAAATAAGTTCGTCAGTCAATAATAAACCATGATTACGAGACTCCGCTTGCTGCTCAAATGCAGCCTCAGTTATATTCCAATCAAGAATGTATGAAGAGTCTCCAAATACAGAAGCTGCTGATTCTAACATTGTACTTTTCCCCGAAGAACTCTCACCGTGAGCATGAAATCCTCCTGATTCTATTTTTGTAAAATAAATGCACATGCCAGCAAAAGCTGAACATAAGCCAAGCATAATATAAGGACTATATTTAGCAGTTTCTGCTACCTTATTCTTCCATTGTTCCAATGTCCCTTTAGCCTGACATGAGTAATTAAATGTTCTAGCATTAGGATTTGGAAATATCTTCAAGTCATTATGTCCACCTAATACCTCTTGTCCACTTCCCCTAAAATAAGACAGCTATAATTAGATTTTCTGCCCTTTAATTTGCAGAGGTCATCATGAAAAAAGCCCGTTTTACTGAAACTCAAATCGTTAATATTTTAAAACTCGCTGATTCTGGTATGAAAGTAGAAGATATTTGTCGCCAAAA
>NZ_NBVR01000034.1 GCF_002607735.1 Proteus alimentorum
ATGTTCAAAAGGGAACTCAGCCAATGGCTGGGTTAAAATTTGAGCAACAAAAAGCCTATCGGCAGAACGCTTAACATCGGAATGATTACTTCCCGTTAAACTGGCAATCTCTCGACTCGACATAGTTAATTCACGATTCATTATGGGTAATACTGAAACTTCCATTATTTTTTGCATCATGCTATTTCTCTCCACGTTTTACTCGTGACCGTACATCACGTGATTAAATGGGCAGATTGTTCTCTCCTTCACAATATCCATTAACATCAACTCAGGCATAAGTACCCCATAACCCAATCAGTAATGTCACTACAAACCAAAAACCAACGAACAAAATGTATTTAGTTAGCATTACTGAGCCTCCTGTAACATTTCTATCGCTTGCTTCCAAATGCTGTTCCATGCTTGGCGACCTGAAAACTCACTCATACGACGAATGCCTGTTTTACCTGCTAGCTCAAGTGCAATTTCTTCAATGCGGTTTTTAGGTTTAGAGCGAGAGCCAATCAAGCGGGAAAAGGCACTATCACGTTCAACGGTGTCAACTTGAACTTTTGGTTCATTCCTTGGCTCTTGGCTACGGACAGTGAGTTCATCAAAGTGTTTACGTAATTTTCGAGGACTTAAAATATTTTTGTGCCAGAATGAATCTTTGTTAGCCCAATCGAACAAGGCACAAATTTGCTCATGGGTACGCCCATCGATTTGGCGCATCAGGCGGATATCGTTCGCCCAGTCATACCAAGTAGGCTCTAATGCGGAGGGATTCAGTTTTTTAACACGACCAAACATCCATTTCGCCGTTTTTAAATCATCTTCATCTCCCCATTTCTGCCCATTAGCGCTGTAAATTACTGCTTCAGGATAACGAGTTAAAAAATCATTTTTCGACTGGTCGCTGGATTCGTCAGAATTCTGCGACGAATGATCTGTTTCTGTTGTACTCTCTGAAGTAATCTCTGTTGTATTCTCTGTAAGAACAGGCCATTTTGACCCATTCAGAACAGCACATTTTGCACTGTTTGATGGTTTCAACTTGCGCTTATCGATAAGGTCATTTTGAACTGTTCGATCAGATGAATTATCACCATTCGATTGGGTCATATTGACCTCTTCGGTCAGCAAGTGATGAGCGTAGTTAATCGCATAATAATTAGTGCGGTCATGGTTCGATTTATTGATTTGCTCGATGCGTAAAACACCCTGCTTTTTCAAATTAGCAAAAGCGCGTTTAATCGTTGATTCAGAGAAAAAAGGAAATTGCTCCTTCCACTCTTCAACGGTGTTATAAATCCAACGTGAGCCGTCATATTCAACACCTGAAGTAGTTTCAGTTAGCCAATATTGAATTTGCTGTAACAGCATCGCCTCATTTAAACCAAGACGTACCGCTAATTCAGGAATAACGACTAAAGGGCGACTTTTTAGTAATAATAAACTCATCTTGCCACCTCATTACTTAATACGTGTGTACTTCTCTTTAAATCGCTGTACAGGTTCACATTGCGGATCATCACAGCCATCCAGCATAAAAATGACGCGCTGTTTTTCTCTGTCATAACGAACAACATGAACAACAATACCTCGGTGATTTTTGTAGTAGCGATCAAGTTGGTTTGGGTTCTCATTGCTCATTGCCCCACTCTCCACTTGAAAAATAAAAATCAGCCCATGCCTTTTTAAGGGACTGTCTATCTACCAGACCTATTTTTTGTTGGTAGTTGTTTAGTTGTTCGTCAGAGGCTATGATTTCCACATAGCGAAATGACTGACGACCTGAGACAGGTAAACAACGAAATTGCTTTTTAGGTACTAAATGCGCTAATCTACTCATGCTAATTTCTCTTCACACAATTGAAATTTGCAAACCGAAGCCGGAGGCCGTACACCTTTGGCTTCACCCTTTCTGGATATAGCCATCTTTAATTTCTCTTTTGATATAACGAAACAAACGCATTCATAAATGTGCGGATCTGCGAAATTAATCCATCCAACATCATTTTTATTTTCTGCTCTTCTTCGTTATCAATAACACCATCAGCCAAACTATTTTTCATCAGTAACGCTAAATGCCCTTGCATTTCATCAACATTGCTGCGTAATGTGAATAACTCGGTTATGTCTAGTTCAGCTGGATTGACTCTATTCACTAACAAGCGATTGGATTCACGAGCAACAAACTCAGCAAACAAAACGGTTTTAGAAATATCTTGCATCGCTAACAACTCATTTAAATCAAATGAACGACAACCGTTTTTCTCATAAAGCTTGTTGTTGAATGATGTTAAAGACAGACCGAGCGCACCAGCCATTGCTTCACGTCCACCAGCTGTCGCCTCACACATCGCTTTCACTACCTGTTTTATTGATTGACAACTCATTTCCTACCACCATTGATAGATTCTTGTAGTTAACTGCTTTAAACGGTTTTGCTATTGTTTATTCAGTAAAAAACTATGGAAATCATTGTTGAGTTCCACGCAAATACGACCAATCAATATCAGGTCTAAGCTCTTCACACCGAACTACACCTAACGTCGCTTTCTCAATTTCAAGGCAACGTTCAGCAGGAATTTTGCGAACACCATTAGCCCATTGAGAAATAAGTGTCGTTGGAACTCCCAATTTTCTGGCTAGTTCTGTAGATTTTCCCCGTTTGTTACTTGTGTATGTTTTTAGTGTCATTTGATTTACCTTACATATTACCTATCTAGATAATAGCGTTTCGCTATCATTAGTCAATAGCGTTTCACTTCTTCTAATGGTTAGTGCATTGCTATCTAATGTAGAAAATAAATAAAATTGGCAATGATATGAAAACTATTGAAGAAATTAGACGTGAATGGCTTAATATGCTTATTGAACAACATAAAACTATTGCTAACTTGAATATAGCTTTAGGAAGAGCAAAAACAGATGCGACCTTATCGCAAATAAGAAATAAGGCTATAGATAGCAAAAGTGGTAACCCCAGAAATATGGGCTCCCCTTTAGCTAGAGAGATCGAAGAAAAGCTTGGTTTAGAAATAGGTACACTAGATCATACTCCATGTAAGACTGATAAATCTCATAGAAATAATAGCTTTCTAGAAGCTTATGATTCTGCTGATGACGCAATAAAGTCAATAATTGATTTTATTTTACATAAAGACACTTCCACGCCAATCCCTCAGTGGGTTGATACAGATGCTAAAGCTCATGCTGACTCGTTAGAACTAAAATCAAGAAAATGGTTTGCAAACAATAAAAGCAATAAAAATAAGATCAAAACCAGAGCTTAAACTTGCTTGGTCTGATGGAAAGCCATTATTTTTGCCTCTCAACAAATCCCCAAAAAAATAAACACAAATTTATTAGCGTAATGCTATTGACCAAACATTAGCGTTACGCTATCTTATTGGTGTCAACAATATTACCAATGCCTACTCAAATACAAAGTAAATGATTTTTTATGTGTGAAGAGAATCAATTGTGTGGAGGGAAATTAGCGTGAATAATATTACTAATGAAAAACAAAACATCAAAATCTATGCCTTAGTCTTTCATAAGAACGCGCTAACTCTGTCAACCGACAATATCCATGAAGACTTTTGGTTAGAGCTACACGAAACCATCGGTTGGATTAAATTTGTAAAACATAGTGAAGAATCTGAGTTTGTTAAGAACGGAGCACTGTTTGTAGCCACTGAACTGCGTCCGGTATCTGATTCAGTCCCTTACCCAATAGTTGAAGCACAATGTGTTTTGTGGCGTCAGCGGGAAGCTCTTTTAAGTGCTGCAGATACCCTCTCCTTTCTTCTGGGTCAAAAACGAGGAACAATGACTGATTGAGTCTTTAACCATTAACGGGGGTGTGGTGATAATGTTCTGCTCAGTCAGCCATTTTTATCAAATCTAACAATAAATAAGGGTACTGGTATTGCTTGTGAAATGTCTTATCCGGGTTGTATCAACTCGCTAGTGCCCTTTCTTATTGTGTGAAGAGATAACATGAGGTTATAGAAATGAGCCAAGAAGATCGTAAGACAAATGTCCCTGACTTTCTTTCTGAATTAGATGCTGGCGTTTTTGAAAATAAAGTCTCTGCTGTTTTAAATGATGTGGCTTTAGGCGTTTTAAATAATGGTGGAAAAGGCAAAGTCACTATTGAATTAGATTTTGCTCGCATTAGTAATTCAATGGAAGAAAAACGAGTTGAAATAACTCATAAGCTTAAATTCTCTGCACCAACACCTAGAGGAAAACGGACTGAGGAAGATACCACCAAAACACCTATGTACGTGGGTAAAGGTGGCAAGTTGACCATTATGCAAGAAGATCAAGGTCAATTATTTTCTTTACAAGGTCAACCCGAAGGTAAATTAAAAGCCATTAATTAGTTTTCTTATTTTTAATTAAACCTGTCCATTTAATTTAATACTTTTAAATAAGTAGGAGTTTACTCATGTCTCAATTAGACAGTAATGCTATTTCGCAAATTCAAGATATGACAGTGGCTTCATTAAGTCTCAATGCAATAGAGAAGTCATTATGCCCAGCGATTGTGCTTCCGAATGACTTTAAAGTAAGTAGTTTAGAAAATTTACAAGAATGTCGTTTCCGTTTTCGCGGGGAAATGAAAACAACCAGTATCAGCGACTTTGTTAAATACTCAATCAAGAATGCGATAGAAGAAGGTGTTAGTTGCTTTATTGATGCCGATGAAATGAGAGCAGAAACTATTTTTAATCTCGGCACAATAGGTAAAGCAGGTCATGCTGATAACACTGCTATTGTGAAATTAAAACAAACCGCCCCATTCACAGCATTATTAAAAATGGATGGTGTTAAATATCGTCAAAAACAATTAGCCGAGTGGTTAGAAGATTGGCACGATTATTTAATGGCATTTGATGCTGACGGTAATGTTTTAGATATCAAACAAGCTATTTCTGCTGTTCGTCGTATTACGATTGAATCAACACGCTCTGCTGAACATGAAGATGCTGATTTTAGTGCTAAGCGCTCAGTGTTAGAAAATGTTGAAGCAAAAAGCAAAGACATTATGCCTGCCACATTCCAGTTTACTTGTACTCCTTATGACGAATTAAAAGAACGTAGCATTAAATTACGTTATAGCGTACTCACTGGTGATGATATTCCTGTTTTAGTCCTTCGAATCATTCAACTTGAAAAACTTGAAGAACAAATTGCTCAAGAGTTTCGAGATATGCTTTGCAATGAATTCAATGAAAGCAAAATTGAAATATTCATTGGTAAATTTTCAGCGTAATTAATCATACAAACGCCACTAACTTGGTGGCGTTTATAAAATTGTGTGGAGAGAATAATGTCTTATATTGCAACAACAAATAAACATTTCTATTATCTCGATGTACGGATCGAAGATATAGATATTCAAGATATTGCCAGTGGCCTTGCTAATGAATGTCGCTTTAATGGGCTGATTGATAATTTCTATTCAGTTGCTCAACACTTGGTATATGTCAGCTATTTAGTTGCACCTGAATATGCTTTAGAAGCCTTACTTCATGATGCTAGTGAAGCCTATGTAAAAGATCTGCCATCAACTATATCTGATGCAGTTAATTTTGCTGACTTAATGATGTTAGCCACAGAAAAACGTGATTTGGAAATTGATGTTGGTAGTAATTGGTTAATGCTTGATGATATTCCAGAAAGTGATTTTGTTGTTAACCCACTAACACCACCACAAGCAAAGTCAATGTTCCTACGCCGTTTTTATGAGTTATGTAAAGGAAAGATAAATGGATGATGATAGTTATTTCACACTGAAAGAGTACGCAAGGAAACTAAAGATTTCTCGTCATACTATATATCGAAATCCTACTAATTTTTTTATGTTTCGAGTAGGTGGTTCATGGAGAGCAAACCGCGAAAGTTTGAAAAAATTTGAGCTAGCACAGTTTAATGACAACAATATTTACTGGCTAACATTAGTCAGTGGTGGGAGAAATTCAAAATGCCGATCTACAAAAGAGGTAAAAAATACTGGATTGATATCACATCTCCAAATGGAAAAAGAATTAGACAATCTGCTGGCACCTCGGACAAAACAAAAGCGCAAGAATATCATGACAAGTTGAAATATGACTTATGGCAACTAGATAAATTGGATAAGCATCCTGATAAGATCTTCGATGAAATTATTATTCTTGCTTTAAAAGATGCAGAAGGACAGAGAAGTTTTTCAAATAAACAGACCCAAGCTAAATATTTCTTAGGTATTTTTAAAGGGAGAAAAATATCAACAATCACAAGGGAAGAAATAGCTAACTCTTTACCTATTTATAGTACAGCGAGAAAAAGAAAGCTATCTAATGCATCTAAAAATAGATATAGAGCTTTCATTATGCGAGCTTTTTCACTTGCTCATAAAATGGGATGGATTAAAGAACAATTATATATTCCAAGAATGAGGGAACCTACGGTTAGAGTCCGATGGATTAAAAAAGAGCAAGCAATTGATTTAATTAATAATTTAAAACTTAAGTGGATGAAAGACCTTGTTAGTTTAGCTTTACTGACTGGAGCCAGACAAGGAGAATTACTTTCATTAACGTGGCGCAATGTAGACTTAGACAAAGGTATAGCTATTATTACTGCTGAAAATGCAAAGTCGAAACGAGCTCGCACTCTTCCACTTAATGAAGAGGCAGTAAATATTCTAAAAAATATCCCACGAAAATTCGATTACATATTTACTAGAACTGGAAAGAAAAAACATTCAATCGGCTTAGAGGATTTCGCACGAGCAATAAAGTTAACTAGATTGGTTGATTTTAGATTTCATGATTTGAGACATACATGGGCAAGTTGGCATGTGCAAAATGGAACCCCATTGATGGTACTTAAAGAAATGGGAGGATGGGAGACTTTAGAAATGGTTAAAAGGTACGCCCATTTAAATACAGAACATTTAAGTAAATATAGTGAACTCGTCACAATTTCGCCACACTCGATAGATAAGACCAAAAAATGAAACAACTAATATCTTAATTAATTGATATTTTACAATAGTAATAATGCTCTATTATATTCAATTCAATAAAATTTAATGCTTGAGATATCATAAAATAAATAATAAATCTCAATCTATTAATATTTAATGAAATTAAAAAAATTAAAAGGTAAGAAAGATAGTTTACTTAATATAAAAAGGCCCTCTTACGAGGACCTTTTGAATATAGAAAGGTATCTTTTGTGTCAGTGTACGAATTAACGTAACAGAGACAGAACAGTTTGTGGTACTTGGTTTGCTTGAGCAAGTACTGAAGTACCCGCTTGTTGCAGAATTTGACCACGGCTCATGTTAGAAACTTCTGTTGCATAGTCAGCATCTAGGATACGGCTACGTGCAGCAGATAAGTTGTTAACAGTGTTGTTCAGGTTGTTGATAGTAGATTCAAAACGGTTTTGAATCGCACCTAAAGAAGAACGCATACTATCAACGGAGTTAATTGCTTCGTCTAAAGTTTTCAATTGAGCTTCAGCCTTTTTAGTCTTTTCCTCCTCAACCTTAACTTCTTCAGGTGTATAAACTTTAACCTCTTTACCAACTTTATATTCTAAGGTTTTTGCTTGAAGTGGGTCAGCTGGGTTTTTAACTGATACTTCAGCTTCATAAGTTTTACCGCCAACAGTGATATAATTCTTGCCATTTACTTCAGCAACATCATCTACTGTAGCAGCAGGTGCTCCATCAATTGATGCTTTACCTAAGTCAGCAGCAACAATACCTTCACCAACTTTAGCTGGAGCCAACTGTGCAGCTGTTTTTTTACCAGCGGTCATTTCAGCTTTAGTTACACCACTAAATTTAGTTTCAGCACCAACTTCTAATTCGTCGATTTTCAACGTCTTGCTATCAACTTTTATCAATTCAAATTCAATTTTTTCTTTGTCGTTAGTACCAACGTGAACAGTCATAGTTGACTTTTCGCCACTCAGCACTTTAACGCCGTTGAATTGAGTTTGCTCAGAAATACGGTCAATTTCACTAAGACGTTCTTTAACTTCTTCTTGGATTGATTTGATATCTGATTCTGAGTTAGAACCGTTTTTCGCTTGAACTGTTAACTCACGGATACGTTGTAAGTTGTTGTTGATTTCGTTCAGTGCACCTTCAGTAGTTTGAGCGATAGAGATACCATCGTTCGCATTACGTGCTGCTTGAGTTAAACCATTTACGTTAGAAGTGAAACGGTTAGCAATCGCTTGACCCGCTGCATCGTCTTTAGCGCTGTTGATACGCAGACCAGAAGACAGACGCTCGATTGCACTTCCTAAAGCTCCCTGAGATTTGTTCAGGTTGTTTTGAGTTACCAGAGATAGATAGTTGGTATTAATGACTTGTGCCATAGCTAGATTCCTTTAAAATCAAGTCGATAAAATAAAAGTTTGCCTATTCATTTACGGTGTCAATCACCGGCAACAAGTTTATCGGCACCCCACATACAACCTTTAACTTTTCCGACAAATATTTCTGTGTTTTTTTATAGAATTAATATCAACCCAATGATAAATAAAGAAATTAATTTATTATTTTTTTATTCATTTTTTATCAGTTTTTATCTCAAGCCATTTTTCAGTTATCTAAATTCGACTTTGGTCATCAATAGCAATAAAAGGCTTCTATATGGCAGCCTGTTTACGTCATCAAAAATGCCAAATAGACGTAAACTTTTCGCCGATTCTACCGATAACGGTTTTTGAGGATTATTTTACGAACACAGAAAGGAGACCGGTATGGCTGGTATTGCTTCACTAGGCGTGGGCTCAGGGATGCCTCTTAGCCAAACATTGGCACAATTAGAGGCGGCGGAAAATAAACGCCTTGAACCCCTAGATAAACAGATGAAAAGCTACGAGGCGAAAATTACCGCTTACGGTAAGATCCGTAGCCAACTTGATAAATTACAGAAAGCATCAGAAGAGTTAAAAAAATTCGATAAAATTGTTGCCACCAAAGTGGATGATGAGTTTGATGCCTTTAAAGTGACTACTGACGGTAAAGCTAGCGTAGGTAACTATACCGTTTCAGTAAAAACACTTGCTCATGCACAAACATTAAAATCAATTCCAGTTAATAACGTTAAAAATCAGATTGGGGAAACGTTAGGTGCAGGTAAAACACGCACATTAGTGATAACCCAACCCGGTGAGAAAGAACCTTTACGCATTGAGCTAACAGATGAACAAACTTCAATGATTGAATTGCGTGATGCAATCAATAAAAAAGAAGGTAATGTTTCTGCCTCAATCGTTAAAGCTGAAGATGGCGTTAACCATTTGATCTTAACCTCTCGTAAAGAAGGGACAGATTCAATGATGACCATCAAAGTTGAAGGTGATAACGAACTGAATAAGTTTTTATCTAATTCACCCGATGCTGATAGCGCTCCACATAAATCAGGTATGAAACAAATCGTTGCCGCAAAAAATGCAGAATTAACGATTAATGGTATTGAAATTGAACGCCAGACCAATGAGATTAAAGATGCCCCAGAAGGGATCATTTTAAATCTTAAAAAAACGACTAACAGTAATAAAGAGAATATTGATAAGCCTGAAATTATTAATGTCGCTCGTGATATTGAGCCAATGAAAAAGGCCATTAAAGCCTGGACAGATGCTTATAACGAGTTAAACAGTACCTATAAATCTCTGACTAAATATACACAAGTAGAAAAAGGCGAAGCGGCATCAAAAGATAATGGTGTATTACTGGGTGATACCACCAGCCGTATGATTATGTCAGAACTAAAAAGCTTTGTAACAAGTTCACAAAGCACCTCTGATTTAGATACCCTTAATAAAATGGGAATTAAATTTAAGGTTGATGGCTCTTTAGATATTGATAGCAAAAAACTGGATGAAGCGTTAAAAGAAAAACCCGCTAACGTGAAAGAGTTTTTTATGGGTGATGGTAAAGAAACAGGCTTTGGTACCCAAACCTATAATTACCTAAAGAAAACTCTGCAATCTAATGATGGTACTTTAGATGTTGCCACTGATGGCGTAAAAAAACGTAAGAAAACATTAGATAGTCAAATTAAAAACACGGAACGCAATATTGCAGCCACGATGGAACGTTATAAAAACCAGTTCCAACAGTTAGATAAAATGGTGAACTCCATGACTAACTCGAGTGCCTCAATCGGCCGTCTATTAATGTAATTTTTAAAAGTAGGATAATATGTATCAACAATCAGCCAGTAAAATGTATGCTCAAATCGACGTTGAAAGCGAGATTTTAAATGCCACGCCTTACCAGCTGATCCAGATCCTATTTAATGGGGCGCTTAGCGCCCTTCGCCGTGCATTAATATTAATGGAACAAGGAAATATCGCCGGTAAAGGCGAAAATATTTCTAAAGCCATTAATATTATTGGTAACGGATTAAAACAAGGGCTGGATAAAGAAAAAGGCGGCGAGCTTGCAGAGAATCTGGAGCTCCTTTATGACTATATGGTTAATCAGCTACTCGATGCTAACTTAAAAAATAATCCAGAAAAAATTCATGAAGTCATCAAGCTCTTAACTGAAATTTCTGATGCTTGGCAACAAATCGGCACACAGATTAATTCTTATTAAATTAGAGTGGACAACAATATGGATATTATGGCGGCTTACGAGCATGTTTTAAAATCAAGTGAGCAAATGTTAACGCTTGCCAAAGATCAGCAATGGGACAAGCTGATAGAAATGGAAATGGATTATTTAAAAAGCGTAGAAAGTATCACTAAAATGATAAAACCTGCTGACGGTGAGCTGAGACTACAACAACGCCTCACGGATATGCTAAAGAAAATCTTAGAAAACGAAAATGAGACGCGAAATTTATTACGAGCTCGTCTAGATGAGCTTGGCATATTAATAAGACAGACTGAACAAGAGCAGAGGGTACAAAATAGCTATGGTCAGTTTACAGAACATAGTTATTATCCTGATCTCAATCTTAAATAACTCTCCTCTGCGCCAAAAGCGGTTTTATTAGCTAATGGCGTCTTTACTTAGAAAAAGTGATTCTTATCATTCAGCTTAACTTGTTATCGGTAACGTAAAAATCTATGTTTACCATTTTGTTTTTTTGATTACATAGACATAGATTGTACAGATTGCACTAAAACCATATCAATATGTGGAATGTTATCTTCAAGATAAGTTTCTGAATCGATAACAAAACCATGTGATTGATAAAATGAGACTAAATAAGCCTGCGCCATTATTTTTATTGTATGGGTATTAAATTGACGACACGTAGTGGCAATCGCCTCATTTATTAACTGATGGGCAATACCACTTCCCCGCTGATTTTGAGCGACAATCACCCGCCCTATTGAGGCTTCTTTAAATGCGATACCTTGAGGCAACAGACGAGCATAAGCAATGATTTGCTGGCTATCTTCCTCTTTAGCAAACAGGTGTAACGTATTTTGATCTACCCCATCCAGATCTTGATAAGCACATTGCTGTTCACAAATAAATACCTGATTTCTTAAAGCTAAAATAGCGTAAAGCTCATCTGTGGTGAGTTGTGAAAATGATTTTAAAATCCAATTCATGTGCTTTTTCCCGTGATTGTTGTGTATTAATATAATTTCTATAATTTCTTATTATCTTTCTGCGAAAGCAAATAAAAGAAATCGCCCACTTTCACTGTGGGCGATATATTAGCTCATAATAATCTGATAAATAATAATTTATTTAATTACATCATAGAGTTGCTGATTAGATAAATAATCTGCGGTTAAACCTACTGATGGGTTATATTGTCCACCATGGATCTCAGAGAACGCTTTACCCTCTTTACCCAATGAGACTTTTCGCTCATCTTTACCCGTACTTTCATAAATAGAATAGGTTTTACGACGCATTGCGATATATTTATCTGCATCATTAGCAATATCGGTGTGATAGCCCGTAATTTGTGTATCCGTTAAGGCTAATTTATTGGCTAAATCACAACCCCAACGAGTTAAACAGACTTCTGCAAAATGGCGAACCACAATACCCGGCGCATATAATGCATTTTCACCTTCACTACCATCAATAGATGCATTACCCACTAATGTGGCGTGGCGTCCTGAAATAGGGAAAATATGCATTTTAGTGTCCGCAGCGACGGTTGGGATCACGCAAGTAAATCCTTTAGATCGCTCATCTCTTGCATAAAATCCGACATATTCTTTGACGTTTTTACCCAGTGTTACTTTTTCATGTTGGAAATTCAGTGGACCGGGAACAGGGTCAATAGCAAAAATATTTACTGGAATATCTTTTAATTGAGGATCTGCCAACATCGCATTCGCTAACATATGGCAAGTAATACCACCACGACTCCAACCCACTAAGTTAACTTGTGTTGGAATAATGCCATCTTTACGGAAGATACGAATAATTTGCTGTTGAAGTTGTTGCTGAGTGACTTGACGATCGCCATAGTCATATTTACGCCATAAAAAAGAGCCTGTTACTTTGACATCTTCAATAGGAATGCCCGCTTTTTTCAGTTGGTTATACTGCTCTTCTGTCAATTTTTCACGCTGCCAATCAAAGTTACCTTTCATTAAGCAAAGTGCATGATTAACATTTTCTTCCCAACCACTACCAAATAACGAACCCTTAATATCAGAGTAATTAGGGCTTTCAACCCATAAATCATCTTCTTGCAGATTACCACTACCTGGGCCATCAACAATCAACCACTGTGCAAACTCTCTACCTTGATTGTTTTGCGCTAAAGTGGAAACTAATTCACCTTGCCAGAAGGTCGGATTATTATTATCAAATGAGTTAGACCCAGTACCACATAAATAAACGGTTAATACTGTCATAATTAAATTTCCTTTTATTAATAACTAAAAAATCAAAATAATGATTTTTATTTCCTTGTATTGAGCTATTCCTTAGCCCACCAGCACATTAACCATAAGCCTTTTTTTATTCAATGAGTAAAAATGGATTAGTACAGTTGAGATCACATATCTTAATTTTACTTACGTAAAAAAACGAGAAAATCATTGTCAGATCAAAGTAATTAAATTATATAAGTAAACACCTTATTTTTACTTATTTTCACCCGAAGATAAATAAACTGAATAAAGCTTTTTAAAAGGCAATTCTTTAAATTTTGGATAAAAAAATCCCGCATTAAATAAAATGCAGGATTTTCTATTAGATAAAATATCTTATAAACGATTAAAAGCAACTACTCTCACCGCAGGAATATCAGCTTGTGCCCCTTCTGCAACTTCCTGACATGCTTTTTCTAACGCAATATGGGGTGTGATCCCACTTTCTGTTTCTACAATTTTATGTCCGGCGTAGGTATCACCATTTCTGGAACGCACTTTATACGCAATAAACCAATATTCCATATCATCACCGTTTACGTTATTAATCATGTAATTACCATAGCCGTTTATGACTCGCTTTAATGTGATAATAATCAATAATTTTTAGTTTAATAAAATCGTTTTATAAAAAAATGAACTTTATCGTAGGAAAGTTAAGCGTGCTCTTTCATTTCTGATTGCACTAATTTTTTTATTTTTACTGCTTTTTCAAAGTGATCCAATTTATGTGTCATAATCCACCATGTTACAGCTTCCATTAGTAATTCAGGGTTGTTATTTTTATTTGCAAAAAAAGCATAAAAGGATACTCCCACCCCCTCTCCTTTGGCTAAAACCTTGTCATTACATATTTGAATTATTTTTTGTTGTAGTGATTTTCTCATATTCTTTCTATCTGTATTTTTGGCATGGTAATAAATAGCTAAGCGTAAAGACTCTATCCATGAAATTTATTCCACAGCAAAATAAGCAACCAAGCCGCGACAACCCAGCAGATAACCGCTGTAGCCAATGCTGTAAATAATTTTACATAGTTGATCATCACATAGAGTGAAATTAGATAAACCAGATAAGGAATAGTAGCCCATAGACTAAAAATAATTGTGGTTCGTAACGCTTCAATAGAGCGCTCAGCACCAACGATATAATGTGCAATAAGCGCAAAAGTTGGAAATAACGGAACCAATCCCGCGATATAGTAATGACGAGATTTCGATAAAACAGCGATTAATACCACTAAAAACGCGCCTATCAGTGCTTTAATCAATAATCCCATGATTTTTTCATCAAGTTATAAAAATATTACTACTAGCATACCTATTCACATTTGTATGTGAGCTAATTTTATTTTTAGTTATTTAAAATGTTATTAAATATTTACTAGCAAAAAAAGCTCAATAACTTTATTGAGCTTTAAAGCTTATTAAATTTTATTTAAGCAAGCATTAATCTTGTTGCCAAGAAATATCTTGTTCACCTTCTTGAGTTTTCAGCAGAACCAATTCACCTAACTCTGTTGTTTTATAGGTATTCAGTCTATAGTGCTTCGTTTTTTTCCCTGTTTGAGGATCTTTTGTTATCCAACTGATATTACCTTCAAAATCAGTTCCTTGATAATAAGTCGAAAAGCGTTTACGTTCACCATCATACCAACCAACAACAATTACTGACTTAACACCCGCCATTAATTCTTCTAAAGGAAATTCTGACAGTAATACACTATTATTACCCACAGTTGCTACACACGCTTTTCCACCCACAAAAGCACTGCAATTAGCATCAAAACCAAAAACTGATGAATTATTACCAAAAATAGCCGCTGTTTTAAAATTTCCTTCAGAGCCGACCTTAGCGTTATTTCCAGTTGCTATGCCAATACTTCCTTCAGTAAGATCTTGGATCCATATATCATTACCTGTTGATATTGCTGTTGAATTAGAGGCATAGCAATAGATAATCGCTTCGTCACCGGTCGTAATAGCCACTGAATCTTTCACAAGATTGACTTCTGCTGCTTCAATACTCTCATCTAGTTCAAAAGAATATGAGATCTCAGCTTTTTTACCTGATGCAAAAGAGATTGATTGGCTAGATGCTTCAATAAAACTTTCTGCACCTGTTGTAATAAAAAGAGAATTTTTACCATGCTTAATATTGCTTCCATTCTCACTAAACTCTACGCCTTCATTATCATAGATTTTAGCTTTATTACCAGTATGAATAATCTGAGCATCTTCACCTATACAATTAACGATTTGCTCATTTAAAGTTAAAATGGCATTTTTATTTTCTCCGCTTAAAACAAGCGCATTATTTGTTGTTACGTTTGACATAATAATATCCTTATTTAGATTTCCATTATTTAACACAAAAAACACTGTTTAAATATACAGTATATTTACTAAATAACAATCTCTATATTAAATTTTAGAAAATAAAATAACGATAATAAAATCAAATAAATAAAAGCAAGTAACACATAATATATCTATAATTAATCAAATAAAGAAAAAATAAAATAGAAAAACTTAAGAAGAAAGATGATGACCGAGCTTTATATAAAACTAATCCAACATAGGTTAAGTAACTTATTTAACAATTACTTTTGATCTTTTTAAAATATAAGAAGAGATAAAAAAGCGAGTTGCTTTGATATGGATGTGCAAAATCGCACATCAATAAAATGATGTGTCTATCTCATCCGCAAAAATCGGGGCGCTCATTATCATAAATAATAAACAATAGTATAAATATTCGAAGGTTTAATCACATTCGAAAGCTTATATCATCTATTCAATGACCTTGAGCAAATTGCCCCATTCTGTTTTGATTAGGCGCTTCTCTATAGCTATATAAAAGAAAAGCCACCTTTATCAAATGATAAGGTACTACACTTGCATGCTCATAATATGGGAGTACAGATATCGAAAATATGAAAAGTTCGAGTTAGTTCAAGATTAGCAGATGATTACCGCAAATTATTTTCTCAAGCGTTAGTGAGTTCGAGAAAGTTTGCGGTAATTTTTTGCCCCCTATACGTCCCCACCTACTACCTTCCTGCTATACTCTCCAAAAACTAACCAGATCCGTTATGAACCTCGCAAACCTAACTCAAGAAGAAAAAGACAAGATTAATGTCGATTTAGCTGCTTCAGGTATCGCATATAAAGAACGCCTCAATATGCCAGTTGTCGCGTCCGAAGTTGAACGACAACAACCAGCACATTTGAGAGCGTACTTTAATGAACGATTGGCGTTTTATCGTGAGAAAAGTAAGAGTTTGCCGGACGGGAATTCGGTGCAGTATTTGAAAACAGAGTGATTACTCTGGTTTTTGTGGCCATTCAATATCTGGCGCTAACGATGTATCCACATTTGTTAATGCATATCGATAACGTTGCCACAAATCCAATCGTTTAATATCCCTTTTTTCAATGTACCCGCCATTTTGGGCATCAGACATCGGATCGATAACGCTAGTCGCCTCACTAATTAACGATGCCTTTTTTCTCTCTTCCACCATAACCATTTCATCTTTTGTTAGTTGTGGCTTATCTCCCCATGCTGGAAGACCGTCTATTGCAATTCTAATTTTATTATCCGGGGGATTTTTAGAGAACTCCTCATAAATACTATCATCAACTAATATCGCATCTTCCGGAAATGTTCCTGCTGAAATGTAGTCGGACTTCATGTCTTCAGGATAAAACGAGTTTGTCTTTTCACTAAAAAAATACATATTAATACCCCACCGCTAGCCACATTATACGAATATTTGGCGCCGTCATTTCTGTCGCTATCTTTGATAATGTTGATTTTGATAAATTGATACCGATGTTTTTAGCTCCGTCATAATCAATTATGGATACCGATGCTATTGATGAAGGGAATGCTATTGGTAGGTCAATAAAGAAATCATCATATGATATATCTTTTCTTCCCCACTGATAAATAATCCCTGTATCACCACATTTCCACCACCCATTTTGAGATTTTAATGATGTGTTTTTGAGCCCGTAATTTCCTTTCGGTTGGTAATTTTTCACAGCCTCACTTCTTGGTAAAAAAACATCCAACTCATCTTTAGTTACTGCTACCCCCTTTTTTTTCGGTAATGTAATTGCAGTATGATAATCAGATGTGTCATTTGCTTCTTCTCGTGAATATACTGTAACTGATCCGTCAGATTCACGATAAAGACGAACTGAACCATTCGCGCAGTTAACAGATCCCCGCCCAGCAGAGTCCACTCCCCCTGTTATTGTGTGATTGCCATAATTTATTTTCTTATCTAACTCTTTCGTGAAATCACTGGTTGTTACATAACTTCCTGCTGGCTGATAGTTACCCGCTGGTTGTTTCTTTCCTAATTCCCTCGCTAATAAATCAAGACTGGGAACTTTGTTAACATCATTGCCCAACTGCTGAGAGATGCTGGCTTTATCAATCTTCTTATTAAGCGCCACATTCATCGCTGATGTAGTGACAAAATTAACTAAATCACTAATTAGCGCTGCGATACCTTTCTTCTTTGGAAGTTCAAATGATGTAACATAATTTGATTCATTATCAGGAAGCTCCCTACTGAATATGGTGACCACTCCTGCGCTGTTTCTGTAAAACCTCAAAGAGCCATCTGCAGCATTCACAGAACCATTACCTGCCGAGTCAACACCTCCTGTTATTGCGTGATTACTGAATGTTATTTTCTTATCCAACTCGCTTTTAAAGTCATTTTTATTAACAAAGGTATCAGTAGACGCTTTCTGACTCATTACGCTTGTTGTTGACGTGCCTGTGGATTGGACTACTGCGGTTTTGTCGAGTTTGTTATTTACACCTAAAAAATCAGCTAGCGGCTTCCAAGCATTTTGCGAAGTATTCGGCTGTTCTCCCTTTGTTACTTTTAATGCAACATAAAAAACAGATGATTGCTGTACCAATGCATCTTTCGGATAATCAACTGCGTCATCCCACTCAGCTAAACCACGCTGTGTTAAATACATTAACCATTCATCGACACGTTTACCGATAGCGTTGAACCATTCTAATGGGGGTTTTCCTGCTGTTCTTTCCAGTGTGACGCCCCATCCGCGAAGTACATCTGGAAATGTTTCTATCTCACCTGTTTTTGCATCTTGTGCAAATATTTTTAGGTCTGGCTTTTTAATTACTGACATTCATTAACCTCGTAAATTTTCCATCATTGAATCCGAGTGAGTACGGATCATTAGCCCACCCAAACGGGTGAGAGTCAGTGATAACTAAATATTTATAATTGACACCTATTGGCCTAACTAAGATGTCCAAGTTTTTTATGGCGTAAAGCCTGAAAGGAGTTAAATAATCAGCTGGAACTACAATATTCATTGTCATATCGTAGTTATCTATAACAAATGTTTGCTCGCCTAATAGGTTTCTTATGGAATATGTAATTCCCTCAATATCAGGTGATTGGTAATTTTTTGTGATCTTCGCTTCAATAAAAAAACGATAATCTTCATCATCCAGTTTTGATGATTCTTTCAATGAATCACCGTAGCGATAAAAAACACCTGCATTAAAACCAAGAGCACCATCAATACCTAAGAACCCAAAATAATCCTTTGGGATAAATGACTTCATTATTCGATTAATACCAACATGCTTGCCGATTAAGTCAAGCCCATATCCTGATGATTGTTTTACATTTAAGATTGTTGATAGTCGTATAACTGATTCAAATGACCTCTTTGTTTCAGATAGCAAAAGCCCGGCTGTTTGTCGGGCCTTGGGTTTTCCTCTGTATTGCCAAATTAGAAAATCTTCTCTTTGTTTACTCAATTAGCACCTCCACATCTTCCGGCCTAATTTGAGCGCACTGTCTAACTCCAACTTTCACCGAATCTGAACCATTAACGGTAATGGATTTGATATAGAAACCTTGTACTGAGTTAACCTGACAAGTTAAGCGCATAGCATAGACTGATTCGCCTATTTCAAATGATGTGTCCGATAATGCTGATTTTATGCTTTCTGTGTCAATATCATGAAACCCACCTACCCTTTCCAATAAGAGCTTAACTTTAATATTGACGTTAGATGCTCTATCAAATTTAACTGTCCTTTGTGCTCCTGCATATTCTTGAGTATTGCTGATGCTCCCAAACACACCGCAACCACCTATTTTCTTTTTAAGAATAGTCAGACCTATATCATCATCACTGCCACCAATCACAACCGCATTTAGTGAATGAGCAGGTACACCTTTATCATCTGTTTGGTTCGTGAAGTTTTCGTATACTCTAGCTTGTTTTACGTCAGGCAAATCAAGTAAAGCACCCTCAAGCCCTTGCCTGTCATCATGATTATTAATTGAGTGCGAACGCATGAACCGGGTTAATAAACTACCGTCCATCTCTTCGAACACACCTTCTTTAGCTATTTTTGTTGTCGTTATTTTTTCAACACCAACAATCACTGTGTCCATCGACAACTCTTTCCCAGCTTGAATTGAGAAAGCGCCTAATTCATGACTTCTCATATTCACCCTTGCCGATCCATTAATATCTAAAACAATATCAGCAAGTGTCACCCACTTTGATAAATTTCCATCTGAGAAAATAGAGCCTTTTGGTACCTTTACGCCTTGCTTTCCTGTTACGATCACGTCATCTAAGTAACTATAATCTGCACCTCGACGAACAATGCCGGCATACATTGCTCGTTGTTCTAACCATGCGCCAGTTGCTTTGTAGGGATCTAACATCTGAGCAATCATTGATAATGCCTGATTGATGCTGTCTATTTCTTGAGAGAATAAACCTATCATCTGCCCGTCAGGGCTATCTGCATCAATACTAATATCATCGCCGTAAATCCGTTTAAAACCGTCAGTGAGGCGTTTATGCACATCTGACAGACTATCAATAACTATCCCTGTTTCAGTTATTTGGAGCATCTGTGTTTACCTCATTTTCTTTTCCGTAAATATCAATATACGTGACAGATATTGTGAATCGTCGCGTGTCGGGATTAAGCTGGATATCAAAATCAGTGATCTGCTCTACGCCATCTGTATTTAAAACAGTGCCTTTTATCTCTGTTTCCATTGCGATGAGATTTGGATTTTTTCGCAAGTAATCAAACCAGCGAACACCATGCTCTGTGTTGAGAAACCAGTCATTACGCAGAGATAGAAGTCGCGTTAAAACAGATTGGCTAATCGCCTCAGATTTTGTTGCGTAGTCAGCTCGCCCGCTTCCGAAAGTCCAATCATGATTATTATCAAGTCGTCTTACTTTCATTAATTGGGCGCTCCTGTATTTCCATGACCGGTTTCAACACCACTATGAGTATGCGTATCACCAATATTTTTGCCGTTGTGTTTAATGGAGCCACCTGATGATTCGCTATTGCCTTTCACTGAGTGATTACCATTTATAAGCGTATTACCTTCTTGCGTATTATTTCCTGTGTGTTCGATATCGCCTTGAATAAGGATCTTCCCTTTTTTCATTCGAATAAATGTTGAACCATCATCGGTCTGCATTGATAGTGAATCACTGGAGTAATCAGGTATCTTATTTGGCTGACTACTTCCCATCGGTAGGAAGAAAGCATCAGATAAATCATGAAATCGTGTATCTAATGGCACGGATTGTTTGCCTGAAGCATACCAGCCATCAATGCAACGCTCGGAAAATATAGCCAGCCCCTCATCACCCTCTTTCAATGGAACAGTAACACAAAAGCCACCTCCACGATAAAATCCAACTGGCACATCGACTAGAGGAGGCAAGGCAATCGAACCACCATCTTTCATTAAGTGGGTTATCATTAATTCAACTGTTGCGCTATGTCCGTCACATGAAATAAGACGGGCGGGTAATGCTGTATGTATGTCTTGCCGTTGGTTTTCTGATTGTCTCGATAAAACATCCAGTAGAGATGGTTCCATTATTTTTCCACCTTTTTAAACCTGCCGCCTATGCAGGTAATTTGTGAATACCAATCATCACCAAGAAAATCACCCTCATGGCTCAATTCAGTAATTTTATAATCACCGTTATATTCAGACATGATTGACTGAACTCTAACTAAGCCACCAATGCGCAATGATGGATTACACAAACACGTTAAACTAAGACCATCATCCGTTTTCTCAGGTGAGCCAACCATTCCGGTTTCTTGTGAAAGCACAAAACCCTCGTTATCAGCAAGCACCTTATCTTTGGGTAATACAGTCATTTGACCATCTTGAATAGACCATTGAACATCGTTATTCTTGGCTATCTTGTGAAGTAACTCACGAGGATCGCCGAACATCACTTTACCTCGAGGAAGTTGCCTATCTTTTGGTAAATCAACAACACCAGTCTCTATCCCCATCGACTGAGTATTTTCTTTCAGAATTTCAGCGTCACTCTTACCAGCTGACAGTGTTTTATTTACCACTGATGATGTGTAGGCTTTAAAACCATCACCACATATCAACTCACTAATAAAATCCTCACCATCTCTCAGCGTGTTGGCTTCAACAATATCGCCTGCGTAAATTTGACGTAGTTCTTCATAGCCCACTGACAGTGAGGCCCTATTGAATTCGTTGCTTGTTAGTAAGTTACGATGAGAAGCGTTGAGGTTATAAATTCTGATAACTGCGGGATTTGGTTCTGGTGTTAATGTTTTTTTTACTTCGAAAGTTACTCTAAGGTTTGTTATTTCTAATGATTCTTTATCGCTGCCAATAACTAATTTAAGTTGTCGTCCGAATTGCCTCACGCCAAACCTCCTTATCAACAACATATAACCTAAGTCGATTACCTAGCTCATTTTGAGAGACCGAGTTAATACCGAACTGTGACTTATCAGATAGCATTAGAATAAAAGGTAAGTTCTTTTCTAACAGCGAAGGCGCATTAACAGCTAACCCCTGACGTTGAGTGATCACTCTATTTTTATCCGCATCGAATAGGTCAAACTGCCAGCCTTTTGATACAGAATTAAAATAAAGTGTTAAGCGAATATTCATATCGAACAATATAAATATCTGCTCCTGACTGGGTTTGCTTGATACTGGTATTTCATAAATCATGGCTTAATCCCCATCATATCTTTTAGCGCGCCTGCACCGTCTTTTATGAGAGATGAATTACCACCTTTAACCTTATCAGTAGGTTGTGTGCGCCCCATATTCTGTTTTTGAGGCTGACCTTTTAAATCAGGATGAAGCCCTTTTGCGGTCTGATTCTCAACAATAAATATCTCCTCAAGGGTTAAAGTAACCTCAGCAGAACCCGGTTTATCTTGAATCGTACCGATATTCGTTATCATCATGTTTTTGTATAACTTAATACCCGTTTGCACATCTATCGTTTCACCGCGTTTTTGCAGTGATAACAAACTATCGTAAGCTCGACCAACTCTATCTAGTGTTTGAGATGTATCAGCGCTACCTATGCCAGAATCGGGATACCACGGTGCTAATACTTTTCCTACGGCATCAAGACCAGCATTAGCAATGCCAATATATTGCTCAATCATTGCTTCTGCTTGTTTTGTATTCGCTGATATTTCTAATGGCAATGGGTAATCATCAAGCACGGAAGTATCGAACCCCGTCAGGTTCTTAAAGTTTTTAGGTGGCTCATAACCAACAACAACGCCTGTTACAGTTAATGTTTTAGGTTCTAGAATCGCGTGATCTGCAATGTCAGCACCAGACTCAACAGGGTTCTTTGTTAGTCGTAACGATGAGGCGTGCTCTTCTCTTACTGTGCAATCGAGAATGAAGTCACCAATAGAGCGTGTAATCACCGACGCTCTACCTGTAAATAAACCACTTGTTAAGTCCATATTGGCTCCAATAAAAAAGGCCGCTTATGCGACCTTTTGAGAAATTTTAATATTCAAAAACCAAACTGCTCATGGTAAATACAGACTATGGTAGCAGATAAAATAAAACTTAAGATCAAAATAAGCCAATCAAAACGTGTTATTTTTGATATCTTATCAGAAACTGGAAGCTTTGGAAGATCTTCAAGCTTCATGTAAAATGAGAAACTTACCGCCATTGCCACCATAAAACCAAAAAACAAATACAACTTGTTAGATATACCAATAAAACCAGTAATGAAGAAAAAAGGTGTTACCAGATCAAGAAAATAAATAACCATTAACCAAGCTAATTGCGTCTTTGGAGTTAAAGGTGATTTATTTCTTTTCTTTATACAGCTACACAAAAACTCAATGAGTTTAATTAAAAAATATGAAACAATCCCAGCAATAAAAGAAGTCTTCAAAATACCGCTAGCTTCAACCCCCCCAAACATTAGGGATATAAAATATGGGCATAAAAAAGAAATAGCAAAAGTTACTAGGACTATTGCTAAGAAAAGAAAGATTCTAACCTTTAGTTTATTTACCACTTCTGCTTCTATTATTTTTTTTGTTGTAGTTTCTATTGTCGCTTTTATTGTAGTTTCTATTGTCGTTTTTGTTGCTGCCACTTTCACCTTCTCCCCATAACACCCTTAATTGTTAATTTAACTTAACATTACATTATTACTAATTGAAGTTAAAGAAAAAAGCCTCAGTTAAGAGGCGTGGTGAAATTCAGGTAATAAGAAACCCGCAGAAGGCAGTATTACCTTCTGAAAACAAAAAATTAATTATTTTTCTTTATGTTCAAGAGTTGAATCCCAAGGAAACCTATAAGTAAAAAAGTTATCATTGAGAAAGTTAATGAGTATGATGCAACCTTAATACTTTGTATGTTAGACAAGCAAAGCAAGGACAGGCACATTGTAACCCCAAGCTCAAGAAAAGTTATCATATAAATAAAATAAGTTGTGTGTAGATAACCACCTTTTTTAAAGTTATCTAATCTCGGCCCATCCAATCCAAAAATCACAACAACCATAGCTATAAGTAATGCCATCATTGCTGTTGAGTAGGTAACCAGAGACGAACCTAGGTTACCTAAGTTGTCTTTAAAGGTAACCGTATGGAAAAGGTATTTTTTTGACAGGTAAAGCGCACCAAATCCCACTCCATTGCAGAGTGCGATCACAGTGAGCCCTGTCATGAAATCCTTTATTTTCATACCATTACCTCTTAATAACCCAAGTTTCTTAGAGTTGCATTGTTAGTGTAGTTGTTTTCCATCTGTGTGTTTATGTCTGTAGTGCTACTTGTATTTACAAAGTCACAAACGGTATTGGACATGATTACATTCAGATCAGTAGCCACATCCCCGATATGTTCCTTAGCGGACACTGCAACCGATGTTACTTCCTGAGGCATTGCGCTCATCACTCCTGAGAATGTGTCTTTAATGTCTCTTGCTCTTTTTGGTATTATCTTTATCTCAAAAGAATCAACATCATCGTATGAAACGTTACCCGCAAATAATGTGCCTAGGCGACCAATCAGATTCTGAGACTTATCTAACTTCATTGTTATTCTACCAACGTGAGCATAGTTAAGTACTTCTTGTTCTGTTACCTGATTCGCTATCGGTTCAAAATTTATATTGTGATTATTGTTTCTTGCTAACATTACCAAGTCATAAATTTCAGCTAGCTTACCTATTCTTGGTGAGTACAAAGTATTGCTAAAGCCAATTAAATTGTTCTTAATAATGAAGAATGAAGCGAAGGCTATCTTTTCATTTGCGGTTAATATCTGAGATAAATCCACACATATATTATTACTAAGATCCAGCTTTCTAAATACATCTCTACTGTTAGTCTTTATGAACGTATATACATCACCAGCAACAGGCTGAATGACATAGTACTCTCCAGCCATATTTGCCGTGTTATTTCCACTTGATATCATTGAATCTATTGTGTCTTTTAGGCTTTCTGATGGCACGTAACCATCAACTGGAAGATACCTGTAAGTAAAATAATTTGTTTTCATCCCTAATATCCACGTAATTTTTTTACGTAATTTTAGGACATAAATTAAATTTATACATCTGTGAATAAAAACACTGGTTTTATATTCACAAACTATATATGTAGCCATAACAAGATATACTGCATATATATACAGTATATCTTGTTTTTTTGATGCCTCAAGAGAAGTCTTGTAAAGATTATTTTAGTAATTCGGCTATCTTCGGACAAGATTGGGATTGGTGCTTTCAGAAAACAACAAGCCGTCCTTGGCTTTATGCTATTTATCCGTAATGGTAAATTGTTTCTTTAGCTCTGAAACTATTTCATATTTTAATTTTGATAATGCATCATGAGTTATTTTTTCTTCATCAAATTCGCTTAGATAAAATTCAATAGCTTGAACAATTTCTGAGTTAATAGACCGTCCATTTCCTTTGCTCTTTCAGCTATAGCATCCTTCATTCCGTCAGGAAGCCTTAGATTAAACCTATCCTGTAATTGGCTTGGGTACTCTTGCGTCATTTCGTTACCTTTATTTTTATCCAATGCTTGATCATTACTACTATTGTTATGCGATTAGTGGAGTATTTAAAATATCTCCGCTTTTCTCACCTTGTAGAACTTGAGTGCGCAGGCGGAAGTTTTGTAACAACTCAATGAGAGCATTAGAGTCACGTTGTAATTTTTGAATATATTCAACACTGACAACGTTATGACCATCAACACTAACTACTTGTTGCTTGCCACCCTTATAAGAAACCAACCATCTACCTTCTTTTGGTATGGTTACAGTGATTGAGCTTTGATTCGGCTCAAAAAGTATATTTTCTTCCTGTTTAGGAATGTATTCACCTTCAAGTACAAATTTGTGAATATACTCAACCGCATCAGGTATCTGATCCGCTGTTAATTCTTCAATGCTACTAACATTGAATTTCTGGTGAACAAGAGAATAGGCTTCTGGATACATAATGCCTTTCTTGCTAACCAATAGATTGACAGCATTCTTTAATGGGTTGCGTTCTTGAACAGTTGATTTGTGTTTTTTCTTAACCTCACCAGTAGTCCAGTATTCGTAAAGTACATCGTCACATTCTTCTTGATACTTGATTACTTTATCGCGGATCTCTGGTTTGACTTTGTTAGGGCTGATAGTGTGAAGCCAGCCAGATAATTTTCTAAGAGCGATACAAACCATGTTACGCAATTTTCCATCTTCGGCAACCATTTCGATTTCCGAAACACTTGAATTAAAGCGTTGTTTTAACTTGGCAAATTGAGCACCCCATGCTAAACCCATACCCTCTACGATAGGGCGCATTGGTACATATGGTTCGCCATTGAAATTTACTACATACAAGTTGTTACCGTGGAAAGTTGCTTGGATTATTTGGTGATGATGCTTGGTATAACGGCTGGCCAACTGTTCCCAACCCTGAATATCTAAGAATGGAATCACGATTAAACGCTGTTCGTGAGGCATTAAAACAAATAAAGGTGGAGTGATGGATAAATCAAGGCAGCAGTTTGAAGAGTGGATAAATAAAAACCACCCTAAATGTAGTAAGTATCACAAGGATATTAGGCTTGAAGCATGGCAGGTATCACGCGACTCACTCTTATTAACTCTACCAGAAAGAGAGAAAAGTACAGGTAATTATGATTATTTCACTGATGGATATAACAGTGGAATATCAGCATGTGAAACGGTCTTATTAGATAATGGAGTGAAAATAAAAAATGAATGATAAATATAAAGCCGAGCTAATTAACGGCAAGCCAGTTATTTTATTAAATGGGAGTATGATTGAAAAAGGATTTATTTCAATTATAGATGCGGAACAAAAGGCTGATAAATTAAATCAAGCATCAATAAAAAATAACCAAGTCGAATAAAACAAAATAACCATGCAAATAATCGGATATGTATTACTCATGCTAATACAGGGTTCTGCTGTGCCTGTAACGGAAGATATATATACGCAATTGGAATGCAATAAACGTGCTGAATATTTAATGTCAGTGAGGAATATTGAAGTTGTTTGTGGCGAGGTGATTCATGGGAAGTGAACTAATTCAAATTCCAAGGAATTTGCTAGAGGAATTAGCGTCGGAGTATCAAGTTAAAATATCTTGGTTTATGGAGGCGTATAAGGGTTATTACGATGTGGTAGGTTCTAGATATAACAGGGATTACAACGATTATGTCGATAACTTTAATGTCGCCGCTGATTTATTAGGTTGGGATAAGATGGAGAAAATAGAATGAAAGATAAATATTATGCTGGATTAGAAAATTACAAAGATTGTATTGAGATTGAACCTACAACAAAGGATTGCTTTGTTTTAAATGCTCCATCTTGGAATATGGATTTAACAAAACAGGATTTGATTGATATCAGAAATACTATTAATGAAATACTAGAGGCTGATAATGAATAAATACACCGAACTATCTGACTTCGAGATTAATAAAAAGGTTGCTATTAATGTCGGTGGATTCGCACTATCTCTAATGGTTTTTGATGATCGCAATGGGGTAGTAAAAAAGAATATCCCAAATATTGGCTCGCGGGTATTCACTGAATTCAACCCATGCAACAACCCAGCCGACGCAATGACGATTATTATTGAGAATAAAATAGGAATGAATTTTGTTAATAACAATATAGGCTGGTCTGCAATTCATCAATGCATAATCAAAGGCGAGCTAGAAGTATATGGAAAGCGATACTATCGAACGGCAATGGAATTATTTTTATTAATGAAGGATGCGGAGAATGAAAAAGTATGACTTGATATTGTGCGACCCACCTTGGCCTTACAATAACAAAGTTTCAAATGGCGCAGCAGATAATCATTATAACACCACCGATTTATATTCCCTCTCTCGATTACCAATAGAAAAACACTCCTCTAAAAATGCCGTGCTGTTTATGTGGTACACCGGAAACTTTGCACTCGAAGCAATTAAATTAGCCGAAGCATGGGATTTTAAAGTTAAAAACATGTTCGGGTTCGCATGGGTGAAATTAAATAAAAATGCAGGAGATAGAATAAATAAAAAACCGCCAGAAGATTTTTTTGACTTTATGGAAATATTAAACAATGAGACAAAGATTAATTGCGGTAATTACACCCGTCAAAATGTCGAAATGTGTTTAAGAGCCACAAGAGGAAATGGATTACCTCGTAAGTCTGCAAGCGTTAGGCAAGTTATTTATTCGTGCTTAGGTGAGCACAGCGAAAAACCAAAAGAAGTCCATCATCGTTTAGAGGAATTATATGGAGATGTTCCACGGCTCGAATTATTCGCTCGTGAGAAATACGGTGATTGGGATGTATATGGCGACCAAGCAGAAGAAAGTATTCAATTAATATAAAAGGAAGAGAAAGATGGATAACTTAACTCAGTTGATGCCAAATAAATGGGTGACAGAACCGGTTTTAGTTGCTATCACAGGAATGAAACCGGGAACAATAAAGCGAGCTAGGGAAAGCTCATGGGCAATTGGCAGAGAATATATTCACGTATCGCCAGAAGGAGAACCAAAGCCAAACTCAGAGTGCATGTACAATCATCAGGCAATCAACACATGGATTGAGAGACAAATAAAGAAACAACCGAGGTGATGTAATGATTAAATATCCGACTGGGGTTGAGCTGCATAATGGCTCCCTCAGGATAAATTTCGTTTATAAAGGAAAAAGGATTAGGAAATGGCTGGCTATGCCAGATACAGCGAAGAATAGAAAAATTGCTGGTGAATAAGGCCGGGTGAGTTAACAGGATTAGCATGGGAGGATATAGACTTAGTTAAAAAGACAATAATGGTCAGAAGGAATGTTTGTGGCCCTTCCGACTTTTCATACCCGAAAACAGGTGCGAGCACTGATAGGATAATTAGTTTATTAGAGCCAGCCTTTAACTGCCTAAAGGATCAGTCTCTATATACAAAGATGACAGCTCCAATTGACGTTAAAGTAAAAACTCGTGAGTTTAATAAATATCGAACAGACTCATGCACATTTGTTTTTCAACCATCCATTGTTAGTGTGAATGGCGTTATTACTAAATTTTATTCACCGGGAGGTTTCTCGCAAATATGGAGATCATTAATTAGAAGATCTGGCGTTAGGCACAGAAAGTCATATCAAACAAGGCACACCTATGCTTGCTGGATGTTATCTGCTGGAGCGAATCCTGCATTCATTGCAACACAGATGGGGCACTCGTCATCAAAAATGGTACACGATGTTTATGGTGCTTGGATGCCTGAGAACGATCAAGACCAAATATCGCTATTAAACCAAAAATTGAATGATTCTGTCCCCTATGTGTCCCCACCGAGTCACAATAAAGGTAATATTCGACTTATATCAAATAGTTAACTCTATCACACTTGCATGCTCATAATTTCTTGATAAGCGGCAACTAGCTTATTACGCACTTGTACGCCCATTTGTAATGAGATACTGGATTTTTGCATATCCACCATCACATCATTTAATTCAACACCCGGCGTACCTAAGGTAAACGCTTGAACTTTGTTGGTTGCATTCACTCGAGTTTCATTAATTTTACCCACGGCTTGAACAAGCTGAGTTGCAAATCCTGCTTGTACTGGCTGGGGTTTCGCAATATTGGATGCTTGTAAAGTCTGGATTTGCATTTTATCCAGAACACTTTCAATAGCTGGAATTGACATATAAACCTCTGCGTTAATCATCTAATTCAATTACTGAATCAATGTCATAGTAAGGAAGTGAACCAACACGCTTACCGAGTTATACCCTAACACAGGGGCTTCATTCCAAAGCGAGTAATTAACGCAAAAGTTAAGGGCTAATTACGCCATTAAATGAAACGCAAAAGGCCAATAATGAGACACCTGAGAGTAGGTTTATTTATTTGCGTAAGGGGAGTCTGTTTTGTTACGCCACGCTTTTAGTATTCATCCCGAACTACAAGGCAAGGATTGTCTATGAATGCCGAAAAAACCGACGTTGTGAACCAGAATAAGGGTTTTAACGCCATTATTAACCGGATAAAAGCCGATCCGAAAATTCCGCTCATTATTGCGGGTTCGGCGGCTATTGCCATTTTTGTTGCTGCATTTTTATGGTTACAAAGCCCTGATTATAAAGTGCTTTATAGTAATCTTAGCGATAAAGACGGTGGCGAAATTGTCACACAGTTAACACAGATGAATGTACCTTATCGCTTGTCACAAAATGGCGCAGCGATTATGGTGCCTGACAATCAGGTTCATGAATTACGCCTGAAACTCGCACAAGCGGGGCTTCCAAAAGGCGGTGCTGCCGGTTTTGAACTGTTAGATAAAGAAAAGTTCGGGATCAGCCAATTTAGTGAACAGATTAACTATCAACGTGCACTTGAAGGTGAGCTTGCTCGCACTATCGAGACATTAGGTCCTGTACAAAATGCTCGAGTTCATTTAGCACTACCAAAACCATCTCTTTTTGTTCGTGAACAGAAATCCCCTTCTGCATCCGTTACGGTGGGTCTTTTACAGGGTAGAGCGCTGGATGAAGGTCAAATTAATGCCATCGTGCATATCGTTGCGAGCAGTGTTGCAGGTATGCCTGACAGCAGTGTGACCATCGTTGACCAAAGCGGCAAATTATTAACACAACCTGATGCGTTAGGTCGTGATCTTAACTCTATCCAACTGAAATATGTTCAAGAGCTAGAAAGCCGTTATCAGCAACGTATTGAAACGTTATTAGGCCCAATTGTAGGTCGTGGAAACGTTCATGCACAGGTGACTGCTCAAGTTGATTTCTCTCATACCGAAGAGACAGCTGAAGAGTACAAACCAAATCAGCCACCAAATCAAGCCGCAGTGCGTTCAAAACAGTTGAGCCAAAGTGAGCAAAATGGTGGCATGCTGGCTGGCGGTGTTCCTGGTGCATTATCTAATCAACCTGTTGCTCCACCACAAGCACCTATTGAAGCGCCAAAAGCGCAAGAAGGTGAGAAAACAGATGATGCTAATGCAACCAATTCAGCCAATACAGCGGGTACAAATCGTACATTAACGCGTAATCCAAACAGCAATAGCCGTTTAGATGAAACAACCAACTATGAAGTTGATCGCCGAATTCGCCATATCAAGCGTCCAGTAGGCAATGTTGAGCGTCTTTCTGTCGCTGTTATTGTGAATTACAAAACAGTTGAAGATAAGAAAGAAGCCGCTGAAGGCGAAGAGCCTGTTGTTGAAACTAAACTTGTTCCGCTAACTGATGAACAAATTCAGCAAATTGAAGGACTTGTTCGTGAAGCGATGGGATATTCCCAAGAACGTGGTGACTCTTTAAGTGTCGTGAACTCGCAGTTCAACGATATTGAAGAGAAAGTGATCACCATTCCTGTATGGGAAAATCCAGAAATTCTTGCTAAAGCATTAGATTTAGGTCGCTGGTTATTACTTGTCATCATCGCATGGATCTTATGGCGCAAACTGGTGAAACCACAGATTGAAAAACGCCGTGAAGCTGAAGTTGCTGCACAGAAAGCCGTGCTGAAAACCAAGCTACAAGTTAAAGATGATGTTGATGAAGCAGAATTAGATGACGAAGCAAGACGTAAACAAGCACGTAAACGTGTGAGTGCCGAATTGCAGAGCCAACGTATCCGAGAAATGGCAGAGAAAGATCCTCGTGTCGTCGCAATGGTAATTCGTCAATGGATGAGTAAAGAACAATGAGTAATAACTTAACTGGAACCGAAAAAAGCGCCGTTATGTTACTAACACTGGGTGAAGACCGAGCGGCGGAAGTATTTAAACATCTAAGTACACGCGAAGTTCAGCAGCTGAGTATTGCAATGTCTTCAATGCGTCATATCTCAAATCAACAATTGATTGATGTTATGGCAAGCTTTGAAGAAGATGCGGTTCAATACGCGGCATTGAACGTCAATGCGAACGATTATTTACGCTCTGTTCTTGTTAAAGCCTTGGGTGAAGAACGTGCGAATAATCTATTAGATGAGATCTCTGAAACTCGCGAAACAACAACGGGTATCGAGACACTTAACTTTATGGAGCCACAAATGGCTGCCGATATTATCCGCGACGAACATCCGCAGATTATCGCAACTATCTTGGTTCACCTCAAACGGGGTCAAGCGGCAGATATTCTTGCCCTGTTTGATGAGAAATTACGTAATGACGTGATGTTACGTATCGCAACATTTGGGGGTGTTCAACCGTCAGCATTAGCAGAGTTAACTGAAGTACTGAATAACCTGCTTGATGGTCAAAACCTCAAACGCAGTAAAATGGGTGGTGTTCGTACTGCTGCTGAAATCATCAACTTGATGAAGAGCCAGCAAGAAGAGAATGTCATTACTGCGGTTCGCGATTACGACGGCGAATTGGCACAAAAAATTATCGACGAAATGTTCCTGTTCGAAAACCTTATCGATATCGACAACCGTTCTATCCAGCGCATTCTACAGGAAGTGGAATCCGACTCCTTGGTTGTGGCATTGAAAGGATGCGATCAAGAGCTGCGCGATCACTTCCTCAACAATATGTCGCAACGTGCTGCTGAAATCATGCGTGATGACTTGAATTCTCGTGGCCCTGTACGTATGTCTCAAGTGGAAGCAGAGCAGAAAGCAATTCTGCTTGTGGTACGCAAATTAGCAGAGACTGGAGAGGTTGTTCTTCATGGAGGAGACGATACCTATGTCTGATAAACATACTGATACTAACTGGAAGCCTTGGGTTCCCAAAGAACTCACTGATTGGGCATTAACTGTCGAGGAAACGACAGAAGACGAAAAGGAAGTCGAAAAACAGGAAAAAGAAGTTGTTCAGCAACAGAAAGTCCTTGAGCAAATCAATATGCTTGATGACATGAAAGACAAGGCCCAGAAATTGGGCCACGCTGAAGGCTTTGAGGCAGGGAAAAACCAGGGTTATCAGGAAGGCTATCAGGCTGGATTACAATCAGGTATTGAAGAAGGCATTCGCCAAGGCATTGCTCAACAATCACCATTAATTAATGAGTGGCAAGGATTGTTGGCTGAATTTAGACACTCTTTAAATGGGTTAGACAGTGTTATCGCTTCACGTTTAATGCAAATCGCCCTCACTGCGGCAAAAGAAGTTCTGGGTCAGCCTGCTGTTTGTGATGGGTCTGCATTACTGGCGCAAATCACCTTAATGTTGCAACAAGAACAAATGTTTACAAACAACCCACAGTTAAGAGTTAACCCAAAACATATTCCACAAATTGAAAAAGAGCTGGGTGATTCACTTTCTGCTCATGGTTGGAAAGTGGTTGCCGATAACAGTATTCATGTTGGTGGATGCCGTGTTGTGACAAATGATGGCGATCTTGATGCCACGATTGCAACTCGTTGGCATGAGCTTTGCCGTCTTGCTGCTCCGGAGGCGTTGTAATGACAGCAAGATTGGGGCGTTGGTTAGAAAAACTCAGTGAGGCAGAAGCGCGTTTAAATAAAATTCCGCGTGTACGTCAATATGGTCGTTTAACCAGAGCAACAGGTTTAGTCATGGAAGCTAAGGGGCTTGTTATGCCCCTTGGCTCTACGTGTTTAATAGAACGTACCATTGGTAAAACTGTTGAAGAAGTTGAAAGTGAAGTTGTTGGGTTCAATGGTAGCCAAATGTTGTTAATGCCTTTACAGGAAGTCGAGGGATTAACACCGGGAGCCCGTGTTTATGCACAGGCTACTCCAGGTGGTGAAAATGAAGGTCGCCAATTGCCTCTTGGAGATGCGCTGTTAGGGCGTGTTTTAGATGGCTCTGGTTATCCTTTAGATGGTTTACCACCTCCAGATACAGGTTATCGTGCACCACTGATCACGCCACCTATCAACCCGCTACAGCGAACACCGATTACAGATGTTCTTGATGTGGGTGTACGTGCAATTAATGCATTATTAACGGTTGGTCGCGGTCAGCGTATGGGGCTTTTTGCAGGCTCTGGTGTAGGTAAAAGTGTGCTATTAGGCATGATGGCGCGTTTTACTCAAGCTGATGTCATTGTTGTTGGATTAATTGGTGAACGTGGACGTGAAGTTAAAGACTTTATCGAAAATATTCTCGGTACAGAAGGCTTAGCACGCTCTGTGGTTGTCGCCGCACCTGCTGACGTATCACCACTTCTTCGTATGCAAGGCGCTTCTTATGCAACGCGTATTGCTGAAGATTTTCGTGATCGTGGAAAACATGTCTTACTGATTATGGATTCACTCACACGTTACAGTATGGCGCAACGTGAAATTGCCCTTGCTGTAGGCGAGCCACCAGCAACCAAAGGCTATCCACCTTCTGTCTTTGCTAAATTGCCAGCATTGGTCGAACGTGCGGGAAATGGCGTTGATGGTGGCGGTTCTATCACGGCTTTCTATACTGTTTTAACAGAAGGTGATGATCAGCAAGATCCCATCGCAGACTCTGCGCGTGCGATTTTGGATGGCCACATTGTGCTTTCGCGTTCTCTTGCAGAATCTGGGCACTACCCTGCTATCGACATCGAAGCTTCTATTAGCCGTGCAATGACGTCACTGATTGATAAAACACATTATCGTCGCGTACAAGTGTTTAAACAGCTGTTGTCTAGTTATCAACGTAACCGCGATTTAATTAACGTAGGTGCTTATGCTGCGGGTAGTGATCCTATGCTTGATAAAGCCATTGCGCTTTATCCGTCCCTCGCGAAGTTCTTACAACAAGATATCCAAGAGCAATGCAGTTATCAAAGTGCATGTGAGCAACTTAATCAACTGATCACAGTAAACTAATTCTGAACATAATCAGAGAAAGTAAAGAGGGTTCCAATGCGGGAGCAGTCACCTTTAGTGACACTGAGAGAACTGGCACAGACAGCGGCTGAACAAGCCGCTATTCAACTGGCTCAGGTCCGGCAGAGTCATCAACAAATGGAACAGCAACTCAATATGTTGATTGGGTATCAGGATGAATACCGTGTACGTCTAAATGAAACGTTGAATTTAGGGGGGATGTCGTCAGCATCATGGCAAAACTACCAACAATTTCTCAAAACGCTCGAATTGACTATCGAACAACATAAACAACAACTTCAACATTGGCAGTCGCAGCTTGATCTAGCAACTGAACAATGGAGAGAAAAACAGCAACGACTCAATGCATTTGAGACTTTGGAGCAACGCGCTGAAGATAGCCGTAAGCGACATCTTGATCGTATTGAACAGAAACAAATGGACGAGTACGCACAGCGTAGTACTTTACGGAGAACAACTTGATGGAGATAACGCTTCTGACCATGGATGTCGCTGCAGCCTCTCCGGGAACGACATCCGCTTCAAATAGTCAGCCCGGTGATAATGCCCCGACATTTGCTCAGCTTTTGGGCTCTCAACCCCAAAATGCACAGAGTGATAAAAAGACAGCCAATATCACAAACCATTCAACAAAAGAAAACAAAGCACATTCACACTCTGATGAAGACAAAACAAAAGAAGACGGTAGTCATCTTGCGTCTGTCACCACAGAACCCAATGTGACAGAAGAGTCATCGCTTGATAAATCTCAATTGACTCTTACTTTGCCGGATAATGAACAATTTGCGGCTATTGTTGAAAATAAAACCGCTTCTTTATTAATGTCGGCAGAAGAGCTTGCCGCTGAACTTCCCGTTCAGTTAGCCGGGCTACCTGGATTAAAACGTCTTACCCTTCCCTCAGAGCAACTGACTCAAGCATTACAACAGCCTCAATCAGTTCAACGTGATGAAAGTTTAGCTTCGTTAGCACGTACTATTTCAAAAGATAGCGATATGTCGGACTTCAACCTTACCGACAAGCTAAACCTATCAAAATCAGATGAAAAGTCCTTGTTAACTCAGCTACGTCCAGAGACAGCGACATTAGCAACAGAAAGTACACTTGTTGGTGCTCATCAAACAGAAAAGCCTTCTGCAAAAAAAGTGGATAGCATCGCAACGCTTTTAACGCCAACAGCAGAAAAAGTGAATGCATTGTTAAATGGCGATAAGCAAGTTACAAATGCAAAATTAGCCGACAATGTTTCTCAGCAATTGGCGACAAGTCATCGTGTTGTAGAAAGCGATCTTCACCATACCCTTTCTACTTCTTCTTTGGCGTCACAAAGTATTACGGCTCATGCTCACTCTTCAACACAACCACAAATGCAATTTTCACCGATGGCAACACAGGTATTAAGTGCACAAGTGGGAACACAAGAGTGGCAACAGCAACTAAATCAACAAATTGTGATGTTTAGTCGTAATGGCTTACAAAAGGCAGAACTACGTTTACACCCTGAAGAGCTAGGTTCATTGCATATCCGCATGAAAATAGAAGATGGGCAAGCGCAGTTGCACCTTGCTTCACAAAACGGACAAGTTCGTTCTGTATTAGAAAATGCCATGCATCAATTGCGTCAAGCTCTCTCTGAAAATGGGATCCAGCTCACGCAGAGTCAGGTATCTAGCGACACTCATGACAATTGGCAACAACAAAATATGTCAGATTCCTCTCAATTTAGTGGAGATGGTGCCGATAATCATCAAGGAAGCGAGGGTAATTCAATGCAATTAGCCTCTGAAACGGCACTACAAAAGATAACCCTTACGCCTCAAGAATTAGCATCTGCTCGTGGTGGTGTCGATATTTTTGCCTAATACAAATGTATTGGGAGGACACACTATGTCAATAAACGTAAGAGTTAATGGTTTTTTCCCTATCTGTTTCTGCAATTAAAAAACAGAAATAGCGGGATAATTAAGGTTGATTTAGATGGATATGGAAGTCCACAACAGTGAACACGTATCCACTACAAAACAGGAATTTAACTGTCCATGTCTAATTACAGCAATGAACGTAAAAGCTATAGCTTAATTCTGATCATCGTATTATTGGTGATCGCCATTATTGCAGCGGCATTCGGTGGATATAGTTGGTGGGCATTGAAGCATGCTAAATCAGGTTCAGCGGGCACAAGTCAGCAAAAAGTTATACCAGCACCCGTTTTTATGTCATTAGAACCCTTTACGGTAAATCTAATTGATGACGAAGAACACTTAGACAGGGTTCTCTACATTGGCATCACATTAAGATTGCATAATGATGAGACTCGTAAGCGTCTACATGATTATTTACCTGAGGTTCGTAGCCGCTTGTTATTACTGCTTTCTCGTCAACAGGCTAATAAGCTCGCGACAGACAATGGAAAACTCCAGCTAATGACGGATGTAAAAGAAACGCTGAGACCGACTCTCGTACCGGGAGAATCTGAACAGATCCTCTCCGATGTACTGTTTACCACGTTTATTCTGCGATAATCATTATGAGCGATAATATCCTTTCACAGGCAGAGATTGATGCTCTGCTGAATGATGACACATCAGGTGACGACGCCAAAAAAAGCGCGAAAAGGGAACCTGCGATAGCGAAGGATCCGAATGAACCGGATATTCAGCCTTATGACCCCAACACGCAACGTCGTGTGGTTCGAGAACGTTTACAGTCGTTAGAAATTATTAACGAACGCTTTGCGCGTCAATTCCGTATGGGGCTGTTTAATATGCTCCGTCGGAGTCCTGACATTACTGTTGGTGGCGTTAAAATTCACCCTTATCACGACTTTGCTCGTAACTTACCTGTGCCAACAAACCTTAACTTGGTGCATTTAAAGCCTTTACGAGGAACCGCGTTATTTACCTTTGAACCGAATCTGGTTTATATCGCAGTAGATAACCTGTTTGGTGGTGATGGCCGTTTTCCAATCCCTGTGGAAGGACGTGAATTTACCAACACAGAGCAGCGGATCATCAACAAAATGTTGAAATTGGCACTTGATGCCTATCGTGATGCTTGGGATTCCATATTCAAGATCCAGGTGGAATATGTTCGTTCTGAAATGCAGGTGAAATTTACCAATATCACCTCATCACCGAATGACATTGTTGTTACGACACCTTTTCAGGTAGAAATTGGTTCAATGGTTGGGGAATTTAGTATTTGTATTCCATTTGCCATGATTGAGCCATTACGTGAACGACTGATCAATCCACCAATTGAAAATGTTCGTCAAGAAGATGGGGTTTGGTTAGATAGTTTAGTCAACCAAGTTCAGCATTCAGAGCTTGAACTGGTCGCAAACTTTACTGACATCCCACTGCGTTTATCAAAAGTGTTAACACTTAAAGAAGGGGATGTTATCCCGATTGATAAACCAGAAAGATTGATTGCACATGTTGATGGTGTGCCCGTATTAACAAGCCAATACGGTACAGTAAATGGGCAATATGCCCTTCGTGTTGAACACCTAATTAACCCTGTTTTAAACGCTCTGGATGAGGAACAAACCAATGAGTGATGCAAATCGCCCAACTGATAATTCACAATCGGCTGAGGATATGTGGGCTGATGCAATGGAACAGCAAACTGGGAAAAGCCAGGATAATAGTTCCGATCTATTTGAACATCTTTTACCTGAAGACGATGCGCTGAACCATCTATCTGATATTAATTTGATTATGGATATTCCAGTCAAATTAACCGTAGAGTTAGGTCGCACCAAAATGACCATTAAAAAATTACTTAGCCTGTCACAAGGTTCGGTCGTTTCATTGGATGGTTTAGCTGGTGAGCCTCTTGATATTCTTATCAATGGTTATTTAATTGCTCAAGGTGAAGTTGTGGTTGTTTCTGATAAATACGGTATTCGCATTACCGATATCATTACACCATCAGAACGTATGCGTCGTCTGAGCCGTTAATCTATGGAACAGCTTCCTTCCTTTTCCAGCCAAGGTGCGGTAAATACTACCGCACCCGCTACAACACAAACTGTTCAAACACCTGCACAACCGTTGCCTGTAGGTCAAAGCCTTGCTCAAGTTAGCACGGCACTTGCAGGCATCATCGTTCTTATTATTGTTGCTATGTGGTTATTTCGCCGTTTTGGCTTTACCCGTGGCTCATTTAAAGGAACGACAGCAAAGCTTAACGTCAAAGCAAGTTGTTCATTAGGTGCGAAAGAGCGTGTGGTGGTCGTTGAAATAGAACAGGAATGGCTCGTATTAGGGGTAACTGCATCACAGGTAAATCTGCTGCATAAATTACCCGTCCCTGATAATGCCACGCAGGAAGCGACCTCATCACCAACATCGCCATTGTTTACTCAAATATTACAAAAAACGCTAAAGCGAGATAAAGGCAACTCATAATGCATCAATGTGTCACTTTTTTTAACGCATTAAAGCGTTGGCGTCTCTTCGCTAGTGTGCTGGTTTTAATCTTGTTACCTACCAGTGCGTTTGCCCAATTTCCGGGTGTGATTACACAGCCTTTACCGGGTGGTGGTCAAAGTTGGTCATTACCAGTACAAACATTAATCTTCATTACAGCGTTGGGATTTATTCCTGCTGTTTTGCTGATGATGACAAGTTTTACCCGCATTATTATTGTTCTTGGATTATTACGTAATGCTTTAGGTACGCCTTCTGCACCACCAAACCAAGTGGTTCTCGGTTTGGCATTATTTATGACCTTTTTCATTATGGCACCGGTTTTTGATAAAATTTATCAAGATGCCTATATGCCATTTACTGAAGATCAAATTACCTTCGAGCAAGCTTTAGAAAATGGCGCTAAACCTTTGCGTCAATTTATGATGCAACAAACTCGTGAAACTGACTTGGCTCTATTTGCTCGTCTTGCCGATGCACCCGCGTTTGAAACTCGTGAAAGTGTACCAATGCGAATTTTAGTGCCTGCTTATATTACGAGTGAGCTAAAAACCGCCTTCCAAATCGGTTTTATGATTTTTATTCCTTTTCTTATTATCGACTTAGTTGTTGCCAGTGTATTGATGGCGCTAGGTATGATGATGGTGCCCCCTGCCACAGTTTCATTGCCATTTAAACTCATGCTTTTTGTTTTAGTCGATGGTTGGCAATTAATACTAGGCTCACTTGCACAAAGCTTTTTTAATTAGCGCTGAGGTAATCCCATGACACCAGAATCCGTCTTAGCACTAGGTACTGAAGCGATGAAAATCGCTTTATCACTAGCGGGTCCTCTTTTGTTGTCTGCTCTGGTGACAGGTCTTGTGATCAGTATGCTTCAAGCTGCAACGCAGATAAACGAAATGACATTATCGTTTATTCCAAAAATTCTTGCTGTATTAGCCGCAATTTTAGTTGCTGGTCCTTGGATGTTAAGTTTACTTGTCGATTATATGCATAACTTATTTACAGGCATTCCTGGGATGATTGGTTAATAGCAATGATAACCCTGACCAGTGAAATGCTTAACGGCTACATTAGTGATTTTTTCTGGCCATTTGTGCGTATACTTGCCCTTTTTAGTACCGCACCGCTATTTAGTGAAAAACAGACGCCTAAAAAGTTCCGCATTGCACTCGCCTTTTTAATTACTGCATTAATCGCACCAGGCTTACCACAGAGTAATGTGCCTTTATTCTCGCTTATTGCCTTTTGGGTGCTGTTGCAACAAATTTTAATTGGCACAATTCTAGGGTTATCAATGCAACTGGCATTTGCTTCTGTTCGTCATGCCGGTGAAGTCATTGGTTTACAGATGGGGCTTTCATTCGCTACCTTCGTCGATCCATCAGGTGGCCCTAACATGCCTATTCTGGCACGTATTTTTAATATGCTAACAATGCTGTTATTTATGGTCTTTGATGGTCATTTATGGTTATTGTCTGTATTAGTTGATACATTTTATGTTGTTCCTATTGGAAATCAGACTTTTAACTCATTAGGTATCCTGACTTTAGTGCAAAGTGGCGGCACAATCTTTATTAACGGTATGATGTTAGCCATGCCATTAATCACCCTACTTTTAGTCCTCAACCTTTCATTAGGTATTCTAAATCGTATGACACCACAACTTTCTGTCTTTGTGGTGGGCTTCCCTCTTACGCTGACTATCGGTATGTTAGCATTATCCATGATCATGCCTGCACTACCTGTGTTTACAGAGCGTGTCTTTAGTGATACGTTTAATCGCATCACATTGATATTGCAACAATTAGTTTCTTGATATGGGCTAATAATCAGCCCATTATTTATTTTTTATACTTATGACTAAAGCGTTTTCAGTACCTATATTGGGATAAAATATTTTTTCGAACTCTTTTATTGTTTCAATATGCTCATAAGTTTTCGACATAATATCTTCATGTTGTTGAATAATATATATATCTTCTTTTTTGGCTAATAATTCATTGATAAATCTATGGAATTCTTCAGCATTATTCTCTGAATTTTTTGCTGTTATTAAATGATTGGTTGAATCTTCTAAAACATAAACCCAATAATCATCAAGATTTAATCGCTTTGAAAATAAGCATTCTAATGCACTACCGCAGGCTTTATATCGTGTAAATATAAACGTGTTATTCCAAGAGTATTTTTTCGGATCTTGTGAAAATAACTCATCACCCCAGCTAACTTTTTGCTCAATACATTTAATTAAAGAAAGCGGTATTGATTTATTAATTAGTAATTCAAAATAAGCACACATAATTTTCTATCTCAACGATTCTAACCACAACAGAAAAAACTCACGTTGTTCCGACGGTGTAACTAAGGTTTCATTTCGATAGTCATTAAATGTACCGACTAAATCTTCTTGGCGCGCTTGCTTTCCCATTTTCATACAATAAACTGCCATACCACTTCCCATATCACGAGACATTCCTGATGGATAGGTATCTATTCTTGCGCCATGGCAGTGAAAAATAACATCCGTTAGTTGATTACGAATAGCATCTAAACAGGCAAAATAATCTGTTGCTGAAAATTCACCATAGTGATGGCCTTCAATATCGACAGTAATTTTACATTTTCTTTCAGGAGAGGTTGTCAATCGTAATTCAGCGATAGCGTCTTTATGATTAATTGTAATTGGGATATCGAATTGTTTTCCATTCATAGATAAAAGTCCTTTGTTGTTTGCCATTTAACATTCTAATTTATTTTCTATTTACTCATTAATAATTAATCCACTTTTAATCTAATCGTACATATTTATTACTATACAAAAAGATATAAAATCAAATTTACAACCCAATACTCGTGAATGTGCAATTATTAATACTGCTACTGGCGATATTATTTAAACTACAGAACCTTTCATGTACATGATGCCCAATATAGGAAAAATAGTTTACCTGTTTTATCCAATAAACAATAAAAAAACCCCTGATAAATACATACCAGGGGTGATATCAAAATGTCTAAAGACAAAACTAAATAATTAGCGATACATCTTAAACATCGACATCTCTTTCATGTCGTTAAAGACTTTATAAGAAGCCTGTAATACAGACTCTTCTTGATAATAATCTGAAATCGCTTGTGTCCAATCTAAGTCACGCAATTCGCTTAAGCGTTTTGCATTTCTTAAAGTCGTATCTGCACCTAAATCATCTAAATTATCAAGTTCTTGAAGTTGCAAACCTAACTTCGCCTCAACACTAGAAATATTATTTAATGTTGCACGGTTAACACTGTTTGCCGTATCAATTTTCGCTAAGGCAGCATCACGATCCGCTTGTGGCTTACCGATTAAAGGTTCACGTAATGCGGTAATAGCACCATCAAGAGCATTAAAAATATCAGGCTCTGTCCCTTTACCCCCTGAAGATTGTAATGTTTCAATCCCAGTGAAGTTGGTGACCATTTCAATATTGCTATCTACTTTTTGGGTAATTTGCTTGTCACCACCTTGATAGGTGATTTTACCCGTTGCATCAGCGACAAAAGGAGGCTTATCTGATTGGAAACCGGCAAAAATATAACGGCCGACACCATCTTTTGTGTTACCAATACCGACTAGCTGATCTTTTAAACCTTGTAATTGATCAGCCAAAGATGAACGGTCTTCATCACTTAATGTTGCATCATTACCTGCTGCAACCAACGTTTCTTGAATTTTAGTCGTGATATTAACCATTTGGCTTGCTAAGCTCATTTGCAAAGACATACTGTTTTTTGCAAATCCACGCGCTGTCGCATACTGTTGGTTACGTGATTCAGATTGTTTCACCATCACCGCTTGAGAAGCCGCCATGGGATCATCTGAAGGTTTTTCAACACGACGACCGCTGGAGATTTTATTCCCTTCCGTCATCCATTTGCTTTGTGAACTCGTGATATTATCCACGCGCTGGCTAAAAATTTGACTTGAACTTAAACGCACAGTGATATTCCTTATTCTGATGAAACGTTACTTAGAAAACTTGCATAATCGCATCAAACATGCTGTTGGCTGTTTGAATTACTTTTGCATTTGCCATGTAGTATTCTTGAATGCGATACATTTCACCGTACTCTTCATCCAAGTTCACACCAGAAACAGACTGTTGTTGTTCTACAATACTTTTAGTGATAGAAACCTGAGCATCGAAATCAACTTGCGCGGTATTCACTTTATTACCGACCATACTGATCAGTGAGCCATAACCACCAGCAATTGTTGTTTTTCCATCAATAATTTTTGCATCGGGTAACTCAAACAGTTTTTTCATGTTTTCGTTATCACTTGGTGCCGTTTCACCATCTGCATTTAACGAACCCGCAGCAGCAATTTTACTTGGATCAGTGACCGCAACTTTCATACCTGCAATCACATTACCCACAGATTGAACAACAATGGAATCACCCGATTGAGCCTTGCCAGAGAGAGTCATTTTCATCCCTTCAAACTCTAGCTGATCACCTGTTTGAGTCGCTTCAAATTTACGATTACCAGGTTCTACAGTGACGTTCCATTTGCCACCTTCATACTTAACCGTATATTCGGCTGCTTTAACTACTTTTGTATCTGTATATTCAACAGTAAAATTAGCATCGCCTTTGTTTTTACCGTTAGGCATTACATGAGCACCACCAAGGTCGAAGAATTTATCACCTTTTTTACCTTCTAGATCAAAACCTTGCTCATGTTGTTTATTAAATTGATCGCCCAACACTAACGCTAATTGGTTTAATTGGTTACGGCTTGGATCTAACACTTCCTCACGGCTACGGTAAGCGCCGCCAAGTTCACCACCTTTAATGCGTTTTGCATCTACTTCACGAACTTCATCAATACCATTGCTATAACCGATAACAAGGCGTTCGCTATTTTTACTTGATGGAATAGCAGAAACTTCATAAGAGCGAGTACCAGAGACTAATGGCAAACCATTAGCAAATGTGACGTTAACAAAACCACCATCCTGTTGAGTGACTTGCACATCAACCAGTGTGTTTAGCTCTTGAATTAAACGATCGCGTTGGTCTAATAAATCGTTAGGATCAGCGCCATTAAAGCCTTTAGAACGACTAATTTCATTATTTAATTTTGCGATCTGTTTTGTATATTCATTGATATTTTTAGAGGTGTTAGTCACCTGACTATTAATATCTTTTTCGAGGTCACGCAATGATTGGTCTGCTTTAGCAAACATATTAACCATGGCTTCTGCTTTACCAATAACCGTTGTACGCGCAGGGTTATCTTCTGCGTTATTGGTCACGTTTGGTAAGCTGGTAAAAAATTCGTCAATCGCACTCGAAACGTCATTCCCTTTATCTGCTAACAAATCATTAATTTGTGAGATATTTTGGGTATAGCTATTAAGTGCGCTCTGTTTTGACATTGCACGGTTCATTTGACCGGCAAGAAATTCGTTATACTCACGATGAATACGGCTAACATTAACACCATTACCGATATAACCATTACCGGTCATTGTGCCGCTGTTTTCATTAAAAACAGTCATTTGACGGTTGTACCATTTTACATTTTGGTTAGCGATATTATTACTCACAGTGCTCATCGCAGCTTGTGCCGCATTAAGTCCGCTCATCGCTGTATTAATTAAACTGTTGGACATTTGTCTATCCTTTTACGTTTAGTCATCACCCGTATGCACGGAGCATAGCTGGCAAGTTAAATGGATGCTCTGGTCTTTATTATCGGTTCTTCCCCTCTAAACTTGAGGGGAAAATAATTAAAATAGGTCGCTTAAATCGTGAGTATAAGTTTTAGCAACTTGCTCACCACTTCCTTTTAATTGACCAATAATTGAAACCAGTTTTTTCGCATAACCCGGATCGGTGGCATAACCTGCTTCTTGAATACGGTAAGCCGCTTGTTCAGGGGTTTGAGCTTGAGGTACTTTGGCGTAACGAGGACTTTCAGTGATCAATCTGAGGTAATCTTGAATAGCTTCAACATAGGAGCCATAAACACGGAAATTATCACGCATTTTAATTGAGTTACCATCAATCACTTCGGTTGTCATGATATTCGTGACAGGCCCTTTCCAGCTACTTCCTGCTTTAATACCAAACAGGTTATAACTTGGCTTACCATCGCCGGTGAGAATTTCACGTTTACCCCAACCTGATTCAAGCGCAGCTTGAGCAACAACTAAAAGATGGTGTACACCAGTACCTTCTGTGGCTTGTTTTGCAGGCCCTAACAGTTTTGATGCAAAAGAAGCACTGCTTTCAGATAAGCCCTTAAGCTTACCAAGCGTACTTTCAACGGCATTTTGATAAGGCTGCATCGCACGATAGAGTTGCCCCAAAGCTTGCGTTGGCATAGATTGAAAAATATCGCTACCATCTAATGGCATTGGCGTTTTGCCAGCCATTTCACTTGGATCCATCGTGACTTTGGCAGAAAGTTGTTTTTCTATCATGTCAGCAAAGCCCAAGCCTTTTTGTGATAAGTCTTGAGCAATTTGTTGATCATAAAGAGAGGTGTACATCTTGGTACTTTCTGAGTTGAACATGCTTTCTTGAGGAATAGCATCGCGCATGCTTTTTAACATCATTTGAACGAAAACACCTTCAAGTTGCTGCGCCACTTGGCGCAGCCCTTGCTGATCAGCATTTTGTCCAACCTGATATTTAAGTTTATTCAATGCATTACTATCATATGCCGGCGCTGACATCGTCGACATTGAAGAAAGCAGAGATAAATCTTTCATCAGATAATCTCCAATCTCGCACGTAAGCAACCCGCGCTTTCCATTGCTTGCAAAATTGACATTAAATCAGTGGGTGTTGCACCTAATGCATTTAATGTGCGGATCACTTCGTTTAAGCTTGCGCTGGCATTCACTTGTTGTAATGAGCCACCTTGTTCACTCATATTCACGCTAGTATTACGCGTTACAACAGTGCTTCCCCCAGCAAACGGGGTATTAGGTTGACTTACATTAACTTGGCTATCAACCGTAACGGAAAGGTTGCCTTGTGCAATAGCACAGCTTCCTAATGTCACATCACGATTCATCACAACAGAACCGGTTCTTGCATTAATAATCACTTTCGCATCGGCAACAACACGTTTAATCTCAAGATTCTGAACTTCCGCCAAGAAACGGACTTGTTCACTTTTACCGATAGGAACACGTAGTTGAACGGTACGTGCATCTAAAGGAATAGCCGTACCCACACCGCGTAATTTATTAACGGTATCAGAGATGTGTTGCGCTAAAGTGAAGTTTTCTTCATTTAGTTGTAGGTTCAACAAACCTGTTTGACCAAATTGCGAAGGCAATTCACGTTCAATGATAGCACCGCTACTAATACGTCCCCCCGCTAACTGGTTAACTTTAACGCTATTACCGCCCGCAGATGCGCCAGCCCCCCCGACAACAATATTGCCTTGTGCTAAAGCATAAATCTGATTATCAACACCTTTTAATGGTGTCATCAGCAACGTACCACCACGTAAGCTTTTTGCATTACCTAAGGATGAAACAACAACGTCGATTGATTGCCCTGTACGACCAAAAGGCGGTAATTTTGCAGTTACCATTACCGCAGCAACGTTTTTCAATTGCATATTAGTGCCGGGTGGTACGGTGATCCCCAATTGTGAGAGCATGTTATTCAGACTTTGCGTGGTAAACGGGGTTTGCATTGTTTGGTCACCCGTTCCATCTAATCCCACGACCAAACCATAACCAATCAGCGCATTTTCTCTTACCCCTTCAACAGAGGTGAGATCTCTGATCCGTTCGGCATGAGCGGAAAAACCGACACATGTCATCACGATAAAGAAAAGGCTCATCGCTATTTTTTTCATCTGGACCCTACTCATTAAAAAGGTGATACATTTAAGAAGAAGCGTTGTAGCCATCCCATAGACTGTGCTTCATTGATATAACCGTCTCCGATATATTCAATACGCGCATCAGCAACTTGGGTTGAATTTACGGTATTAGCACCACTGATCGTTCTTGGGTTCACAACACCTGAAAAACGGATAAATTCAGTACCTTGATTGATAGCAATTTGCTTTTCGCCAATAACATGCAGGTTTCCATTGGCAAGAAGCTGATCGACGGTAACAGTAATGGTGCCTTTAAAGGTATTGTTCGCATTTGCGCCACCTTTACCGCCAAAGTCACTGTTTCCTTCCATACTCATATCTGTACGTTTATTACCAAACACCCCTTCCAAGAATCCTGGCGTAATCGCAGCAAGGAATCCTGCTTTACCGTTACGGCTGGCATTCGCAGATGAGTTTTTGCTTGCACTGACATTCTCTTGCAATGTAATCGTCAGCGTATCGCCTATATTTCGAGGACGTCTATCTTCAAATAAAGGTTGATAGCCAAAATAAACAGGCTGAGTTGCCTGAAAAATAGAGCCATTGGGTGCCGGTGCAGTGGGTGCCGTTGGAACCGCAGTTGTATTACCTTCTACTAACGGTTTTTTGGGTATATATGCGCATCCCGACAGTGTCAGTACCAACAGGGCGGTACCTAAACGTTGATGACGACGCCATCTGACACTAAGCTTTCTTGCCCCAGAATTGTCAGTAATGACCTTTGTATCCATCTTCGATACTCTTTTAGTAATACGCCTGACAGGAAACCCTGTCAGGCTAATGAACAAACGAAATTAGAGTTGCGTTAGTTTCTGTAACATCTGATCAGATGTTGAAATCGCTTTACTGTTAATTTCATAAGCACGTTGAGTCTGGATCATATTGACCAGCTCTTCAGCTACGTTAACGTTAGAGGTTTCAACATATCCCTGATACAACAAGCCTGCGCCGTTGATACCGGGGGCATTTTCAGTAGGTGCGCCAGAACTTGCGGTTTCTAAGTATAAGTTTTCACCGACACTTTCTAATCCGCTGTCATTAATAAAGGTAGTTAGCGTTAATTGCCCCACTTGTTGTGGCGCTGGTGAACCTTCAATCTCAACGCTGACAGTACCATCACGACCAATCATGACCTTTTTCGCCGTTTCAGGCAGAATAATGGCCGGTACGACTTGGAAACCACTGGTTGTCACTAATTGCCCATTTTGATCCATTTGAAAAGAACCATCACGGGTATAAGCGTCTGTACCATCAGGTAACTGAACATGGAAGAAACCTTGTCCTTTAATCGCCACATCACGCGTACCGTTTGTTTGAGCCAAGTTACCTTGGCTATGTAAACGCTCAGTCGCAACCGGACGAACACCCGTACCAATTTGTAAACCTGATGGCGCATTCGTCTGTTCTGATGTCATTGCACCTGGTTGACGAATTGTTTGATACAGTAAATCTTCGAAAACCGCACGTTGGCGTTTAAAACCATTGGTGCTGACGTTTGCGAGGTTGTTGGAAATCACATCCATGTTTGTCTGTTGTGCATCCAACCCAGTTTTAGCAATCCATAAAGAACGGATCATGGTTTTCCCCTTACACTATTTAACTCAGTGATAGCAATTGGTTAGCTCGTTGCGCATTATCGTCAGCGCTATGAATAACCTTCATTTGCATTTCGAAACGTCTTGCGTTTGCTATCATATCGACCATGGCTTCTGCTGGATTAACATTACTGCCTTCTAACACACCAGCTAACACCTTCACACTATCATCAGCAGGTAATTGCTCACCCGCACGCGCAGTGCCTTTCGGTGATAAATGGAATAAACCATCATCGCCACGAACTAAATCGTTTTGCTCTGGTTTTACCATTTTCAAGCGACCAATTTGACCCAACATTTTTGGCGGATCAGTCGGCACATGCGCCGTCACAATACCGTTATTGGCAATACTGACATCTGCTTGAGGAGGTACTTCAATCGCACCGTTATCCCCCATTAACAAACGCCCTTGCACCATCAACATACCGTCAGCGTTACGCTGAATACTGCCGTTTCGAGTATAGGCTTCGGTGCCATCATCCAGCTGAACAGCCAAATAGCCATTATCACTTAACGCAACGTCCATTGATCTGCCGGTATAGTTCATCGTTCCTTGACTCTGATCGCTACCTGGCGTTGAGGCTACCGTTAATGTACGAGTCGGTAAGGTATCGCCATTGACAGGTACGGCTCGCATTGCACTAAGCTGCGCTTTGAATCCTGGTGTTGATGCGTTTGCTAAGTTGTTTGCCACGACGGCTTGATTTTCCATCGAATGTCTGGCGCCGCCCATCGCGGTATAAATCACATGATCCATAACAGATTATTTCCGGCGTTATTAGCGCAAGCTAACCAGAGTCTGCAGGATCTGATCCTGAGTCTTGATGGTTTGTGCGTTTGATTGATAGTTACGTTGAGCAACGATCATATTGACTAACTCTTGGCTCATATCAACGTTAGACGCTTCTAATGCGTTATTGGTTAATTTGCCAAATACACCAGAGCCTGCCACACCGACGATTGGTGAACCAGAACCGTTAGTTTCAGACCACATGTTGTCGCCTTGTGAGCTTAAGCCACCTGGGTTTGCAAAGTTAGCTAATGCGATTTGACCAACCACTTGGCTTTGTTGGTTTGAGTAAGTCGCCATAATGGAACCATCTTGCTCAATACGGAAGTTAGTGAATTCACCCGCTTGGTAACCATTTTGCGCTAATTTAGAGACGCTTGATTCAGCCACTTTTTGTTGGGTACTGCCGGTGAAATCCAGTTTAATTGAGCCTGTTTCAGAGCCTTTATATGAATCCGTAGTAAAATCAGCCAAATTAGCTGTCTTTAATACACCATTTTTTTCATATTCGATTTCGCCTAAATTCTGTGCTGCTGCTCCTGTGGTCGTATCTTTTACATAGACATCCCACTTATTATCATCTTTTTTAACGAAAAATAAGTTCAGGTTATGTTCATTACCTAAGCTATCGTAAGTGGTAACGTTTGTACTGAAGTTATATGAATCTGTTTTATTAACATCAAAAGCAGTTGCTGGTTTATCTTCATCTGAATTTAAGTTAACTGTCATATCTAACGTACTAGTTTCACTTGCATTCATCATATCGGTAGGAATAACGATAGGTGCTGGTGTAGCCCCTTTTTGTACGATATTTTTACCTGTTGCAGGATCAGAAACTACTGGATAACCTGTTACACGCATACCTTGCATATTGGTCAGGAAACCATTTTTATCTTTACCGAATTCACCATTACGTGAATAGAAAACGCCGCCGTTTTGATCTTCAATACGGAAAAAACCACCACCAGAAATCGCCACATCTGTTGGACGGTTAGTGGTTGTGATACTACCGTCTTTAAAGTTTTGGCTAATACCTGCCACTTTAACACCCAGACCTGCACCTGAACCCGCGAAAACGTCAGCAAAAGAAACGTTTGCACCTTTAAAACCGTAGGTTGCGGAGTTAGAAATATTGTTACCGATAGTATCTAAGTTAGCGGCTGCTGCGTTTAAACCACTTACTGCTTGTGAAAAGGACATGCGCCCTCCAAGTTGAATATGTGTTAGTTAAAGAACCTGACGAATTTCATCCAATGAAACGGTATTACCTAAGCCAACATCAAGGCGGGCACCACCATCCACCATGGACACACTATTCACCAGCGCATAATTCAGTGTCTTAACAGGGACCTGAGCATCATTAAGCGTGGCGTTAACGGTAAATTTATAACTGCCTGTTGGAACTGGATTGTCATCTTCATCAGTACAATCCCAAGAGAAGTTATAAACATCCGGTAGCATCTTTTTGTCCATATTGATTGTACGAACAGTCACACCACTCGCATTGGTGATGTTTATCGTAAGAGAATCGGTTGGACTGAGTAATTCAAAACCAAAAGGTGTTGAAAAAAGGTGTTCACTGTCAGGCGTATTTGGATCCGTACCATCTGCTTTATACGTTCCCATTTGCTGACGTGTTTTTTCATTTTGCGTATCAGGTGTTGGAATTGCGTCATCCCCATCACTGGGTTTTTCAGTCTCACCTTTACCGTCGGTTGGCTGAAAGACAACAATCTTATTCCCCGAGACCATAACACCACGGCCAACGAGAGAAGAAGCGCGCAACGCCTGACTTTGATCAATCTGCCCAACAATGTTATTCACTGTTTTATTCAGTGTCTCAATGCCTTCAACCGTTGAAATTTGAGCTAACTGGGAAGTCAGCTCATTATTTTGCATTGGATTTGTTGGGTCTTGATTTTTCATCTGAGTGATGAGAAGAGTCAGGAAATTCCCTTTAATATCATCACTACCACTTTTTTTCGTATGGTATGAAGAAGGAGCATCCCCGATAATGGTATTATCATAAGGTTCATTCATTGAGGAGGAAATACCCACAATTTATTCTCCCTATTGACCTATCATCAGTGTTTTTTGCATCAGTGATTTTGCCGTGTTCATCACTTCGACGTTAGCTTGGTAGCTTCTTGATGCAGAGATGGTATTAATCATTTCACCCACAACATCAACATTCGGCATACGTACATACCCTTTTTCATCGGCAAAAGGATGTCCCGGCTGATACTCCATACGAAATGGTGCTGGATCATCCACCACTTCAGTGACACGAACACCGCCAATTTCTTGACCTGCTGGGGCGTTTACCTGAAAAACAACCTGTTTTGCACGATAAGGGTCGCCATCTGGACCCGCAACACTGTCAGCGTTTGCCATATTGCTGGCACTCACGTTTAAACGCTGTGATTGCGCTGAAAGTGCTGAACTTGAAATATCGAAAATACTAAATAAAGACATGCTCTTTACCCTACTGTTGCAATACAGCCATCATGCTTTTAACTTGCGAGTTAATAAATGTCACATCAGCCTGATACTTAAGGCTATTGTCGGCAAAATTACTACGTTCCATGTCCATATCCACGGTATTACCATCCATCGCAGTTTGATGAGGCACACGATAAAGTAAGTCCGCTTCTAAGCGATAACCGGGTTTGATCGGGATATGGCGTTCTGATGTCATTGCCAATTGCATGCCATGACTACCAGTACGTCCGTTTTCAATGGTTTTCTTCAATTCAGAAGCAAAATCAATATCACGAGCCTGAAAGCCTGGGGTATCTGCGTTAGCGATATTCGCAGCGAGAATTTCTTGGCGTTTATTGCGTATTGAGAGTGCTTCTTGTTGAAAATGAAACGTATTTTCTAATTTATCGAGCATCTTCTATCCTTGGTGGCTAAGCCACTTACCTCAGCTGATAAAACAATTTCAGTTGACAGAATAAACGCTCAAAAAAAAGATGATTGGAGGAATAGGCGTAAATTGGATTGCTATTTATGCGTTTAAGGCGTGTAAAGTCGATGTACACTGTTATTGCTAAATAATGACAAACGCACAATTAGCATCAACTCTGTAAGGTGATACAAATTATGTTAGTTAGAACTCTTATCGGTCTATTTTCTTTTTTCTTTATGGTGAATGTGAGTATCGCGAAATCACTTCCTGAAGAACTACAAGATTTCTTTGTCGCACTTCATCAACAAGGCGATAAAGTGACGGTGACAGTTTTAACACCAGAAGATAAATGGCCTGTTTGCCAAACACAAGAGATCCAACGTCATGCTGGCTCTCGTAATTGGGGTCGTATTTCAATCCCAATTCAGTGTGATAAACAACGTCGTTTTATTCAAATTGATGTTAGCGTTAATGGTGAATACTTAATCGCGGAAAAAGACCTTAATCGTGATGACATTATTGAAGCGTCTGCCGTTAGCATGGCAACGGGCGAATTAGAAAAATTACCTTATGATGTATTACGTGATCCTGCATTAATTAAAAATGCGATCGCAATGCGACAAATCTCCGCAGGAAAGCCTTTAACTTCCACAATGGTGCGTCGCCCTTGGGCTATTTTGGCGGGACAAACAGTCACCGTATTTGCACAAGGCCCTCACTTTCAGATCCGTTATGAAGGTAAAGCCGTAAACAATGCTGTCGCTAATGAAACGGTTCGAGTAAGAGTTAAATCTGGGCAAATCGTCACCGGAGAAGCACTGGAAGACGGTTCTGTACGCATCCCTCTTTAATAGATTAAAAAACTGATAAGCAGAATAAGCCCCTATTAAATTGCTTGTTACCCGTTTCAGTTATGGCAAGCCAAGGTAAACTCTCTTACGTTGCAATTTGAACAAAAACTGTGTTTGCATACATTTTTACTCTAAATAATTTAAGTTGTAGCTAGACAACAATTTAAAACATAGCCTGTACTTACTCTAAATAATTCAAGTTGTAGCTAGGCGACAAATGAACGAATCGCTAGGAGCATACATAAGTATGTAACTAGTGTGAGTGAGTGCGGTCAGGTTTAAAGAATGACGAGTATGACGAGTATGACGACTAAGATTAAAGTTTTTGATTTGATAGCCGATATAAAGAAGTAAGATGATAGGCGAAAACACATAGGTTGTTTTACAATGGCTTCATCTGACTATTAATTGATGCCTAACAAAGGATTTTCCTATGAGTATTGAACGCGCAAATCCACTGCTTCCGATTAACGCAATTGCACAACGTAACCCGAGTGAAGTCACTCAGGGCTCTCGTAAATCGGGAACGACTGAACAAAAAACTGCAACAGGCGACACTTCTGTAAAACTGAGTGAAGCACAGAAAAAACTTGTTCAACCTGGAAATAAAGACATCAACGTTGAGAAAGTTGCTCGCTTAAAAGAAGCAATTGCCAACGGAACATTAACCATGGACAGCGGTAAAATTGCGGACGCTCTTTTCCGTGAAGCTGCTGAAAGCATAACTCAATAATATTTTAATGATTATGATGGAAGAACTCCGCCAGACTTTAGATCTTCAATTATCACAGCTTAATACCATTGCTGGTATTTTACGTGCTGAACAACAGTTATTATGCGCAGGTAATATTGATATCAATGCCCTACACGAAGTAACTGAACAGAAGAATTTTGTCTTGTCGGCTTTAGGTCATACAGACCAACAGCGTCATACGCTAAGCCTACAAGCCGGTGTAGAAAAACCTTATACAGGGTTGCCGTTCTTATCTGATTTATGGACACAGATAATAGACATCACGGCGGAGTTAAGATATCTAAATCAGCATAACGGATTACTACTCGATCAACACATCTCTCGTAATAGTGATGCTATCCGTTTTTTGCAGAAGAACCACAGCCCAACCCTTTATGGTTCTGATGGGCAAGCGCAGCGTTCACTGCTTGCTGGCCGCAAAATACAAATATAAGTATTGTTAATAATAAAAGTATATTACTCCCTATTTAAATTAATAGATGTGTATTTTAATCCATTACACATCTATTTATGTTCACTCTATTATTATAAATAACATCTAACGAGAAATTCTCTTTTTTTGTTATTTATGTCAATTCCTATTTTTTAATTAAAATAAATTTTTTATTATCATCATTACTATAAATAATTTTTCCTTTATTAATATAAATAGGATATTTACTATTTAGTGTATTTATCATCCCTTCTAGCCTTGTTTTATTTTCTGACTCTATCGTAACTGATGATTGATTAGCGAATATTATTCCTTTAGGCTTATGAAAAAAATTACGCAACTGAGTAGATAAATGGCTATGTGATAAAGATACATATCCTTTATTTGTAAAACTCCCTTTAGCTAAATCAAGTTCAGCATTGGTATTATAAGTCGTAAATCGACCACTATGTTCATTATAAAATGATTTTGCTTTAATCTGTGATACCCGATTTGAAAAATCATACATAGGATATTCTATAGAAAGATTTTCTAACAAACGATAAATACGTCCACTTAATAAATTGATACTTCCATAATTCATCAATTTGCCTTTTGTTTCTATGATAGCATTACCGATATTTATAACACCTTGATTAATAAAATTATTACTTCCTGCATAATAAGTGAATTTATTGGTATTAATAATACTACCAGAATCAAAAAAGAGTTTTCCCTTATGAAATTTTGATTGAAAGTTGTGAAACAAATGATAATTTTGCTTACCATTAATAATATTTAACTCATCAGAAGAAAATATAACATCTTTATTAAACTTAACATCTGTCGAAATAATATTTATTTTATTAAAAACGAATTGATGCATTCCATCAGTGTTAAATTGAATACTGCCTTGATTAGAGATTTTATATTTTCCTATATTTAGATTATCACTCCTTCCATTAATTAAGGTTACTTTTTCAATACCACTAAATGAACAATCATCACAATTAATACCATTAGGATTGGCAATAATAATATTTGCAGGTTTTCCGTCAATAGATAAATCGCCGGCTAATCGTGTTTTATTTATTGAAGTGACTTCATTAATAATAAGAGTAATACCCGAACCTTCTGGGTTATTGAATACAACTCCATTTTCATCCACATTAAAATAAGTATAATAATTATGAGAAATGCCGCGTATATCAGAAGATTCAATGTCAATATTGGCTTTACCCTTATGATAATTAATTGCAAGATCTTTTGCTAAATCAGCATCTTTAACAATCAACTCATTAGCTAAGATATTTGTTGAAAATAAGAGTAAAGCAACAATCATGGTACTACTAAAAAAAGCGTGGCGTTGATGTATTCTCAAAGAAATTAAATTCATGACTAAATCCCATGGATAGTATTAATTACCAATATAAAGTTTACTTTTTATTTTTAATCTATTATTAATGGAGATTTTATCTATCAAATTTTCAATATCTTTATCAAGATATATCTCTCCATATCCATGAGTAATATCAACATTCTTTAAATGATGTTTAAACCCTTCAAAAAAAGAAATTTGCCCATTATGATTAAATTCATTTTTTGAAAAAAGATGGTATATTGGCAACCCACTGAGTATATTTAACGTATCAATAGATTTATTTAATGTGCCTTCCATAAAAATTTTATTAGAAATAAGATTAATTTTTTGACTAGAGATCCGTTTTAAACCCCGAATAGAAACATAATTTTTATCTGATAAAATAAAATCTCTGACACTGTCATTAGTTTTTCCACTCATTAGTGTAAAATCAGTAACTCTGGAGGCGGAACATTTGTGGCATTCAATACCATTAGGATTAGCAATAATGACATGAGCCTTTAGTCCTTCGACTCTAACATTACCATTAATAAAACTAATTTCATTTCCGGTAACTTCATTAATAATAATATTTGCTTTGGCTTCTTTATTATTAAAAATCATCCCTTCTTTAGGAATATTAAATTTATGGTAAAAATTGAGCGAAATACCTTCATCAAGGTTGGTATCTATATTAATTACATCTTTATTTTTTTCATTATCAAAAGTGAGTGTTGTCTTAGGTGATAAATTATCATTTACAATGACATTTTCATCGGCCAAAACCATTTGTGAATTGAATAAAACAAATAAGGGGAAAAGTAATTTTTTATTTTTCATTAATAAATCTCCTATAAAAAAAATTATATTAATGAAATTAATTTCCCTTGATATTATAAATCAAACATCATCTGTAAGGATTAAAACGAGGTAGAGATAAAAAAACACGCAACTAATCAAATAGTCGCGTGTAATAACATGTTCGAAGTAAAGATTATTGGTCTGTATGACGTCTCATTATTAGTTTAGTGTGGCTGTCCACCAATCATCGATGTCATACGAATACGACGACCTTCACTGACTTCCATATTCGACAATACAGCTAACTGTGGCAAGCTACGACGTAAGAAACGTGATAACAATGCACGTAGTGCATGATTCACTAATAATACAGGTGCTCCACCAGACATCTCTTGGTGACGTACCGCATCCGCCGCTTGTTGTTCAATATTCTCAGCCAGTCCCGGCTCTAAACCGCCACCACTTTGCATTGCTTGAACAAGAATACGCTCTAAGCTTGCATCCAACCCAATGACCTGAATTTCATCCTGATCACCAAACCAGTGTTGTGTAATCGCACGGCGAAGTGCAACACGAACAACCGCTGTTAATTCAGCCGGATCTTTCTGCTCTGGCGCATGCTCTGCTAAGGCTTCTAATATGGTTCTCATATCACGAATTGGCACTTGTTCTGATAGCAAGTTTTGCAATACTTTATGCAGTACCGTGAGTGAAAGCATATCTGGGATCATATTTTCGGTCATTTTAGGTAGCTCTTTACTGACCCTATCAAACAACATTTGTGCTTCTTGGCGACCAAATAATTCCGATGCGTATTTCGCTAATACATGGTTAAAATGCGTTGCAATAACCGTACTTGCAGCAACAACGGTATAGCCCTGAACCTGTGCTTGCTCTCTTAAGCTGTCATCAATCCAAACTGCGGGTAAACCAAATGCTGGCTCTTGAGTGATATCCCCCTCTAAAGAGCCAACAGCATTACCCGGGTTGATTGCTAACCAACGACCTGGATGCGCTTCACCGTGACCAATTTCAACCCCTTTCATTAAAATACGATAAGAAGAAGGTTTTAATTCCATATTGTCTCGGATATGGACAACAGGAGGAAGGTATCCCGTTTCCTGAGCAAACTTTTTACGAATACCACTAATTCGACCTAACAACTCCCCATTTTGGCGATTATCTACCATTGGGATTAAGCGATACCCTACTTCCATTGCTAATGGATCTTCAAGTTGAACATCTTCCCATGAAGCTTCAACAACACGGTTTTGTTTTTCAACTTCTTCCATCTCTTTTTGCTGTTGCACTTCAGGATTAGCATTACGACGTAAGATATACCAACCTAATCCACCTAATGCTGCGGTGAAGAAAAGGAAAACAAAGTTAGGCATTCCCGGCACTAAACCCAACAAACCTAGCACGCCAGCGGTTAACAGGAGAACACGAGGATTGTCAAACAGTTGGGTAACCATCTGTTGCCCAACATCTTCATCTGTTGCAACACGCGTAACGATAACACCCGCTGCTGTTGAGATAATCAATGCAGGAATTTGAGCAACCAGACCATCACCGATGGTTAAGAGGGTATAAGTCGTTGCAGCATCGTTTAATGCCATTCCGTGTTGAGCGACACCGACGATAAGACCACCCACAACGTTAATCACAAGGATCATTAAGCCTGCGATGGCGTCACCACGAACGAACTTACTCGCACCATCCATTGAACCGTAAAAGTCGGATTCCAATGAAACTTCTTTACGGCGTTTTTTTGCTTCGTCTTCATTGATAATGCCTGCATTCAGGTCAGCATCGATTGCCATCTGTTTACCCGGCATTCCATCTAACACAAAACGCGCACCCACTTCAGCAATACGTCCCGCACCCTTGGTGATAACCATAAAGTTAATCAAAATAAGGATGATAAAGACCACAATACCAATAGCAAAGTTACCACCAACAAGGAAATGGCCAAAGGCCTCAACAACACGCCCTGCGGCATCTGGCCCTGTATGTCCTTCCATTAAGATGATACGTGTTGAAGCTACGTTTAATGACAAACGTAACAACGTGGTAAACAGCAAAATAGTCGGGAAAGCAGCAAAGTCCAAAGTACGTCGAGTGAACATTGCAACCAACAGCACCATGATGGAGAGTGCGATGTTAAAGGTAAATAATAAATCCAATAGAAAAGGTGGCAATGGCAATACCATCATTGACAGTATCAACAAGATAAGCACTGGCCCTGCCAGTATCTGCCACTGAGAACTTTTCCAATTTCCCGGCAAGCGGAGTAATGAGGCCAAATTAGCCATGACGATTATCTTCTCCAGCAAAGTCCAGTGCGGGAGGCACTGGCAAGTTCATAGGTTGTTTAGGTTTTAAACCACCTTCGGTTTTCCATCGTTTCAGTTGATAAACCCATGCAAGCACCTCTGCAACCGCAGCATAAAGGGTTGAAGGTATTGCATGGCCTATTTCACTGTGACGATATAACGCCCTAGCAAGCGGTGGCGCTTCTAGAAGCGGAATTCGATTTTCTGCACCGATCTCTTTAATTTTTAACGCAATAGCACCGGCCCCTTTTGCTAACACTTTAGGTGCAGTCATTTTGTCGTTATATTGCAGTGCAACAGCATAGTGTGTTGGGTTCGTCACAATAACGTCAGCTTTCGGTACATCCGCCATCATTCGACGGCGAGACATCGCATGTTGTTGCTGACGAATACGCGCTTTAAGTTGCGGATCACCCTCTTGCTGTTTAAATTCGTCTTTAATTTCTTGACGTGTCATACGTAGCTTTTTCAAATGGCTACGAATTTGGAAAATAATGTCGAATGCCACCATCGGTATCAGCATAAAAACCGTAATGTAAACGGCGAAAATAAGCAGTTGCATCGCATTGGCCAGCGCACTAAGCGGTGGAAGCGTGATCAGATGGAGAATATCATTCCAGTTGTGCCATAAAAAAACGGTTGCGGCGATCCCCACAAAAGTTGATTTCAGTATCGCCTTAAATAACTCGGCTAACGCATTCATAGAAAAAATACGTTTTAACCCAGAAATAGGATTCCATTTTTTTGGATCAAACTTAATAGATTTACTACTAAAGTTAATCCCACCTAATAGCGCTGAGCCACCAATTGCCACAAGCACTAAACCCAAAAAAACGGGGGATAACGCAAAAACAGCTTGTTTAATCAAGCTACCAAATCGAGGGATCAACAAATTCTCATTACCGATAAGGTGATGATTAAAGGTAAAACCTTCTGTTAACATGGCATAGAGCTCACGAGTAATAAATCCGCCGCTCATCCATAGCAAACTCACGCCACCTAAGATCATTAAAACGGATGAAAGCTCTTTAGAACGGACAATTTGCCCATCCTTTTTAGCTTTTTCCCGTTTATGGGGTGTGGGTTCCTCTGTTTTTTCGAGATCGCTATCTTCAGCCACAGTCTGTCCGATTTAGATATTGAGATTAAAAGCATGAATGAAATGACTCTAAGCATGACAAATTCAGAGGAAATTGATGGGTTGAACAATCGCAAATTTACGGGGCTTTTTGGGCTATGACGGTATGCACTGAAAAAACAACCCAATGATAAAAATGGAGATATAAGCAATATTGACACTGATTATAAGGAAATCAGCAAAATTAACAGCAAAATTGAGCAATTTTACTTTTGATGTTTATTTCGACAACTTCAAAAGCCGCTTAAAAAAAGCGGCTTACATTTTCTTCAATAGCGTGGGCTATTAAAGCATTATTACGTGATTTTTTATCCATAAAATACACCATCCTAAAAGAGCTGAGCATAGAGCGAATGCGTCCTGCATATCTCAACGTCCTTATCGCCCTAAAACTCATTAGAAGGTTAGAAACCTAAACTTTCCAGTAAATCATCAACTTGATCTTGATTTTTGATCACACCAGCGTTGTTTTTATTCACCTGTGGACCATTTAATAAAGAGTCGGTCTCTTTCTTCACATTAGACTTTTCAAGTTGCTCTGGTGGCAGGTTTTCCATTAATACCATCACGAGTTGTTTTTCAATTTCTTGAACGACACTCATCATGCGTTTAATAACCTGGCCGGTCAGATCTTGGAAATCCTGTGCCATCATAATTTCCAATAACTGACTGTTAGTAAAAGCCGTACTCTCAGGGATATCCCGCAAATAATTGCGGGTATCGGTTACAAGAGAGCGTACATCTTTCAGCTCTTCTGGTTGTTCAAACCATTGGTCCCAACGTTCAGTAAGCTTAGTCGCATCGGCCCCTAACGCATCCTGTTTAGGTTGCGCGGCTTCGACACAGTTCAATGTACGCTCAGCTGCCTGAGCGGTCATTTGAGCAACATAGTCCAATCGTTCCCTAGCGTCAGGGATGGCTTCTGCTGCTTCGGCTATTGCTTTATCCAATCCTAATTCTCGCAAACTGTCGCGTAACATCCGCGTCAATTGTCCGATCCGGCTGATAATATCAGATGTCATTTCAATATTATCTTTCGGCATAATTGGATTCCCACTCATTGCGACTCCTTAGATGCCCAGTTTTTCAAAAATTTTATTTAGTTTTTCTTCAAGAATTGCTGCTGTAAAAGGTTTAACAACATACCCACTTGCACCCGCTTGCGCTGCTGCAATGATATTTTCTTTTTTAGCTTCAGCCGTCACCATTAATACTGGTGTTGCTGCAAGTCCCGCATCACTACGAATATTTTTAAGAAGCTCTAGACCATCCATGTTTGGCATGTTCCAGTCTGTTATCACAAAATCAATTGCCGAATTGCGTAATTTAGCTAACGCGTCAGCACCATCTTCTGCTTCATCTACATTCGTAAATCCTAATTCCTTTAGCAAATTACGAACTATGCGGCGCATTGTTGAAAAATCATCAACCACTAAAAATTTCAGATCCTTACTTGCCATTGAAAACTCCTTCAAAATATATCGGCAAATTACTGTGTTGCTTTTTAAACTGAACTTAATCAGATACGCAATGATTGTGTACTGCTGATTTTCATCAGCACCGCTTTACTCATTGCGCTTATGCTTTTCACTTCGTCTACTGCGCCTACTTCAACCGCAGCACGAGGCATACCAAAGACGACACAACTCGCTTCATCTTGTGCAAAGGTATAACTACCAGCACGACGCATTTCTAATAAACCCGCAGCACCGTCACTTCCCATTCCGGTTAAAATCACACCGATGGCATTACGTCCCGCATATTTGGCGACAGACCTAAATAGTACATCGACAGAAGGACGATGACGGTTAACCGCAGGCTCTTTATTAATGTGGATCTGGTAGTTAGCACCATTACGACGAAGCTCCATGTGATAATCACCGGGCGCAATATAAGCATGCCCAGGCAATACACGTTCGCCGTCTTCTGCTTCTTTTACACTAATTTGGCATAAACGATTTAATCGTTCTGCAAATGAGTGTGTAAACCCTGCGGGCATATGTTGCGTAATTAATATCGCAGGGCTGGTAATAGGTAATGGTTCTAGAAAATTACGAATAGCCTCTGTGCCACCAGTTGATGCACCTACTGCAATCAACTTTTCACTCGAAATCATCGGTGTAAATGACAATGATTTAGAAGGCGGTGCTTGTACTTCTCGACGATTAATCCGCGCCTGTGCTGCAGCACGAATTTTCTCGGCAATCAGTTCACTATAAGCCATCATACCTTCACGCAAACCAAGCTGTGGTTTAGTCACAAAATCAACCGCGCCCAGTTCTAACGCTTTTAACGTCACTTCTGAACCTTTTGCTGTTAATGATGAGACCATAACGACAGGCATTGGTCTTAATCGCATCAGTTTTTCCAAGAAATCAATACCATCCATACGTGGCATTTCAACGTCTAACGTTAATACCTGTGGGTTGTACTTTTTTATTAAGTCACGAGCCACTATAGGATCTGGTGCACAATCAACAACTTCCATATCGCTATGACTGTTGATGATTTCTCGCATGATTTGACGCATTAACGCCGAATCATCAACACAGAGTACTGTTATTTTATTCATAACCTCTCCTTGCTGGTGTCAGCCCGTAAACGGTATGCCCATGCAAGTAGAAATCCTTGCTAAGCTGGCTTACATTCTCAGAATGTCCAACAAACAGCATTCCGTCTGGCTTAAGTAATGAGGTAAAGCGGTTAAGTAAGCTTTGTTGTGTCGCTTTATCAAAATAAATCATGACATTACGACAAAAAATCGCATCAAAACTGCCTTCTAAATCCCATTGCTTGTCGAGTAAATTCAAATACTGAAAAGAGACCATCTCGCTAATTTGCTGTCTAATTTTCACGTATCCTTCAAAATCGCCGACACCTTTGAGAAAATATTTTTTCAAATATTCATCATTTAATGTTTTAAGCTCTTCCAGTCGGTAAACACCTTTTCGTGCTTTATCCAACACATTAGTATCGATATCACTGGCAATAATTTTGGTTTTATAAGGGTTATTCCCAAAAACATCGCGTAAAGTCATCGCAATTGAATAAGGTTCTTCTCCAGTAGATGCAGCTGCACACCATACTCGGTAGACGCCTCCCGCTCTTTTTCTAGCATGTTTTGCCAAAATAGGAAAATGATGCGCTTCCCTGAAAAATGCGGTGAGATTGGTTGTTAGTGCATTTACAAACTCTTGCCATTCAGGGTTGCGTACATCACTTTTAAGAAACGCAAGATAGTCACCAAAGTTATTCATCCGTAATTCACGTAACCTCCTAGTGAGACGGTTATAAACCATCTCCCTTTTGTTGTTAGTCAGCACAATACCGGCCTTTTGATAAATCAATTGGCATATAGATTGGAACTGATCATCGGACAACATGAACCGTTGGGTAAAAATATCCAACGGTTGAGCAGCGATATCTGATAAGACTTCAGTAACATTACGTTTCATTGTTTTTTAATGGGTCTTTTTAAAAAATGATTTTTTATCTGCTTTTTTCAACCCATTACCTTCTAGGGATGATGAGTTATTACTCTCATCCGTGTCAGGCAACTCGAATGCCGATACAGCATTAACAAGGTTATTAGCCTGATCTTCTAATGCTGCGGCAGCAGATGCTGATTGCTCCACCAAAGCAGCGTTTTGCTGTGTCACCTGATCCATCTGACTGACTGCATCAGCGACTTGGTGAATACCTCGGCTTTGTTCATCAGAAGCTGAGGCGATTTCTGCCATTAACTCAGTGACTTTATTTACTGATGTGACGAGTTCCTCCATTGTCTGTCCTGCATTATTAACGAGTTGAGAGCCTTGAGAGACACGTAAAACAGATTCATCAATCAATAATTTAATTTCTTTTGCAGCATCAGCACTGCGTTGAGCAAGGTTACGAACTTCTCCAGCAACAACAGAGAATCCACGCCCTTGTTCACCCGCGCGAGCAGCTTCAACCGCCGCGTTAAGTGCTAATATATTGGTTTGGAACGCAATACCATCAATCACACTGATAATAGCCCCTATCTTTTGCGAACTTTGTGTAATCGCATCCATGGTTTCAACAACACTATGCGTGATTTGGCCACCACGTATGGCTGTTTCAGAAGCCGACTCTGCGAGCTTGCTCGCTTGCAGGGCGTTATCAGCATTTTGTTTTACCGTTGCTGTTAACTCTTCCATGCTTGCCGCAGTTTCTTCTAATGAAGCAGCTTGTTGTTCAGTTCTTGAGGATAAATCCGTATTTCCTTTGGAAATTTCTTGAATACCAGAATGCATAGCATGGCTGTTATCTCGAACGGTACGAATAGAACGCGCGAGCTCGCCACGCATATCTCGTAGTCGTCTAAACACATCCCCTATTTCATCATCGGTGAAGACAAGAATTTCACGATTTAATTTACCAGTGGCAACATCATTAAAATAACGACTTAAACTTGCGAAAGGTTTAATGATATTAAAACTTAGCCAGCGATGAGCGGCGATGGATACAACAATAACCATCGCTATTGCACCGATAAACATTAAGATAGCAATAGTATAAGAGCGGTGTCCTTGCTCTATAGATTCAGTAATTTCACTCTGAACATAATTCATATAGGTATTAAATGAATTTTCCATCGCTGTTTGATAACGTTCCGTCGGTTGATCTAAAAAGCCTTGGAAGTTATTGTTTTTTAACATGCTATGTAATTCAGTTAATGCACCATATAAAACGTGGTAATCGTTTTTTACTGCTTCAACGATTTCTTTTTCTTCTGTTGGGATTGCCTCTTTATTTATTTCAGCAAGGAAATTTTGAAAATGAGTATTCGCCGTTTCCAAACGTGAAAGTGCAATTGATTCAATAGATTGAATATAATCCGTTGACTGTTCAGTTTTCACTGCAATAGCTACACGATTAATCGCATTACGTGTTTGTATTAAAGATGCCCAACTTAATCCTAATTCATCTCGCTTAGATGTATCTATATCTACTCTGGTGATCTGTTCGTTATTCAAATGAATGATCCCTAGCGAAATACCACTAGAAATCATCTGCATAACGCAAAACATCATCAGTAATAAATAGAGACTGGTGGATATCTTTAATTTGCGAAACCTAAACATGCCTTCACCTCGTTTAAAGCGGTGGTTAAAAGCCACCGCTTGTCAGCCACTTGTTGTTGTTAGAAAGTTTCCCAGTTAGCGGGATCTTCAACACTGCTGCTCTTTTTCTTTTCTGAGGTTCCTGGTTTTATAAGTGGAGCAGCGGCTTTAACTACAGGGGTTGCATCCGATTCCTTTCTTTCTAGCGTTTTTTCTTCCTGACCCGGTAATTTGAAGATTGAAACTAAGCGGGTTAATGCAACTGCTTGATCTTCAAGACCAGCAGCAGCGGCTGCAGATTGTTCTACTAAAGAGGCGTTTTGCTGAGTGACACGATCCATTTCAGAAACCGCAAGACCAACTTGTGAAATACCTCGGCTTTGCTCATCTGATGCAGAAGCGATTTCGCCCATGATGTCAGTAACACGCGTTACTGAATCCACGATACGCGTCATCGTCTCACCCGCACTTTCAACGAGTACAGAACCCGTTTCAGTACGACTTACAGAATCTTCAATCAGTGTTTTTATTTCTTTAGCAGCTTCTGCACTTCTCTGTGCAAGGTTACGAACTTCACCGGCAACTACCGCAAATCCGCGACCATGCTCACCGGCTCTAGCCGCTTCAACAGCCGCATTCAGTGCCAAAATATTGGTCTGGAATGCAATGCCATCGATAACCGCTGTGATATCGGTGATTTTCTGAGAACTTCCGGCTATGTCGTGCATCGTTTGCACCACATTAGCAACAACTTTTCCGCCTTGGCGGGCAATATCTGAGGCGTCATTAGCAAGGTTACTTGCTTGGCGAGCATTGTCTGCGTTCTGTTTTACGGTCGCCGTTAACTGTTCCATACTTGCAGCAGTTTCTTCTAACGAAGCCACTTGCTCTTCTGTACGAGCAGATAAATCATTATTCCCAGCAGCAATTTCGCTTGTACTGTTATAAATATTTTCCGTACTTTGATAGACGCCACGAACCGTTTGAATAAGCTCTTGTTGCATATGTTTTAAACCACTTGCTAACAAGCTCATTTCATTGCGACCATTCACTTCGATATTTGGACGTAAATCACCTTCAGAGAAGGTTTTAATACTTAATAGCAGTGAATTTAATGGTCTAATTAAGGCATTACGTAATGCAAACCAGCATAAAATTAATGCCGAGATAACGATAATGGCTAACATAACCATAGTAATGACAGTACGTTGGTGAGAGGCTTCGAGTGCCACATTTAACTCTTCGTTAAATTTCTCATTACGCATAACATATGCAAGATATTCTTTATAAAAAGCGTCTTGATAACCCGTAGTTGGCTGCTCAAAAAAGTCTTTTAAGTTATTATCTTGAAGTAAAATTTCTAATTGGTTTAATGCAGAGAAATATTCGATAAAACGCCCTTTTAGGCTACGAATATCATCTTCTGAGTGAACTTGATAAGCTGTAATATTCTTTTCAAATTCTTTAAATTTCTCATCTGCACGAGACATATTCTTACGAGCAAGACCCGTCAGATAGTCAACAGACAGAGAATCATCTACATTAAGATTTTTATCTCGTAATAAAAAACTAATCGCAGCGCGGTTAATATTATTACGAGCTTGCAGTAAGTTAGCCCAGCTTTCATCTAGGCGCTCACGTTGATCCTGTATTATCAGTGTCTTATCGAGGTCGTTTCTTGTCTCAACAATATTTGAGTAAAAAACGCCTCCTGAAACAAATTGCAAAACACCAAACAACAGAAGAATGGATAATAATCCAGTCACTATTTTCATTCGGCTAAACATAGTTTCCCTTTTTATAATAAACGGTAATGAGCAAGTTATCGGCAGACTTAAGAGAAACTTTATAGGTTTCATTTCGTCTTAGTCACGTTTTGCCCCATCAGAAAGCGGTGGCAATACTGTTTTTAATTAAAATTATAAGTATAAAAAACTTTAAAGTTATTTCCGTCAGTAGAAAATATTACAACTAAAATATTACAACTAGATGATTACTATTTATAAAGTAATAAATAATAAAATAAGACTTAACTAAAATTAAAACTTAATTTATATCTTTTAATTTAACTTAAAGTGAATTTAATACCTTGACACTCAATAATAAAATAAAAAAGCTAGAAATAGCTATTCCGGCAAAATTACCGGAACAGTATTTAAATTATTTTTTGAAAAATAAAAACTTATTTAGCTTGAATTGTTGCGCTATCGACTAATTCCATTTCTTCACTATTGAGTAATTTTTCAATATCTACAAGAATAAGCATTCTTTCATCTAAAGTACCTAAACCTGTTAAATATTCAGTAGACATTGTGACTGCAAACTCTGGTGCAGGGCAGATTTGCTCTGGCTTTAGCGTAAGAACATCAGAAACGCCATCAACAACAATTCCCACAATTCGATTTAATAAGTTAACCACAATAACAACAGTATTGTCATTATAAGTCACACTTTCTTGTGAAAATTTAATACGCAGATCAACTATCGGAACAATAACGCCCCTTAAATTAGTTACACCTTTAATAAAGCTAGGTGAATTAGCAATACGTGTAACTTGATCATATCCACGAATTTCTTGAACCTTTAAAATATCAATTCCATATTCTTCATCGCCCAGCGTAAAAATTAGAAATCCTTGTCCAACAGTTTCACCGGATAATTTCTCGAAATGTTCCGAAGCCATAATCTTATTTTATCCTCACTATTAAATGACTGCGCTTGCAGTTGTATTCTTTTTCTTATTCGTCATTTGTGTATGACTTAAACGTTGCAATTCTGGTACATCAAGAATTAAAGCCACACTACCGTCGCCCATAATTGTTGCTGCAGATATACCAGGAACTTTTCGGTAATTGCTTTCTATATTTTTAACAACAACTTGATGCTGACCAACTAATTGATCTACCAATAAAGCATAACGACGTCCGGCACTTTGAACAATAACCGCAATTGCTTGGGTAATATCAGTTTGAGCACCTTCAATATTAAAAGTACGATGCAGTTCAATCAGTGGTAAATATTCCCCTCTGACCTGCAATAATTTCTCATCACCCGCCAATGGATAAATATCATCTTCTTCCGGTTGTAAAGAACTGACTACCGTACCTAATGGTAAAATAAAGACTTCGTCATGAACTTTAACAGACATACCATCTAAAATTGCTAATGTCAGTGGAAGTAAAATACGAATGCGCGTTCCTTTACCAACTTCAAAACTGATTTGAATTTGACCGCCCATCTCCTGGATATTTCGTTTTACAACATCCATACCCACCCCACGACCAGAAACATCCGTTACGACTTCTGCGGTAGAGAAACCCGGTGCAAAAATCAGCATAGCAACTTCTTCGTTGCTCATATTTTCAGAAACTGCAAGGCCTGAGGAAATCGCTTTTTTCAAAATACGTTCGCGGTTTAGTCCAGCACCATCATCAGTCACTTCAATACAAATATTACCGCCTTGATGTTCCGCAGACAGGGTTAATTGTCCTACTTCCGGTTTACCCACCGCAACACGATCAGCTGGCATTTCAATACCATGATCAAGACTGTTACGCACTAAGTGAGTTAAAGGATCGATAATTTTTTCAATTAAGCTTTTATCAAGTTCTGTTGAGCTACCAATCATGTTTAGCTCAACTTTCTTATTCATTTTACCTGCAACATCACGCACAACTCGAGGGAAGCGACTGAAAACATATTCCATCGGCATCATACGAATTGACATAACAGATTCTTGTAAATCACGAGAATTACGCTGCAACTGAGCAATACAACTGAGTAAATCACTATATATTGCAGGCTCAAGACTACCACTGTGCTGTGCTAACATTGATTGTGTAATAACCAACTCACCCACTAAGTTGATTAATTGGTCAACTTTTTCAACGGCAACACGAATACTGCTTGATTCCGTTTTTGGTGCAACCGCTGCAACAGGTCTTTTCGCTGGTGCTGGCGATACCACGGGTGCTTTAGTCGGTTCTGCCGATGGCGTCACTTTGTCAGCAATTGTTTTTTGTACAGGCGCAGGTTGCTCAACGTGGCTTTCAACATGAACATCATCAACAGATGTTGTACTTTCTTCTGTAACTGTGTTTTTTTCTGATGCTTTTTCTGCAACAGCCACTTTTTTAAACGAGATCTGTTCAGGTTCAATCACAAAACAAAGTACAGCGCTGATATCTTCTTCTGTTGCCGTGGTTTTTAATATTGCTTCAAGGCCATGATGCTGTTTTTCAACTTGGCTAACTTCACCAAGGTGCTTTAATTCATCAAGCATTAAATCAATATCTGTCTCTTTAAGATCAGACAAAATAATATGATGGTAATAATGTCCATCAGCCGCCATTGTCGATGCGACTTCGACCATGGTTTCTACGGCTTCATCTTGCACACTTTCAGCGTCAGATGATAAAACAGGCGTTTCAATCATTGTGGCTTGTGAGTCTGAAGCTTCAGATCCAGCAATAGCCTCAACGTGAGGAGCGGATTGTTCTTCTTTTACATCGAGAGCCAGCTGACGCAACTTCTCACAAATATAGTTAAATGTTTCCTCATCAGGTTCTTGTGAGTTTTTATGTGCATCCAATTGCTGTTGCATAATATCTTTCGCTTCCAGAAACAGGTTAATAATGTCGTCGGTGAGCGCCATCTCATGACGTCTTGCACTATCGAGCAAGTTTTCAAGCACATGAGTGGTCTGTTGAAGTTTAACGAAGCCAAATGTTGCAGCTCCTCCTTTTATGGAGTGTGCACTACGGAAAATCGCATTCATCTGTTCTTGATCCGGATTTGCAGGATCAAGTAACAGCAAATGCTGTTCCATATCAGCTAACAACTCATCTGCTTCATCAAAAAATGTTTGATAAAACTCAGTAATATCCATCGTTACTCATTCACCTTTACGCGATTACTCACAAATTAGGGGGCTGTTCCCTGCTTTGTCGTAATATTTGTCGATTGTGATGGCAAACTTTCCCCAGAAACTCCTGTTTCAACATTTTCCTTTTTTGATTCGGGAAGCTCAGATACAGAAGACACAGACGACCTCGTCTGTGTGTTTCCTGCTTTTTCTTGTGGGGTCTCTTGCCCTGAAAGTAGAGGTTCTATTTCTGAAGCCTCTTTTACTGTCGGTGCAACCCGCTCATTTTCTTGTACAATTTTTTGTTCTGCTTGCTTAGTTAAGACCAGAATACTGATCCGTCGGTTTGCAGGGGCAAAACCATCCTCTTTAACTAAATGAACCGTTGATGCCATACCCACAACACGCAACACTTTCCATTCATCTAAGCCAGCACCAATTAACTCTCGACGAGAGGCATTCGCGCGATCTGTTGATAGCTCCCAGTTACTATATTTAAAAGCGCCACTTGCATAAGGAATGTCATCAGTATGACCCGATAAACTGATTTTGTATGGCGTGTCATTCAAAATAGGTGCTATTGCCGTCAAAATATCCTTCATATAAGGTTCAACGGTAGCACTCCCGACTCTAAACATCGGTCGATTTGCTTTATCGATAATTTGAATGCGCAAACCATCATCCATCATGTCGATCAATAAGTGAGGCTTCAGATCTTTTAATCTAGGATCATTTAAAATGACTTGTTCTAAATTTTCTTTTAATCGGCGGAATTGTTGCTTTTCATTAAGCTGCTTGTCTTCCTGACCTTTAGGCAAAACGTCACCTTCGTTATAGACAGGATCACGCCCTCCACCAGGAATAGGATTGGTTGCATCACCACTAAAGCGCCCTTTTTCAATCGCCACTTTTAGTGGTGTCCGAAAATATTCTGCTACTCGAGTTAATTCTTGTGGGCTCGCAATTGAAAGTAACCACATCACGAGAAAGAAAGCCATCATTGCAGTCATAAAGTCAGCATAAGCTATCTTCCATGCACCACCATGAGTGTTATGTTGTTTTCTCCCTCGTTTTTTAACTCGAATGATTTGTGAATTACTCTTCATAATTACTCTTCTTTCATTGCATCAGGATTTGCCTGCATCGGTGTCCGTACCTGACGTACATGTTCTTCCAATTCAATAAAAGAAGGTCTGTCTGCCAGAAAGAGGGTTTTACGTCCAAATTCAACAGCTATCTGTGGCGCATATCCATTCATGCTAGATAACAACGTCGTTTTGATACACTCCATCATTTTCATTTGTTGACTAGAACGCTGTCTAAGTCGAGATGCTAATGGCGAAATAAAACCATAAGCTAATAATATACCTAAGAAAGTCCCTACCATTGCATGCCCAATTAAGGCGCCCATTTCACCGGCAGGTCTATCTGCAGCACCTAACGCATTTACAACGCCCATCACCGCAGCAACAATACCAAATGCGGGTAATGAATCCCCCATTGTAGATAACCCTGTTGCAGGAACTTCACTCTCTTCCTCAAAAGTCGCAATCTCTTCATCCATCAGAGATTCTATTTCATAAGGATTCATGTTCCCTGTCACCATCAGACGCATATAGTCCGTAATAAAACTGAGCATATAAACATCTTTCATAATGCGAGGATATTGGGAAAAAATATCGCTTTGTTGTGGGTTTTCGATATCTCTCTCTAATGCCAGCATCCCGTTTTGACGGGCTTTTGACAACAAACGAAACATGAGTGCCATTAAATCCATGTACATCGCTTTATTGTAATTTGTACTACGAAGTAATTTAGGTAGGATCTTCATTGTTGAGACAATTGCTCTACCATTATTACCAACAATAAAAGCACCGATGCCGGCACCAAAGATGATTAAAAATTCGGCGGGTTGATATAATGCGCCTAAACTACCTCCGACGAGGGTATACCCTCCGAGGACAGCACAAATCACCACGATATATCCTAAGAGTACTAACACGCGATATCCCTTTAGCTAATTTCGTTATAGAGAGAATGGCGAACATAGCAGCAAGAGATTGGAGGGGGAGAGGAAACGGCTCAGGTTATAGATAACTAAGCTCTATAACCTGATATTTAACTTTCAATCTCGAATCACATTGCAAACTGTTCAAGACCATCCAACAGTTGTAAGTTAATATCGGCAGGATTGGCGGAAAGTTTACGTTTTTTTATTGCGCGAGAAGGTGGCTGGCAAAGACTACAAACATAATTGCTAGCTGGCTGGTGTGCGTGTGTAATAAATGAACCATTACATTTGGTACAAACGGAAAGTTGCAACATGCCACTTTCAACAAAGCGTACTAATGTCCATGCTCTTGTTAGTGCTAAAATAGGTTCTTGATCTTTAACAGGCGGACATTGCTCTAAGTATAAACGATAAGCTTTGACAACAGCCTCAACGCCAACACAACCGCCATTTTTTAATAAAAAGCGATAAGCGTTATAAAACATTGAGGAATGGATATTTTGTTCCCATGTCATAAACCAATCCGTTGAAAATGGCAGCATTCCTTTTGGTGGGGGGCTCCCTCTTAATTCTTTGTATAATTTAATTAAACGCCCCCGACTTAATTGAGTTTCACTTTCAAGCATTTGCAAGCGGGCACCCAAGGTGATTAATTCCATTGCCAAGCGAATATCTTTCGCTTCTCGGACGATACTTTTCTCACTCATTGTTATGCCCGTTTCTTTGTCGCAGTAGTATCTTGTTCCGATAGCTGACGAAACAAGTTAGAAGAAAGAAGAATGCCAGTATGAATTTGTTGTAAATCATCCACTCTAGATTCTTTAGTGAGTTGTTCTATTGTTTCGCTGTCTTCAAACCGGAAATTACAGATTAGTTGGTTTGTTTCAGCCAACTTAACCAATTGGGGCAATGTAAGCTCTGCCAGTGCATCCGCCATAGCGTCACTAATCCCAAGCCGAAACATTGCGGAAGCCTTTTCTTGGTTAATTAACCTTTGCGCTAAAAGCAAATACGATAAATTTATGTCATAAATATGCTTAAGCAATTCAACCGTACTCATCTCTTTACATCCCGTCCGATTATATTGAACAAAGAGGATCTCCCTAATGAAAGATCCCGAGGAAATTAATATAAATGTAATATTAAATTTCCAGGCCCCATTTTATGAACATGACGCGTAGTAACACTACCTTGTATTACTTAGTTACGGTCATTTTCAAAAGTAGCGAAAAAAACATTTAAATTAAAAGTAAACTTTAAATGCTCGCCAATATAGCTCGTTAAGAATAATCCTAACGCGACAACTTTACTCCTTAACGATTAAGTTATTCAACGGATAAAGTAGTCTAATTTAAATACTATGTGAGTCACATCACAAAAAGATAATCATTATTATGGAATTAGTTCATTAACTATTCAAGTGATAAAAGTAATAAAACTCGGTGTAAATTAATAAGCTAATCTACCTAAATTAAAATATTAATGATAATTTTTTATTTTATACGATCTATTAAACTTATAAACCTAAAAATACAGCATAAAAATTTGACAAATCCACAATTAGAGATTTTTTTGATCACAGTAACATATATTGATATATCTCCTCCTCATCTTTATCTAAACAAGCGTCCCAAATTTAATAAATATTTCTATAGATATTATTTTTTTCAACATTTACGTAAACCTTCATAAATGATCACTTTTTATTTACAATTTGTTTAAAAAACAACCTATTCTAATTATTTATAGTTATCCTAAATTTTTTTATTACTTTATGATTAAAATTATCCTTTAAAATCAAAGTGATAATTTAATGCATTTATTAAGCAGGACGATAAGTCATATAAAATTAAATTCTTAGCTATGCATCTTCCCCCTTAAATCATTGAATATTTATTTCCACACTATTAAAGTTTCAATTGTAACAATACAGTTTAACTAATGCTTATTAAGTGCTATTTAACACTTAAATTACAGAACTCTTAATAAGAGTTTTATTGTCTGTAAATTAGTCACAAAGAAATAATATCCACATATAAGTAAGTTTTATTTATGAATCAAGGTGTATTTTATGAGCAATTGAAATTTAAAATTGCCACATATTTAATATGAAAACAAAAGAATGTTTATTATTTAATTAAATTAAAAACCCCCTGTAATTTAATTATCAATTCAAAATGGAATATAAAAACAATACAGCATTTAACTTAAGTTAAATTTAAAAAAACAAGTATTTTTTTATAAAATAAAGTCAAAACTTATTAATATAAAAAATAAAATTAAAACTCTCTTATTTTCCACTGTATATAAATATATATTAATCAATATAACCTACAATTAATTAAGAATATAAAAGACAGTAAGAAAACATAAAGAAAAAAGATAGATTTACGAATCATGCTTTATATAACCACACCTCTTTTGTTATAAAAAAAGACATTTTTTGAAATATAAATTTCAATTTCATAAAAAAAAGATCCCAAGACCTCCAATATAAAGTAATTAATTCATAAAATAATAAGACAGAATATAAATTCTGTTTTTCTTGTTATCAGCATTATCTCTACACAATAAATGGCGGTAATGTAAAATATGACAATCTGAAGTTAACACTTGTACATATCAACTTTTTCAATGTAAAGACAGAAAAACGAATATGATCAAAATAACACCTCATTGATCATTCCATTAGCATTAGTGCGAACTAAAAAATATCAAATGTTACCCTTTGACCCTCAGACAGCCCCTAACAGCAATTTGTTTTACTCTTACAAATGATGAGTATTGTTTCACTTTTTCTCTTATCATGCGATTAGCCCTTTTTTTCCAACCTAGTTAGCACAAGTCTCGAGGCATTACAGAACCAAAAGTGCTGACTTCGTAACAATACTATTACTTAACAAAAGTTGATGTTGACAGGCTTGGGAGAGTATAAAGATTTAAATATCGGTATATCTTTACTTAACGCGTTAAAATATATCTCTAAATATTCCTCTATTCTAACCGCTAATTTGGCTCATTTTATTACCCTTTTTATGAGTAATTCTGAGTTTAAAAAGACTTTTCCTCTCTATCAAAACCTAATAAAAATATTGATGTATCTAAATAATCAAGACTTATATCTCATTTATTAGATTAGTCTTAAAAAACAATAACAGTGCTGAGTATTCTATCCCCCAAAAGTGTTCTAATTTTTTTGGAAAAGGAAGATTTTGAAAAATATTGTAACCATATTTTTCAAAAGTAATAATTGAGATTATTCATGGTGTGAATGCAAATACTTTGTGTATTGCTTTCAGTTCTATTGAAATGAGTGACTTCGTTTTTTAGTAAGCAAAGATGAAATGATTGTTCCCCTTTTATACTCGTAATTTTTTAAATGAGTGTTCCTCTTATACTTGGCTTTATCTTTTTGGGTTAATCGAAAAAGGTCAGCACCATGATTATCCTTTATATATATATTTTCACGGAAAAAACTAATGATACATCTATTTCATACTAAGATAATTCTCCTTCTGTAATAAGTAAGATTTACATCCTTGACAAAGTTATAAACAATATAATTTTGAAATTATTATTTTATTGAATGGAAAGAGTGGTGTGGTTTTTCTAATCTTATTATAAGATTACTTATTGGTATCATTTTTTCTACATCGTCTTTACAAAAAAATCTACAATTTTTCAAAAGATTTTCATTCATCAATGATTAGTGATTGCAAACAACATACCACAACGATTCATCAGCTTTACTGTAGCGGTTTAAACTCACCATTTTCCTGAATTCTTCCCCATTTTTAGAGAGTCTAATTTAGTTAAATTAAAAACATTACTCAAAAAATCACACTTAAATTAAATTCGATAGAAAATATTGATAAAATTTTCGCCAAATACATTGAAATAATTTGAGAGTACAATTTAGGTATTAAAAAAAACCCAATATAATCAATGGAAAACATCGATTTTTACCCAAAATTCTATACTGCATTAAGCCCCTTAATAACGACTTTTTGTCCTACAATACTCCTAAGTACCTCATTTAATAAGTAAACCATGGGTAGCAATCGCTTACTTGATTTTAGCTTTTCCTATTTATTAAAAACAAAATAAACAGAGATAAATCAAATCAGTCTAAAATGCGCAATTAATAAAGATGAGAAATCACGTCAAATATATCCAAGCGTTGTTCAACATTTTTCATTCATAACTCATTATATACGGGTTAACCACAATACAAATAATTGTACATTAATCAATTTAGGTAAAAATGTTTGTTTTTATTAAAACGAAAATGAATATATTCCAGCCTATTGCGTATTTTAATTAGTTTTTTTGAATACACTTTTCTCATTTTTATTCCATAAAGTAATAGTTACAAAAATAATAATTACACAAATAAAATACTTTGTTTCTATATGTTAGTAGTAATACGTAATAAATGACTAAGATCTCATTATTTTCATCAGGAAAGTGAGTTTTAGAATTAAGTATATGTTGACGCTCTAAATAATTTGAGGTTTGGATAGACAAATGTGAATAACTTACTAAAAACATACAAAAACATGTAACGAGTGCGAATAAACATAATTAATCGCATAACAGCTTGAAATATGACAGATCTATTACTTACAAGTTACAAATTTATATTCTTTATAACCTTTATTTAGGTTCATATTTCTTTTTGAAATAACTTTGTATCTAGTCTCTATATGACAAAAAAAGCGCCCTATATTGAATATAGGACGCCTCGATTAGAAAGACATTATCTTAAAAAGATCCGTTAAGCAGGATGCTCGGCCGCTATCTTCCAATTAATTGCACTGACACTCTTTTCTAAACTGACTCTGCAAACAATTGCTTCTATCTCTTTTTGCTCGACAGGTGTTGCAAGTAATTCGGCACAAACTTCCAACTGGCTAGGCATCAATGTATCAGCACTGCTCAAAGACTGTAATCGAACATGTAATCCATTTATTGCTTGTAAAATGAGTGTTCTAACTAAAACTTCATCTTCTTCATGGCAAATAATTCGTATTGAGTAGCGCTGCTCAATATCTATTGCTTGATGTTGTGGCTGAGCGTTTATCCGCTGAGCGGCTTCTCGTAGTAAAATATTTGCACAAAGGATCAGAAGTGTTGCTATGGTCGCCAATTGGTATAAACCTAAACCACATAACACACCAATTCCTGCAGAACACCAAAGCGTTGCGGCTGTATTAAGTCCACGTATATTCATTCCTTCGCGCATGATCACCCCAGCACCAAGAAATCCAATGCCTGAAACAACTTGAGCCGCGATCCGACCTGGGCTATCTGGCGAAGTTTCTATTGAACTTAAAATAAAAACAGCCGCTCCGGTTGCAACTAAAGCATTTGTTCTTAAACCAGCCATTCTTTGTCGCCATTGACGTTCAGCACCAATCAAAGCACCAAGGCACATTGCAATCACGAGATTTAAAATATAAGGCGTCATCGTCATGTTTATTTCCTCTACATGATGATTTAAATCGATATGAAAATTTTGCTCTGATAGTTCAGAGTGTTGAAATTAATTCATCGCCTTAGGTGGAGGAAATAAAGAGAAAAAAATGTAGCACATGAAGTTACCCTTCTTGTTTTAGCTGCATAAGGGAAATCATTTGGGTAAGTGCATAATAGGAATATATAAGAAAGGAATATTACAATGCACTGCCCACCAAAATGGCAAGCAGTTTTAGTGAAGAAAACAGCTTACCTATTATTTTGAATAAAATTATTCTCGGTTAGTCGGTTTATCATTAACCTACAACTTTGTGTATCCAAGGTGTTTTCTCCTAACTAAAATTTGGTAAAAGTATAAGTAGCTGATTTAAAAATGTAAATGAACAGTATCTAAACGCCAGTCATTTTTGCTGTATTGGTCTAACAAATGTACCTTCACCGCCCTCTTTTTCATTAAAAAACCAAATTCCTTTTGGATATTCAGGGAGTGATACTAAATACATTATACCTTCATTAAATTCTTCGATAAGTAGGATAGTTCCTTCACGATCATCAATACCATCTGTTTTCACAACAACGTTATCATTAACCTGCATTTTCTCTCCTGATAAATATTATCATTCTCTTTTTCTTTATTTTACCCATAAAGAAAAAGCCTGCCACCATAAGGTGACAGGCTTGAAGAAAATTTTTAAAAGGCTTTAAATTACAGAGCTGTTACGTTAGCAGCTGCTGGACCTTTTGCACCGTTTTCAATTGTGAATTCTACGTTCTGACCTTCAGCCAGAGTTTTGAAACCGTTACCTTGAATGGCAGAAAAGTGAACGAATACGTCTTTGCTTCCGTCTGCTGGAGTAATAAAACCAAAGCCTTTAGACTCGTTGAACCACTTAACTTGACCTTTCATTTTGTCAGACATGTGACTTTCCTATATATCAATAAAACGTTGCCTTCTCGGCATCTACTGGCCTGAACTACCTATAACTTATGGGCACACATGAAGAAAACGGTCAAAAAGCGATGCTGTTTAAAACTCATTAACTTAGAATGTCAATCATAAATCAGGTCTGTATTGAGGCCTTACTCATTAACGCATGAGACAAGTTTAATAGCAATAGTTTTATGCGTCTAAAGATTAAAAAAATGCGAATTGCACATTAAAAATACAATTCTTCCTCTATTTTTATCACTGTGTATAAAATTTATTTGATATTTTATCTCTATTATTAACAACAGCTAAGAATATTCTTAATGGCCTAGCAATAACAGTTAATGTCAGAATTTAAAAAAACTGTTCTACCCGCTTATCTTGTCCCCGTGATAATCTAGTAATAAGAAACAAGTTTGCAACATTCATCTCTTAAGGTGTTTACAATGAATGTATTAAAAGAAATCTTAGAGCGTGATTTAGACCGGATCAATAAAGCAGAAAAAAGAGACGGAAAACCACATTTCAATAGCCAGTTTTTAAAAAATCATATCTGGTTATGTATCAGCATGGTTCTCTCTTATGTTTTACTCGCTGCGTTATTAATTTATTCACCTTATTTTGGTGTTATCTCTCTCGTTCTCTTTACTGTGATGTTCTTAGTTATGGCGGGTATCTTGTTATTTGATATAAAACCTATCTATAAATTTGAAGATATTGGTGTTCTCGATTTGAGAGTTTGCTATAACGGTGAATGGTATACCTTTGAAAAACTCTCTGATGAAGCCCTAAATGAGATCCACCAGCACCCAACAATATCTCAACAAATAAAAGAAGACATTCGCGAGATTATAAGTAAAAAGCAAGAAATTCACTTTTACGATGTTTATTTGATGGCATTTGATCCCGTTCAACAATCAATTTCAGCATCACAATTATCCCCCCAAGCGTAATTTATTCTCCGTGTTACAGACAAAAACACGGAGAATAACTTCTATTATTTAGCCACTTTGTCGATAAACCAACCAAACAGATATTTAATCCACTTTTAACGTTGACACTCTGATATATCATCGCTATTATTCGCCTCGTTCTCACGAGAACTCGCTTCCTCCATAGTTCAGTCGGTAGAACGGCGGACTGTTAATCCGTATGTCACTGGTTCAAGTCCAGTTGGAGGAGCCAAATTTAGAAAAGCCCGCGCTATTACAGTGCGGGCTTTTTACTTTCTGAGATTTCACCTATAAATCAGCCACCTAAATCCAATCTGGATCGTTGTCTTAATTGATTAATAGATAGCTAATTTATATCTAGCAAGATAAATACTTAACCTGCTATTCCAACAATTTCGTGTTTTAGGTGTTTTTTATACGCTTCAACATCTTGTTCAATTTGCGGTTGTTTCACCACATCAAACATTCCGAAGGTTTTTAATCCTTCCATACCCAAAAATTGGTTCGCTTTATGGAATGGGAAATAGACAGCATCAATACCTTTTCCTTCAAAGAACTGTTCTTGTTCTTCAAAAGATTCAAACGGCGCATTCCAAGTTACAGAGAGAAGATACTTTTTACCTTGTAATAATCCACCAGAACCATATTTTTTCGCAGGATCTTTTCGTGTACGACCATCATCAATATACATTTTGCCGTATCCAGCACTAAAGACATCATCAATGTATTTTTTTAAGATCCAAGGCCCTTCCATCCACCATGCTGGCATTTGATAAATGATGACATCGGCCCATAAGTATTTATCAACTTCTTCGTCATGAGCATAACCATCATCAATACGTGTTGATTTCACATTTATCTGATACGAAGACAATAATTCCGTGGCAACTTGCGTTAAATGGTCGTTGAGCTTCCCTTCAGAACCATCAAACTCCTTTGCCGCATTAATAATAAAGACATTAGTCACTGATAAACTCCTTTGCATACACATAGTTAATAAGCTGACTGTAACGCAATTATCTATTACTTCCTTAACTCATTTATCCATTATTCTTGCCTAATAATCCAAAGATACCTTTTCTGAACCCGATACTTTTAGTCGTTGAATATCTTTTAAAGGCGATAACCCAAATAATCGCTGATATTCACGACTAAATTGTGATGGGCTTTCATAGCCCACAATAAATGCCGCTTCAGAAACGTCACTCATTTCTATCAGCATCATCCTTCTCGCCTCATTCAGTCGTAACCATTTTTGATATTGCAACGGCGTCATGCCCGTTCGATTTTTAAAATGAAAATGAAATGAAGAGGTGCTCATACCCACTAACGTTGTGAGATCTTCAATCCGAATTGTTTCGCGATAATGTTGTTTAATCCAATCAAGAGCATGACTAATTTGCCGACACTGAGGATGTTGCGATGCTAATAGTTGCTGACGTGCGCCATCATTTGATCGTAATAAGTAATAAAGGATCTCTTTTTGGATCAAAGGAGCAATAAAAGGTGCATCTTCTGGTGTATCTATTAGTTTTATAAGCCTTGTTACTGCTTGTAAGATTGGCGCGGTTGCTTGAACAATTTGTTGAGCTCTGATCTCATTATTTTCTTGTAGTAATTCAAACTTATTTTCAGCTAGCAACTCAGGTAATAGAGCGAGGTTTAATTTTAGCAATATTGCTAAAAAAGGCGTTTCTTTGGAAGCTTCACAAACTTTAGCAAAGGTAGGTATTTCTGATGATGTTAGAAGCATGTTCATAGGACGATAGCAATTTGTCTCTAGCCCTATCGTGATCTGCTTTGCACCTTGCGCAGCAATAGCTAAACTCGGTTCATACATCCAACCTTCTGACTCTGTAATAGAAGTATACCGACACAATGCTAAACCAGAAACAGCGGTATCCCATCCCCCTTCTTTATCTTTTGTATATAGAAGAAGTGTTTTTTTAAATTGCTCAAACTCTAATACCATCGGTGCTGATAAATTCGTAGTATCCATCGTCCCTGGATCTTCAGTTAGTCTTTAAATTTGTCAGATTGTATTACTAAATAGTATGAAAAACTTTGTTTTAAAAAAACGTCTTATCTTTTCTTTCCAATATAAGACTCATTTCATCGAGTAGAAATGTGATTTTAAATATTAATCCCACTTATAACCATTTATTTTTTATACATTTTTGTCAAAAAAGAAACAATCTGATGCACTCTTGAGCAAACAGTTATTTTTTTCATTTTTTTACTTTACAAGGTGAGCGAGGATAGCTATTATTCGCCTCGTTCTCACGAGAACTCGCTTCCTCCATAGTTCAGTCGGTAGAACGGCGGACTGTTAATCCGTATGTCACTGGTTCAAGTCCAGTTGGAGGAGCCAAATTTAGAAAAGCCCGCACTGTCATAGTGCGGGCTTTTTGCTTTCTACTCATCAGCTATTTTGACTCCTCTATTTTCTTATTTGTTTTCTTGGTATCTCTCTTCATCTTATACATCTGCGGTTTCAATTCTGCATTAACCCAAAATCATTCATAAAAGAACACCTTTTTATAAGATCACTTCAATCAACACTGTTCCTCTGACTATTTTTTAAACTCAAAACCACCTTATTTGATTTAAAAACCATAAATTAGTTATTTTTTAACCACTTAAACTATTATTTCACTTTTTTTACTTTACAAAGTTCACTGCCCTCGCTATTATCCGTCTCGTTCTCACGAGAACTCGCTTCCTCCATAGTTCAGTCGGTAGAACGGCGGACTGTTAATCCGTATGTCACTGGTTCAAGTCCAGTTGGAGGAGCCAAATTTAGAAAAGCCTGCGCTATGATAGTGCAGGCTTTTTGCTTTCCAGCTTCTCTATTATCAATCCCTTTCTTATTTTTCTATCCTTTTTATTTTTCAGATCTCAGCGTTGTTCCAAATACGTTATCTCTTTATTTTTTATCTTTATTTACAGTCTTCTGTGTGTAAAAAACAGCCTGTTAAAAATGTTTATCACCTCATTATTGGAATATCTGTTTTAGAAGTACGCAATATGTTGTTTATCTATGCACTTAAACAAATATCGACGATTGTCCTTTGACATATCAAATCACCCACTATATGATACACGCCACTTAATGATGTTCCTCCATAGTTCAGTCGGTAGAACGGCGGACTGTTAATCCGTATGTCACTGGTTCGAGTCCAGTTGGAGGAGCCATTTCCATTTGTGTCACCCTCGTAACCTTTTGATTTTATTCTCTGTTTCACCTTACACAAATCCAAAAACATAATAAAAAAATGCGATTAAATGGTAGCTATTTAATCGTTTTCGTATTAGCATTCGTTTCCGGCTTGACTATCTAGTCCAATCCAATCCTTGATCTTTCGATTTTCCTAAGACACACGGAGCCGGTATATGACCACTGCACAACCTATCACCCTCACTATTCGCCGTCCTGATGATTGGCATGTTCACTTTCGTGATGATGACATGCTAAAAACTGTTGTTCCTTATACCAGTCGCTATTTTGGCAGAGCTATTGTCATGCCAAACCTTGTTCCACCTGTTACCACGATTGAAGCTGCTCGCACTTACCGCGATCGCATCAAAGCAGCTATTCCTGCCGGAGATAACTTCGAACCGTTAATGACTTGCTATTTAACAGATAGCACACAGCCTTCAGAAGTCGAACAAGGTTTCTTACAAGGTGTTTTTACTGCTTGTAAACTTTATCCTGCGAATGCAACAACTAACTCAAGTCATGGTGTATCCGATATCACAAAGATTTATCCTATCTTAAGTGTGATGGAAAAAATTGGTATGCCATTGCTGATCCACGGCGAAGTAACCGCTTCAAGTATTGATATTTTTGATAGAGAAGCACGTTTCATTGATAGCGTTATGTCTCCTGTACGCAAGCAATTTCCTGAGCTAAAGATTGTTTTTGAACACATTACAACTAAAGAAGCCGCTCAGTATGTATTAGAAGGAAATGAATTTCTCGGTGCCACTATTACTCCGCAACATTTAATGTTTAACCGCAATCATATGTTGGTGGGTGGTGTTAAACCTCACCTATATTGCTTACCTATTCTTAAACGCAACGTTCACCAAGACGCGCTAAGAGAAGCTGTTGCATCAGGAAATTCTCGCTTTTTCTTAGGTACAGATTCTGCACCTCACTTACAACACCGCAAAGAATCATCTTGTGGTTGTGCAGGGGTCTTTAATGCACCAACTGCACTGGCAGCCTATGCAACCGTATTTAAAGAACTCAATGCATTACAACACTTTGAAGCTTTCTGTTCTCTAAATGGCCCCCGTTTTTATGGTTTACCTGTTAATGAAGGAACCATCACATTAACTGAAAAAACGGTTGAGGCTCCAGCACAAATCCTTTGTGGTAATGAAGCACTTATTCCTTTCTTAGCAAATGAAAATATTCATTGGGATATCACTGTCGATTAATCCTTCCCCTTGATATTTATCTAAAATGCACCATATAACATTTGTTCGACTGTTAATGGTGCATTATTCTTTTATCAGCGCCAGCACACATTTTTTTGTTATAACAAAAATTTATCTTTGTAATCACGATAAATCTCGTATACTGAAAAGTAACCACTTTGTGTGGGAGCTTCTCTCTTAGTCAAAACCGGTTGTATGATTAGGAGGTATTATGAGTAGAAAAAATGAAGTTATTCAGACACATCCTGTTGTAGGCTGGGACATCAGTACCGTTGACATCTACGATGCCATGATGTTGCGTTTACATTATCTTCCTGAAAACGAACATCATCCAGAAAACGCAGTTGTAGATAAGACACTTTGGCTCACAACAGACATAGCTAAACAGTTGATTCATATTCTTCAAGCAGGTATTGATAAAATTGAGTCATCTGAAGATTCTGTTACAGACAACACCAAGCATTAATGAAAAGATCTAGAAAAGATAGCGAACGCAAAGCAGGAGTACTTGGTACTCCTGTTCTCATTTTATCTTTCTATAATTCACTATCACATATTGTTTATATCCATATACAAATAATTAGTTATATTAATAAATTAACTTCCATTTAATGGGAAAGTAATCATAACATTTTTATTCGATATATCTTCAAGAAAAGAACATATAAGCCGAATTGACATAAAATAAGATTATCTTTATTTTAATAAATTAAAACGGCTATAAACAAGGAAGTTATTTGTGAAAGTATTAATTATTGATGAATGTTTTTTTACTCGTAACGGTATAAAGCATTATTTTTCGAAGAGAAATGTAAGACATGAAATAATTGATATGCCATCTATACAAGAAGCCAATAATTATATTAGTCACTCAATGCCAGATATTATATTTATTGATCTCACAAAGTATTGTCGTGAAATAGCACTCTGCCCACATTTGCAACTTTTTTTCATTTCAACAAGAAGCTGTCGGCTTTATCTTTATATTGATGCTAACTATCCAGACAAAGAAAGACCTATCGCATTGACAAACAACTGTTTTATCCTTCCCAAAAAGATACTTCCTTGGGTACTTGAAAAGACATCTTTGTTCACATCTCGGTGCCAAGTTTTCTTTCCAACTTATAAACATTCATTATGTTCTATTTTTAGTTTACAAGAACAAAAAATTATTAATTATTGGATGAGTGAAATACCTAATCATCAAATTGCCAAAAAACTGTCCATTAGTAGTAGCACCGTATATTCACATAAAAGACATATTACCGAAAAGATTAATGTTAAAAATAGAATTGAATTATTTTTCATCTATAATATTTTAAAATACATATATGATAAATAATCTTATTATATTTCAATAAAAATAAACAGAAGAAAAAAGGAGTCCAATTCCCATTATTACTCACTGTAAATGAGGTGGCTAATATGCGTGTTGTCCACCTTAAATTTATTATAATATTATGTATGTAGGGTACATGTGATATTAAAATAATTAAACGAATATAGCTTTATCTTATAAAAAATAAAGTAAAACTGATTTGTCGTACAATCACTTCACTCTTCTTTAAATAGAGAGTGAAGTGATTATTTAAAATACCAAATTGATAATTAAGCAATACGTTCAATCTTAGCAGGTAAACCTTGACGAACAGATGCACCAGATACCCAATCTAACCATGTATTAGTGATTTGACGTGTTGGATCGGCAAACCCTAAATCATTAAGGTTGATACCACTGCCAATGCCTTTATCCATCGGTAATGGTTGTTCATCTAAGTAATGCTGACGAGAGCCTAACTCTTGATGCCCATATCCATGTTCAATCGCTAAAACGCCAGGCATTACACCATCGAGTAAGCTAATCTCAGCTTCAACTTGTCCGCCCGGTGTAACAATACGAACTTTATCACCATGATTAACGCCCCATTTTTTACCATCTTGAGGGTTAATTGCGACTAAGTTACTCGGTTTTACCATTCTTAAACGCTGGATCATGCCTGTTGAACTACTCACTACATGAGACTTAAAGGACATTAATTTTAATGGCCACTGCTCTTCCGGATAGTGCTGATGAATATCACTACCATCCGATAAACGTGGTGGATAATAAGTCGGACAACCACTATAACGTTCACCGGTTATTGCATGATGGTTTTTCGCGACTTCTTCATTCCAAATCTGTAATGGTTTTTTCCATTGTGGCCCAGTCTCATCACCATTCCATGCTTTTTCATAAGGTGCAAAACGACCACCTCGTGTATAGATATAAGCAACTTGTCGGACTTCTTCATTTTTTAACGTTGATGTTATCGCTGGTAAAATACGGTCTACACCACTCAATAAAATATCTTCATTGGTTGCTGGTGCAACTGGTTTCTCACCCATAAACGCCATATTAGCGGCAACACGTAAATAGTAATCTTCTGCACTATTGATTGGATAAAAGTTACCATCCATATCTTCAATTGCTTTATCACCAAAGCCCGGTAAGTCTAAAGTTTTCGCAACAGCAATACAGAATGTTTCCATTGAAATTGGCTGACCATCAGCTGTTTTTGCAACACGAGGTTCAACAATCGGCCAGCGTGCTGTACTTGCTTTAGTTTGAACACCAGACCAAGGCGCACTAAATCCCCAACTCTCAAAGTTATGCGTATCAGGAACGATATAATCTGCCAACGCGGTTGTTTCATTCATAAAAGCATCAATGCCAATAATCAAAGGTAAATGCTTCGGATCTTTCAAGCGCTCTTCCATCACTTGGCGAATACCTGCAATCCCATAAATAGGGTTGGTCATATTCGTTATCCATGCTTTTAATGAATAAGGATAACCTGCTAATGCAGAGCCTAGCTGCTCAGTTAATTGTCCAGCAGCAAACGGATACCAAGGTGCTTTGGCTGGATATGGGGATTCCCCTTTCTCTACACGCTCACGGTATTCATCAGATTTCTCATAGGCGGCTTTACTGCGTGATAACACCATGCCTTTTGGTTTAACTTTACCTTTAAAGCTATCCATTTTGTAACATGGGCCATCAGTTGCACCATTAAACTTACCGCCCCCAACAGATACCCCACCTTTAAGGTTTAAGTTACCTATTAGCGCATTAAGCATAATCACGCTCCATGCAGTATAGAAACCATTACCGCCCATCATACCGCCATGAGAGATAACTGCGGCTTTTCGGCCATAAGCGGTAAATTCACGGCCTAATGCAGCAATTGTTGTTTCTGGCACTTTACAACGTTGACTATATTCTACCAGTGTCATACGTTTAGCCGCTTCATCAAGTAATTGGAAACTTGATTTAACCGTAACAGTGACACCCGTTTTTAATGTCACCGTATGCGTAGCAAATAATTGTGCTTTATCAACTTGGGTTGATGGAACTAATTCACCCTCAAGTGATAAAACTAAGGTTTGCTCTTCCCCTTCTGCAACATCATTAAAATGTGCCGTTGTCAGCATTTGCCCTGACAGAGGATGCTTTTCATCACTGATCACAAGGTGAGTCGCATTCGTCCAGCTCTTCTCACCCACATTTTTCATTGAAACTTCACTTGGCACGGACAGATATTCTGCATTGTAGCGATTGTTTTCAATGATCCAGCGGATCATTCCCATCACTAAAGCTGCATCCGTTCCTGGTTGAACAGGAACCCAATGCCCATGATCGTTAGCTAATGTCGTTGTTAAAGGTAAAGCTGGCGCAACAACCACATAATTGAACGAATCACGAATTCGTGCGTTAGCTAACTGACGACCTTGGCGCTTAAATGGGTTACCTGATTGTGCGGGTGATGTACCTAAAAACAGCGCAAATTCAACGTGATCCCAGTCAGGCTTAACGTGGGCGTTTTTATCTAAATCGTTCATTAACGCACCAGAACCCGCACGGTACGCTAATCCACAATAAGAGCCATGAGCACCAAAGTTTTTACTGCCAAATGCATTTTGAGCAAAGCGACGAATAAACGTGTCACGTCCATCATCACCCGCGTTTGTCATTAATAATTGGTTAGCTTTAGGGCCTAAAGCTGGTTGCGTTGGATCGATCAAAGTCTCTAAATCACGAATAGCACGTAAACCATCAACATGACCTTCACCAAAAAGATCGCCGCCTTCAACAATTTCTTGGATCAACTGCTCAAAACTGATGCGTTTCCATTTACCTTCACCGCGTTTACCCACGCGTTTCATCGGCTCAAGAATACGTGTTGGGCTATCAAGGCTTTCCATCATGGTTGCACCACGAGCACAAGCCGTAGAGCGGTTTTCTAAACCACTTTCGCCACCCATTTTTTCAAATGCTTCTTTAATTGGCATGTTATAGCCAAAATGATGATCATGAGAAAGTGGATGGTAAGGATTACCCGCAATGCGTAAAACTTTATTATTTGCTCTATCAACGCGAGCACGAACGCCACATTGTGTCCAGCAACCAAAACATTGCGTCATACAAACAGATTGATCTGTATTCGCTTGCCATTTTGCGTCTTTTACAACTTTACCTTCAGGTAATAAAGAGTTTCCATTGATCCTATCAAGTGTCACTTTGCCTGATGTGCCATCAACTAAACCATCTATGGCACGTTTAGCAACATCACGGTAGCTGGCAGCAAATGCGGCAATACCACCGATAACTAATCCACCTTTAAGCCATTGACGTCTTGTAAACTTAGCCATGCTGCACTCTCCTGACAACCCAACGAATACTTTCTCTAAATAAAATGGTTAACGCTATCCACAACCCAAATGTACCGACAATTGCCATCAGTCCATCGTTACCTAGCGTAAACTCATAAGGATTTGTAATTATGTTATATTTTGGAATGTATTGAGCACCCATCAACATTAACCAACGTAATACCCACGCAAGTCCCATTGATACAAATGCCATGATGGTAATAAACACAACCGAACGAGCTTGTTTTGCCATCAAAAGTCCCATCGCGACAGAGATAACCCATAGTGCGATAACGCCCATGGCACTCCACCAGCCAAGACTTCCCATTGCTAATTGCGCTCTAATTGCTTGACCTGAAATCGTATCGCCAGCAACCCAAAAACCCGTACATCCTGCTAATAACATCAGTGAACTCACAAACCACATTGCTAATTCACGTTGATGTACAGGTTCACGACGTGTTCCTAATGCGAGTAATGTCGGTAGTACTTGCATTGCACTAAAGAACAGCAGTATGGGTAACCAATAGGTATACAACACAGGTCTTGCTTTTAAGATAGATGCTTCACGACCTGTATATAACAGCAAACCAATTGCAGTTAATGAGCAAGCTAATGCAACCCAACGCGTTAATTTGTATTCACGCGTCCATACTAAGCGAACGACCATTGCAGCAAAGTAAAGCATGCTAAATGCTGAGAATAACGGCAGTAACAGTGACCCCCATGCCATCCACGACCACGGTGTTGGATAAGCATAGAAATGCCACACACGCGCTGTTTGGTGTAAATCTGCCGTTAAAGCAAGAGGTGCCGTAATACCGGCTGTTACTGCAATAAATACAGCAACTGCTTCTAAACGTTGATTACCTGCACAGCCTTTCCAGCACTGCCAACACGCATAAAGCGTTGCACTACAAGCAATACCGATAAAAAAGAAATATTGCACAGCCCAAGGTAACCAAAAATATTCTTGAGGGATCGCGATGACTTCTTGAATTTGAGAAACTTGCGGGATCATGAGTGAACCTCCTGCTGCCATAATGCGGGTTGTCCTTGACCTGCTAACGGTTGTACAAATGCATCATCGAGGCCGAGATAGAAAACTTGTGGTAATGTGCCACTTTCTGGTTTTAATACTTTCAGCTCTTTTTCATGTGTACGCAGCATTTTGCTGATAGTGCTATTAGGATCTTTCATATCGCCGATAATACGAGCACCACCGACACAAGATTCAACGCACGCAGGCAGTAATCCAACTTCGAGGCGATGTGCACAGAAAGTACATTTATCTGCTGTTTGTGTTGAGTGATTAATAAAACGGGCATCATAAGGACAGGCTTGAACACAATAAGCACAGCCAACACAACGTTCATTATCAACGACGACAATGCCGTCTTTACGTTGGAAGGTCGCTTGAACAGGGCAAACTGGCACACAAGGTGGTTCATCACAATGGTTACATAATCTAGGCAGTAAGACGTTGGTTATCCCCTCTTGCCCCTTGATAGCAACCTGATATTGGTTTACTGTCGTCCTAAATTGTCCTTGAGGCGTCTGATTTTCAATATTACAGCTTACTGTACAGGACTGGCATCCTACACAACGGCGTAAATCAATCAGCATTCCGTAGCGTTTATCTTCCGAGCCCTCACGACGCTCAGGTGATAATTTAATGCCGGCTTCAGCTAAGGGAACCAGTGAAGCACCCGCAGTAAGGACCCCTAATTGTTGTAAAAATTTTCGTTTTCCAAGATCCATATTTGTCTCCAGCATCACTCAATAACACAATCTCACTATGAGTGAAGGAAATAGAAATTAAAAAGTATGTGTTTTGTTATAAGTGCATTGTAAAAATTACTGAAGACGACACCTATTGTGGTTTACCACATACCAAGTGTGAACTTGATCCAAAACAATATTTAACATTAGATATTTATGACGATAAAACAGACAATTGGGATAAGAAACGCAGTAAACATCGGGTTATTACTGCTCTTTTTTGTATTTTCGCTACACGCCACAGCAAAAGAGTGGACAATCGGCGTTTTAGCACTACGTGGTGATGCATCCACTCAAAGACATTGGCATCCGCTTGTTGACTCCTTAAATGAACAATTTCCGTCAGAAAGCTTTACGCTAATGCCGTTAAATCTGGAGGAGATGAAGTTAGCGGTTGCGAATAAAAATGTTGATTTTTTACTCACAAATCCTGCGCAATTTGTTCAATTAGATAATGCATTTCCATTACGTTGGTTGCTCTCCTTACGCTCTGGCTATGAGCCTGATAACACAACACGAAATGTCATTGGTAGCCTAATTCTTGTCCGTAACGACAGTCCGATTACTTCTGCCCATGAATTAATCGGGAAACGCGTTGGTGCCATCGCACCTGATGCCTTTGGCGGCTATCTTTTAGGTTACAAAGCGCTACGAGAGGAAGGTATTGATCCTGATAAAGATTTCACATTACGTTTCACTGGTTTTCCGGCTGATGCTTTACTTTATCTCTTACGAGATAAAGATATTAATGCTGCAATTGTTCCCGTCTGTTTACTGGAAAATATGGATAGTGAAGGACTTATTCGTAAAAGTGATTACCGCCCTGTAATTTCCTATCAAACCAGTACGCCTTGTTTAACCAGTACACCGCTCTACCCTAATTGGTCATTTGCCGCACTAGATACCGTTCCTGATGAACTTGTCGATAAAGTCACGCGCGTTTTACTCACCGATGACAGTAAACCGATGAAATGGGGAGCCCCTGCTTCACATACACAAGTTGAAAATCTATTAAGGGAAGTCAACCAACATCCTCGACAAAGGCAGCTTTGGCAAGATGCGCAAAGTTGGGCGATACAGCACCAATTTATTATTGGACTCTCATTGGCCGCTATCCTTTTTCTCATCCTAAACCAAGTCTGGGTCAGCTATTTAGTTAGGCGTCGTAGTCGTCAACTGGAACACGCTCACAATCGATTAAGGCAGCAAAAGGAAGAATTAGAACACGCCCAACGCTTAAATATATTGGGAGAAATGGCATCAGGGTTTGCTCATGAACTTAATCAGCCACTTTCTGCCATTAAAAGCTATGCACAAGGGAGCGTTATTCGCCTTAAAAAAGAGAATGAATCGCACCCATTATTACCTGCATTGCAACAAATAGATAAGCAGGCACAACGCGGTGCTGATATCATAAGAAATCTACGTTTATGGGTTGGAAAACAAACACCTAATACGGATACAATTTTACTTTCTCATCAAAATATTGCGGAGTGTATCCAACATGTCTGGAAGCTTTTACGCGTAGAAGATAAATACCCACAGGTTTCACTGATCACCCATATTGATGAACATGATACCCTGTGTTTACCCGAAACATTATTAGAGCAAATTTTATCGAATTTAATCACCAACAGTCTCCAAGCAGGCGCTAACGTGCTAAAAATTAGCACCCATAAGGCCCCTGATAGGTTACTTATTGTCATTGAAGATGATGCAGGTGGAATGAGCCACAGCCAACTTGAACAACCCTTTTCCCCATTCCAAACAACAAAAACGGAAGGACTTGGATTAGGTTTAGTGATTTGCCAACGTTTATTGCTTTCTCAAGGTGCTGATATTCATATTGAAAACCAAAAAAATGAACAAAATAAAGTTGGAATAAAAATCACACTTATTTTCCCTAACAAAAATAAATAACGGAGAAAAAATGCCAACAATTCATCTTGTTGATGATGATCTTGCTGTCACTGATGCTTGTCAGTTTTTATTAGAAAGCTTAGGTTATTCAGCTCATGTCTGGAATGATAGCGAGTTCTTTATCAACAATGTCAATCTCTATCAGCAAGGTGTTGTATTGTTAGATATGAGAATGCCAAAGCCCGATGGCAGACAAGTCCACCAGCATTTAATTGATAAGCACAGCACTCTTTCGGTGATTTTTTTAACGGGTCATGGCGATATCCCCATGGCGGTTGAAGAGATCAAAAAAGGCGCTATCGACTTTCTACAAAAACCCGTTGATAGCAATGCGTTGTTATCTGCTTTAGATGCGGCATTTCTTGAAACCAATATGCGTTTTACCGCACATGATATTCGTCGCCGTTATGCTTCATTAACGCCAAGAGAAAAAGACATTGCTTATTATGTTATTCAAGGATTAATGAACCGAGAAATTGCAGAAGTTGCTTGTGTTTCAATAAGAACCGTCGAAGTTCATCGAGCAAAAGTGATGGATAAAATGGCAGCTAAAAATATCGCCGAATTGGTGACTGCATTACAAGGCATCGAAATAATTTCACCTAATTTATGACAAAATTTCTTATCTGCGCTAAAAAGTGTCACAATATAAGATATTCATTGGAAAAATAGTAAATAGATAGGCTTATGATAAAGTCACCTCCATTTAAAAAATCATTTTTGCAGCCTAAATATTGGCTGACTTGGTTCGGGATTGGATTACTCTATATTCTGGTTCTCCTTCCTTATCCTGTCATTTATTGGCTAGGTACACGCCTAGGTCGTTTTTCGAAGGTTTTTTTAAAAAAACGCGTCCAAATAGCAGAACGTAATCTTGAGCTCTGTTTTCCACAGATGCCGAAAAGTGAGCGAGAAGCCTTAGTTAATAAAAATTTTGAATCTGTTGGTATGGGATTATTCGAAACTGGCATGGCTTGGTTTTGGCCTGAATGGCGTGTAAAACGTTGGTTTAAAGTCAGTGGACTTGAAAATATCTCAATGGTTCAAGAAAAAGGACAAGGTGTTTTGCTTATTGGCATCCATTTTCTGACACTTGAACTGGGTGCTCGGATTTTTGGTATTTATAACCCTGGCGTCGGTGTTTACCGCCCCAACGATAACCCCGTTATGGACTGGCTACAAACATGGGGTCGATTACGCTCTAATAAATTTATGATCGACAGAAAAGATGTCAAAGGCATGATCCGTGCTTTAAAAGCAGGTGAAATTATTTGGTATGCACCTGATCATGATTATGGCCCACGTAAAAGTGTTTTTGTGCCATTGTTTGCGGTTGATAAAGCGGCAACAACAACGGGAACGTATATTCTGGCAAAAACCAGCAATCCTGCATTAATTCCATTTACCCCAAAACGCTTACCAGAAGGCAAGGGGTATGAGTTAATTATCTCACCCCCTGTTGCTGATTTTCCTGTTGATAATGATGAAAATACCGCTAAAGCGATGAATAAAGTGGTTGAACAAGAGATTTTACGTGCGCCTGACCAATATATGTGGTTGCATCGTCGATTTAAAACTCGCCCAGAAGGTGACGCTTCTTTATATAACGAAATAAAGAAAGTACACTAATCACAAAGTGGCTGTTTTATTCCCAAACAGCCACTTTGTAATATTACAATGCACTAAAATAACAATAATAAAATCAATAACAGCACAAGCTGTAAACTCCTGCAAAACACATTATAAGAGCAAGACCTATCGCACTTATTCTGTATCATAGCTATATTCTTATTCATCATAAAATAAGAAAACCGACTCGTTGTTGCCACGCTCAACATCGCTACGGTTATTTTCAGTCTATTTTCTTGGTTTACTCTCTCGTTCTCGGCTAAAGGAGTAACATGGATCTCAAGCCCCGAAATAATTCTTGGAAACGTAATCTCTATATTGTCTGGTTTGGCTGTTTTTTAACTGGCGCTGGTTTTAGCCTGATCATGCCTTTTCTTCCACTCTATGTAGAAGAACTAGGTATAACCGATCACGAAGAGCTTAATCTTTGGACCGGTGTTGCATTTAGTATTACCTTCCTTTTCTCTGCCATTGCTGCGCCTTTTTGGGGAAAATTATCAGATAGAAAAGGTCGAAAATTAATGCTATTACGTTCAGCCCTTGGTATGGCGATTGTGATGGTATTAATTGGATTTGCTCAAAATATATGGCAGTTATTAGTACTACGAGCCTTACTTGGCATATTAGGTGGCTTTGTTCCGAATGCAAATGCGTTAATTGCCACCCAAGTTCCGGTTAAAAAAAGTGGTTGGGCATTAGGTACACTTTCAACAGGCGCAGTGAGTGGCGCGTTAATAGGCCCTTTAATTGGCGGTATGCTTGCCGATCTCTATGGATTACGACCTGTCTTCTTTATTACCTCCGCCGTTTTATTTATTTGCTTTTTAGTCACCCTCTTTTTCGTAAGTGAAAACTTCACACCTGTTTCTAAAAAAGATGCACTAACCACAAAACAGGTCTTTTCATCACTTAAAAATAAAAGACTCGTTGTGTGCCTGTTTTTCACCACAATGATCATTCAAGTAGCAACGGGCTCTGTTACCCCTATTTTGACACTTTATATCCGTGAATTAACAGGTTCAGTTAGCAACCTTGCCTTTATCAGTGGTGTTGTCGCCTCTGTACCCGGTATTGCCGCACTTATTAGCGCGCCTCGTTTTGGTAAATTAGGTGACCGAATTGGTCCCGATAAAGTCCTTCTTTTTACCCTTGGGCTCTCTATTTTTATGTTAATTCCAATGGCGCTGGTCAATAGTTATTGGGAACTTGGCGCGCTACGTTTTTTACTTGGGGCAGTCAATGCAGCCATGTTACCTGCGGTGCAAACGCTTATTCTCTATAACATTACTCCTGCTATTGCAGGTCGAATTTTCAGCTATAACCAAGCACTAAGAGATGTTGGAAATGTTACGGGACCGTTAATAGGTTCTTTTGTTGCTGCAAGCTATGGATTTAGAGCTGTTTTTTATTTCACCGCAGTCGTTGTCTTTTTTAATCTAATTTACTCTTGGTTAAGCTTTAGAACGCCACAAGAAAAGTAGTCAAAAAAACCACAAATAAGATCAGTTAATAGTTTTTTTTCTTCAAAAAATTACACTTTTACATTTAAATGCCTAATTGTTATTTTTTTTATTCTATTTTTTGTAATTTATTGTTTATTAAGAATATTCTTACAACCCATTTGTTAAGGTCTTTAAAATTTTCTTGTCCTCTTTTTTCAAAAAATTGCAAGGTTAACTATTGCAAAATGAGATTTTTATCGACTTTTGCACCAAAAAATGGTTTATAAAGTATTAAATATACTTTTAGTCGCTAAATTCTGACAAAAGTATGTTAAAAATATATTAATTAAATGCGCCGGATATTGATAACAGAATGAAATAATTTTGTTTCACCGCTCGCTAATATTTTGTTCTTTTTACTTGCAAACGACCTGTAGAGGTTTTTTTTGGGAATTTAAGATGCAATCTACTCACTCAAAATCTAGCCGAACTTTCTTTGGCCACCCATATCCATTAAGCTCCCTTTTCTTCACCGAAATGTGGGAACGCTTTTCTTTCTATGGTATTCGCCCATTATTAATTCTATTTATGGCGGCAACCGTTTATGAGGGTGGCATGGAAATCCCCAGAGAGCAGGCATCTGCTATTGTGGGTATTTTCGCAGGCGGTGTTTATTTAACATCGCTGCCAGGAGGTTGGCTGGCTGACAACTGGTTAGGTCAGCGCCTAGCTGTATGGTATGGCTCTATCTTTATCGCGTTAGGGCACCTATCCATCGCACTTTCTGCGTTTTGGTCACAAGATCTGTTCTTTATCGGTTTATTACTGATTGTATTGGGTACAGGGCTATTTAAAACCTGCGTAACTGTGATGGTAGGAACCTTATATAAAAGGGATGATACTCGCCGTGATGGTGGATTCTCCTTATTTTATATGGGGATCAATATGGGCTCATTTATTGCACCACTCATCACGGGTTTCTTAGTGCGTGATTATGGCTGGCATTGGGGCTTTGGTATCGGTGGGATTGGTATGCTTGTTGCGTTACTGATTTTCCGCTTTTACGCAGTACCTACCATGCGTCGCTTTGATAGCGAAGTCGGTTTAGATTCAAGTTGGGATCGCCCAACCGTTGTTCGTCGTAATGTCGGTCAATGGATCTTAGCATTATCTGTCGTTCTTATAGCAATTGTTGGCCTGATTATTTCTGGTGTTATTCCTTTTAACCCAGTTGTTGTGGCTAACTTTATGGTCTATGTGATTTCCGGTAGTGTTATCGCCTATTTTATCTATTTATTCCTCTTTGCTGGATTAAGTAGTAGTGACCGTTCTCGCTTATTTGTTTGTTTCCTCTTATTGGTTTCAGCAGCCCTTTTCTGGTCTGCATTCGAACAAAAACCGACATCATTTAACTTATTTGCCAACGACTATACTGACTTAAACTTTATGGGGTTTGAGATCCCCGCAGTTTGGTTCCAGTCAGTTAACGCCCTGTTTATTATTATTCTTGCGCCTGTATTTAGTTGGTTATGGCCAATGATGGCACGCAAGAATATGAATTTAAGCAGTATGACTAAGTTTGTGATTGGTATTTTATTTGCAGCAGGTGGCTTTACCGTCATGATGTTTGCATCTGAAAGTGTTATTGCAACAGGACAAGGCGTTTCACCACTTTGGTTAATTGGCAGTATTTTATTGCTGACATTAGGTGAATTATGCTTAAGCCCAATTGGGCTTGCCACAATGACTATTTTAGCGCCTGCTAAAATGCGTGGTCAGGTTATGGGATTATGGTTCTGTGCAAGTGCATTAGGTAATTTGGCAGCGGGTTTAATGGGGGGAAATATCCGCCCAGACAAACTGGATGTAATGCCTGACTTCTTCTCTCATGTTTCCATCGCTCTGGTTATTTGTGCTGTTGTTCTTGCTGCACTGATTATTCCAGTTCGTAAGCTTTTACAAAGCGCAGATAGCAAAGAGAAAGCACAAGCTTAATCTAATGCATTAATTATCTAAGCCATGTCTAATTACTTAGGCATGGCTTTTTGCTTTTATATCCTACTATTTTAATGCTGTTTTTAATTATTGCACCCGATATTTAAAACACTTAATCTCATTACCTTCTATTTATTGATAGTTTATCGCTAAGGTAATGGAATGACGGTTTTCCCTATTTATTATGTTAATGCATTTTCCTCTCTGCCTTTTTCAGGAAACCCCGCAGCGGTTGTTTTGTTAGAAGAATGGTTGCCTGATGACACCTTAATGACACTTGCTAGTGAGATTAATTTACCTGAAACTGCTTTTTTAGTGGGTGATCATATCCGTTGGTTTACACCCAAAATTGAAGTTCCTCTTTGTGGACACGCAACATTAGCCACTGCTTTTGTACTAAAAACAATAAAACAGTCTTCTAATGATCTCTTTAAATTTCAGTCTCTTTCAGGTGAACTCACGGTTTCTTGCCAAGGCTCTCTCTTTACACTTAATTTCCCAACTATACCCGCGACATTAAATAACGATATAAAATCAGCCCTTGAAGAAAGATTAGCATTACAAATAGATGAAGTTTGGCAAGCACGTGATCGTTATGTTTGCTTTTTATCTGATCCAGAAACAATCATTAACTACCAACCTAATTTCACTCAAATTGCGCAGTTGCCTTTACCTGGTGTTATTATCACAGCTAAAGGTCATGCGCCATTTGATTTTATTTCTCGCTTCTTTGCGCCGGTAAAAGGCGTGAATGAAGATCCGGTTACAGGCACATCACATTGTGTATTGGCACCCATTTGGGGTAATAAACTCAATAAAACACAATTACAAGCAAGACAAGTTTCAAAACGAGGTGGAAATATCGACTGTGTGCTAAAAGATAATCGAGTTTTACTGACAGGAGCTGCTGCACTCTTTTTAACTGGCGAAATAACCTTTTAATTACAGACGGCATAATCAGCCATTCATCTACTTTGCTTTCAATTTACTCTATTTTATACTGTGAGGAATTTCTCCCTACAGTATAAAAGAAGAAGGCTTTATTGTTATGTCTATCTCTGACTTATCTCCTGAGCTACAAGATAAAATTAAAAATTCAGTCACCCGTGTATCTAAAGTCATATTTCCCACTACCACTAATCACCACTCAACACTCTTTGGTGGTACTGCATTAGCTTGGATGGATGAAGTTTCATTTATTACCGCCACCCGCTTTAGCCGTAAACGCCTAGTGACAGTTTCAACTGAAAAAATAAATTTTAATCACCCTATTCCATCGGGGACGATTATTGAATTAGTGGGTGAAGTTATTCGAGTTGGACGTACCAGTTTAACAGTAAATGTTTCTATTTTTCTTGAAGATATGTACGCGGAAGGTCGTGAAGAAGTGATCCACGGCCAGTTTAATTTCGTTGCGGTTGATCATGACGGCAAACCAACGCCATTATTCGATAAATAGTACCTTATAGAGAGATTTGTCATACTTTTTATCTCTCTTAATTAAAAACCACATGATTTTATTATGTTCTTTTTTATTTTTAAGAATAACAAAGCATTAAGAACATTATTTTAAATGGATATTTTTCAATCAATATAAAATATTCAATAAAATCAACAAATAATAAGATTACTAACATGTAAGACAAGAGTTATCCACAGTTAATGTGGATAACTGAATAAACCAAAAAATCAGAGCACACAGATTTTTGTTACTACAAATTCAATCTGACAAATAGTCAGTTTCCTTCCTACTGTTGCACTTTCAGCAATAACAATATCCGTTGATTGTGAATACTGTCGCCCCACTTCAAGCGCTAATTCAATCGTGGGTTCAATCAGTAATATCACCCCGACATCTTCAATATCAATAGGAAAGTCTGCAAATGTTTTAAGTTGTACTACTTGTTTTATCTTATTTTTAGCAATTTCTTGCGCTTTTTCCGTTGCGACTTGATTAATTCTTACTTGTTTTTCAAAAACACCACCACCAGAATAAAGATAGATCATAATTTACTCATTATAGAAAACAAAGGCTGTTACCTTTATTATTCAAATCGAAGGCATAAAAGCCAGTAGATAGATAAAAAAGAAACAGCCTTATCTCTATTTTTTTCATTCTATTGAACATAATGCAAAAGTGCTTTACCAGCCATAAGAAACACCTCCGCCGACAACGCCGCGATCTTCTGTATTCCATGAAGCAGAGACACGGATAATGGCGCTTTCTGTTATTTGATACTGAGCACCTGTTGCAAATGCATTCGCATCGCGATAATTACCCACTCCCACGCCTAAACTAAACGTATGATTGGTCACGTAAGGAATATTCGCCATCGCAGCGACAGAGGCAATACCTGCACTTGCCCTTTTATCTGCCTTATCTATTTTATTATCCATATTCTTAAGTACAATATCGTTATCAATAAAGATATTTTTAAATTTATTATTAGTGTATTCATTTGCGATAGAAATAGAGTCATTTTTTGATTTTTCAATATATTCTTTCAGCGACTCATCTCTTTCATTAATTATCGTATTTGTCACATTGATATACTCATTTCCTTTTTGTGTAATATATCTGTCACGCTCTTTAATTATTTTTTCATTATTTTTACTAATAAGCCCTTCTACACCTGAAGCTATTTTACTAATCTCAACATCAGTATAACCATTGGCATTTCTTTCAGATTTTCTTACTTGGTTGTTTGTTAATGTAATAATTTCATCTCTAGTATTTGTGATATGCTCTACTGTTTTTTCATGATGTTCATTTACTTTAAAATCAGTGTATTTTTTACCACTATTTTCAACTTTAATAATTTTATTATTAATATAATCTTTAATACCACCTTCAGACTTAGCAATTTTATCGTTGGTATTTTTTTCAATATCACCTTTCATTTCATCAACTCGATTATTAGTATAATCTTCAACACCGGATTTCAATTCAGCATATTTATTTTCACTATAGATATGAAATTCATTTTTTGCTTCATTGATATAATTAATTGTACTTTCTTGATTTTTTTCTATTTTACTATCAGTATATTGATTTGCTTTCTTCTCCGCATTATTAGCTAATTCATTGGCTTTTATTTCACTTCTTTTTAGTACCTCATCATTAGCTTTAGCAATATCGTCTTTTATTATTTTATTATTATCATTTATTTTATTATTTGTCTCTTTAAGAATTTGTTCTTTTTCTTGATCTATTTTATTATAAACATTCTTATTATTTTCATTAATACGCTTATCTGCCTCAATAAGAACATTCTCTTTTTCTTTTCTTAATTGAGAGACATTAATAGCATCGGTATCTTCTGTGCCTTCGGCTACATTAATAATTTGCCGCCGATTTTTGTCACTACCAATTGATAATGTATTATTACGATTATTATTACTGTTATCACCTAATATAATTGCATTACTTGCTGTTCCTGAAGACTTGCTACCAATAATCACTGAATTATCAGCAGTATCAGAAAGGCGGCTACCACTCCCTAAAATAACACCATTTTCAGCATTATTTATTGCTCCTTTTCCTATACTAATTGAATCTTTATTTTCACTATAAGCTTGAGATCCAATAGAAAGAGAACCGTCACCAATTGCCATTGCACCACTTCCCAATGACATCGCATTATCACCAATTGCTGTACTTTTATGGCCTATTGCCGTTGCACTTTTACCTTCAGCGCCTGCATTAGCACCTATTGCCGTTGATTGATCAGAATGTGCCCACGTATTATATCCAACCGCCGTAGATTCATCACCATCTGCTTTACTATTCCCACCTAATAAAGTCGTATTATTTGCATAAGATAAAGGTGATGATAATAATGAAATTACTAATAACTTCACCTTAAAATCTTTAATCTTAATCATATTCATATTACTCCATAATTAATAAAGTTATATATAGAGTAATCTGTATTTTATTTTTTACACATTATATATCTTATGAAATAAACTAATAATAAATTGAAACTCTATTAATTAAATATAATAACACCATCATATAATTAACTTCATTATAAATAAAAATGTCTTTTTAGCTTATATCTTAATAATAATCAACAACTAAAGAAATCAAACAAAAAAAGAGAAAATGAAATTAAAATTAAAGAAATAAATTCATTCATTATTTATAAAAATAAAAGATTTTTATTTTTGAGACAATGATCAAATAAAAAATAACTCTATTCCATAAATATTAATGCTATTTATTAATATATATTAAAAGAAAATCTAAGTAAAAACCCCTAAGCTTATTTACGCTGAGGGGTTTAATGTTACTCAATAAATTGCGTTTCTGCGATTAATAATTTATCAATTGATGATTGGCATAAAAAAGGTCTAAGTGCTTCAAATTTCTTTTCTGACCATTGGTAAATCTTTAAAGATAAAAGTTGCTCAATAACTTTTGGTTCAAAACGATATTTAAGGTGTTTCGCGGGTACGCCTCCCACAATGCTATAAGGTTCAACATTTTTGGAAACAACACTATTAGCCGCAACAATAGCACCTTCTCCAACTGTTACACCTGGCATTATCATTGCACGCATTCCTATCCATGCACCATCATGAATATGGGTATCACCTTTACCAATATAGGCTTCCTCTATCTTATCCATAAAAGGATAAAGTGAGAACCAATCCATACGGTGAGTATGATTTCCGCCCATTAATATAACTGCCTGTGCACCAATACAGACATAATCACCAATATATAATTTATCAATTTCCCACAATGGTTCCCATTGCAGGCTAACTTCATCACCATAAAGATAGCGAACAACCGAAGCTTCAAAACCATCATCCCAACAATCACTGTAATAACTGTGTTGCCCTTTAATGATAATGTTTTTATTTTTAACTGTTTCGTGCAAATATTCTACGCGCGACCAATGTTTATTTTTCATAATATGACTCGCAATAAATTAATGAGTCATCAAAGAATGCTTAGAATGCTTAATTCTTTGATGATGTGTTCGCATTCAAAACACATCGTCTTAAACAATCCTTGGTTGAAGCAATAACGGAGTCTTTTTCATCTTGTTTACGACCAATTTTTACAACGTAATACGTTTAGGCTTGCAGTTTATCCGCACCATCATAAAGATGATTAAAGAAAAAGCCACGGATACCCTTAATAACACCCTGTTATTCCCCGTGGCTTGATATCATTATTTAAAAAAATCTTTGCTACCATAAGGCGCACAACGTAAATATTGAGGTGCTACTTTTATGGTTTGTTTGAGTTTTTCCGCCGCATGCCAAGGCCAACGAGGATCATAAAGAATACCTCGACCTAAAGCGATAAAGTCAGCTTGCTCTGTAAGTAAAATGGCTTCGGCTTGCTCTGGCTCAGTAATGAGACCAACAGTAATAACTGGCAGTTGCGTTTCATTATAAATTGCTTGAGCAAAGGGGACTTGGTAATTAGGCCCCAGCTTAATTTCTTGCTTTTCTGATAATCCACCAGAAGAAACATGAATATAATGGCAACCTAGTTCTTCAAGATGTTGTGTTAAAGCAATTGCACTTTCTAAGTCCCAGCCTCCTTCAACCCAATCTGTCGCAGAAATTCTGACGCCAACACAAACATTATCGGAAACAGCATTTTTCACAGCGACAAAGACATCTACTAATAACCGACTGCGATTGTTAAAATCACCACCATATTGATCCGTTCTGTGATTTGATAATGGTGATAGGAATTCATGCAATAAATATCCATGAGCACCGTGGATCTCGATGACATCAAATCCTGCTGACTCAGCTCTTCTTGCAGCATCAACAAAAGCTTGTTTTATTTCTTCAATTTCATCAATAGCCAGAGCATAAGGCTGATGAGCCTTTCCAAAAGGAATTTCTGAAGGTGCGACTTTTTGCCATCCATTAGGAGAATCGGGTGCTAATGATGCTCCGCCATTCCAAGGTAAATCGGTCGATGCTTTACGTCCTGCATGTGCAATCTGTATACCCATTTTTGCAGGTGAATATTGCTTAACATTATCAACAAGTTTTTTTAATTCACTGCCATGTTGATCGGACCAAATGCCTAAATCTTTATAACTAATACGACCTCTTGGCTCAACCGCGGTTGCTTCAACAATCACTAGCGAAGCACCCGATAGTGCTAGCTGTCCATAATGCATAGTGTGCCATGCTGTCGGGTAACCTTCTTGTGCTGAATATTGGCACATAGGTGCAACGATAATACGGTTATCTAGCTGATGGGGGCCTAATTTTTTAGGGGAGAACAACAAACTCATTTAAAGCCTCCTGCTATCAATAAGAATTTATGCAAAGAAAAATATCTTCGCTTTTCGATATACCTTTTAAATATACAAGTTTAAGGCTATCGGATCTTATTCATTTAGGCGATGCTTTACTTCACATTGTGAAAAACAAAAAGATCAGCATCAATTGCTGATCTTGTTTTTAATTAATCATTAGATTTGGCTGGTTTCACCAGTAACAGTGAAAAGCGTCTTGCAATTGGTAAAACGAATAAAACCGTAGGAAAAGCAATCATCCAAGAGATCCCCCAAGAAGTTAACCACGGGGAGATAACGTACATTCCCATTCCTAACGATTTGACGGTACTAATAAAAGCAACAATACCTGACATAATAAAAGAAAGGAAAAAGGGTACAAGAAAAATCATTGCTCGAGTAGGAAGTTTAGGAATACCTAAAAAGTAATTTTTGTCCTGAAAAGACATAGATAAAGACTCCAATAATACGATTGTACAACAGCACATAACTGCCAATACAACAGGCTAAAAAAAGTTATATGCGTTGATTAACGTAAACGCTTACGAGTCTTTTGACCAAAGTGAGAGCTAGTTTATTAATAAATATTTTTTTGTCAACTAAATTATTCTCATTATCATTTAGGTGATAATTGATAAAATCAAGATTAGTGAAAATGAGAAAACACTATAGGGTTTTCTCATCTTTTTTACCAATCTCGTGTTGCAATTAATTCTTCTATATCAGCATTTTCAAAACCATATTCATCAGCGATAACGCCAAAATCTTCCGCAATGCACTCTCTTGCTACTGTTTCAATTTCGCTATCTTCTTCATAAAACTCTTCAGCTAACTCATTAAATTGATCCGTTGTTTCTTGCGTTAGGATATAAAGTTCTGCCAAACTTTTAGGTGAAGTTGCCTCTATTTTTACACAAAGCGCTTTTAATAAATCTTGCCCTTTTTTTACAAGATGTGTTGGATAATAACTATCACTATCCATTCCCTTTAAAAAATAATGCTCGGCGAGTACTTTATTTTTAATCATGAAGAATATCCTTATCTAAGTATTTATCTTAAGGTCATTAAAGTGCACTTATTATCTTAATTACAGAAAAGTATATTACGTTTCTTAATTAAATGTCTCGCTTTTATTTCTATGAATTTATAGAATTCTGTCCAGCAAACAGAAAATAGGCAATTAATTAAAAATGGCTACAAAAATACGATTTATATTTCTTTTTTTGACTATTGCACTGCTCTCTTTTTTGACCATTAATAAATATTTTAAAAACTCACCTTTGGCGACATGGCGCTTCTATGGCCATAACGGTGAATATATTACAGGCCATTACTACCCACCAGCAGAAGATGATGCAACAGATGCGGTGATCTCCATTCCAGAAAAACCAACTAAAGAAGGTTTAACAATAACGCATTGGGATACTTGTAGTATTGAACTGAATATTGATAATAAAACGCTTTATATTTCTTATTTCACGAGTGGTCTTATTCAAGCCTCATTATCAACAAAAACCACATCTTATATTGCATTAACTGAGCTGTATTTTTATCGACCTGATGATATGCATTGGTCGATAAATCGATTAGAGGATGGAACGTACAAAGGTTGGATTTGGGATAATGTTGCAAATCAGCTTATTTCCGTTCGTTATCAGGAAGATAAAACAACAATTATTGACGGTACAAAATATACATTGATGCCAGAAAGTTATTGGTTATTTCAACGTTGGGCTAATGGTATTTTAGTGGAAGAGTATACATTAGATGATTTACCAGCAAAAGATGACTTTATTCCTGATATAGATAAACAAAGACTGACTCAAGCAAAAGAAGAACTTCAAACTATGGTGAATAAATTGGTAATACCATTAAATTTACCATTTAACTTAATGTTGTGGGATAACTCACTTTGTCAGTAATAACATCATGTGAAATGCTCCCAGAGGGTTGGGAGCATTTCTGACACAGAATGATTTAATTTATACTAAATAACACCATCTAATTTCATATAAATTCCTTTTATTGAAAATTAAATTCCTTTCAAGTAGTTAATTTTTACTGCAAGAGTGTAGATGAATAAAGTAGATAATTTAAATCTAATAAAAATGTTGCACAACAGGGATATATTAAAACAGTTATCTATTTTCAATAAAAGAATAAGACATCAATTTGATGGCTATATTATTCAATAAAATCAACATTTTATATTTACATTATTTTAAATGTGAAACCTTATTTATTGAATATTGATTTTTAATATATTTTACTTTTAAATCTAAAGTATCTTCAATAAAGTATTTAAGTTATCTTAGCATAATAGGGTTAAATATTTATTATCCACATTAGATTAACCACACTAATTCTATCTAAAACAAATCTTTAAAATTAACATTAAATGCCTTAACGTGATAAAAATGGAATAAATAGCGCACTTATCTCAATCTGATCCTAAAAATTCTAGTCATTTATTTTTAGTAAAAGATATTAAATAAAAATTTATCTTACATTAAGAGTTCATTAATCAAACCTTGCTTTACATTTTATTATATTGCTCAATTTTTATTTGGCTCTTATACTTTCTTAAGATGATTTTAGGTAGGTATTATTATGAATATTTTATTAGTTGAAGACGATTTACAACTCGGTAAAGCGCTTTGCCGTGGGCTTGAAATTGCGGGTTTTCAACCATGTTGGGTCAGATTGCTTGCGGACGCTCGTGTTCAATTAAGCCAGCGCCCTTTTGATTTAATGCTGTTAGATTTAGGTCTACCTGATGGTGATGGGCAAGATGAACTGATTGCACTTAGAAAAAATGGCGAGAAAATTCCGATCATCATTTTAACTGCTCGCACTCAAATTGATAATTTAGTACAAACATTAGATTCGGGTGCAGATGATTTTTTACCAAAGCCTTTTGCTATGCCTGAACTTATTTCTCGCGTAAAAGCAGTGAGTCGTAGAATGGCCGGTTTTTCTTCACAAATATGGTCTATTGGCGATTTACAACTTAATCCAGCAAACCATCAAGTCACTTTAAATGACGAGTTGCTTTTATTATCCGGTAAAGAATACCAACTATTATATGAATTAATGCGTAATACTGACAATGTGGTGCGTAAATCAGAGTTGGAACAGCGTTTATTTGGTTTAGACGATAAAATTGAGAGCAACTCCCTTGAAGTGCATATGCATAATTTGCGAAGAAAAATAGGTAAAGAACGCATTATCACGGTTCGTGGCGTAGGTTATTTATTAAAGAAAGAAACGAATTAAATGAAGATCCGCTCCTTCTTTATTTACACCATTGTCCTTCAGATTATCTCCATAGTTATGCTTTGGGGCGTTTGGTTAGCTTGGATACAATTTGATTATCTTGCTGAGTTCGAAAAAGTTTATAACAAGCAACAAGAAATTATTGCGGAGGGTTTTGCTAACACCTTAGAGATTGTTGCTGACCAACCTGAAGTTATCAAAGAAGTCGCTCATAATTTACAAGGTATGTATATCGACGCCATGCTCAATGGTGAAGATGATGAACTACAATATCTACCGTGGTTTATTGCCTTAGATGCAAATAATACTCTGATTTATACTAATCGTCCTGAGTTACCTATCCCTACAAGAGTACTTTCATTAGCATCAGAAAAAGTATCTGTTGCAGGCGAAAAGTGGATCCTCTCTTTTAGTTGGGGAGAAAAACATAAAATAAAAGTCTTTATTGGTGAATCGGTTGAAGACCGAGGCCATGTTATTGGTAACCCTGTTGAAGGCACCTTTGTTCCTTTCCTATTTATTCTCGCGACTGTTATTTTTGCAATCTTAATTACTGCTTATTTTAGTTTACGCCCTTTAAGACAAGCTGCAGAGCTTATTTCTAATCGTAAACCTCGTAATTTAACGCCGATTAATGTAAGCCAGCAATTTAAAGAAATTCGCCCTATTTTTAAAGAGTTAAACCAATTAATGGCCAGAATTGACGCGGCAAATATTCGTGAAAAACAATTTATGGCAGATGCCGCCCATGAATTAAGAACACCAATAGCTGCGGTTATTGCTCAATTACACTTACTCTCTTTAGTCAATGATCAGCAAGAGCGTGAAGAAATTATTGATGATATGAAACAGTCTCTTGATAGAGCGGCCGCTCTTTCTCATCAATTAATTGATTTAGCGCGATTAGAATGTGACGATTTCCCATTAAAAATAGAATCTCTTGATATCTATAACGTCATTGGAAATGCAATAGCACAACGCGTTCCTTATGCGATCACTAAAAATATTGAGTTATCACTTAATGAAGGCCACGCTTTAACGCTTAAAACCGATAAACAGGCTTTACTCTCTATATTTAATAATCTGCTCGATAATGCCATTAAATATTGCCCTAAAGGTAGCCAAGTTGAGGTAACTATTGAGAATCGATACGCAGAAGGGATCCATGTTATCGTTCGTGATAATGGCCCAGGTATCGCAAAAGAACATATCAATGCTCTATTTTCACGTTTTTATCGCGTTCCGGGCTCTAATGAAACAGGCAGCGGATTAGGTCTTTCTATCGCACAAAATCTCGCTAATAAAATTCAAGCATCACTAATTGTTACTGAAGGGCTAAATAATAAAGGGATTGGCTTTATTATTGTTCTACCTTTAGAAGCTAATTCATCAGACCACGATTAATAGATTAATAGATTAATAGATTAATAGATTAATAGATTAATAGCTGATATTTCAGAATAAAGGAGGTCATTGTGCCTCCTTTTTATTTTATCGCCCTGAGGTTCTAAAAAATGTTATCCCCAAAGATTAATTAGCCAGCGTAGACCGGCAGTTACTATTGCTGCACTAAGTACAATCATAATAAAAGGCTTTTTCTGCCAAGTAAGTACGCCCGCGACACCAACACCAATGATTTTTGAAATATCAGCAAGTTGGTCACCATCAAAAAATGTCGATGTCATCGCCACCGAAAACAGAATAACAATCGCCGATAATGAGAGGAGCTCTTTAACTCTCTCTGATACACCTGCTTTATTATTGAGTAATATTCCGGAAAGGCGCATGGCATATGTACCAACAGCAAGAATAATAATGCCTGTAATAATAGAATCTGTGGACATTATATTTTCCTTATCACAAACAATACGCCTAATAGCGATAATAAAACGGGGATCCCTGCGGGGAGGAATAATGTGGTTGCAAGTGCAATAATGCTCCCTATTATTGCAGCATGACGTGTTAGTTTATTTTTTAATGCAGGCAAACTTAATGCGAGAATGATAGCCGGAAACATCGCATCCAGCCCTAGCATCTTTATATCTACGATAAATGATCCCAAATAAACGCCAAGCATGGTTCCTAAAGGCCAAACAAGTAAAATTCCTAATCCACAAGCCCAAAACGCTAATTTATTTTGTTCAGCGGTACGTTGAGATAAACCAAATACAACACTTTCATCATTTAATATATGAAAACCTAATAATGATTTAAGCCCTTTTCCTGGTAAATCCTTTACTGCCATACTAAAAGGAATATGTCGTGCATTAACCATTAATCCAGCAAGAGCCGCATATATTGCACTTCCTCCCATCGCCACAACACCGATAAAAAGAAATTCAGAAGCCCCCGCTAAAACAAAAATGGATAGCACCAATGGCACCCAAAAATCAAAGCCTTGGGTATGTGCTAAAGCACCATAAGAGATACCGACGATACCATCTGCTAATGAAACAAGCACAATATCTCTAAGTACGTTATTATCAAGACGACTGTTAATTTGCATAGAATGTAGTATTTTTTATCGAACAATTTGTTCATTATGTTGAACGATTTATTTTTTTGCAAGATGATTTTTGAAGGAAGCTATGATGTCATCACCTTGTGCGCCGATTGAAATTATTTCTCAATCTCTGGCTAGAGAAAGAAAAAAAGCGGGCCTTTCACTTGCTGAAATAGCAAGACGAGCCGGTGTTGCAAAATCAACATTATCTCAATTAGAAGCAGGACAAGGAAATCCAAGTATTGAAACACTTTGGGCAATTTGTGTTGCGTTAAATATCCCTTTTTCTCAACTTATTTCAGCACCACAACCTGAAATTAAGGTGATCCGTAAAGGTGATGGCTTTAAAATTAGCGCAGAAAAAGCGTACTACCATGCTTTTTTACTTTCATCCTGCCCTATGGGTGCAAAACGCGATATATATACAGTGATTGCACAACCCGGAAAAGATAGGGTTTCTGATCCTCACAGCAAAAATGTCACTGAACATATTATTATTATTAGTGGTAGTGCAATGGTAGGAACTTTAGATAATCAACAAGAATTACAACCCGGTGATTATATTTGCTATCCTGGTGACGTCACTCATGTATTACGAGCTTTAGAGCCAGACACAACCGCCGTCATGATTATTGAGCATCATAATTAACATAAAGAAACGAATTAACAGAGTGAAATGATAAATTTACCGCGCTGCTATATTGCAATAAAAATCTGAAAGCAGTGCGATAAATTTGATAAAAAATACCTGTCTAATCAATTATTTTTTAAGTGCTTTATCAAGGTAGATCTCTCGTAACCGTTGAGATAAAGACCCTACAACTCCCTGATTGATATCTTCATTATCGATTGAAATAACTGGCCAAATTAATGTAGTCGCTGAGCTAATAAAAGCTTCTTTTGCTTTTTTCGCTTCATCCAATGTAAATCGGCGTTCTGTTATTTTAAGCCCTTCTTCTTGCGCTAATTGAATAATTGCTTGGCGTGTAATACCGGGTAAAATATCCTGACTCAGCGGCCGTGTAATAATTTCATTATCCTGATTAACAATAAAGAAGTTACTTGAACTGCCTTCTGTTATATAGCCATCTTTAATTAAAATAGCATCATCAGCGCCTTGTTGATGCGCATGATGTTTTGCTAAACACGCCGCTAATAATGCCACTGTTTTAATATCGCAACGTTGCCAACGAATATCTTCCACACTAATGACTGAGATCCCTTTTTTTACATTAGGGTGATTAACAACGGTTGAATGTTGTACAAAAGCAACTATTGTGGAAGGAACAGATGATGACGGAAAATCAAAAAAGCGAGAGGAATCAGCACCCCGCGTTATTTGCAAATAAATCAGCCCTTCATGAAGATTATTCTTTTCAATAAGCTGATGATGAATATCAATTAACAACTCTTTGGTAATAGGAAGTGATAAACCTAATTCTTTGCATGAACGCTGTAAGCGTTGAAAATGCCCATCAAAGTCAATGAGTTGCCCATCAATAACAGCAGTAACTTCATAAACGGCATCTGCAAATAAAAAACCACGGTCAAAAACAGATACTTTAGCCTGCTCTTTAGGTACAAACTGATGATTTAAATACACAATATCAGACATTTTACCTCCGTAATAAATTCCATTAACATTTAATGTTAACCATTACCTTACTCTTTCAATTCAACATTTCAAATCCTATTTATGCGCTTTTCTATTACTTTTTAACTTATATTTTATTTAAAGAAACCATGTCATATAGATAAAAATTGCTATAATTTAACTTATGTACAAAATATAAGGATAAGAGGTGTCTATGTTAGATATTAATAAAAATAATTTATCCCAACTAACAGAGAAACTGGTTAAAAAACAATGTACGATAATGAAAATCATCGCCACATTGGGTTTTATCGCAGGTTTTATCTGTATTATTAATCCTCTCTCTTCAGGCGTTGTTATTAGTGTATTACTCGGCTGTGTTTTTTTTGCTTGTGCAATATCCAGTATTATTGCGAGTTTTAACAGTCAAATTTCTTCTGGATGGTCAATGCTAATTACGTTGTTAGCAGGCTTTATTTATCTTCTTCTTGGTTATATTTTTATCACTGAACCACTGAAAGGTATGCTGAGTCTAGCCTTTTTTATTGGTTTCTTATTTATCTTTGCGGGGATATTGCGCCTAAATATAGGCTTCAAACAAATCAAAGATAACTTTTATGGCTGGTTTAATATTTTGGCTGGATTTTTAGATTTAATTATCGCTTATTTCTTATTCGCTTTTGGGCCTGAAACCTCAATAGCACTCGTTATGGCATTAATCGGTATACAACTTATTTTTAGCTCTATCACCATTTTATCGATAACAAGTGCGATAAAACGAATGACTCGCTAATTGACTATTTAGTGATAATAATCTTATTGATAAAATATAGACAAAGAGCCACACGAGGTGGCTCTTAAGTAGCAAATAGAATGGATTCGTATTAAGCACAAGGTAAGCGTAGAGATACCGTATACATATTTTCACCACAAAGATAACAATTCCCTGATTTTTCAAATACCATGACCTGAATACCTAATTGCCCTACTTCAATATTAGGTAATGCATCAGACAAAATACTTTTTAGTGCAGGTTCTATAATTTCAACCATGTTGATAGGATCATTGTTTGGTGTGGTATCGTGTAAGAAATCACCTAAACGAGGATCATCAGCATAAATTTCTAATGTTGAGCGATACACTAATGTTCTATCACTGCTATTTACTCTAGAGTAACCATTAAAAATAATAACCATTTTTTGAATACTCATTTTGGCTACACGATTTTTAATTTGTAAACACAGAGAAGGAACCAATCTAACATTGACGGAATTAAAGTAGCGATCGCAAATTTGCGGAATAGTGACACTAATACAAGGTTTAGGTGCAATATTCTTAATTTGCTTACTGCATTCTCCCGTTAATGAATTATCAACAATAATGCGTTCACGTCGAGAAAAACAAACATTATCAAAGATATCAACAGTAAAGAAAGAAATGTAATGAATACCATTCGTTAATGACTGATTTTCCAATCTTACCGAAACAGCGGATTTATCAGTACAAGGCAACATTTTAAGTTGATCATTAAAATAAAATCCGACTTGTGTGCTTTCACTAATATCACGACCTAAAATCAAATTGGCATTAACACAATAGTTTTCACTATGATAACTAAGAATACCATTTAATGTTGCTGGCACTTTCGGAGAAGGCAATTTCTCCGTTGTCATTTCAACATAGTAATCTCGAGACTTAAAGGGTTTCTCTGGATCATCAGCATTGTCAGATTCAGCATAAAAAACAGCAACTTGTTTCGGCTCAGTTCGTTTAAATTTGACTTTAAAATTTGCGATACCATATTTATTGGTTTTACTTACATTAATTTTCTCGCCATCTGAATTATAAATTTCAGGCTCGACACCTAATGTACTATTTTCCACATCGTAAACTAATTTTACATCTTTATTTTGAACATCATCACCTTCTTTATCTTGAAGATGTACAACAAAATTTTTAGATACACTTTCCCACTGACTTGGCCACTGCATTGATTCAGAACGGATTGTTAACAAGTCATCAAATTTTTCACAATTCGTTGTAGAACAGTCAGTGTTGGGATTCGTTTTAGGCGGTGTAACACGAATTTGTATCGGCGTTGCATAATAAACAATCGTTTCATCATCTTCGTCTTTTAAAATCAATTGTAATGATGCAACACCATTTCGATTACCCGTTAAGGAAATCGTCGTTTTATTGTTGTCTACTATTGAGATGTAAACATCTTTATTATTTGGCAGAATTAAAATTCCTTTTGGACTTGTGCGCCATTCAGCCAAACGTAGATTAATCCCCGTGATAATAACCTCATATTTGATAATACGATTCATTTTTACTTCATCATCGGGTTCATTAGGTAATGACTTAACCTGTTTAAACTCAATCTTCACATCAGAATCATTAACAACACGAGGTTCTATATCATCAATGTCATCCACATTAATATCATCTACATTAAGATCATCATTGAATGGACGAGGACGTACTAGCGCATTTTTCTCACCCTCTAAGATTTTTTGTAAACGTTCTTCTTTTGTTTCAATAGTCATTGTGTGATTTCCTTTCTTTTTCCGATTCCATTTTTAGCTTAAAGCAAAAAATTTGAGTGAAAATCACAATAGAAAAAAGTCAACTAAGCATTGTTGTTAGACAAAATAAAAAAAAGATAATAAACAATAAGATAAAAATTTTTTTCAATAGAACTCCCTCTACGGGAACGATAAAAAACATCTTCAGTATAAAAATAATTTAAAATTTAAAATATTTTTGTATAAAGCTATTGACTGTTATGAAAATGTGATTAAAATCAATCTTAGAAAATATTTGTGACATGAATCACATTTTATTAATAGGATACTTAATATGAAATCAATGACTTCTTTTATTACTCACCTGCACCAAGTTGTTGTACAATTATCATCAACTCGTTTACTGTAATTATTTGATTTAAAAATAAAATACAGCATAAAGCCAGAAATAGCACCCTCATCGCAAAAAAGACTATTTCTGGCTTTTATTCATCCTACTACGCTTATTTATCATCTCGTTTACCCTCGTATTTTTCGTAACAAAAAATTCACCTTCTTGAACTAAACTCTCTTTTCTGTACTCTTAATATACAAACCGCATTAACTATGAGGATATTTTATGCAGCAGCAACTGCTTACATGGATACGTCAATTCAATGAGGAATACGCCCAAATCGCTTCTCTCTTACTCGTTTTAGTTATTATTCTTCTTGTCGCAATTATTCTCCATTTTATTTTGCACAAGTTGGTCTTACCTAAAATTTCCAAAGCAATAAGTCAGTACGATCAAGAATGGCAACTTTCTCTAGAAATAAATAAACTATTTAGTCGTTTTGCTTTTTTAATCCAAGGTGTTGTTGTTAATATCCAAGCACTGGTATGGATGGGAGCGGGTAAAACACAAGAAATTCTCACCACCAGCGCCCAAGCGTGGTGCTTAATTTTTGGCTTATTGATGCTTTTCTCTATTATGGATCTCTGTATGCAGATCATGAGAAATTCATCCTCATTTGGCCGATTACCATTAAAAGGTATTTTTCAAAGCTTAAAACTCGCCGCCTCTGTGCTGATTGGGATAATGATTATTTCCCTACTTATTGGCAAATCCCCCCTTATTTTACTCAGTGGTTTAGGCGCCATGACGGCGGTATTAATGTTGGTATTTAAAGATCCTATTATGGGATTAGTCGCTGGTATTCAATTATCTGCAAACAACATGATAAGCCTTGGTGATTGGCTAGAAATGCCTAAATATGGTGCTGATGGTGCCGTCATTGATATTAGCTTAACAACCGTTAAAGTGCGCAATTGGGATAATACAGTTACGACTATTCCAACTTATTCTTTAATTTCAGATTCCTTTAAAAACTGGCAAGCAATGACAAAATCAGGGGGGCGTCGTATTAAACGAAGTCTTGCTCTTGATATTAACAGCATCCATTTTTTAGATAAAAAACAACTTGATGATCTGGAAAAAGCTCACTTGTTAGCACCTTATATAAAAAATAAGGAAAGTGAAATTAATCAATTCAATGCAACCTTGGGAAATGAATGTCAAACACCATTAAACCAACGTGGCATGACCAATATTGGAACCTTCCGTGCGTATGTTGAAGCTTATTTAAAAAACCATCCTAACGTTCATAAGCAAATGACGATTATGGTAAGACAGTTAGCCCCCACCTCGGATGGACTTCCCATTGAAATTTACGCCTTTACGAATACCACTGTATGGGTTCAATACGAGGCGATTCAATCTGATATATTTGATCATATTTTTGCTATTTTACCTCAATTCGGCTTAAGGGTTCACCAATCTCCAACTGGAAATGATGTAAGAGCACTCAGATTTCCTGTCGAAAATAATCCGCAATAAATCATTTTCGTATTAAGTAAAAAAGGAGAATTATTCTTCTTTTTTACTTTTCTTATTAACAAATATTTTTAATTTTTTATTTTGTTATCATGTTAACATTCTTGTTTTTCTATATATTAATAAAAATCGTTATGTTATTTTTTATATATCGATCGATTGTTGATTCCTATTTATTTGATATTTAATTTACCACTAAAGTGGTATTAATCAGAAATTGTAACCATTTGTTTAATAGTTATTTTTTTATATAACGTTATTAACATTTTTTATATTGATATAAATCATTATAGGTAGAAGGGTTATAACTTAACATATATATACAACTTTACTTGTTGTGAAAAATGTTAGGGTAATGTCAATGTCAAAAATTAAAAATAATATTTCTATTACTGAAATGAGTCGGCGTGGATTCATTCAGTCTGCAGCCGTTATTTCTGGTGCTGCCGCTGTTGCAGGGACGGTTTCATTACCATTCTCTGCTAATGCTCAAACTCCCCAGGGTATTCGTCCTGATGAGACTTCTGAAACTATCAAATACAGTGCATGTTTAGTGAACTGTGGTAGCCGTTGTCCATTAAAAGTTCATGTGAAAGATGGTGTTATTCGTCGTATTTCTAATGAAACTATGTATGACGATTCAACATTTGGTCTTCACCAAATTCGTCCGTGTCTACGTGGTCGTTCTGTACGTTGGAAAACGTATAACCCAGATCGTTTAAAATACCCAATGAAGCGTGTTGGTAAGCGTGGTGAAGGTAAATTTGAGCGTATTTCTTGGGATGAAGCCACTTCAATCATCGCGGAAAAGTTAAAATATACCATCGAAAAATACGGTAATGAGTCCATTTACTACCAATATGGTACAGGTTCTACAGGTGCAAACTTACACGGTAGAACTGCATGTAAACGCTTATTAAGCACTGTTGGTGGCTTTTTAAGTGACTATGGTACTTATTCGTACTCTCAATTAACGGGTATTGTGCCTTATGTTTATGGCGACATGCTGGAATCACTGTTAACAGAAATTGAGAATTCAGACTTAGTCGTGATGTTTGGTCATAACCTTGCTGAAACACGTATGTCTGGTGGTGGTCAGTTCTATGAAACGTTAAATGCGTTAGATAAGAGCAAAAGTAAAGTTATCATCATTGATCCTCGTCGTACCGACAGTGTGACAACATTAGGTGCAGAATGGATCCCAATTTATCCGGGTACTGATGCGGCGTTAGTCGCTGCATTAGGCTATGTGATGATCCAAGAAGGCATCACTGATGAAGATTTCTTACGTGAATATTGTGTCGGTTGGGATAAACAAACATTACCTGCATCAGCACCTGAAAATGGCTCTTATAAAGATTACATTTTAGGTAATGGCCCTGATGGCATTGCAAAAACACCTGAGTGGGCAAGTCAATTAACGGGTATTTCTGTTGCACGTATTATTCAATTAGCACGTGAAATTGGCGGTGCAAGAGCTGCGTGGATCTCTCAAGGTTGGGGTATTCAGCGTACTTCAAATGGTGAGCAAGCATGTCGTGCTATTATGATGCTACCATTAATGTCTGGCCATATTGGTCGTCCTGGTACAAATACAGGTTGTTGGGGCGGTAACGTGGCTTATCCAGTTGCAAGCTTTGCTCTGCCTAACCCAGTTAAGACCTTGATCCCAACATTTATGTGGTCTGAAGCCATTGCTCGTGGTGAACAACTTACCAGCAAAAATGCGGGCGTCAGAAATAAAGATAAACTCGATACGGGTATTAAATTTATGTGGTGTTATTCCAGTAACGTGATTGGTAACCAACACGCTGACTTGAATAAAACGCATGATTTACTGCAAGATGAATCAAAATGTGAGTTTATTTTGGTGTGGGATAACCACATGACGCCATCTGCAAAATACGCTGATATCTTACTGCCTGATGTGACAACGGTTGAGACAAACGATCTTATTAATAACTCTTACGCAAGTGGTGCTTACCACTACGTCGTCCGTTTACAAAATGCAATTAAACCACTTTGGGAAAACCGCCCTTGTTATGATGTCTTAACCGACATTGCAGAAAAGATGGGTACCAAAGAGCAATTCACTGAAGGACGTACTTACGAAGAGTGGATTGAATATTGCTATAACCAAATGCGTGAGAAAAACCCAGCGCTGCCGACATTCGCAGAAACTAATGATGTAGGAATTATCGATCGTAAATTACCTAACCGTAATCAATACGTTGCACTTGAAGCATTCCGTCAAGATCCTATCGCTAATCCTTTAAAAACAGCGTCAGGTAAAATTGAAATATATTCTGAAAAACTAATGCAAGATACCGATGGCTGGGTTTTACCAGAAGGCGATCGTATCCCTGCAATTCCAGAATATTGTAAAAATGAAGAAGGTGTTGAAAACGTTAAGCTTAAAGAGAAATACCCTCTGCAAATGACTGGTTTCCACGATAAAGGCCACGTTCACTCAAGTTACTATAACGTTGCCATGTTACGTGAAGCTATTCCTCATCAATTCTGGTTAAACCCAATTGATGCAGCTGAACGCGGATTAAAATCTGGCGATATTGCTGAGATTTATAATGCTCGTGGTCGTTTAAATATTCTCGTCAAAGTGACAGATCGTGTATTACCTGGTGTGATTGCAGTACCGCAAGGTGCATGGCGTTCACTTGATACAACAGGTGTAGATACAGGTGGATGTATTAATACATTAACAAGCTGGCACCCATCGCCGTTTGCTAAAGGAAATCCACAACATACAAACCTTGTTGAAGTGAAACGTGCATAAGGAGTTAACTCATGAAGCAATATGGTTTTTATTTTGACTCCACTAAATGCACTGGCTGTAAAACTTGTCAAGTCAGTTGCAAGGATGAAAAAGATTTAGATTTAGGCCCTAAATTCCGTCGTGTTTATGAATACGGTGGTGGTAGCTGGGCAAAACAAGACGGGATCTGGACACAAAATATCTATAGTTATTATTTATCCATTTCTTGTAACCATTGCTCAAATCCTACTTGCGTTGCAGGTTGCCCAACTGGCGCTATGCATAAACGTGAAGAAGATGGTTTAGTGGTTGTTAACCAAGATATTTGTGTTGGTTGCCGTTATTGCGAATTACGTTGCCCTTATGGTGCACCACAATTCGATGAGAAGAAAAAACTCATGTCTAAGTGTGACGGTTGCTACGAACGTGTAGCACAAGGCATGAAACCGGTTTGTGTTGAGTCTTGTCCTCAACGTGCACTTGATTTTGATGATATTGAAGTGATCAGAGCAAAACACGGTACTGAATGTGGTATCGCACCAATGCCTGATCCTAGCTTAACCAATCCAAATATCGTGATCAAAGCACACAAAGAAGCGAAACCTTCTGGTGATAAAACCGGCTCAGTTCAAAATGCGGCGGAGGTATAAACCATGCATGAACTTCCTCTAGTCTTTTTTACTGTTTTAGGTTCGTCAGCAGCAGGTCTGTTTCTTATTGCTTATATCAGTAAAAAATTAGGTCAAATTGATGAAAACCAACTGCGTAATGCTAATATTTTAGCCCTGATCTTAACATTAATTGGCTTAAGTATTGGTGGGTTACACGTTGGTCAGCCATTACGTTTTTTCAATATGCTCTTAGGCGTTGGTCGTTCTCCAATGAGTAACGAAGCGTTTTTAAGTGGTGTGTTTACAGGTTTTGCTTTTGCCACTGTTGCACTCACTGTGATGAAAAAATGGAAGGGCTTACGTGAAATTTGTAACCTACTTACTGTTGTTTTTGGTCTAGCATTTGTTTGGTCAATTCCACAAATTTATCATATTCCTACAATTGCTAACTGGAACACAAACTACACCACATTACAATTTTGGATGACGCTATTAGTTGGCGGTGGTGTATTAGCAATGGCAACAGGTGCAAGACGTTTAGGCGCATTATCCTTTATTATCGGTGCCATTATTACTTTTGCTACTCGCTCTGGTTATGTTAGCTTCCTTGGCTTTACAGGCCCAGAACTCAGCGCTGATCAATCTCTATTTTGGGGATTCCAATTAGCCGTATTAGCATTAGGTGTGGTTATCGTAGGATTTACTGCAGTAAAAGCGCAAGCATCAAAAATGACGCTAGCCACTTGTGCAGCCGCAGTGATTATTGCCGAATTATCAGGTCGTATCGCCTTCTATAATTTATGGCATATTACAATGTGATCTGGATGTTATGGTTGATTAATCAATCATAGAAAAGAAACAAAAATGCATACCTGAAAAGGTATGCATTTTTTTTAGAATGAAGAGCCTGGTTGCTGTAAAAAATCTAATTCTTCTGGTGTAGATGTTCGACCTAAAATTTCATTACGATGAGGATAACGACCATATTTATCAATAATTTCTTTGTGTCTTAGTTCATATTGATAAGTATTTTCATCATTAAGTTGAGAAAACAAGATAACTGCATCTTGATGAATTTTAGGTGATTCTGAATGCATAAATGGCATGATCATAAACTTACGTTTAACGGGGGTTAATGTCAGATATTCAGGTAACCGAATAGCTTCTTGCGCTAAGATTAATGCCATATTATCTTGGGCGAAGGCTTTTGGCGTATCGCGCCAAATATTACGTGAGAACTGATCAAGAATAATAATCTCAGCTAAGCGCCCTTCTATCGTTTCTCTCCATGATGCCAGCTCGCCACGACTCGCACTTAAACATAATTCACCAAATCTGCGGTTAATTTCTTTATCAAACTGAGTATCTTTCTTAAACCATTGCTCTGGTGTGCATTCTTCAAACCAAAACGTCAGAGTTGACTGATAAGGGATCATAAAAACTACCACGCTAGTTGTTTATTAATCAAAACAGCGTTTATTTTTATCAAAATAAACGTCATTGACGGGGTACTACTTGGGTAAATTACCATTTTGATATAGCCACGGCTATTAACCCCTATCCGAAAAGAACATAAAAAAATAAATCCCCTTTTCAATTCTTAAAAGGGGATTTTAAATGCTTCCTAGCTAACGCTTAAATCCATTAAGTCGCGCCATCCATAAGCCAATTTATCTACAAGTATGTATAAAATGGCATTCATCCCATTTGTTACATTCTGTCGATATCATGATGAAATATAATTAGCTTGCACATTTTACAAACATAAAATTTATCTCTGCATCACTATCCTGCCTTAAAAATCAGCATTTAAAAATTTTAATTTTTATAGTGAAACCACTAAAAAAGATCTATACCGTTTTGTTCTATTTTTTAATAAGCATCTTTTAAAGACAATAAAGATTGTTATAAATAATATTTTAAATCAATAAATTACATTTCATTTTTTGATTTTTCAGCTTTAACCTTGTTACTATCTTGTGTGATTACCCCTAAAAGAAACCAGAGATCAAAAATGAGATGAATGTTTAAAATTTGCACATTAGTAATGACATTTATTGAAAAGTTTGCCCTATTCCTCTGTTTCTTTAACAATTTTGGAGTACAATTGTTGCAGTCTATTTACTGAATGATCTGTTATGTCTGCTATCTCTATTATTGGAATAAGCTACCTTATTGGGGCTGTAATATCGTTTATTATTACTTTCTTTTTAACTAAAGATCCTAGCCTAGCCATGCGCCTTTTAAGTGCATTATTAATCGCCTTAACCTGGCCTCTTAGCTTTCCTATGGCACTTATCTTCTCTATTTTTAGTTAATTTTTTCATTTAAACTTAATAACAGTAGTTATATTCTATTAAATTAGAATAATAGCTATTTATGTTTCTATTCTTAAATAAATATATTAATTACTCTTCAAAAATAACACTTTTAGCTTAGATTTTATCTAAAAAAGAATATTTAATTGCTCGTTATTTTATTCGACCAATTACAACCTTATCAAATAATATCAGCATGTTATAATTAATACTTAGTTTATTGAAATAGAGCGTCATTTTAAAACCCAAGATTAAAGTAAATATTTTTATAAATTTACAATCAAGCTTAATTTCATTACAGTATCTTATGTAATTTGGTTAGATACGCATATTATTTACTATCACCAATAATAAATTTTTAATTAGAGCTAGAATATGTTTAGTGAAAATGTCATTACAGATATTATCTATTGGATTGAAGAAAATTTAGAAAAAGATCTAAAACTTGAGAATGTTTCGCAAAAATCAGGATATTCCAAATGGCATCTTCAACGCATGTTTAAAGAGCAAACGGGACTAACATTAGCGTCTTATATTCGAGCAAGACGACTTTCTTGTGCTGCCGTTGAGTTACGCTTACAAAGAACGCCACTACTTGATATTGCATTAAAATATCGCTTTGACTCGCAACAAACTTTCTCAAGAGCGTTTAAAAAGCTGTTTAATATGACGCCTTATAATTATCGTAGAAAAGAGAATTGGCAGGCTCACGGTTTTACATTACCGTTGAGAAAATTTAGTGGTTTTAATTTAGATATCGAAATCGTCACGATTGATTCTCTCTCTTTAACGGGAATAGATCACACCTATAAAGCCAATGCAATCGATTGGAATTTTAGTACAGAAAAGTCACGAGAAGAGTACTGGAAAGTGTTCTTTCAAAATGCGCTTTACAAACATGATCGGGTTTATGCTTTACATAATATTTTATCTAAGAAAAATAATGAATTAACGATAAAATATGCAACTATGATGGAAGATAAGCCTGAAATATATAACACACAATTTTTGCATAAAGCACATATTGAGAATGCTAAATATCTTAAATTCACGATCCCTGAAAAATTACTGACATTAGAGTATAAAGATATTATCTATAATATTTATGGTATTTTACTTAAAAAGTTAAACATACCTAGAAAGAAAGGATCACCCGATATTGAGGAGTATATTTTTAAAGAGGAATATCCGGTTTCTAGCTTAGCTTATAAGCCAATTCCTTTAGTAAAAGATGTGAATTACTATATTCCGATTGAAATTGATAATAATAATAAAGTAACTTCAAAAACCATCTATTTCTAGATGGTTTTTTATTTCAACACATTATAATGCATTGTTTTTTTGTTTGATAAAATAGTAAAACATTGTAATCAATTATTCCTTAATAACTTATTTTTAAATACAACTATTCTCATGAAAATACTATAGAGTAAACAAGAACATCGATTATTGAATACACTCCTGCCGAATATAATCTTGTAAGACTAAAATAATCTGTTCTGATTGCGCAATTCGTTCTCTGAGTATCCAATAATTTCGGATAGCGGTGTCAGTAGGTCTGGCGGTGTTTGCATCAACCAGGCCGGCGGTGGAAGAGGCTGAGACTTTAGGACATTCTGCTTTGATATACACCCGCTCAGGAGTACGCTCACTAATATCACGCAACTGATCAATTTCTTTTTTTGCATGAACAAGTTCCTGTAAATGGCGATTATCAAGTTGATTAAGCTGATTTATTCGTAATTGATAATCTTTATTCTCTGCAATCTGCAGAATAAGAGATTGATTAATATTATTGTATTCCTGTTTCAAGAATTGGTTTTTATCAATTAACCAAAGCAATCCTATACCTAGACATAAAATTGCTATTACCATTGTTTTTGATAAAAAACTCATAATAACAACCAAGCGTCTTCAAAAACTTTTTCTGAATAAGGTTGGTAGCCAAGTTCAATATTAACAATCACTACGGCTAAAGGAATAGTAACATTTTTTAATTGTGTATTAATTAAGTTATCGGCCTCAACACCAATTTCTTTTGAGGCTCGGCTAATATAGCCTGCTGTATTATTTTCGTTAGGTGGAGCATAACGATTGATAATGGTTTTAATGGTATTTAAACCATATTTTTTTTGGTACGTTTGTAATAATTTGTAGATAGCTCGTATTCCATATTCTGGTGAAACAAATTGGCAAAATTCTCTGTCTGCTTGCTCAATGGATAATCCTCGCCATTTCGAACCGTGTCGAATATTACCAGGATTATTATTACGTTCACCTCGTGCTATTTTAGCCATTTTTAACTCCTGCTCTTCCTTTAAGGAGCTTACTCACGGAATCTACTCCGACATAGCCAATAAACACACTGGCTAAGTAAGCAAACTCATGATTAATATTAAATAAAATTAGAATATCTTTAATAAACCAAGCAAACATTGCACACATCAGCCCATCTATAGAGGTTTTTTTCCATCCTCCGCCGTTATATAAACCTCGAAGAATAGCCATTCCTCCAGCGAGAGAGGCTGATATTCCTTGCTCTTTCATTGAAGAAAGAACAATAAATATCTGTTCCCATAGATCTGGATTTTCTTTCATTGTTTCTCATGGCTTACCTCCAATAGGAGGAACTGTAATAAATAATATACTCATCCACAGTACTTAAATTTAAGTACTGTTTTAACATGAGTATTTTTATGTTTTATTTATCTAATTAGATAAATGGCGGATATAAAAAAGACCACATAGTGGTCTTCCATTGAAGATAAAATTTAACAAATATCGTTAATTTATATTAGTTAAGAAAATTGAGATACAAAAAAGCCCCACTTCAAAAGTGAGGCTATTTATATTCTGTTGTGAGGTCTTTAGATACAAATCTCTCACTTTGGAGTTATGGTATGCTTGTTTTTCCTGAAAGTCAATAACGATATTCTACCAAAAAAAATAAATAGAGAAAATTATCACCTCACAGTAACTTCTTGCAGAATTTTTTCTGACAAGGACTCTTCTTTAAAGCATTCTTCAACTAAATGTTCAAATAACGGCTTATAGTTACTGTACGCAATGGTTTTAGAAACATTCACTACCGTTTGTACTTGCTCTAATACTTCGCTGAATTTTAAACGAGGATACCCGCGTCCTGAACATTGATTGCAAGGTTTGAAAACAGATATCCCCTGCTTTTCACTCTCTTTTTTATCTAAAACTTGGCCACGTCCATGGCAACGACATGCTAAACGAATTTCAGCTTTCCCCTTACATGTAAGACAAACAACGTGAGTTGTCTCTCTCACGTCACGGTAAGAAATCTTATTTTTTGGTTTAACGTTACGCTCATCTTTAAGATTTCGCTCAACCCCTTTAACAGATTTTGAGGTATAGTTTTTGGTAGTAAAAATGTCAACTTCAATAAATCCATTACTGCAATCAGGACACGCTTTCTTACTTGCGGCACTTCTTGCGTAATCTTGAAAAGCATAATTAGCAATAATATGTAAAACTTTGGCTTTATCGTTTTCAGTTAATTTATCAATCGCTTTATATTGATAAGCTTGCGTTAATGCATATTGGTAAAGGCTTTCTATCGCTTCGCTTGGGTTACTAATACTATGTTTAGCTAAAAACAGTTCTATTCCCATACGCCCTTTTCGCGTAGCAAGGCTAATTGATGTCATCACATCGGTTACTGAAAGTGAATCTACCGCTTTAACAGTTCTTACATCACTTAATACAATACTTTTTGGTGAAAAATATTTAGGTAAGTCTGCTAGTCTCATTTAATGCTCCTTTTGATTTCCTATCACGACTCATTGGTCATCCATGTACCACGACAAGGCATGGCATTTATGCATCTAAATCACCCGCATTTTACGGCGTTATCTCAACGTGATTTTTACTTACCACTCTTGCATTGGTTTATTTAGTTACTTTTTTGTACTTTTCGCCCTTTTATTAACTAACGGTTAATGTTATATTTTAACCAAAATGACGTCAAGCCGCAAAGGAAATTAACTAATGGTTAAAAATGATAATAAAACGGAGTTCACAAAAAGGCTTCAGGAAGCTTGCTTAGATTCAGGAATTGCAGGACGTGGGTTAGGTAAAAGAATTACAGATGCACTCGCTGAGCAGGGAATAAAAGTCAGTGCTCCAGCAGTATGGAAATGGCTAAACAGTGAATCAATTCCCGATCCAACAAATATCTTAGCATTAAGCCAATGGCTCGATGTTCGAGCAGAATGGTTAGAATACGGGCGAGGAGCAAAAAGAAACGATGGTGTTTCTGTAAATGAAATGACACCCGTTGATGATTGGGACAATAATACACCAATAGAACGAGATGAAGTCGAGATCCCCTTCTATACTACGATTGAATTAGCGGCAGGTTTCGGAAGTTGTACCACTGATAATCAAAAGGTGGAATTATTGAGATTTTCTCGTTCTACATTTAATCGCTATGGCGTTCAACCTAGTGATGCCGTTGCTTTTAAAGTTCATGGTGACAGTATGTCCCCTGTTATTCCTGATGGTTCGATTGTAACTATTAGTACAGGACATACAAAAATTGTTGATGGCGGTATTTATGCTATTCAACAAGGCGATCTTTTGAGGATCAAAATCCTACATCGACTTCCCAATAACACCATTATCATCCGTAGCTATAATACTATTGATTACCCAGATGAGCGTTCTACATTAGAAGAAGTGAAAATTTTGGGTCGAGTATTTAATTGGTCCGTGATGGGTTGGTGATCATGTAATACACAAAACACCACAATTTTAGAACTGTATCCCAAAAGTTAGATACCAACTTTGGGGTGTTTTTTAATATATCAATTTCAATATTAAAATTGCCCAAAGAAAAAACCCGCTATCTCTTACGAGATAACGGGTTCTTATATGGTGCCGGCTACCGGAGTCGAACTGGTGACCTACTGATTACAAGTCAGTTGCTCTACCAA
>NZ_NBVR01000024.1 GCF_002607735.1 Proteus alimentorum
GAGCGGTAGTTCAGTTGGTTAGAATACCTGCCTGTCACGCAGGGGGTCGCGGGTTCGAGTCCCGTCCGTTCCGCCAACATTAAGAAACCTAAGTCTAACGACTTAGGTTTTTTTTTGCTTAAAATTTAGAATAAGAAATAAATTAATCAGATAATTTTAAGTAAATATGACTATTATGTATAAAAATAATTGTTTTTGTTGATTATAGCGTCCTTTTAAAGGGTGAGAGAGAAGCTTGCCTTTGGTATACTTTAGTTATAGCAAGATATCTTGCTGTTTATCTGAGGTTGCTAATGGCGAAAAAACCGACTTATTCAGTGCGTTTTGTGGCAGGTCAACCTGTTGAGAGGATTGAACCCAGCCCGCCTTTAAGTGAAAGAAGGGATACACTACCTATCGGAATGCCTCTCTACACAGAAGGCACTCTAAAAATTGCAGTTTGGAATATCTATAAACAGCAACGACTCAATTGGCGTAATATGTTGGAAACGCTCTCAACAGATACGCATTTGCTTTTGTTGCAAGAAGCACAAACCACACCAGAGCTTGTACGTTTTGCTGGAACTCATCATTTAATTGCAGATCAAGTTCCCGCATTAGCTTTTCAACAACACCCAGCGGGTGTGATGACATTATCCAGTTCCCATCCTATCTATTGTTGTCCTCTCCGAGAGAAAGAGCCGTTTTTACGACTGCCTAAATCAGCGTTAATTACAGTATATCCGTTAATTACGGGTGATCATTTAATGGTCATTAATGTACATGCTATTAATTTTAGTTTTGGTGTCGATGTTTATCAGCGTCAATTGAGCAATTTATCTGTTCATATCATGCATCATAAAGGGCCTGTTATTTTAGCGGGTGATTTTAATGCGTGGAGTCGCCCAAGAGTCAATGTATTAAAACGTTTTGCAAGAACGTTAAGACTTAAAGAAGTTATTTTTGATAACGATTGTCGTACAAAAGCCTTTGGTAAACCTTTGGATTATATTTTTTATCGAGGATTATCGTTGAATAAAGCTGAAGTTTTAATCACTGATGCATCCGATCATCATCCTTTAATTGCGACATTTTATTAGTAAGTGATTATATCATTTATCAATTAGATATATTATTTTATAGGTGATTTATCTATCTATTTAATCTATTTGTTATATTAATGCCTTTTACTATACTTTTTTTGTCTATCTAATATCACTAGATATAGGAAATAAAATGCCAACAAAAAATATAGTTATTATTGGCGGTGGTACCGGCGGAACTATTCTTGCTAATATCCTGGCTAAAAAATTAAATGAAGAAATCTTTTCAAATAAAATTAAAATCACGCTTATTTCAGATAATCCTAATCATTATTACAAACCTGCATTTATGTATATTGCATTTAATCTTTTTTTAAAAGAAGAGCTAATGCGATCAGAAAGAAGTTTATTAAGACCTGAAATTGAATTTGTTATTGATAAAGCAGAACGTTTTGACTTTAATAATAAAGTTATTTATTGCGAATCTAATAAAAAATACAACTATGACTTTTTAGTATTAGCAACAGGTTGTGTTCCTAGTCCTCATAGAATTGAAGGCTTAAAAGAAGCGGGAAATCATTTTTATCAATATGAAGCAGCTAGAACACTTGCTGATAAATTAGCTAAAATTGAAAAAGGTCGTGTATTTATTACGGTTAGTTTCCCTGAAACACCCAATGTACCTCATCAATGCGGGATCGCGCCAATGGAAACCACATTGATGCTGGATGAACTTCTTCGCCAGCGTCGGGTGAGAAGTAATATTGAAATTGTTTATACCTATCCTACGGTTGCTCAACTTCTAAGAAATTGTCTGTTTATGCAACAAGAGGTTTGTGAGGTTCTTCCTGCGGTATTCTCTGAGCGAAATATTAAAGCTAAGCGAGGCTTTACATTGAGCCATGTTGATCCTGATAAGAAAATCGCTTACTCAAAAGAAGGTGAGGCAGAGCCATTTGATATCCTTATGAGTACACCGCCTATTACTGCCGTTGAGGCGATCCGTAATACCGGTTTGAGTGAACATAATAATGGTGAAGGCTGGTTACCGACTGATCCTGAAACATTGCAAGTCTATGGATTAAATCAAGTGTATGTTCTTGGTGATACGGTTGATTTACCGATTAGTAAGGCCGGTGGTAGTTGTCATAACCAAGCTGGTGTGATTGCAAACAATATTTGTGGTGAGCTTCGTTACGGTTATCCTGCTGCAATTTATGATGGACGAGTACAAGCAGTTGCACAGATGGGGCTATCAGCAGGTATGCCATTACAGTATGACTATAAACATGACGTAATTCCTACTCCACCAACAAAACTGGGTGGGTTACTGCGTAATAGTTATAACCGAGGTTTATATTGGGCAACCGTTAGAGGATTATTATAGGGAATACAATAATGAGTGAAAATAATTTAAACCCAGCAGAGATCCAACTGTTGTCACAGGAAGATAAAATACACCTTCAACATTTATTAGAAAAAGCAAGACCATTATTAGCATTAAAGCGCTTTGATAATATCGTCGATTTATTATCTTTAATTTCAGACTCAATTGATATTATGGATAATGCTACCGTTGAAAAACTTTCTGTTGCTTTTGAAGAAACAATGATACCAGTGTGGGAATTAAGTACAGCGTTTAATATGGCAAAGAAAGAATCTATTTATCAAGATAAAAAATATACATTAGGTTCAACTTTTTCATTATTAAAAAATCCTGATACGTTAAAAGGATTAACCATTGTATTAAGAACACTGCAGATTATTGGAGAAAATAATCAAAGAATAGAAAGTGAACAGTGATATAGATAAAGAAAAGGCTGTGAATATTTCACAGCCTTCATTGTTTAACACAGAAACGTGATTTATTTCTGGTTCATTCTTGGTTTGATACCCACATAGTAGCCAACCGTTAAAATAGCCACCCATACCATACCGACAACCAATGCCATTCGTGTTGACTCAAAATAGCCTAAGATTGCAATAACAAACGCCATAAAGACGATAGTCAGTGCTGGTGCAACAGGCCATAGTGGTACTGGGAATTTAAGTGTTTTCACTTCATCTGCGCTCATCTTACGACGCATAGCAACTTGAGAAAGTAAAATCATTAACCACACCCAAACTGTTGCAAATGTCGCAATAGAGGCGATTAAAACGAAGATCTGCTCTGGGATGAGGTAGTTAAGTACCACTCCCAGTAACAGCACAACAGACATCACTAGCACGGTCATCCAAGGCACACCATTACGGGTGAGTTTCATAAAGGATTTTGGTGCTTGTCCTTCTTGCGCCATACCGTACATCATACGACCAGCACCGAAGATATCACTATTGATCGCAGAAATTGCGGCTGTGATAACCACAAGGTTTAAGATGTTTGCCGCTGAATTGATCCCTAGATTTGAGAAAATTTGTACAAATGGGCTGCCGTTATGGCCAATTTGCTGCCAAGGGAAAATGCACATCAGAATGAAAATCGTCAGTACATAGAATAATAAGATACGAAACGGTACGGCATTGATCGCTTTAGGAATGGTTTTTTCAGGATCTTTAGCTTCACTGGCGGTAATACCAATGACTTCAATCCCTCCAAACGCAAACATCACAATGGCAAGCGAGGCGATAACCCCTTCAATACCATTTGGCATAAAACCACCAAATTCCCATAAGTTAGAAATACCAATAGGATGTTCGGTTTGTTGGCCAAAGCCATACATCATAATGACAACACCACCAATTATCATGGCAATAATGGCAGTGACTTTAACGATAGAAAGCCAAAACTCCATTTCACCAAATATCTTCACATGGCAAAGGTTTAAGGCGCCGATAAAACAAACTATTCCTAATACCCATATCCATTGATCAACATCTGGGAACCAAAGTTTCATATAGAAACCAAATGCCGTGACGTCGGCTAAACAGACAATCAGCATTTCAAAAACGTAGTTCCAACCTGTTAAGAAGCCGGCTAAAGGCCCCATATAATGGCTTGCATATTGTGAAAAAGAGCCAGCAACTGGGTGATGAACTGCCATTTCACCTAATGCACGCATCACCATAAATACTGCAGCACCACCAATAAGGTAAGCAAGCAATACAGCTGGGCCCGCTTTCTCAATGGCAGCCGCAGAGCCATAAAATAAACCTGTACCGATTGCAGAGCCTAGCGCCATGAAACGAATGTGCCGCCCTGATAATCCTCGTGAAAGTTGATTCTCTTTTTGCATCTAAAGTATTCCCATCTCTGTCCAACGGAGGAACGCTATCCTCTTTTTCAGTGTCTTCTCGCACGTTAGCTATTCAAAACAAACCATGTACCTTATCATAAAGCCTCTTACGGTGAGATAGTTATCTGTAATAATCATCAGCATTCATTGGATATCAGAGTTTCTTATGCAATACCCCATTAATGAAGTGTTTCAAACCTTACAGGGTGAAGGTGTTTTTACTGGCGTTCCTGCACTTTTTGTTCGATTACAAGGTTGTCCTGTCGGTTGTAGTTGGTGTGATACCAAACATACTTGGGAAAAAGAAGACGAAAAAAAAGTGCCTCTTGGCGATATTCCTATTAAAACGCAAGAAAGCGATGCTTGGGGAGAAGCCAGCGTTGCTCAGATTTTATCACTTTTCCAACAGCAGGGTTATAGTGCAAAACATGTGGTTATCACAGGCGGTGAGCCTTGTTTATATGATTTACGTCCTTTAACAGAAGGACTTGAGCAAGCGGGTTTTGCCTGCCAGATAGAAACCAGTGGTACTCACGATATTTTATGTAGTGAGAAAACATGGGTGACACTTTCTCCAAAAGTAGGCATGAAAGGGGGATTTACAGTATTACCCAGTGCAATAAATCGAGCCAATGAGATAAAACATCCCGTTGGGCGTGAAAAAGATATTGAAGCGTTGGATGCCTTACTGACATTACGCACAGAACACCCAGCACCTGTTGTTGCTTTACAACCCATAAGTTGTAAGGAGCGTGCGACGGCATTATGTATTAAAACTTGTATTGAACGTAATTGGCGTTTCTCGATGCAAACGCATAAGTATTTAAATATTGCGTGATCGCATCTTTAATATAAAAAAATCAGCCAATAAAAGGCTGATTTTCTTTTAGGTGATCACGGTTTTATGTTAAAACCAATTTACTCACCGCGATAAATACATCCTGCTGTACACGTCTCTTTCACCATCACCGCAGATAATAATGGCAATGACGGTTTTACTTGTTGCCAAATCCATTTTGCCAGCACTTCGCTGGTCGGATTTTCTAGCCCTTCAATTTCATTAAGATAATAGTGATCTAGACGCTCAAGAGTAGGTTTAAATGCGGCTTTCACATCAGCAAAATCAATAAGCCAACCTGAATGTGCGTCAACTTCACCGGTTAGTTCTAATCTAACAAGGAAAGAGTGCCCATGAAGACGCCCACATTTGTGGCCTTCAGGAACATGTGGCAAATGGTGGGCGGCTTCAAACTGAAAATCTTTAAAGATGGTGGTTGTCATCAAAACTCTCTTGACTTAATTAGTAAAAAAGAAACAGATAGAACGAACGCTATCAGTGTAGCCGATTTAGCGTTCCACGCCTAATCTCCGTTAATCTTAATCACTTATTATCTTCATTATTGCTTATCTATTATATCGATAAAGGAAACCAATAAATAAATTTAGCATTTAAGGTTATTAGATAGAGCCAACAGGTCTTTAATTCACCTTCTAGTCGTGAGATACCCTCTCAATATTAGAAATATTATCAAAAAACAATAAAGCACAGATAAGTGCTTCGCTTTTTTAAGGCAGGATAAATGAGCAATCAACCTCCATTATTATCAATGCTTCCATTAACACCGGAGCAATTGAGTAAATTACAGGATGCAACAAAAGATCTCTCAACCGCGCAAATTGCATGGTTATCTGGCTATTTATGGGGGCAGCTTAATCCATCTGTCGTATCTACATCGGCAACGGTTACTTCAGTACAGGTACCAGAGCAGGAAACCATTACATTGATCTCAGCTTCTCAAACTGGTAATGCGCGTCACCTTGCAGAACAGTTACGAGACAAGCTCGTTGAAAATAAATTGAATGTAGGGCTGTATTCTGCAAGTGAATATAAATTTAAGCAGATCCATAAAGCCACAACCTTGATCATCATCGCATCAACGCAAGGTGAAGGAGAACCACCTGAAGAAGCGATAGCTTTTTATAAATATCTGAACTCTAAAAAAGCTGCTGAAATGAAAGAAACGGCTTATGCAGTATTTAGCTTAGGTGATGCTTCATATGAGCATTTCTGTAAGGCAGGAAAAGACTTTGATGAGCGAATAGCACAACTGGGTGCAACACGTTTATTACCAAGAGTTGATGCCGATGTTGAATATCAAGCCGTTGCAGATAAATGGATAAAACAGCTTACTGATATTTTAAAAAATAGAATACCCGAGCAATCCACTCAGGTATTACAACAAACACAATCAGGCACGACGGATACGATTGAGACCTCTATTTATCATCGCGATGCGCCTTTTACTGCCACATTACTGACTAATCAAAAAATCACAGGCAGGAATTCAGATAGAGATATTCGCCATCTTGAAATCAGCCTTGAAGGTTCTGATTTGCAATACCAACCGGGTGATGCGCTGGGCGTTTGGTTTAATAACTCACCCGAAAAGGTTGATGAACTTATTGCTTTATTGTGGCTAAAGGGGGATGAATCTGTCACGTTAAAATCTCAAACATTCACCTTAAAAGAAGCGTTACTGCACCATTGTGAACTCACTCAAAATAGCGCTCCTATCGTAAAAGCCTATGCTCAATTGACTCGCCATGAAGAGCTATTGTCATTGGTGGCTGATAAAACCCAGCTTCAGCAATATGCAGAAAAACACCCTATTAATGAGATGGTGCGCCAATATTGTGCTCAACCCAATGCACAAGATTTTGTTGATATTTTACGTCCACTTACTCCTCGTCTTTACTCTATTGCATCGTCACAACAAGAAGTTGAGGACGAAGTACACCTCACTTTAGGTGTCGTACGCTATGACGTTAACTCCCGTGCTTATACTGGTGGTGCCTCTGGTTTTTTAGCGGATAGCTTGAAAGAAGGCGATAGCGTTAATGTTTTTATCGAAAAGAATGTGCATTTTCGTCTCCCTGAAGATGACAGCGCACCTGTCATTATGATTGGCCCTGGTACAGGTATTGCTCCTTTCAGAGGTTTTATGCAACAGCGTGAAAATGACGCTGCAACAGGTAAAAACTGGTTATTTTTTGGTAATCCTCATTTTGTAGAAGATTTTCTCTATCAAGTGGAATGGCAACGTTATGTTAAAAGCGGTTTGTTAACTTATATCGATTTAGCATGGTCTCGGGATCAAGCACATAAAGTTTATGTACAAGATAAATTGCGTGAACGTGGTAATGAGGTTTGGCAATGGTTACAGCAAGGGGCTTATCTTTATGTTTGTGGTGATGCATCACGGATGGCAAAAGATGTTGAACAGGCGTTGTTAGATATTGTGATGGAGTATGGCAATAAAAATATTGAAGAAGCAGATGAATACTTAAGTGAGCTACGCCTAGCACGGCGTTATCAGAGGGATGTTTATTAAATGAAATCACACACTCAAGCGCCCTTAGTGGTTGAAGGGAAACTGGCTGATAGTGAACGCATGAAAAAAGAGAGTCACTTTTTACGCGGCACTATTACAGAAGACTTACAAAATGGTTTAACGGGTGGTTTTGAAGGCGATAACTTTCTATTGATCCGCTTTCATGGCATGTATCAACAAGATGACAGAGATATTCGTACCGAACGCGCAGAGCAAATGCTAGAACCTCGCCATGCCATGATGCTACGTTGCCGCTTGCCCGGTGGCATTATTTCGCCTAATCAGTGGCTTAGCATTGATAAGTTTGCGACTGAAAATACGCTTTATGGCAGTATTCGTATTACTAATCGTCAAACATTTCAATTTCATGGCATTTTAAAAGGCAATGTAAAACCTGCCCATCAAATGCTTGCAGCAACAGGATTGGATTCTCTAGCTACTGCGAATGATGTTAACCGTAATGTGTTATGTACTTCAAACCCAGTGCAATCTTCATTACACCAAGAAGCGTATGAGTGGGCGAAAAAAATATCAGAACACTTATTACCTCGTACTCATGCTTATGCGGAAATTTGGTTAGATAAAGAAAAAGTTGCAACCACAGACGAAGAACCTATTTTGGGGGAAACCTATTTACCGAGGAAATTTAAAACCGCAGTAGTGATCCCGCCTCATAATGATGTTGATCTTCATGCGAATGACATGAACTTTATTGCAATTGCTGAAAACGGGCGTCTAGTTGGCTTTAACGTGCTTGTGGGGGGCGGTCTTGCAATGACGCATGGTGATAAAAATACCTTTCCTCGCTTAGCCAGTGAGTTTGGTTATATCCCGATTGAAAATACATTGGCAATTGCAGAAGCGATTGTGACAACACAGCGTGACTGGGGAAATCGAACAGAACGCAAAAATGCAAAAACAAAATACACATTAGAACGCGTTGGCGTAGAGACGTTTAAACAAGAGGTTGAACGCCGCTCAGGTGTCACTTTTGAGGCTATTCGACCTTATGAATTTACCCATCGAGGCGATCAAATTGGTTGGTTAAAAGGTGTTGATGATAAATGGCACCTGACTTTGTTTATTGAAAGTGGACGGCTGATTGATACACCTGATGCCCCATTAAAAACAGGTGTTGCTGAAATCGCTAAAATTCATCAAGGTGATTTTCGCCTTACCGCAAATCAAAACTTAATTGTCGCAGGTGTACCCGAAAGCGAAAAAGCCAAGATTGAAGCTATTGCTCGTCGATATGGTTTGATAAATAGTCAAGTTACCCCACTGCGTGAACATGCGATGGCGTGTGTTTCTTTCCCAACGTGCCCATTAGCGATGGCAGAAGCTGAGCGCTTTTTACCCTCATTCACCGACACACTTGATAGCTTAATGACAAAACATGGCGTCAGTGATGAGCATATTGTTGTGCGCGTAACTGGGTGCCCAAATGGCTGTGGTCGAGCGATGTTGGCAGAAGTGGGGCTGGTGGGTAAAGCACCTGATCGCTACAACTTGCATTTAGGGGGGAATCGCATCGGGACACGTATCCCTAGAATGTATCGTGAAAATATTACCTCACAAGAAATCATAGTCATACTCGATTCATTGATTGGTGAATGGGCGGTTTCTCGTCATAACAATGAAGGTTTTGGTGATTTTCTTATTCGCACTGATGTGGTTAAACCTGTACTGAATTCAGCCATCGATTTTTATGAAGTACAGGAGGCGATATGAGTTTATTTCAGCTTGCTTCGCTAAAACAGCTACCTGTTGAAGAGCAGACACACGCTTTGTGCCAGATAAATCAACAGTTAGAGCAATTAAGCGCCATTGAACGAGTTACTTGGGCTTTAGATAATTTACCTAAAGCCTTTGTATTAAGCTCTAGTTTTGGTATTCAAGCGGCAGTATGTCTGCATTTAATGACAAGACAATACCCTGATATCCCTGTGATTTTGACCGATACAGGTTACTTATTTCCTGAAACTTACCAATTTATTGATACGCTGACTCAACAATTACAACTTAACTTGAAGGTCTATCGAGCTGAAATATCTTCATCTTGGCAAGAAGCGCGCTATGGTAAACTTTGGTTAGAAGGCATTGAGGGTATTGAGCGTTATAACCAAATAAACAAAGTAGAGCCGATGGAAAGGGCATTAAAAACGTTACAGGCTCAAACATGGTTTGCAGGTCTTCGCCGACAACAAGCTAAAAGCCGTGAACATTTACCTGTGCTTTCAATCGCAAAAGGGATCTTTAAGTTTTTACCTATAGTAGATTGGGATAATAAGGAAGTTTATCAATATCTTAAAGAAAACGACTTACCTTATCACCCTTTATGGGAGCAGGGTTATCTCTCTGTGGGAGATACGCATACAACCCGAAAATGGGAAGAGGGGATGAGTGAAGAAGAAACACGATTTTTTGGCTTAAAACGTGAGTGTGGATTACACGAATAACGTCATTATCGACCAATAAATAATTGGGGTAATAGAGCTTATCTATTGCCCTTTTTGTCATTTTTAAAACTATAACCATTTGAAAATATTTTATTTTTCCTTATTCCTTTCTGTTCCATCACATAGCTTTTTGTCATTTCATAACCCCTAAAGCACCTTTTATAGTCGTTAGTTATAAAGTGAACAACGAAGGTGGAATGCGCGTATGGATTACCTACCCTTATTTGTAGAATTAAAAGAACGCCCAGTGTTATTGGTTGGTGGTGGTCATATTGCTGCGCGTAAAGCTCTGCTGTTGTTAAGGGCTGGCGCTCGCTTAAGAGTGATTGCACCTCAGTTGTGTGATGAGTTATCTCTTGCTTATCAGCAAGAGAAAATTGAATGGGTATCAGCCAAATATCAATCTGAACATCTATTAGGAATGATGCTGGTGATTGTCGCAACGAATGACAGTGTGCTGAATCAGCAAGTTTATCTTGATGCACAAGCACGACATATTTTTGTCAATGTAGTGGATTCTCAGCCTCAATGCTCATTTATCTTTCCAGCCATTATCGATAGAAACCCTATTTTGATTGCGATTTCATCGGCAGGGAAAGCACCTGTTTTAGTGCGAATGATCCGCGAGAAATTAGAAGCATTATTGCCAACTTCATTAGGCACAATGGCGACACTCGCTGGAAAGTGGCGCAACAAAGTGAAACAGCATTTAGCAACTTTTCAAGCTCGTTGCCGTTTTTGGGAACAAGCCTTCAGTGGTCAATTTGCCTCTTTAGTGGCAAGCGATCAATTAGCGCAAGCTGAAGCCTTGCTTGAACAACAATTGAAACAAAAAGAGATCCAACAAGGCGAACTTGCATTAGTTGGGGCAGGTCCCGGTGATGCTGGATTATTAACACTACGCGGTTTGCAGGTTATTCAACAAGCCGAAGTTGTGCTCTATGACAGTTTAGTCAGCCCTGAAGTGCTAGAGCTTGTACGACGTGATGCTGACACTATTTGTGTGGGTAAAAGAGCGGGACACCATAGTGTTTCTCAAGAGGAAACCAATGCACTGATCGTGAAATATGCACAACTTGGTAAACGCGTTGTTCGATTAAAGGGCGGCGATCCCTTTATTTTTGGGCGTGGTGGCGAAGAAATTGAAATTGCCATTGAGCATGGGATCTCTTTTCAAGTTGTACCGGGGATCACGGCGGCAAGTGGCGCGAGTGCTTATGCGGGGATCCCTTTAACCCACCGACAATATGCCCAAAGTGTCACCTTTATGACTGGGCATTGTAAAGCCGATGGAATTGAGCCGGATTGGGGATCATTAGCGCAAGCTAATCACACACTCGCTATTTATATGGGGACAGCAAAAGCAGAGCTTATTAGCCAGCGTTTAATCAAGCTTGGGCGTTCTCCATTAACACCTATCGCGGTGATCAGTTGTGGTACACGTCGTGATCAGCAAGTTTTCACAGGAAATCTAACTCAATTAGCGCAGTTAGCCGAAAAAGCACCGACTCCTGCTTTATTAATAGTCGGAGAAGTCGCGGCACTACATCACCAACTTGCGTGGTTTGGTGACAGACATGTTTATCAATCCTTACCGTCACTCCATTCACCTTTGGTTCATTTTGCCTAAACGAGGTTGTTATGAATGAAACACAATTAACCCATCTTCAGCAATTAGAAGCAGAAAGCATTTATATTCTGCGCGAAGTTGTCGCTGAATTTGAAAATCCCGTCATGCTTTATTCAATAGGCAAAGATTCCTCGGTGATGTTGCATTTAGCTCGCAAAGCGTTTTATCCCGCAAAATTACCTTTTCCTTTGTTGCATGTTGATACTGGCTGGAAATTTCGAGAAATGTATGAGTTTCGAGATAAAACGGCTAAAGAATATGGTTTTGATCTTAAAGTGTATCGCAACCCACAAGGGGCTGAACTCGGTATTAATCCCTTTATTCATGGCAGTGCAAAACACACGGATATCATGAAAACCGAAGGGTTAAAGCAAGCCTTAGATAAATATGGTTTTGATGCGGCATTTGGTGGTGCGCGTCGTGATGAAGAAAAATCACGAGCCAAAGAGCGTATTTATTCATTTAGAGATAGAAAGCATCGCTGGGATCCGAAAAATCAACGACCTGAATTATGGAAAAACTATAACGGACAGATTAATAAAGGGGAAAGTATTCGTGTCTTTCCGCTCTCTAACTGGACGGAACTCGATATATGGCAATATATCTATCTAGAAAATATCGACATTGTTCCTCTCTATTTTGCCAAAAATAGACCGGTTATTGAGCGTGATGGCACCTTAATTATGGTAGATGACGACAGAATTGATCTAAAACCAGGGGAAGTGATCGCTCAGCAACAAGTGAGATTTAGAACGCTGGGATGTTGGCCATTAACGGGGGCGATCCCTTCACAAGCAGAAACGCTACCCGCCATTATTGAAGAAATGCTGATTTCCACCAGCAGCGAACGACAAGGGCGTTTAATTGATAGTGATCAGTCGGCCTCGATGGAACTGAAAAAGCGCCAAGGTTATTTTTAATCGGAGGAAATATGGGACTTTTAGCCGTAAAAACGAATCAACTTGTCGCAGGTGAAATCGCACAGCAGGGCGGAGTAGAACGTTATCTTAAGACTCAACAAAATAAAGGATTACTGCGGTTTTTAACTTGTGGGAATGTTGATGATGGAAAAAGTACATTAATAGGACGTTTACTTCATGATACAAGGCAGATCTATGAAGATCAGCTTTCTACATTACAAAATGAAAGTAAAAAGATCGGTACTCAAGGTGAAAAACTCGATCTTGCATTGCTGGTGGATGGATTAGCAGCAGAGAGAGAGCAAGGGATCACGATTGATGTTGCTTACCGTTATTTTTCAACTTCAAAGCGTAAGTTTATTATTGCTGATACCCCTGGACATGCTCAATATACCCGCAATATGGCGACAGGTGCATCAACAAGTTCACTTTCTATTCTGTTGATCGATGCTCGAAAAGGCGTACAAGAACAAACACGGCGACACAGTTTTATCAGCACACTCCTTGGGATACGCCACTTAATCGTTGCAATTAATAAAATGGATCTGGTGGATTATCAGCAAGCGATCTTTGATTCGATCCGACAAGATTATCTTCATTTTGCCGATCAACTCCCAGCGGATCTCACTATTGAATTTGTCCCTATTTCTGCTCTTGATGGTGACAATGTGGTTTCTCCTTCATTGAATATGCCTTGGTATCAAGGAAAAACGTTACTTTCATTATTAGAAGATGCGCCAGTTAAATTGGGCTCAGATGCGCAAGTATTGCGTTTCCCTGTGCAATATGTGAACCGTCCAGATTTAGATTTTAGAGGATACAGTGGTACTGTGTCTTCAGGCGAGCTTTATCAAGGGCAACAAATCAAAATATTACCTTCGGGAAAACAGACAACGATCAAACGTATTGTCACTTTTGATGGTGATTTAACGCGAGCTAAAGCAGGACAAGCAATCACACTGGTTCTGGCAGATGAAATTGATATTAGTCGTGGGGATATTATCGTTGATGATAACGACACAACCGCCAATATCAGCACTCATGCGTTAATTGACGTGGTGTGGATGTCAGAGCAACCTTTAGTGCAAGGCCATACTCTAGATATCAAAATTGCAGGTAAAAAAAGCCGCGCCAAAATAGAGAATATTCACTATCAAGTGGATGTAAATAAACTCACTCAACAAGTCACAGATAACTTAAGTTTAAATGCGATTGGTCGTGTCGATATCTCATTTGAAGAACCACTAGTGCTGGATAATTATCAAGTTAATGCTGATACTGGAGGATTCATTCTTATTGATCGACTAAGCAATGTCACTGTAGGTGCTGGTCTTATTCGAGAAACTAAAGATGGCTCGATACAAACTATGACGCAATATGATGCTTTTGAAGTCGAGTTAAATCAGCTTATCCGTCGTCACTTTCCCCATTGGGGCGCGAGAGATCTTCTTGGAGGAAAATAGTGGTGATAAGCAACGATATTGTTTGGCATCCTCATAAGATTGGATTAAATGAACGCGAATCACAACAAGCACACAAAGGATGTGTGCTTTGGTTTACGGGATTATCTGGCTCAGGCAAATCCACACTTGCTGATGCGCTAGAACAAGCGTTTTATCAGTATGCACAAAAGCATTCACCTATTCATAGCTATTTATTAGATGGGGATAACTTACGCTATGGATTGTGCAGTGATCTTGGATTTAGTGCCGAAGATAGGCACGAGAATATTCGCCGAGTGGGAGAAGTCGCTAAATTGATGGTCGATGCAGGGCTTATTGTCTTAACGGCGTTTATCTCGCCTTATCAAAAAGACAGACAACAAGTTAGAGGGAGCTTTGAGCAAGGAAGATTTATTGAAATCTTTGTTGATACTCCACTTTCTATTTGTGAGTCCCGTGATCCGAAAGGGCTTTATCAAAAAGCAAGACGTGGTGAGATAAAGCAATTTTCAGGTATCGATTCGCCTTATGAGCCGCCCATCGATCCTGAATTACATTTAGACGGCACACTTTCTATAAGTGAACTAACCCAACAAATCCTCACATATCTACGGCAAAACCAAATTTACCGTTAATTTGATGATGACATTAAATTATCTCTGCACGAACCGTCTATAAAAAGGGCGAATGTGGAGAGATAATGTATTCAATTAAAGTAAGAAATGCTTATTTCGGCATATCATTTAAAATACAACTCACGCTTTAATTGCGCATTCATTTATTTATAAATTAACCCCATAGCACCTCATCTAAATAAGAAAAAATCAAACCTTAGTCTGAATTTTGCAGAAGTTACCCATGTTTATAGTGAGGAGAATAGGAATAATAATGTAATATATTCCAGCACTTTTGTGGCGTCTGTGGTTGAGTTGTGGGATGATTAGCCCATTAATCTTGGGGGTGGTAATGGGGAAATTAACAGTCTTACTTCTAATTTTACTTGGTTGGCTACAATATTCATTGTGGTTAGGTAAAAATGGTATCCATGATTACAACAAAGTAACTCAAGAAGTTGAATCTGCATTGGCGCAAAATACGCAGTTAAAAGAGCGTAATGATCGTCTATTTGCAGAGATTGATGACCTCAATGGCGGGCAAGAAGCGTTAGAAGAACGTGCTCGTAGTGAATTAGGAATGATAAAGCCTAATGAGACATTTTTCCGTATTGTGAGCGATAAATCTCAACCACGTCGTTAATTTATTGAATTAATAGTGTGTCCTGATACAAATATCATAATGAATATAACAAACTCTACTCTTCCTATTGTTGCTGTTATTCCAGCAGCCGGTATTGGAAGTCGAATGCAATCAGTCTGCCCAAAACAATATTTGAAGATTGGCGGATTGACTATTCTTGAACATACCATTAATGCCTTATTAAAACACCCACGTATAATGCAAATTATCGTGGCGATCAGTCCTAATGACAGCTATTTTCACACTTTACCTTTAGCGCAAGATGAAAGAATAATTACAGTTAATGGTGGTGGTGAACGTGCTGACTCGGTATTGTCAGGTTTAGAGTATGTTACTCAACACTTTTCTGAAAATACATGGGCGTTAGTGCATGATGCAGCAAGACCTTGCCTGCATTTTGGCGATCTTGATCATCTTATAAAATTAATTGATGAAAATGTTATGGATCCACAATTTTGTGGAGGCATTCTTGCGACGCCTGTTCGCGATACAATGAAACGTAGTCATCAACAAGATAATCATATTGAACAAACAGTAGAAAGAACCACCCTATGGCATGCATTAACGCCACAATTCTTTCCTGCATTGTTATTAAAACAAAATATAGAAAATGCACTCTCACAAAAAGCGACTATCACTGATGAAGCCTCAGCGATGGAGTTTGCGGGATATGAACCTTTATTAGTTAAAGGGCGTGCAGATAATATCAAAGTTACTCAGCCAGAAGATTTAGCGCTTGCAGAGTTTTTCCTCTCACGCCAAATCACCAGTATAAGGAACACATAATAAAATGAGAATTGGACACGGTTACGACGTACATCAATTTGGCGGTGAAGGTCCTATTATTATTGGCGGCGTCAGAGTTCCTTATGAACAAGGGTTGTTAGCTCACTCTGACGGAGATGTCGTATTACATGCGGTTACAGATGCTATTTTAGGCGCGGTGGCGATGGGAGACATTGGCACATTATTTCCTGATACTGATCCGGCATATAAAGGCGCAGATAGCCGAGTGCTCCTTCGTGAAGCATTCTCACGCGTAAGAGCAAAAGGTTACCGAATTGGTAATTTAGATGTCACGATTATTGCTCAGGCACCCAAAATGCTACCTCATACACCGCAAATGCGCGTCAATATCGCTGAAGATCTTCATTGTCATGTTGATGATATCAATGTAAAAGCGACTACAACAGAAAAGCTTGGGTTTGTTGGTAGAAAAGAAGGTATTGCTTGTGAAGCCGTTGTTTTATTAATGAAAGAGTCATTACCTGAATGAGTGATTTACCCGAACTCCATTGGTTACATGGAAAACCACAAGCAACAGGCTTACTAAAGTCGATCCCTGAAGATTTTATTGTCTGTGAAGATCTTGGCTTCACCCTTGATGGTGAAGGCGAGCATGTCATGGTGAAAATCAGAAAAACAGGTTGTAACACGGCTTTTGTTGCTGAAAAATTGGCAAAATTTGTTGGGATCCATCCTCGTGATGCCAGTTATGCTGGACTAAAAGACAGAAATGCGGTTACTGAACAATGGTTTTGCCTGCGAATGCCGGGTAAAGAGATGCCTGATTTTAGTCAGCTTGTTTTAGAGGGTTGCGAAATTCTAGAAACGACTCGTCAACAACGTAAATTACGTATAGGAACGCTAAAAGGTAATCACTTTACATTGGTGTTACGAGACATTTCTGATCGCGATTTTGTTGATACTCGATTAGTGCAAATAAAAGCGAAAGGTATTCCTAACTACTTTGGTGCTCAACGATTTGGTCGTAATGGTGATAATTTACGACAAGCCCTACGTTGGGCAACAGACGAAATTCGCGTCAAAGAACGAGGAAAACGTAGTTTTTATCTTTCAGCTGCCCGTAGTGCGATGTTTAATCATATCGTCAGCAAAAGATTGGAATGTGATTTATATTCAAAAGTGATCCTCGGTGATGCAATGCAACTTCATGGAAGAGGTAGCTGGTTTGTTGTTGATGAAGCAGAACTGGCTCAAACACAAACTCGTTATGAAGAACATGATGTTCATATCACTGCTCCTTTGCCGGGTAAAGGTGATTTAGGTACACAATCACAAGCATTGGATTTTGAGACTAAAAATCTGGCAGAATATGAAGCCTTCTGGTCACTGGCTCGACAAGAACGCGTTGATAATACAAGACGTGCTATCAATGTATTACCCGAAGATATGTCATGGAATTGGGTAGACGACACCACTGTTTCTCTGTCATTCTTTTTACCCGCAGGAAGCTTTGCAACGAGTGTTGTACGTGAATTAATTTTATTAGGGAATGATGATGCTGAAAATATTGGTGAGTAATGACGATGGTGTGATGGCGAAGGGGATACAGACCCTCGCTAAAGCATTGCGCCAGCGTTATGATGTACAAATTGTTGCACCTGATCGTAATCGAAGTGCGGCATCTAATTCTTTAACAATTGACAGACCTCTACGTAAGCAAGAGCTTGAGAATGGGGATATTGCGATTGTTGAGGGAACACCAACAGATTGTGTTTATCTCGGTGTAAACCATTTAGTGCGTCCTCGTCCTGATATTGTGGTCTCGGGGATTAATCATGGCCCTAACTTGGGTGATGATGTTATTTATTCAGGAACTGTTGCGGCGGCAACAGAAGGGCGTTTTTTAGGTTTACCTGCTATTGCTGTTTCACTTGATGGTGAAACGCACTTTGAGACTGCGGCTCAAGTGACTTGTGAAGTTTTGGCAATGTTACAACAAGTCCCTTTAAGAGCAGGAAATATTCTCAATATTAACGTACCTGATATTCCTCTTGATGAAGTAAAAGGTTTTCGTATTACACGTTGTGGTAGCCGTCATGCTTCACAACATGTTTATACTCATACCGACCCTAGAGGAAATAGTCTTTATTGGATTGGGCCTCCAGGTGAAAAAAATGATGTAGGTCCTGATACAGATTTTGCTGCTGTTGACGAAGGGTATGTTTCGATAACCCCATTACATGTTGATTTAACAGCCTATAAAGCACTCGATTTACTACAAACTTGGTTAAATAAAGCAGAGGTCAAAAAAACATGTTAAGTCGGTCAATGAAAGACTTACTGACAATGTTAAAACAGCATGGCATCAAGGATGAGAGCCTGTTGGAAGCAATGAGTAAAGTACCAAGAGAGCTTTTTATTGATGAAGCGCTTTCGCATAAGGCTTATGAAAATACAGCTTTGCCTATTGGTAATGGGCAAACTATTTCACAGCCATATATTGTTGCCAAAATGACAACACTGCTGGAATTACAAAGTACAGATTCTGTATTAGAAATTGGTACAGGTTCGGGATATCAAACTGCAGTATTAGCAAATTTAGTCCATCATGTGAGTTCCGTTGAGCGTATAAAGATATTGCAATGGCAAGCTAAACGACGTTTTAAACATCTTGATTTACATAATATCTCGACACGTCATGGTGATGGTTGGGAAGGTTGGTCATCAAAAGCCCCTTTTAATGCCATAATAGTGACAGCATGTGCAACAGAAGTACCACAACAGTTATTAATGCAGTTAGCCGATGGTGGCAGGATGATAATACCCGTTGGAGAACAACAACAAATACTGAAGTTTATCCGACGTTTAGGTAATGATTTTCACTATCAATCAATAGAAACTGTTAGATTTGTTCCTTTAATTGCAGGCGAGTTAGCATAACTTCCAGATAAATCTGACCGTTTTTTATTACTGCTTTTTAATAGCTTGTCGTAATCTGCACTAATAAATGAAACATTTTCAAAAAATTGCAGTCTTTTTGTTTAACTCGACAAATTGCTAGATGCTAATGCCTTTTTAAAGGGAGAAGGAAGTATGAATTCAGAAAGCCCAATTAAGCATGTCCGCTGGGCAATCATGTGTTCGGTAATTGGATTTGCATTAACAGGTTGTGCAGATACACCTTATCGTCCTGCGCCAATTACCTCTGTAAATGATAGCTCTTCAAATAGTACGGTATCAACCGCGCCTGTGATGACTAACAGTAATGCGACACCTATTGAAAGAACTACCCCCTTACAATCATCACCTCCTCCTTCTATTAAGGTGAACTCCGCTTCGTCTGATGGTGGCATGGTTCAGCCTCAAAGCCAGCCTCGCCCTCAAACGTCAGTTGCAGCTCAAAATGTAAGCACTGATGGCTCTGGACGCATTGTGTATAACCGTAATTACGACAGTATTCCAAAAGGAAACTACAACGGTAATACGTACACGGTAAAACGCGGTGATACTATGTTCTATATCGCTTGGATAACAGATAGTGATGTAAAAGAACTGGCATCAATGAACAACATCCCAGAACCTTATAGCTTAAACGTAGGGCAGGTGTTGAATATTGGTAACCGTCAGGTCAACACGGGGACTAATACGAATGTCAATACATCGGTTATTAATCAATCAAGTAGCGCTGGTGTTCAAACGGCACAGACTAAACCAACAAACAATGGTGCTATGGGACCATTGATTACTAAACCGGCAACAACACAACCAAAGACAACGACTCCGCCACCAACAACAAATACAAACACGACAACGGCAGCAACTCCGGCACCAACGGCTGCTTCTGGTAAGTGGATTTGGCCTGCGCAAGGTAACATCATCGAAAGTTACTCAAGTGCACCTGGTGGTAATAAAGGGATCGACATTGGTGGTACAAAAGGTTCACCAATTGTTGCAACTGCTGCGGGTAAAGTGGTTTATGCAGGTAGCGCATTACGCGGTTATGGTAACCTCGTTATCATTAAGCATAATGACGAATACCTCAGTGCATATGCACATAACGACACCATTTTGGTACGTGAACAGCAAAATGTGAATGCAGGTCAGCAAATTGCCACAATGGGTAGTTCTGGAACCAGTTCTGTCCGACTACACTTTGAGATCCGCTATAAAGAAAAGTCACTCAACCCAATGAGTTATTTACCAAAGAAATAGATACGTAATTTTTTACACGTATAGTGAATAATCCTAAAGTTAAGCCCTCTCCTTTACAAAAAGGAGAGGGCTTTTTCTTATCGATTATTAATTAAAATATTGAAACAAAATAAATTTCACCTAAGTATAAATGCTTATTTTTAGATTATTAAAAATGAGAGGTCAATATAAAATTATAGATAACGTTTAATTAGACGGTTGATTCTCAACCAATGAATGCGTATGCTAAAAATTGTTATATAAAAAATGAATAAAGATTCGTTGTTATTAAAAGATGGACTATAAATCAACCCCTTGTTTAGGTGGGTGTTTTCTTTATTAGATTATCTTTTTAATAATAGTACGTAATATAAATTATTGGATATTATTTTATTATTATGGGTTTTTATTTGTTTTTTAGATGTAAATAGTCACAAATAGCGCATCAAATAGAGTGATTTTACGTATAGATAAATATACGTAAAATATAATAAAAAAACTGTTAATGACCTGCACTCAATAGTTAAGTTATATATTGAATAAAGAAAGAATAAAATTAACAGTAAAATAGATTATGTTATCTTTTATTTTGTAATTCGTTACAAGGGAAAATCAGTAAACCCGTTGTGTCGTGACACAGCGATAAACTGGTAAACAGACTTTAATCATGAGTCGTTTACCTAAATTATCAAGGGTAGGAGCAGCTGATGAGCCAAAGTACGCTAAGAGTAGACGAGTTATATACAGATGAAATTGAAGAGAACATGGAAGAGTTCGATGAAGTTGCTGCAAAAGAGGCAGAAAATGAGTCTGATGCTCAAGATGAAATTGAACTTATTGAAGGAGTCAACCAGCGTGCGCTCGATGCAACTCAGCTTTATTTAGGAGAAATTGGTTATTCTCCGTTGCTGACCGCTGAAGAAGAAGTTTTCTTTGCCCGCAGAGCATTGCGAGGCGATATTCCTTCAAGACAACGAATGATAGAAAGTAACCTACGTTTAGTTGTTAAGATCTCTCGTCGTTATACAAACCGAGGTCTTGCCCTGCTTGATTTAATTGAAGAAGGGAACTTAGGACTTATTCGTGCTGTTGAAAAATTCGATCCTGAAAAAGGTTTCCGTTTTTCAACTTATGCGACATGGTGGATACGTCAAACTATTGAACGTGCCATTATGAACCAGACTCGTACTATCCGTCTTCCCATTCATATCGTTAAAGAGCTGAATGTTTATTTAAGAACGGCAAGAGAATTAGCACATAAACTCGATCATGAGCCGAGTGTTGAGGAAATTGCACAAACACTTGATAAACCCGTTGAAGATGTGAGTAAGATGCTGCGTTTAAACGAACGAATTACTTCTGTTGATACCCCAATTGGTGGTGATTCAGATAAAGCATTACTCGATATTATCTCTGACGAAAATGAGGAAGGGCCGGAAGCAACAATTCAAAATAATAACCTCAAGGAAAACATCATAAAGTGGTTATTTGAATTGAATCCTAAGCAACGTGAAGTATTAGCACGTCGTTTTGGGTTATTAGGCTATGAAGCAGAAACTTTAGAAGATGTTGGTAGAGAGATTGGTCTAACAAGAGAAAGAGTTCGTCAAATTCAAGTTGAAGGACTACGTCGCTTAAAGGACATTCTACAAAGTCAGGGATTATGTATTGAAGCACTTTTCAAAGCATAGTTAGCCATTCATTTTCTATTTATAGCTCTAATTGACATATTGTTATTACTAAAGCCGATTAGTGGGTTTGCTAATCGGCTTTTCTTTATCTTGTATTATGCGATCCAACACGATAAAACAAGAGCGCAGTCTTGCACCTTGTTAGCCTGATGAAAGTGATAAAGGAAGATATGAAAGATTATTTTTTAAACGTTAAATTAGAGCGTTGTGATTTTAACCAAAGTAAAATCTCTCCGAAGGGAATGGTGAGACTAATCGCATCAGGTAAAAATTTTTATTTTAATGAAGAGGATTTTGCTAATTCTCAAGATTTTCTCAAACGATTAAAACAAGGTGATGAGCTTAAAATCTGTGCCGAGTCATTAAAAGATGGCAGTTTCTGGGTGCAATGGATTTATCATGATACAAAAGGAAGGCTTGAGCCTGAAAGAAAATTCACGCTAACAGCAAAACAACAAAAATGGCTATTGCTTGCATTTATTCTGACGTTTGTTGGCGGTTATTGGAGTTATTTTTCAATTCTCCATCTTGAAGTGAATTTCCTTATCGTTGTTTCCATGGTTATTGCATGTGGTGCCGTGATGATGGGTGTCAGTTATATTGGAGAAAAGACTTATCGCTATTTTCAGCGCACCAGACCCAAACATAGAAAGAGAATAAAGGCGTTGGATAACGTTATCACGAAGCAAGCGTTGATAGCTCCAGATGGCGAGCAACTCATTATTGCTGGAATAAGATCAGCACCATTACCTTCATTTATCTTGAGTAAAAAGTCGTTTCCTCAAATAAAGCAAAGTAAAGTACAACGAGTGAGAGGAATCATACAAATTCATAGCATTAATAGAGTTAAAATACATTCCCGCAATGCAGAAAGTGTGGTGATGCAAATATCCTGTCTGATTGATAAACATCCTTTTGTATTCAGTTATAGAGAGCGTTTATTTTATTCTGATCATAATTTGTTTCTTGCTGATGGTGATGATGTTGAAGTGTTCTTTTGGCAAGCTGAAGATAAGAATTCAGGGCCTGTAGTCTTGGGGATTTATAATCATACAGATAATGGCGCTTATTCAATTTCAGGACAAATGTATCTTGGACATCAACGAACTAAACGATTATCGCTGTTAATTACAGGATTAATCAGCGCCTTTATTTTCTCGTTGTTCGCCATTTTTTCTATTTCAGATGTTTACGATAATGGTAATTATTGGGATAAATGGGACTGGTTTTTTATTGGTGATACCTTTTTAGGAATGGGTATTATCTATGGTTTAATCATCAGTGGTTTTGCCTTTTTAATTGCCTTACTTTCAAATCTTTATATTTTATTTTCAGAAAAAGGTGACAGTAGTTATCAAACCTATTTTTTACTTCAACAACAATGCGTTGAAAATAAAAAGACGGTTTATGTTACGGAGTTAAGTCAATGAATCCTTTTTTCCGTAAGCCTTTTATCATCATCACAAGCTTATTTATTTTAAGTTTACTGCTTTTTTATGGTGTGCTTTTTCATGGTTTTGCCTCAAAGTGGCAATGGAAAAATGAAAATTCCGCTGAGTTATCATCATATCCTTATTCTCGTTATGATTGGCGTAAGGTTTTTTATGCTGCTAGTGGGATCTTAATTAAAACTGAATCTGATAGTGGGCGATATGACGTAGATATTTATGGCTGGCTTCAGCGCCAAGATAATCAAAGAAAATATACGCTGTACTTTTCTGATAAAGAAGGCACGCGCTTTGTATCACAAGGCCAAGGTAGCTTTTATAACGCTTATTGCGTTCTTGATAAATGTGTTTTATTTACAGAGCAGGGGCGGCAAGTGGTGAACTTAGCCAAGTTTATACTTGATGATTTAATTCCTTGGCAAGAGGCTAACTATGGTTATTATCGTTTCCCTTTAGCGCTTATCGGTGGAAAATTACTCTTTTCACAGACAACATCACAATTAGTATTAGTTGATAATAAGACGATACAGACAAGTTTAGACGAAGGCGAAAGCTGGGAATATTCAATAAATACAGAAGATCTGGTCAAGCAGTATTACGCCGAAGATTTCGGTGAGTTTACACAATTTCATTATGCCCTTTCAGGTGATTCTCTTGTTATTTTTTACAATCACCATTACACAACAAATACGTTAGAAATTACGCTAAATTTAGTGAATAAAGAAGTAACAAAAACACGTTGGTTGCCATTGCGTGTTAAAGAGGTTGTTCAAAATGATAAAGGTGATACCTATTTTATTGCTCAACATGCTTCTCGTGATCTCTATTCTATTGTTCAACGTCAATCGGATGGGAATTTAGTGACTTTCTATGAAAGTGGCTATAAATATTTGAATGATTTGATGATAAGTAATGATGATTTAATTTTAAATAAAGGCCGTAACGATGATCGGGTTACGCTGGTTTTTTCATTAAAAACAAAAGATTATACTTCATATGAGACAGTGAGTGACGATATGATGTTTAATCCTGCTTTATCTTCATTTATTCGCTTGTTTGATAATTACCGCGACGAAGATACTTTACTGCTATTGGGTGAACGACTGAAATATAGCCATGCTTTAATTAATTAAAGCAGTATTATCTTTTAATTAAAACGTTATAAAAATGGCGCTGTGGAATAAACATAGCGCCATTTTTCATATTTATCATTATGACTTATTTTGTCATCTCTTTTAAACGATAAAGTTGTTCTAATGCTTGTCGTGGTGTTAGGGCATCAGGATCGATTTTATCCAACGCTAATTCAATCTCTGAAGGCTCCGCTTCTGTTAATAACATCAATTGTGATGTTTCAACATGACCAGAGCCTGAGTTGCCTGACAGCATTTCAAGCTCTTTTAATTTTTGCTTAGCTCGGCGGATAACCTCTTTTGGGACACCTGCCAATGCCGCAACAGCTAAACCATAGCTTTTACTTGCCGCACCTTCTTGCACACTATGCATAAAGGCGATTGTGTCACCGTGCTCAACCGCATCTAAGTGAATATTTGCCGTACCTTCTAATTTTTCAGGTAGTGTGGTCAATTCAAAATAGTGGGTTGCAAAGAGTGTCATTGCTTTAATACGATTAGCTAAGTTTTCAGCACACGCCCAAGCCAGAGATAATCCATCATAAGTGGATGTACCTCGACCAATTTCATCCATTAAGACCAAGCTGTTTTCAGTCGCATTATGCAAAATATTGGCTGTTTCAGTCATTTCGACCATAAAGGTAGAGCGACCTGAAGCAAGATCATCAGAGGCACCTACACGCGTAAAGATACGATCAACAGGGCCAATTAAGGCTTTTTCTGCGGGCACAAAGCTGCCTATATAGGCAAGTAAAGTAATTAATGCCGCTTGGCGCATATAAGTACTTTTCCCGCCCATATTTGGGCCTGTAATTATCAGTAAACGTCGTTGAGGTGCTAATTGTAATGGATTAGAAATAAAGGGTTCGCTAAGAACTTGTTCAACAACAGGGTGACGTCCCCCAGTAATTTGAATTCCTGTTTTTTCACTTAACTCTGGACGAGTGTAATTTAATGATTCTGCACGCTCTGCGAGGTTCGAGAGAACATCGGTTTCAGCTAAAGCCTCAGCACTAATTTGTAATGCGGTAAGATGAGGTAATAGCTTTTCAAAAATCTCTTCATAGAGCATTTTTTCGATAGCTAATGCCTTACCTTTAGACGTTAATACCTTGTCTTCATACTCTTTTAATTCAGGAATGATGTAACGTTCAGCATTTTTTAATGTTTGACGGCGAACATAGTGCATAGGCACTAAATTGCTTTGTCCACGACTGACTTGAATGTAATAGCCATGTACGCCATTAAAACCCACTTTAAGTGTATCAATACCCCATTTTTCACGTTCACGAATTTCAAGTTTATCAAGGTAATCACTTGCGCCATCGGCTAAGGCTCGCCATTCGTCTAATTCGGCATTATAGCCAGTAGCGATAACACCTCCATCACGAACTAATACAGGCGGTGTTTCAACAATAGCATGTTCAAGTAATTCACATAATTCATCAAACTGACTAATACGCTTTTGTAATTCTTTAATGTAAGGCATATCGGCTTGTTCAAGCACTTGATGAATATCGTGATATTGCTGAAATGCATGGCGCATACGAGAGAGGTCACGAGGACGTGCTGATCGTAACGCTAAACGGGCTAATACGCGTTCTAAATCGCCGATTTGGCGTAAAAAAGGTTGCAATTCAAAATAGAGTGGTTGTAATGCACTAATTGCATCTTGGCGTTTAATGAGTTGTTCACGTTGGCGTAATGGCGAGTGTATCCAACGTTTTAGCATACGGCTTCCCATTGGGGTTACACAAAGGTCAAGTACAGATGCCAGTGTGTTATCAGTCCCTCCAGCAAGATTTTGTGTTAATTCGAGATTACGACGAGTGGCCGCATCTAAAATAATTGAATCTTGAGGGCGTTCCATCGTGATGCTACGGATATGAGGTAATGCAGTGCGTTGTGTATCTTTCACATATTGTAATAAGCACCCAGCAGCACAGAGTGCTAAATGTGCATTTTCAACACCAAAGCCTGTTAAATCACGGGTACCAAATTGCAGATTCAGTTGTTGCCTTGCTGTTTCTGGTTCAAATTCCCAAATAGGGCGACGACGTAGACCTTGTTGGCGCTCAATCAGTGCCATTGACTCAAAGGTTTCTGGGTAGAGTAATTCTGCTGGATGGGTGCGTTGTAATTCGGCAATCATGCTTTCACTATCTGGCATTTCAGTAACACGAAAACGTCCTGATGTGATATCTAATGTGGCATAGCCAAATGCGCCATTTTTATCTTGCCAAATAGCCGCTAAAAGGTTGTCTTGGCGTTCTTCAAGTAAAGCCTCATCAGTAACTGTCCCCGGCGTGACTATACGAATAACTTTGCGCTCAACAGGACCTTTACTGGTTGCAGGATCGCCAATTTGTTCACAAATAGCGACGGATTCCCCTAGTTGGACTAATTTAGCGAGATAGTTTTCAACAGCATGATGTGGAACACCTGCCATAGGAATAGGTTGACCTGCGGACTGACCTCGTTTTGTTAATGAAATATCTAATAAGCGGGAGGCTTTTTTAGCATCATCAAAAAACAGTTCATAAAAGTCACCCATACGATAAAACAGTAAGATTTCAGGATGCTCTGCTTTTATCTTAAGATATTGCTGCATCATTGGTGTGTGGGAGTCTAAGTGTTGAATGTCAGTCATGTTGTTGTCTGTCTTAACGTATTGAATTTTAAAGTTATTTATGAAAATTTGTTGTGACACTGCATTTCGTTCTATTTCACAAGCATCATTCGATCATATCACAAGGTTTCCGTCAGTTGTTTTAATGATCCAAATATCTTTTTAGTCTCAAAACTAAATACTTTTACACATTATAATATTGTTGATTAACCATTAATGATAATCTGCATTTTTTCTGAAAATTCTTTAGTTATCTGATACTCAGTGCTAAATAAGGTCATACTTATGAGCCAAAAATAGCCAGCGAAACCCTTATCAACGAAAGCTATTGAGGCGATGAAACCTAACAGCAAAGATAGGTCTGATATGGGGGAAATACCGGTTTATATATTTTGTGGCGCAACAGGCATTAAGACATTTTTCTGACGTTATACTCGCCAGTTACATAGAAACTTGTACAGCTAAAGATCGGTAATTTTCCTCAAATTTCACTGAGTAGAAGAAAATGCGTTGTGATGTTAAGCGACGTAAGTTACTTACTCACATGATCCAAGGATCCTGAGCCAAGAGCAGACGCTACTAGCTTCCTTTGTTGGAAAATTTCTCAAATGTAGGACATCGCGAAAGAACTTCGATGATCCGTGAGACACATTCGTCACTGGATAAACGGTATGAGTCTAAAACAAGGTGTTCTCTGTTCCATGGTTCATAAGTCAAATCTGTGACATATTTCCAGTCAGGCAAGGTTAATCCCTCAACTTCAGACACTCTGGTTTCAACTCGTTTACGATGCTCAATTATATCGGAACATATGATCTCAATTTCTAAAAAACCAGTTTTTGTGGATAAAGCGATTTCTCGATAGGCATCACGGGTTAATGCCAATGGATTCACTGAGTCTGCAATTACTGTTGCCCCTAATTGCAGATTCTCTCTGGCGAGTGAGTAAGCGACAAAATAACCAGCAGGCCCCATTTCACGATCATCTTCATCAGCTTTGCGTATGGCTTGCTCAATCGTGTCGATTCGTAAGTAAAGCGCGTTTAACTGCTTTGCCAAAGCCTGAGCGATAGTACTTTTCCCGCTCCCAGGCAAACCACTGAAGATGATTAGCATAACTTGTCCTTTAAATGATGAAATCTAATGGTATTGAAATACGTTGGATTCTGAATTGTTGGGTATCCTGAACCTATTATGACAAGCGATATGACAAGAGTCGAAGAGTATTACTGTTCGTGTTAATACTTAGCGTGTCCACGCTTCACTCAAATAAGACGGAGTTGAAACACTTATCCAGCAACATCAAGGTGATTATTATCGAGTATTGGGTGAAGCTGATAAACTGAGTAATAGTACCTGCTTTATTGATTTTATATTAAAGCTTATTGCTCTAGCGTTAAAAGAAGGAATTGAAAATAGCTAATATAGAATATCTATACATTCTTTAAAAAATAAATATAAATATATAACGTTATATTTAAGTAAATATACTTTATTAATCAATGCTCAATACTCTTATAAAGAGTATTGTTGCGACGCTTCAAATTAATTTAATAAATAATAGTCATTAATTATTAAACTCATTATAGTTTATAGCGAGTCGGTTACTTAATAATATAATGAGGGATTATGAAAAAGAGCATATTGGCATCGATAATAAGTTTTTTATTAATATCAGCAGTGGGTTGTGATAATTCAAATGAAAACTCGAATATAGGAACACCTTCGCAAGATAAAAACAAAACAGAGCAAACAACACAATCTAAGCCTGATTCAAAAAATACGCAATCTGATGAAGCTCAGTTTAGTCAGAAAATTGAAAAAGGTAATCTGTGGTTAGCGACGTTTAATGAAGATTTTGGCACTATTATACAGAAAAAAACGGGCAGAATTTCAGGCACAATTAACATTAATCTTTTAGATAACACCAAGAATATTCTAGAAAATTTAAGTTCTGACAAAGGTAAAACAATTGATATAACCCCTTTTAAAGTACTTGAGACTGAAACTGATCAAATAAAAAGAATGAAAGCAAGTAGCTCTGTTATGTCAGTAAGAAGTGCTTTCTCTATGCATTTGAGTGAATCAGGTGCGGAACGTGCCCAAGAATCTTTTCAATTTATGAAAACATTTTCTCCTACACTCCCAGAATTAGATGCCGTGGGTAATGCTTATGGTGAAAGCTATGTTGATTTATATAAGAAACTGCTGAAGCTGGGTGATTATCTGGTTGTAAAAGAAACTTATCGTTTAGATGATTTTGCACAAGCAAATACTTTGTATGAAGATGTGAAAAATGCTTATGCCAAACTCATCGATGAGAAAGAAAAAGCTGCTGAGGCATATGAAAATTATTATCAAGCAATGCATATTGAAGAGCTTGAATTAGTGAAAAAAGAAGGCTTGGTTGTTCGTTATCAAATTATGCAATCATTGGATACAGTAACTAATACACTTGACTCAATGAATCCAGATAAAGTTGATGTGTCTGTACTCTCTGCTGCAATTACCAAAATTGAAGCACAATCAATTGAATTAGAAAAAATATTTGGTGATGAAGCATTGCTGAATAAAGAAAATATGAAAGGTACTGATTATTCAGTTAAACAGTATTTAAAATTATACCAACAGCTTGTTATTGAGTTAAAAGTATTAGAGAAAAAACTCAATGAGAATAAAGATATATCAGGCAGTATTAATACGATTTCAAATGAATATAAATACTTAATAGAGAATTATAACGCTTTAATAGCGAAGTAATATTTACGCTATAAAAATGCAAATCGCACTTTAATAGTGCGATTTTTCTCGCAAAAATTATCTTTTTTACTGTGTTTTATTAAGCATTGAATGATTGTTTGAAAAAGATGATCCAAATTCATACGCAGAAGAGTCTTGAAATAGAGAGGCATGCTAGGAAAAAAGGTTAAGAATGTAACCTATCTTTATATAATAAAATTATAAATTAATGGTAAGTATTCATTCTTACTTTAGATCCCTGCTTTATTATAGTTGTGCTCTTTGGATTAATTTTACTGATAAAAAAATGTATTTTTATCAGTGCAATATAGGACTATCTATATGGACGTACTACGTTTTTTACTTTCCCTCCCTTTTAAATTGATCCCGCATAAATCGATTATGCAAATGATAATCCTCAATCACAGAAAATCATTTTATCTTTTTCACGGTCTGCAGCACCTATTACGCTGATTGATAAAGGAGTAACTGATGGCGTGACATTAACCCCTGCGATTGAAGGTTATTGGCAGTGGCAAGATGGACAGCAATATTATTTATTGGTTTGTTGATGATGCTTATTTAGGGAATAGTACAAAGCAGCGTTCAATAGAGTGGTATCCCAAAGAAAGCGGTCGCTATTGTATTCGTGCAGTAGACGATAAAGGAAGAGCAGATGCACGAAATATTCGTGTTGATATTATTGGTGTGATTAACAAACAAAAAATCGACGTACATTAATATTGGCGTTAAAGTTTGTAAGTTTTACTTAATGGTTATCTTAACGCCAAAATATTAACTTCTATCGTTATCTTATTCTGACTATTAACTTACTATATTGTTGCGAGATAATTATTAGGTAAAATATTGAAAAATTTATTTTATCTTGTGAGCAAGGAAGAAATAATCAACATGAAAACGAGAATTCTAAAATTAGCCTTATTAGGTGCCTTAGCATTACCTTTAGTGGGATGTGGTGGTGGAACACCGACTTGTGACAGTTCAGAAGCAAAAGGCTTAGTCATTGATATTACAAAAGATGAACTTCGTGATCAAAAAATGGCGGCCGTGATCGATCAAATCAAGATCAAAGTAGAAAGCGTGCGTACTCGAGAACATGATGAGAAAAGAGACACTTACTCGTGTGCTGCGGATCTTTCTTTTGAAGGGGCTGGCGGTAAAAACTCTATTCCTATTACTTATACCATCGAAAGTACAGATGATGGTAAACAGTTCTACGTTAACGTATTTGGTTTGTAATAAGCTCAATAAGAAATAGATATATAGGTTATATGCCTATATATCTATTTATGGTAAATATTAAGCTAAATCATCTAAAAACTCTGGTGATGGAACAAAGAATAATGTGCCCGTTATAGGGGTACTGAATTTAAGTAATTTATCCGTATGACCTTCAGGTGTACCTGCAAACATATTTTCTAACATACGGTTAGTGGTTGAAAAATAACGTGCATAACCAATAAAGTAAGTACCATATTCATTTTTGGATGGATTGGAAAAAGGCATATTGGCTCTGACAATTTTTAAATCTTCGCCGTTCTCATCTTGAATATTGGTGACAACATTATGTGAGCCAGGTTCTTTTTCTTCATCAGTTAATTCAACATCATTGAATTTATGTCTACCAATGACTTTTTCTTGTTCAATAAGAGGCTGTTTTTCCCATGCTTCCATATCGTGAATATATTTTTGTACAAAAGCGTAACTGCCACCTGTAAATTCAGGATCTTCATCGCCAATAACGGCATAAGAAGCACGCTCATCTTCATACTCAGGGTTTTCAGTTCCATCGACAAAACCAATAATAGAACGTCCGTCAAAATATCTAAACCCATGCACTTCATCAACGGGTGTAACAATATTCTTTAGCTTTTGGCTGATGATAGACGCTAATTCGTAACAGGCTGAAACTTTGAGAGCTCGAATATGGAAAAAAAGATCGCCCGGAGTAGAAACCGCAGTATAAGTGTCACCTTTAATTTCTTTAAAGGTATTTAGCTCTTTGGGCTTTGGCTGATTGGGAAATAATGTAGTCCATGCATTTGCACCGAATCCCATGACACAACTCGTTTCCAGTTCAGGAAAACGTGTTCTCATACTACGTATTAGGCCAGAAAAATTATTACAAAAATCGATCAGAATATCACGGTTTTCAGGTGAGTAAGTGAGGTTAAAAACTAAAAAATAAGCATTCTCACAGGGTGATTTCGTAACATCTTGGTATTTCATAGTGATCCCTAAATGACGAATAATAGATGAATAGCAATTAAGTCATATTTACAAAATATTGTTTTTTTAGTTTTACACCAAAACCTTCTCTATTACAAAGAGATGATTTGAGCTTCATTCGAATTTTTATGAATAAACAGTATCAAAAACACTATTATTTTCTCTATTTTTATAATGTTAATGCTCTGTATTAATTAATATTTTCATGGCTTTGATAAACTAATGAGAGGTGTGGATGTTGCCATAAACTTGCAGGTGTGACAGTGGTTCTCTCCCACGGTATTTGCCCAATAAACCATAATTTCCAAAATTGTAATTTGGCATTAGGATTTTTGCTTAATAATTCTTGGAATGTTTCTATTTCACCAACTCGAATAGAAAGTGCTGATTTATAAATATCAAAAACAAACTTAGAGCAAAACTGGCGGGAAGAGTCGTATTTAAAACCAGTGTGGTAGAACTTATTTAATCTTGCTGGAACTTGTGCAACAAGTGCATTTTTTTGCTCATCAGAGAGTTGTGTTGACAGGCGGCGTATTGCATAACGCTTACCCGCAGAGCGGTTAATAAAGCGCGTTAATGTGGTTGTGGTTGAGAGTGGGACTCGACTTTCGGCAACTAAATAATCTTCACCATTATGACCAATAATAATGCCAACATGATTACTCCAGCATAAAGAAGCGGAGGAGATTTGACGAAATAAAGAGGTACCAATACACGTAAATACGATATCACCAACTTCTAATTTTTGTGGATAATCAATTTTTATCATCATTATATGACCTATTAAATAGAAACATAATCACCATTCTTTGACCATAGTAATTAGATAAGGTTTCTATTTAATAACTCAATGATCTTAATACAAAAAGAACACTACAATTTAAGGTGTTCTTAATTTTAAGAGAAAAATTGTTCTTTATTCACAATAAGAAGATAAATTTAGAATATTAAATTTATCTTCTTATCAAGTTATAAAAATATATTTAAGTGAATTAACTTAGTTGTTCATCTGAAATATCGTATTTCACAACTACACTATTTTCATAAAGCAAATCTGATGTAATTAATTGAGGAAAAGCGCCCACATTGTTTTTAGTGTAAATATCTCGCCAAATTTCATTACAACGATATACATGCTCTCCCTTTTTGATAAAAGAAGAAGATTTTTCATAAATATGATAACGATATTCCCTTGCTTCGCTACAAAGGAGTTCACCTTCTAACTGGTGCTCAGCGACATGTAATCTAATTTGGTAATCATAAGGTGTTGGATTATATAAGACTAAATCTACATAGTTATAAAAAATAGCGGCTCCTGAGCCAAAAGGAAGTACTCGTCCTTCATCAGGAAAGGGATCAAAACTATGATTAGCTTTTTCGATCACTTTTAATTCAGAGTGTAGTGCTAACCAATGTATTAAATTGCTGGCCTGACAAATTCCACCACCTACACCTTTTCTTGCTTCACCATAGGAGAGCTGCATACCATCAATAAAACCTCTTTTATAGCTAGGTTTACCGATTAAATAGCAAAAAGAGAAATACTCTCCTGGCTTAATCACGATACCATCTAATGCTTGTTCAACTAATTTAAGATTCGTTATTTTATTGTATTGTAATTGGATATCACTTTCGCCACGGCGACTAATTAATTTAGATGTATGTTTTAGATAACGGTGTGAAAGTCGTTGTTCTGGTTGAACGTCTCTGCTGTATTTTCGACCTGAAAATCGCCAACTAAGAGAGCGAAATAAACGTCGTTGTGCCACTCTCAAAGTATAAAGAATAGGGTGATAAGATGAGAGTGTTCTACGCATAAAATCCTTTTAAACAATAGCAAATAGAAAGAGATAAGCGTGCGTATGATAACGATTTAATGAAAATATTGATACGTTGATATCCTTAAAATAATGGGGCTAAGAAATTAGCCAATAAATTTATTTATTGATATCTTTTGTTAAAATTTGAGCTTGAGATTGTAAGACAGATAAAAAATTCTTAGTAGCTGGAGAGATATATTTTTCTTTATGGTAAAAGTAACGAATACCTCGGCTAAATTGAATATCATCGAATGCAATTTCACATAAAAGACCTGATTTTAATTCTTGCATAATAGATAAACGGGATAAAATTGAGATCCCTAAACCGTGAATAACGCCCTGTTTTATGCCTTCTAAACTATTTATTTCCATCACATTTTTGAGTTCTTTATTATTTTCTTGGATCCTATCTAATAAAAAATCACGGGTAGCAGAGTGTTCGGGTTTGATCAGAAAAACTTCTGATGCAATATCAGAGAATCTGCAATGTTTCTTTTCTGTCAACCAATGTTCAGGTGAACAAATAAGTACTAAGGGATCGATAAGAAAGGTATCAAAATGATATTCCGTCGGATCTAAATAAATATGATCTGACATGATCAAAAACTCTAATTCTTGGGTATCACCAAAAGGCATTAATCAAGCAATGGCGATAAAAGAGAGTATTAAATTGTTATCACCCGCTAGGATTATTACGTCAGATTTAGGACGAACAGTACAAACCGCAGAAATTGTCGGCCATCCCGAAGCGGTTAAAGAACCATTACTGCGCGAATTAAATATGGGGGAATGGACAGGACAGCGAAAACCAGAACTCATAAGACATCATGCAGATAAATACAAAAATTGGCGAGCAGGAACCTATACGCCACCTAAAGGTGAAAATTGGTTTGATTTTTGTGATCGCATTGGTGCGGCATTACAAGGATGGGTACATAAAGAAGACAGTGATTTATTAGCGGTTGTGCATAGTGGGGTTATTCGTGCAGCCTGTAAAGTATTTTTAAATCTGTCACCTGAATTTTTATTACCCGCAACACCGGGCACAATAACGATATTCAATTTTGATCTTAATTCTGATAAAGCACCAAAATTAGAAGCCTATAATATTGGCTCTTATATACCAGATAAGAATGTCGCTGATTAAGATTAATAATAAGTGGTTTTCAAACTAATTAAATTCTTTTAATGTTATAAAAATAGCTAAAAAAACACTCCGATATTAAATCAGAGCAAGGGAAACCTTGCTCTTTTTCATTGAAATTAAATTGATATCTTACCAATATCCCAGTACCTTCCACCATACGCTACCGAGCGTTATCCAAACGATAAGGTTAACGATGCTCATCACAAATCCCGTTTTCCACCATTCACCCAATGTGGCATAGCCTGAACCGAAAATAATTGGCGCAGTACCTGTACCATAATGCGTTAATGACATCATTAATGAAGATGAGAATGCCAAAATCAGCCCTAATAACATTGGTGGTGCGCCAAGGGCTAAACCAGCGGCATAGAAAGCGGCAAACATCGCGGTAATATGGGCTGTGGTACTGGCAAAGAAATAGTGAGAATAAACATAAATTAGGACCAGTAAGATCATCCCACTAACCCAACTTATTCCCATGCTATCAATACTTGCTCCTACACTGAGTGACAACCATTTAATTAATCCTAATTTTCCTAAGAAGGATGCCATCATTACTAATGCGGAGAACCAAACTACTGTATCCCATGCGCCTTTGTTTTTTAAAATATCATCCCAATTTAAAACGCCTGTGCATAATAAAATCGACAAACCAATAAATGCTGCGGTTGTTGCATTAACACTAAATCCATCACCAAATAATAATGCTGGAACACCAGCCCACATAATTAGTAATAAGGCAAAGACGGCTAGCGTTATTTTTTCAGGTAATGAAATTGGCCCTAATTGTGCTAAACGCTCTTTAGCAAAATGAGGCGCATTTGGCGTGCTAGTTATTTCAGGTTTATAAAGTAGATAAATGACAATAGGCATTAATATTAATGAAACGATAGCTGGCACGAAAGCCGCCATTGCCCACATAGACCAACTAAGTTCATGTGTAGGATCTGTTTCACTAATAATTAAACTGACAATGAGCGGGTTTGGAGCGGTTGCCGTAATAAACATGGCAGACGTAATAGGGTTTATATTGTAGTTAACTAAAGACAGGTAACGGCCTATTTTACCGCTTGTACCATCTTCCGCTTTAGAGTTAAAACTGTCTGAAATTGATCGCATAATCGGGTGAATAATTCCACCACCACGAGCCGTATTACTTGGTGTTACAGGAGCTAATATTGTTTCGGCAATCGCTAATGAATAGGCTATTCCAATGGTTTTTTTACCAAATAGTGAAATAAAATAATAACCAATTCTAGCGCCGAGTCCGGTTTTATTTAAACTCATTGATACCATAATGGAAATACCAATTAACCAGATAAGATCATTGGAAAATCCACTTAATGCATCACCGATAGCTGCTTTGGTTGAATTAGGATTAGTGACACCTGTAACAGCAACTAATGCGATAGCAATAATAGAAACAGCACCGATAGGAAGTGCTTTACCAATAATGGCGGCGATAGTACCCACAAAGAGCGCTAATAAATGCCAAGCATTAGGGTCAACACCTTGTGGTACGGGAATAAGAAACCAGATAATAAGGGTAATAGAAACGGCGATTAATGTCGGTATAGGTCGTAATGGAGTTAATTTATTCATCAGGTTATTCCATTAGGTTGCAGGTTAAATAAATAATCGGAAGTAAAAAGTAAAGCTAATAAGTATTTTTATTGAAGCTAATTTTATTAACATATTATTAAATATTCATTGATTGGTGTCATAAAAATAAAATTATTTATTAACTCAATTTTAAAATAAGAGATTTTATGTAACTTAATGTTATTGAAATATAGGGTGATTATTTATCTTTATGTTTTTATTGTTGTTTTTGTTATTGTTTTTATTATAACTAAACTTTAATAATAAAAACTAAATTCAATGATAGGTGGAAATAAAATATAATTATGATATGAGATTTTATCTCGTATCACATTTATAATATTAAATTAATAAGATTATAACGGAATATGTTATTATTTTCGGTCACCTTTATTTTATAAACCTATGTGATTATAATGTTATTAACAATAACTGAATAATGGTAAATAATATTTACAATTATTCTCGCCATAATATCGGTACCTGAAACAATTCAGCTAAATATTGAAAATAACCTAATAGGTGATACGCAATGAAGTACGATTTAAATGATCTCTACTATTTTGTGAAAGTCGTTGAGTTTGGCGGTTTTTCACAAGCGGCAGAAATATTAGGTATACCCAAATCTAAACTAAGCCGTCGTATCGCTGATTTAGAACAGAAACTCAATGTCTCTTTGATTTATCGCTCTACACGTCAATTTCATGTCACTAAAATCGGACAGACATTTTATCAACAGTGTAAAAATGTGGTTGCAGAAGCTGAAATTGCGGAAGAAGTTATTTGTTCAGCACAAGGGCATCCACATGGAACCATTAAACTCTCGTGCCCTGTTGCATTATTACAAATTTATATTCAAGATATTTTGGTCGATTTTATGGAAAAATATCCAGATATTAATATTCAGATATTAGCCATTAATCGACCTGTTGATGTAATTAGTGAAGGCCTTGACTTAGCTTTACGAGTAAGAGCATTACCGCTAGATGATTCAGGTTTAACAATGAAAATTCTAGGTTATTCTCGGCGTGTTCTAGTCGCGAGCCCCCTGTTATTTGAAGGAAAAGAGATCCTAGGCTCACCAGAACAACTTGCTGATTATCCTATTTTGGCAAATAGCGAACACTCACAACAATACACAGTTACGTTGACTCATGAAAATGGTACGGTTTCCACGCAACATGTAACGCCGAAATTAGCGACAACCGATGTTATTACGCTTTATAAAGCGACGTTAAAAGGATTAGGAATATCGCGATTACCACTGAGTGTGGTTGAACAAAAATTACAAGATGGCTCTTTAATTGAAGTCTTGCCAAATTGGCGTTTTCCTAAAGATGTTATTCATGCAGTTTATCCGTCAAGAAAAGGGTTATTACCTGCTATTCAGGTGTTGTTGGAATACCTTGCTGATAATATGTCGCCATTGAAAGAGTAGAACAATATAAAAACGGCTCCGAATATTAAAGGGAGCCGTTTGAACGTTTATTGCTTTATGTTGTATTTAAAAAGGTTACTCGTTAGGAATACGACCAAATTTACCTTGGTTAAAATCATCAATGGCTTGTTTGATTTGCGCTTCGCTATTCATCACAAAAGGGCCATAACCGATAACAGGCTCGTTAATAGGTTCACCACTGAGATATAAGATGATCGCATCTTCAATCGCTTCAAGATTAACAGTGCCACCTTCATTATCTAAAATAACCAAATCACCTGTTTGCAATTGGGTTTGATTATCAAGATAAACACTACCGTGTAAAACCAATAAGCCAACATAGCGATCTTTCTTGGTCGGTAGCGTCACTGATTTTGTACTTTTTAATTGGAGATCCCACACATCTACAGGCGAAAAGGTTTTTGCTGCGCCATGTTTATTGTGATAATCCCCAGCAATAACGCGCAGTTGACCAGCGTTATCTGCCAAAGGAAGTACAGGGATCGCGCTTTCTTTTAGTAACTGATAGCCAGCAGGTGCTGATTTAGCCTCAGGGGGAAGATTAACCCACAACTGCACCATATCTAACACACCGCCTTTTTTGGTAAATGCATCAGAATGATATTCTTGATGTAAAATACCTGACGCAGCTGTCATCCACTGCACATCACCAGGGCCGATTACGCCACCTTCTCCGGTAGAATCATGGTGTGCAACTTCACCTTTATAAACGATAGTGACCGTTTCAAATCCGCGGTGAGGGTGTTCGCCGACACCACGATTATGTCCCTGTGATGCGGGAAAATCAGTAGGGCCAGCTCTATCTAAAAGTAAAAATGGGTTTAAATATTTACCATGATTACCATAGCTAAAGAGTGAGCGAACATGAAAGCCATCACCAACCCAATGTTGACGAGGCGCTTTATAAATACCGATGATCTTTTTCATAAAATGTTCCTATAAAATGTCTATAGGTTCTATTTTAGAGCGACTAATATATTTATGTAGTGCTAAAAATAGATTTCATTATTCTGAAAATAGAACAATGACAAAATGTTTCCATTTTCTATTTTTAGAATGACATTGATTATAATCAGCACTACTGAGATTTAAATTATTTCCTCACTTAAATAGTGTTATTAAATATAAGGTTTTTGGTGTTGTAGATAATTTAATATAATTTAAGTTAAAGGCTAATTTAAATATTTCGCTAAGGAAATGTCTTTATTTTTATTTCTTGATAATATTGCTTCATTATTGTATGTTATAAAAATGTTACTAGTATCTTATTTGTTGTTGTTTTGTTTGGTTTTTATGGATTTTTGTATTGTTTCATGTTTGTTGGATATCTCTTTTTAATTCGTCATTTCATTCCTAAATTAATAAACTTTCCTCATCATAATTTATTTAATAAATATCGTTCGATTAAATAAAAATTTTTTACAATAAATAAGTGTGACTTCTGTCACTCTACATTTTGATATTTCTTCAGTATGTTTATACGCAGAGATTAGAAATTAATAAATCAAACATTTATTTATATTGCTTAATAACTTAAGCAAATAGGCTTCTTATTATCAAAAAAACGAAATGCAAATAGATATGTGCTGTTACATATATTAAATGCGTTAAGGATATCATAATGATCCATGCTTTTATTAAAAAAGGGAGCTTTCAGGATTCAGTAAGCCTGATGATTATTTCCCGAAAATTAAGTGAAGCCCCAGAGGTGGAAGAAATTTCCGTCATGATGGGAACACCAGCGAATAAATCTCTTCTCGATGTCACCGGTTTCTGGCATGACATGTTTAATGAAGCAACACCGAATGACATTTGTGTTTCGATTAAAGCAGAATCAGATGATCCAGCCATTATCGACATGATTTCTACGGCATTAGAAGAAGCACTTGCAGAAATTGCAAGCGGTCAAAAAGGCGGTAACAAATTAACGACAGTACGTAGCTGGCGTACCGCTAAACAAAAAAGTACTAATGCCAATATGCTACTTATCTCTATTGCCGGTGAATATGCTGCTGAGTTGGCAGATATCGGTTTAGAAGATGGCTGTAACGTTATGCTGTTCTCTGACAACGTTTCTATCGCAGATGAAAAAGCATTAAAAGAAAAAGCAGCAGCAAAAGGTCTGATTGTTATGGGGCCTGACTGCGGTACAGCAAATATTGCAGGTGCTCCTCTTGCTTTCGCTAACATTGCACCGAAAGGTTCAATTGGTATTGTTGGCGCATCAGGAACAGGTATTCAAGAAATTACCTCTCAAATCGTTTTACAGCGCCAAGGTATTTCTCACGCAATTGGTTTAGGTGGTCGTGACTTAACAGAGCAAATTGGTGGTATCAGTGCAATCACTGCTATCAACATGCTGGCAGCTGATCCTAATACTCGTGTTATTGCCTTTGTTTCTAAGCCACCAGCACCCGCTGTTCGTCAAAAAATTATTACGGAAATGAAACGCCATAACAAACCGATTGTGGCTCAGTTCTTAGGAACAACACCTGAGAAATTCCAAGACGACAACATCTATTTCACTCGTACTTTAGATGAAACCGCACGTATTGCGGCTGAATTAGCGCGTGTTGAAGATATTGCTGCGGAATTACCAAAAGTAGCAGGTAAGAAAATCATTGGTCTTTATGCTGGTGGTACATTAGCGGCTGAGTGCGCCATGTTGTTATCTGAGAAACTCAATGTTGACGTTGATAACGAACATAAACAAGGCACGATGCTAGATGCTGATGGTCACAAAATTATCGATATGGGTGATGACTTCTATACACAGGGTAAACCACACCCAATGATTGACCCATCTACACGTAACAAATTTATCAGTGAGCTAAGCAATAAAACAGAAGCTGGCGTGTTACTGGTTGATTTTGTTATTGGTTATGGCGCAACTCAAGATCCAGCTGGCGCGTTAATTCAGGAAATCAAAAAACTGAATGAGAAACGTGGCGAAGCAAATCCACTGATCACTATCGCAACTATCACGGGTACTGAAGACGATCCACAAAACCGCAGCGAACAGCAAAAACAGCTAAAAGAAGCGGGCATTATTGTAATGGATACGTTGCCAGAAGCCGTTTTATTAGCAAAAGAATTAATCCAGCCACATCCAGCAGAAGTACATGCTGAAGTATCGCCACTACTTAACGGGATCTCTGTGATCAACGCAGGATTACGTAGCTTTGCAGACGATCTGCAATCAAGTGGCACTCCTGTTGTTCATTATCAGTGGGCACCTGTCGCAGGTGGCAATAAAAAACTGGCTGAAATATTAAAGAAATTGAAATAAGGAATTGCAGATATGTACTCAACTATCGAACAAGCGAATGAAGCAGTTATCGAACGTATCCGTGAAGCCCGTCCTCACTGGTGTGATGTTAGCTTAGCAAAAGAAGTTGTGCCTGCTTTAGAGACAGGTAAAAAATTACTTCACGCAGGTCCACCAGTAACTTGGGGTGAAATGAGTGGTCCTGTTCGTGGTGCATGTATCGGTGCTTCTTTATTTGAAGGCTGGGCAGAAACTGAAGAACAAGCATTAGCAATGTTAGAAGCGGATGAAATTGAGTTTATTCCTTGCCATAACGTGAATGCAGTAGGCCCAATGGGCGGGATTACTTCTGCTCATATGCCAATGCTGGTTATTAAAAACCATATTCATGGCAACTACGCTTACTGCAACATGAACGAAGGTATCGGCAAAGTGATGCGTTTTGGTGCTTACGGCCCAGATGTGCAAGAGCGTTTGCATTGGATGCAAAATAGCTTAGCACCAGTATTAAAAGCAGCAATTGCAACGTTTGAAAACGGCATCGATCTGACGGCAATTATGGGGCAAGCCATTACGATGGGTGATGAATTCCATCAACGTAACATCGCTGCATCTGCACTGTTACTGCGTCAGCTTGCACCAGTACTAGGCACTTTAGATTTTGAAGAAGCTGAAATCACAAAAGTGACTAAATTCTTGAGCATTACAGACCAATTCTTCCTGAATTTAGCAATGGCTTACTGTAAAGCAGCGATGGATGCGGGGGCTCAAATCAAGCAAGGTACGATCGTCACTGTGATGACACGCAATGGTAGCAACTTTGGTATCAAAATTAGCGGAATGGGCGACCAATGGTTTACCGCTCCAGTAAATACACCGCAAGGTCTGTTCTTCTCTGGCTTTAGCCAAGCAGATGCAAACCCAGATATCGGTGACAGTGCAATCACTGAAACCTTTGGTATTGGTGGCGCAGCAATGGTTGCAGCACCGGGTGTAACACGCTTTGTAGGTGCATCTGGCGGGATGGATGCGGCGCGTGAAGTGACTGAAGAAATGGCTGAGATCTATCTTGCTCATAATATGATGTTGCAAATTCCAACTTGGGATTTCCAAGGTGCATGTTTAGGCTTAGATGCTCGTCGCGTTGTTGAAACTGGGATCACGCCACTGATTAACACGGGGATTGCACATAAAGAGCCGGGGGTTGGTCAGATTGGTGCTGGTACTGTACGCGCACCTTTAGGTTGCTTTGAAAAAGCGATTGTTGCACTTGCTGAAGAGCTAGGTATCGACGCTTAATCTCGTTTTTTAACGACAAAGTACAGCAATAAAGGGGGCATTATGCAAATTCAAGCACTTCAAACCAGCCAGCATATCACTGACTTTGAAGGTGAGATTAAATGTGTGGGCATTTATGACCATGCTTTGAATTTCATTTGCCCTCAACAACGCTTAATGACTTTTCATCGTGAAGGAAGAGGATTAAGCCCGATGGGATGGTTACTGAAACAAGATGATTTTGATTATTTTGCAAAACAGTGCCATCCCTCAGTTGTGATGGATCTTAAAAATCATCAAGCGACACTCACAAATAAGCTCACATTGATCGCAGGTCCAAGTGAGAATTTACGCTTACAAGATAAAGCGAATTTAGATTTGCGTTGGTTAGAAAGTTTTTTTTCTCTGTTATCACCCGCGATTGCAACGGGATTATACGGTTCATTGAAAAATTACCGTCAAATTGCGCAACGTAGTGAAATTAAGTTATTAACTAAGCTGTTTCATAATCAGTTATTAGGCAATGCCGTTAACTGGGCTATTTTTACAGGGAAAGGTCCCGGATTAACGCCAAGTTCAGATGATATGCTGGTAGGTATGTTATTTGCACATTATTTAGCAGAGCCAGAAAATAAACTTAATAATTTTTTTAATAACACACCGCCTTTATCTGAATTGACCACCATTGTTAGTAAGCATTATTTGGAATATGCCACACAGGGAATATTTTCTACCTATCTCATTCACCTAGGTAAAAAAATAAAAAATAAAGAGATTATTTTTAAAGATATGTTGGAAATACTCTCTATTGGTCATCATTCCGGCGCAGATACATTACTGGGATTATGGATTGGTTACCAAGCTAAAAAACAACAACAGCATATTGATTAAAGTTTTTTTAATAAAAGAATTTATATAAACATTCGGATACGGATAATTATGAAAACAATTGTTATTGCTTTAGGCGGAAATGCATTATTGCAACGCGGAGAGATTTTGTCTGCTGAAAATCAATATAAAAATATTGAATTGATGTCAGAAACAATTAATAAATTAGCTAAAGAGTACCGTGTTGTATTAGTACACGGCAATGGGCCTCAAGTTGGATTGCTTGCACTACAAAACCTTGCGTATCAAGATGTTCCTGCATATCCGTTAGATATCTTAGTCGCTGAAAGCCAAGGTATGATTGGTTATATGATGATGCAGAAAATTAATCAAAATCATCCTGAACAAGCTATTACAACAGTAATGACTCGAGTTTCTGTTGATATTAATGATGAAGCATTTAGCGAACCAAGTAAATTTATCGGTCCTATTTATGATGAAGCTGATAAAGAAGAATTAATTGTGAAGTATCAATGGACATTTAAAAAAGACGGTAAATATTATCGTCGTGTTGTGCCATCACCAACACCGAAAAAGATTATTGATATCGAAGCGGTAAGATTTTTATTAGATAAAGGTCATATTGTTATTTGTGGTGGCGGTGGTGGTATTCCAGTCAACAATTCAAATAATGAATTTATGGGTAGTGAAGCTGTTATTGATAAAGATTTAACTGCGGCTTTAATTTCTCGTGAATTAAATGCAGAGCACTTTGTTATTTTAACAGAGGCAGATGCTATTTATAAAAATTGGGGTACACCAGAACAAGCTGCAATTCGTGAAGCAACACCAGAAGAACTTGCACCAATGGCTGTCGCTGATGGCGCAATGGGACCAAAAATTATGGCAGTGAGTGATTTTGTGAATGCAACAGGGCAACAAGCTCATATTGGTGCATTACAAAACATTCAACAAGTTATTGAAGGTCAGTCTGGCACTTTAATTTATCAGTCTTAATAAAAATGCTTTCAGGAGCGTCATTATGAACGATGCACAAGTGAATGAGAAAGGCAAAGTCCCTTATTGGGTCAAACTGACCATTATCTTCTTCTTTGGTTGGATTGCGCTGTATGGTAGCCGTGCTATTGTTGGTCCTTTAATGGTAAATATTGGTGCTGAGTTTGATCTGTCTAAAGCTCAACTTGGCTCCATCATGAGTATTTTCTTTATCGGATATACTGCACTAAATATTCCATCAGGCATGATTGGTGACTATTTAGGTAAGAAAAAAGTATTAGTAACAGGGGTTGTTCTCTTTGGTGGATTCACCATTATTGCAGGTATGATGCCAACTTACGTGACCTTTATGTTTGCATGGGTCATGGTGGGGATATTCCAAGGTTTCTATTACGGCCCTCAGTATGGTCTATCTTCAGAAGCGATACCAAAACATCGTATTACATTAGGTAGTGCGATTATCAATAGTGGTATGGCATTTGGTTTGTCTATTGGTTACTACATCTCGAGTATTTCTGTTGGTGAGATGGGAATGAGCTGGCGAGCTCCGTTCTATATCATTGGTGTGCCAATTATTATTATTGGTTTGGTTATGTTATGGATCATCAAAGATAAGCCAAAAGCACAACCTGCGACAGAAAATGGCGCACCAAAACAGAAAGTGAAACTGACATTTAAAGATTTATTTGGTAATCGCAATATTAACCTGGCGTATATCACCATCTTCTGTTCAATCTATGGCTTCTTTGTATTAGTTACTTGGTTACCGTACTACTTAGAAACTGAGCGTGGAATTACTGGGACACAAATTTCAACTATCGCATCATTAATGCCATGGTTTGCTATTCCAGGTTCACTTATTTTTAGCTGGGTTTCAGATAAAATTGGTCGCCGTAAACCTGTATTACTGATCATGTTACCGCTGTCATTAGTCGCTATTCTTGCTGTGCCAATGTCAGAATCAATGCCTGTGTTAATTGGTGCTCTGATCCTTTACGGTATTGTCGGTAAAATCAGTACAAACCCAGTACTTGTTGCCGTGGTTGCTGATAACTCACCGCGACATGCACTAGGTACATCATTTGGTGTTTATAACTGTATCGGTATGCTGGGTTCTGTTTTTGCACCAACATTAACCGGTTTCCTATCAGATAAAACAGGTAGCATGGACTCAGGTTTCTACTTTGCCGCTATTCTGATTTGTATCGGTATTGTGGCAAGCCTCTTTATTAAAGAAAGCAACAACAATAATGAAGAAGCAAAAGTGTAGTACGCTATTCAGATAGTCACTGAATACATAGTAAAAGGGCAAACTTCGGTTTGCCCTTTTAATTTAAAGGATCGTAAAACGATTGCACGCTCGGATGATTTTGCTTAAACAACTCCACTAAATAACTGACTACTGCACCCTTTTTATCTTCACACCATGCTAGTGAAAGAGGCGAGTTATGACGACGATTTTTCACTTCTTTCGCAATTAACTGTCCACTATCAATAAGTGGTTTGCATAAACTTAATGGTAAAAATCCTATTCCCACGCCTTTTAAATGACAGGCTAATTTGGTGTGTAAATCAGGCACACGGATCTCATGTTGGCCCGATAAGCGCCATGCTGTACGTTTAGAAAGATGGCGAGATGTATCCTCGACGTTTACAGCAGAATACATACGCATTTGATCATCACTTAATACACCACTGATATTGGCTAAAGGATGATTAGGGGCGACAACAAATTGCCATTGAATTTCGCCCATCGCACAAATGTTAATATTATTCTTAAGGGATTCATTACCCGTAACGCCGATAGCGAAATGATAATCTTCGTTAATCAACGCATCCCAAACTCCCATATAAACTTGGCGGGTAATATGAAATTGAGTAGAAGGAAAGCGTTGATGAAGACAAGCCAACATACTGGCAACTGCAGTGCGATCATAGAGAAGATTATTAATCACAATGTTGACTTGATGTTCGACACCAGCGTTCATTTGCTGAAGTTCCACAGGCATTGACTCTAACCATACAATCCATTGCCGGCATTTTTCTAATAGATATTCGCCTGCCGGCGTGAGTGTAACGGTTCTTGTGGTGCGATTAAAAAGTTGAGTGCCGATATTTTCTTCTAATGTTTTTATACGGTAACTAATTGCCGCTGATGTTTTATGAAGTACATCAGCTGCTTTGGTAAAACTTTGGCAATCGGCGACCTGTATAAAGGTACGGATCATTTCTTGGTCTAACATATCTTTTGTCCTGGTAATAAGAGAGGCAAAATATCAGCAGATAATGCTGAATTAAAAAAGCAAACAGAGTAAAGCTTACCTATTTTTTCTGAGGTCTATACCGCAAAGTAAGACAACTTCTTATCGTGTTAATGAATGTTATTATTTGGGGCTTATTGTTGTTCGCCGTATGAAGTTTTGATTATTTATAGATAAGCGTTAAAGCATACTAACAAAAAATGTCATCGGGTGATGGGCGCAAATAAGAATATCTGTATTCTATTTGTGTGATTGCTTTCACGTTTCACTCATCCTTTTACTGACGACGTTAAGATATCAGTAAAAGGCAGTGACGATCAGGATAAAAAATAGGCCATCGTTATGATATGAAAAATGGAGATCACGCTATTTTAAATGGATAGGTAAAAAAGAGCAGGTGAGTCAAATTAAGTGCAAAGTGAAATAGCGTTGAAACCCAAAGTCGACCACTCCACATCCAGGCTAATCCATAAATAATCCCCGCCAGTGAAGCAAATATGATCAGCAGTAATCCGCCTGAGAAATGTGCTAAACCAAAGATAGTGGCTGCTATTAATAGCGCAACATAAGGGGGAAGATAGCGTGATAATGTTTGCTGAATAACACCTCTAAATAATGCTTCTTCAGCAAGTGAGACAAAAAAGAGGTTCGCAAGAATAAATGCAGGTAACCACGATGGCAAATGCAATTCAATTGCTAATCCCCCTAGTTTTACGGCGATTAATAGCAATGCAGGAATGGCAATAATTAGCATTGCCCACTGTAATTTAGTTGCTTCTTTTAATGGATCGCAGACAAAAAGCGTCGGAATAAAGATCAGAAAAATAAAAGGTAATAATGCTTTATCGGCATTGAAATAAAAAGAAAAAGGGGCGCTTTTCATGCCTACAATGGCATGTGAAAGATAACGTAAATTGTTAAAGCCAGGAATAAGGTGAAAAGTTAACCCGCTGGCAATAATGACAAGCGCGAGAATGATAATAGCGCTAAGTACAGGCTGTTTTTTATAACGAGAATAGAAGAACGCGAGTAAGAGAATACTAAAAATAACTGGCAAGGTATGCCATGTAATAACACCTGTTATAAATGCACTAAGTGCTGTAAATATCAGTGTAATAAATGCAAGAGTGCGATTGAAACCCAAAAATAACAAAGAAAAAGCAAGAAGTAGCCAAGTGATCATAATTGTAAAGGATCTAAAATGAAAAGGAGCGCTAGGGTAAAAGATAGCGCTCTTCTAGGCTATCACTATAAATAAAAAAATAGAGAAATCAGACCTCTTTATTTGTAATGTTTTTATTTAATTATTTGATTTATATATAAAACACTTAAAATTGATTTTTAATCTAAAATTAAAACAAATGTTTAATTTATATAATGATAGTAAATTCGTGATATTAAATTAGTATGAGAAAAACAAGAAGTATAAAAATGCCGATAGTTTTAATATCGGCATTTTAGTCCATTAGGCTAGTTTACTTTTGATTAAACAAAGTAAAATTAAACGTAAAAATAGCGAATAACATGGAAGAAAATAGGTGCTGCAAAACAGAGGGAATCCATTCTATCCATCATGCCACCATGACCTTCGATCATCGTGCCAAAATCTTTTACACCACTGTCCCTTTTGATTGCAGACATACATAAACCACCGGCAAAACCCGCCAATGTAATCACTAAAGAGAGTAAAAATGCTGCCCACCATGAGAATGGCGTTGCCCACCACAACATCATGCCAATAAGGCTGGCGGAGATAATGCCACCAAAAAAACCTTCCACTGTTTTATTTGGACTTAATTTAGGCACGATAGGATGTTTGCCAAATAATTTACCAAATACATATTGAAGTACGTCAGAAACTTGCACCACTATCATTAAAAAGAGCAGTAAATTGATATTACGACCTTCGAAACCTTCAATTGGTAACATTAAAAGTGCTGGTGCATAACTTAGGCAATAAATTGCTATCATTACGCTCCATTGTACTTTCGCCATACGTTCTAAGAAGTGGCGAGTGTCACCTGAAAGTGCCATTCGTGTTGGTATTAATAAGAAGGCATAAACTGGAATAAATACCGCCATTAAGTTGTACCATTGCACACCGACAAGAATGTATTGGATTGGCAATATAACGAAGAAACACCAGAAGAGCGCTTCATGGTCGCCACGATGTGTGGGTGTTAAGGTAATCAGTTCGCGTAATGCAAGCCATGAGATAATGGAAAATAGGACGACAGATCCGATTGCCCCAATCCCTATTGCAACACCTGCAATAATACACATTACCCACCACGCGTTGATCCTTGAATTAAGATTCGAGATAGTGGAAGTAGGGCCTTTTATTGCCGCTAAAATAGCACCAATAATGCTGGCGATAATCAAGAAAGAGAAGAGCCCGATAAAGATCCAGAGGACTTCGTTATTAATACGTTCCATTGTGTAACCCCTCTAACGCACTTTTTGCTCTTACCAGAAACTCTTGTTTACTTTCATTTTCATGAGTGGATCCAATAGGGGCACCAAAAATTGCACTGCAAATAACAGGAACAACTAAGCGAGAACCTTTAGGAAGGACTCTATTTAAGTTTTCCAGATAAATAGGGACTAATTGTACATTCGGATTTTTACGAGAGAGATGCCAAAGGCCGGCTTTAAAATCTTGAATAGATTCACCGTTACCTCGAGTACCTTCAGGGAAAATAATTAAAGAATCCCCTTGGTCTAAAATTTCTTGCATCAGAGCAAGTGCATTGGTTTTATTGGGTGCAGATGATGCAGAGTCATTAGCTGGTTGCTCTACGATCTCTTCGCAAGAATTTTCTTCTTGTGGAAAATTCATTTTGGCAGCATGACGAGGAATAAGAATAGCTCTAAAGATTCGACGAGATAAATAACGGCGTAAGCGATTTTTATTCCAATAATCTTCAGCGGCAACGGGATGAACATAAGGGCGAATATTGGGCGCAAGACAAGACCAAATAACTAAGCCATCAAGATGACTAGAGTGGTTAGCGTAATAAATACAAGGCGTATCTTTTGCAATAGGAGAGGTTTGTTTAGCGCGAATACCTGTTAAGAATCGACAAGTAGAAACTAAGACGGATGATACCACTTTTGCATCTAAAGCAAGTTTTCCATTTTTCATTAATCAGACACCTTGTGCTAAATCCCGTAAAATTCGACGGGTTCTGAAAATTGTGGTCAGCGTTGAACCTAAAATAATAATCCATAATGAAATAAAAAAGAGCCATATACCCCAAAGACTAGGAATAAAGGCAGTAATAACAGCAACAGAGGTTAATAACGCCATTCTGTGTTGTTTTGCCATTGGGCCTGTAAATTGTTGATCTAATCCACAAGCCCCTCCTAATACGCGAACATAAGCGGTCATTACCGAAAAAAAAGCGCCCACCCAGCTCAACGTAATGGCCATAGAAAAATCAGAAGATAATCCATAACCGACACCCAAAATAATTAAAGTATCGGCAATCCTGTCTGGTAATTCATTATAAACAGCGCCTACAGGACTTTTCATGCCTCCTTCAACGGCAACCATACCATCTAATAAATTACAAATGAGGCGACCTTGGATCATCATAGCGCCAAAGATCAGTAACATTGAGCGTAATAACCCAGATGCGTAGAAGAGAGCCCAGAAAAGTGATAAGCCTGCAAATAATGCAAATACGACGCTAAACACGGAAATACCGTTAGGCGTTGCCCCTTTTTGTTGTAAGTAGCGACTGCACTTTGTGGCCCAGTTTGTTTGCCTTGCTTTTATAGGACGGCGGTTTTTATCTTGAGTATTCATTTTTCTTTGTAACAAGCGAGTTAGGAGGGTATAGCATAAGGGCATTTAGACAAAGTGAGAATAAGAATAAACGTATAAGTTTATCTTATATTTTTCTTATTCGGACTCATTCTTTTTTGTTATGTTCTTATTAAGACTATAAATCAATCATCAATAATCATTTATTTTTCTAGGTGTTAATACCTATTCGGATGTAGTGCATTATACTTACATTACACGATCATTTAATGATGCTCTTTATTTGATACTTATTAAGTAGAAATAATAAATGATCTATTACATTAATTAAACTATAAAGAGAATAAATTTCTTAAGTGAAAGGGAGTATAAAGGGAAATACTTATTATTATTTCTTATTTTACTGTTTAAATAATAGCAATTAAAACACTTCGATTAGAATTTTCTTATAAGGGATTTTTTGTTTAAATCGAAAATCAAAACGCATAAACAGTCTTTAAATGGGCATAAAAAAAAGAGACAGGAATTCCTTTTTTATTATTTTTTAATCATTAATAATTTTCTTCGTGAAATAAGAATAAAGAAAATGAGAAATTAAAAATGAGAATGCTCATCTTTGTAATAAGTAAAAAATGATTTATGTCAAATGAAGAGCTTCATCTATTCTTATATTGCTATTATTAATAAAAAACAATCATAATAGTTATTAATAATAGCGATTATGAAAATAATATATACAAGTGTTTTAAATTGAAATTAAACGAACACTAATGAAAGGGTGGCATCAAAATAAGTTGCCGCCCTTTCTATCGTAGAATGGTGTCTAACGTATTAATTATTCCCATATTAGGTGTAATTCATCCAAAATAGAATATTTTTAGAAGTACAGCTTTCTCTCATTAATAAAATATAATGAAAATTAAATAGGTCATATTGTTATATCGCTAGATAATACAACCCATTGATAAATAGAAATCACATGGTAAATCAGCTGACTCTTAAGTCATATTTCTTAAAGAAATCATACTCTTGAACTAATTGTGGCAGTGATCTTATTTTCAATTTTGTATACATATTTGAACGATGCACTTCAACTGTACGAGGTGATAGCGAGAGTTTTTCTGCCGCTTCTTTGCTCGTATTTCCATCGAGGATCATCTCCATAACCTCTTTTTCTCTATTAGATAATTTACCAAATTTATCTTTTAAAGATATATATGTTCGGAATTGCTCAACTTCACTTTCATAATGTAGGAAAGATTCCGAGACAATATTAAGAAGTTCATTCACATTTAGAGGGCGTGTTAAATATTCAAAAGCCCCTGACTTAAATGCGTTACGACAACTCTCAATGGAACTATCCCCAGAAATAATAATAACAGGGATAATGTTTCTCAATTTGTTGAGTTCTTTAATCAGTGCAATTGATGGTGCTGCACTGCTTTTGGTATTAATTATGATGCACTCTTTATGAGCTCCTTTTGTTGATGAAAAATAGTATTTCAAGAAAGCCTGCTCATTTGAATAGGTTTTCACATTCGCCGCTAAAGAAGAAAGAACAGCTTTAAGTTGAACTTTTGTACTGTCATCTTCAAAAGTGATTAAGTGGATTATTGATTCCATATGTTGCTCCTGGTTTTACTCTGCTCTTACACTAAAAGTGAATGAGTAACGAAATTTGACTAATTTATAAGTTTTTTATGTAGGGTAACATTCACGCAACGGAGCTATATTCAGAATATATCAAATTAAAAATGATTAATACTTCTGTATTATATTATAGATAAAATATCAGAACTTTGTTTTGTTTCAATATTTGTATTTTATAGATAAGAGTAATTTATTTCTATAATGAAGGAAGAAGATAACTATTATTAATTGTAACTAAGTTTTTTCTCGTAAGTGATTTTAACTATATTAAACTCATTTAATAAGTAAAAAAATAATATATTTAGGTGCCTTTTTATGAAGTAATTAATAGTCGCATTTAGTTACAATATAATTCCCTTTGTGGCTTTTTGACTTTACTTCTTGTAAAATAGCGCTTTATTTCTATTGATCCTTTTTAATAAACCAATCGAGCCAATGCTATGGCGTCACTGAAAGATGTAGCTCGACTTGCATCCGTTTCTTTGATGACAGTCTCAAGAGCGATTAATAACCCTGAGTTATTAAAACCAGAAACACTGAAACAAGTCCAAAATGCAATTGATCAACTTAACTATGTTCCAGATTATTCTGCACGAAAAATTCGTGGTCAAGGAACAAAAGTATCATCAATTGGTGTTCTGGCAATTGATACCGCAACGACACCATTTTCTGTGGAAATGATTTTATCGATAGAACAAACCGCAAGAGAATTTGGTTGGAGTTCATTTGTTGTCAATTTGACCGCACAAGATTGTTATGAAAATGCCATTTGGCAACTTTTGGCTCAACGTCCAGATGGTATTATTTATACCACGATGGGGTTGCGTGAAATCACCGTACATGAAAAGTTACTTGATAAGAATTTGGTGTTAGCAAACTGCTTGGATAAAACGCACGCTTTTCCAACTTATATTCCTGATGATTATCATGGGCAATATTTTGCGATGAAAAAAATCATCGAAAAAGGATATCGCCGTCCTTTGTGTTTTTATATACCGGAAGAATCTGTTGCCGGCCCTATTCGTCGTAAAGCTGTTGAAGATGCTTGGCAAGAGGCTGGCTTACCATTGGCAGATCTTCAACAATATACGATGATGTTTGGAGATGAACACTACCGTGATGTCATTGAAATATTGAAAAAGCATTGTGTTCATCAAAAAGCTGACTTTGATATTCTCATTTGTGGTAATGACCGTATTGCGTTTTTAGCTTACCAAGTTTTACTTTCTATGGGGTTACGCATTCCAGAGCAAGTGGCTGTTTTGGGATACGACAATATGATTGGTACAGGAGAATTGTTTTATCCACCATTAACAACGGTACAACTGCCTCATTATGAATTAGGCAAAGAAGCGACGTTGCATATCATTCAAGCGCGAAACCATAGAAATACCGTACACGTACCTTGTCAATTAGTTGAACGTGAGTCTATTTAAAGACTCACGTCTTACTTATCTTCTCAATATCAGCAAATACTATTTAGCTGCCAATATTCGCCATTAATCAGTGTTGCATCACCGTTCATGGCAAAAAGGCGTAAAGCTTGAGTATCTTGTTGAGCATAATATCGACTGCTAAAGGTAAATTCGCCTTTGTTTACAAAGATTTCAATTGATGAACGATCAATAAAAATACGTAAATTCAATTCACAACCTTCAGGTAATGGAATACTTCGAGCTCCACTTATATTGTGTTGAGGATAATGACGGTTAAGCACTAAACGATGTGATTGATTATCAACAAAGAGCTCAAGCCCTTCACCTAGCCATAAGCCAAATTTCTCAGCTTGGCTGTCTAAAGACCATGTTAAATCGAGTTCGATAGCTGGAGTATTATTTATTAGCTTAATAGATTGATTGTTGAGTGTTAATGGCTGGATAGTCTGTTTTTCTTGGCGCAATGATTCGACTTCTTTAACAGGGATCATGCGTAAGCGATTTTGGGCTTTATCAAAAGTGATTTCACGAGGGAGTGTAAAACAGCCAGACCAAAATTCAGATTTTGAAGGCATTGGCGAATTCCACATATCCATCCATCCCATAGAAACGCGACGACCATCAGGTGTCGTAAATGATTGTGGCGCATAATAGTCATGGCCATTATCAAGTTCAATAAAGTGTCCTTGTGGTTTAAAGGGGTGATTTGGCGACCACTGGCCAATTAATGCACCTGATTGAAAGAGGTTGCGATATTGATAGCCTTCGGCTCGTTTTCCTTGTGGTGAAAAGACGATTGCAAATTCGTTTTCTTGGCTAATAGGGAAGAAATCAGGGCATTCCCACATATAGACATTCTTATCATCCGTTTTTCCTAAAACAGTGTAATCGTTACTCCACTGCTGACCTTCCTCAAATAAGGTTTCGCTAGAGAAAAGTAGGACTTGTCCTTGATCTTTTTCATCACGAGCACCAACAACCATCCACCATTTACCTTCTTGATACCAGACTTTAGGATCACGAAAATGCATATAACCTTTAGGTGGTTCTAAAACGATCCCTTTTTTCTCAAAATGAATACCATCTTCACTGATAGCAACACATTGTGCTTCATAGATTTGGCTATCATCACCTTCGGCTGCTAACCAGTTGTGTCCGGTATAGAAAAGATAGAGTTTGCCTTCATGGCTAATGGCTGATCCTGAGAAACAACCGCTTTTGTCGTAATCATCTCCTGGCGCTAATGCAATAGGTTGGTGTTGCCAATGGATCATATCGGTGCTTGTGGCATGTCCCCAATGCATTGGACCCCAATCTTGAGAATAAGGATGGTGCTGATAAAAGGCATGATATAAACCATCATGATAAATAAGGCCATTAGGATCATTTAACCACCCCGCTGGTGCTGCTAAATGAAACTGGGGATAAAATTTATTGCCTCGTTTTTCAATCAAAGTATTTAAGGCTTTTGTTGATTGTTCTAAGCGGTGTTTCATATCATTATCCTTATTGTATTTCAGAGTTATTAGTGTGTTTTTAAGATCAGAAAAAGGGTAAAGAACAGACGTAATCACACTATTACTCTTGTTGTTAACGATAACATTTAGAGTGAAAAAAACACAATGTATGAGATTGACTTTATCATCTTATCTTATTATGTTAACGTTATCAGTGTGAATTTACGAGCAATATCTTTACTTATTCGTTATGAATAGTCATAAAAACAGAATATAGTTAAGAAAAATAATTGCTTATCTTCAGGAGAGATTATGAAAGTCTGGTCTTTAGGTGACGCTGTTGTTGACTTGATCCCATTACAAAACATGCAATATGAAGCATGTGCTGGTGGTGCGCCAGTCAATGTTGCTGCGGGTGTTGCTAAGCTTGGTCAACAAAGTGGTTTTATTGGACGTGTAGGCGAAGATGCGTTCGGCCACTTTATGCAAAAAACATTGTTTGATCTGGGTGTTGATACTCGCGCAATGGAATTTGATGAGTTTCACCGTACCAGTACTGTTCTTGTTTCTTTACAAGAGAATGGTGAGCGTGATTTTACTTTCTTAGTTGCTGAGTCTGCGGATCAATTTTTAACAGAAAAATCTTTACCTGCGTTTGAAAAAGATATTTTGCATTTTTGCTCTTTAGCATTAGTGAATCCCATTTGTCGCTCGACCTTAGATTGTGCAATCAAAAATATTAAAGAAAGCGGTTCACTACTGAGTTTTGATATTAATTTACGTCCTCAAATGTGGCGTGATCACGAGGAGATGCGCGAAGTTATCGATAATTATGCGCGTAAAGCTGACATATTAAAATTATCAGAAGATGAGCTTACGTGGATGACACAAGAAGTGACATTGAATAATGCACTTAAAAAATTGGAAGATTATCCCGCTCGTTTAAAAGTGATCACTCAAGGCTCTAAAGGGTGTTTAGTTTTAACAGCCAATACTCAAGTCGCATTTAGTGCCTTTATCGTTGAATGTATTGATACAACAGGTGCTGGTGATGCCTTTATGTCAGGTTTGCTAGCCGCGCTTGCTGAATATGGTTTTGCGGAAGATGAACAATATCTATCAAAAATAGTGACACAAGCGGCTGCTTGTGGTGCTTTAGCTACCACCCAAAAAGGCGCGATAGCAGCGGCACCAAGTCGTAAAAAATTACGTGATTTTGTTCAGCAACAACCACCTTTACATGTTAGGGAGATTTTCTAACAACTTACCCATTTTTTCTGGTTGTGGTTTTTACCACGGTTTTCCCTTAATGGTATTTTCCTATTCTCCATTTATAACGACTTTTCTCGGAGTGGTTATTTGTGGAGATTTTTTTATTTTTTCGATGAAGCGATTGTATTTTTTTATCAATCAATCAGCGATGCCGATCATATTGTTCTATCTGTTTTAAGTGTATGATATTAAATCTTATTAACTTTTATTGATGGAACATCAAATGTGGGCTCAATCGGGCGCGGTATTAGCCATTTTTTCTTATATTCTTTGGGGAATAACCCCTCTGTTTTATCGGCTGTTACCCGGAGCGCAACCGTTAGAAATGTTGGCTCAACGTTTGATTTGGTCTATCCCTCTTTTATTACTAGTACGACTCTTTATTAAAAATAGGACACGATGGTGCGCTGTTTTACAAGATAAGCGTTCTGTTTTTATGTGCCTATTTAGCTCAATGGCTATGGCTGTTTCTTGGTGTACATTTACCTATGCATTAACACATCAACAAGTATTAGAAGCGAGCTTGGGGTATTTTATTAATCCACTTTTCTCAATTTTATTAGGCGTCATATTTCTTAAAGAAAAGCTTAATTCAGCAGAAAAATGGGCTGTCGCCTTAATTTGTGCAGGTGTGGGCTATCAATTGTGGATGTACGGTGAATTACCTGTTCTTGCTATCATGATGGGGGGGGCATTTGCTGTATATGGCTTGATCCGTAAGTTTATTCGTTTTGATGTGATCACCTCTCTATTTATGGAAACCCTTTGGTTAATACCATTAGCAATAGGTGCGACGATTTGGTTGGTTGTTACCGATAAAAGCGCGCTACCTTCTGCCGATAATCTGACTCGTTTTTATTATATTTTAACAGCACCTGTCACTATATTGCCGTTATTGTTCTTTACCGCAGCAGTCAAACGAACCACATTAACTGTCATCGGATTAGCGCAATATATTGAACCTACTATTCAATTTTTATTGGCTGTTTTCTTATTCCATGAAGCTTTTGATGAAGTAAAAGGCGTGAGTTTCTCGCTGATTTGGTTAGGACTTTTATGCTGTATCTTAGCACTTATCCGAAAACGGCTTAATTACCTAAAAATTCAAAAAGGAAAACGTAGCCAAACGGTGTAATTGTTTTATTTTTCTATCTGATTATTTTTTTGTCTGGCTATTTTTCTATCAAGCTAAATCCGTTATGCTATATGAAAGGCAATCGTTTGCGTGGTTGCGGTTTTTATTAATGGTGAGGATAAAAAATGACAGTGCTGGGTACGGCTCTTACAGCAAGTGCAACAAAAGTGATGTTATTAGGTGCCGGTGAATTAGGCAAAGAAGTCGCGATAGAATGTCAACGCTTAGGCATTGAAGTGATTGCCGTTGATCGCTATCTCAATGCTCCTGCTATGCATGTTGCTCATCGCCATTATGTTGTAAATATGCTTGATAGCAATGCATTAAAGCAAGTTATTGAACAAGAGCGGCCTGATTTTATCGTTCCTGAAATTGAGGCTATTGCAACAACGTTACTGGTTGAATTAGAACAAGCGGGGCAAAAAGTGGTTCCTTGTGCCCGTGCTGTAAAGCTGACAATGGATAGAGAAGGCATTCGTCGTTTAGCCTCGGAAACACTGCATTTACCTACATCGAACTATCAATTTGTTGATGATGAAGTGAGTTTTAAAAAAGCGGCTCTCGCAATAGGCTTCCCTTGTATTGTAAAACCTGTCATGAGTTCATCCGGAAAAGGGCAAAGTGTTATTCGTAATGAAAACGATTTAGCTCAAGCTTGGACTTACTCGCAAGAGGGCGGGAGAGCAGGAAAAGGACGCGTAATCGTTGAAAAAATGATCCCGTTTGATTTTGAGATCACGTTACTGACTATTCATGCTGTTGATGGTACCCATTTTTGTGCCCCTATTGGTCATCGACAAGAAAAAGGGGATTACCGTGAATCATGGCAACCGCAAAAGATGAGTGACATCGCGCTTGCTAAAGCACAGCATATTGCAAGTAAAGTGGTTGAGAACTTAGGGGGCTATGGTTTATTTGGTGTTGAGCTGTTTGTTCAAGGTGATGAGGTATTCTTTAATGAAGTCTCACCGCGTCCTCATGATACAGGATTGGTGACACTCATTTCTCAAGACTTATCAGAGTTTGCGCTTCATGTTCGTGCTTTTTTAGGCTATCCCATTGGTGGAATTCGCCAATTAGGCCCTTGTGCATCAGCGGTGATTTTACCGGCGCTTTATAGTACGAATATGGTGTATTCTGGTATTGAAAAAGCGTTGAAGGCGGATCGTCAAATTCGCCTTTTCGCTAAGCCTGAAATTGCGGGCTCTCGTCGTTTAGGTGTTGTACTTACTCACGCTGATACGATAAAACATGCATTAGATGAAGCAAAAGCAGGCGCAAAAGCAATCGTTGTAAGTGATGCTAAATAATTAGAAATGTAACTTAAGTTAGCCTATTTTACCGCTAAGTGAATATTATCAACTTAGCGGTAAAAATCCGGCTTTAATAAAATACGCTTTAGCATAAGGCGATAATATCTCCTGATATAAACTATAAGCCTGAGAATGAATAAGCGTTGCACAATAGTGTGCGGTAACATTAAATGGCTTTGGGATATCGAATATCTTTAATTCGGGAAATTGGCTTAATTGTGCTTGGTAGTGCTGGTAACCAATAAATGCGTCCGCTTGGTGTGTAGCAATTAAATAGTGTGCAGCCATTCTACCTTGAGGAATGGTAAGTGAATGCTTACCTCCAACTAAGGAGAGTGCTCGCATTTTTAATGCCTGACTTAATTTGGGGTCAATCTGCGCAATATTATCAAACAGTTGCCAACTATAATCCCCAGAAGGGTCTGCTTTTGGTGTGGATATCGCTAATTTTAATGCGGTATTTGATAATACACTAAGCCAGTTATCTTCTTTATTTACATCACTACGACGAGCGGTAATGCAAAGCTGATTGGCAATAAAAGGAGCATATTGTAGTGCGAAACCTTTATCGATTAATTGCTTTGCATTACTTTCATCAGCAGAAAGAAACAAATGACAAGTTTCCCCTTCTTCAATACGTTGACGCAAAAGTCCTGCGGGCCCAAATGTAAGTGCCCACTTTTCACCCGTTTTTTGTTGATAATGCTCTATAAAAGCAGGTAGCGTTGCTTTTAAGCTACCTGCAGCAAAAAGGGAAAATGTCATGGTGTTATATCCTACTCTTTTCCTTGATATTGAGTACGATAGAATTTTTGATACCAATCATTAGCGGCTTTTTGCATATCGATATCGCTAAATTTTTCAGGATAGAGTTTTTTTGCCATCCACAATTCACCTATTGCCATGGCTTCAGGCATTGGGTATCCCCATGCTTTCGCATATTCAGGCATTAAATAAATTCGGTTATTTTTAACGGCACTAATCACTTGCCAACGTGCATCTTGTTTGATTTCATCAACAACTTGAGGGTATCTGTCTTGAATAAAAATAACTTCAGGATCCCATGCAATAACTTGTTCTAGCGAGACTTGCTTATAACCTTTAACGGTTGATGCCGCGACATTAAAGGCGCCTGCATGTTCCATCATTAACCCCGTATATTTTCCTGAACCATACGTTGTTAAGTCTGGGTTGGCCATATAAGCCCGTACTCGTTGCTCTTTAGGAATATCTTGTAAGCGCTGACTAACTTGTTCACGTTGTTTAAAGGTATCGTTAACTAATGCTTGAGCATTTTCTGATTTATTGACGATATCACCGATCAGCAAAATACCTTCTTTTAGCCCTTCGTTATAGGCTTGTTCTTCGTTTTGTAATGTTGGATTAAGCTTTGATTTATCATCATTAACTTCTTTGCGTAATGAAATCGCCACAACAGGGATCCCAAGAGCAGAGATCTTATCAATCATCTCTTTAGGCGCGTAATTAGTCACAAAAACGACTTGAGGTTGCAGTTTGACTAAGCTTTCAGCATCAAAACTGGTGAGATCGCCAACTTTAGGTGTTTTTTCTAGCGATGGTGCTAATTGTGCATATCCATCACCAAGTTGTTGCTTCCAGTTGGACATAACACCAACAACTTTATCGGTTGCATCAAGTTGAACCAGTAAGTTCAGTGTTTGATGTTGTAAAACCACCGTTCTTTCTACTTTGTCTGGAAGGGTAACCGTACGACCAATTTGATCTACAATTTGTCTATCTGCATAAGAGAAAGAAGAGAGGGAGAGTATGCCAATACCTAATAAACAGTGCTGTAATAAAGTTTTCATAGTCATAAACCTAAGTTAATATCGCTGTATAATAAAATATACAGCTAAAAATAGACAGCAAGTATTATTTGGGCTCAAACTTTAATCATATAAGGTGCTTAATCACTTTTATTGGCTTAATTTTTTACTTGACCCTTGAAACTCGCTTAACTATCCCCACTTTTTATTCATATTGATTTTTTTCGCCAAATTAGGATTAATTGAGGTAAAAATGAGTATGAAAGGTCAGGAAACAAGAGGATTTCAGTCAGAAGTTAAACAACTTCTTCAATTAATGATCCATTCTCTTTACTCCAATAAAGAAATTTTCCTTCGCGAATTGATTTCGAACGCATCAGATGCGGCTGATAAATTGCGCTTTCGTGCATTATCAGATGCAGCGCTTTATGAAAATAACGGCGAGTTGCATGTGCGAATTTCCACTGATAAAGAAGCGCGTACTCTGACTATCAGTGATAATGGTATTGGTATGACTCGTGATGAAGTCATTGATAATCTCGGTACTATTGCCAAATCAGGTACAAAATCATTCTTAGAATCTATCGGACAAGATCAAGCTAAAGATAGCCAGCTAATTGGTCAGTTTGGTGTCGGATTCTATTCTGCGTTTATTGTTGCAGATAAAGTGACAGTACGCACTCGAGCTGCTGGTGAAAGCGCAGATAAAGGTGTTTTCTGGGAGTCTGAAGGCGAAGGTGATTACACTATTGCTGATATTGAAAAAGCGGATCGTGGTACTGAAATTACCCTTCATTTACGTGAAGGTGAAGATGAGTATTTAGATGATTGGCGTCTGCGTAGCATTATTAGTAAATATTCTGACCATATTTCTCTGCCTGTTGAAATTGAAACGAAAAATGAAGAAGACGGCACAGTGACATGGGAAAAAATTAATAAAGCACAAGCACTTTGGACTCGTAATAAAGCTGAAGTAAGTGATGAAGAGTATAAAGAGTTTTATAAACATATCTCTCATGACTTTGCAGATCCAGTAAGCTGGGTACATAACCGTGTAGAAGGTAAGCAAGAGTACACTAGCTTATTATATGTGCCTTCAAAAGCGCCTTGGGATTTATGGAACCGCGAACAACGTCATGGTTTAAAACTGTATGTACAGCGCGTCTTTATTATGGATGAAGCTGAGCAGTTTATGCCTAATTACCTACGTTTTATCCGCGGGTTAGTGGATTCTAATGATTTACCACTAAACGTTTCTCGTGAGATTTTACAAGATAGCTCTGTTACACGTAATTTACGTAGCGCGTTAACCAAACGTGCATTACAGATGTTACAAAAATTGGCAGAGAATAAGCCAGAAGAGTATCAAGCATTCTGGAAAGAGTTTGGTTTAGTCTTAAAAGAAGGCCCAGCAGAGGACTCATCTAACATTGAAACTATTGCTAAATTACTGCGTTTTGCATCAACACATAACGACAGTGATGCTCAAACAGTTTCACTGGAAGATTACGTTAGCCGTATGGTCGAAGGCCAAGAAAAAATCTATTACATTACTGCTGATAGCTATGCCGCTGCGAAAAATAGCCCTCATTTAGAGCTGTTCCGCAAAAAAGGTATCGAAGTACTACTGTTATCTGATCGTATAGATGAATGGATGATGAATTACCTGACTGAGTTTGATGGCAAATCATTCCAGTCTGTCAGTAAAGCAGATGAATCTCTTGATAAACTTGCTGATGAAGAGAAGCAGGCTGAGCAAGAAGAAACAGATAAGCAATTAGCACCTTTTGTTGAACGTATTAAAACCCTATTAGGGGATAAAGTTAAAGAGGTGAAATTAACACATCGCTTAACAGATACGCCTGCAATTGTGACAACCAGTGCGGATGAAATGACAACACAAATGGCCAAATTGTTTGCAGCAGCAGGACAAGAAGTGCCAGAAGTGAAATACAACTTTGAACTGAATCCTAATCACCCATTAGTGAAGCAAACAGCAGAGCTAACGGATGAAGCACTCTTTGCGGATTGGGTCAATTTATTACTGGATCAGGCTTTATTTGCTGAAAGAGGCTCTTTAGAGGATCCAAACCAGTTTATTCGCTTAGTGAATCAACTTTTAGTTCAAAAAGCGTAACTGTTTTCGTTTTCAAACATTTAAACCACGTTTATCTGAAAAGAGAGCGTGGTTTTTTCTTTTTCGATAAAAAATAAAATGCAATCGCTACCGTGATTTCTTGAGCGATGACCTCACAAAATGGTATGGTAATGCGTTTTCGAGTTTAAATATAAAAAATTAAATGCAAGGGGATTTACGCGATGCGTATCATTCTGCTAGGCGCTCCAGGCGCTGGTAAAGGCACTCAGGCTCAATTCATTAAAGAAAACTATGGTATCCCACAGATTTCAACTGGTGATATGTTACGTGCGGCAGTAAGTGCAGGTACAGAACTAGGACTGAAAGCAAAAGCACTGATGGACAATGGTCAGTTAGTGACTGATGAATTAGTTATTGCGTTAGTTAAAGAGCGCATCAAACAAGACGATTGCCGTAATGGTTTCTTGTTGGATGGGTTCCCAAGAACAATTCCACAAGCTGATGCAATGAAAGAAGCGGGTATCAACGTGGATTTCGTACTGGAATTCGCTGTACCGGATGAAATCATTGTTGATCGTATTATTGGTCGTCGTGTTCACGCACCATCAGGTCGTGTTTATCATGTGAAATTTAATCCACCTAAAGTGGAAAATCGTGATGACGTGACTGGTGAAGAATTAACAACACGTAAAGATGACCAAGAAGAAACGGTTCGTAAACGTTTAGTTGAGTACCATACTCAAACTGCACCGTTAGTTTCTTATTACCAAAATGAAGCGAAAGCAAGCAATGCGAAATACTTCAAAGTTGATGGTACACAAAAAGTAAGCGAAATTAACGCTGAACTGAAAAGTATCCTTGGCTAATTCGTCATTGTGATGACTAATCCCGGTTGAGCCGGGATTTTTTTTATCTTAAAAATAAGAAGATGAGATAAAAAGCGCAATCCAATAAATTGACAAGCACAATTCATTATTTTCCTTTATTCTTCTACTCTTTGGTTATCCTAATAAAATAACTCTAAGGAGTCACATAGTATGAATGATGCTAAGTATGGTGTTCTTTTGGTTAATCTTGGCACACCTGATGCGCCGACAACGGGTGCTGTTCGACGTTATTTGGCTCAATTTCTCAGTGATCCTCGTGTTGTTGATGTTTCTCCTTTGATTTGGAAACCAATATTACAAGGGGCGATATTACCGTTTCGCTCACCTAAAGTAGCTAAGTTATATCAACAGATTTGGATGGATGAGGGTTCACCACTTTTAGTTTATAGCCGAGCGCAACAACGCGCTGTTGCTCAGCGGTTACCTAATATACCCGTGGAGTTAGGGATGTGTTATGGCAATCCTTCACTAAATGAAGGGGTTGAAAAGCTATTACAACAAGGTGTTGAGAATATTATTTTGTTACCACTTTATCCTCAATACTCTTGCTCTACTTCTGCGGCGGTATTTGATGGTGTCAGTCAAATTTTTAAAGACATGCGTACCATACCCTCTCTTCATTTTATTCGCAGTTATCCTACACATCCGCTTTATATCAAAGCACTTGTCTCTTCTATTGAGAAAAGCTTTCAGCAATATGGCAAACCGGATCGTTTAATTCTCTCTTTCCATGGTATTCCTGAGCGCTTTATCAAAACAGGTGATATTTATTATGATGAGTGTTGCCTTACAACAGAAAAACTAAAAGAGCAATTAGAGGAACGGTTAGGTTACTCTAAAGAACAAGTCATGTTGACATTCCAGTCACGCTTTGGCCGCGAACCTTGGCTATCGCCTTATACAGATAAAACGATGGAAAAGTTGGGAAGTGAGGGGGTTGAACATGTGCAGGTTGTATGCCCAGGATTTTCATCTGATTGTTTGGAAACATTAGAAGAAATTAATGAACAGAATCGAGAGTTCTTTATTCATGGTGGTGGCAAACAGTACGAATACATCCCAGCATTAAATGATGATCCTGAGCATATTGACTTGCTAGAAGCGATGATCCGAGAGGTATGCAAAAAATAATTACTGAATTCGATAAATAAAATTATCGGATTTGATGATATATTAATTTGATCATATTTCAGTTATATATAAACTTATCTTTTCTCATTTTTTAAGTCTTTTAGTGGAAATCACTAAAAGTGCTGACAAACGGACACTGCATTACATAAATTTAGGCAGGAAAATGAATAGTAAGCTTTCAAAACCACAATCTTCAGAAATTGATAAAGGACATTTTGACGATTTCTATCTAAAACAGAATGATGAAATCGATCTTTTTGAATTATTTTCTGTTATTTATAAATCAAAATTTGTCATTATTGGTATCACGTTATTATTTGCTATCGTTGGCTTTACTGTTGCAAGCTTTTTACCACAAAAATGGACGAGCCAAGCTGCAATTACCAAGCCAATGCTTGATGAGATGAAGCAATTAAGAGCAACATTGACTGAGCTTAGCTTAGTGGATGTTGATACAGGTGTGAATGGTTCATCCGTTTATCAAAAATTTATCAATAACTATAACTCTCGTGTTTTACGTGAAGAATATTTGATAAGTACGGATTATTACAAAAATTTGCTGGCTAAAATGGAAGAGCCAACACCACTGGATCAGCGTAAATTAATTGAAGAAATCGTCACTAAAGATATTAATTTAAAAGCGTCAGACAGTAAAAATAGTGAAGAGGAGTTTAGTGGTGAAATCAATTTAAGCTTTACCGCGCCAACCTCTGAAGAAGCTTACGATTTACTTTCTGGTTATATTCGTTTTATTTCTACTAAAGTACGTATCGAAGTAAAAGACGAAATTGATGATCAAATTGAGCGTAAATTAAGTTTTGCGCAAAAAGCGTATGAAATGGATTTAGAACGTATCGCTAATGCACGTAATGTTAATGTACAACGCCTAAAATATGCGTTAGAAATTGCAAATGCAGCCGGCGTTAAAAAACCTATTTCCAGTGAGGGTGCGCAAATTAAAGATGACCCAGATTACTCTATTGCCATGGGTTCTGATGCATTAAGTAGTAAATTGGCTATCACAGAAGCTATCACAGATCCAACAACAGTGAGCGCTGATCTGAAAAACCGTTTATACAATATGAAGCAATTAGAAAAAGTAAAATTAGATGATCTTCAATTTGTACCATTCAAATATATGCTGAAGCCTTACGAACCGACTAAAAAAGATGCGCCTAAGCGTGCTCTGATTTTAGTTGGTGCCGCTTTTGTTGGTTTTATTCTGTCTGTTATGGGTGTTTTACTGAGCTATATGGCAAGAAACCGTCGTAAAACCGCATAAAAATATCTGTAAATAAGTAGGTGTACTGACGTACACCTACTGCCTCTCCCATAATATTGTGTTAACATTGCGCATCTTTTTTAGCTGTGTAGCATCGTTCACAATGAAATTCCCTGGCAAACGAAAATCCAAACACTATTTTCCCGTTAGTTTACGAGATCCTCTATTACAACCCATCATCAATATGACGGAGAGCGAATCCTCTCGCGCTTATATCGTGGGTATTGACCAAACATTGGTTGATATTGAAGCGAAAGTTGATGAAGAGTTTATTAACCGTTATAACTTGAGTCAGGGACACTCTCTTGTTATTGAAGATGATGTTGCAGAAGCACTTTATCGTGAATTAACAGACAATAATCTGATAACACACGAATTTGCTGGTGGCACTATTGGTAATACGCTACATAACTACTCAGTATTGGCTGACGACCGCTCTGTGTTATTAGGTACTATGTGTAATAACATTCAGATTGGTAGCTATGCTTATCGTTATTTATGTAATACATCTAGCCGAACTGATCTTAATTATCTCCAAGGTGTTGATGGTGCCATTGGGCGCTGTTTTACGCTGATCACGGAAAATGGCGAACGTACATTTGCTATTAGCCCAGGTCAAATGAATCAACTTAGACCTGAAAGCATTCCTGAAGAGGTCATTGCAGAAGCTTCCGCATTGGTATTAACGGCTTATTTAGTTCGCTGTAAACCGGGTGAACCGATGCCGTTAGCAACCATGAAAGCGATTGAGTATGCGAAAAAATATGATGTGCCTGTCGTTCTCACACTGGGCACAAAATATGTTATTGCAGATGATCCACAATGGTGGCGTGATTTCTTAAAAGAGCACGTTTCTGTTGTTGCAATGAATGAAGATGAAGCTTTTGAATTAACAGGACATGCTGATCCTCTATTGGCTTCCGATGTTGCTTTAGAATGGGTTGATTTAGTACTTTGTACGGCTGGGCCTGCTGGGCTTTATATGGGCGGTTACACCGAGCACAGTTTTAAGCGCCAAACCACACATCCTTTATTACCAGGTGCTATTGCTGAATTTAATCGCTATGAATTTAGTCGTGCAATGCGTCGTAAAGATTGTGACGAGCCAGAGAAAGTCTATTCTCATATTGAACCTTATATGGGTGGCCCAGAGAAAATCATGAATACAAATGGTGCGGGTGATGCAGCATTATCAGCATTACTGCATGATATTACAGCGAACAGCTATCATCGCATTAATGTGCCAAATTCAAGTAAGCATCCTCGGACTTATTTAACTTATTCATCATTAGCGCAAGTCTGTAAATATGCTAACCGAGTCAGTTATCAAGTGCTAAGTCAGCATTCTCCACGTTTGACGCGCGGTTTACCTGAAAAAGAAGACAGCTTGGAAGAAGCTTATTGGGAGCGCTAAGTTTGTATTGTTTCTAGCTCTTGTTTTATCAGTGTGAAACAAAAAAAACCTATCAATAAATTATTGATAGGTTTTTTATTGACTAAAATTCTATGGATTTAAATCGTTACCTGTGTTTGATTATTGTGCTGTACTTGGTGCAATGATTTGTTGACCATTCTCTGGTGTATCATCAATAGCACAACCAAACTCAACTTCTTTAATTAGCATATCTGCCATTGCAGATGCTGTTTGATCTTCATCGATAATGACGTGATTTGCGCCTTTCTCAAGGATAAAAGAAGCTTCTTCATCATAGTTAGCACGCACGATAATATCGTCAAAATGAGCACGAACAATGATATTTAAATCAGGATTCATATTTCTTGCTGTTTCTGCGATATCTGCTGCTTCATAACCATTAGGTATCGTCAGTAATAAAGATTTAGCACAATCAATACGGGCTAAAGCAAGTGACTCTTTGGTTGATGCATTACCCAGCACTGTATTTAAACTTTTCTCTTTTAATTCAGCGAATTTATTACGGCTATTTTCGATAATAACTAATGGAATAGATTGAGCTAATAATTTTTCAGTAAGCATGCTTCCTGCACGCCCATAACCGACGACAATAGCATGACCACAAATATCGACAGGGACTGGCATCTCTTCTTCCAGCTCTTCTTGTTGCAGCTGTTCCACTTCTTCTTTGGTTTCTGTTTTTGCCAAATAACGGTCTAATAAAGAGAACAAAATAGGGTTTAGCATAATAGAGACTAAAGCACCGGCTAAAACAAGATTACGTGCATCTGGTTCTAAAACGTTTAGTGCTACACCGAGGCCTGCAAGAATAAAGGCAAACTCACCAATTTGAGCAAGGCTGACTGAAATCGTTAAGGCGGTGCGTCTGGAATGTCCAAACATTCGCACAAGGACTAATGCTGCGGCTGATTTACCAATAATAATGATAGCCAATGTTGCTAAGATCCCGAGCGGATGCTCAATTAATACCATAGGATCAAATAACATACCGACAGAGACAAAGAATAGAACCGCAAAGGCATCTCGCAACGGTAAAGTATCTTGAGCCGCTCGGTGGCTTAACTCAGATTCATTAAGCACCATACCTGCAAAGAACGCCCCTAATGCGAAGGAAGCATCAAATAAAGTTACAGCGCCATAAGCAATACCTAAAGCAAGGGCGAGTACACTCAGTGTAAAGAGTTCACGAGAGCCCGTTGCCGCGGTTTTAGCTAAAATCCAAGGAATAAGCTTACGACCAACAATCATCATGATTAGGATAAAGGCAACAACCTTACCGATTGTGATACCTAAATTGATCATGAGTTGAGAAATATTGGTTTGATCGCTACTTTCGAGCATATTGGCAATCGCAGGGAGTAGTACAAGAGCTAACACCATTGCTAAGTCTTCAACAATCAACCAACCAATAGCAATTTGACCGCGTTGGCTATCAATTAGGCCTCTTTCTTCAAGTGCGCGTAAAAGGACAACGGTACTTGCAGTTGAAAGGCATAAACCAAACACAATGCCACTAAATAAACCCCAGCCAAAAAATGCTGATAATCCCAATCCTAATAGTGTTGCTACTGCAATTTGAGCAATAGCACCCGGAATAGCGATAGCTTTTACTGCCATCAGATCTTTTAACGAGAAGTGTAAACCTACACCAAACATTAACAGAATGACGCCAATTTCAGCGAGTTCAGGGGCGAGAGAGGTATCAGCAACAAAGCCGGGAGTAAATGGACCAGCGAGTACACCCGCAGCAAGATATCCTACTAAAGGTGAGATTTTTAGCCGTTGAGCGATCATGCCTAAAATATAAGCAAGTGCTAATCCACCAACAATGGTGGTAATGAGGGGGGTTGAATGCGGCATCAATTCTCCTTCTTTTTATAAAACTACATGTATCGGGGGGCGAGTAATATAGCAGGCTGATAGTTTAACGTATTCATGCAATAAATTCGCTAAAAATTATCGATTATTTATAAAAATAGCAAGTTGATTGAGTTTTTTGATGCAAATACACTTTTTTATGTTATTTTAATTAGTCTTACCTTTTAAAGTAAGAGATACCCTGTTACCCGTTCATTTAGATAACAAGGGAAATTACAAGTTATTCAGTTTTATTTACCCCAATATTAGGAAGAAAAAGGGTTAAAACACCTGATAGTGGGAGATAAACATAAATATGATAGACATATTCAATACTCTTCTGATCTGCAATATATCCTAAGACTGTAGCACCCATGCCACCCATCCCAAAAACAAGTCCGAAGAAAAGCCCTTAAACTGTGCCAGTTTTACCCAGAATTAACGCTTGAGCATAAACTAAGATAGCAGAAAATGCTGGCGATAAAATCACACCAATGTGTATGGTTAATATATCTACCCAATCTAAGCCAGTATAAGGTGATAGGGTGTAGCAAAAGAGACAACGTCAGCGTTATGTATTAATAGAGAGTATAGTCGTTATTGATGGAGATAAGATAAAAAATACGGGAAGAAAATCACTGTGGTATTGCTCAGTTTGATTTTCTGCCACAGCGTTATTGTTAATTAATTGTTTCTATTTTATTGGTTTAGTTTACATCTATTTGGAGTTGGGTGCTTTTGTGAGAAATAGAGTTTGATTCATGTCTCAAAAAAACCATTGGATCAATGAAATAATAAAAAAATTATATAACCTACGTCATAAAATACAGCAAAAGTATTTAATTTCTGTCTGCTTTTTCTACAGTAGAACCATGGCAGAACCTTCTCAATAAATAATATACATGGGGATATACCATGAGCTTATCTTTTAAATTATCTGCATGCGCACTGACGGTATCTTTAGCTATGGTGCCTGCGATGTCTCAGGCATGGGAAAAGGATAAAACCTACGAAATTACTATTTTACATACCAATGATCACCATGGCCATTTCTGGCATAACGATCGTGGTGAATATGGTTTAGCTGCACAAAAAACGGTTGTTGATAACATTCGTGATGAAGTGGCTAAAAAAGGCGGTAGCGTACTGCTGTTATCGGGTGGTGATATCAATACGGGTGTTCCAGAATCTGATTTACAAGATGCAGAGCCTGATTTTAAAGGTATGAATCTTGTGGGTTACGATGCAATGGCGTTGGGTAATCATGAATTCGACAATCCATTAGATGTTTTACGCCAACAAGAAAAATGGGCAACATTCCCATTCTTATCTGCAAATATTTATCAAAAAAGCACGGGTGAGCGTTTATTCAAGCCTTACACCATTTTTGATAAGCAAGGTGTAAAAATTGCAGTCTTAGGCTTAACGACTGATGATACTGTACGTATCGGTAACCCTGCAAACTTCCCTGATACTGAATTCCGCAAACCTTCGGATGAAGCTAAAAAAGTTGTAGAAGAACTGCGTACAACGGAAAAACCAGACATTATTATCGCAGCAACTCATATGGGTCACTACGATGATGGTAATCACGGCTCTAACGCACCCGGTGATGTGGAAATGGCGCGTGCATTACCAAAAGGTTACCTTGATATGATTGTGGGTGGTCACTCGCAAGATCCTGTTTGTATGTCTCAAGAGAATAAGAACTACAAGCAAGCTGACTATGTACCAGGAACACCATGCGCACCAGATAACCAAAATGGTACATGGATTGTTCAGGCTCATGAATGGGGTAAATATGTTGGTCGTGCAGACTTTGAATTCCGTAATGGTGAGTTTACGTTAAAACATTACCAATTAATCCCAATCAACTTAAATCAGAAAGTGAAGAAAGACGACGGTACAACGGAACTAGTTTACTATACAAAAGAAATTCCTCATAACCCTGAAATGATGAAATTGCTGACACCTTACCAAGAAAAAGGTGGCGAGCAACTGAATGTTAAAGTGGGTGAGGTTGTTGGTAAATTAGAAGGTGATCGTAGTAAAGTTCGTTTTGTTCAAACCAATATGGCACGTCTATTATTATCAGCTCAAGCTGAGCGTGCGAATGCCGATTTTGCCATTATGAGTGGTGGTGGTGTTCGTGATTCTATTGAATCTGGTGATATTACTTATAAAGATGTTCTGAAAGTTCAACCATTCGCGAACGAACTCGTTTATGTTGATTTTAAAGGCGAAGAAGTCGAGCCTTATCTATCCGCTGTTGCATGTATGAAAGTCGACTCTGGTGCTTATGCTCAATTCTACAATGTTAGCTTAACAGTAGATGCAGACTGCAAAGTGAGTGATGTTAAAATTGCGGGCAAACCATTAGATAAAACTAAGTCTTATCGTATGGCAACACTTAATTTTAACGGTATTGGCGGTGATGGTTATCCTAAGATTGATACACATCCAGGCTATGTCAATACAGGGTTTGTTGATGCTGAAGTATTAAAAGGTTACATCGAAGCACACTCCCCATTGAAAGCTGATGATTTTGAACCTAAAGGTGAAATTGTTTATAAAAAATAACTTTCACTAATAAATCATATTTTTCATAGGGTTAGATATCGAAAAGGCGACTATACAGTCGCCTTTTTTACATCAAAATTAAGATTAAATTTTTATTTTGAGGATGAACCTTAAAATAAAAAATCAGCCATAACTAAGATTCTTTGCGGATCAGTGCAAATTGAGCACCTAATACAGCACCTAAATCTTTTGCCGATAATTCAATATCTAAGCCACGTTTACCACCAGAAACAAAGACTGTGTCAAATTCAAGTGCTTGTTCATCAATCACTGTTGGTAGGCGTTTTTTCTGGCCTAATGGGCTTATTCCACCCACTAAATAACCAGTGACCTTTTGTGCAATTTGTGGGTCTGCCATATCTGCTTTTTTTGCCTTAAAGCATTTAGCAACGAGTTTTAAATCTAACTGACCAGAAACGGGGGTTACTGCAACTGCAAGGTTTTTAGCATCGCCATTTAAAGCAACTAAAAGTGTTTTAAATACTTGTCGGTTATCTAAACCTAATTTTTCAACAGCCTCATCACCAAAATTATGAACATTTACATCATGCTCATAAGGATGAAGGGTAAATTTAATTTTTTGTTTTTCCAGTAAATTAACAGCGGGTGTCATAGTTATTCCTAATCACAATGTTTTTATGATTGATAAGTTAGTAAATCAATCAGATTCTCTTCACCAAACAAATGAAGAGCACCTACAGTTACCACATAACGGCCAGCGGGTAATTTTGATAATAGGCTAGCCCATTTTTGGTTACGGCTTTCCATTAAAATATCAAATACGGCTTTGCTAAAGGTATTTGGTAAAGGAGGCTGTTTTTCTCGACTATTATAATTTAACCACCAATTGATCATGATTTGCAATGTACGTGCATTATCGTGCCAATTCTTCAGTGTATCTTCGAGCAATTGTTGACCATCGTGAGGAAAGTTCAATAATAATGCGACCTGATCCCCAATACCTTCAAGCTCTATAATGTTTCTTTTGTACTCATTAGCATATTGAATGACTTGATAATCAATGCCGTATTGAGGTTGTAAGCCAAGTTGCATCGCCTGGGTAGATTGTAAAATCAAGGCAATTTGCCAAAGAGGTTTATTCTCAAGTTGATAAAGTGGGAGTGAGAGAGCTTCACAATGATGGGTAATTTGAGAAAAAAGAGCGCTATTTAAACGTGTTTCTAGTGACGCTCTAAAAAGAGAGGCTTGATCAAAAGGCTGAACATCTGTTGAGATATCCGCTTCAACTATGATCGCATCTGCATTTTTTATTTCGTTGATAAGCACATTGGAAAGTGGAGACATTGTGGGAACGCCCATATGTATACTGCCCACGAGGTGTAAAGAAATCTTATTAGGTAGCATAATATCAATAGCAGGGTAAGGGTAATGTGTGGTCTGATTTATCTTGATCCACTTTTTAAGTTTCTGAAAAATACCCATCATTTGATATGCTCCTTGAAGTGTCGATCACTAAGTCCCAGCATAACGGATTTTTAATTGAATGAAACAGTGAAAACTAAGTATTTACTTAGCTTTCACTTTGTTTACTTTTTTGAGTAAAGTATTACCAACTGATCCCAACACCACCGGCTGAAACAAAATTATTTGAATCATTCCACGCCGTAGAAGCTCTGACTTTTACATTTTCATTAATACGATATTGCATCCCCCAAGCAAGAGCCGTTGCATTGCGATAATTACCAATACCGATAGCTGTGCTAAATGTTGCTGAGTCAGTAAAAGGCAAATTACTCATTGCTGCAACAGAGGCAATACCTTGATTAGCGCGCTTTTCAACTTTAGAGAAACGAGTATTAGTTTCATGTTTAAAATGTTGAAATTGACTATCAAGTTTGTTTATATTTTCTTGAGCAATTGAGTTTTCTATATACAACTTACCAAAATGATCTTTAATGTTTTTTTCACCAAATTCTTTTATATTTAAATATTCTAGATATTCATTTTCCAAATGATTAATATGATCTTTGTTTTTTGTTATGTTTTCTATGTTGTTTCTAATTTTTTCATTATTTTCAGTAATGTTTGTTTGGTTTTTTTCTATCTTATCACTATTGGAATTTATTGATTGTTTATTTTCTGCTATCGCTAAATCTTGAATAACATTTTCGCCTAATGCTTGATCTGCTTTTAATGTGTTATTAGCAATGTTTGATTTGTTGATGGAAATAGATAATTCATTTTCTGTAATATTATGTGTATTATTTTTTATGTTTTTTTTACCTGCTTCTAAGGTATCAATTATTTCATCTATTTTTATTTCGACATTATTATTTATGATGGAGTTATCTAGAGTAATTAAGTTAGCATTGGCAATTTCATTTTTTAAGTGTTTTTCATATATAATCATGTCTTTGGGTTGTAAATGAATTTCACTTAATTCTTCATTGGATAATTTTGCTTCAGATAAAGGTGTGTCATTATTTTTTATTTTAATATATAAGTTATTTGTATTGTTATTGTTGATGGCTTCTATAGTCTCATTATTTAATGCTAGTTGATTGTTCTTAGATGTGTTTGACAGGTATTTTATAATGGATTTTTTTATTGCGTTATCTTGACTATCTATTATGTGTGAATAAAAATTAGAGGATCCTACATTATAACCAGGGTGTGTTAATTTTAAGTGTTCATCTATGCGGTTTGTTATTTCTTCAGTTAAGTGGAGTGTCAGGTTATTATTTTTGTCAATATCAAATGAAATATATCTATTGGAAATAACTTTACGAATGATATTTTCTTTTTTATTATCAATCTCCTTTTTAATAATTTTAATGAAAGCATCATTTTCTTTATTATTATGTATTTTTTGTGGGATGGTTATTGCATTGTCAGATTTTATAACGCTAGATTGCGATTTGTTGGTTTCAGTTATATCTGTGGAAGAGTGTGTAATATAATTGCCAGCAATTGCCCCTTGAGAGTATATTGATGAAAGTAATAAAATGGTGATTGTTTTTATTTTGATATCCTTCATTTAAAGCTCCTTTATGTAATGAATTTAATTCCATTTTGATTTTGAAATATATTTTTTATTTTGTTTTTTTTCAATCTTTTTTTATTTTAAGTGAGTTTAAATAGAATAAATTTATGATATATTCTTATTTGAAAAAATAACTTATAAGATAGCAAATAAATCTTAATGAAATATTTATAATATATTGCTATTCTAGCGCTAAGAGAGCGGAGTTATGACTCTCTTGTATAATGAGAAATTCCTCTTTGACTGGCCGATAGAGATATCGGCTTTTTTTTAACCTTTTGAATATGTTCATAATCATGAATGAGCATTAACAGTTAGATAATAAAAAACCTCTTTTCGCCTAAGAAAAAAGAGGTTTGTACATTGTTATCGGTTATTTGGTATTATTGCTTAGGTTTGAAACGCAATAAACGGTTTGCGTTGCTCACGACCGTGATTGAAGACAATGCCATTGCTGCACCTGCGACGACAGGGTTTAGCAATGTGCCCGTGAAGGGATAAAGAATACCCGCTGCAATAGGAATACCTAAACTATTGTAAACAAAGGCACCAAATAGGTTTTGTTTCATATTACGTAGCGTACCTTTTGAGATCTCAACCGCATCGGCAACACCATGCAAACTATGGCGCATTAACGTAATAGACGCAGTTTCAATAGCAATATCGCTGCCACCACCCATTGCAATCCCCACATCCGCTTTGGCTAATGCAGGTGCATCATTGATACCATCACCAATCATTGCTACACGACGGCCTTGTGCTTGAAGTTCTGCAATGGCTTGTGCTTTACCTTCAGGCATGACTCCGGCAATGACTTGATCAATGCCAGCTTCTTTTGCAATCGCATTAGCGGTAATCGGATTATCACCTGTTAACATCACCAAAAGATAGCCTTGATTGTGTAGGCGTTGTAAGGCGCTTACAGTATCTTCTCTCAAAGGATCACGAATAGAAAGAAGAGCACTCATCTTACCATCTTGAGCTAATAAAACAGGTGTTACCCCTTTTGCTGCTTGAGAATCAATCAGTGACGTTATTTCACTAATATCAATACCCGACTCCTGCATCAATTTAGGATTGCCTAAAAGTACGTTTTTACCGTTAATTTCACCACTTAGCCCCATTCCTGCTAGTGTACGAAATTGGCTTATTTCCGGTAAATTAATGCCTTCAGCACGTGTTAAAATAGCTTTAGCTAATGGGTGATTAGAGCCGTTTTCCAAAGATGCAGCCAATGCAATTGCTTGATTTTCATCTACTTGATTGAAAGTATGAATTTCAGTGACCTGAGGCAGACCTTCTGTCAGTGTTCCCGTTTTATCAAAGACTAAAGTATCTAGCTTACTTGCTTGCTGTAGTGCATCTGCATCACGGACTAACACGCCATATTCAGCCGCACGACCTACACCTGAAATAATCGACATAGGAGTAGCCAAACCTAAAGCACAAGGGCAAGCAATGATAAGAACGGTTGTGATAATCACCAGTGCATAGGTAATTTGTGGAGACGGACCAAAGAAATACCAAATAGCACCAGCAATAAGCGCGATAGCAACGACAACAGGTACAAACACACCAGAAATTTTATCCGCTAACTGACCTATTTCAGGTTTACTACTCTGCGCTTGGCGAACTAATTTAATAATACGAGCAAGTGTTGTTTTACTTCCCACGGCTGCCGCTTTAAATAGAACGGAGCCATCTTGAACCGTTGTTCCAGCATGAATAGTGTCACCCACTGTTTTTTGTTGTGGAATTGGCTCGCCTGTCAGCATGGCCTCATCCATCCACACTTCACCTTGGATTATTTCACCATCAACGGGCACTTTATCACCTGTTGCTAAACGTAGAGTCATTCCTTGTTTAACATCAGCTAATGGCATTTCAACTTCACCGTTTTCAGTGATGACTCTTGCTGTTGGTGGCGTTAAATCTAATAGCCGTTCCAGTGCTTTGGATGAACGTTGACGCGCTCTTTGCTCAAGCATATGACCCAGATTGATTAAACCGATAATCATCGCACTGGCTTCATAATAGAGATGTCGTGCTTGAGTTGGGAACACTTCTGGCCATAAGTTCACAGTTATGGAATAGAGCCACGCGGTTCCTGTTCCTAATGCAACGAGGGTATCCATTGTTGCACTGCGGTTTTTTAAACTCTGCCATGCACTACGATAGAAATGACCACCCGCAACAATCATCACAAACAGCGTTGCAATACCAATGCCTAACCAGATACTGTGGTTGGCCTCTGTAAGCATCATATTGTCGCCGATCATTCCCCAAATCATGACAGGGATACCAACAACTAAGGCCAATGCCGCTTGCCAGCGAAAACGTTTCATATTGGCAACAGCAACTTCTTGCTGACGTTCTCTGCGTTTTACATCATCTTGAATAATTTCAGCGCCATAACCCGCTTTTTCTATGGCAGTCACAAGTGCATCCTGATCGATTTCACCGGTCACTAATGCGCTACGTTCAGCAAGATTTACACGCACATTTTCAACGCCATCAACGGATTGTAATGCTTTGTGAACCTTGTTTACGCAACTGGCACAGGTCATGCCATCAATTAAAAGCTGAACACTGCTGTCATCGTCAGTATCGATTTCAGCACTATTATCAATATCAGTATTCTCAACTGGAATATCACAAACAGCCGCTGACGATGCTTCCAGTTGTGCATGCGTTTGCGCCAGCGGCTCAGTTTTTGGGGAATCAGTACCTGCTAGTTGTGCTTCAAAACCCGCTTCTGTAATGGCGCTAATTAAGGTTTCAGCAGTTGCAGAACCAGTCACTTTTGCGTGTGTTAATTCAACTTCAGCTGTTTCAACACCTGCAGTATTTTCTAGTGCTTTTTTAACGGAACCGACACAGTGACCGCAATTTAAGCCAGATAACGTTAAGTGAATTGTGTTGTCAGTGGGTGCTAAGCTTGCTTGAAAGCCTTCAGCCGTGATCGCGGCAATTAACGTATCTGCAGTAGCATCACCAAAAATTTCAGCTGACTCTTTTGTCACATTAACGGCTGCAACACCTTCAACAGCTAATAAGGCTTTTTCAGTTTTACCAACACACTTCATGCAGTTAAGCCCACTTAGGCTTAATTTTACATCGGGTTGTGTTGCAACACTTGCTTCATAGCCTGCATCTTCAATTGTTTTGATCAAGCTTCCGGCAGTTGCATCACTGTCAATTTTAGCGTATTGAATAGTCACAATTGCCTGCTCTATGTCATGGCGAGCATCAAGTGCTTTTTTTACACTGTTAACACAGTGGGAGCATGAAAGTCCTTTCAATGCGAGTATTATCGTTTTTGCCATGTTAATTATCTCCATCATAAAAGCGTTACCTCTATTATTGCGCAATATTCGGTAACTTGCTTTCTTTAAAGGTTTTTTCTTATCAGAGATAAAGGCTAAACCTTTCCGCAAGGGGAAGGTCAAGGGGGAATTTTGAATATTAGTGAAATCGCAAGTAAAACAGGATTAACGGCTAAAGCTATTCGGTTTTATGAAGAAAAAGACTTGATAACACCACCGGGAAGAGGTGAAAACGGCTATCGTTATTATCAGGCTCAACATATTGAGGAGTTAACTTTATTACGACAAGCACGAGAGGTGGGATTTAATTTAGAAGAGTGCAGGGCTTTGTTGATGTTGTTAAGAAATCCTTCTCGTCATAGTGCTGATGTGAAAGAAGCCACCTTAAAAAAAGTGGCTGAAATTGAGAAAACAATTAATGAGCTTAATGCCATTCGCCAGCGATTACTTTTATTAGCCAGCGAATGCCCTGGTGATGATGGTGCAGATTGCCCAATCATTAATCATTTGTCAGGGTGTTGTCATCAGAAACAGTCGGTTTAAGCGTAATCACTTGTAAGGTAATACCATCAATTGCAGTTACTATTACCTTATCGCCAGCAAGTAATGGCGTGTCTGAATAAACACGCCAACTGCCATCAGCTAATTTTACGCGACTAAAGCCATTTTCAGTATCTGATAACAAAACTGCATGAATACCAATCAGTTGATGCGTTTTCTGATTTAAGTTTTCAGCTTCTTTTGATAGTTTTCTGCGTTTAAGCCAAAGGTGCCAAAGTACAGCACTAATAACCGTTAATATCGCAAATAAAATACCTTGAATAGGCCAGTTAATAGGCAATATCCATGTGATCAACGATACACACAGAGCCGCCATTCCTGACCATAAAAGGTATCCTGCCGTTCCTAACATTTCTGTAATTAACAGCAAGCCACCAAGACAAAGCCAGAAAAGTGCAGGTTGAGCACTAATCCATTCAATCATAATTAATTGCTCTTGTTGCCAGCGTCACTTTTTTTGGTATTGAGTAATTCAGAAATACCGCCAATCGCACCCATGAGATTACTTGCCTCTAATGGCATCATAATAACTTTACTGTTATTCGCTGAACCAATTTGAGACAGCGCATCAGTATATTTTTGCGCAACAAAGTAGTTAATGGCTTGCATATCACCTTTTGCAATAGCCTCAGATACCATTTGTGTTGCTCTGGCTTCTGCTTCTGCCGCACGTTCACGGGCTTCTGCTTGTAAGAATGCAGATTGACGCTCACCTTCAGCCTTCAGTATTTGTCCTTGTTTTTCACCTTCAGCTTTTAAGATAGCGGCTTGACGAATACCTTCAGCTTCAAGAATGTCAGCACGTTTAGTACGTTCAGCTTTCATCTGCGCATTCATTGCAGAAATCAATTCTTTTGGTGGGCGGACATCACGAATTTCAATACGGGTAATTTTGATACCCCAAGGGTTTGTTGCATCATCAACAATAAGTAAAAGGCGACTGTTGATTTGGTCGCGTTGAGAAAGGATTTCATCAAGTTCCATTGAGCCTAATACTGTACGGATATTCGTCAATGTTAAGTTAATAATAGCAAGTTCAAGATTATTAACTTCATACGCGGCTTTTACAGGGTCGATGACTTGAATAAAGCAGACTGCATCGATGCTGACGTTGGCGTTATCACGAGAAATGACTTCCTGAGAAGGGATATCAAGCACTTGTTCCATCATATTGATACGGCGACCAATACGATCAACAAATGGTACGAGAATTTGGAGTCCCGGAGACAGAGTACGAGTGTAACGACCAAAACGTTCGACAGTCCACTGATAACCTTGTGGAACGGTTTTAACACCGCATAAAACTAAAATAATAGCGAATAAGATGATAATACCAATGACTATTTCCATATGCCTGTCCTAAGTCTGCTTTAATAAGAAAGTGAAATTAATAAAGTAAAGAATACACCATACGACGATATTTAGACGCTAAATTATCATTAGTGCCTAAGGCGGATAGAATATCCATCAGGGTTTTCTTAACTTGCCCATCACCTGCATTTAGATCTTTTTTGATAAAACGAAATAGCAACTCTAACGCCTCTTCATTACGAGCAACTTCATGTAATTTTAGTGCAAGTTGAATGGCAAGATCGGTATTTTCAGGATGTTGATTAAAATCGTTTTGTAATTGTTGAATTTCAGGTGTATCAGCAGCCTGTTTTTGTAATTCAATTTGCGCTAACAAACTATGATAGTAACTGTCTTGATCTTGTAATGGGATAGTAATTAACAGAGTTTGAGCTTCTTCATTTTTATTTAAAGAAATTAAAGCGCCCGCTAGCGCAAGCGTAATTTCACTGTTTTTAGGGGCAAGTTGATGAGCTTCTTTAAGCAGAGGTAAAGCTTCCTCCGTTTTTCCTTCAGAAAGTAATTGTGCTGCTTGTGCCGCTTTTAACGCTTCTGGTTTTGGTAATACATTGGCTAATACTTGGCGAATTGCTTCTTCAGGTTGAGGGCCTTGGAAACCATCAACTGGGCGACCTTCTTGCAAAATATAAACAGTTGGGATCGCACGTAAACCAAATTGTGAGGCAATCATTTGTTCAACATCACAATCCAATTTAGCCAAAATAAATTGATCAGCAAATTCGGCTGCCAATTTATCTAATGTTGCACCAAGCTCTGCACAATGAGGGCTACGTTCTGAATAGAAATACATCATGACCGGTTTAGTCATGGATTGTTCTATAACTTGTTGAATATTTGATTCATTTACATCAACAATATGTGCAGTTGCTAACATTAAATTTTCCCTTTTTGAGAGTGTTAAATATAGATGCGATTTATAAAGCTATTTCATTAATAAGTAAGGGTGAAACCGCAAAAATCAAGCCTTGTCACTCTGGCGACTAAGAATAGCATCCATTAAAGCATCAGGTAGAAAACGTTTTAGTATTCTGACAGCGTAAGTTAATAAGGTTACGGGATAACGTATCTTAGGTTTTGGGCTTTCTAAAGCATGAATAAGCTTTTTCACGACATCTTCAGGCGTTAATGTGAAACGACTCGCAATCCCCGGATTTTTTACAGGTTTATCTTTTTCGGCTTGAGCGACATTCTCAGTGAAACAAGTTCGAATTGGGCCCGGCTCTATTAAACTCACTTTAACACCTGTATGCGCTATTTCCATTCTTAGTGCATCAGACCACGCTTCTACTGCATATTTACTGGCAGCATAAGCACCTCGACCGGGTGTTGAGATAATCCCCATTACAGAGCTAGTTTGAATAATTCTGCCTTCACCATGCGGTAACATTGCGGGTAGAAGTAATGTAGTAAGCTGATGTAAACCAAAAAAGTTAGTAGAAAACTGTTTTTCCATTTGTTGGCGAGTAATGGCATCTAAGGAACCATAAACACCAAACCCACCATTATTAAATAATCCATATAAACGACCGCTTGTTAGGCGAATAACCTCTAGTGCCGCATTTTCAACACTCTTTGGGTCATCAAGATCAAGATGAATAGGTTCTAATCCCAGAGTTTCCATGTGTTCAAGGTCTTCACCTTTACGGCAAGCAGCAAGGACTCGATAACCTCTTTTCTTTAGTGCTTTTGCCGCACAAAGCCCTATTCCACTGGAACTTCCTGTAATCAATACCGTTTTTTGCATAATTTTACAATTAATCTCGTTTAATCTACGTCAACTACTGTCAGAATAGTCTAACGTGTTAAGTAAGGGGATAATGTTTCATCCATCCACTGCGCAATAAAAGGCTGAGCATCTTCATTGGGGTGTATGCTGTCATTTTGCATCCACTCAGGCTTATCCGCGATTTGCTCCATATAAAAAGGAAGCAGAGAAAGCGCATTATCTTCAGCAAGTTTTGGATAGATCGCTGAAAATGATTGTGTATAACGTTTACCGTAATTAGGTGAAATCATTATTTGCATAAAAAGTGGCGTTGCACCGGCATCTTTTACTTGTGTAATGATGTTTTGTAATGCCTCCTTTGTTTGTGCAACAGGGTATCCCTGTAAGCCATCATTTGCACCTAATTCAATTAAAACCCAACGAGGTTGATGCTGTTTTAATAAATCAGGAAGCCTATTTTGTCCCTGAAAGGCAGTTTCACCACTAATGCTTGCATTAACAACATTAATTTCAGGGTAGGTTGTTTTCCATTTATCAGCAAGGCGTTGTGGCCATGCAGTTTCAATCGGAAGACGATATCCAGCACTCAAGCTGTCACCAAAGATTAAAAAGGTATCAGCAGCAATTGCCTTAAAGCTAAACATCATCATAACGATAAGGAAAAATGTATGTCGACGGAAAAGGTTCTTGAAGTTCATCAGTTAACCAAACAAGTAGGACAGGGTGATAGTCAGATCTCTATATTGCAGGGTGTTGAGTTAGTTGTCGAGCCTGCACAAACAATTGCGTTAATTGGTGAGTCAGGATCGGGTAAATCGACTTTGCTAGGGATCATTGCTGGATTAGATGATGGCAGCTCTGGCAGTGTGCATTTAATGGGAGAAGATCTCACAAAAATGAATGAAGAAGAACGTGCCAAGTTGCGAGCTCAGCATGTTGGATTTGTTTTTCAATCATTTATGTTGATCCCAACATTGAATGCGCTCGAAAATGTGCAGTTGCCCGCATTATTAAAAGGCGAGTCAGAAAAGCAGAGTCATGCGCGTGCAGTTGATTTACTTAAGCTGTTAGGATTAGGCGAACGTTTATACCATATGCCAGCACAACTTTCTGGCGGTGAGCAACAACGTGTTGCATTAGCAAGAGCATTTTGTACTCAGCCAGCCATTCTTTTTGCTGATGAGCCAACAGGGAATCTAGACCGTAAAACAGGCGATAAAATTGCTGACTTGTTGTTCTCTCTTAACCGAGATAATGCAACAACCTTGATTTTAGTGACTCATGACAACGAGTTGGCTGCTCGTTGCCAAAGACGATTACGATTAGTAGATGGACAGCTTAAGGAGGAGTCATGATTTGGCGTTGGTTTTGGCGTGAATGGCGCTCTCCCTCACTATTAATTGTTTGGCTTTCTTTAGCGCTTGCGGTTGCTTGTGTGCTGGCTTTAGGGCGTATAGGTGATCGCATTGATAAAAGCATTTATGCTCAAAGTCGTGATTTAATTGCTGGCGATTTAGTCTTACGTGCATCTTATCCCGTTGATGAAAACTGGCTTACAGAGGCGAAGAAAGATGGGTTAACTCTCAGTCGCCAAATGCAATTTACCACGATGTCTTATGCTCCAGAAGGCGATATACCTCAGCTTGCATTGGTGAAAGCGGCAGATAAATTATATCCACTGTATGGCGAGTTAGAAACAGAGCCTGCAGGGCTAAAACCTGAAAAAGGCACTGCGCTTGTTGGTGCCAGATTACTTGAATTACTTGATATAAAAGTCGGTGATAAAATTGATGTAGGCGATGCCTCATTTACGATTAGTGGTGTATTAATTCAAGAGCCAGACAGCGGGTTTAATCCTTTTCAAATCGCCCCCCGTATTTTAATTAGTCTTGATGATGTTGAAGCAACTGGAGCAGTGCAACCCGGAAGTCGCCTGACTTATCGCTATATGTTTGCAGGTAGTGAATCCGTCATTGATAGCTATCAGCAACGCTTCGACCCACTCTTAAAACCCGATCAACGTTGGAATAGTTTAAAACAAGATAGTGGCGCGCTTTCACAATCCATGGAGCGTGCGAAAAACTTTCTTTTGCTTTCCGCACTATTAACGCTATTGCTTGCTATATCGGCAGTTGCCGTTTCCATGGCTCATTATTGTCGTAGTCGTCATACCTTAATTGCAGTATTAAAAACGCTAGGTGCAGATAAACGTGCATTAAGAAAGTGGATCGTTGGGCAATGGGGAGTGATCCTCATTGGTGCTATTGTTGTTGGTTCATTAGTAGGGCTTGTTTTTGAGGCAATACTGCTACAAATTTTAGCGCCAGTCTTACCTAAAAGTTTGCCTGAAGCGAGCTTTTTGCCATGGATATGGTCTGTGGGCTCTTTACTGTTAATTGCTTTATTAACAGGATTAAGGCCTTACTATCAATTAATGGCAACACAACCTTCGCGAGTATTAAGAAGTGATACTACGGCACCTATATGGCCTCTTCGTTATTATTTACCGATAGTGGGTTTAATTATTGTCGGTGCTTTAACGCTTTTTGCAGGAACAGGCGTCTTACTCTGGTCAATTTTATTTGGTGTTGTTGTTATTGCTTTTTTACTTGGAATAATTGGCTGGTTAGGATTATGGGTATTAAAGCAGTTTAAATTTCGCCAACTCAGTGCGCGTTTAGCCGTAACTCGCTTATTGCGACAACCTTTTCAAACGATGACTCAGCTTGCCGCATTTGCACTTTCATTTATGTTGTTAACGCTTTTAGTCCTTATTCAAGGTGATTTACTTGAAAAATGGCAAAAGCAGTTACCAGAAGAGAGTCCTAACTATTTTCTAATCAATATGTCTGCACCTCAAGTTCAAGAAATTAATACTTTATTGGCACAATATAAGGTTGAACCTACGGATGCATTCCCAGTGGTATTAGCGCGCTTAACACAGATTAATGAGCATAATGCCAAAGAGTGGGCAGATAAACGTGATGCAGGCAATAACACGGTTCGCCGAGAGCTTAACTTAACGTGGCACAGTGAATTACCTAAAGATAACGTCATTGTTGAAGGAACTTGGCCACCTGTCGGTAATGGTGTTTCTCTTGATCAAGGCGTTGCAAAACAACTCGAAATAAAATTGGGTGATGAATTAACCTTTGTCGGTGATACTCGTGAATTTAAGTCCATTGTGACGAGTATTCGTCATGTTGATTGGGAAAATATGCGTCCTAATTTCTTCTTTATCTTCTCTGAAGAAGGATTAAGTAATCAGCCAGAAAAATGGATGAGTAGCTTTTATTACAATGGCGAGGGCGCGTTAATTACGGCACTTAATCGACAATTTCCAACTGTGAGTGTGCTAGATACAGGTGCATTAATTCAGCAAGTTCAACAAATCTTACAGCAAGTCAGTCGAGCATTAGAGATTATGGTTGGATTAGTCATGATCTGTGGTGCGTTATTGTTAGTTGCTCAAATTCAGGTAGGAATGACACAACGACGTATTGAGCTGGTGGTGTATCGAACATTAGGCGCAGGTAAATCATTATTAAGACGGACTCTTTGGGCTGAATTTGCATTATTAGGTTTAATGGCGGGATTTGCTGCGGCGATTGGTGCTGAAGTCGCATTAAGCCTATTACAAATATCGGTGTTTAATTTCCCTTGGCAACCACAATGGGGAATGTGGATCACTGTACCTATTGTTGCGGCATTATTACTTTCATTATGTGGCAGTATTTTGGGTGTTAGGCTGTTGCAAGATAAAGGGCAATATCGACGAATTCAAGGCGAATAGTTGAAATAAAATAAGGCTTATAAACGAAGTTAAATAAAATGCTGATGTCAGTTCAATTAAACATCAGCATTTTTTTATGGGGAAAGATGAGACTATTATTCTTTTATAACATAAGCATAAATTTGCTTACTGCCATCATGTTCATCACAAATATAAACCCCTTGAAGTTCAGTTGAAAAGCCTGGAAGTTGATTAATAGTGACTTCAAGCGCCTGAAAATAACGTAAAACAGCACCACCCCAAACTTCACCGGGTACAGCACATAAAACACCCGGCGGATAAGGTAAAGCACCTTCAGCTGCAATTCGGCCAGCTAATTTATTTAAAGGTAAAAATTCAACATTACCACGAACAAACTCAATATTAGCTTGTTGCGGACTTAGTGCTCGCTTAGGAAAATGACTTTTTCTAAACATTTGTTTTTGCAGTAACTTGATATTGTATGTGACACAAATATCATGCATTTCCTGACAGAGTTGACGCAATGTGTAACTCTGATAACGAGATGGATAGCGACGATAAATAGAAGGTAATATTTGTTCTAATGGCACATCTTCAACTAAGTACTTTTCAAATTGAACAATCAAAGAGATTAAGCGATCAAACTTTGCTTGATGCTCGGCGGGAGTTAGCAAAAATAAGATTGAATTGAGATCACTTTTTTCAGGGATAACACCATGTTCACGTAGATAATTTGCCAAAATAGATGCAGGCACACCAAAAGATCCATATTCCCCTGTATGAGGATCGATCCCCGGCGTTGTAAGCATTAATTTGCAAGGATCAACAAAGTATTGATTGGTGGCGTAACCTTCAAATGAGTGCCAATTATCATTAGGAATAAAATTGAAAAAACGCTGATCGTGAGCGATTTCATCCGTGTCGTGATCTTGCCAAGCAAGTCCATCAACGACTTCAGGGATAAATGGCTTAATAAACTGGCATTGCGTTAGTAATGATTTACGGGCTTCAATACCTTGCTTTACGCAACTCATCCACATTGCTTCACCACTTTTGCCAGAATGCATTTTGGCATTGACATCAAGAGCCGCAAAAAGGGGATAAAATGGGCTGGTGGATGCATGCATCATAAAAGCATTATTCATACGTTTATGATTAACATAACGTGATTGCCCTTTAAGGTGAGCATCTTTTTTATGTATCTGTGAGGTTTGTGAAAATCCCGCTAATTGCTTATGAACGGATTGAGTAACGAGAATACCAGGATCATCTTCATTAAGCGTTAGTAACAAAGGCGAACACTGTTTCATCATTGGAATGAATTGTTCATAACCCACCCATGCAGAATCAAATAAAATGTAATCACAAAGATGACCAATTTTATCGACCACTTGCCTTGCGTTGTAAATTGTACCGTCATAAGTGCCTAGCTGAATAACAGCTAAACGAAAAGGGCGTTTATCAAATTGGCGTTCTGGTGTAATTTCTGCAATTTGTTGGCGTAAATAGCGCTCTTCAAAGCAATGAGCATCAATACCACCAATAAAACCAAAGGGATTGCGAGCTGTTTCTAAATAAATAGGTGTTGCTCCTGCTTGAATTAGCGCACCATGATGATTGGATTTATGGTTATTTCTATCAAATAACACTAAATCATTTGGCGCTAATAAGGCATTTAAGGCAACTTTATTAGAAGAGGATGTTCCATTTAAAACAAAATAGGTTTTATCGGCATTAAACACTTGCGCTGCAAAAGTTTGGGCATCATAAGGCGCACCTTCATGAATAAGCAAATCACCCATTTCCACATCAGCATTACAGAGATCCGCTCGAAATAGATTCGCACCAAAATATTGATAAAATTGTTCGCCGGCAGGATGACGACGGAAAAACTCCCCACCTTGATGTCCAGGGCAATCAAAAGCGACGTTCTTTTCGGCAACATAATTCACTAAGCGTGAAAAAAAGGGTGTGGTCAGACTCTCTTCATATTGCTGTGCCGCTTTATTAATTAACGTACTATTTTTTTGATGTGCATTTTTGTCTGTAATTACAATCCCTGAAACCTGATTAAGCAATTCAGCACTGATTGCATCATTGAGATCAACAGCAATAAATACGGGTAGTTGAAAGCCTGTTTGATGAATGCGATCTAATTCGCCAGACTCAATATCTGATAATGACAACACGACTGCTGATACTTGCGTTAAATTTGCATCAACAATATCAACAATCGGACGTTCACAATAAAAATAGTGTGAAAGAGTCGGGTGACACGCCAACTTCATTTTTTTCATTATACTCGCGTTTTTATCAATAAAAGAATTGGCGAACAATATACTTGGTTGTGAATGCGATTGAAATAAATTAAAAGACAATCAAGGTTATTTATGCGTTTTAAATGCATAAAACACCATTTTAATGCGTGGGTTAATGGATAAGTCTATGAGGAAATAAACTTATCCATTTTCTATTATTGTGTAATTGGAGAAGGTTTTTCGATATAGATCGTTTGAGATGGAAACGCAAAATCAGCACCATGTTTATGCACAATCTCAATCATCTTTAAATAGACTTCTTGTTGAGCTTCAAGCCACTGTGCCCATACTGTTGTTTTCGTAAAACAATACACCATGATATTGAGTGAAGAGTCTGCAAATTGATTAAAATAGACTAATAATGTTTGTTGTGTATCGATTTTGTCATTTTGCATTAGCATGGTACGAATATCTTCAACGATAACACCAATTTTATCTGAATCTTCATAACGTAAGCCAATTTCAGTTTGGATCCGTCTATTCGTCATTCTTCCCGGATTTTCCACGCTAATTGAGGAAAAAATGGAGTTAGGAATATAAAGTGGTCGATGATCAAACGTAATAATTTTGGTAATACGCCAGCCAATTTCGACAACGGTGCCTTCAATATTACGGTCGGGAGAACGTACCCAATCACCAATATTAAAAGGACGATCGAAATAGAGCATGACACCAGAGAAAAGATTGCTTAATACATCTTTACTTGCCATGCCAATGGCAATACCACCTAATCCTCCAAATGTCATTAAGCCGGATAAGCTCATACCAAAATGCTCACCAAACAATAAAATGATAATGACAAATAAAGTGATTTTGAATATGCGAGAAATAATACGAGCAGAAGTAGGATCACTGCCCTTTTTAATTTGCGCTTTTTCTAGTCGGTTAATCAGTAAGAAAACTTTTCTCATTAAGATTAATGCAATGCCGACATAGGTGAAGAAATTAATCATCCTAAATGAGATAAAATGGAGATTAAAATCGACCACAGCCATTTCACAATATTGGCTTAAAATAAACACTAAACTACAAAGCAAGATAGCTTGGCTGATATGAATAATAATATTTCTGCGCCGTTTTTTCTTTTTGTCATGAAAAAGAGATACGATGACAAAACCCACAAAACAGGCTAAAGCAATGCCAACACCTATTGAGTATTTTATTATTAATGCATCATTCATCAGCTTAACGTCTCCTTAGAAAATGCGTTTTTATAATACGAAGCTCGCTATCTTGCTTATAAAATGGTTATTTTTCCTGTTCACTTGCGTGCTGGAATTTAGGATAAACCGGTGGTTTCATAAATAGAGTGACTGCTAAAATCAGTAAAACAGGTAGGGTTAAAATCAAGAATGCAGGTGTAAAACTACCTGAAATATCTTTGATTGCCCCAGCAAAGAATGGTGCTAAACAAGCCAGTGTTGAAATTAAATTCATCACTGAAAATAGCTCAAGGTAAGGGGAGCGACCAAAATAGTTAGCAAGCAATATACTAGATGCTAAGAACGTCATGCCATAACCGATACCGACACAAACCGTAAATAAGATCAGATAAACCCAAGAATTAGCCATACTTAGCGCGAGCAACCCAATGATAATAATACTTAAGCTTGCGATAAGTAATTTTTTAGGTTCTAACCATTCACCAATCGCTCCACCAGCTAAGCGCGAGAAAGCATTGATAAATGCCATACTACTTAATAGTGTTGCGGCGATAGTTTCACCAAAACCATTTTCAATAATATGGGCAACAGCAAAGCTATTAACCGTGATCCCACACCATAAAAAGGCCGTATAAGTCGCAGCAATAACATAAAATTGCCATGTTCTTAAAGCATGACGAGCTGTCCAAATTTCTTTTGTTTGATAAATACGTTTTGTGGTTTGAAGTTGGCTAATTTTTTTTGCGTGTTCTTGCTCTTTACTACCTTCACGTAAAAATAAAATGGTGAGAAGAGTAACGACTGTGAGTGTGATCGCTGAAATAAGCCAGTGCATTCGCCATGTATGCCATAAATGGGTTGCTAAAAAGTAGATCCAAGGCCCAGCAACGCCCCCTAATCCACCAATGGTAAAATAGACACCAAAGGCAAAGGACTGTTTTTCAAATAAGCGGGAAATAACATAAGTACCGGGTACGGTAGCCAATAGCGTAAAGCCTATACCTAACAGTGCAGTACCCAGAAAATAACGTGCAATGGTGTATGTCTCATAAAGAAAATAGAAACCACTGACAAAAATGATCAATCCAATCAGTAGTGTAAGACGAACACTTAATTTACGGATCAGTAATGTAGGTAAAAAACTCGCAAGACCGCAGGTTAATCCTAATAACGTAAAGCCTAGACCTGCTTGAGTCCAGTTCCACTCTAGCTCGTTTATCATACTAGGAAGAACAACACCTAAAGAAGTAAATGTGGTTGCGGTAGCTAAAAAATACACAAAGCCCAATAATATCAGCATACTCCACTGATAAACGGGCCCAAAAACCTGTTGCGTGACTTGCATCCTGACTCCAGAAAATGGGTGCAGTAACCTGAATAATCAGGAGAAAATAGCGAATAACAGACCTCTTTATCTGAGGTCTGTTCGTTTAAAGGCTATTATTCTCTAACTTTATGAGTCGGACTGCTAGCTTAATTTTTCTAAAGCCCATTTGATAGGGGTCTGATAGGCGTCATCAAGCATTAAGCTTAATGATTTGAGTGTCTCTTTCAGGGGGTGATTATCGCGATGAACAATATTGAGATGACCCACTTTGCGAACAGGGCGAACTTCTTTTTCATACCAATGTAAATGAACTAATGGCAATGAAAGCCATTGAGGATTGACAGCAGTACCAATCAAATTAACCATTACTGCCGGTTGGCAAACCTCAGGTTTTGGCATAGGTAAATCTAAAATTGCACGTAGGTGTAATTCAAACTGGCTAATTGAGGCACCATTTTGTGTCCAATGGCCACTGTTATGAACACGAGGGGCTAATTCATTGATAAGTAATTTATTACCAACAATAAAACACTCCATCGCCATTACACCAACATAATTGAGCTGATTAAGGATGGCGGTCAGCATTTTTTCTGCTGATTGTTGTAATTCTGACTCTGGGGTTGGCAATGCAACACTCATGCGTAAAATGCCATCTTGATGAAGATTGTGAGTTAAAGGGTAGAAAACACAGTTTCCGCCACTATCTCGTGCACCCACTAATGACACTTCACCTGAAAAAGGAATACCTTGCTCAACAATACATTCACCATAAATTTCGGCAGGCAATTGTTGTTCTTCACCGGGATGAATGCGCCATTGACCACGACCGTCATAACCCCCAACACGTCGCTTTACAATAATAAAATCACCCAGTTGAGCGAAGATATTAGGCCATTGTGTTGGTGACGTTAATGGTTGCCAAGGTGCTGTTGCTAATCCCAGTTCATCGAGAAGTTGTTTTTGAGGCAATCTATCAGCAAGCAATGGAAAAATATCACGGTTGACAAAGTTAGTATGACGTTCTAACTCTTTGGTGAGTGCAGTTTCAGGCCAGCGTTCAATTTCAGCTGTGATGATACTTTTTTGATAGGGGACAGCTTCTGGTTCGGCATCTAATCCTACTGGATAAACCGCAATGCCTAAAGGCTCACCAGCTTGTCTTAGCATTCGCCCTAATTGACCATTTCCAAGAACACAAACTGGCTTCATAGTGCCTCCCTTGGATCCGGATGATTTAATACATCGTCAGTTTGTGCTGTGCGCCATGCTGTTAGTGCTTCAAAAATAGCAGGAGAGTGTAATGCTAAAATTTGGGCAGCTAATAAAGCAGCATTAGCGGCGCCTGCTTTACCAATCGCTAATGTTCCCACAGGAATACCTTTTGGCATTTGTACAATAGAGTAAAGGCTATCGACACCGCTTAATGCTGCACTTTGAACAGGAACACCTAATACAGGAACGAGTGTTTTTGCTGCAAGCATACCCGGTAAATGGGCAGCACCGCCTGCTCCTGCAATAATGACATCAAAGCCATTACTTTTTGCCTGTTCTGCAAAGCTAAATAGCTTATCAGGGGTACGGTGTGCAGAGACAATCTCAACATGATAAGGAAGTTGTAGTGCGTCTAGTACATCAGCAGCATGAGACATTGTTGCCCAGTCACTTTTAGAACCCATTACAATGGCGATACGAGCGAAGGCGGTATTTAGACCAACTTGAGAAGACATTACTTAACTGCTCCTGTAAGCATAAACGGATATAGCCTAATAAACTGAGCATGATAGTATCACGCTAATACGTATAGGAAAACGTTTGCGTAAAGAAAAAAATGGCTTTTATAGGGGAAATAAGCGGATCAACTTAAAAGGGGAAATGGATCAGTTCTATTTTTTCAGCCGTCACTTTAAACATAGAACCTTCAGTATGCCAAGCACCTAATACACCACGATAATGTATTTTTCCTTCAATATCGACAGTATGAACTGCCGGACGGTGTGTATGGCCATGGATCATCCACTGTGTATTGAATTTCTTAAAAGTATCAATCACAGCTTGTGGATTAACATCCATTATCTCATCAGATTTATATTGATTTTCGTGCTGGCTGCGTGAGCGCATTTTGTCGGCGATACGCAGTCGAATAAAGAGAGGCAGTAGTAAAAATAAGCGCTGAATAAATTTATTATGTACTTTTTTACGGTAACGTTGATACGCTTCATCATCCGTACAAAGTGTATCACCATGCAAAATTAAGATGCGGTTGTTTTCAATTTCAAGCACTTTTTCTTGTGAAAGTAAGGTGATCCCACTCTCTTTTGCAAAACGAGAGCCAATTAAAAAATCACGATTTCCATGAATAAAATAGCAAGGTACCCCTGCATTTTTTAGCGTCATCAGAGCTTGAGCAATCTGTTGATGTAAAGGATTGGGATCATCGTCACCTATCCAAAAATCAAAAAAATCACCTAAGATATAAAGTGCTTTTGCATGAATAGCTTGTTCTTTTAAAAAGCGAAGAAAACCGGCAGTGATTGCCGGTTCATGTTCACTTAAATGCAGGTCTGCAATAAAAAGCGTACACATAAAAAGTGATGCTTATTCGCTAACCGTTACACTTTTAATGACGATATCTTCACGAGGAACATCTTGGTGGAAACCGCTACGACCTGTAGAAACCGCTTTAATTTTATCAACAACATCCATGCCTTCAACAACTTCAGCAAAGACACAATATCCCCAACCATTTGCGTTTTCAGCACGGAAGTTTAAGAAATCGTTGTCTGCAACGTTGATAAAGAATTGAGCAGTAGCTGAATGTGGATCGTTCGTACGAGCCATTGCTAATGTACCGCGGTTGTTTGCTAGGCCATTGTTAGCTTCGTTTCTTACCGGTGCTTTAGTCGCTTTTTGGTTCATACCTGGTTCAAAACCACCACCTTGGATCATAAAACCATTGATGACACGGTGGAAAATAGTGTTATCGTAGAATCCTTCTTTACAGTAGTCTAAAAAATTTTCTACGGTTGCAGGTGCTTTGTCTGCAAATGTATTAATCACGATATCGCCGTAATTGGTATGAAAAGTAACCATATTCAGATCCTAATATAATTTTAGCTTTACCCAGATTTGGGCATAAACAATAGTCCCGTTTTTATATCACAGTTGCCTAATTTAGTCAGTATGCATCTTTTTCTCGCTCTACTTTTTCTTACTAAATAGATCAGTAATAAAAGGAAAAAACACTTTTCGCTAAAATTTAGCCAAATAGTAGAAGTTTGATTGTTCACTATCAATGATTGAACAGTGAAAATAAGCGCTAAGCAGAGTAAAATAAAAACCCTAATCTTGAGTTTGCTTTACCTTCAAGATCCAATATCCTAATTAATATCATGCTATAGTAGTTGTTATTTTCTTTTATATAAAAACGTAATAAACACGTACAGTTGAAAACGGGAACGTCCACTGATGCTAAAGATTTTTAATACTCTCACTCGCCAAAAAGAAGAATTTAAACCTATCCATGCAGGAAAAATAGGTATGTACGTGTGTGGCATCACTATTTATGACTTATGCCATATTGGTCATGGACGTACATTTGTGGCTTTTGATGCCATAACCCGTTATTTGCGTTACTTAGGATATGATGTTAACTATGTTCGTAATGTAACGGATGTAGATGATAAAATCATCAAACGTGCGATTGAAAACAATGAAACATGTGAGCAATTAACCACTCGAATGTTAGCTGAAATGCACAAAGATTTTGATGCATTAAATATTGCTCGTCCTGATTCAGAGCCACGCGCAACACACCATATTGCTGAAATTATTGAATTAACAGAAGCACTAATTAAACGTGGACATGCTTACGTTGCCGATAATGGCGATGTGATGTTTGCGATTGATACTGATCCTGATTATGGCGTACTTTCTCGCCAAGATTTAGAGCAACTACAAGCGGGTGCTCGAGTTGAAGTGGCTAACGTAAAACGCAACCCAATGGATTTCGTTTTATGGAAAATGTCTAAACCGGGTGAACCAAGTTGGAAATCTCCATGGGGAGAAGGTCGTCCTGGTTGGCATATCGAATGTTCTGCGATGAATGGCAAAGAGTTAGGACATCATTTTGATATCCATGGTGGTGGTTCAGATTTAATGTTCCCTCATCATGAAAATGAGATAGCACAATCAACTTGTGCCCATGATGGCCCTTACGTTAATTACTGGATGCACTCTGGTATGGTGATGGTAGACAAAGAAAAAATGTCTAAATCACTGAATAACTTTTTTACTATTCGTGATGTATTGGCTTATTACGATGCTGAAACAGTGCGTTACTTCTTATTATCAGGTCATTATCGTAGTCAACTTAACTACACTGAAGAAAACTTAAAACAGGCTCGTACTGCATTAGAGCGCCTCTATACTTCATTACGTGGCACTGATGCCAATGCACAGCCTGTGGGTGGCGAAGCGTTTGAAGCGCAATTTATTGATGCAATGAACGATGATTTCAATACACCAGAAGCCTATTCAGTCTTGTTTGATTTAGCGCGTGAAGTCAATCGTCTAAAATCAGTTGATATGGATGCAGCGAATGGCTTAGCCGCAGTATTACGTAATCTTGCTAAAGTATTAGGTTTATTAGAACAAGAGCCTGAGTACTTCTTACAAAGTGGCGCTAAAGCGGATGATGCTGGTGAAGTTGAAAAAATTGAGTCATTAATCCAACAGCGTAACGATGCGCGTAAAAATAAAGATTGGGCAGCGGCTGATGTTGCTCGTGATGCATTAACAGAGATGGGAATTGTTTTAGAAGATGGTCCTCAAGGAACAGTTTGGCGTCGTAATAATTAATTCAATAGTTAAGTAATTACACTTAATGTGTGTTTAATATAAAAATATCGGATATGTAATATCCGATATTTTTTGTCTGATGATTAATTTATTGACTAATAATACTGGTTTCTCTTTCGCTATCTTTTTGTTTATCTTCAAAATAAGCAATTACATTTTCAGAGAAAAAGAGTCGATGCGTTAAGATAACGATAATAGAAAAAATAATAAAGCCAACTTCAGACATACTCGTTAATGACATCGAGATACTAAGTATAAAAAAGAGCGAAATAGATAAACATATCCATGAAACTTTTAAAAAAGAGTAAGCATTTCTACTGTTTTTAGCGAGTTTTATCCATGCTGTCACTTGCATTATCAGCGTTATAATTAGACACAGCATGATGAGCAATCCCACTAGGATTGTTTGGCCGCCTCCCATTGCCATTGCTAATAAATAAATCGGTGCCCCAGCAACTAATATAAATAGACTCACACCTAAAAATAATACTGAAATAACTTGGATCCATAAAAGCACTATGGGCCTTTCCATAACTTCTCCTAAAAACAGAAATAAGTTTTTATTGGCTTTAGAATATCTTTATTAATTTTTATTAAAGTGAAGTTTATCGGATAAATAGAAAAAATAAAGTTTGATTTAATAATAAAAAATATTTCTCTATTAAAGGGATTCTATTTTTTATTTTTTATAACATAGCGTTAATATATTTAATGGAGGCAGTGGTAATTCTACTTAATATTATTCAATTTACCACTGAGTGTTATTACTTATAATTTTAGAGGCGTTAATTCTACTTCTGCCATCATTTTTGCTAATTGCTCGCGATCATGAATACCCACATTGGTTTGACTCACAGCAAGTGCAGAAACGGCAGTAGCAAGACGTAAGGTGTGTTCACTGGTTTGGCGCATCATTAAACCATAAATTAAGCCACCAACCATTGAATCTCCAGCTCCGACAGTACTGACGACATCACATTTAGGGGGTTTTGCCATCCATGCGCCCGATGCATTAACCCACATCGCACCTTGTTCACCTAATGAAATCACAACATGAGCAATACCTTGCTGACGTAATGCTTGTGCTGCTTGCACAACATCAGAAAGCTCAGGTAAAGGTCTACCTGCCCAAATCTCTAATTCATGATGGTTAGGTTTAACAAGCCAAGGGGAGGCTTTTAACCCTGCAACAAAAGCATCTCGGCTACTGTCGAAGATCAAACACATACATTCGCTACGTAAGCGTGTCATCCATGCAGTGAAATCATTGAGATCAACGCTAGGAGGAACACTGCCACTGACACAAATCATATCAAATTGACCCGCCCAACTTAGCGTGTCGTTAACAAAGCGAGTCCAGTCTTGTTTTGTGATTTCAAAACCAGAAAAATTGAAGTCAGTTACTTTGCCATTAGGCTCTGTGAGTTTGACATTAATACGAGTACGGCCTTCAACCATTTGAAAGCGGTTAGCGATACCGGAGTCACTAAACTCTTTTTGGAATCCATCTTGGTTTTCTTTGCCTAAAAAACCCCCAACAGTCACATCAACGCCAAGGCTTTTTAAAACCTTAGCCACATTGATGCCTTTACCCGCAGCATGGAAGCCAGCCGTTTTAACACGATTAACTTCACCAAGTTCAATAGGATTACTTAAACCAACAAGATCATATGCAGGGTTGAGTGTGATGGTTGCTACTCTGCGTTTCATGCTAGTTCCTTACCTTAAATAAAAGAACAGGTATCGATTTTTGCTGTAATTTAGCAAGAACAGAGACACCTTGAGTGGGTAGGCCGAGCATAAAATCTCCTGTTAGATAAAGGGCAAAAAAGAGTTAAATATCACAAAATAACAACTAAAATAGTATCACCAAGCTGAATCGTTTCAAATTATAACCTGTAATTTAGTACAAGCAATGTTCTTTTGCCTAACGAAAGTAGAAATAAATTAGATCTAAATCACACTTTAGTGCATTTAAACATGAATAAACGGATAAAAGTATCAATAAAAAGGTTTGTTGCTGAAGTTTTACAGTAATGGTTAAAAAGTGTTATCCATATATAAAATAATGACTTACGGCACTTCTTTTTATCTATTTTTTTATAAATTGTACAATCTGCTGAACTACAAGAGGAGATTATAACCACAGATAAGCTTAAAAATGATGATCTAAATTTAAATATATTAAAATAAATTTTATGATTTTGTTTTAATTCAAATGGTTATCTTGTTTTCTTTTTTTTTAACATGATTAAATAAGAAGAAAGAGGGAGAAAAAGCGTATTGAAGGTAAAAAAGGATTAAAAAGAAAAAAAGCGAGGCTAAGATAGCGACGCTTTTTCAATATTAATTAACTTGCTGATTATTTGCTGACGTTAACGGAAAACTCACCAAAGGTGACAACTTTTCCAGCAACAATTTTACAGCGTTTGCGGGTTTCAACTTCACCGTCAACACTCACTAAACCTTCAGCAATGACACTTTTAGCAGCTGCTCCGCTTTCAGTCCAACCTTGAAGTTTTAATAAATCACAAAGCTCGACATAGTCGTGCCCATCTAATTGAAATGTTTCCATCGATTAATTATTTCCTGTTTCAGGGTCGTGATATTCTTCGCATGCTTGCAAAGTATTTTGAATAAGTGTGGCGACTGTCATTGGACCTACACCACCAGGGACGGGAGAAATCCAGCCTGCACGTTGAGATGCGGCTTCAAAATCAACATCCCCGACAACTTTACCACTTTCAAGACGGTTTATACCGACATCAATCACGATTGCACCGGGTTTAATCCATTCACCAGGAATAAAGTTAGGTTTTCCTACTGCCACAACGACTAAATCCGCGTGCTCAACATGAAAACGCAGATCTTTAGTAAAACGGTGGGTAACTGTTGTTGTACAACCCGCAAGTAATAGCTCTAAGCTCATTGGGCGACCAACAATATTTGATGCACCAATAATAACGGCATTTAAGCCATTCATAGGAATATTACAACGCTCTAGTAGCGTGACAATACCGCGAGGTGTGCAAGGGCGTAATTTAGGTGCACGTTGACATAGGCGGCCGATATTGTAAGGGTGAAAGCCATCGACATCTTTATCAGGATGAATGCGTTCTAAAACCTTAACATTATCAATTCCGGCAGGTAAGGGGAGCTGAACGAGGATACCATCAATGGTGTTGTCTTCGTTAAGCTGGTCGATCAGATTTAATAAATCAGCTTCACTGGTAGTATCTGGTAAATCATAAGAGCGAGAAATAAAGCCGACTTCTTCACAAGCGCGGCGTTTACTTCCAACATAAATCTGCGATGCCGGGTTATCACCCACTAAAATAACAGCTAAACCCGGCGCTCGTTTTCCTGCATTAATACGTTGTTTTACTTTTTCTGCAACTTCGCTTCTGATGGTCTGCGCAATCGATTTCCCATCTATAATTCTTGCTGACATCTATACATCCAAATTATTCAATTACGGTATTGGTCTATTTTGTCAGATCAAGAGCAATCTGTCAGTCGAATACTTGCCATATTTTGACCATATAGTTTGATATCGTTGAAAAAGCGTTGACTCTCAGAATGTTGAACGTATAATTCACACCCGTTATCAGCAGTCTTGCTGACGTCTAAAGTTATTCTAGGCGCCCTTAGCTCAGTTGGATAGAGCAACGGCCTTCTAAGCCGTAGGTCACAGGTTCGAATCCTGTAGGGCGTACCATTCTCAAGTATTTCAACGTCTACAATAGTCCATAAAACCCCTATAAAATCAGCTATTACAAGAATTTCTAGTATTTCAAGGTCTAGTTACGTCTATTGAAATCTACAACTATGTGGGGGCATAATTGGGGGCATTATCCCGTTCAATGAAAATTGGCGCCCCCAGATGAAGCTAACAGCCAGACAAGTAGAGACTTCCAAGCCAAAAGAGAAAGCTTATAAACTTTCTGACGTAGGGGGGCATGTATTTAGAAGTTGCTCCGAATGGTTCTAAGTATTGGCGTATGAAATATAGATATGCTGGTAAAGAGAAAAGGCTGGCTTTAGGTGTATACCCATCAATATCACTCGCACAAGCTAGGGCGAAGAGAGAAGAAGCCAAGCGCATATTTGCGTTAGGTGATGATCCATCTTTAGTGAAGAAAGCAGAAAAGAGAGAGAAAGAATCTCAAGTAAATAATAGCTTTGAAAAAATCACGCTTGAATGGCATGACTATAAAAAGCCGAATTGGTCAAAAGGTTATGCGGATGATTTACTAGAAGCCTTCCAGAAAGATATCTTTCCTTATATTGGTAAAGTTAGCGGGGGGGGATTTATTTTGTTTTTTATATGTGATGTTTTTCTTGATGAAAAATAGCGATCTTCTATAAGAAAAAATAATGTAACGTAGCGTTATTGTTATAATTTTAAATTATATTTAATATAATAAAATGATATATTGATTATCTCTAGTTTATAGTTCATGTGATATATAACTTAAATAAAGATGATTTACTCGCTATTATTACTCTTTATTTTATTTATGGAATATTTTTCACTCGATATCACGATTGAAACTTGAACGATAGTGGTAGACGATAGTGCCTGAACAATTCCACAGATCGTAAATGGCGCCGATATGTGATAATTTCAGTCAGTGGGTTGGCTATCCATTTTCCCAAGAGGAAAGGGACGTTATGATATCTTTCAAAGTACCAGTAGGTATTAAGTAAACATAGCTATTTATGATGATAGTATTGTTTTCTGCGTATTTAATTATAGAGTATCATAAGGTGTTTTTGTTATTTACTAGCACTAATAATTTGATCAATAGAATAAAAAATATGGTAATAACTTTGGTTGTAATGTTCTACATGATCCGCAAGTGTACGTAATTTTCTATTTTTTATCCTTTTTCTAACCAAGTTTGAATAATTAACTAGTTCCATTCTTAATCGGCCTAATGTATATATTTTACATGATTTATCATAGATAAGTTCTTTAATACTATTTAGTAAATAAAGAATATTAAATAGTTCAGTGTGAGTCAGATACCCTTTTTTAAAGGTTTTCATACCTAAATAAGAAAAGATATTATTATGTTTTTTATTTTCGAATTTTTCTAATTCAATTATTAACTTATCAGTTAATGATTTTTCTTGCAAGAATACAGTTGCATTTTCCCATTTATCACATAATCCCCTAGCAATAGACAAGTCAGTTTGTCGAAAATAGGCATAGAGTGTAGTTAATAAATTATCATTATAGTAATATAAAATATTCATAACTTTTAATTCCTAAGAAGCATGTTTTTATTATTTTCCAAATTTTTTATTTTATTATTTTATTGGGAGTGACTATATTACAGTTGTTTTTTAATAATATATCTATAAAATTATTGTAATAATTACAACCGTAAGGACTTATTCTTTCTAAAAATAATTTTAGCTTTTTCTCATCTTTGATATAAATATTCGCTTGAGATTTTAATTCACTTAGTTGATCATCAAATCCGTGAAAATCTCTGCCAATATAACCTTTTCTTCCCCAAAATGCTTCTCCTAGCATACAGAAAAAATCAAGATAATTATTAACACTATCTAAATTTAAGTTAACATCAATAGATGAGGGCTTGTTGTTAGGGAAAATCTGTTGCCAATATAGACATGAAGTTAACCATAAATTCTTAGCTTCTTTACATTTATTCTCTTTCCAGTAAAGAATTTCATTTCCATCTGCCCACTCTTTTAAAATGGTAGAAATAGTTAATGGTGGAAAATCTGTTGTTTTCATCCTCAATGAAAAAGGAGTTCCTTTTTTTAAATTTACTTTATGCTCTAATAAATTTCCATTTAACTCATAAATACAGAGTTCATTTATATAAAAAGAGATATTAATAATGTCTTCTTTTTTTATTATTATGTCTTTATCTATTTTTAAGTTAGATTGTTTAATTAATAATATCTGAGAAGAGTTGTTGTTTTCTTCACTTAAATTTAAAAAATAGAGATTATCACTAGAGATTATTTTTTTGTCACTAACAAATATATGGTAGATGCTGTTAATTTTTTTCATTGTTTTTTATTTTTCAAAAATAGTATTGTCATTTTCAATAAAAATATCATTATTAATTAAATCTAATACAATATAAAAATTTGAAGTTGACCTAAAATAAACCAAGCTTTCTTTTTGTTCCATATTTATAAATGGATTTGATGTTGTTGAATATAAAAACCATAATATATTATTATTTATATCTGTTTTAATAATAAATCCATCACTGCCCATTTCGCCTTCACCACATAATAGGATGTATTTATCATCAATCAATATTTTGTTATTAATTTGAATTTCAGACCAAAGTTCACCGTTACTTTGAAGCAAGTTATTAAGGGTTGTTTCACCCTCATATGAAAGGAAATATTCTTTTTGATAGGAATGTATCAATTGAGAATTTTTAATAAAATCAATGTCGATAAATCTTATCAATCCGGAGCAATCATAAATAAGATCCAATCCGATTAGCTGATTTTTTATCCATTTTTTTTGGAGAATGCGAGTAGCGTCTTTCATCATTTATAGAGTGTTAAAAATAACCTTTGGGGAATATTTTGGATAAGTGTTTTTTGTAATATTCGATTTTTTTAGGGTTATGGATAATTTGGCATACCCTATTAAAATATAGGCTTAACCAGTAAATATGAACATAATTAAAATATTTGTGTGGACTGTTTTCTATCAAGTTTATGATTAACTCTAATGTTTCTATAATTTGTTTTTCACTAAAACTCTCATCCGAAGATTGTATAATAATATTTTTTAATTGCATATAAATTTTATTAAAATTATATGCGATTAGAGGATCTTTTAACTCTTCATAATTAATGAATAAAGCTGATTCTATATCATGAATTAAAATATCATCAATTAAGCTCTGTTCACTTTTTTGATTTTTAATGTATCTAACAAAGCTCTCACCTTGAGTAGATTCTATAACAGGGATGATAACAGTATTATGATATAAAATTTCAAGATATTTGTCTTCAACTGTATTATATAAATTTATAAGAAGATCGCTATCAATATCTATTAATTCCATAAGAGGCCAAAAAAAAGATTCATTTAAATTAAACCACATGTCAAATGAAAGAATTTCATCACATTTTTCTTTAATCTTATAAATTCTATTTTCCATATTAACCTAATGATTATTTATTAAGAACAAGTTGTATTATAACTAGATAATAGCTCGATGGATTAAAACTATTAAAATTAGTTACTTTCGATGTATGCGGAGTCGTTATCAGCATAGTCATCACTGGATCTGAGGGTAAGAACAAACCACCTATTTTACAAGTGGTTTACGGATTAAAATAATGGTCACTAATTTATTTATAATTCTTCATTGATCCACTTGAAAAATTCTTTTCGAATACTTTGTGTATTTAAATTTTTATTCCAATTTAATAAGTTTTCTTTATGATAATTATCACTTAACATAAATAAGTATATAGTTGATTCCGGTTTTTGGAATATATCATTTTTAATGCAATTTATCATCGCATTTATACATGTTTCACTAATATTATTCCTATCTTTATTATCTTCAAAATAATCACTTATAGAAAACTCCATCATCATTGATGATACAGAAGAAAAAGCGATATTTTTGTATAAATATTCATCATAATTTTCAGTTATTGTTTCACTAAACCATTCTGCGGGACTATATTTATTCGTTAATGGGTGATTGTTATCTCTTGTTTTTTCAAAATATAATTTTGTGTTAAATAATAAAGAAAGAGACATAAAGCTTTCATCTGTATATAAACAAAATGAACTAATATCTTCCCAATAAATTTGTTTTTTTATATGCGTTATAGTATCGGTAATACTATTAATAATATCTTTTTCTAATTTTTCTAAGTCCATAAATATTCTCCAATATTGTAATGTTTTATCCTTTTCGAACAGTCTACCTAGTCCCACAAAGGCACTTTTTATTGATCTAACTGAAGCTACAGTTTTTAAATGTATCATTAACTTTTTTCGCTGTGGCCACACTATGATTTTTATCTGGTGCTAAAAATATTTTCAATATCATATTTAGGATTAATGCCGGTGTCTTTTAATGCTATTTTTATTTCTTTTGAATAATAATTTAAATAATTATTTTTATCATTGCCCATAAATTGTTAATTTTTTTAATGTCATAATCTCTATTAAAGATAATTGCATAAATAAAAGATTCTTCATATTCTTTCCGTTGTTTTAGCATGTTTTTATTAATATGGAGAAACGATATTTTGCCAAATTAAACCATCATATAAATTTACGTTATGTAAGTCGGCTACTATCAGGATATTATCACGTACATCTATATGACCTGAGCAAATAACATTTTTTCCATTATACGCAGGGCGGATCATTTTTTCTCCATCCCAACATTGTAAGCGATAAGTGTCACATGCCCATAATCTATTATCAAACCAACGTAATTGATGAATCAAAATAGTTGAATTATCACTATGAATTTTTTCCCAGTGAGATTCTCGGCCACGCCATAAGTTTCCACCTTCACCCGCTATATAGACGTAACCATCAGGGGCACAAAGTACAGCACTTAATTGTTCATTAGATGGAAATCCACAAGAAATCCATTTTTTGTTGATATAATGCCATACATCGCCTTCACCACCAACCGCATACATGTCATATTCAGAAAATCCATCTAAATCACAAAAACCCATATTAGTATTCATTTTTCCATTAGGAAAACCATCATGGAGTAGCGTCCATTGACCGATATTTGTACGTTTATATATTTTTCTTCCAAGTCCAATGTGATAAGAATATTCATTAATACATTTAATATTAGTAACACCTGAAAAAATATTAGGAGTTACCTTTTCTAATGGATAATTAGCCCCACTACCAACGCAAAAAACATCACCATGATAACCTCTAGAGGCTAGTAACCCTTGAGCTTTGGGTTTTAAGCTAACACCAACTATGGGGCTATCAAATCCTTCTAAATATGTAGAGCCAATAGGCGTTTCTGGAGTATCTAAATAAATTGATATTAATTTTGAGGGAATTTCATTATCCCATAATTTAGATGCTACATCATAAGGAATACTTTTTCGTAAACAAAGATAAATAATATTTTTATCTCTTATCGAACATCCCGTAATTAGCCAATTTTTAAATTCTTTTTTCCAATAATCTTCATTTATATATATCATATCGTTTACCTTATTTGTTCTATACTTGGTTTAATTATTTTTCCATTGACATTATTAAGAGAGACTTTTGCTTGTGCACATATTTCTAAATAATATTTTGTTAACTGTTTCTTGATGCAATCTTTACATTAATGAATCAGCCCATTCATAATAATATTTATGCAGTTCATTTGGTTAAAAATTAACATCTTTATTCTCAAAATCGAAAATATTAACTGGATTTTTTCTGATAGATTGTTTTCCAATTTTATGATCATAAGTTGCTATAATTAAAGATATGTCTCGCGACATTCCAGATGGATATGCACCAAATGTTGCTCCTTTACATAAAAAAGTAATACCCATATAGATTAAAGCCAGCTAATAACCCGATAGGGGCAGGTGAAATATATTGCACAGTGTCCTTATCATGGCAGCGAAAGCGATTGTAATGCAAGCCACTTTATTTATCTTCATATTCCCCCACAAAACGAAAAAGGTATTCGGTATATTCAGGGTCGTTATCGGCATAATGCAGTTTTCCGCTTTGATAACGGATTGTGGTGGAGTTGGTAAAGCCACTGAATCTGAGAATCATAAGCGGTAGAGGAAATTGGTATAAATCGGTGTTTCTTGCATCATTTTATTGCCCCGACTAAAGGTAATCGACACGCTGAATTCGTTTATCTTTAGGAGGGAGATTTTAAAGAGGATGTAGGAAAATATATATCTAATCCACATAGAATTAGATATATTTTAAAAGTTATAACATATTTACTTTTATAGATGAAATTACTAAATCTATTTTTGATCTTTCATTTAGTGAAAAAAAGCGTATTTTTAATAGCCTCATTAGATTTTCAATTGAGATATCTATATCTTCGATTTTATTTTGGTTGTATTCAAATGAGCTTGATTTTATTCTTTCTATTACATTTTGTCTAACATGAACTTCTAATTCACTTCCGCTATTAATGGCGTAATTTATTTTTTCAATATAGATACTATTGTCATCCCCTTTTATTTCGCTATCATATATTTTTAATAGCAGTGCATACTCAATCCAAGTCCAATAGTTGTAGTCATTTTCAAAATCAACATCACATAATAAATTTAATAAGTTTTTATATTTTTCATTGTCTTTGAAATATAGTTTATAAGTCATTTTTACAATATTTTCTAAATAACTTTTCTTCGTTTTTTTTTCACTCTGTGATAATAATTTTACATAATTATTATCTTCATTTAGTTTCTTTATTAAACTATTTAAATTCATATTATTCTCTCTTTATTCAACAACAATTTTTACCTTTGTTCCATCAGGATAAGGAGATAATGCATGAGATATAGGTGAATCAACTTCTCTATTATCACTAATACTAATATACCTTACACTGACTATTTTTCTTTTTTCGCGTTTCTCTGAATCTAAAATTTCTGATGCATATTTTTGCGATTTTATCGAATGAGTACTGCTCTGTCGGATAATTTATTTGTGTTTAGTGAAATAAATAAAGTCACATCACTACTTGTGATACCTTTAACAAGGCAGTGGTTAAAAGCAGTGAGATATTAGACGGGTTTTACGTCTTAAACAACTGCTTGGTATTGATACCCGATAGAGAAGATATCCGAGCGATTAAGCAACAAAACCAGCAAGTCCTGCTCGTTAATGTAAAGGTATTGATCAGGGAGTCGATTTCGGTGATTTATCTGCTTTGGTGTGCTGTTGTAGCCAAAGCTGAGAAATATATAGTTTAAATTTTAAGGATGACTATTAGGATTTTTATGCAGTTTGTACGAAGAAAAGACCTTCGATCTTATTTTCTTCATTTTTAATAAATAAGTATCCGATGGCATCAGATAATCCCAACACATCTTTAAAAGGAGAAGGATAATCAGCAGAATATACCTGGCAGACAAAATGATAATTATTAAAAACTTCATCCACACAGGTTAAACCATTTGGAATGTTTTAATTGCTAATTTTTATAAAGGCACTGTTAATACAATGCCTATTTTACAAATAAAAATAAACTATTTGTCTGAAAGCCAATCATTTTTAAATGAAATACTTTTCCATGATGCTGTTCTTGTTCTTTTTAGCCATTTTTCTAATTTTACCCCAAGAGGTAAAGCGAGCTTGCTATTGAACATCACGGTTATCATCAACTAACGCATCAGGTGAACCATTAGGCTGACAATTAAAATACAAAACAGTTTGTTTATTTTTTAATGTATCAACGCGCGCTAGGAGGAATAACTGCCCACATCTTCATAGATATAGAGCATATCAATGCTGTGTCGATATTCGCTTAATCATCGCAAGCTTTCCAATAAAAAGGTTGTTGTATCACAAGTGTTTGTTTTTAAAGGTAAACACTGTTGTGCGTGTGGAAGTTGAGTAATGCTTCCAGCCATAAGACGTTGCTTAAATATTGATGGCATCAACCTTCAACATGTGTAATCGAAAGTGGATGACCAACAATATTATATTCAATATAAGGAGGTTCGTGTTGTTTCATCTTTTATTTTGATGAGTTTATTGCAAAAGTATTATATTGATTTTTAATTTTTTAATTCTCGTTGAGCTGATTTACCAAATATTTTGTGAGAAATCATGGAAGATAAAATATTTTTTGCTAAAGGTAATTTTTTATGTGAAGAAATTAAAGAGAATGCAGCTTCTTTTACTAAGATATAATCATTACCTATAATTATTTTTTGGGAAAGACTGAGAGTATCATCGTCCATGTCCAGTATTGATAACGTATTTATAGAATAAATTTTAATTTCTTCATCTTCATCTGTTGATAAGATAAGTAAGGTTAATTGTTTTTTTATTTTTGTATCATCATACTTTCCTTTGTATAGACCCACTATTTTTATAGCTTCAATTCTTACATCTATATCTTCAGACTTATCCATCGCTATACTTATAAAAAAAAGTGCTAAATCTAAATCTAAATCTAAAGTCGAACTAAAATCAAGGGAAAATTTTAACTTATCATTTTTATTCAATAGGTTAAATGATTTAATAATTTCATTTCTTTTCATTAAATAGCCTAATTAATTGATAATTTTGATGTTAATTTTCTAATGTCATTAGACATATATCATTTATTTGGCGAGCAACACTAGGTGCATTTCCTCTAATAATTGAGTTTTCACGACTTAATTCCACTCGTGTTACCTCTTTAGGCAAAACGCCTATTCGCATGCCCAGTTCATGTAACCAAACTTTTCCATCCTGCATGTTGATGTGTTAATAATCCGGTGGCGGTGTCGCGGCTAGAGTTGGCAAAACCCGCGTGGATCTGGCGTAAAAACGCTTGTCCTAAGGCATTATATAGATAATCCAATTTTTTCCCTTTATCATATGTTCTGAAGTGTGATACTTAATCTAAATAACGCAAATTGTATCATGATTAGACAGAGATTTATGATTTTATATACTTCGAGTTAATAACAAAGATGAGTGTTTTACCTATTGGATAATCTATAAAAATCCTTTAATTGTATATTATTTATTTTCTGTGTTTTTTCTAATACTAAAAACTCTTTATTTCTAAATTGTATTAAATTGTTTTTTATTATTTCATCTAGGTTTTTATTTTCATTAATATATAAATGAATCTCATCTTCTGAAAATATAATAAACACAGATGATTCAAAATTCTTTGAAGCTAAGTAAATTGCAATGATTTCATTATAATTTGGGTTAAAAAATAATTTTATATTTTTCACTATAATTGGAGGCATAATTTTTTTCTTTATTTCATATAATTCTTTATAGATTGAATATAAGTTAAAGCTATCAATTTCATTTATTTTTTCTCTGGTGATAAAGGGGTTACTATCGTTTTTATAAAATCCAACAACATTTTTCAAATTAATTTCAAAAAATAATACGTTATCTATATTTTTGCTTTCATCATCATTAATAAAAATAACATTTGTTATTTTCTTAAGAAAAAAAAGGGCAGATATTTTTTTTAAAAACGAGTGATGGAATTTTTCTTGTCTCATTTTATAGCCTCCTGTAAGTAAGAAAATATTCTGTTTTTATGAAGAAATGTCAAAATTTCATTTATGGAATTATTTATCAATACAATAGTATCACCTTTAACATAAAGTCTTGTTGATTAAATTCTATTCCATTTTAAATTATGATTAACTAAATTTTGATCATCATTAACGATTGATAGAATGAAGTTTTTCATACTATCCTTATCACCTTTTACAACAGAAACTCTTAACCTTCTTTAAATTTCATATATATCTTGAGTGTGTTTTTTCAATTTTTTATCAAAATTATCACTAAACTTAGGTGGCAAGGAGTCAACCTAAACGGATCTACCTACCCCGTTGGACAATGCACATACCCATACGGATTAAAGCCACTTAATAATTCGATAAGGTCAGGCGAAATATATTGCCCAGTGTCCTTATCATAGTAGCGAAAGCGATTGTAATACAAGCCACTTTCTTTATCTTCATATTGACTGGTAAACCGAAAATGGCATTGGGTATATTCGGGTCGTTATCGGCATAAACTGGGGGTTCTTGCACCATTTGGTCATAAGACTCACAGTGAATGGCAAAAGAATAGGTTTGATATAATTTATTTGTGGTTTTTGGAAATATACAACAGGGTATAAACGAGGACGCAGGAAGATTTCAGAGATCTTCCTAACTTTTTATTAAGATAAAGATGAAAGCTTTTCTAAATAGTCAATATTATTAATTACCCAATATTTTTTATTTTTAGGCAGCGTATTTTCATCTAGTTTACGCATAAAATCAATAAATTCACCACTCCAATCGTCTGGAATATACCTCTCAAGTGGTATATTCCCAGGATATGGATAACATGCACTTAATTTTTTTGAGTCAAAATCAATAAATGCAATTGGAAATAGGTCATGAACGTCCCACCAAGAAGATGATTTTTTTATTTTATTCTTTATTACTTCTAATTTTTTATCACCAAGCATGAAAGGGCAAAGATGTTCAATGAATTTTTTTTTATTTTTATCATTAATAACTAGAATACCAAATCTGTCATCTGCGTTATCTTCAGAATAAGCTATGTTTTTATCGATAAAATCTTTATTCCATTTATATCTATCCATTATCCATATTTCTCTATCTGCTTGATACCAAGTAATTATATTCTTATATTTTATTGCTACAATAATATTATCATCTACTAATAAATCGTTATTTTCTTTTGACATATAATAGCCTTAATTTATTTTTTGGGGAGCTAACAGAAATTGGAATTGTATTTTTTTTCTAATTATTTCGTCCATAAATTAGGAAATTCGCATGAATCACCAGAAGTTGTTGGATCTATTATTTTAGGTGCAAGTCTTTTGGGGTTTTATGGATTTTTTCTGTAGGTTCTTTGTTGAATAGCATTTCCCTTAATAAATGCATTGAGTCACTTAGATATTTCAAAAGAAACAATTTCGGCATCACCGCCTCTAATATTTTTAAAATGTTCGGCATACTTTGTATCTCCAATACTGATATTTAAAGTGGCATTTTGAATATGAGGGTTTCCTAATTCCTAGCATTAGGAAGTATTCCTCCTTGAACTCTAAATGCTGTTACTGTATCTCCTTTATTCCCCTGACTACCCGCCAACCCAAACGGATTAAAGCCACCTAATAATCCGATAGGGGTCTGGTGAAATATATTGTCCTGTGTCCTTATCATAGTAGCGAAAGCGATTGTAATACAAGCCACTTTCTTTATCTTCATATTGACCCGCAAACCGAAAATGGCATTCGGTATATTCTTGGTCGTTATTGGCATAATTATCATGGAATTGCCAAAACGTCATTTGCCTCTAGGTATTTAACCGTCCGGTCCAACTGACAATCCCTTTTTCACTAAAGATTTCTCGCGGGGGTGCCTTGATGGTCAGTGACGAGATAATGCAGTTTTCTGCGTTGATAACGGGCTGTGGGAATGATTTCATTGGGTTGGTAGAACCACTGAATTTGCGGATCATAATCGGGTGTACCATCGGCATAAATCGGGTTTTTTTGCACCATTTGATTGCCCGGTCACAGGTAATCGACACGTTGAATTCGTTTATCTTTAAAGGGCGAATTTAAAGGTGGTGTAGGGCGATGATCGATCACTTTATTTTTACTAAGCCTTCAGCCAAAGGCATCATAGGTATAACGCCAATATTCCCCCTCAGGATTAAAACAGGCAATAAGTTGGTTCAGTGTATTCCATTGGTGATATTGAGGTTGTTATCGTACTGAAACTTCTCGTTTTGACGTTCAAACTGGCATCGTCGATATTTTATGAAGAGAAAAGAGACATAACTAAAATAAGCAAATTTAGATATGAGCTATATTGTTGTAATGAAGATATCCAAACTATTAGGGAATAAAACCACCAATAGCAAACGCAATTGAGTGAAGTAAAAAATTCTATGCGTGAGCTGATGGTTGAGTATGTAAGTGGCTAAAGACTAAATTGAGTAAGCGAGGAAATAAGAGGAATCACTCGCTTACTAAAAAGAGTCTTCCCATTTGAAAATGATATTAAGAGGATCAATCTCTAATGATCTTTTAATGCCATTAAAGTCAGTTTCTCCATATATTTTATCCTTATCAATTCTGAGTAGTTTTAGCCCATATCCAAAACAAAAAACAGTCAACGTATTGTTTACATACAATGAAGTAGATATTGTCTTATCCATGGAGTAAACCAAGTCTAGTTTTATACTTTCTTTGATGAAGGTATAAGTCCATTGCAAAAAATCGGCATCGAAGTTTTCGGGTTTCAAACCAAACACCTCTAACATTTGTGTATCAAATTGTTCAATCATAGCTTAGGTATCATTGTTGTTAATCTTAAGGTTCCATCAGCTGAAACTGCCCTCGTTGACACAAAATGAGCAAATTTTCCGCTAGGTCCCGCAAAAAGAGAATCGTTGGCTACAAAAATTAAATTCTCACCTTTAACTATTTTAGTAAATTTATTTGCACCACGGGAGGGGGTATTCGCTGATTGAGTTAAATGATCTAACAATAGTTTGTGAGCAACACGATTATAGTTTAGTCACACCAAGTTGCTTCATAACCATTGCCATAGTTTCTGTGCGTATTTTATTATAAGGATTCGAATTCATTCGACCAAAGAAGTAGTCGAACTTACTAATTAGTTATATCATTAATCTCTCTCAATTCACTTGTTCCTAATTTCATAAATAAAACTTCTAAAGATTCCCATGGATATGGATGCTCATAAACGATAATTTTTATTTCTAAATAATTGCTATTTATTTCATTTATACTCCATAAAAACCAAAATCTATTTTCAGGTTTTAGCCAATATAGCCAATCATCGAGAGTCCAATCATCTTCTTTAGTGTGATCTAAAAATGAATCAATAAATTCTTTAGGTAGAATAGATCTCCATTCAGCATCTTTTGGCCATTCTAAAAAACTATATTTTTGTATTGATAAAAGTATTTTTTTTGCCATATTAGCTATATCATTATTTTTTCTTTTATTACAGTGAACTATATATTTAATAATAATTCCATTATTTTCTTTACAGTGAAAAGGTGATCTTATCCTTTTTTTTTCTTCATATAATTCATTTTTTATGCTTTCAGATATTGTCATAATTTTTTTCCTGAGCCTTGTATGATATTGCCATCTAATAATTCATTAATTTGTTCTGTTCTAAACCCGTATTGATTTGGTGCTTTTCTTATATCGACTCTAAGTAGCAGTCCTTTATTTTCGCCAATACAACGGGTGGTGATTAAGTACCTCTTAGAATAAATGATAATTAAATATGAGTTATTAACGCAGTAAAAACGGGAGGCACCCGTCATTACTGCTCATCAAGCAACTAAAACGAAGAGGATAGTTACTATGGCTAAGGCGCATTCTAAGTCAGGCTTAGGTATAAATAAAGCCCTGAAAACCAAGCGATACTACACTGTAGGGTATGTGCTGAACGGGAATAAAACCGCCTAACCGCCACACTTAAAGGGGCAATGGATAAAGGCTGCGGGATTTGAGACGGAGCTTACCTTTACGGTAAAGATTTTAAATGGCTGTTTGATTTTAATTCCGTACAGCGAAAAAGGCCGAAAGCAACAAAACCAACAGAAAAAAGCTTTACTCGATGAGTTTAGGCTTAACGCTAGGGCGCTGATTGGGGAGTGATCGGATATTTCCCAGCTCTAAATATAGAAATTTTTAATTTCGGAATAGGCAAAAATTTTATATTAGATATTTATAAAAAAATTATTCAAGCGTTAAATTACAATGCTCTCTTAGAATTGAGACTAAGTCATAAGCTGATCTACCTATATATCCATTAGGTATAGTATTATCAATACTCTTCAATGATAACTCACTATCTTTCCATATTACATTTATTTGGTTTAGCTGAGAAAGGTAGCCCTCAAGTTCATAGAAATTATCCCCCATATAACCAAATTGACCAATAAATGAATAACCTAATTCACAGTAAAAAGAATAATAATCATTTATATATTTACCTTCTATGATTATGTTATTTTTTTTCACGGGGAGATTATCTCCGTTTATGAGGTAACTGGCAGAAAGATATATTTTTTTCTTATCACCTTTCATATCTAACCAAATTCTGCCAATATCATTTTTTCTAGTCTTTAAGAAAGACATTGTTCCAATTTTGTATACACCAGAACTTAAATCATCGATATACAAATATAAATTATTATTATATGAAATCACTTTTTTTACTGAGAATGATATATCTAATCTTCCATTAAATAAATTACTTCTTAATGTAAATGTTTTATTATCATATAAATAGTTTTTATTTTTAATTGAGACCTCAGTGAATAAAAATAAATATGAATAACCAATATCTGAGACATCGTAGCATTCAATAAAATCGTGACTAGTAAAAATAGTATTTCCTAGACCATCATATAGATAGTACAAATTATTCATTATTTTATTACCACATCAAAAATTCTAGTCCAGTGAGGATAACCAAGCCCAATCATAATTCTACCATCACCTAAATCCTTTGTTACTAATCTTAATCTATTATTGCCTGGAGTTATTTCCTACTCTAGAACTTCTTTCTATTTATCTACTTTTTATCCGTTTTCTAACATTTCACCAAAAACTTTTTGTTTTCCAGTTTTAGGATCAACGCGAGGAATACCTTTGCCACCAAAAATATCATTAATGGCATTATTTAAAGCTCCAAGTTCATTTTTTTTAAAATGGTGAAGATTCACAACTGAATATTTCCCATCCTTTTCTACCATAAGACTTCGACCCTCTTCGAGGGTTTTTTGAAGATTAGTTTTTACACCATCTTGTGTATAACTTTTAAGTTCTAGCCTATTGACTGTTGATAATTTGATACCTGACAGTGAAGACATAAGAGCGATTAAACAACAAAACCAACAACAGTAAGCGCAACTGAGTGCAATAAAACACACGATGCACGAGGTGATGCCTGAGTATATTGATAGATCTCTCTATTTCGACCTAAAAATGTTGGACAATCTTCAACATGCAAGTAAAACGGTACAAAGTCAGAGTCAATATCAATATTAATACTTAACAAAGCATCGTGATATTCACTTGAGGGTGTATCAATCCACCAACCTTTGCTTTTAAAATAACTAATTAACTTAGATGTCAGCATTTAATTTCCTTTCTTACTATTAAGAGATTCTCTGCGTTTTATGTTATCCTCAGCTCTTTGTCTCCAATAAGCCTGTCTATCTGCATCAAAAAGTTCACGATTTACGAGATTGTAAGGATGTGGATTAGGTAAATATGGATGCAGTGCGTTAGTATAACGATATTTAATATGTGTTGAAGTCGATAATTAAAATAATGATAAACATCTTGATTCCATCTATATTATCCCTTTATTTTTATTGTGCTAGATAAATTCATATGATGTTTCATCGCAATTTCAAATTTGGCTATACCTACCTTATTAGCATTTCCTGTAACACCAAAATCAATAGCATGTTTAAATTTCTTTTGTAATTGTTTTGAATCAAAAATATAAGGACGTCCCCGCCAACCCAAACGGATCTATCCACCCCGTTGGACAATGCATATACGCATACGTATTAAAGCCACCTAATAATCCGATAGGATCAGGTGAAATATATTGTCCTGTGTCCTTATCATAGTAGCGAAAGTTTTAGATTTCATGTTTGATAAATAATTAAATACTATAGTAATTATTTACTATAAAATCGCATTGTTTATATAATGATCTTAACTGAATGTGTTGTGTATTCATTTCAATAATATTATTTTTAATTTCATTTATCTTACTCAGCATAAGTAAATCACCGTCATTTATTTTGTCCCATCCTTCTTCATCAACTAAATCAAAATAGGTAATAAAAATATTTTTTTTACTTGAAGATAAAGGTACTTTATCTTTATTCTCATAGTTTATATCATCAAAGAAAACCAGTTTCTCAAGTGGTCTAATTAGTAAAAAACCAATCATTTTTTGATTTAAAAAGATAAATTCAAAATCATTTTGAATTTTTATTCTTTCAATATATCCATTTAAACTTGTATTAGATAGGCATAGTAAATAATCCCCATCACGACTTAAATATCTAAAATCGCAAGGTGATACTGAAGTAAATTTAATAGGATTTATTATTTCAATAGATGCATATGTAGAATCAAAAGACAGGATAGTATTTAACACTTCAGGGTTAACATAATTATTATCGGGAATGTACAGAAACACATCACTTAACAAGTTATCGGATGTATCAAATATATACCCATCATCACCTAGGTAATGACTGCTACCAATATATTCTGGTAAAAGATAGTTATTTAAATCATCCGAAAAAATATTATCGGAAATTATGATCTTATCAAAGACCCATTTAACTGCTGATTTTATCTTTTTTGGGGATGTTAAATTTATTTCAATTTTTACCCCATCAGTATTTATGTAATACATATTTTATATTATCACTCAATTTTCCAAATAGATTCAGCTTTAGGAACAGTACCTGATTTACTTGGTATTGTTCCAGATACTATACTTTCTGACGTAACAATACCACCTCTTGGGATATTTGGTACACTGCCTAAAGGTACTCTTCCTTCACTACCCAAAGGACCATAATTAGTTACTAACCATCCCGTCGGACAATGCACATACCCATACGGATTAAAGCCACCTAATAATCCGATAGAGTCTGGTGAAATATATTGCCCAGTGTCCTTATCATAGTAGCGAAAACGATTGTAATACAAGCCACTTTCTTTATCTTCATATTGTCCAGCAAACCGAAAATGGCATTCGGTATATTCAGGGTCGTTATCGGCATAATTATCATGGGATTGCCAAAACGCTATTTGTCCCCAGGTATTTAACCGTCCCGCCCAGCTGACAATGCCTTTTTCGCTATACTAATTTTTTATAAAGGCACTGTTAATACAATGCCTATCTTATAAATAAGAAATAATTTATTTTTTTGAAAGCCAATCATTTTTAAATGAAATACTTTTCCATGAGGCTGTTCTTTTTCTTTTTAGCCATTTTTCTAATTTTCCCCCACTTGGTTTCCCTGCTTTAGTATATTTTATTGGGGTTAATAGTAATAAATTAACCTCTTCATCTTCAGGGATGGATATTTCTTTTTCTTGATGATCGAAAGAGTAATCAACGGTAACGAGTGCATCGATTTCATCAGGCCAATGAAGGTGTTTCCATTGCTCGTCATTTTTATCTAAAATAAAACCTTCTTTAATGACTTCACTTTTTTTATAATATTCAGAGAGTGAGGAAAGTAATTTCATTGGAAAATTATCTTTATAATCACTTTGGAATATTGCCCGATTAATTGGCCAATTATAGGGCAAGCAGATTAAAAATTCAGTGTGAGGTAATCTTTTAAAATTGCCGAAAGTAAAGAATAATTTATGGTAATTACCATTTCCTACCCATGATGTCATTAATCTAATATTATCAGAATAATATTCATCAGTTAGAATAGGGCCAACATTTTTATAAATATGAGAGAGAATACCATCACCTTCAATGATGCCAGCTTGCATTTCTTCGAATGCTTTTCGTCCTCCCATCGATTGTAAATATTGAGCAACATCGGTATGTCCATAGGATATAGCGAGATCTAAAGCAGTACGATTAAAATTCATCTGTAAGCGGTTAATATCTGCACCAGATTTGATAAGTAATTTGATAATGTCTAAATGACCACCACATGATGCCTCAATTAATGGTGTAGTGATCCCTCGAGGATCTCCATCAACCCATGCTTTATTATTTAGCAAAAGAGCTAATATATTTATATATCCTTCAAATGCAACCTCAACAAGAGGTGTTAGATAGCTACTATCTATTACATTGGTATTGAAACCTTTTTGTATTATGAAATCACATAATAAATATTTACCTTCTTCAGAAAATCTATGTAATAGTGATTTATCAAATTTAATTTCAGATAAGTTTAAGTCTTTTAGATATTCTGATAATTTTTCTACATCTTCGTCTTTTATTATTTGATATATATCTATATTATTTTCTTTCATAAAACCTACCTTTTATCATTTCTTTCCCTAAATCATTTAAAGCTTCCTCTACAGCATTTTTTCCTTGAGGTGCTGCAGTTATTATTTTTTCGTGAACATGTTGTGCCGCTTTTATTGTATGAGCACCACCACCATTTCTAGCCCAAATGAAATTTCTTAAATCCGTATTTAGATCAATGTCATAGTATTTAAGAACATCTTATGCTTGAAGTATATAATCTCGATTTTTTTTAGACCAATTTGAAGGTGCATTTTCTCGAACTTTATGGTGTCTGTGTGGTTTTTCATTCCGTCAGGTGCGGGTCCTCGTTTTTCGAGATCTTCTTTAGATAAAAAACGGCATTTTCCCAATCCCAAGGGCAATCCATTAGGCGCATATTGATACAGATTTAACCCGCCAGCTAACCCAATAGGGTCATGCCGGGTAAATCGGCCAATATCAGGATCATAATAGCGAAAGGTATTATAGTGTAAACCTGAATACTCGTATCATCCTGATACTCGTCCTATGGGCCAGCAAAAATGCTGTCCAAATTTGTTCCCGACAAATTTGTCTCTATCTAGATATTGCCCCTGAAAACGTAAGTTCTGATCACGATATTGAGGATAATAATGAAACTCTCCTAATTTAATTTCTGTTTTCCCCCAGATGTGAAGCGAGCTTGCCATTGAATATCACCGTTATCATCAACTAACGCATCAGGTGGACCATTAGGCTGACAATGAAAATAAAAAACAGTTTGTTTATTTTTTAATGTATCAACGCGCGCTAAGGGAGAGTAACTGCCCACATCTTCATAGACATAGAGCATGTCAATATTGGGCTTGTTTATATAGGTGAGTTCATTTTTTCCTATTTGGTTAACAACCGATAATTTTAAAGAAAGGAAATAATCATGTTGAATTCATTTAGTATTTTGTTTAATTGCATTCTCCAATTTTAGATTGGAAAAGTATCAATCTTATTTAGACGGGTCATTACCAACAATACCATATTCAATGAACAGAGTTGATTTTTTTGAACTTATCTCAATGTAAGTATATGGTGTTGATAAATTTAAATATTTATTGATGCTCATAAAATCTCTTGGTTTTTAATTAAAATTGCAGTCTTAGTACCATCATGAAATAATATATCATAGTGTGCATGTGTATCATGAATTTTATTACCTGACATATTATGAATAATATCATAAATATTTTTTATTATATATATTTCTTCCATATTCACATTTTTTATTCTTCTATAAATGGGATTGATGGTATGTTGTATAGTTAATACATTAAACTAAGAAGAATTATTACATCTCTAGCATTACTCATATTAATGTTTTTTCGAATTTGGTTTAATGGTAAATTTAAATAATTTTAATGTCAGATAATCCAGAAGATTCAATGGTCTTCTGGCTATTAGTATATTCTATTTATATACATCCTAAAACTTAGTTTCTTTCTTTATAATACATTCTAATATATGATTCAAATTGATTTTGCGTTATTTTTTCACCTAAAATTAGCTTCGGTATAATATATTGCGTAAAGATGATCATATATTCAGAAGCTATTTTCGCTGCATCAAACCGACTTGTTACACCATTTTTATTAGTAAATATAAATTCATTATCACCTAAGATAAATGATAAAACTATGTCATAAATACAATAAATACAATTTTCATCATTTAAGTTTTCTTGTAATCTAGCAAAGATAGATACTATTGATATTGCTCTTTTTTTTGTAGATATTGGTAAGCTTGTTTTTGATATAAAAATATCGTTTTCAAAGAAAGTATCTTTTATTAAAAATAAATCACCTTCAGTATGAGGTAAATTTAATATCTCAGGGGCAACGTCATACATATTATTTTTAACAACTAACCAGTCACTTGGAACATGTAACCCAAGTAAAGGAGGATATTTTTTATATAAGTTATCCATTATTCAACCTTTTTTATATACTCATTTAACGGTGGTGTAGGGCGATTATCGACCACTTTACTTTTACTAAGCCTTCTGCCAAAGGCATCATAGGTAAAACGCCAGCATTCCCCCTCAGGATTAAAACAGGCAATAAGTTGGTTCAGTGTATTCCATTGGTAATACCATGTTTTCGCGCGAAAACCGTGTTGATAAACCACTTTTTGCGTTAATCGACCATTAATGTCGTAGTGATAATCTTGATAACCTTTGGCAGTGATACGACGAGTGACACGGCCTTTTTGTTGCTGCTGCGCCAGTTGTAAAAAGGCACCTTGCGCGTCAGACGGAATAAATTGGTGCTCGGTGATATTGAGATTGTTATCGTACTGGAATTTCTCGCTTTGGCATTCAAACTGGTTGCTGTATTGGGTTTCAACAATTTGGTCGTTGGTGTTATAGCGATATTGCGTGCGGTTCCAGCGGGCATCCTCAATATTGACCAGATTAAAGGCTTTATCGTATTGATAACCTCGATGAACATCCGGTCGATATTGGCGGTTGAAGTGGATTATCGTGTAGCGATTTTAAAAAGGACTCCGTTCCCCGTCCTGCACGTTGATGCGCTAATAACCCAGTGGCGGTGTAATGGCTAGAGTTGGCAAAACCCGCTTGGCTTTGGTGTAAAAACTCTTGTCCCAGCGCGTTATAACTAAATTGCAAGGGTGCATGTTGATTGACTTGCAGTGAAGTCAGTTCATGAAGTTGACCGAAAGCATAATGAAGTTCACGCTCACCAAAGCGGGTTTGGGTAAGGATATCGTGCTCTTTATCCCATTGATGCGTAATTTCTTGCCCATTAATGCGCTCACAACACAAATGCCCTTGGTCGTCATACTCAAATTCCACCACCGAATCAGGATTGGTGGCTTGAATCAGCTGTAAGTACTTATTATATTCCTTATTTTAATTATTTGTATTGTGTTGCCTCTATTTTTACTTAATTATTCTATACTGAATTTTTCTAGTATTTTTTTTATATGGTAGCTAGAATAAGGCGTTAGAATAGGAATATTCATTGACTCTTTTTCAGTTATTGAATATTCATTTCCCCATATATCTATTTTCTTACGAGAGTTCTCAGCTCCATACGAAAAATATATATCATCCATATTTGTGGGTTTATAATTTTCTTGATGACCAATAATTTGCCAATCTGAATCTGATTCATATTTTTTGTCAAATAAAAGATAGCTATCTATTATAAAAGGAGGCGTTAAACTCTTTGCTGATTTTATTTTATTTTCATCAATGGATGGAGATTCAGAATAGAAGTTAAATATTTCGGCTATATGGCCAACTATAGATTTCGATATAATCCTACCAAAATAGTATTTTTCTTTATTAAATGTAAAGCAAAATATATCACCATTTTTTATAAATCTAATCATAGTGCGAGGTTTCTTATTCCACTTCCAAATTTTAAGATTATTCATTTGAAATTTTTTCCTAATTGTATTAGTTTGCTTTTATAAGCCTATTAAAAGGCTTTTGCTCGATCATCTTCTCTATTATGATCAAATGAATTGTATTTATTGCCTCTATTGGTTGAAGATATATTTTCTCCAATTATTCCTGTTTTTGTTTTATAGTATTCTATGTAGAATTGCTCATATCCACGAGCTTGCCCATAGTTAATATTATTTTCAATAGGCATCATTATTCCTCTAGTTGATAGCCTTCCTGTATCTCTGTGTTCAACTGTTCTTCTTTCAAGGTTATTCGTTATACCTATATAATAAGGCTTAGTGGCTCCTGGGTCGTATAAGGCATAAACATAGAATCCAGAATCATTGATACTAGAAGACAACCCAAACGGATCTACCCACCCAACAGGACAATGCACATACCCATACGGATTAAAGCCACCTAATAATCCTATAGGGTCTGGCGAAATATATTGCCCTGTGTCCTTATCATAGTAGCGAAAGCGATTGTAATACAGGCCACTTTCTTTATCTTCATATTGTCCGGCAAACCGAAAATGGCATTCAGTGTATTCTGGGTCGTTATCGGCATAATTATCATGGGATTGCCAAAACGCCATTTGCCCCCAGGTATTTAACCGTCCTGCCCAGCTGACAATGCCTTTTTCGCTAAAAATTTCTCGTGGCGTGCCTTGATGGTCAGTGACGACATAATGCAGTTTTCCACGTTGATAACGGGCTGTGGGAGTGATTTCATTGGGCTGGTAGAGCCACTGAATTTGCGGATCATAAGCGGGGGTGCCATCGGCATAAATCGGGGTTTCTTGCACCATCTGGTTGCCCGACCACAGGTAATCCGCACGTTGAATTCGTTTATCTTTAAAGGGCGAGTTTAACGGTGGCGTAGGGCGATTATCGACCACCTTGTGTTTACTGAGTCTTCTGCCAAAAGCATCATAGGTATAACGCCAGCATTCCCCCTCAGGATTAAAACAGGCAATAAGTTGGTTCAGCGTATTCCATTGGTAATACCATGTTTTCGCGCGAAAACCGTGTTGATGAACCACTTTTTGCGTTAATCGACCATTACTGTCGTAGTGATAATCTTGATAACCTTTGGCGGTAATACGACGAGTGACCCAGCCTTTTTGTTGCTGCTGCGCCAGTTGTAAAAAGGCACCTTGCGCGTCAGACGGAATAAATTGGTGCTCGGTGATATTGAGATTGTTATCGTACTGAAACTTTTCACTTTGGCATTCAAACTGGTTGCTGTATTGGGTTTCAACAATTTGGTCGTTGGTGTTATAGCGATATTGCGTGCGGTTCCAACGGGCATCGTCGATATTGACCAGATTAAAGGCTTTATCGTATTGATAACCTCGATGAACATCGGTCGATATTGGCGGTTGAAGTGGATTATCGTGTAATGACTGTAAAAAGGACTCTGTTCCCCGTCCTGCACGTTGATGGGCTAATAATTATATAACGGCATTAATTTTATGTTAATAATTAATTTATTTTGAGGAGCTAAATAAGTTAGCCCCAACTCATTAATAAAAAACTATTTTTTTGTGTGATTTTCGTTTAGTAATAAAATAGCATTATTTTTGATTTTTTGGTTTTTTGATTTAGAAAGAATTTTTAATTTTCCTATTGTATTTTCATTTCCTATGCAACTTATTCCCCAGATACATTTTATAGCAAGTGAATAGTTATCATCAAAATCTAAATATTCTAGATTTAAATTGGATGCTAAATATAAAACATCAACACTTGATGGGCTCTTATATTCTTGTAAAAGTCTAGCTAAGTCTTCATGCTTATAATGCCATTTTTCAAGAATTAATTTTTCTAATAGATAAATACAATTGTATTTATATTTAATGACATCACCAAGATATAAAATACAATCGAGAAATTCTGGATCTTTTTTTTCAATGGATAAATTTAATTCATAACAAATATCAATAAATCCAAAATTTTTTTTGTACTCTTGAATTAAACTATCTTTATTTATTTTTTTTCTCATGTATAGCTCTATTAAATTTATTTTTTCTTTTATCATATGATTTAATCCTTTTTGATTTCCTTTGATTTTTCAAATTTTTTAATATTATCATTAAATATTTCTAATGCTTTTCCTTTACCTAGGCCAATATTGATTTGTTCGCCTTCAGCTTTAAAATAAGCATTAAATTTATTCCACCCTTTGCTAATAATGGGCATATCAGGGTAGGATTCTCTTGTTGCTTTTGTTGTTCCTGGTTTTAAATCAAAACGTACTAATATTCCTGTATAACTTTCAGAAAATCCTAATGTGGGGGATAAAAATGTTTCAGATGTTGGTTTCAATTGATTGTTGTTTATTAAATGCTCATAGTGAGCAGATGACATTGAACGATAAAAACTTTCAACCTCTCCTTTATTCCCCTGACCTCCCGCCAACCCAAACGGATCTACCCAACCCGTTGGACAATGTACATACCCATACGGATTAAAGCCACCTAATAATCCGATAGGGTCTGGCGAAATATATTGCCCTGTGTCCTTATCATAGTAGCGAAAGCGATTGTAATACAGGCCACTTTCTTTATCTTCATATTGTCCCGCAAAACGAAAATGGCATTCGGTATATTCGGCGTCGTTATCGGCATAATTATCATGGGATTGCCAAAACGCCATTTGCCCCCAGGTATTTAACCGTCCTGCCCAGCTGACAATGCCTTTTTCGCTAAAAATTTCTCGTGGCGTGCCTTGATGGTCAGTGACGACATAATGCAGTTTTCCACGTTGATAACGGGCTGTGGGAGTGATTTCATTGGGTTGATAGAGCCACTGAATTTGTGAATCATAAGCGGGTGTGCCATCGGCATAAATCGGGGTTTCTTGCCCCATCTGGTTGCCCGACCATAAATAATCCACACGTTGAATTCGTTTATCTTTAAAAGGCGAGTTTAACGGTGGCGTAGGGCGATTATCGACCACTGTACTTTTACTAAACCTTCTGCCAAAAGCATCATAGGTATAACGCCAGCATTCCCCCTCAGGATTAATAAAACAGGCAATAAGTTGGTTAAGCGTATTTCATTAGTAATACCATGTTTTCGCGCGAAAACCGTGTTGATGAACCACTTTTTGCGTTAATCGACCATTACTGTCGTAGTGATAATCTTGATAACCTTTGGCGGTAATACGACGAGTGACCCAGCCTTTTTGTTGCTGCTGCGCCAGTTGTAAAAAGGCACCTTGCGCGTCAGACGGAATAAATTGGTGCTCGGTGATATTGAGATTGTTATCGTACTGAAACTTTTCACTTTGGCATTCAAACTGGTTGCTGTATTGGGTTTCAACAATTTGGTCGTTGGTGTTATAGCGATATTGCGTGCGGTTCCAACGGGCATCTTTGAAATGGTTGTTTGGTATTGATACCTGATAACGAAGACATCGAAACTATTAAACAACAAAACCAACAACAGTAAGCGCAACTGAGTGCAATAAAACATACGATGCGCGAGCTGATGGCCGAGTATGTTAGCGGCTAAAGGGTAAGTTGAGCAGCTCTTAAAAATAAATAAGCCAGAAGATTTGAGGAACTTCTGGCTATAATTTTTTTATTATTCAACTTCGTAGAATGTTATACAAAAGCCATCTTCATCAAACAATCCATTTTCTGAATGGATAAATTCAAATTTTTTTTCAGGGAAAAGTTCTTTTAATCTTTGACGCCAAAAATACTCTAATACGATAGAAAATTTGAACATTAATTCTACACTTTCGCTTGCTTCATTAGCAGCCATTAAAAAAAACTCAGAAAGACAAAAATTATTATTAGTCATTTCTAATGTTTTTTTATCTTTACCATCTCCCTCATATGGTTTAAAACTTTCATCAGCACCATCTTTCCTATAAATTACATTATTAATTTCAATAAATGTTGGGCAAAACAAACCAGCGCAAGCAAGAACTCCTTCTAAATCAACACAGTTCGCTACAAAATTAGTCAATGGTACATTTGTAGGATAGCCAGATGGAAACTTTTTAAGTAACGAATTTGATACTATACTGCCATATATATTCATTCTAATCCCAGTAATTTTCTAATTTCATCAGGAACATCTCTATCTGCAAATTTAGTTTCACTGCCTGAATGAGGGAATAATTCTCCAGTCTTTGGGTTTTTATTCCATTTTGTTATTTTAATTCTATTCGGGCTAACATCAGCAAGACGTCGACCATCTGGTCCATATACAATTACATGCCCACCAGTCGTTTTTAAATAAGTATTAGGTGTACTTATTGCTGGTAATTTATTACCACTTCTTCCTGCATCTATGACTTGTCCATCAAATTTTAGATTTCTAAAATACTCTAAATCTAAAACTTGACCTTTAGAGTCAACTAAAAATCTTGTTTTATTTTCACTTCCGCCGTTATTAAGCGTTGACGTTCCACTTAACCCAAACGGATCAACCCAACCCACTGGACAATGCACATACCCATATGGATTAAAGCCACCTAATAATCCGATGGGGTCTGGTGAAATATATTGCCCTGTGTCCTTATCATAGTAGCGAAAGCGATTGTAATACAAGCCACTTTCTTTATCTTCATATTGTCCGGCAAACCGAAAATGGCATTCAGTGTATTCTGGGTCGTTATCGGCATAATTATCATGGGATTGCCAAAACGCCATTTGTCCCCAGGTATTTAACCGTCCCGCCCAGCTGATAATCCCTTTTTCGCTAAAGATTTCTCGCGGAGTGCCTTGATGGTCAGTGACGACATAATGCAGTTTTCCACGTTGATAACGGGCTGTGGGGGCCAGTTAATGGAGTTGATCAAAAGCATAGTTAAGCTCACGCCCACCAAAGCGGGTTTGGGGGAGGATAGTAGTTGTAATCGGTTAGTAAGTGGAATAGTAGAAAATCATGATGTGATCGTCTGTGTATTAAATATCGCGATCATGTAAGAAAAAGAGAAAACAGGAGGGCATTAAAAAAATTGTGTGACTTGAAATAAAGCACTCGAAAATCGAGATGCACTACACTGTGGGCTATTCCCAATATGGCAACAAAAGCACACTTCCGAACGGAATTCATCTAACAGGGCACTGGTTAAAAGCGGCAGGTTTTGAGACTGGCTTTACGTTTACCGTCAAAATCTTAAACAGCTGTTTGGTTTTGATACTGGACAGCGAAGAGACCAGAGCAATAAAACAACAAAACCAACAACAGCAAGCGCAACTGAGTGAGATTAAGCTGCGCTTGCAGGCGTTGGTTATCGAATAGGGATGTTAAATAGATATGATGTGGTCACATAGTAAGTCTAGCACCAGCCTTTATAGGAGAAAAATCATCAGGCCACATTGTATCATTGTCATATTCTGCATTAACAAAGGTAGCATCACTGATTCTACTCACATTCATATTTGCACCTTTCAAGTTCGCACCATTCATATTTGTAGCAAATAAGTCAGCACCACTAAGATTTGCATTTTTTAAATTAGCATTTAAAAAGAAGGCGCCTGCAAGTTTGGAATCTACTAATATTGCATTTACCATAGAAGCTTCCATAAAATTAGAGTTCATCAATAATGAATTAGTGAAGTTAGCTTCATCTAATAAGCAATAGGCAAAGTTTGCACCACGTAAATTAGCTTGTTTAAAGATGGCTCTTTTTAATGAAAACTTTTCAAAAATGGCCGTATGTAATAAATCATTAGTAAAATCAAAACCATCTAAACTATTTACGTTTATCTCTCTGATTGCCTCTGTTGATTCAAACTGGATTTGCACCATTACTTACCTCCCCAATCAAAACTATCAATGTAGTGGTCAACAATAATTGTTCACACGCTATTTACTGCTTTCGTATCTCACAATAAGTGTATTTACTTATAGTATTTGCTTTCGTAAATGTCCGAAATCTCGCTAAAGCCAGTCTGTTCTAATGTACATGGATTTTTAATATGTAACAAAATGTGTATTTTGTTTCAAATTGTAACAGTGTTGATTTTTAAGGGAAAAATAAGTCTATTTTTATAAAAACAATCAAAAAAAGATTTATTTTGCGGTTGGTTTAAAAGTGAGCACTTAAAATTTAGTTATACATAGAGATAAGTATAATCTTAAGTGTGGTCATTTTAGCTATTACCTTATTTTTCTCTGAATCACCATCAAATAACCAGTCCATTGTTAATCAATTTATTTGATACAACTTATTTATTTGCAATTTGAATGTGTCATAAACCCACGTTGAACAAATAGGCCGTAGATCTTTAATAGTGAAAAATTTTATATTTTGACGAAGAAACCAAGAAAACAACTAGCTGAATATCATTTCGTTTTACTTAATACGCTTAAATAATCGATAAAAAACAAAATGATAATTAATTCCCTTGTTTGTATAAGTAAATTAAATAGTACGGATTTTTAAGAAAAAAACAGATGAAAAGATTTACAAATACTTTACTAATAGTTTACAAATGAAATAAGATATCGTTATTGTTTTAATGCTAATAATTCATTGAGTAAAAGGAACGTGTAAAATGGCGATATCTAGAAGAAAATTTATCATTGGTGGAACAGTAGTGGCTGTCGCTGCTGGTGCGGGTATTTTAACACCAATGTTAACTCGCGAAGGGCGTTTTGTTCCGGGTACGCCAAGACATGGCTTTGTTGAAGGCACTGAAGGTGCTTTACCAAAACAAGCTGATGTTGTTGTTATCGGTGCTGGTATTCTTGGTATTATGACAGCTATTAACCTTGTAGAACGCGGTTTATCTGTTGTGATTGTTGAGAAGGGCAATATCGCAGGTGAGCAATCTTCAAGATTCTACGGCCAAGCAATTAGCTATAAAATGCCGGATGAAACATTCTTATTACACCATTTAGGTAAACATCGCTGGCGTGAAATGAATGCTAAAGTCGGCATTGATACTACTTATCGTACACAAGGCCGTGTTGAAGTTCCTCTTGATGAAGAAGATTTAGTTAACGTAAGAAAATGGATTGACGAAAGAAGTAAGAATGTTGGCTCTGATATTCCATTTAAAACCAGAATTATTGAAGGTGCTGAATTAAATCAACGTCTTCGTGGCGCGACAACAGATTGGAAAATTGCTGGCTTTGAGGAAGATTCCGGTAGCTTCGATCCAGAAGTTGCAACCTTCGTTATGGCTGAATACGCTAAAAAAATGGGCGTGAGAATTTACACTCAATGTGCGGCTCGTGGCTTAGAAACACAAGCGGGTGTAATTTCTGATGTTGTAACCGAGAAAGGTGCAATCAAAACTTCTCAAGTTGTTGTTGCTGGTGGCGTTTGGTCACGCCTATTTATGCAAAATCTTAATGTTGATGTTCCAACACTGCCTGCATATCAGTCTCAGCAGTTAATCAGTGGTTCACCAACGGCACCGGGTGGTAATGTCGCTTTACCAGGTGGTATTTTCTTCCGTGAACAAGCTGATGGTACTTATGCAACTTCTCCTCGTGTGATTGTGGCACCAGTAGTGAAAGAATCTTTCACTTATGGTTATAAATATCTGCCATTATTAGCATTACCTGACTTCCCAGTGCATATTTCTTTAAATGAACAATTAATTAATTCATTTATGCAATCTACGCATTGGAACTTAGACGAAGTTTCTCCGTTTGAACAATTTAGAGACATGACGGCACTGCCAGATTTACCTGAGCTAAATGCTTCATTAGAAAAATTAAAAGCAGAATTCCCAGCTTTTAAAGAATCGAAATTAATTGATCAATGGAGTGGTGCAATGGCTATCGCCCCAGATGAAAACCCAATTATCTCAGAAGTTAAAGAGTATCCAGGTTTAGTGATTAATACGGCAACAGGTTGGGGTATGACAGAGAGCCCTGTATCAGCAGAATTAACCGCTGACTTATTACTGGGTAAAAAACCTGTTTTAGATCCAAAACCATTTAGCCTTTACAGATTCTAATTAAGCTAAAATGTAAAAACCCTCTTAATTGAACTGACCCCAGTTCATAATGGAGGGTTTTTTTGTATATTTTTATTATTACTAAATTTATTTTTTTTGACTAATTTTAAATAATATTGAAATTATAGTTTAAAAATAGACTGCTGGGAATTGAATTTCATTAATCAAAATAGATTCATTTAAATAAATTAATGCTATTTATAATAAGTAAATTTTCTTTCTTCTTCAATTTTGATAAAAGATGTTTTTTTACTATTGCATATTTGTCTGCTTTTTTTCTGTGAATATATTTTCTGTTTTTTAAATAAAATATCATTAATGTTATGACTGTGACTAAAATGCTAAAAATAGTTGTTGCTATTAAAGCTTTAAATAAAAATGTTAAAGATCCAAAAAATAAGAAAGATAAAAATAAAAGTGGAGAGAATAATACTAATATATAGAAGAGAATCATGATAGGTAGTAAAAATCGAAATAATATTGATTTTTCTCTGTAGTTAAAATATCCGTAAGGTAAAAAAAGATAGGCGGATTGAGTAGTATGATTATACACTCCTATTGCCTCGTTTTTATTTAAATCACAATATACTTCGATACGATCATCTATCCCTAGAAAAAAAGGATGTTTTTTTATGGTCAAATAACCGAAATCAGTCTTTTTATTATGTGTTGTGCATGTGAATATATTTTCTTTATTACCAAAAATATAGTTATTTTTAGCGGTTTTAATTTTTTCGCCTGGATTGTTAAATGAAAGATCGTAAGTATTCTCTATATTATCTATGTTATTATATTTAACTATAATATCATGCTTTGAAATAATTGATTTATCTTCATCATAAGAACATTTATATGATTTATTGATCATGATCTTTTCTTTTAGATGATTTAATGCTCTAGTGGTAAATCTATTTAAATTTTTATTTAATACTAAAAATATTTTAATAGCATTCTTTTTATAATTTTTTATGTCTTCTTTTTTTTCTGGGTTTTCAATAAAGTCATTTATAGGAGATGTTAAATAAATATATACATCATAGAAAGAAATAACAGTCATTATCAATGAAATTAGAAATAAAATAGGTGTAAATTCAGCGTTGTAAAATAATAATGCTGTAAAAAATAATAGAGATATAAAGCTGTATTTAAAGCTTTTGATGGTTTTCTTTTGCTCTTGGTAAATGTTATCTGTTATTAATTCTGATTTCTCTGTTTTTAGAAAATACACCCAATAACCTGAGTTTTCTAACTTTTTAACGCCAACATTTATCATTTCTCCATGTTTTATTTTATCTAACTCTTCAATAGTATTTTTAAATTGTGATTGATATAGAAATAATATTTTATTCGTGGTTATTATTCTAATGATAATATCACCAGAAATATTTTGTTTATCATATCGAATAAATTCTTCTTGATAAATACCCGCTGAATATGACATTTAATTACCTATATGGTGAATGAAATTATTCAGTGGATTATATCAATATTATAAATAGAATGATTAGATTAATTTATATTTGATTGATAATAGTTTGAATTCATTTTTTGATGATATTAATTATTATCTTAAGGTAAATTTGTTATCGCAATATTGAATTTTTATACCACCAAGTATGGTGTGAAATTTTTATAAAAATCATAGCAAAGATATATTTGTATAAAATTTATTTTTATATGTTAATGGTAAATATACTCACTCATAAAACTATAGATCGTATCTATATGCTTTTTATTTGAAATGATTTTTATAAATCATAACTAAAAATCATCTAACTTATTGATATCTATTGATTGGGTGTTCGATATTTAATGCTGCATTGTTGCTCTAAATATGATGTATATTAAAATAACATATAGAAATGTAAATTATTTTAAATTTAAAATATCGGAATAACCTTATTAACAGGGTTGGTTAATATAAGTAATATTACGATTACCCACTAACTAATGATTAAATATTTTCTGTTTATAGTTTGATAGTTTATAAACTATAATTCGGTGTTTTATCAATGTAATCATCTAATGAAAGAAGGAGAGTAGAGGGATGATTAACACCAAAGTTGGGAATAGAATAAAAATGATAAGAAGACAATTAAAAATAACAGAGAATGAGATGTCTGAAAGATTGGGAATAAGTATGCTACATTACTCTCAATTAGAAGATGGGCATCTAAAAATAACAGTCGATCAATTGATTACTATTTCTTATGTACTTGGTGTTACACCTCAAAGTCTTATCTTAGAGGCTAAGAAAACAGACTTTATGGTTTTTGAGGACAAACAGTCGATAACCCAACCAAGTGAAATAGTTATATTCAGAAAGAAGCAAGTAATTTCAAAATAACATGAGTATATTATTTGTTGATATTGAGTTCTGATAAATATATTGAGTCATTTTTTAGTTATTTTAATTAAAATTTTATTTCTCAAAGCTCAATAACTAATAGCACAAAAGCCATCTTATTATAGGATGGCTTTTGTGTATTTAATGGCAGAGTGTTGTACCTGTTATATGATTTATGGCACCGTTTTTAATCAGTAGCCTTTGCATCTCTTTAAGATTATTTTGGCAAGCATAACTTAACGCACTGTGATTATAAGAAAATAATGACTTATCTTGCGTTGTCGTAACAAGATTAACATCAGCACCTTTGGAAATAAGGTATTTTACGGTATCAAGGCGATTATTACTGGCAGCAATCATAATAAATGTTTCACCATCGCCTTCTACTCTTTGGTTATTGAGCTCAATATCGCTTCTCATTAGGTCGTGAATTTTTTTTACTACATTGACGTTATTTCCTAATACTGCTGATTTAAAAACATTATAAACATCATCTTTATCCGTAGCCCAAAGGTTAGCGCCTTGAGAGATGAGATAATCAACCATCTCTTCATCACCAATAAATGCTGCCCATCCCAGAGCTGTTTGCTCTAAGCTTCCCGTGTCTTTCGCTTCAATATTTTGACCATCGGCAAGCATCTTTTGGACTTCATTTAAATCACCATGTTTAACAGCATCAAACCATAGTGCATTTCTACCTGTGCTTGGTGAAGTATAAAATACCCGATGTGGTAAACGTGATTTATTAGCCAACTCAATCATATCAGAATAATTTGATTTAAAAGATTGATATTCGGGTGGATTATTTTCATTAATGATCAATGCTTGTGTGCCAAAAGAAACTAATAACAATGAAAGAAAAAACATTTTTATGTTCATTTAAACACCCTGTGATCTAAATAATTAACAAAACTTATTACAATTAGTTTATTAAAAATTAATATTTATTAGTATTGACAATTGAAACAGAATGTAAGTAAGGTGTGTTTTATTAATACGTATTTGTAATAAAGATAAATCTTATTAATTATTTTTTGTTTTTAATGATCATTAATGGCGTTTTTCACTGCTAAGTGTTGGGTAATCACGATTTAATGGCACAAGTTCAAAATGCTCATTGCCATTAGCATCAATGCGAGTTGGTCTGTATTTCTTAAATGTTGCCTCTCTTTCATTATTAGCCGCAACAATAAATTCACCCAGATGTGGTTTTATCTCAGGATCAACAATGATTACATCTCCTGATTTAAAATCAGGTTCCATTGAGTCACCTTCTATTTCTAATGCAAAAGCATTTTATGAAAGTTCTTGATCTGTCAGAATATACCCAAATTCACCATCACAATCGTAATGGGAACACTATGTACCAAGTTTCCTGCTTGAACGTAGTTTATTAGTGGTAATTTTTTTGTGTTGATATCATGAATAGGTTGAATGTTATCACCCATCATTAACCAACCCGCATCACACTCTAACGCTCTTGCAATGCTAATAATATTGCGGGGCTTTTTGGTTGAGCCATCTTCTATTGAAGCCCATGATTGTTGTCTGATATCCGATTTTTCTGCTGCATCAGTCTGAATAAGCCTCAAGGCATCTCTTCTGGATTTAACTCTATTTGCAAGACTCATAATTCCTCCTATTAAAATAATACAGTTATACCTGTTAAATACTCTATCTAAAAAAGACTAAATCAATAAATGATAATTTGTAAGGAGTCATTTATAGACTAATAAATATCGATATAACTAGTTTTTCTATTTAATAACAACAATTGTTTCTTAGTAGAGTTCTGTTATAAATAAGAATGGTTTTATTATTAATGATATCTAGAATATAAAATTATTTTTTTATTTTAATAGAAAGGGGGTGACAAATGTTATATGAAGATAATTAAATTTATATCAAGTTGTCATATGTCTGATAAGTGATGTTTTTATAGGAATGAAAACATTTTATCTATATTAATTTAAATAATATGGCAAGACTGTTTATAAAATAAAGGGATATTATGAAACTTATTGATGGATTAAAAACAGAATTAAAAGGTTTCTTCAATGAAACCTCTGAAAATAACTATGTGAAGATTTTTGACACTCCTCATGTGTGGGGAATGCCATTTGGTAAAGAAATTATGCCAAAAGCGATAGAGCGTGAGGCTGAGTTTGAACAAGCCATTATATCTATCTTAGACAAAATGCTGTATCGTTGTGATATTTCATCTCTTAATGCCCCTGATGAAGAATGGCATAAAATTATTCTTGCTGCGATTGATAAATCTTTTTCTGAAAAAAAGGGCGTAAAGAACGCACGCAAATTCGATTTTTATTTGCACAAACACCAACAGTTTTATTAAACGGTGTTAAATACTATTTTAGTGGAACGCCTGAATATTTGGCACTACTCTGAGCCTCATGCATTTAAAAAAAATAATTTCTGTGTAGTGATTTATCGTTATTAAAAACGAAAATATAAAGGGGAGTTAATCCCCTTTATATCGTTAATAATAATTAGTTTAACTATTTTAGGTAATCTAACGGCCAGTGTTTGAAATAAATATGATTAGCTTGCCAGTCTACTTTTTCTGTATTGTCGTTTAATAAATGGCGAGCCACCGTAAAGGCAAATTCAAAACTCACACCTAATCCTTTTGCACTGATAAATTTTCCATCAACAACAACATCTTGATCAAGATAATGACCATCATCGTATTTATCTGCCAATTTATCGCCAGTACTGTAATTACGACCTTCAAGAAGATGATGTGCCGCTAATACTTTTGCTCCTGAAGAGCATAATGCACAAATATATTTATCTTCAGCAATATGGCGTTTAATAAATTGAATAACTTGCTCGTTAGCACATAAACGATCGGTGCCTTTAGGACCACCCGGCATCATGATTGCGTCGTAGCTATGTGTTAGCTTTTCAGTTAATAAAAAATCAGCACTGATTTTGGTTTCAAAATAAGTATTTAATACCAAAGTATCCATGCAAGAAAGTACATCAACATGAATATCAAGACGGCGCATGATATCAATAAAAACAACTGCTTCACCTTCTTCAAATCCATCAGCTAATAAAACGGCAACCTGTTTCATTTTATTTATCCCTTATGTGTTTTTAGTAATGAGTGGATACTTTGAATATGATTAACAATGGTCTCTTTATCTTGTTTATCAATCGTTTCTGCTGTGGCAATCCAGCTTCCTCCACACGCAACAACTTGTGGAATAGCAAGATAATCACTCACGTTATTTAAACTAATTCCACCTGTTGGCATAAATTGGGCTTGAGCATAAGGTGATGCTAATGCTTTTAGCATTTTTACCCCGCCAGAGGCTTCTGCGGGGAAAAATTTAAGTAAGGTTAAGCCTTTTTCAAGTGCGATCTCGACTTGGCTTGGGTTGTTAATACCCGGAACAATATCAATGCCGTTATTAAGGCAGTAATCAACTGTACTTGGGTTATAGCCCGGAGAAATAACAAAGCTAGCTCCAGCTTCTTTTGCCATATCTGCTTGTTGTGCAGTCAGCACCGTCCCTGCGCATAGTACTAGCTCGGGGAAGTGTTCATGCATGAGTTTTATGGCTTTGGCTGCCGCTGGTGTACGAAAGGTAATTTCGGCAACAGGTAATTGATTTTGGGTTAGAATTTCACCCAGCCAGATTGCATCTTCAGCGCGATTAATTTGGATCACGGGGATCACTTTCAGTGATGAAAGAGTATCAACAATTGACTGTGTCATGGTTATCCTTGATTAGTGTGTAGAATGAATCAGTAATTTCATGAGGAATGATGGCGCCATGATGCTGAATGACGAGTCCTGCTAAGGTGTTTCCCCACAAACAGCACGTCGGTAAGCTGTGATTTTGGAGCCAAGCAGCAATAAAAGCAGCATTAAAAGAGTCACCTGCGGCGGTGGTATCAATAACAGAATCAATGGGTTTGGGAGAAATATAGCCCGTATTTTTGCCATCAGACCAGTAAGCACCGTTCGCACCCAATTTGACAATGATGTTCTGATTACCCCATTGATGAAGGCGTTGTGCAATGTCTTGTTCTGTCAAAGTTGGATTTTGCCAAAGTATTTGCTCATCATCTCCAGTGACTAAAGCGATATCGCTAATGCTATACAACTTCTCAAACCATTCTTGTGCATGAGGTATTGAATCCCATAAACGTGGTCGATAATTCGAATCCACAATTAAGGTAAACCCTCGTTGTTTAAGGTGTATTAATTGAGTGAGTAGTGCCTCTTTACCTTCCGGCGTTAAAATAGCAAGAGAAATACCACTAAGATAAATCACACTATTATCAGGCAGTGCGTTGAGATGTTCGGCAAAACGACGATCAGTCGTAATATAACGAGCCGCTGCATCATTGCGCCAATAGTGGAAACTACGCTCACCGCAAGCATCAATTTCAATGGCATATAGACCGGGGAGTTTTTCAGGGATCGTAATAACAGATTGGCAGTTGATCCCTTCGTTTTCCCACGCTTTTTGCATTAAGGCACTGTAAGTATCAGTGCCTAAACCTGTAATGTAGTGAGGATGCAATGAAGGGATTAGTCGTGATAAATAGAGTGCAGTATTTAACGTATCACCGCCAAAACGCTGTTGTTGCGGTAAAAAAGGCTGACCACTAAGCTCTATCATACATTCGCCAATAACGGCGACAGTTTTGTTTGTCTTCACAGTTTCCCATCACTTTTACAGACACGAATTTTATCTGCAACCACCGCTTTCATTGCAGCTTTGCCCGGTACAAGATAATGACGAGGATCACTTGCATCTGGGTTATCCAAGAAGTACTGCTTGATTGCATTAGAGAAAGCGATTTTCAGTTCAGTTGCAACGTTAACTTTGCAAATACCTAAATCGATACAGTGTCGTACATCTGCATCAGGAATACCCGATGCACCATGAAGAACTAAAGGAATGTCTGTTTTTTGGCGAATAATGGCTAAACGATCAAAATCGAGATGAGGTTCATGTTTGTACATACCATGCGCTGTACCGATTGCAACAGCCAATGAATCAATACCTGTTGCTTTGATAAATTGTACTGCAGAATCAGGATCGGTGAATAGAGCATCTTTTGTATCAACGATAAGATCATCTTCCTGTCCACCAAGGCGACCAAGCTCAGCCTCTACCGTGCAATCCCAATGATGGCAGAAATTAACCACTTCTTTGACGATGCGAATGTTTTCTTCAAAATGAAAATGAGAGGCATCGATCATGGCGGAGCGCACACCTGAAATGACTTTATGACAAATATCAGGAATATCTTCATGGTGATCTAAATGTAGAGCAACAGGGATACGATATTGCTCTGCGGCCTGCTGGCAAATAGAGATCAAATAATCACTACCTGCATAAGCAAACGTGCTTGGTGTGCCCGCTAAGATAACGGGTGATGCCATCTCAGCGGCTGTTTCCATCACAACTTGAATGGTTTCCAAGTTATGAATATTAAAAGCAGGCACAGCATAATTTTCACGCTGTGCTTTATTGAGCATATTACGAGTAGAAACCAGATACATGTTTGCCTCTCATCTTTCGTTTAATTACGAATTATAATAAACGAAAGAAATAGAAAGGTAAAAGATCTAAATCACATTTTTATTGCCTTCGCACTGAAAGCAAATGAAAGGTGATTAGAAAAAGTGTGCCATTTTAGAGCTATAACTGGTGATCCCTTTGCGTAATAAATTATTTTTCGGTCGTCTTGACTGCCCTATCACGGTTTCAGCGACTTTTTGTGCTAAGGTCTGTTTTTCTAAACGGCGGGTTAATGGTGTTTGCTGAAGGGTATAATCTTCGCAAAAAATGATGTTTACCTCTTGCGTTGCTTTCACTCCAGTCACTAAAGCTTGAATCGCAGGAATTTCGAAACGAAAGTTATCTTTTTCGATGGGTAAAGGAAGTGAAGGTGTTTGCCATAAATTGATACGATCAGCGCAATAAAGTGCAATAATCACGGCACGTAATGACCAAAAACTACTGGCAGGCCCACTGTAGTTATCAACTAAACGAGGGTCGTGAGTAAATAAGCCTTGAGTGGGAGCACCATTTTTTAATGCGCCTTGAGAAATGAAATAACGTAAACTACTTTCAAAGGCGCGTTTTGCCTCACCTACCTTCACTGAAGGACAATGTAAATCGACACCTGCTAATAATGGAGCTGAAACCGCAAGGCGATAGCAGGCGCTTCGACCAAAGAAAGGAATACCTTTTGGCGTCATAAAATACAGGTAATGTTGATTAAAGGTGTTAAGTGATTGAGTAATAAATGCTGTATCAAATTGGGGATCAATTTGCGTTAACCAATACAATGAATAGTAAAAGCCCCATGCATTGTAGTAATCATAATTACCTTTTGCCCCATCACGAAACCATCCATCACCAACATAAAATTCTTTTAATCGTTCATAGCGCCAATGGGCAATTGTGTCTTTTCCTGTGAGTGCTTTAATGACAAATTGGACGGTAAGAGGGAAGAAATGCCAATTATTATCAACAATTTCACAGTGATTAACTTGTTCGAACCAAGTCATAATTTGTTGTTGTATGGCGGGTGTTAATGTATCCCACACCCATTCACGGCTTATCCAAAGTGTGAGCGCTAAATCAGCTGCTTCACAAATTCGTTGATCGTAATCTTCAAGTTTCCCCCAATATCCTTTATGAAGTGGATCTGTGCCATGAATGAAGCTTTGTTTGATCATTAAAGGTAAGTTGAACGCTTGATGATTTAATCCCATCAATGTCCTTTTTTTGCTGCTAACTATCCATGCGGCAAGTAGAGGAAGTACCCTGCTAACACCTTCAAGAGCATCTGTTCTTGCCGTTTGTTGCCCTGGGCTTCCGGGGTAATAAGCATGAGAGTAACCCCAGACTTGATAATGATGAAACGCCTGTGTGACATACTGTGTCAGCATTTCGCATAAAGAGAAAAGCGATTGGTTTTCATCATTAAAAAAATCAGTGATCGTTTTATCATATCGACGATAAGCAGATTTTCTGACTAATCGTCGAATGATATTTTCCTTAAATAAGCGTTGGTAGATTTCTACGTTTGGGTGCTCATAAGGGAGTTTTGGACGTGCTGAAGATGCAATTTCAATAGCCATTTTCGTATCTCAGAAAAAAGACGCATCCTTGCGAAACAAAACGGAAGTTGAATATTAAGGTTTTGCAGAATCTACGAGTATTTGATAGTGATCTTGTCCCCAAAGAACGGGCTTTGGCTTATCTTTGATCCACTGGTAATACGCATTTTTTAGCTCTGTTACTTTTTGTGGATTTTGTTTAGCAAGATCGATTGATTCAGCTGGATCTTTTTTATCGTTAAAAAGTTGGGGCTGATTTTTCCCATCATCATAAAAATAGAGTGCCCATTCACCGTCACGTACCGCCCAAGCACCTTTAGAGAGTTTTTCTAAATTAGGATTTGTAGGGGGGGTTTTACGTTGATAGGTTATCCATTGATGATATCCGTGCCAAAACTCTTGGTTTTCTTCACTGTAATGTTTAGTGCCAGGGCCTGCCCAATAAAGATAGTTGTGAGGGGACTTTGTTGTTTCGCCTTTAAGCAAAGGCATGATGTTTTTCCCTTCAACGTTTAAATTGTCAGGGATCGCAATACCGGCTGTTTGTAGTGCAGTCGGTAAAATATCGAGTGCGGAAATCATTTCATCACTTTTTGTGCCTGCAGGAATAGTACCGGGTTGATAAGCAATGAAAGGAACTCTAACACCACCATTAAACATTTGCCCTTTAAAGCCTCTATCCATCGCATTCATTGGCATAGGGGATTCATTAACTGCACCATTATCCGATAAGAAAAAGATAAGTGTATTTTCTAACTCACCGTTCGCTTTTAGTTTTGCAATAATTTGACCAATACCTTCATCTGCTGCATTTAAGGCAGCAAAGTATTTATCTGCCTCAACATTTCCAGTATCAAATTTCTCCATATATTTAGCAGGAGAAGCTTGTTCTAATGGAATATGGGGAACGCTATATGAAAGATTGATAAAGAAAGGCTTATCTTTATGTTCATCGATAAATTTTAGGGTTTCATCCGTTAAAAGATGCGTGGTGTAACCCGGCGCAGGAACATTGACACCATTACGCCAAAATGCAGGTGAATTCCATAAAGCTACGCCTGAGGCGTAATAGCTAAAGTCATAATCGAAACCTCGCTCATGAGGGGCATAACCCGCTTCCGGCGTTGAGATCATGTTATCGTGATAATCACGAGTTTGCTTACTTTCATTAATTTTCGGTTTGCGGATAACTTTTGCATTGTGCCATTTACCGATACTGGCGGTGGCATAGCCATTTTCTTGGAAAAGTGAAGGCAATAGTTTGATATCTTGTGGAATGCCTAAAATAGCATCGTCATTGCTGTAAGTACCAAAGCTTGCTGGAGAGCGCCCAGTAAAGATACCTGCTCGAGAGGGCCCACAAACAGGGTGAGCAACAAATGCATTGGTCATTTTGGCACCATTTGTGGCCATTTCACTGACATTTGGCATTGCAATGCGCGCAGCTTCTACCATTTTATTGATATCGCCTTCATAACGCGGTGGTGTAGGTCTTTGCGCTAATGTATCAACATCTAAGGTATCCAGTACAAAATCAAGTTGCCCTGTGCCTAAATCATCCATCACTATCAGTAAAATATTCGGCTTTTCAGGTGTACCACCTGCATTGGCAGATATCGGGATGTTTAAACACGACGTAGCAATTAGCCCAGCGAGTAAGCTTTTTTTAACAGAAGGTAAGATCACGGATTGTCTCCAGAATAAACAAGATAAAATAAAAAAGGGTTACTTTAGGTAGTTTTTTTTCATCGCAGGAAGCGCATCACTAGCAAGGCCCCCCCGTGAAATAGCTTGTTGCATTAGTTGCATACCCATCGCTGTATGATGAAATATTTTTTTATAAGAGCGACACAGGTAGTTATGGCGATGTTTTTCGCCTTCAATAGCAATAATGCGATGTTTAGGGCAGCCACCATAACATAAGCTTTGCACTTCACACTGTTTGCAAAGACTCGTTTGTTTATCATATTTATTTTGACCAAAACGCTGTTGCTGTTTTGAAGTGGCTAAATGAGCAAGACTATTTTGATGAATATTGCCTAAATTATTGGCGGGATAAACATAGTGATCGCAAGAATAAACATCACCATTGGCTTCAATGATCAATGCCTGACCACAGGTTTTAGATTGAATACATGTTGATGCAGGATATCCCATCCATGTACCTAATAAACTATCAAATAAGCGAATATATATTTTCCCGATATCGCCTTGTCGTATCCATTCATCAAATACTTCAGCCATAAATTGTCCATAGCCTTCAGCAGGAACAGAAAATGGCGCTAATTGAGCATTGGGACCCGGAGCATAATGTCCCCCATGAGTATGAGGAAAGCGTCTATCGACTTCGACGATAGGAATAAATTGAAAGAAGGTTGAACCTAACTCTTTTAAGGCTTGATAAGTCTCTTTTCCTTTATTCCAGTTTTGGTCATTAACGACAGTGAGTGTGTTAAATTCAACGCCATATTCATTGAGTAGCTTAATTGCACGCTTGACGCGTTCAAAGGTCGGGCTACCATTGACTGAAATACGATATTTATCGTGAACAGCTTCAATACCATCAATTGAAACGCCTAATAGAAAGTGGTTATCAGCAAAAAATTGCGCCCATTGGCGATTAATGGCGATTGCATTGGTTTGTACACTATTTGTAATTGTCTTGCCGTTAGCAAATTGCTTTTGGTATTTAACGACTTGCTCAAAGAAGGCTAATCCTGCAAGCGTAGGCTCGCCACCTTGCCAAGAAAAATCAACCTGATCTCCACCATGTGACTGAATATAGTCTTTAATATAACGACGAAGTACACCATCGGGCATCACTGTATGGCCCGTTGCTTTTGTCTCATCTTGAAAAATATTCTCTTTTTCCAGATAAAAGCAGTATTCACACTTAATATTACAGTGGTAGCTTGTAGGTTTTGCCATCATATGAAAATAAGCAGGTTGATTTAATGCCATTAGTTATTTCCTGAGTTTCTTTTTTATCCTGTTACATTACGTAAAATTTATCAAAACAAAAGAGATTAAAATCACAAATACGACATAACGAAAGTAAATGAAAGTTTTCTGCGAAAGGTAAATCCCATTTTTTTCGATAAAAATACTTTCGATTTGATACTATTTCATATTCTATTGACGATTTGAGCTATTTATTTTGATTTGTTTTTCGAAAATAAATGAATGTTGTGATGTTTTAATCTGCATTTTGTGAAATAAAGCGAAATTAAATCTATATTATTGTGTTTTATCTAGCCATATATGGTGTAATCATAACTATAGCGTTGCGTTATATCATTTTATTTATTGGAAACTGGTGGCCTCAAGGCTATTATTGAAGCTACACGAAAATAATCGTAAGTAATCGACGATGATTCGAAACTTTGTGAAAGAGATCAAAAGTTTTGTTTTTTTGCATTGTCGGTAAAAATTGGCGTAGTAAACTACATTCGAAACCAATCGAAAGAAAGTCTTTTGGTTTCGTAAGGAGACGAAAGTGAAAGCGGCAGTTGAGAGGCGTATGGAAATCCTCGACATGGTAAACCAACAAGGTAAAGCCAGAGTCGAAGATCTCGCTGAATTATTTAAAGTCTCAAGTGTCACTATCCGCAGCGATCTAAGTTTTCTTGAGAAAAATGGCTATATCGTTCGCTCTCATGGTGCAGCAATTCCTAATACAGGATTTATTGCCGAAATGAGTATCCACGAAAAACGTGGGCAAAACGCGGGCATTAAGACATTAATCGGGAAAGCTGCCGCAACGCTGATAAAGGATGGGGACACCGTCATTCTTGACTCGGGGACAACTACTCGCGAAATCGCGACACATTTAAAGTCGCGCGAAAATGTAGTGGTCATGACTAACGGTCTGGATGTCGCAATGGAGTTAGCAAATACCTCAGGTGTGGAAGTATTAATGACCGGTGGTGTATTGCGAAAAAGTGCGTTGTCTTTTTCAGGCTCACAAGCTGAAAATAGTCTTAGAAATTACCGTTTTGATAAGGTTTTTTTAGGCGTTGACGGATTCGATTTACGTGTTGGTATCACTACACACAATGAACAGGAAGCCAGTCTTAACCGTTTAATGTGTGATATCTCAGAAACGATTATTGCGGTTGCAGATTCTACGAAATTCAGTAAACGCAGCTGTCATATGATCAGAGAATTTGGTGATATTGATATACTGGTGACCGATTCAGGCATTCCTGAAGAATATATTCAGGAACTGAAAGAACACAAAATCGAAGTGATTATCGTTGACAATAAGGCATCGTAATTTGCTAACTCCATTAGCAACACCGCCGGTGTTGATTATGGAGTTAGTATTTAATGCATCCTTTAGAAAAGATTGTTCAGCAACATAAATCAGGCAAACAGAATGGTATTTATTCTGTTTGTTCTGCTCATCCTTTAGTAATAGAAGCATCTCTATTACAAGCGCTGGATAATGATTCCTTTCTGCTAATTGAAGCCACCTCTAATCAGGTTGATCAGTTTGGTGGTTATACGGGTATGACTCCCGCTGACTTTCACCAATATGTTATTGAACAGGCGGAAAAGGTAGGTTTCCCTATCGAGAAGCTTATTCTTGGCGGCGATCATTTAGGACCTAATCGCTGGCAACATCTTAACGCTGAAGAAGCGATGGCAAATGCAGATGTGTTGATCGCACATTATGTTGCCGCAGGTTTTAAGAAAATCCATCTTGATTGCAGTATGTCTTGTGCTGATGATCCAATTCCTTTAACAGATGAAATTGTGGCATCTCGTGCCGCTCGCCTCGCTGTGATTGCAGAAAATACGGCAAAAGAGACATTTGGTACAAGCGATATTGTTTATGTTGTTGGTACAGAAGTGCCCGTTCCGGGCGGTGCTGCCGAAGAACTTGATACCGTTGAAGTGACTTCACCAGACGCTGCACGTAAAACCTTAGAATGTCATCGTCACGCTTTTCAAAATGCAGGTGTGGGTGATTGTTGGGAACGTGTTATTGGTTTGGTTGTTCAACCCGGAGTTGAATTTGATCATACGGGTATCATTGATTATCAACAAGAAAAAGCTCAAGCATTAAGCCAAGTGGTAAATGACTATTCTCATCTTGTTTTCGAAGCTCATTCTACGGATTATCAAACTAAAGAAGCTTATAAACAGCTAGTTCAAGATCATTTTGCCATTTTAAAAGTTGGGCCTGCATTAACCTTTGCAATGCGTGAAGGCTTATACGCACTTTGCTCTATTGAAGAAACATTATTCCCTCAAGAACAGTGCTCTAAATTACGTGAAAAAATGGAGCAATTGATGTGTCGTGAGCCAGGTTTTTGGCAAAAATACTATCATGGTGATGAGTGTCAACAAGCCTTTGCTCGAGTATATAGTTTTAGTGATCGTATTCGCTATTACTGGCCTGATGCTGAAATTAATGCCGCCATCGACACACTAATGGATAATTTATCCGTTAAACCTATTCCATTGCCGTTACTGAGCCAATATCTGCCTTATCAATTTACCCAATTTAGAGAAGGCATGATTGACGGATCGCCTGAATCTTTTGTTATTGCGAAAATTCGTGATGTGTTATCGGTTTATGCCGATGCGTGCTATGTCCATTAATTGAGGGAAACCATGGAATATTTAAGTTATCAGACCGCTCAATTGGAGCAACTGAATGCATTTTGGACTGCAAAAGAAATTGAGCAACAACCAGAATGTTGGAAGAAAACATGGCAGTCAGTAAAAGAAAAACGTGCTGATATTGAAGCTTTTTTAAATAAAGCGCTCGCAGTACCTCATGCGCGAATTATTTTAACAGGTGCGGGTACATCTGCGTTTGCTGGTAAAGCATTAGCGCCTATTTTAAGTGGTCACACAAAACGTCGAGTAGATGCGATTGCAACAACGGATTTGGTGGCTGATCCACAAGAATATTTAGCGGAAGACATTCCTACGTTATTAATTTCTTTTGCTCGCTCGGGGAATAGCCCTGAAAGTGTAGCTGCGCTAGATGTTGCAACTGAGTGTCTATCACAATGTTATCACCTCGTATTGACTTGTAACCCTAATGGCAAGCTTTATGAGTATTGCCAAAATAACAGCAGCGCATTGGCATTATTGATGCCAGAAGAATCCAATGATCGTTCTTTAGCGATGACCTCCAGTTTTTCATCCATGATGATGGCTGCTGTGACTATCTTTTTAGGTGATAACGTCTTTAGTGACTCCATCGCGCCATTCTTTAGTAATTATAAAGCGCAGTTTGATAAAGCGAATCAAATTATTAGGGATAAATATGCCGGTAAGTTTAAACGGGTTATTTATCTAGGAAGTGGTGGTTTACAAGGGTTAGCGCAAGAAGCCTCATTAAAAATGTTAGAGCTTACTGCGGGTAAAGTGGTTGCTAATTTTGATACCCCATTAGGTTTTCGACATGGCCCTAAGTCTATCGTAAATAAAGAAACTTTAGTGGTGATGTTTTTCTCTAATGATGCTTATACACGTCAATATGAGACGGACTTATTACGAGAAGTTATTCACGATAATGCAGCAGGTAAAGTGATCGCGATCACCGCACGAAATGATAATGCTTTCTCAAAAGAGAGTTTTGTTTATATTCCTGCGTTAGAGAACTGTTCCGATGTGGCGCTATTGTTCCCTTACTTGATGTTGGCGCAATCATTCGCATTTCACAGTTCGATTGCACTAGGGAATACGCCTGATAACCCGTCTCCGACAGGAGAAATCAACCGTGTTGTACAAGGCGTCACAATTTATCCGTTCTCCTACAAAAAAGACGACACACACAGTCTGCTTTAAATTAATAAAATATAATAAGAGAGCTAGTTATGAACACACCAAATATTGTCTGGACCCGCATTGATGAACGATTACTCCACGGTCAAATTCGTATTACGTGGGGTAAACATACAGAAGCAAACTTAATTTTAGTCGCTAATGATGATGCAGCTGATGGCCCTAATGCGGCATTTATGCAGGCTGGAATGAAAGCATCAGCTGGTGGTGAATATGCGGTTCGTTTCTTCTCTATTCAAAAAACCATTGATGTTATTAGTAAAGCATCTCCTCGTCAGAAAATTTTTGTTTTGTGTAATAACCCGAAAGATGTTGCCCGTTTAGTGGAAGGTGGCGTGCCTATTACTCACTGTAATGTTGGCAATATGCATTTTCATGAAGGGAAACGCCAAATTGCGAAAACGGTATCGGTCAATGATGCTGATATTGAGGCATTTAAAAGCCTTGTCGCAAACGGTGTGACTTGCACAGTTCAAAACACTCCCGATCAGACACCCGTTGATGTATTAACGCTCGCATCAGCCTGATAATTTCCTGAACAAAAAACCTGCATTAGCAGGTTTGAGGATTATTTATGATTTTTGAAGCTTCTTTAGTGGCTTTATGGGCCTTCTTTTGCGGTATAGACAAGTATGACGTTGCATTAAATATTCACAGACCATTAATTACAGGACCTGTTGTTGGTCTGATTATGGGTGATATGCAGGTCGGATTGATTGCAGGTGCAACATTAGAACTTGCTTGGTTAGGACTTGTACCTAATGCCGGTGCTCAGCCACCAGATGTCACATTAGGCACCATTGCTGCTGTTGCTTTTGCCGTAATGACAAAACAGTCTCCTGAAGTTGCGATGGGTATCGGCATGCCAATTGCTGTGTTGATGCAAATGTTAGTGATTGGCTTCTTTGCAGTAACCGCATTCACCATGGGCAAAGCAGATCGATATGCAGAACGAGCGGATGCAGCAGGGATTTCACGGCTACTGATTATTACGATTACGGTGCGTTCATTACTCTATGCTTTGGTTGCTTTTGTGACGGTTTATTTCGGTGAACATGCGGCTCAATGGATTGATGAAAATACACCAAAAGTCTTACTCGAAGGCTTAGGTATTGGCGCGAAAATGGTTCCTGCAATTGGTTTCGCCATGTTGCTAAAAATCATGTGGTCAAAAGAAGTTGCAGGTGTGTTCTTTATTGGCTTTGTGATGACGACTTATCTAAAACTTCCAATTATGGCGGTCGCTATTTTAGGCGCGTCAGCCGCAGCACTTTACTTCTTCTTTAGTGGTAATAACAAAAATTCAAGTCAGCAGAATGAGGATTTCGAAGATGGTATCTGATAACAGCACCGCATTGAAAACGCAGGATAAACCAGAAACGGGTTCTTTGATTGATGGCATTGATGAATACCAAGATACCACTGTCAGAAAAGTTATCACTAAGGGCGATCTCTGGAAGTGTGCGTTCCGTGGCTTGTTTATGGAAGGTAACTTCAACTTTGAACGTATGCAAGGTGGTGGATTTGCATTCTCAATTATTCCTGCATTGAAAAAAATCCACGGAAATAATAAGCGTGACTATGCAACATCATTAAAAAACCATCTGCAGTTTTTTAATGCCAGTCCAAAGCTGTTTACCTTCCTATTAGGAACAGCTGTTGCAATGGAAGAGAACAAAGAGAAACCATCAACAGTTAACGTGATGAAGGTTGCAGGGATGGGGCCAACAGGGGGCATTGGTGATGCAATTGACCACATGACCTTGATGCCACTGACATTAGCATTAGGTGCTTCTATTGCAATGGAAGGATCAATTGCAGGGCCTTTTGTTTTCTTCTTTTTATACCAAATTGTGCACTTTTTAGTGTATTTCGGGCTGATGTTTATGGGCTATCGCGCTGGCACGGCGGCAATGGTCAATATGAGCGATGCCACTGAAAAACTGGCTAAAGCCGCCAACATTATGGGGATCTTTGTCATAGGTGCGCTTAGTGCAACCTTTATCAAGGTACAAACCACCGCCTCGCTGGAGCTGGGAGGGAAGGTGGTTGAATTGCAAACCGCGCTCTTTGACAAAATCATGCCGAATTTACTGCCTCTGTGCTTAGTTTTCTTGATGTATAAAATGGTGAAAAGCACGGGTTTTTGGGGTAAGCCACCGGTGTTGATTTTCTCAACCTTAGCCTTTGGCGTTGTCGGTCACGTATTAGGATTCTTATAACAGAACGCTTTTATCGCCGTTGTTATTGTCAATCGAAATACATTATTAACTTGCTATAAACGGGCAGGAGAGCTTTCTGCTGCTCGCAAGGAGCCACTCATGATAGGTCTTATTGTTTCAGGACATCTTAATTTTGCCTCAGGCATGGCATCAGCCGTAAAAGCGATTGCTGGAGAGCAGGAAGATATCGCGTTTATTGACTTTGTTGAGTCAATTTCCCCTGATGAATTAGAAGAAAAAATGCGTGAAGCGATTGACTCAATGTCATGTCAGCAATATCTCTTTTTAACGGATTTACCTGGTGGAACCCCTTGTAATCGTGCAATGGCAATTATGATGCAAAATCCTGCTGTTGAAGTGTTAGCAGGTGTGAATCTACCGATGATTGTTAATGCAGCTTTTGAACGAGAAGGGTGTTCAGCGTCAGAATTAGTGCAAACGTTACGCGAAATAGGTCAAGAAAGTATTCAAGATATTCGTGAGCAATTGGCTCAAATAGACAGCAATGATCTTGAAGAAGAAGACGGCTTATGAGTCAGCGATATGCCATTTTGGCAGATAGAACCTTTACACCAGAAGGTATTCGCTATCTCAGTTATGTCTGTGTTAAAGGTGAAAATATTGAGTCTATCACCACGCAAGCACCAACAGATTGCCCCATTATTCGCCTAAAAGGGAAATCGTTACTCCCGGGTTTTGTGGATATTCATATTCATGGTCGTGAAGGTGCGGATGTCATGGATGCGACTCAGCAAGGGTTACAAACCATTGCCGATGCTTTAGTGAAAACAGGTGTGGTTGCATGGGTTGGTACAACAGTAACAGCACCTATGGATGATATTCGTCAAGCATTATCACAAGTACGTGAGTTTTTATCAAAGCCACAAACGTCAGGTGCGTTATTACTCGGCAGCTTTTTAGAAGGACCTTATTTTACTGAGCGCCATAGAGGTTCGCATCCGGTGAAATATCTAAAAGCACCGACAATATCAGAGCTAGAAACACTGCTTGAAAGTGCGGGCGATACATTATTGCGTGTCGCTGTTGCGCCAGAAGCACAAGGTTCGATAGAAGCGATTGATTGGTTGGTCAATCGAGGTATTAAACCTAGTGTGGCACATACAGCGGCAACTTATGAACAAACGTCAGATGCATTTTTACGAGGTGCTGATTGTGGCGTGCACTTGTATAACGGTATGACGGGACTTCATCATCGCGAGCCGGGATGTTGTGGTGCTGTGTTGTATCACAATGTATTGGCAGAGTTGATTGCCGATGGCATTCATGTTCATCCCGTTATGATGCAATTAGCGTATCGGATGAAAGGCTACCAACAACTCGCTTTAATTACAGATTGCATGCGAGCAGGGGGATTACCTGATGGTGACTACACGCTGGGTGCTCAAACCGTCAGCGTAACCAATGGTCAAGCAAAAACAGCCGATGGCTCTTTGGCTGGGAGTACTTGTAGCTTAGATAGTGCATTAAGAAATATGGTGCAACTAGCGCATGTCCCTGAGTGGGAAGCGGTACAAATGGCAAGTGCGATCCCAGCAGAGTATCTCGGTATCGGCGATAAATTGGGTTATATCAAAGCGGGACGGCAAGCCAGCTTTGCTGTGGTGGATGAGTGTTTTCATCTCACCGATACATTCATCAGAGGAAATCATATTTACTCTGTATCCGGGGAAAATGCATAGCTTTTCAGTTATGCACCCTATCAGTAAAAATGAGGTATTTATAATGGAAATTCGTCAGCCAATTCATAGTGAACATGCTAAAAGGCTTGATACAGAAGGACTTCGTAAGGAGTTCCTGATTGAAAACCTATTCTGTGAAGGGGAAATGAATCTCACTTATAGCCATATAGATCGCATTATTGTTGGCGGTATTGTTCCTACAACACAGCCTTTAGCGCTAATGGCAGGTAAAGCATTAGGCGTTGATTTCTTTTTAGAAAGACGCGAATTAGGTGCCATCAATATTGGCGGTGCTGGCAAAGTGATTGTTGATGGTGAAGTGTTTGATATTGGTGCTCGTGAAGCGATTTATATCGGAATGGGCGCTAAAAGTGTTGAATTTACTAGCGACTGTGTAGAAACACCTGCGCGTTTTTATATGAATTGTGCACCCGCTCATCATACTTACCCAACGCGTAAAATAACACAACAACAAGCATCACCAGAAAAAATTGGTAATGCAGAAAACTGTAACGTTCGTACTATTTATAAATTCTTACATCCATCAGTTCTGCCAACGTGCCAATTATCCATGGGAATGACAGTTCTTGAGCCGGGCAGCTTATGGAATACCATGCCTTGCCATACCCATGAGCGTCGTATGGAAGTGTATCTCTATTTTGATATGAAAGATGACAATGTGGTTTTCCATTATATGGGAGAACCAACTGAAACACGTCACTTAGTGGTACGTAATGAGCAAGCGGTTATTAGCCCTAGCTGGTCAATTCACTCCGGTGTGGGATCTGCATCTTATACCTTTATTTGGGGGATGGTGGGTGAAAATCAGGTGTTCCACGATATGGATCACGTCGCAATGAAAGATCTGAAATAACGACCCATAGTCATATTTCTCTTATCCTACAAATAATAAAAGGTGTGGCAGTGATTGCCACACCCAAGAGGTTTCGTCATGAATTTATTTGATTTAAGTGGCAAAGTTGCCATTGTTACAGGTTGTAATACAGGTTTAGGTCAAGGTATGGCAATCGGTTTAGCGCAAGCTGGTGCTGATATTGTTGGTGTGGGAATTCAAGATGCACCAGAAACACGTCAGCAAGTAGAAGCGTTGGGTCGACGTTTTCACTACATTACTCAAAATTTAATGGAACAAGATGGACTAGAAAGTTTAGTCGATGAAGCGGTTTCCGTTATGGGGCGTATTGATATTCTGGTGAATAATGCGGGTATTATTCGTCGTGAAGATTTGTTGGAATTTAGTGAAAAAGATTGGGATGATGTGATTGATATTAACCAAAAAACACTGTTCTTCTTATCACAAAAAGTCGCTCGCCAATTTGTGAAACAAGGGGATGGTGGCAAAATAATCAATATCGCTTCAATGCTCTCTTATCAAGGTGGTATTCGCGTACCGTCTTACACTGCCAGTAAATCTGCAGTAATGGGATTAACTCGTGCGTTAGCGACGGAGTTATCTCAATACAACATTAACGTAAATGCGATTGCACCAGGCTATATGGCAACAGATAACACGGCGGCATTACGTGCCGATGAAGCACGTAATGCGGCTATCTTAGAACGTATTCCTGCTGGGCGTTGGGGAACACCAGAAGATGTTGCAGGTCCTGCAATTTTCTTGGCCTCTAAAGCCAGTGATTATGTTAATGGATACACAATTGCAGTAGATGGTGGTTGGTTAGCTCGTTAATTTCATGGAGAAATAGGATGGAACACGCTAATACAGAGGCTTTGCAAAGAGATACCGTATTGCAAAATATGAAACGAGTTTATCGTTATCAGTCGGCTAATCAAGTTCGCTGTGTTCGCCGTCGTAGTGGTAAAACACGTTTTATTAAAGACACAGATTGGGAACGCGGTGTTTTATGGACCTGCGTGAGTGCGGCATGGCAAGCAACACAAGACGAAGAGTATCTTAATGGTGTATTAAATTACACGTTGCATACAGGGTTTAGAACTGGGCCAAATGCACGTTTTGCGGATGACCATGTTTGTGTACAAGCTTACCTTTCAGTAAGCCCGCTTTTTGAACAATCTGAAATTCTTGAACCAACCGTTAAAGCATTCGAGATTATGCTTAATGATCCTAAGCCGGGTCGTGAAGATTGGTGGTGGTGTGATGCACTTTTTATGGCACCTCCAGGTTTTGCTGCATTGGCTGAAATTGCCGGCGAGCGACGTTATTTGGATTATATGCATACGGCTTATTGGGATGCGATTGAGCATTTACGTGATCCTGAAACTGGGTTGATTTACCGCGATCACCGTTATATTCCTGATGGTCAAGGAAATGAAATGCGTGAGGCTAACGGTGAGAAAGTATTTTGGAGTCGTGGTATTGGATGGGTTTTAGCTTCCGTTCCTCGTATTCTTCAATATATGCCTGATGATTATCATGGGCGTGAACGTTATATTGCGTTGTTTAAAGAATTAGCGACATCCATCCTAGATTATCAACATGCAGATGGTTTTTGGCGAACCAGTTTGTTAGATCCTGATAATTTTCCTGCACCTGAAAGTTCAGCAACGGCGCTTTTTTGTTATGGACTTGCATGGGGAATTAATCAGGGAGTATTAGAGAAAGAAATTTATTTCCCTGCATTAAATAAAGCATGGTCAGCATTACAAACCTGTATTCATGACAATGGCATGATAGGTTGGGTTCAACTTCCTGCATTTAACCCTCGTGAAGTGAAGTTTGAACATAATATGGATTATGGTGCTGGTGCTTATTTATTAGCAGGGAGTGAAGTGTTAAAACTTTTGTGAAATAGCGAGATCCTTGATATTGACGCTTTGTTGTTTTTATTGTGCCTTACATGCCTTCCGCGCAATATTTTCCTAATTAGGATGCCGACCAAAATAGGGGTCGGCTTTTTTATGCTTATTTAATAAAATAAGAGGTAACAATAACCTGTTACCTCTTATTGTAAATTAGGGTGCTTAGATTAAACCGTAATAACTTAATTCGAAAATTGCGGGGGATTTCTCCCCCACAAGGTTAGTGTTTATTATTGATAAACTTAACCTGAACATTTATATATTCACTATTAATCGTGAAATTCTCAATTGGATTGTTATAGAATAAAGTTATCAATAATATGGTGATATTTACACTAATAACAATCATACTAATAAGAGAATATTTGTTCATCTTCTTGACAGTTCCTCTATAAGGAGGCAGAATCAAGTTGTCACGTTTGAGGCGGCCTCGGTTAATGTTAAATAACATAATCGGGGCTTTTCTCTTTCTGGGTCTTAAAAAATGCTTGAACCAGATTGATCCAAGCACCCGCGCAGAGAATAGCAAAATATTTATTTGAGACAACACATTTATTATCAATAATAAATTATTCGATTTGTTTTCGTTATTTAAAATAAATAATTGATTCGCTAACGGGTGTAATTAATAAAATAAGAGGTAACAGCAATCTGTTACCTCTTATTGTAAATTAGGGTGCTTAGAGTAAAACACAATAATTGAAAAAGGAAACTGTGGGGGAATGCTCCCCCACAAGATTAATATCAAATAAAAAATATATTAACCTGAATCATTAAATATCCATTATTTGGTATGAATAAACAAAAAGTGTATTCTCTAATAATACGTTACTTGATATTATCATCGTGGCGATCATTAGCCCGATTAAAGAATATTTTTTCATTTCCTCTTGCGCTCCGATAAAAATGGAGGCAGAATCAAATTGTTGGGTTTGAGTCCGCCTCGGTTAATGTTAAATAACATAATCGGGGCTTTTCTCTTTCTGGTGCTTGCAAAATGCTTGAACCAGATTGATCCAAGCACCCGCGCAGAGAATAACAAAATAATCATTGGGCACAACACATTTATTATCAATAATAAATTGTTCGATTTGTTTTCGTTATTTAAAATAAATAATTGATTCGCTAATATAATAAACCCCTCGGTATTTTTATATCGAAGGGTTTTAATTGAAATATTAAATTATTTACTTAACTAAACTAATTACAATAGGTGTTGCTTGTATTGTCGTAGTCGTAATAAGCGTATTATCATTCTGATGTTTAATAATAACACCTGATTGAGATGTTGCTAATTTCCACACTCCTTTTACGGTAACTGTGCTACTTATTGGTTTAGAGTCGGCCGTTAGCCATTGACGAGAATAAACACTGACTTCAACTTGATTTCCATTATTATCAATTTGTTCAGCTTCAATGCCTTGATATAAATTTAAATCAGGATTAACAATACTCAATGTTAACTGTTGGTTTTGTGCTTTAGCCATCACCATAGTAGGTGCATCACTCGATAATAATATTGCTTGAGGTGATTTTAATTGTGTCGCTTCAAAAAAAGCATACCCTTCTTCTTGGGTGATTTTATCTTTTACCGCATGCAATTGATTATTATGTTGCAATATCGTGTACTCAGGTGCTTTATTATCTTGTGATTCAATCGCTATCGCATACTCATAACTTGCATCTCTAGGTGCGTTACCATGAGAGATTACCGCTGTTGCAAATAGTTGTTCTGTTGGTTTTGAATTTCTATCATCAAGTGAATGCTGTTTTTGATAACTAAATTCTACGGTTTGTCCTTTAGTGAGCTTGTATAAATTACCAGCCGGATCAATTAAAGTATCTGCATTATTTAAAGTTAATTGAGTGCCTAATTGATTAACCTCTTTGCCATTAATCATTACGGATTGTAATTTAGGGACCGCGTATTGGAATAGTGTTGTTTCTGTCGTATGTCGTTTATCATTATTTTCAATACCAGAACCTAATGCAATCACTCTATTATCAAATAAGAAATAGGATTTATGGGCTCTTAAGCTTTGTTGTTGGTATTTACTGTGTCCATGTAATTTCATGGCAAACATACTGTTATTATTAAGTGTATTGGCTCCCGAATAGCTTTCTGTTGAAAGCAACATTTCTTCAATACCCGCAGCAGGTAATTGATTAAGTTTTGCCTCAAGTTCGTTATATGGAAGATGGATTGTGGTTGTTCCTGGGTACCGATTCCAATCCCATCCAGCATGACTAAATCCGGATTGAGCTAAATCAGCTGGAATGATTTCCAATTGGCCATACTGTAAATAGCGGCCATAACGATTGTTATTTTCATAACTTTCATTACCCACAAGATAACGACTAAAACCACGAGCAATCGCAAGCCAACTTTGTTGTGGTAACTGAGTTGATGTTCTGCGCTGTATCGCCATCGAAGCATAGTTCATCGTCCATGCACCCGTGGGTTCATTTTCAGCTTTAATACCTTCAAAACTGTCTTTGTTATCTAATTTTGCATAGGCCGCAGCCAATGTGCTATCTAATTTTTGTTTACCATCCGGTGTGCCAGCTAATGCCATCCATTTAAATGGTGCTATCCCTATTTTATGTAATCCAGTGGGATGACGACCACTTAATACCACAGGAATTTGAGTCTCTTTGGTGTAGATACGCATTTTTAACAAAACATCTTTTAAACGCTCATGTGCTGAAGTCGATAAGCGAAAAGGGGAATCACTCAATGCATAAACACTTGGTGCTAAACCACCAAATGCGTCTTTAGCGTAAGCAGGATAATGTTGCGAATGATGAAAAATAGAGCCATCAGGTTTGAAACCACCGGCAACACCTTTTGAACTTAGTATGGTTTTATTAAGCCAGTTTTGTAGTTGGGCTAAGGCTTGTTGACGTTGTTGATAATCTGGCAACATCAGTAAGCTTTTTATCATCCACTGTAATTGCGTGTTGAGAATATCAACGTTTGCATCAACGATTTCATTGTCTTTTTCAAAAATTCGACCTGTGGCGTTGTACCACATCATTGCTTGTTGAGTAGGTGCTAAAAGGTTATTTTTTGCAAGTATATGACGACCAATAAACCATGCGTCAAAAAGCTCTCTGGTTTGATATCCAACATGAGTAATAATTTGATAACCACTACCTCGTGTAAAACCTTGCTCAAGGACGTAACGAGTTCCTAATAAATAGAGATCTTCTAATTTTTTTCTATCGACTGCTGATAAGGAATTACTACGTAAGTAAATAGCAGTTTGGAGAAGTGTTTTACCCACATCTCTTAGCATATTGGTATCAAGTAATGCTTTTTTCGTCTCGTCACTAAATACACCTTCAACTTTCATAAAGTGTTGTCGGTTAGGGTGATCGAGAGCTTTTCCTGTTATTGATCCATCCGTATGTTGTGTTAATTCTAGTTTTTCCCATAGAGCTAAATTTTTATCTAGCATGTCTGAAGTGATTTTTTTATCACTGTTAATTCCTTGATAATACTCAAAGCGCTGATAAATTGATGCCATTTCAGCTTGATCATCGTGAAACTCAGTATCGAAATTTAGAGTTGGGTAATGAGCTTTAAACATCTGATCGTACATCAGTAAAGCACTCCAGTTTTTACTGACCATCGTATTTACGGCATTATTGACGTACGGTACTTGATAGTCAGGAACTGCCCAACGATTATCTAAAGGTACACTCATAATAATTTGGTCAAAAAAGAGCGTTCCTGCCTGATCTGGGGCTGTTATCACTAATTGATCCAACTGACCTTTTGCCGAGCCTTGCATATCACGAAAAGGCACCGCAATACCTCGCCATCCCGTAAAGTTAAGCTGAGTATCAAAACTTAATGCAATTTTATTATTTTGCTTAAATTGCAATGTTAATGGGGAGGCTTGAGGTTTTTCATTATAAATCCACATCATAAAAGTGAGTGGTATAGCTGTGTTTTTATCGTCTTGGTAATTAACTATATTATTTAACGTTAATGTTGATTGTGGTTGATATTGCCACTTGAGCGATTGTTCTCCATCTTTAGCATGCTGTTTACTTAGTGATAATTGATCATTATTTGAAATGGTGAGGGTACTGGGTATTTCATTTTCAAAGAGATAAATATCACCGAAAGTTTCATGAGAAAGAGAAGGTAATGCTTGTGCGGGTAATGATAAACATAAGCTTAATGCCATTGCGTGGGCTAAAGGATTTTTTATTAGCATAATCAGATTTCCTACAAATAAAAAAGGAACGCAAGTGCGTTCCTTTTAATGAGATCAAGAGAGAGGGGTAAGTTTGATTTCTTGTGGAATACCAAAGTAGCTGGTAAACGTGAGTTCAGTGTTATCACCTGAAACGTGATATTTTACTTTGCTATTTTTATCAGTAGGTTGCCATTTCCCGTTGACGATGACATTGATAGTAACGGCAGTTGCCGCTTTTTGGCGTGTCATATTTAAATCAGGGGTTACAGCACTAATAGTCAGTGTATTTCCTTCCTGATGTGTCATAACAATGGCGGGTTTATCGACTTTTTTGATCCATTTATCGTCAATTGAAGCGGATTGATAAAAGGCATATCCCGTCACATTGCTGAGTTTATCGTAAATAACATGAATATCTTTATCTTTACGAAGAACCTGATATAGCCCATTACCATTACGGAATTTTTCTGCCATTTCTCCCATTTTTTCAGGAGTTGCATCTAAAAAGACCATATACTCATAACTAGAATCTTTAGGTTGAACGCTGTGATCAATCCACGCTGAACTAAAGTTTCCTTCTGTAGGTTGGCGATTTTTATTTTCAGCCGAAGTCTGGTGTTGACGACTGACATTCACTTTTTCAGCTTGAGTAATTAAATAACCATTACCGTTGCTATCGATTATCCAATCACCTTGTTTTAGCGTTGTTTTGTAAGGGAAACTCTCTATCTTTTGTCCATTAATCCAAATAGTATTTAATAATGGAGTTATGGCATGTTGAAATAAGGTGGTTTCCACATTTTTATTTTTATCACTACTGTTTATATTGCTACCGACAAAAATTAAGTGATTATTAGCGGCTAATACCGTTTTTTTCGCCGTAAAGTTAGGATCAAAACGCTCAAGATTGGCAGGATAAAGAAGATCGAATGCCATCATGCCATATTTACCACCAAGGGCAGATGTTCCACTAAATCCACGTTCTCCACGTTGCATTAACGTATGAGGTTTAGGGCTGTCTAACTCTTTAAGAGGAAGATGAATAGTGGTTGCTCCTGGCATTCTATTCCAATCCCAACCTTCTTGTTGATAGCCTTGTGAAAGCTGTGAGCCATTACTGACTATTTGGGCTACACCATGGCTTTGATAACGACCATAGCGGTTATCTTTGTTATAAATTTCAGATGACCAAACATTGGTGTTATAAGCTTTCAGTGTCACCATTTTATCCTGCCAGCGATGGATACCAAAAGCACCACCATTAAAGGCATAGAAGCCTTGAGGTAAAGCTGCGGGCGCAATAGTCTCGCCAAAAATAGCACTCGACTCATTTTGAGTTTTATCACTAATCGCAAGATAAATAGAAGCGAGCTTTTTATCAGGAGATGATTTTGCCGACATTGCAAGCCAGTAGTAGCCTTGAGCGACGGATTTTAACGACGGCGAGTTAAAAGGATGCCGCCCAGCAAGAGGTAATCCGACTTCAGGATTACTATAAATCCATGCTGATACCATTGCTTTTTTCAGGTTATTCCAACCGCTTTCACCCACTGCAAATGGTGTACCGCGTAGTAAATAAATAAGCTGAGAGGCATTTTTAAAGGCAGGGAAAGAGTAACCTGGATAGTTACCTTCATGTCGCCACGCTGTACCATCAGGACGTAAGCCATCTTTACCACCTGGTGGTACTTGCGTTAATGCACCAGTAATGTAATGACTGAAAGTATTAACTAAGTTGATGCGCTTTTGATCATCAGGCTCTAGTAGTAATAAGGCTAAGTGTTGACGAGATAAGGTGTTGAAATAGTCTAAATCTGAACTATCTGCTCCTACTTTCATATCAAAACTACTTTTAAACTCTCGTGAATACCACAGTAATGAATCATAAACTTGAGTTTGTAGATTTGCTTCTTTTAAGGCCTCAGACATTAATAGTGTAGAAATATACCACCAACGAGAACTGTATCCCCAGTGATGGGTTGTGACTAATGCACTCCCTTTAACAAAGCCTTGGTCTAATAAGTGCTTTGTCATTAATAAGTACATCTGTTTTAACTGGGCTTTTTGTGCCGGATCTTTTTCAAGAACATAAGCACGGCTGATATTAAACATTAATGTTGTGTAGTTACCAAGAATGACATAATTATCAAAAAGTGGCTTATCTTGAGAATTAAGGTTTTCTTGCTGATAAATAATAGTTTGTTTATCTGTGATCAGATGTCGCCCTTGTATTCCTCCATCCGCTAAAACGCGAATATTAAGTGCATCAAAATCACTTTTTAATTTACTAATATTTTCTTCTAGTGCGAGATTTGTCTCTTTTTCACCGCCAACAAATTCGTTAATTAGGCGCTGGCGAATAAGATCAATCGCAGCTAAATTTTCGGGCGTTACTGGTAACTGAGGTTGTACGTTATGAAATTGGATCTCAGGCTCTGATAAACGTGTTTTCACTTGATAATCAGACCATTGATAGCGCGCATCATCGATAGAAAACATGATGCGATCGATATAGATTTCACCTTGCCCCACACTAGCAGGGGCTTGAAAGCGAATGCTATCAACATTTGCACCCAAAGCACGACCGATGCTATCTTGAGAGCCTTCTGACGAGGTATTCATGGCATTTAAGGTCATCTCTCGATTTTCAAGATCGTTATTTAAAGAGATCCCAACAGCACGCCAGCCAGTGAAATTCAATTTTACTTTAAATCCTGCTTGCGCTTCACTGGTTGAATTGAGTTTCTCCCCTAAGTCGATAGTGAGATAGCCATCAATGGGTTTTTCGTTATAAAGCCAAAATGATAAAACAGGGGTAGATGCGCGTCCCCATGCTTTAGACGCTTCTTTATCTGTCGGTACAATCAGCTTTTTATGCAAAATAAAGCTACTTCCACCTTTCCATTTCCACAAAAGAGATTGGTTTCCCATAATGCTACGTTTATCAGATAACGTCAGTGTCGAGTTTTTATCTGTTGTGAAATCAGCTAACGGGTTATTTTGGGCAAAATGATATATTTCAGACTGCATCAGATTATTAGGATCAAATGCAGGATTGTTTGTTGCAGCCATTGCATTATAAGGGGCTGATAATAGCCCCAATGTTATAGCAAGTGCAGTAAAGCGAAATATCGGCATTATTTTTCTCCTTAGAAACGTTGGCTAACGGTGAAGCCAATGCGTCCTTCATTGAATTTGTCATAACGCTGATATCCCATTGTTGTACCTAAATTCAACGACTGGGTAATATCGAGATTTGCCCCTACTTCAGCACTAATAATGTCACCACCAACACGATTTCCTTTAATATCAAAGGTACTTCCCCCTGTATTAAAATAGGTAAGGCTATGGCGTTGATTAATATTATTGTCACCAGCAATATCTTTAAAGTAACGCAGATTAAGGGATGGTGTTAATTTGCCATAAGAAGTTTGATAGCTATTCCATAAAGCAACTGAACCACCTAATTGATTAACAGCATAGCGTTGGCCATAAGTACGCATAGATAATGCAGAGCCTGTTTCTTCCCAAGAATCAATATTGAGCCATTGATATTGGTAAGTCAGCATCGGTTTAATATGGATGAAATCAAAATCAAAATAGGTTCCCGCATTAATCTGATAGCCTAATTGCACACCAGAGTAATCACCTTTTGCTTTGGTATTTCCTTGCCATCCGGTATTGCCACCGATATCACGCTCGCTATCGACAGTGTAATAACCAATATTTAAATTACCGTTTAGGAATAATGTGTCACTATACCAACCGGTGTAAGGCATAAATTCAAAATGGTTAATTTCTTTGCTTGCGTTACGTTGTTTCGCATCAGCTTTGGCGTAGTTATAAGCAAAAGAAACACCGATAAGAGCATCTTGATTAATTTCGTAATCAGTACCGATTTGAATACCTGTACGGTAAGTGTTGTAACCGTTAATGCCACCTTGATTACTTTGTGTGCCGTAACCGTATAGCATATTCGCCCAACTATTCCAGCCAGCTTCTCTTTCTTCTACAGGTAATTGATTATCATAGCGTAAAAAACGGTGAGAGATATTATTTCGCATATCTTCAACCATCATTAAACCGGCTTGAATATCACTGCCATCAGCGATAGGGGCTAAATCATTCGATAACGCAGCAATATTATTATCGTCATTTCCAGCCGCGACTAATAGACTCAGTGCTTCATCTGAAACTTGGCTACGTGTATTATTGAATTCATTTAAAACAGTTGGAATAACAAAATTAGCTGCTGCTAATCCATTTTCATTGACACCACCACGTTCAGCTGCACTAATAAAATTATTGCCACCTTCATAGCTAATACCATAACGTGCAACTAACTGGTTGCCACTAACACCACCACTAATATTAGGTGGCGTAGTTTCTAGCCATGAATCAGTTTTTTCTAATAAAGGGGAAACATCAGGTGCAATAGCATTGGCGTCAGTAACCGTAATTCCAGCTTCATCTTTAATTGCTGAATTGGAAGAAATTAAAATAATATCTTTATTTATAATGTTATTGACACTAGTGCCTTTAAAATCCAATTTGGCTTGACTACCTTTTTTAAAGGTGACATCCCCGTCAACATGAAGAATAGTTTCATCAGTATTGGTATTATCATCAAGGCGGAAAATTAGCTGGCTATTTTCCTTATTCATGAAATTACCTTCCCAGAGGATCGTTTTGTCTTTTCCTTGGATAGTTAAATTGCCATGGTTTTCAATTAATGGAACACCTGTAATTTTATACCCATCAAATAAGGCATTTTGAGCACCGCCTTGATAAGCAAAATTTATTTTAGTATCAGCATGCCCATTGCCTAGAATATCACCGTGGATCTCTCCATTTACATCACTTCTAAAGCCTGTTTTCAGTGTTCTAAAATCAATAGCTGCCGTTTTTCCACGAATAATGGCACCGTCTCTTACATAAACGCCAGTACCTCGTTTAGGGAAATCACCTTCAACTAATATGGCTGTGCCATTTTCACTGGTTACGTTAGCACCATTTAGGTTGATATTACTGCTAAATGAAGCCCCTTGGTTTATCTTGATAGCACTTGCGCCATCACCCGTTACAGTAATATTTTTTGTAATTGCTTGAGCTTTGTATTCTGTTGATGAGCCATTAAATACAACGCCATCACCTTGAGAAACAGTGATATCTTTATTTATTTGAGCGGTATTACCGTCATTAACATTAACCGTTTCACAGATATTTAAAGTGGGATCACATTCTGTCGCCCATGCTGAACCATAAATAGCTGATAAAATAGCAGCGCTCAAAAATAACAATTTTTTATTTTTCACAATATAACTCCATGAACAATTATATGATTTTAATTATTAGAATGTTGCTCGGAATGAAACTTTGAAATAATCCTGAGTTGATTTACTGCCATCATTTTTATTTTCAACTCGTTCATTATAATACTCCGTCATGACTCGCCATTGAGGTGATATTTGATAAGCCATTTGTAGGGTATAACGTGTCATATCTTTTTCGATATAAACGCCTTTATTTGTTCTGTCTTCTATTTTTCCGAAAATAGATTTACGCATTGATGGAGAAACAATTAATCCTATTGGTGTCGTCCAATTTACATACATACGTAATTGTTGATTATGGTTTGTTTCTTTTGTGTCGTATTCTTCATGTCGTATTGCTTGCTTACCACCATCAAAATAAGCAACGGTTGTATTAATATTAGGAGTGACAAAATAACGTAGACCGGGCTCGATTTCCCAACCTAAGTAATCCGTGTTTGTAACGCCATTACTACGTTTGTCTTCTTTCTTTTGTAAGCCAAATAAAACGCTACCTGTTAAAAACCAATCTTTATTAATTGGAAATTGGTAATTGGTTTTTGATTCATAAAAATCAATAGTTAATCGGTTGCCATTATCATAGTTAGTGAGATCTTGACGCACTTTTAAACCTGGTTGGATCCAACCATTATTTAGTTTAAAACGATAACTACCCTGTAAATCATAACGCTGATAACGGTTCTTATTGTCATGCTCACGTTGACGAAAACCAACATCGAAATACCAGTTAGACTTATCTGGATTAATATTAAAATCTACACGATAACCCGCATAGTTATTTGGTGTATCGTAATCTGCCGTTTCCCAAGAAAACATGGCGTTGACATTAGCTGCCTGAGAATGAAAAGAAGTTAAACCTAAGCCAAGAAGAGGTAAGAAAAGAGCAATACGAAGTTTGTTCATGGTATATATCCAATTCTTTATTCGCTTTTATTTGTGTCAATTTTTAGGTGTAGGACATCTTTCCTTTTTTTTATAAAAGGATTTTTTATATCAGCGAATTGGGTTTATATATAGCGCCATAAAATTATGGCGCAGATATTTTTATTATTTTTCTTTACATGTCGATATTGTTTTATTTAATTTATTGGTTGTTGCCGTAATAAATTCAGTGGCGCGCCAAGAATCTCCTGTTTTTTCCAACCAAGGGGTTAATTCTTCTTTAATTAATTTCTCAATTAAAGGCATATTATCTTTGGCAATATTTTTCATTTGATATGGATCGTTTACATTATCATATAAAGTATATTTTAATGGCTGTCCATCTTGTCTATCTATAACCAAAGTATGAGTTTTGGTCCTTACGCCTCGTTTACCAAATGAAGGTTCACCATAAGGAATAAAGAGATAAAGCTGAGAGTTTGCTGTATCGCCTTTGCCAGTGACTACTCTATCTGCAAGATCAGTACCTTCTACTGAATCAGGGATCCATTCTGATAAACCAAGTAGCCCTAAGATAGTTGGGTAAATATCAGGTGCTGACATTAATGCATCATCAGTGCCTGGTTTAATTTTACCTGGTAAACGGAACATCATAGGAACACGCATGGATTCTTCATAAGGATTATTTTTTGTTGCTTGTCCATTTGCCCCTAAGCAACTGCCATGATCAGAGAAGAAAACAACAAGAGTATTATCTGCAAGACCTTGTTTTTCTAATTCATCTACGATGCGACCAAATTGCTCATCAACACCATTGACCATTGCCATGTATTCTTTGAAATATTGAGGTCCATAGCCTTCTTGATATTCAGTATCCCACTGTACATTAGGGCGTGTATTTAGCTCTTTTGAAGTTTTACCTTGATAAGCATCGAGGTATTTTTTCGGAACTTGATCATAAGGTGAATGAGGAGGATTCATTGAAACCACTAATGCAAATGGTTTTGAATTATCTCTAAATTGATTGTTTTCATTTTTGAGGAACTTGATTGCCATATCTGCTTCATGTTCAGGTCCCCATTGATCAATGTAAATTGGTTTATCACGAGGGGTATCGTTTGCCCAATACATTGGTTTTAAATGTAAATCATAAGTGCCATAAGAATACCAAAAATCAAAACCATGGCGTCTATCTGGTGCTGCCCATTCATTCCAATAACGACCTTCCATTGGATTGTTGTAACTTTCAATAAACGGTTCGTAAGGTGCATCAAGGTGCCATTTACCGATATAGCCTGTGCTGTAATCGAGAGATTTTAAAACATCCGACCAACATTTTGCATAAGGCGATAAATCAATACCCACTTTGCCACCGTAGTCATGTGCATTTCCTGTAATACCGTTACGAACAGGGTATTGACCTGTCATAAACATGCCACGAAATGGAGAACAAAGAGGGTAGTTTGAAGCCATCTGCGTCATTACTTTGGCTTGCTTCGCAAATTTATTCAAATTAGGTGTAATTGAAGGATCTTCCCCCATAAACTGTAATGCATGAGCACGCATTTCATCTGGGAAAACAATTAATAGGTTAGGGGCATTATCTGGACGCGATCGCGTATTAGAAGTTGAGCTCCCTGAATTAGCAATAACAGGGGTAGAAACAGTCATTGCTGCACCGCTGGCTGCGAGTCCTTTGATAAAAGTTCTGCGGGAAACAGTCATTGCTTCCTCCTATTTTACGTTTACTTTCGAATTGGTGTCTTTTATCTTATTTATACTTTTGTATAAGATCAAAAAGTAAGTTAACGAAAGATCAAGAATTGAAAGGGAGATCACATAATGGTGTCAAATTGTAAGCAATTTGACAGCTAAAATAGGAGTTGAAATATTGTTAAGAATAGACTAACTTTTTATTGTTTCATGTATCATATTGATTTATATGCTAATTATTTATTTTGTGATGACGATAGCAAAAATACCTAAAAGACGCCATTTTCAGCCAAAAAGTTGGATAATAGAAAGTGTAAGTATTTTTCTTTCGTTTGTTTTCATTGTCCTTTAATGATCCACCAAGATGTACCTTGAAACTCAAAATTTTTAACAATCTCCATACCTAATTTTTGATGTGCTTTTAGTGACCTAATATTTTCGCTATTAACAAATGCGATAGGATGCCCGCCATGTAAAGAACAGATATGTTGGTAGAGATCTTTTAAGAGTGATTTTCCTCGGTGCGATTTATCAATACAAACAGGGCCGTAAAACCAATTGTTTTGTGTTATTTCTGGAAAATGTTGGTGAATAGCTTGAGCAATTGGCGGGATCGAAAAAGAGGTAACAGGAAAGCTAAAAACAATAGCAACAATATTTTCTTGGTAAAGTGCAACAATGGCGTTAGTGCTGTTTTGATACATCGTTTCAACTTTATTTAGAGGGTATTCACCATATAATCCACCTTGTTGAGATTCGGAATTTGCCTGTAATAGTAGCGCTACTGCATTAATATCTTTAGCAGTCATTTTTTGAAATATATAATTCATTTTTTATTCCTTTTGACTCTAGCTTATAATCCTAGTATATAAAAAATAATGTATATTACAAAAATATGTTATAAATACTAAAGTTAAATTTATCAATTAAATTTTTTTTATAAAAAGCAGTAATATTACTTAAATTATTACTGCTTTGGTTATAAAAATTATTTTTTAATAATCTGATTCTAGAAAAGAAAATTGTTTACCAACCATAAGCTAATCCACCGCCAATAATAACTTCTTTTTCACTATTAATGGATGAGTTTAATCGAAATGCAATATCGTTATTTGGTTTATATTGCACGCCTCCAGCAAATGCTGTGCCTGTTCGATAATTACTAATACCAATTCCGCCACTTAAGGTGTGATGAGTAAGATAAGGAATGCTCGTCATTGCAACTGATGAAGCAATGCCGGCAAATACTTTTTTTTCTAACGCGATAATTTCTTTGTCTAAATTAGCAATTGAATCTGTGATTTCAGCCTGTCTTTTTTTGTAATACTTATCAAAATCATTAACATGGGTTTTGATATTACTAATATCTGCGCTGACCGTTCTCTTTAGCTGATTAATAGTATTATTTGTTGCTATTCTATTTTTATCCACCAGTTTTTTGGCTTGAGCAAAGTTAACGGCATCAGTATTATTTTTTCCTTCACTAATATTAATTAATCGAGAAGTATGTTGATTTTCAAAATTACCAAATGATACCGTATTTTCTTCCGTTGCTAACGAATTAGTACCAATAGCAACTGAGTGTGTGTTTTTAGCTTGGCTATTTGTTCCTATTGCGATTGAACCATTACCAGAGGCATTACTTTGGTCGCCTAATGAAATACTAGGAATATTTATGATTATTGGATCTTCTCTATTTTCTTTTATTGAATTTACGTTTGAATAGGAGAAATTTGGAAATAAGAAAACAATTAAAAATAATTTTTTAAATAACATTTAATTTAATCCTTTAATGATCTTTGGTGGTATAAATTAATGCTAAATGATTGCTTTTCTCATCACAAATAAAACATTCTGTATTTATTCTTAAAAATAGTTTTAAATAAAATACTAAGCTATTTAATATATGGTTAATGGTTATATTTCATTAAATATTATTTTTAAAAATATTTATTTTATAAAAACTGCATCTTAATTAAGATGCAGTTCAGGATGAAAAATATTAATGTTTTTTTCTAAAAGCAAAAGCGACAGAAATTGCTTGTAGCAAACACATTGTTGAAGTTTGAGAACGAAAGGTTTTTATTTGAGCTTCTTTAACCGTTAAACAAACATCGCTTAAACTTGCTAATGGGCTAATTGGACTATCAGTAACAATAATTTGTTTGGCTTCTTTGTAAGTCGCCATTTCACACATTTTTTGCATTTCATCTGAATATGGATGGAAGTGAATACCAAAGAGCACATCACGATGTGTAATATTTCTTAATTGCTCTTTGTACATCCCACCTAGGTTGTTGACAAAAACAACCTCACAAGGGATATGCGAGAGAGCATGAAAAAAATAACTTGCAGCACTGAATGAGTGATGAAAGCCACAAATATAAATTGTGTCAGCGTTTTCGAGCAATTGTAATGTTTTATTTAACATTTCTCTGTGAGTCTGATTTGCCAATTGTTGCAATGAATGGCTATTTGCTTGTGCAAATTCTTGCAAAATATAGGCTGGCTCATTCAGATTAGGAGGCTCCTCTTTATATTTTTGTTTATAAGTTAAATTTTCATTTTCATTTGCCATTTCATTCATCAAGTGATTTTGAAATAATTGTTTCATTTCATTAAAGCCATTGAAATGAAATGCGTTGGCAAAACGAATTAATGTCGATGGAGGAACATTTGCTTTATCTGCAAGGATCGCAATTGTATCAAATGCCACACTGTTTTTATTATCAAGTAGATAATGTGCAACCTGCTGTAGCCTTTTACTTAATCCATTATAGCGGGAGCGAACTTGTTCCTGTAGTTCATTCAGATTTGTTGCAGTAGACATAGTGCCCTCAATAAAAATACTATTGTAATTGTAGTGTTTTTTGCGTGGTATTTGAATGTTTTTAGCTAATAGTAATTAAAATGAAATATAGAGTTAATTCCAAATAAATTAATGACCTAAAGGTAATTATTTGATGTTTAAAACTCTATTTTATTTATTCTTTATTAATTTTATTATAACCTTTCGGAATTAATTTTCTCTATTTGAAATTAAATGAAATTATTATTTCATTTAACTAAAGTGATATTAATAATGATATTGGTTTTATTTGAGTGATTTTGTTTTATTTGACATTGCTTGTTTTATATTGTTAAAAATTTGACTTATATAGCTATTTTTTTTTGATAATATCATCTCTATTTAAAATGTGAAGTGTTTTAATATCTTTGTGCGCAATGATTGATATTTATAATACAACACTTGTTTTATTTGTTAATGATAGTAATTTATCACTATCTTAATTAAAATTTATTTTTATTGGTTGAAATTTTTATATGCAAAACGATCACTCGTGGATTAATTTATTAATGCACTATTGTCATGATCATTACTCAGAAATGATGCCGGTGATATTTTTTGTTTGTATTGTTGGTATTATTTTTGGTGTTGTACGCGAAATGCGCTGGTTATCCGGTTTTTTTACGCTTCCTCTCATTATTATTGTATTTTGTTTAATAAGTTCTAATTTAGGATAAGTTGACAATACAATTGTTTTTATAGTTAGATAATTGTTGTATTAGTTTTCTTCTTATTTTTATCTCTATATCTATTCTTTTTATTATGTACATAAACACCAGCCAATACACCTATCTTCTTTTGAAAAAAAAGCTGATCCAACAATGTCATTGATTAGATAATCAACAAGGTGACTAATAAGAGCTCATTACTTATTGATTATTATTGATAATGATAAGCAAATTATTTGTTGAATTATGGGCTAACAATTTATTCTCGATCTACTAAACTAGATAACATTATTTTAATGAATTAGTAACTATTGGATTTTTATTATGCAATGGAGAAATAATGCGTCTCGCTATGGACATTTGTCACTCCTTTTACACTGGGGATCGGCGCTTACTGTCTATGGTATGTTTGCTTTAGGGTTGTGGATGGTAACGCTAGGGTATTATGATAGTTGGTATCATTCGGCACCTGAAATACACAAGAGTATTGGTATTCTTTTATTTATTATTTTGATCGTGCGTGTGATATGGCGTTGGATCTCTCCACCGCCTAAAGCGTTATCAAGTTACAGTAAATTGACACGTATTAGTGCTCATATTGCACATATGCTTTTATATTTAATCTTATTTTCTATTCTGATTAGTGGTTATTTAATTTCAACCGCTGATGGACAAGCAATATCTGTATTTGATTGGTTTTCTGTGCCTGCCATTTTTACAGGGGAAGCCGAACAAGCGGATTTAGCCGGTGATATTCATCTTTATTTAGCTTGGGCGGTGGTTTTATTATCGCTATTACATGCTGCTGGTGCTTTAAAACATCACTTTATTGATAAAGATGTCACGTTAAAACGCATGCTAGGAATGCGGACTAAATAATTAAACTTATAAAATGAATTATGGAGATAACAATGTTTAAGAAAGCTTTATTCGGTTTAACCGCAGGTGCGTTGTTATTTAATGCAAGTACTGCTTTAGCAGCAGATTATGCTATTGATAAACAAGGCCAACACGCATTTGTACAGTTTCGTATCCAACATTTAGGCTATAGCTGGTTATACGGTACTTTTAAAGATTTCGATGGTACATTTAGTTACGATAAAGAAGATCCATCAAAAGATAAAGTTGATGTTGTGATTAAAACGGGAAGCTTAGACACTAATCACGCAGAGCGTGATAAGCACTTACGTAGCGCTGATTTCTTTAATGCAAGCAAATATCCTGAAGCTCGATTTGTCTCAACCCAAGTTATTCGTGATGGCGAAAACTATGTAGTTACAGGTGATTTAACATTAAATGGCGTGACTAAGCCAGTTTCATTAAATGCAAAATTAATTGGCGAAGGTACCGATCCTTGGAAAGGTTACCGGGCTGGTTTTGAAGCAACTGGTAAAGTGAATCTGAAAGCGTTTAATTTTAAATCAGACTTAGGACCAAAATCACAAGAAGCAGAGCTGATTATCTCTGTTGAAGGTGTAAAAAAGGCGTAATTAAATGTGCTTTCTGTAGAGCAATAAAGCCTCTTATTACCTAGATGATTTATAAACCGATACTTTAAGGTATCGGTTTTTTTATGCACAATTATGATGAATGACCTTATACTTAATTAATAATTCTTATTTTTTAATAGGATTAATATTTACTTTGAGGCTTTATCGATTTTAAGTAAGCGCAAAGAGCGGTTATAACAAAGAAGCCATCCACTTATTTAACAGGAAAGAGTTAATAATGAAAAAATTACGTCATACTTTTTTGAGGACTCTACTTATATCTAGTTTTTTCACAATAGGTATTACGGATGTTGATGCATGTACTCGGCTTGTTTATTTAGGTGACAATAACCAAATTATTACGGCTCGTTCAATGGACTGGAAATATGACATAGGAACGAATTTATGGATATTTCCACAAGGGATGCAACGCTCAGGAGAAGCCGGTGATAACTCGATAAAATGGACATCTAAATATGGAAGTGTGATTGCATCTGGTTATGATATTTCTACGACAGATGGTATGAATGAAAAAGGTTTAGTAGCTAATTTATTGTGGTTGGCGGAATCGGATTATCCTGCATATACCAAAGAAAAACCGGCTATTTCAATTTCTGCATGGGCGCAGTATGTGTTAGATAATTTTGCTTCAGTTGAAGAAGCTGTGAATGCATTAGACAGTGAGCCTTTTATTGTATTGACGGATAAAGTTCCTGGACAAGATAGAATGGCAACACTACATCTTTCGCTTTCAGATGCAACGGGAGATAGCGCCATCATTGAATATATAAATGGTAAACAAGTGATTCATCACAGCAAAGAGTATCAAGTGATGACGAATTCTCCTATTTTTTCAGAACAATTAGCGTTGAATAGTTATTGGCAACAAATCGGTGGAACCGTAATGTTACCAGGGACTAATCGTGCTTCAGATCGTTTTGCCAGAGCTTCTTTTTATGTGAATGCCATTCCTAAAGCTCAATCGAGTAAAAAATCGCTCGCTAGCGTATTTGGTGTGATCAGAAATGTATCTGTACCTTATGGATTAAGTACGGTTGAATCACCAGAAATTTCATCCACACGCTGGAGAACCGTGGCTGATCATAAAAAACAATTATATTTTTTCGAATCAGCATTATCGCCGAATACTTTTTGGGTTAATTTAAAGGAAATTGATTTTTCAAAAGAGAGTGGGAAAGTGATGACATTACCATTAGGTGAGGAGCAGTCGATAATCTATTCAGCTAATGCGACAAGTCATTTTAAACCTGCAGAGCCTTTTAAATTTCAAGGATTAGATCATATTCCTTTAAATAACTAGCTGGGTATTCACAATATCTAATATGAAATTATCTGTAATACTAAATGTGATAGAGACATCTAAAGTGACAAGAAAAATGATGTCTTTATTACTTATCTTAAATGGTATTTTTATCATTTACTCTATTTTGCTGTCTCGTGGTATTTATCTGGATTGGGAAATCCATGGTTTTTCAGCATGGCTTAAATCCTTAGGTGTATTAAAACTTCTCGATATACCAAAGGTAATGTTAGGTTGTGCATTAATTTTACTTTCAATATTTATGTATCTTGGCGCCAGAATTGCGTGGTGTGTTTCTTTGATTTTATTAGCCACCATTGTTTTTCTTGATGTTGCTGTTTATCAACAAATGGACTTTCAATCCTATTTTTCTTTTACTTTATTGATTGGATTGTTAATAAGTTGGCGTGCATTTCCACATCATAGTTTAACTAGTGCTGGCTTTGTGGCTTTTATCTGTATCCTTTCTTTACTGTTATTCTCAATGCTAGGAAGTCTTTATATTGGTGATGAATTTAAGCCACATATTACAACGTTGATGGATGCGTTTTATTTTTCTATTGTCTGTATGACGACACTCGGATTTGGCGATATTGTGCCAATTAGCACGAATGCGCGTATTTTTACTCTCACTGTTGTTATCTTGGGAATAACTGTTTTTACTACTTCCATTGTGTATGTCATGGGATTTCTTGCGCGCGGCACTCGCGATATTGTTAAGAAAAGGATCGCTAAAATGCATAATCATTTTATTATTATTGGTTCATCGGTATTAGCTTCTCAATTGGAAAAAGGGTTAAGAGAACAAGGGAAACCCGTTATTGCGATTTGTACCGATAAAAGTAAAGCTTCTTATGACGCACAAGTCAATATTATTGAAGGTGATCCAACGAATCTTAAAACATTGCTATCAGCTAATATTGCGAAAGCGAGTTGGGTTGTTACTTTATCTGAAAGTGACGCAGAAAATACCTTTATTTTACTGACAATCCAAGAATGTTCTAATGTTGATGCCAAATTGATCACTATTATTAATCAAGATGAAAATAGAGATAAAATCAGCAGGTTACGCCCAGACATGTTGTTTTCTTTAGCATCATTAGGTAAAGAAATTATGATGAAAGTTTTGTGTGGCGAATCTATTTCTTCATCTGATGTGACTAATTTGCTTTTAAACAAATATTTAAAATCATAATTTTGATAAAACTTTCTTTACGAAAGATAATGATTACCATAAGATGTATTTAAAATGCATCTTATTGAGGTTGAATTATGGAACTTGTAAGTTATAAAACAATGCCAGAGTGGACTCGTACATCCATTCCTTTAGCGTTATTAGAACGCCATAATACAAAGGAAGGCACTTATGCCCAAATGCGAGTATTGCAAGGTAACATGACCTTTGTTGTTTTTAATGATGATGGCTCACAAATTTCAGTTGAGTGTAATACTGAGGAGCAACCGCCGTTAATTCAACCTCAACAGTGGCATAAAATAGATAAAGCAAGTGATGATGTACGTTGTCAGCTCTCTTTTTTATGTGCCCCAGAAGATAAGCTATTTAAAGAAAACGACTTATCATTACCGCATTCTGAAGTACGCTATATGGCAACGTTTACTCAGCCTTGCAAGGTGTTAGATTTAGGTGCCGGTCGTGGTCGAAATAGCTTCTATTTAGCGTCTCAAGGTTATGATGTGACAGCGTTAGATATTAATGCTTCACATATTGATGCTATTGAAACAGTTAAAACCAAAACAGGATTGGCAGTAAAAAGTGGCTTATATGATATCAATGAAGCTTCACTTACTGAGAAATACGATATTATTCTTTCAACTGTTGTATTGATGTTCTGCCAACGAGAACGAATTGAAAGTATTATTAAAAATATGCAGGAATGTACCAATTCTAATGGTATTAATGTGATTGTTTGCCCTGTTGAAACGCCAAATAGTGATCCTGCTGAAATTCCATTTAAAACCTTTTTACGTCCAAATGAATTAGCGAATTATTATAAAGAATGGGAAATTATTAAATATAATGAGGATCCTGGGCATTTACATAAAACAGATGCAAATGGCAATCGTATTGCCTTAAATTTTGCTACTTTAATCGCACGCAAAAAATAGTTAATAACTCTCATCTCTTTTTAAATACCCCAAATATGAACTGCACCCCAAAAGTTGGACACCAACTTTGGGGTATTTTTTATCTGCTTAAGCGAGTTTTATTGTTGTGGTGAGTTATCGCTTTTAATATCGAGGGTTTGGTTTTTTTGTTCTTTTTCCTCAGATTTTTGCAATATCCGTTCTAATAAAACCGTATAAATAGGGCGACCACCTAATAGCTGTGCCAACATCGTTGCACCTAAACAGGTAATGATCATCGGCAGGATAAGTTGATAATTATCGGTCATTTCTAATACGAGGACGATCCCCGTTAGAGGTGCTCTTACCGTTGCTGCAAATAAAGCCCCCATTCCTGCAATAGCAAACGTACCAATTTGAATTTGATAATCAGGGAAAAGTAAGGTTGCAGTTAATCCGAATGCACTACCAAATAGAGTACCTAATGCCAGAGTAGGGGCGAATATACCGCCAGGAGCACCAGAAGCAAAACTGATGATGGATGTGATAGTTCGTAAAACAAAGAAAAGTAATAGTGCAATAAGGGAATATTGTCCTGTACTAAGCGCAGGAATAATACTAAATCCACCGCCGGTTATTTCAGGAATAATTAATGCTAATAAACCGCAAAGTCCACCGATAATGCCACCAGTTAAAACAAAACGTGATGTTTTATCTTGATAGAAATGCTGAAATTGGGTTTGGACATAGAAAAGTAGTTTACTGAATATAACGCCAATAATGCCAAATAACATACCCAAAATTAAATACAACCAGAGTGTATTTAGTGGTGCGGATGAAAATTTACCGATATGAATAACACCTCCTTCACCATTAAATAGGCGAAAAACAATGCAAGACATAATAACGCCAATAAAGACTGCTTTAATTGAAATAAGACTGTATTTAAATTGAGGTCGCATCTCCTCAATAATAAATAAAATACCAGCCAGAGGAGCATTAAACGCCGCGGTTAATCCTGCGGCGGCTCCCGTAGCTAATAGAGTATGACGAGACTCTTTATCTTTTATTCGAGAAATATCATTTATAAGTTGACCGATATTGGCACCCAATTGAACCGTTGGACCCTCTCGTCCTAATACCATTCCAGAACCTAGAGTTCCGATACTGGCAATAAATTTTATAGGTAATACTCGCCACCAACGAACAGGACGAATATCTATCATGGCACCTTCAATTTCAGGTATTCCTGATCCCCCTGATTCGGGTGAAAACTTCTTGACTAAATAATAGCCCAGCATTGCCAGAATAGAGGAAAAAAGTAATGTGCAGATCGCTAGAATATAAGGATTAGTAAAGGTTTTAATAAATTCTTCTTGTCGAAAATGAATCACCCAACTAACGCTTTTTTCAAATAAAACACCCACCAATCCCGCTAGAGAGCCGACGACTGCGGATAATAGCAGGATTTTTAGTGGTGCAAGGTTGGTTTCTTGCGTTTTTCTGAACAGATTAAATCGTCGTTCATTTTGGGTGTTTTGTGCTGATTTATGATTATGCATAACTTTGATTGAAGTATTGTAACGATGAACCTAATGATAGCGCAATTTAATAATGAAGTGATATTTCTCACATAACTAAGTCAATTTTAGAGTTAGTCGTTTTTTTTTCTAGCATATTTTCACTTTTTCATCTTTAGTGTAATTGATAACAAAAAATACATATTTAGATAACATTTGGACGAAAAAGGGTAAATTATGGATTTCATCACAAATATATTAAGCGCTATAAATGGCGTGGTATGGGGAGTTCCGATGCTTGTCGGTATTCTCGGTATCGGTCTTTTTATGCAGTTTCGACTTGGTTTTTTACCTATTAGGAAATTAGGTACAGGGTTTAAGCTTTTATTTGAAAAAAATGATAAAAGAGGCGAAGGGCAAATATCGCCATTTAATGCGTTGATGACCGCACTATCTGCCACTATCGGAACGGGTAATATTGCTGGTGTTGCTACGGCTGTTGTCTTAGGAGGACCCGGTGCATTGTTCTGGATGTGGATGACCGCATTAGTGGGAATGGCAACCAAATATTCAGAAGCCGTGCTTGCTGTACGTTTCCGTGAAGTTGATAAATATGGAAACTATGTTGGTGGGCCAATGTATTACATTAAAAATGGCTTAGGTAAAAATTGGGTTTGGCTAGGCACTGTTTTTGCTGTCTTTGGTAGTTTTGCGGGGTTTGGTATTGGTAATACAGTACAAGCAAACTCGGTGGCTGATGTATTGGAAAGTAACTTTGGTATTTCAACGACAATCACCGCTATTGTGCTCGTTGTTTTAGTCGGAGCTGTACTCATTGGCGGTATTAAGCGTATTGCCGATGTTGCTGGTAAATTAGTTCCTATTATGACCGTTGGCTATTTTGGTGCAGGTATTGTTGTTTTAGCACTGAATGTGACAGCTATTCCTGATGCCATTATCCTTATTGTGAAATCTGCATTTACACCTGTTGCTGCTCAAGGTGGTTTTGCGGGGGCTGCTGTTTGGGCTGCGATCCGTTTTGGTGTAGCGCGTGGTGTTTTCTCAAATGAAGCGGGATTGGGGAGTGCGCCTATTGCCCATGCGACGGCAAAAACACAAAACCCTGTTCGCCAAGGTTTGATTGCGATGTTGGGAACTTTTATTGATACCATCATTGTTTGTTCTGTTACAGGATTAACTATTGTTATCACAGGGCAATGGCTTACAGGACAAAGTGGTGCAACATTAACCGCAGCTTCATTCTCTATCGCTATTCCGGGGGGGAACTATATTGTGGCGATTGCATTAGCAATTTTTGCATTTACCACGATTTTAGGCTGGAGTTTTTATGGCGAAAAATGTGTGCAATACCTATTTGGGCCTAAAGCTATTATGCCATTTCGTATCGCTTGGCTGATTGCGTTACCGGTTGGGGCGACACAATCATTAGAGTTTGTGTGGTTGTTAGCCGATACACTCAACGCAATGATGGCTATTCCTAACTTAATTGCATTAGCTTTATTAAGTCCTGTTGTTTATCGCTTAACAAGAGATCATATAAAAGATGTTAACGCTGATAATATTGAATTAGATAAAGAAACTCATTCAGTGAGCAAAAAAGAAGCCGAAGCAGAGTAACGCGTTCTTACTTATCGGCTAATAACACAACATAAAACCGTATACTTTATCGTGATAAGTATGCGGTTTTTTATGGTAATAACTTGAGATATGAGACATTACAGATAATAAAAAGCCTTCTGGGGAGAAGGCGAAGAGATGAGTATAGATATTATATTTATAAGAATTTAGAAAAGAGAGAAAATCTTATTCTTTCATACTGATGAAGATATTTTTCACTTGGCTATAAGCATCTAACATCATTTTATGTGTTTCACGCCCTAAACCTGATTTCTTGTAACCCCCAAATGGTGCGTGAGCTGGGAGTTCATGATAAGTGTTAACCCACATACGCCCCGTTCTTACTGCTCTTGCAACACGTAGAGCACGGTTAATATCTTGAGTCCAAACACCACCACCAAGACCATATTCAGAGTCATTCGCCATTTCGATCACTTCATCTTCATTATCGAATGGAATAACACACAATACAGGTCCAAAAATTTCTTCTCGGGCTACACGCATTTGGTTTGTTGCGTTGATGATGATGGTTGGACGAACAAAGAATCCGTCATCATAACCTTCACCAGTAATACGCTCACCCCCCGTTAAAACAGTAGCGCCTTCTTTTTTCGCGAGTTCAATGTAGCCTAAGATAGTATCCATTTGATCTTGACTAACTTGTGTACCCATTTGCGTATTCGGATCAAGTGGGTCACCGACACGAATGCTCTCAAATTCAGTTTTTAATGCTTTCAAAAACTCATCATGAATATCTTTATGTAAGAACAAACGTGAACCTGATTCACAAGCTTGTCCTTGGTTCATCAAGATAGCTAATGCTGAATATTTGACGGCTTTTTTCATATTTGCATCAGGGAACACAATATTGGCTGATTTACCGCCTAATTCCAATGTTGCTGGAACCATTTTTTTCGCTGCGGCTTCTGCGACGGTATAACCCACATTGGTAGAACCTGTAAATGCAAGTTTATCAATGTCTTCATGCTCTAAAATAGCTTGTCCTACAACCGATCCGCGTCCCGTCACAATATTAATCACACCCGCTGGTAATATTTCATTTAAAATACGACCTAGCTCTAATAATGAAAGGGAAGTCAGTGTTGCTGGATTAATAACTACCGTATCACCTGCCGCAATCGCTGGCGCCAATTTCCATGCTGCCATTAATAATGGGAAGTTCCACGGAATAATTTGACCCACAACACCAATCGGTTCGCGAATAACAAGGCTAATGGTATTTTCGTCTAGGACGGCACTTTCATCGGTATGAGAGCGTATCACGCCTGCAAAATATCGAAAATGGTCAATAGAGGCAGGTAAATCTATGTTTTTCGACTCATTGAGTGGTTTGCCGTTATCGAGCGATTCTATCCAAGCAAAGCGTTCTTGCTCTTGCTCTAAGCGATCTGCGATTTTTAATAAGAGGGATTGACGTTCAGCAGGTGATGTTTTACTCCATGTTTTGAATGCGTTACGTGCAGCGCTCACTGCGCGTTCAACATCCTCAGCACTACCAGATTGGTATTCACTTAATAATTCACCCGTAGCAGGGCTATAGGTTTTGGTTGTTTTTTGTGATGTGCTAGATACCCATTCTCCTCCAATTAGCATTTTGTAACTTTCTAGAGGGCGAAATTCTGATGGAACATTATTTAATTTAATCATTTTTAATCTCCAATGTAGGGATGAGCATCATTCAAATGTGTAGTTTCACTTCGTAATACTCGTGCTAATAACATATATCAATTGAGAAAATTTGATTAGCTATTGATGCAATAGGTGATATTAACGATAAAAAATAGTAATGAATATTACTGACTTAACAAAAATGGGTAAACTTAATCGTTTCATCTCTCAGTCTTTATATGATTAAACAAAAAATAACCATCAATAATTCTTAAATATTCCTTCTTATTTAGTCATCATCGGCGTAATGCAGTAACGCTCTCTTGTTTAGACAGTTTTTTGAGGTGTAAGCAAAATCAAAGGATGAAAAAAGAGATATTAAAAGATTTGCTAGAAATTGCGTTAGATCAAACAACATTTAAATTGTTCAATATTGCACTTTCTCTCTGATAAAAATGGCGTATTCTTATGTTGCATCTAAAATGCAACTTATAAAAATAAAGCGTTATCTTTTATTAGAAGGAATACGATATGTATTGTGTGCAATGTGAACAAACAATGAAAACGCCTGTAGGTAATGGTTGTGCCTATGCGCAAGGTATGTGTGGTAAAACAGCAGAAACGTCTGATCTTCAAGATTTACTCGTTGCGGTATTAGAAGGGCTTTCAGCGTGGGCTTTAGCAGCACGTAGCGTTGGTATTATTGATCATGATGTAGATAGCTTCGCTCCTCGTGCTTTTTTCTCTACGTTAACTAATGTTAATTTTGATTCTGATCGTATTGTCGGTTATGCGAAAGAAGCTATCTATTTCCGTGAAAGTTTGAAATCTCGTACTTTAGCGAAAAATGCAGCAATTCAAGTGACTCATCCAAGAGCTGAAATCCAATTAGCGGGTAACGATTTAGACAGCTTACAAAAACAAGCTCAGCTTTTTGCTTTAAATGCAGATAAAGCGCAAATCGGTGATGATCTTCATGGATTACGTATGCTGTGCCTGTATGGCTTAAAAGGAGCCGCTGCTTATATGGAGCACGCGCATGTTTTAGGTCAGTATGACAATGAAATTTACGCAGAATATCATCGTTATATGGCGTGGTTAGGCACAGATCCTTCGGATATGAATGCGTTGTTAGAAAATGCGATGGGTATTGGTCAAATGAACTTCCGCATTATGGCGATTCTTGATAAAGGCGAAACTCAAGCTTACGGCAACCCTACTCCGGTTACTGTTAACGTGCGCCCTGTTGCAGGTAAAGCGATTTTAATTTCAGGTCATGACCTAAAAGATCTGCAAATGCTACTTGAGCAAACTGAAGGTAAAGGGATCAACATTTATACTCATGGTGAAATGTTACCTGCTCACGGTTACCCAGAACTTAAAAAATATAAACACTTAGTGGGTAACTACGGAAGTGGCTGGCAGAATCAGCAAATTGAGTTTGCAAAATTCCCAGGCCCTGTATTAATGACGTCAAACTGTATTATTGATCCGAATGTAGGTAATTACGGTGACCGTATTTGGACACGTAGTATTGTTGGTTGGCCGGGCGTAAAACATATTACTGGTGATGACTTCTCTGAAATGATTGAACAAGCACAATCATTAGAAGGTTTCCCATACAATGAAATTGAGCATTTAATTACAGTTGGTTTCGGTCGTGAAACGCTATTAAATGCCGCAGATACTGTGATTGATTTAGTCTCACAGAAAAAATTACGTCATGTTTTCTTAGTCGGGGGGTGTGATGGTAGCCGTGGTGAACGTAGTTACTACACCGATCTTGCAAGAGAAATTCCACAAGACTGTTTAATTATGACTTTGGCGTGTGGTAAATACCGTTTCAATAAACTGGATTTCGGTACTTTAGAAGGCTTACCACGCTTACTTGATGTGGGTCAGTGTAACGATGCTTACTCAGCGATTATGCTAGCGGTTAACCTTGCTGAGAAATTAGGGTGTGGTGTGAATGACTTACCACTGTCTTTAATTCTCTCATGGTTCGAGCAAAAAGCGATTGTTATCTTATTGACTCTGCTTTCATTAGGCGTGAAAAACATTTATACCGGCCCAACAGCACCTGCGTTCTTAACGGACAATCTGCTGGCGGTACTAAATGAGAAATTTGGTATGCGCTCTATTACTACACCAGAACAAGATCTTAAAGATATTCTTTCTGCTTAATGTTTTAAATTCATTATCATTACCGAAGCCTGCGGGCTTCGGTGAGGGATCAATATCCATGACGATGCCTACTTCTCTTTGTCCTAATCGTATGCAAGTTCACTCGATTAATCAGGAAACACCTGAAGTGTGGACGCTAAATTTAATTAATCATGACTTTTATTCTTATAAACCGGGTCAATTTGCACTGGTGAGTATCAATAATAGTGATGAAATAATGCGTGCTTATACCATTTCATCTTCTCCAGGATTAAGCCCGTTTATCACTTTAACCGTTCGCCGTTTAGAAAATGGTGTGGGTTCTAGTTGGTTAACATCACAAGTAAAACCAGGTGATTATCTATGGTTATCTGATGCTCAGGGGGAATTTACTTGTGCAGGTAAAGAAGGTGCGCGTTATTTAATGTTGGCAGCAGGTTGTGGTGTGACACCAGTTATGTCGATGACACGTTGGTTGTTAAATAATCAGCCTAAAGCCGATATCACGGTTATTTTTAATATTCGTGAGCAAAGCCAGTTTATTTTTGAGAAAGAATGGATCGAATTAGCAAATGCATATCCATACAATCTTAATTTTATCATGATGCCTAAATTACCTGATAATAAAGGGGTATTTAGTGGACGCATTTCTCAAGAAAAATTAGCTGCATTAGTACCTGATATTGCGAGTCGTACAGTTATGTGCTGTGGCCCAAATAGTTATATGGAAGACACAGGACGTTTTGCAAGAAATCTTGGTGTACCTGCTGAGAATATCTTTATGGAACGTTTTGGTGATGAGCCTGTTTGTGTTGATGAAAACGAACAATTAACCATGACTATTCGCCATCCATTATCACAAATTAAAGTTCCTGTTGGTGTGACTTTATTATCAGCTATGGAAGAAAATAAAGTTCCTGTGTTTGCTGCTTGTCGAGCAGGGGTTTGTGGGAGTTGTAAAACTCGCATTGCGAGTGGTGATTATGATGTCAGTAGTACCAGTACATTAACGGCTGAAGAGATAGCTCAAGGTTATGTCTTAGCATGTAGTTGTCGTTTAAAAGGAGATGTCGAGCTCGCTTAACCTCCTTCTATTAAGTATTTCCTTCTATTTTCCTGTTTTTTTACCCTGTTAATTTATTAACAGGGTTTTTTACGTCTATTCTCCCCATTAAAAAACCGAATAATCTGGAAAATGCTTCCCTTTATTTTAAATTAAAGAAGGTTTTTATTTATTCAGAATAATAAAAATATTGGAAACGATGACGAATTAAAAATATATTTTGGTTAGTGGGGCGTTTCCTTATAAACATTCTGCTATTATTTAAACTATTGACTGGGTAAGGGGGGATATATGAAAAAATTGTTAGTTATTTGTTTATTTAGTGTCATGTTATCTGGCTGTGAAAAACCTCAACAAACCCTTGATGGCTCTAACGTAGAGTCGCTACGTATCTCAATTGTTGAAATGCGCAACTCACTTCCCCTTGATGAACAATCTCGTTTTGATGAAGCAATAGAATTAGCTATTCTTAATGATATTAATTTTAATGATTTAGTTATCGCTGGTCGCCATAAAAATGCGGATATTATCACTCGTAAAATGTGTCAATCATTAGATGGTAAAACAGTAAAAGAGATATTTTTGCAAGCAGAAGAAATAAAAGTACAAAAATTAGCATTTAAATAATCAATTAATAAACAGATTATCTTTTACTATACGATTTTCGCTTTTGTAGGAAGACTTCATTTCTTTTTTATATATTAGTTTTACATGGAACTATATTATTTAATTGTATGATGAATATTGCGAGCTATTTTTCAATAGAACTTAAACAAAATCGTTATCGTGCTTTTCATTATATTGTGAGTGGTTATAATGCGCGCCGCATTCGCAAGAAAAGTGCAGTATCTCGTTAGGCGAGGCTCCTATACAAACACAGGTTACTGATCTGACGACGTCGAGAGACGCCCAAGATTAGGACAGGATATATCGACCGAAGGTATATCCCCATGTAACTTCCAGTATTCATCGGATACGTTGTATAGTGCTAAAACCGAGACGTGTAGATAGCTTTTGCATTCTCGCTTCTGGTTTCGCCCCTATGGAGAACTGATTTGCTAAACACAAACAGTAATAGGGAACCACAAAATGAAATTCAATACTCAAAACAAAATGGATGCTGTATTAGTTGCAGATGCATCCTTAAACACACCACAAAACAACTCAACTCAAGACCAATACAATCGTTTAAAAGATGATGCAACCGTTAGTGCTTATATGAGCCAGTCTTATATTGCGGTTTCTGTCGCTGATTCTGTTGAAAATGTGAAAGCTCAATTGGTTAATGATTTAAAAGATGAATTAATCCCAACCTATTTATATGTAGTGGATAAAGATAATTATCTAAATGGGATCTTGCCCGTTAAATCATTATTAATAGCCGCTAATGATCTGTTTGTGTCTGATGTGATGCGTCAAACTTTTTTCTCTGTCTCACCAGAACAGAATCGACATGATGTGTATCAACTGATTAGCCATAGCGGTTTAGACAGTGTACCCGTGATGCATTTTGGAAAATTAGTTGGTGTTTTACGTCCTCAAGATATTGCGGAATTAATTGAAGATGAAAATACACTTGATGCTCAGATGCAAGGTGCAACTTCACCTTTAGAGCAGCCTTATTTAGAAACCAGCCCTGTAACATTATGGCGTAAACGTGTTGTGTGGTTGTTGATGCTGTTTGTGGCAGAAGCGTATACCAGTACCGTATTACATGCTTTTGAAGATAGACTAGAAGCCGCAATTTCATTAGCCTTTTTTATTCCATTGCTGATTGGTACAGGCGGAAATAGTGGTACACAGATCACCTCAACATTAGTACGTGCTATGGCACTAGGGGAAGTGAGCTTACGTAATGTTTGGTCTGTATTAAGAAAAGAGATAACCACATCCATAATGGTTGCACTGACTATGGGGATCGCCGGTTTTGTGCGTGCTTGGTTCCTCGGTGTGGGGATGGAAGTGATGATTGTTGTTGGCTTAACACTTGTTTCAATCACGGTTTGGAGTGCGATTGTTTCGTCTGTTATTCCAATGGTATTAAAGCGTTTAGGTATTGATCCTGCGGTTGTTTCAGCTCCGTTTATCGCGACGTTAATTGATGGTACAGGTCTTATTATTTACTTTGAAATCGCATCTCATGTGATGAGCGAGTTTGCTTAAGGCAATCCCACATATTCATTCTCAAGATAAAGCCGATGTGAATTAATCAACACATCGGCTTTATTTTTATCTATGTTTTTTAATATTCAATAAACTGCAAAATAGCCTGACAATGACGGCAACGGTATTGTGTCTCTCCGCGCAATACTTTGTTATGACGACGAATGGTGAGCTGGTGTTTCTCTTCACAATGGCAAGCATAAGGAAAGGTTTTAGCTTTAACTGCGCTAACATCAAAATGATGGGTGCGTTTAGCTGAAACTTGTAATACGGTTTCCATCATCCATTTCCACTCTTTCCCATGAGGCGCTACACGACCAAAATGGCGATTAACTAATAAATGCGCTAATTCATGAGGAATAACTTCTTCAATAAAATTCTGTTTATTTTCAATCAATAATGTAGGATTAATACGGATTTCCCAATTTGCATAATAGGCACTGCCTGCAATAGTTCCTCTCTGATTATAATGTAGAGTTGGTTCTGGGTAATTTGTATTAAGATAAAGATTAGCCTGCTGCAATTTTTCACGCAGTGTTTGCATAACGCTTTGCACTAAGGCAATGGGGACTCTTACCGTTTTCATGTTACAGAGCATATAGCGCCTTATACAAACACGCAATAAAAAGAAAACTTGCACAATATATAAATTAACATATTATTAAAAAGTATATTGATTATGGAGTTTACCATGACACAACGAGTTCAACCTGATTTATTAGATGCAATGAAATTGGCGGCTAATGAAGCGTCTAGCATGCTTAAGACGCTAGGAAATGGCGATCGCCTTTTATTATTGTGTCAGCTAAGTCAGGGCGAAAAAAGTGTGAGTGAATTAGAAGAGAGTTTAGGTATTCGTCAACCGACACTTTCTCAACAGCTGACCGTTTTGCGCAATGAAGGGTTAGTGAATACTCGTCGTGATGGAAAACGTATCTTTTATTCTATTGCTGATGAAAAAGTTCTCATACTACTTAATACGCTTTATCAGCTTTATTGCCCTATAGCAGGTTAATTTATGAATATAGATTGGGTTCACTTTACGCCTTTAAGTGCGGCAATTGGTGGGCTTATGATAGGTGCTGCGGCTGCCATTTTACTGTTATTTAATGGCCGTATTGCAGGAATAAGCGGTATTTTAGGTGGTGTTTTATCAACAAAACAGCAGGGAAATGGTTGGCGTTGGGCATTTTTATTTGGCATGTTAATCGCACCGACACTGTTTTATTTTTTTGATAAACCCTTATCGCCTGTGATTGAAACGTCACCTTGGATGCTAATCATTGCTGGAGTGCTGGTGGGAGCAGGTACGCGTTTAGGTAATGGTTGCACGAGTGGTCATGGTATTTGTGGGTTAGCGAGATTATCGCGTCGCTCGATGGTGGCAGTTTTCGTCTTTATGGTGACTGCATTTATTACCGTTTATATTCAGCGCCACGTAATAGGAATAGGAGGCTAAGAAAATGACCAAATTTGTTGCTTTTCTTTGCGGTCTTCTATTCAGTGCAGGATTGATTGTTGGTGGAATGAGCAATCCGCAAAAAATTCTAGGTTTTCTGGATATTACTGGAAATTGGGATCCCTCTTTATTGATAATCATGGGAGCAGGGCTGGTTGTCAGTGTGATCGGTTACCAACTAACACGCCGTAGGCAGCAAAGTGTATTAGCATGCCCTTTAAATATCCCGACCAATAAAGCGATTGATAAACCATTAGTGCTTGGTAGTGTATTATTCGGTCTTGGCTGGGGATTGGCTGGAATTTGTCCTGGCCCTGGATTGGTATTAGCGGGTGCTGGGTTTTATCAAGGTATTTTATTTGTCCTTGCTATGATTGTGGGTTGGCTGTTAATTGGATTGGTGCGTAAGCCACAATAACAAACTATTTTATACTGATACTCTTAATGAATTAATTAAACGGGAAGCCTGTGCTTCCCGTTTGTGTATTGAATGCATTGAACGTTATTTAAAGTCAGCATAAGGAATAAGAGGATTTGGTGGTAAATCTAAATCACCATTCCAACCATCAAAGGAATAACGTAAGTACATTAATGCATGGCTTGGAGTATAGTTTTTTGCTTGTTGAATATCGATAGCTGCACCCATAAACCAATGTGGCGTAATACGATGTTCAACTAATGCTCTTGTGGTATAACCAAAACCGTTGCTGGCGTCTCCTTCATCAACAGCATCTCGCTCTTGATAATAAAGCCTCATTATCTCTTCTCGATCTTCAGGGCTAAGTTCATCCAGATAGTGCTTGAATTTATCGGGAGAAACGAGATTTTGTAAAGGATAGCGCTTTCTGTCATCCGTTTGAGAGTAAGACCAAGAAAGAGCGCCGGACAATTCCCAAGACCAGTTTTCAGTACGTTCACGATAATTTATCGGGATCCCTAAAGAGACATATTTTTGAGGGCTATAATAACCACCTTGACCTAAAGTGTATCCGCTTAAGTCTTTGTCATAATGCCAAAGCATCGTACTTAACCCGACAGAAACGCGGCGGTTGTTCTCATTGATAAGTTTATAATAATAGCCTCCCATTCCTCGAACACTGCTATTATCTTCAACATTTTTACCTGCCAATTTATCAATAGAAACCTCGCCCCAATAACCGTCTTTTCCACCTAAGTCATAGCTTCCGCTTAAACGAACGCCAGTCCTTCTAACACCGCCCCATGTTTGGTTAGTCCAAACATCTCGTTGACCACCAAAAGCAAGTAAAGCGCTATTAACAGGGCGGCGGTGAATATCAAGTGTCCAGCCTACATTGAAAAGATCATGACTATAGGCGATTTTACCGACCCAATCAGTCACTTCAAAACCCAGTGGTGTTGTACCAAGATCCCATTGCCATTGCCCATTTTCCCAGCCAATAGCAGGGCTAACACCAAAGGATTTTTGCTCTAGCGGGAAACAACCCGTGCGGTAACAAGTCCCAAATTTAGAGTCATAAGGTGATGTATCCAGTTTGCCACTATTAAGATTAACTAAGTCTGCCCGCCAGAAAAAACGACCATCATAAACTGGGTGATTGAGTTGTAACATAGTGGTATGGGCGCGTAGTTTTGAATAGCCTTCACTACCACTAGATCCCCAATAATCATGTTCAAGCGTAAATCGCCACTCTTGTTGACGATAAAGCGCGTCAGTATCTGTGCGTAAACTTCGAGACAGCCAATTATCCTTTTCGTTATTACGCATCAACGTGGTGTACTCAATGTTATCTTTTGGCAATCTATCTGTTATTGCATCCTTGATCATGGCCTGTTGGTAATAATAGTGAGCTTGCTGACGATGTTGGCCATCACGCTGAAAACGAGCAATATCGCGCAATACTAAAGGATCAACATTGTCTGGCTCTGTTTCAATTTGTTGTGCCAAATAAGCAAAATAGTGTTGTGCTTTTTCTGTATTTCCGACTTCTTTTTCAGCATTGGCGACGCGTCTAATCGAGTTGCTATTAAACTGTCTGGGGGAAAGTGTTTCTATTTTTGCAAGATAGTATTTTGCCTGTGCTTTTTGTCCTTGTGCTAAGGTAACATCTGTTGCGCCTAATAGTGCTGTTTCATTGTTAGGTTCTAGATTTAGAGCGGTATGGTAATAACTTAAAGCTTGTTCAAGGTTATTTCGCTCTTGTGCCCAGTCCGCTAATAGCAAATAAGTCTGAATTTTTTGATCTGGCGGAATATGAGCAAAAAGATAATCAACAGCTTGTTGTTCTTGTCCTTTTGCACGTAAAGACTCTGCATGCGCTAATATTTCACCAAAACGTAATCGACTAACTAATGCTTTCATACTCTCACTGCGTTGAGAGAAGGGGATCGTTTTTAGCGTATCAAGAGCTTGAGTTTCCCGTCCTGTCTTATTGAGATATAGCGCATAGGCATAAAGGCGAGATGCATCATTAGGGAGACGATGATTAAGTTGATTAAAATATGCTTCAGCCACAGCGTCTTGCTGGGTGATTAATAAATTATCGGCAAGGCGATAAATATTCCAAACATCATTAGGATAATCTTTAGCAATTGCCTTACGTTTTTCAATCGCACTAAGGTATTGCTCTTTATGCTCATCATCCGCGGCTAAATCTTGCCTTATACCCGAGATAATATAGTCATAATCTTCTACCAAATTTTTATATTGTCTTGGCGTTAAACCATTAATAAATTGTTGTGCTTTATCATGTGACTGTTGGCGATAAAGTTTTGCGAGGCTATGTAACGTTGCTGGGTGATTGGGTTGATATTTTAAGGCTTGCAAATAATGGCTTTCAGCCAGATCAAATTGGTGCAGTGCAACCGCAACATTGCCTAAACCAATATAAGGCTCGCTTTCATAAGGGCTTAACTTATTGAGTTGGTTAAAATAACGTTCAGCTAATTCATAATCTTGTTTTAATAGCGCTTCATCACCTTTTGAAAGAAGGTGCCAATATTGGTTGGCCTGCAACATCGCTCGCCATTGACCACTATTATCATGATTGGGTGATAATTTTAACGCTTGTGACAGATAAAAAATAGCCGCGCCACGTTGATTGCCACGAGAATAACGGACACCCAAAGCACCTACAATATCCGCATTATCAGGTTGTTGTCGTGCTTTTTGTTTTAAGGTCGCAATCGGCAATGAGGCTACATCTGTTTTTGGTTTTACCGTGGAAGTCGTACGGGTTGTGTTTGTTATAACCGCTGAGTTTATTGTGGCGTGTTGCTGGTAGAAGCTTGCTATTTTCGCATTCTGAGGATACTGGCGATAAATATGATCAAGTCTATCCATCTTATCATCGTGAGAAGATTGCATAAGCACTTGAATATAGTCTAGTGCTAACGTCTCATCTGGCGGTATTCCTCGATAAATCTCATCGTATAAATTTAACGCATCATCATAGCGCCCAGCAGTACGGTAAAGCTGGGCTAGCTGTAATTTTTGCCGATTAACATCCGTTGTCAGTGATAAGGTTTTTATTGCACGCTGATATTGCTCCGATTGTGGAAATTGAGCCCCTAATTGGGCAAATAATTGTTGTGCTTTTGCATTGTCCTTTTGTTTTACAGCAAATTGAATTTGCATTAATAAGATATTAGGATCATTAGGCTTAATTAACGCTAAACGATGCAACGATTGAGCCACTAAAGCTTCATTTCCCGTGGATGTTCCTAATCTCATTTGCTGTTGTAAAAAAGCTTCCGTTGTCTCTTCACTGGCTTGCGTGACAGGCAAAAAGCCTGTCAGCAAAAAGAGAGCAATAACAGAGTGGTGATGTGTGTGTGCAAATTGCCACATAGCCTAGTCCTTAGCCGCTAAACGACGTTGGCTTCTTATTTTCATTGCTCGCCAAATAAGAAGAGAGACAAGAATAATGCCGACAATTGCCGCTAAACCAAGCCATATAGGGTGGGAAGAAAACACATACCAAACCTCTTCCCACCAAGGTAAATAACCGACGAAATAAGTATCACCTACACGCAAGCTATTTACACCAGATTCTCTGACTAATACCACAGAACCATGCATAGCATCACGCTTACCACTGTCACTCATTGCTTCATTTAACAGTTTGTAACCTTGCGTACTGTCGGCTAATAATGCGACAACGCTACGTTGTGAAAAGAATGGAGATTGGAAACCAATAATCGCCCCCATTGATCCTTTTGAGGTCAGAGAGATACGACTATCAGGACGTTTATCAGTCGGTTGATAACTTGTATGGCTAAAGATACTGATTTCTCGAGAAGGTAGCGTGATTTCACTACGAGCTTTATCAATCAGTACGTTCATCTGCTTATCATTATTTAATGCAGGTGGAATGGTTCCGATAAGTAGTAGGTCAGCATCCCTTTTTTGTACTTCATCCAATGAACTGGTTAATGAAACATTGAGTGCCGGATAACCTGTTTGAGCACCAATATTCCCCATTGAAATTAATAGGGTAGATAATTGTGTTGGAGACGGTTGCTGATTAACAAAAATCAAGGTTTCAGACAGATCCGCATAACGGCTAAATGGGAAACCTGCATGGCTGTAAACCCGTAAGTCAGGCAGCGCAATATAGTGTCGATAATCACCTGTAAAATTAAAACTAGATAAATCATCAATGGCGACCGTATTTGGAACAGGTTGATAAGTAATACATTGATCTACTGATCCCCCTAGAATGGGGTTGATGTAATCAAAGGCAAAGGTAATTTGATTACGCTCACCCAGTTTTACGGCGGGAATATTCAATAAATTCTTATGCTCAATCCAGCCTTGAATAAGCGGTAAATAAGCGATGACAAGATTATCTTTTTTATCTTTCTCAAGGGGATAAGCTTTAATGAAATGGTCGTTTACTGAGATAGACATACGAGAGTCATCTTGAAATGCAGGAGCAGTATAGCGATAACGCAATTGCATTTGTAATCCCGTATTATTAAACATAAAGAGATCAGGCGGTAACGTCATATTTAATGTAATCGGATTCGGTTTTAATCCACGAGATTGCAACTGACCTTCATAGTCTTGTAGCGTATTAAAGTAGATAGGTTTATTTAACTGTACCCATTTTGGCGCATCATAAGGTTCACGCGGGATCAATTTTTCTACTTCATTAATGGTGACGATATTCCCTCTGAAGATAACTTGTCCACGGGCTATTCCGTTTACGGCAGTGATCAAATCGTTATCATCACGTCCCATAATAAGAAGTAACTTAATATAAGGATTAGTTGGATGCGTCAGCATTTCGATGGTTGGCGCTTTTACATCGGGATGCTGTTTTAAAAATGTGGGTTTTTGTTTATTGGTTGCAAAAATAATGCTGTGTTGATTTGGTAGCGCATCATAATAAACAGGGTAATTTTGTTTACGCCAGTCAACTTGAGTACCAAACCAAGAAGAGAGGATTGCAGCCGCTTTTTGTTGAACTAAATTAGGTGACTGGCTGAAAACCATCGGCAGTGTTAATTCCCCAAAATCACGGCTATCAAAAAAGGGTTCTGGAAAGTATGCTAATTCATTACCTAAACGGAGTGATTGAAAGGTCAGATTTAGTTGACTGCTTTTACCTACATCCAGCCAGAGTGTTGTATTTGCTTGGTTTTCACAAATTTCACGATAATGGCCAATAAAAGAGAGTTTTATATGGTTAAAATCTTGAATAAATAGAGGATTAATGGGTATCGTAATTTGGTTTTTCTTACCTAAGTCTTCCTGTTTTAAGGTGATGACGCCCATCAATTCATCATTTAAATAGACATTAAGATGGGATTCTACAGGAAGTAGTGACGGAGACGGTGTGAATTCTAAATCGAGGGTAGCTTTTGAAACATATTCATCACTACGTACACCAAATTCTAAATAGCCATCAGGGCTAACACCCGTCAAATGGATCGCGCCATAACTAGGCGCTGTCTCTGCAAATTTTAATATCTTTTGGCGAGCTGAAGGCGTGACATCCGCAGAAGGTAATTGTGTATTTCTTGGCTCTGCTTGAGAAATAACATCAGGAGCCGCTGCCGTTATTGTAATGGGTGGCTCTGAAATAGTGGTTTGCGCTTCTTGCGTTTCATCTCCATGAGCTGAAGAAGTGAGCATAAATAAGGCAAATATGAGAAAGCGTTTTTTCATTATTGTTACCCATGATCTTATTGTTTATTAATAAATTCCCAGAAAACTGAGTTTTTCCTTCAAGACTGATGAAATATTTGTGAAACATTAACGCGTTGAGGGAGTAACGATGAAAGCCACAGCAAAAAGAGACCGAGTAAGCGAAAAGTGGCGTAAATAAAGTAAGGAGCACGTTTTAATAAGGTGTTATAACCTTGCATGCTGATAAAAATAATGTTCTTGAGACTACTTAAAGGTCTGTCGGTTGGAAGTTCATTTTGCCAATTAGCCCAAGTATCGGCTCGCTCAAAAGTACAAGCAGTAAATTCGATAGATTTTTGCGTTGTCATTTCAAGGAGTTGTAACCCAATAATTTGTCCATCAATACGTGAAATGTTAGCTTTAAAAGCATATTCACGCTGATTTTGACTGAGTAATAGTGTGATACTTTCATTTTGAGAGAGTGAAAGTATGATATTGTCAGGCAATAAAATTGCACAGCTATTATCAGAAAAATCATAGAGATAACAGCGATAGAGAGCACCATTATTTAACAGCAACATGGCCGGAACTTTAACGCGCACGCGAGGAAAACGGCGTTGTTGCTTTGTTTCGACAGAAACGGCAATCGCAACACCGAGTAAGATAAGGTTATAACAAACCCATAATAAACACATGGCAACAGCCCATGCTTCATCGGGATCGCCCGTTGTAATGCGCCAAAAAGCAAACAAAACACCTAGCAAGTTTAGGTTGAGAAAGAGTAAGTAAGGGCGGTTAATTCGCCAATCGACAAAGCCTTCTTCCATGACGCCACCTTTGCCAGTCACGTTGAAAGTTCCTTTATGAGGAGAGAAAAGGGTACTTAACACTGGGCGAGTGGTGTACCACGCTAAAATCGTTTCATAAACCTCACCCCAAAATGAGTGGCGATAAGCACCTTGTAACTTCGCACTAGCGAGTGAAATATGGATCAAATACGGCACAACATAGAGAGCGATAGCAATCGCAGGTGCATAAATGATATAAGCATGGAAAATAAGAAACGTCAGTGGTGCGAGTAAGAAGATCATCCGCGGAATGCCAGAAAAAAAGTGCAACATGGCATTTAAGTAACAAAGACGTTGCGGTAGGCTTAAACCTTTACCAAAGAGTGGATTATCAAGTCGGAATATTTGTACCATTCCTCTCGCCCACCGAATACGTTGACCTATATGTGCGGATAATGATTCTGTCGCTAAACCAGCGGCTTGTGGAATGCGAATATAAGCAGATCGCCAGCCATGACGGTGTAAGCGTAATGAGGTATGCGCATCTTCTGTAACTGTTTCAACAGCAATGCCACCAATCTCATCTAATGCAGTACGACGTAACACTGCGCACGATCCACAGAAAAACGCCGCATTCCAAGTGTCATTACCATCCTGAACTAACCCATAAAAGAGTGTGCCTTCATTGGGGGTTTCACGAAAATTACCTAAATTACGCTCAAAAGGATCGGGTGAGAAAAAATGGTGAGGTGTTTGTACCAAAGCCATTTTTTCATCTTTTAAAAACCATCCCATAGTGAATTGTAGAAATGAACGTGTTGGAATATGGTCGCAGTCAAAAATGGCAACAAATTCACCAGAAGCAAGTGTTAAGGCATGATTGATATTACCCGCCTTAGCAAAATCATGCTTTTCTCGTGCGATATAACGAATGCCGACTTCTTGAGCAAATGCTTTAAATTCAGGGCGAGCACCATCATCAAGCAGATAAATAGTGAGCTTATCTTTAGGCCAATCTAAGTTTAAGCTGGCATAGATTGTGGGTTTTACAACTTGTAGATCTTCGTTATAGGTAGGAATAAAAATATCAACGCTTGGCCATTGTGTAATGTCTTCAGGCATAGAAACAGGTTTTCGATGCAGTGGCCAAATACATTGCATAAAACTAAGGAATAGCACGCACCATGCGTAAGTTTCAGCCAGTAAAAGCAGTAAACCACAAAATAGGCTGAAATTATCAATCCAATAAAGGGTAGATTGATAACGCCACCAAATGTATCGACATGCAATGGTCAGCGCCAACATAATCATGGCGATTGAAGCAAAACGACCCGGAATATCGCGGATAGCTAAAGCAACCAACCAAAGAACAATCACAAAAACAAACTGGAATGTAAGATCAAACGGTTGAGTGATACTGAGTAAAATAAAGAAGATGGCAAAAATAGCGATGACAGAGTAGAGAGTATATAGCCAAAATGGTGTGTTTTTTTTCTTATTTTCAATGAGTTCAATCGCAATAGGAGAAACATGAACAAAAAGTTTTTTGTATGTTTTTCGAATATAGAAAATAAATTGTGTGGGTTTTTTAATCAGTAAATGTGCAACATAATGGCAAGCTAGCCAAATGCTTTGTAACAAATAGCGCAGAGGATCAAAAACTTTAGGGCAACGAGGATCAATATGAGGATATAGCGCTCGTTGTTTTCTGGCAATTTTTCGCCAAAAAGGGGACTCCATCCGTAAAAAAAAACACATAATGCCCATAAATAGCTCGCTAACAATAGCTGCGCTACGAGATGCACCGTTATGGCGATAAAACGTGTAGTAACGAATAAGAATATGTTGTGTCACATTCTTTTCGACTTTATTCGTGGCATCGTAAGATGATGGCATTATGGCTGTCCTTCTTTCCTCTCAAATAACGAAAAACACCATTGAGCGAGTTGCAATATTTCTTCTACTAACATGCAATTAGCTCGGTAATCATATAAAGGTAAACGTGAGGCACAGGCCTCTAGTGAGGCTTCATCTCGATGAAGAACGACAGGGCATAATGGAAAGGGTGTCGTTTGCCAAAATTGATAAAAATCTTGATGAATTTGGCTGGTGGCACGAAACTGGTTAATCAATACATATTCATTTTTGATAAAAGCGTGCTGGTTAAGCCGAATATGACAGTTGCTTTCTGCCATTGCCACGGTGAAGAAAATATCTGCTTTTTCTATCCAAGGCGTGAAAAGGGTGTCTTGCGTATGCTGTAAATCCATTAAAATAATGGCATCAGGATGCAGTTGAATAAATGTCGTTAAAAAATGGGTAAGACGTTGTTTTGCTGAAAATGACAATTGTAAGAGCAAATTATCCTTCATATTAACCCAACCAAAAGGTAACACTTGGTAGTGTGGTCGATAGTAAAAAATACTCTCCTCTATTGGCGTTTCTGCTAATAATGCCTGACTTAATGTGGTACTTTTTTGCTGTACTGGAAAATAAAAAGACAAAATATTTTCAGTGCAATTATCAATAATAAGCACTTCTTTATTTTGTTGATTAAATTGCAGAGCAAGCGCAATTGCCGTGGACGTTGTACCCACTCCACCTCGGAGCCCTTTTAATACAATAAGTGGCATAATTAGCCTCATTTAGTCGTGTAATGAAATGCATTAAGTAATGGCCAGCGATAAATAAGCACACGATTTTCTTCTTCATTATTAATATCCTGATAGTGATAGTTATTTAATGAAAATAATTTTTTTAGTTTGTCAATGTCCTTATTTAGATTGTTTTTTTCTATTTTTACATTTGAGTTAATAAAATTTTTATTTTTCATTTTAATAACCTCTAGATAAAAGAAAAATAAGCCACTATCAAAGTTAAAATTTTTGATAAAATAGTGGTTAAGGATTTATTCGTTATCTTTAATTAAGGTGTCTATTTTAGAATAGGCTTTTAAATGCATTATTTCAATTACGTAAAAACACATAAAATAGATATTTATTTTCTTTTTTTTATAAATGATGGATGTTGGATTTCCTTTTTGTATTTATATTTTTTATTTTTAAAGCTGTATTTTTCAAATAATAACTGAAAGAGTTTAGCTACAAAAAATCAATAAAAAATAAATGTGAATTAGCTGTTTATAACAATATATTAAAATGTTAAAATCCGATGATCATTATTGTATATTGATCTGCATCACTTTTAATATAAAAATCATTGAATTTCAGTCTTTTATTGATTGCTTGTGTTCTTGTGTTTTGGTGTTTGTTTATTTATTGCTAATTTTGTTTATTAATTGTCATTGAGTGTTATTGATGTGTGCTTTATTTTGTATTTGTTTCTAAATATAAAAATAAGATAACTCTGTGTTTCATTATTTAATGTAAATAAAGCATCATTTTTAAAAATAGACGCTATTATATAAATAGAACGTTGAGTGTTTTATTTTTAAACCCAACTTAAATAAGTTGTCTAGCATAATTTTTCTTTTATATAAGAGGTCAGTGTTTTTCTGACGATGTTTTCTTTTTCGTTATTTTTTATTTAAGGGTTTTTACTTGGTTTTAAATAAATATTCTCTTATATGTTTGTTTAGTAGTTAATTAAATATCAGAAGTAATAAAAAGACAGATATGAGTAATCATATAGCTGTCGAATTGGATTTATTTATACTAAAGAGTAGGAAATCAAAATGAACAAATCTAATAAAACCCAGTTCGATTTTTTACATTACTGGCATGGGTTGGGAGCATGGAATTTCTATTTTTTACTAAAATTTGTTTTGCTTTGGTATGGTTATTTAAATTTTGATGCTTTTAGCAATTTACTTTTTCTTGCTTTTTTATTGTTCCCATTACCAAAAAATATTTGGCATAAAATGCGTAATTGGGCCGCAATCCCAATAGGGATAGTTTTATTTTACCATGATACTTGGTTACCCCGTTTTTCAACGGTACTTGCCCAAGGTGGGCAACTTAAACAGTTTTCCTTCGATTACCTTGTTGAGTTAACTGTTAACTTTATCAATATCAAAATGATAGGTGTCGCCTTTATTTTGTTCGTGGGTTACCTTTTTATTGAACAATGGGTAAGGGTGTCTGTTTTTATTATTGCAGGTGTATTGTGGCTAAATATTGGTGGGTTTACTCATATTTCTCAAGGTGTGGTGCCTTCTGTTTCAGCGAATACTTTTATGCAAGAAAGTAACATTAATACTGAAAAAAGCACGGCAGTAGTCAAAGCTCCTGAAGTATTGCCAGCCTCTGTCGAACCGCAAGTATCCCCTGAAGTTGTATCGACTAAAGAGGCAGAAACCGCATCAATGAGTACCGTTTATCCACCACAAAAACAGAAGGTCAATAATAAGGTATTGGATGATTGGCTCACACAGTTTTATGGTTACGAGAAAAAACGTACAACACCATTTCCTACGCAGTTAGCCGCCAATGCTCAGCCTTTTGATATCTTGATTATTAATATTTGTTCACTATCTACCGCTGATGCGACGGCTGTTGGGCTACAAGAACACCCAATTTGGGGTAACTTTGATGTGTTATTTAGCCACTTTAATACCGTATCTTCTTATAGTGGTCCTGCATCGTTAAGATTATTACGCGCGAGTTGTGGTCAGACTCACCACGCTGATTTATACGATCCCGCAGATACACAATGCTTACTAATGGATAATTTATCATCGTTAGGATTTGCCAAAAAATTGGTACTCGATCATAACGGGAAGTTTGGTAATTACCTCAAAGAAGTTCAGCAACTCGGTAATCTTAATATCGCCTTACAAGATCAAGAAAATCTTTCTCATCAAATTACTGCATTTGATGGCACTAAAATTTACAACGATAAGGAAACATTACAACGTTGGTTGAAAGCACGTGAGCAGTCTAATGAGAGCCGCACAGTGACCTTTGTGAACTTGGTATCACTACATGATGGTAACCGTTATGTAGGTGAAAATAGCACTGCTGATTATGGTAAACGTGCCTCTGCATTACTTGATAATTTAGATAGCTTTATGAATGAGCTAGATAAAAAAGGAAGAAAAGTCATGGTGGTAATTGTGCCTGAGCATGGTGCGGCTTTACAAGGCGACAAGACGCAAATGTCAGGGTTAAGAGATATTCCAAGCCAAGGCATTACTACCGTACCTGTTGGTATTCGTTTCACTGGAATAAAAGACCGAGCACAATTTTATCCTCCTGTGATTATCGATGAACCAAGTAGCTATTTAGCTATTTCTGCGTTTATCTCTCGTAATGTGAATGGCGATGTCTTTAATCAATCTGTTATTGATTGGGATGCATTAGCCAGTGAACTTCCTCGCACTGCCAATGTTGCGGAAAACCAAGCCACGGTTGTGGTTGATTATCAAGGGCAGTCTTATATCAAATTAAATGGAGGTGAGTGGATTAATTACCCTAACTAATTTTTTATCGCTTTTTATAATAAAAATCGTTTCATCATAAATCTATGTTCTCGTTTTCTCTTATTGAGATCCCCGTATGATTGCGGGGTTTTTTTATGGGATTTATAAACAGAAGCCATAAAAAAACCACATCCATAAAGATGTGGTTTTATTCAAATCAATAACGTGGCGTTATGGCAAGAGACTTATTTTAAGCCAGCTGCTTCACGTAAGATTTCAGCTTTATCTGTTGCTTCCCACGGGAATTCAGGACGCCCGAAGTGACCGTAAGCTGCCGTTTTTTGGTAGATTGGGTGCAGTAAATCTAACATTTGAATTAATCCATAAGGACGTAAGTCAAAGAATTCACGCACTAACAGGATCAGTTGTGCTGTTGGGACTTTTTCAGTACCAAATGTTTCTACCATAATTGATGTTGGCTCTGCCACACCGATTGCGTAAGAAACTTGGATTTCACAACGATCAGCTAAACCTGCTGCAACGATGTTTTTCGCAACATAACGAGCAGCATAAGCTGCTGAACGGTCAACTTTCGATGGATCTTTACCAGAGAAAGCGCCACCGCCATGGCGAGCCATGCCGCCGTAAGTATCGACAATGATTTTACGACCGGTTAAACCACAGTCACCCATTGGTCCACCGATAACAAAACGACCTGTTGGATTGATGAAATATTTAGTTTGTTCATTTAACCACTCTGCTGGCAGAACGGGTTTAATGATCTCTTCCATCACCGCTTCATGCAGATCGTTTTGTGAAATATCTTCAGAATGCTGAGTTGATAATACAACCGCATCAATACCAACAACTTTATTGTTGTCATATTGGAAGGTAATTTGGCTTTTCGCATCAGGGCGTAACCAAGGTAAAGTCCCACTTTTACGAACTTGTGCTTGGCGTTGAACTAAGCGATGAGCATAAGTAATTGGAGCAGGCATTAATACGTCAGTTTCGTTGGTTGCATAACCAAACATTAAACCTTGGTCGCCAGCGCCTTGTTCTAATGGATTTGCACGGTCAACACCTTGGTTGATATCAGGAGATTGTTTACCAATCGCACTGATAACTGCGCAGGAATTAGCATCAAAGCCCATGTCGGAACTGGTGTAGCCGATTTCACGAACAGTGTTACGTGTAATTTCTTCGATATCGACCCAAGCTTTGGTGGTAATTTCTCCGCCTACCATAACCATGCCTGTCTTAACGTAAGTTTCGCAGGCAACGCGTGCTTTTGGATCTTGTTCTAAAATTGCATCCAAAACAGCATCAGAAATCTGATCTGCAATTTTATCTGGATGACCTTCTGAGACTGATTCAGAAGTAAAAAGGTGTGTAGTCATTATATTTCGTTACCTTAATACAAACGGTTTAAGGATGGATGTTTTAACATCTAGACGTCTATTTTATGACTCTTCTCTCTTTAATTCCAGCTTTTTTTAATCAAATATAGGGGGAAAGCAGAATCAAACAGTTAATCTTATTTTTGCTACCCGTTATTTTTATGTTGAGAAAATCGCGATTAGAGAAAAAAGCGTTTTTTGTACTTTTTGCTTTGCATTTTTAACTAACTAAAGGTATAACCACGCGGTTACTGTGAAATCTGAACACAGTGTAAACCGCAGGATTTTTGATCCTGTTTCTCTGTTAGGGAAATGGCTTATAGGTTTAAGCCATGTGTGGAGTGAATGGGTAATGATCCATTGTCTGCAGGTTAGTTTTTTCAAAAACCAAAACAGTACTCGCCAATACTATACACGTAGTATATCTAGAGTAATTTCCTCTTTGAGCTCTTTCTCTTTAGAGCGAAGTTGTCTGTTACTTGCCAATAGGTGATTGTGTTAACCCGTTATAAGTTAACTCAAGCACTTTCTACTATTATGTCCTGCGTATAGCTGGATAATCCTATAAAAATATATAGTGAGTCATAACTTCCAACTGTTATTTATCAGTCGTTTCAGATTTTTGTCAGATAATTGACTACTATAGTGACAGGCAAGGTATAAACTCATACTCCCTAAGGAGAATGTCATGAATGATAACATCGCTCGTAAGATGCAGCAGACCTATAATATTGCATATTGGGGGGGCGGTTACTATTTAGCGAATAATCGGGGAAATATTAGTGTTTGTCCTAATCCTGATGTTCCTGATGCAACGTTTGATTTAACTGAGCTGGTTAAACGAGTTCAAGAAGAGCAATCACATCTGCGCTTACCTGCGCTTTTTTGCTTTCCTCAAATATTACAACATCGTTTACGCTCAATTAATGCTGCATTTCATCGCGCGCGTGAATCTTACGGCTATAAAGGTGATTACTTTTTGGTTTATCCGATTAAAGTAAACCAACAACGTCGTGTTATTGAGTCATTAGTGAATGCAGGTGAGCCTTTAGGTTTAGAGGCGGGCTCTAAAGCAGAATTAATGGCAGTACTTGCTCATGCCAATATGACAAGTTCTGTGATTGTGTGTAATGGCTATAAAGACCGTGAATATATTCGTTTAGCACTCACTGGTGAAAAACTTGGGCATAAAGTTTTCTTAGTCATTGAGAAAATGTCTGAGATTAAAATGGTTCTTGAAGAAGCTGAACGTTTAGAAGTTATTCCACGTTTAGGCGTTCGCGCTCGTCTTGCTTCTCAAGGATCAGGCAAATGGCAGGCCAGTGGTGGTGAAAAATCAAAATTTGGTTTAGCCGCGACTCAAGTTCTGCAATTAATTGATATGTTACGCCAAGCGAACCGTTTAGATAGCTTGCAATTACTGCATTTCCATTTGGGATCACAAATGGCGAATATCCGTGATATCGCAACCGGTGTTCGTGAATCTGCACGCTTCTATGTTGAACTGCACAAATTAGGCGTAAATATTCAGTATTTCGATGTGGGTGGTGGTTTAGGTGTGGATTATGAAGGTACACGCTCACAATCTGATTGCTCTGTTAACTATGGCCTTAATGAATATGCCAATAACGTTATTTGGGCGATTGGTGACGCATGTGATGAAAACGATTTACCACATCCAACGGTTATTACTGAATCAGGTCGAGCATTAACGGCACACCATACCGTATTAATTTCTAATGTGATTGGTGTTGAACGTAATGAATTTACAGCAATTACTCCCCCTGAAGATGATGCTGCAAGACCGATTGCAAGCCTTTGGGAAACATGGGAAGAGATGCAAACTAAGGGGCATAGCCGTTCATTACGTGAATGGTTACATGATAGCCAATTAGACTTACACGATGTGCATACTCAATATGTTCACGGCATGTTAAGCCTGACAGAGCGTGCATGGGCAGAAGAGCTGTATTTGAATATCTGTCGTCGTATTCAGTACGATTTAGATCCGAGTAATCGTGCTCATCGTCCTATTATTGATGAGTTACAAGAACGTATGTCAGATAAGTTCTATGTTAACTTCTCACTGTTCCAATCTTTACCTGATGCATGGGGTATCGACCAGTTATTCCCTGTATTACCGATAGAAGGGTTAGATAAACCGCTTGATCGTCGCGCAGTGTTACTCGATATCACTTGTGACTCAGATGGTATTATTGACCATTATGTTGATGGTGATGGTGTTGAAACAACAATGCCGATGCCAGCTTATGATCCTGAATATCCACCCATGATCGGTTTCTTTATGGTAGGGGCTTATCAGGAAATTTTAGGCAATATGCATAACTTATTTGGTGATACAGCAGCTGTTGACGTTTACCTTGATGAGAAAGGTAATCTGACTTACGTACAAAGTGAAGAGGGCGATACGGTTGCTGATATGCTCCAGTACGTTAAGTTAAACCCTACCGTGCTGTTAGATCGTTTCCGTACCCAAGTAAAAAATGCACAGTTAGATAAAGCGTTACAAGAGCAATTCCTGACTGAATTTGAAAGTGGTTTATACGGTTATACGTATCTGGAAGAAGAAGAGTAATTCTTAGCATTTCCAATGCAAGAGTGATGTTTTTAAACATCACTCTTTATCTATCATATTGATTGTATGTTGCTTATTTTAAATAAGTAACAGAGGTAATAGCATGAAAAATAGTACGTTAGGTAATGAGACTGATAATTCATTGATCTCTAATGCATTTGGTTTTTTACGTTTTCCATTGAATTTTCAGCCTTACAGCAGTGATGCAGATTGGGTTATTACGGGTGTGCCTTTTGATATGGCAACATCAGGTCGTGCAGGAACTCGTCATGGGCCAGGCGCTATTCGTCAAATCTCAACGAATTTAGCGTGGGAAGGTAACCGTTGGCCGTGGGATTTCGATATGCGTGAACGTTTAAGCGTTGTCGATTGTGGTGACTTAGTCTTTAACTTTGGTGATGCACAGGATATGAGCGATAAATTACAAGCTCATACAGAGAAGTTATTAGCGGCAGGTAAAAAATGTTTAACCTTTGGTGGTGACCATTTTGTCACATTACCTTTATTACGCGCCCATGCAAAACACTTTGGTAAAATGGCATTAGTGCATTTTGATGCGCATACCGATACTTATGGTAATGGCAGTAAATTTGACCACGGTACCATGTTCTTCCATGCACCAAATGAAGGATTAATCGATCCTAACCACTCTGTTCAAATTGGTATTCGTACTGATCATGACAGTGATAATGGTTTCACTGTATTGGATGCTGCGCAAGTTAACGATCGCGGTGTGACTGATCTCGTTGATCAGATAAAAGGCATTGTTGGTGATTTACCTGTTTACCTAACTTTTGATATTGATTGTCTTGATCCTGCATTTGCACCAGGAACAGGCACACCAGTTGTAGGCGGTTTAACAACAGATAAAGCACTGAAAATTTTACGCGCATTACAACCGTTAAATATTGTCGGTATGGATTTAGTTGAAGTTTCTCCAGCTTACGATCAATCAGATATTACCGCACTTGCAGGGGCAACTATTGCTCTGGATATGTTATATCTGCAAGCAGCCAAAAAATAATTTCTGTTAACCCCAGAAAATAAAGACAAAGCGATATCTGTTAGGTATCGCTTTTTTGTATTTTATCTATATACAGATTGAGTATTTTTGAGGGATAAAAACTAAAGTTGAAAATAACGGGCAAGTAGGGGGGCTGTAAAATTCTTTTTTAAATAGAAGCCTCTGGGTAAGGTCATAATACGTTGTCCATTTTCGCCAATAGCTTCTGTTAATGCTTTACTGTTCGCGGCTTTTGGGCGGATTTGTAAGACTTGTCCGTGGCGTGCGGTAATGCTTTCTACTTTGCCTAACACAATCATATCCATTAGCTCTTCCCAATCATGACGTAATAGTTCTTCTTCCGTCCTATTAGGGCTCCAAAGTAACGGAGAGGCGACGCGACGTTGTGCTAATGGTATTCCCCTTTCTCCTTCAACAGGCACCCATAACACTTTTGAGAGTTTACGTTTTACATGGCTATTTTCCCATGTAATACCACTGTTTCCGGTTAATGCTGCGACACAGACAAACGTCGTTTCTAAAGGCATACCAAATCTATCAATGGGAATTGTTTTGAGTTCAATACCCAATTCACTGAAGTCTTGCTCTGGTTTGCTGCCTGCACTTGCACCTAAATAATATTCCAACAACATACCTACCCAGCCTTTATCTCTTTTAAGATCCATTGGGATAGGAAGTTGTGCAAAAGCGGCAAGTTCACCAAAAGTATAACCCGCAAGCGCTTTTGCTCGCTCTAATAAAACATGTTCATTTTCGGGTGCAACTGGTGGCGTAAACATACTTATCATCTTCTTGTATAAATAATAGACAGAAAAAACAGGTTGTTGATAACGTATTTAGCTTTATTTTATTTAAATTATAATAGCATGATATATCATCATTTTTTTGAGTTAATTCGCCAATTGAAATTTATAATTTCAAGTTGTGCACGGTTATCCTGAAATCATAAACAGGCTTTTACACTAGGTTATCCACAGCTTTATGGGATAACTCACAGAAAGTGAGATCACTGTTCTGATTTACAGCCTTGACTTTTGCAGATATTTGCCAAAATTATCCTATTTTGTCTAACTAATCGGCATAACCTGTGGATAAAACACCCCGAGTCTATTTTTTGTACGATTTAAGCGCGAGGGGGTTTTAATTGTTTTATCCAATCGCTGAAATAGGCATTGAAATTTAGCTACTAATTTGAATTATAAGTGATATTTTAAAATTTGTATCAACAGCTTTTCTAACAATACAAAAACTATACCCTGATTATCTCACTCTTTTTCACATAGATATCCACAGAAAAAGTGAATAAATCCCCTGAGCGTTTATATGGGTGTTTATAACTTTCAAGGTTTCTGTGAATTAACGCAAATAATGGCCAATTTGAATACTGAAAAGAGACAATAACCTATTTTAACCTTGGTGTATCGATATCAGGTGTAAACCACGCTGATTTAAAATCAAACCAGCCAAAAGTATTCATTTTGACGCCGCGTATGGTTCTCTGGCCTTGTAGCTCGAGTAAATGGTGAAATAGAGGATAAAGCCAAATATCTTGTGTTAGCTGGCGACACCACTCTTCGAGTGGCAACGATTTTTGATGCCATAATGTGAGCTCTTGTGAAAACGAGTTTCCTAAACATTGGTGAAAGAGGGGTAATTCATAAAGAGCAGCAAAAATTGAGAACTCTAAAGGTTTGTAAAAATTCACTGTCGCTAACCAAATATCACTATTAGCTTCACCGTAATACCATTGTTCATAATCAAGTATTTGAATGGTCAGTTCAATATCATACTGAGATAAAATATTTTTGATTAAATCGGCAATAGTGCTGTATTCATGATGCTCTTTATAAAGCGTGACAGTTAGTTTTGTTAATGAGTCAGGTTTGGAATGTTGGCGGATTAATTTACTGTGATGCCAATGAAGTAATAATCCATAAGCAGGAGACCAATGGCGTTGATAGAATGGATCACAATGCGTCAGCATATTAACCGGTGTTAACACGCTGCTTAACCATTCTCTTATTTCAGTCTGCTGGCACTGCTTTGAGCGACTATCATAGAGCAGAAAATAACATCCTTCCTCTTTACGGCTTTCTAGTGGATCTTTATTGGTATCGTCATCTGTTAAATGAATCGTTGAACAGACCATTTTGTTATTTAGTTCAGGAACGACCCAAATATCAATTTCATCTAATAATGCCCGTAAGCCAAAATAGCGATTAAAGGCTTTGATTTGCAACTTATGTTTATCATTAGCGATAACTTGATAAGCGCCTGTACCAATAGGGCGTTGTGCAAAAGAGGGGAGTGATGCCCATTCTTGCGGCAAAATAACGGCTTGTGGACTCCCTAATAACGTTGCAAATTGCTTATCTGCTTCGCTTAAAAAAATATCGAGCACATAAGGTTGAGGTGAGGAAATTTGTTCTATATGTGCATAAAGAGGGTTGCAGTGTTTCATTCTTATTAAAGATGTGCTGATATCTTCAAGAGTGAGCTCACGACCATGATGGAAATAGATAGAAGGACGTAAATAAAATCGCCAATGTTGCTCTGTGATCATTTGCCAATGATGAGCTAATTCAGCTTCGACTTCCCCATTTTCCTCTTTTAAATGGACTAATGAGTTAAATATTTGACTCATTAAATGCAATTCAGAGCGTCTTAGTGGTGTTCCCGGTAATAAATTATGAAAGGGGCGATAATAAATAATACGCAGAAGTTGTTGATTCGGATGAAAACTTTTTTCAATTTGTGAAAGCACCATTTGGCGGACAGAATCTTTATCACCCATCAGCGCGACAAGCTTTTCTATATCATTTTCTTCTATCAGCCTTTCAGCGCGATTTTGCTGGATCTCAAGTGCATTAGAATGAAAAATAAGCGTGGATTTTTTACCTCGACCGACTTCTGCTTGCCAATTTATCCAACCTATTTCTTGCATCTTATTTAATAAAGAGCGGACATGACGACGTGTGCAATGCAGGGTTTGCGCTAATTCTTGTAACGTTGTTTCAGTTGTTTTTCCCTGAAAGGCTTGCCATAAGCGAATAAATTGTAACTCTAAGCGGGCAGAGGTCATAAAAGAGGAAATCCCTTGATAAAGTGATCAATTTTAATTTCCTTATATTAGACCGATAATGTCTGTGTTTAAAGTTAGCTCTCATGTTAGTTATCGCAAATTACGAATACTGACAGACTCCCCCATTTGAGCATTCGGTGATTACCGGCCAGTGATGATTAATCACTGGCTTTTTTATGGGTTATTTATAGGAATCGTTTTGTTGGCGTAAAAAAAAGCCGTAAACGAATTTACGGCAAGAATGACAAAGTAAACATCACAGAAAGTAGAAGAAGGTGAAAATTTGTTTGAGTTAGCGCATAAAGGCGGGTTGTTTGGCCTCGTAAGCACTAATATCATCTTGGTGTTGTAGCGTTAATCCAATGCTGTCTAATCCTTCAATCATGCAATGGCGGCGAAATGTGTCGATTTCAAAAGAGAAATGTAATTCACCCGCTCTGACCTCTTGTGCGACTAAATCTACGGTAATGGGGGTACCAGCATGTTCTTTTACGCAATCAAATAATTGTGAGACTTCATCATCACTTAATTTGATTGGCAATAATTGATTGTTAAATGAATTCCCGTAAAAAATATCAGCAAAACTGGGGGCGATAACGGCGTGAAAACCATAATCAGTTAATGCCCATGGTGCGTGTTCACGAGATGATCCACAACCAAAGTTTTCTCGTGCTAATAAAATAGAAGCACCTTGGTAAACTGGCTGATTTAAAATAAATGCAGGATTAGGCTGAGTGCCTTCATCATCCAAAAAACGCCAATCATGAAACAGGTGTTTACCAAAGCCAGTGCGCGTTACTTTCTGCAAAAATTGCTTAGGAATAATGGCGTCGGTATCCACATTTGCCGCATCTAAAGGAACCGCAATACCCGTGTGTTGAGTAAATTTATTCATCATGTTCTCCTTTAAGATGCCACTGCAAATGTACGAATGTCTGCAAAATGACCATTAATCGCAGCCGCTGCTGCCATTGCAGGGCTGACTAAGTGTGTTCGACCACCACGACCTTGGCGGCCTTCAAAGTTACGGTTGCTGGTGGATGCGCAGCGCTCACCCGGATTTAATCGGTCGTTATTCATGGCTAAACACATTGAACAGCCCGGTAAGCGCCATTCAAAACCTGCTTCAATAAAGATTTTATCTAAGCCTTCAGCCTCCGCTTGGGCTTTAACCGGCCCTGATCCCGGAACCACTATCGCTTGAACATGAGACGCAACTTTATGGCCTTTTGCAATTTCAGCAGCAGCTCGTAAATCTTCAATACGAGAGTTTGTACAAGAGCCAATAAAGACTTTATCGATAGCGACATCCGTTAAGTTAACACCTTCACTTAATCCCATATACGCCAAGGCTTTTTCAGCAGAAGCGCGTTCCACGGGATCATTAAAGCTATTTAATAATGGGACTATTTGATCAATCGCAATAACTTGCCCTGGGTTGGTACCCCATGTGACTTGTGGTGCAATCTCTGCTGCATTAATAGTGACGGTGGCATCGAAAATTGCATCATTATCAGACTTTAAGGTTCTCCAATAAGTGACGGCTTCATCCCATGATTGACCTGTGGGCGCAAATTGACGCCCTTTTAAGTAGTCAAAAGTGGTGTCATCAGGTGCGACTAAACCCGCTTTAGCGCCCATCTCAATCGCCATGTTACATAAGGTCATTCGACCTTCCATGCTTAAGGCTTCAATAGCTTCGCCTGTAAATTCAACGATATAGCCTGTACCACCTGCGCTGCCTAATTTGCCGATAATGGCTAATACGATATCTTTTGCTGTGATCCCAATGGCTGTTTTACCTTGAACTTCGATTTTTAATGTTTTAGCTCGAGACTGTTTTAAGGTCTGAGTTGCTAAAACATGTTCAACTTCTGAAGTACCGATCCCGAAAGCTAATGAACCAAAAGCACCATGAGTTGCCGTATGTGAATCACCGCAAACAATCGTCATTCCCGGTAAGGTTAAGCCTTGCTCTGGTCCCATTACGTGAACAATTCCTTGATAAGGATGGTTTAAGTCATACAGCGTGACACCAAATTCTTGGCAATTTTTCATCAACTCTTGCATTTGAATTCTTGCCATATCACCACAAGCATTAATGTCTTTAGTTCGTGTTGATACGTTGTGATCCATCGTTGCAAAGGTTTTATTCGGTTGACGAACAGGGCGGCCTTTTGTTCTTAATCCATCAAAGGCTTGAGGTGATGTTACTTCATGCACTAAATGTCGATCGATATACAAAATGGGTGTTTCATCACTCACTTCTCTGACAACATGTGCATCATAAATTTTTTGATATAATGTTTTACCCATGTTATGCCCCTTCGTGAATAAATTGAGCGATACGATCACCCATTTCGGCGGTTGTGATTGCGTTACCATCACCCGCTAAATCTGCGGTGCGATAGCCTTTTGCTAATACTTGTGTGATAGCCTCTTCAATGGCTTGAGCTGCATTATCTTCATTAAAGCTATAACGTAATAACAGTGCCGCAGACAGAATTTGTGCAATAGGGTTGGCGATGTTTTTACCTGCGATATCAGGGGCTGAACCGCCTGCGGGTTCATATAAACCAAAGCGTTCTTCGTTAACACTGGCAGAGGGTAACATTCCCATAGAACCGGTGATCATGGCGCATTCATCAGATAAAATATCGCCAAAAATATTGGAGCACAGCAACACATCAAACTGAGATGGATCTTTAATTAACTGCATTGTTGCGTTATCGATATACATATGTTGGATTTCAACATCTGGGTATTCTTTTGCGATCCCTGTGACAACTTCACGCCATAAAATAGAGCTTTGTAATACGTTAGCTTTATCAATTGAGGTTACTTTATGGCGGCGCTTACGTGCCGATTCAAACGCAAAGCGTGCAATACGTTCAATCTCATAACGATGATAAATTTCAGTATCAAAAGCACGCTCTTGTGCGCCTTCACCTTCACGACCTTTAGGCTGTCCGAAATAGATACCGCCTGTTAATTCACGTACACATAAAATATCAAAACCACGCTGTGCAATATCAGCGCGTAATGGACAGTAGGCTTCTAAACCTTCATATAAGCGAGCAGGGCGTAAATTACAGAACAATTTAAAATGCTTGCGTAATGGCAATAAAGCACCGCGCTCTGGCTGTTCATTTGCGGGTAAATGTTCCCATTTAGGTCCACCGACAGAACCAAATAAAATCGCATCAGCTTGTTCACAACCGGCTAAGGTAGCTGCGGGCAACGGAGTGCCATGATTATCAATGGCAATGCCACCGATATCGTATTCTTTTGTTGTGATATTGAGTGAGAAGCGCTCACTAACGGCCTTCATCACTTTTTGTGCTTGAGCCATGACTTCAGGGCCAATACCATCTCCGGGTAATACTGCAATATGATAATTTTTTGACATAATTAAATCGCTTCTTGTGTTGTATGTTGTTTGCGTTTTTCTATTTCGACTTGCTCTGAGCGCCAAATGCTATTAATAACGTGGATCATGGCATTTGCTGATGAACCTACGATGTCAGTTTCTAAACCCATTCCATGAAATTTACGTCCTTGATATTCAACGACGATATCAACTTGACCTAAGGCATCTCGGCCTTCACCTTTAGCGGTTAATTGGTAAGTGACTAATTTCAATGGATAACCTGTTGCGCGAGAGATAGCTTGATAAACCGCATCGACGGGACCATTTCCCGTTGCCGCTTCAGTAATTTCTTTATCACCATGAGTAATGCTGACACTTGCCGTAGCAACGGTTGATGAGCCAGATTGAGTATTAAAATAATTCATTACAAACTCATCAGGCTCTTGTTGCTGTTGTCCCATAAATGCCAAAGCTTCCAAATCATAATCAAAGACTTGGCCTTTCTTATCAGCCAAACGTAAGAAAGCAGAATATAAAGTATCCAAGTTATAATCTGTTTCGCGATAACCCATCTCTTCCATGCGGTGTTTAACTGCAGCACGACCTGAGCGAGAAGTTAAATTCAATTGCACTTCTTTTAATCCGATCGATTCCGGCGTCATGATTTCGTAGGTTTCTCGGTTCTTCAAAACGCCATCTTGGTGAATACCTGATGAATGCGCGAATGCATTGGAGCCAACAACAGATTTATTAGCATGAATTGGCGTATTACATAATTGGCTGACTAATTGACTGGTACGATAAATTTCTTTGTGATTAATCCGCGTCTGAACATTCATCATTTGTTCACGGACTTTTATTGCCATAATGACTTCTTCTAATGCGCAGTTACCTGCTCGCTCACCTAAGCCATTAATGGTTCCTTCTACTTGTCTTGCACCTGCTTGTACTGCGGTAATTGAGTTCGCGACCGCCATGCCCAAATCGTCATGACAGTGAACAGAAATAATAGCTTTATCAATATTGGGAACTCGCTCAAACAAGTTGGTGATAATGCCACCAAACTGATAAGGCGTTGTATAACCTACAGTATCTGGAATATTAATGGTGGTTGCGCCAGCATTAATGGCGCTTTCAACAATTCGACATAAATTATCGATATGAGTACGGCCTGCATCTTCGCAAGAAAACTCCACATCATCGGTATAGCGACGAGCTCGTTTTATTGAGTTCACGCCCATTTCAATAATATCTTCGAATGATTTCTTCAATTTATGTTCAGCATGCAATGCCGAGGTTGCCAAGAATACGTGGATACGAAAAGCCTCTGCGACGTTTAAAGATTCTGCTGCAACATCAATATCGTTATCAACACAGCGAGCTAATGCACAAATACGGCTATTTTTGATTTCGCGTGCAATGGTTTGTACGGATTCAAAATCACCAGGAGAAGAAACAGGAAAGCCCGCTTCAATGATATCCACACCTAAACGTTCTAAAGCGTAAGCAATTTGTAACTTCTCTTTTACGCTTAAGCTCGCCTGCAATGCTTGTTCGCCATCTCTTAATGTGGTATCAAAAATAATCACGTCATTGCTCATAATCTGTTCCTTACTCTTTTTATTTGCTGTTTGCGCTCTCCCAGGTATAAAAAAACCCGCGACTAGCGCGGGTTTTCTCTCTAAGGGCAGGTGTGTTTCACTTTTTACCCATAAGCCGACCGCGCATAAAAATTGCGAGTAGTAGTAGGCTTGATAGTAAAATTGCGTTTAACATGAAACATCCTTAGATAAGTTCTCAATAATCTGTATTTATTGATACCTAATACCAATAAAGATGTCAAGCATTGGAATTTATTAATTCATTTATCAATGTTATCTATAAATTTTTTATAGTGATTCTGACTAATATCTAAATTTTTACTAATGATTATAACTATCAAGCATTCATTGATTGGGTTAATGTTCCATACGTTGTTTAAAAAAGAGTGAAATGAAAAATTAAACAATTGTTTGCTGTTTTTTTGATCAGCCGGTTGATAGGGAAAAAAGAGGGTGTTAGGGAGGAGATGATTGATAAATGAGAGCAACGTTTTGAATGTAAGAATAAAAATCATTGTATTATAAAAGATAATAGATATTGAATACCTATTTTAGGAATGAAAGTACATTATTTTATTATGATTTTTATCATACTTTGTTTTATTATTTGCAAGGCAGAAGATAAAACAGGTTGTAAAATATATTGATATAATCATTTTCTATACATGTAATTTTAATGTCAAATTTCATTATTTATATGAAATATGTTTTTTTATTGATATCAAACTTATGTGGTTAGTTATATGCATGGATGATGAATAATAAATTTTAATAAATAGTTTAAGTAATAGTTAAGGTCTATCTATTATTAACAATATCTCTGTTAATAATATTTATTTAGCTATTATGATAACATAGTGGAGTAAGAAATGACGGATTACACATCAGCAACAGTTACCACCAGAGAATCAACAGATATGCATTTACGTAATGTTGATCTTAATTTATTAACGGTATTTGATGCTGTTATGCAAATGCAAAATGTTACCCGTGCTGCACAAGTATTGGGCATGTCACAACCCGCAGTAAGTAATGCTGTATCTCGCCTTAAAGTTATGTTTAATGACGAATTATTTGTTCGCTATGGACGCGGTATTCAACCTACATTAAGAGCTAAACAACTTTTTGGTCCAGTAAGACAAGCTTTACAATTAGTTCATAACGAGCTTCCCGGAGCAGGATTTGAACCAGAACAAAGTGAGCGTATATTTAATTTATCTATTTGTAGTCCTCTAGATATAAAACTAGCTCCCAAAATAGTTGAACAAATTGAGAATGAAACACCAAATATTAACGTTAATATTAAGTCTTATTTAAATAGCAATATAGAACACCAATTAAAATATCAAGAAGTTGAATTCTTTATTAGCTATAAGGAATTTGAAAAGTCTGAATTTCATTCACAACCACTATTTAATGACGAAGTTGTTTTGGTTGTTTCTAATAAACATCCTCGTATTAAAGAGAGTGTGACTCAAGAAATGTTATTAAATGAGCAACATTCCATTGTTTCTTTAGATGATATTGGTTCATTTAGTACGCTTTATTATAAAAATACTCATTTAGAAGATTTAATCACTTATCAAGGGACAGATTTAAATAGTGTATTAAATATTGTATCTAGAACTTATTTGGTCGCTATTGCACCGAGATGGTTAGTTGAGAATTATTCTGAGCAATTAGATATTAAAGCAGTGTCGTTACCTTGGGAAAAAACAGATCGTCCATGTTACTTGATCTGGCATGAGTCAACAGCGCGTGATAAAGGCCACTTATGGATGAGAAATTTATTAAGTAAAGTTTGTCAAAACTAGAGTGTTTTTGCTCATAATTAGTATTTATTACTAATTATGCAGAAATAGTGGCAGATAACGTTAGTTATTCGGCTAATGACCAAAATGGTGTTTATGCAGTTAGGTAAACTAAATTGGGTTACTGTCACTATTTTTGCCCTTTCTTTGTAATAATGACTCTTATTCGTGTTATTACTTTGTTAAACCTATTTTTTTGCAATAATATCTCCTTTTTATATTGTCATTGATTAAGTTATGACAATTACCTATTGTTATTTATCCGCTTTTCTTTTCGGCTTTCCATAAAAAATAAGATCATAATATTTATTTTTCTCACTGTAATGAGATAGCCTTTTCTGACAAAACTTTTCATAACTCACAATTTTACAAATTTATGTAAAATTGAATTCCTTTATTTTGGTGGATCACTTAGACTTTTATTCGAGTCAGCGAACATGTGTAAGCTGAAATTGTAAGAGAGGCATTTTCTCCATTTCGATTTCATATCACGGTCGCTTTTCCATAAATAGCAGGAAAATTATGATAACTAATAATAATCTTCATGATTATCATATAATTAGAAGATTGCAGATGCAGTTTTTGCACAGCAGGAATAAAATTGCTTATCGTCAGTGGGATGCTAAGCGCAATATTGAAATGTCATGGGCGTTAGTTGAAAAGAAAACACACGCACTCTCAAATGCATTGTTAGAAATGGGTGTGAATGTTCAAGAAAACATTGGGATCTTTTCTCAAAACACCATTGATTGGACTTTGGCTGATATTGCTTCTTTGCAACTACGTGCAGTAACTGTTCCTCTTTATGCAACAAGCAGTGTTGAACAAGCCGCTTACATTTTAAATGATGCGAATATTCGCATTCTTTTTGTTGGCGACCAAAAGCAATACGATATTGTTTCTGAATTATTAGCGTTATGCCCTCAGCTTGAACATATTATTGTGTTTAACTCCGATGTTGTGTTAAACGAAAATATACCGTCATGTTATCTGGAAAATTTAATTAACTCGTTGCAATTTCAGCATGATGACGTATTAAAACAACGTATTAATGAATGCAGTTTAGATGATCTGTTTACGCTGATTTATACATCAGGAACCACAGGTGAGCCTAAAGGCGTTATGCTTGACTATACAAGTCTGGCATCACAGCTTTATCTACATGATGAGCGTCTCTCATTATCTGATAAAGATGTTTCGCTCTGTTTTTTACCTCTTTCTCACGTTTTTGAACGCGCGTGGAGCTTCTATGTGATGCACACAGGCGCGGTTAACGTGTATTTAACAGACACTCATGCTGTCAGAGAGGCAATGAGTGCAGTTAAACCTACTGTGATGTGTGCTGTTCCTCGCTTTTATGAAAAAGTGTATAGCGCTATTCAAGATAAAGTGTCTCAAGCTTCAGTGTTTCGTCAATTTATCTTTAAATGGGCGATAAAACAGGGTGAAAAACAGCGTGAAGCACAACTGAATCAGCGTCAACTGGGCTTTATTTCCCGCTTATGTTATCGCTTTGCAGATAAAAAAGTGTTAAATCCATTGCGTCAAATCTTAGGTGGCCGAGTTCGTTTTTTACCCGCGGCAGGGGCTCGTTTAGATGATGCAGTGATCCGCTTCTTCTTAGCTGTCGGTATTAATATTAAATATGGCTATGGTATGACAGAAACCTGCGCCACAGTTTCATGTTGGGAAGATAACAAATATAAGTTAGGTTCTATTGGTACGCCATTGCCGGGCGTTGAAGTGCGTATTGGTGCAGAAAACGAAATCCAAGTACGTGGCAGCATTGTCATGAAAGGGTATTTCAATAAGCCTGAAGATACGGCGGCCGCTTTTACCGAAGATGGATGGTTACGCACTGGAGACGCAGGCGCACTTGATAGTGATGGCATGTTATTTATCACGGAACGTTTAAAAGATTTAATGAAAACGTCAAATGGTAAATACATTGCGCCACAAATGATCGAAGGAACATTAGGACAAGACCGCTTTATTGAGCATATTGCGGTGATCGCAGATACACGTAAATTTGTTTCTGCACTTATCGTACCTTGTTTTGATGCATTAGAAGAACACGCGCGTGCATTAAATTTAAAATATCAAGATCGTATGGAATTACTGCGTCATACTAAAATTAAAGAGCTATTTGATGAACGTTTACGTGAAATGCAAAAAAACTTTGCAAGTTTTCATCAAGTTAAGCGCTTTACTCTTCTTGCTGAAGGCTTTTCAATGGAATCGGGTGAATTAACACCAACATTGAAACTTCGCCGTAAAATCATTTTTGAACGCTACCGAAATGAAATCGAATTAATGTATCAAGATTAATTTTCATTGATGAAAAAGCATCTATAGGGTGCTTTTTTCTTTTGAAATTACTTATTGATAGATAACGATGATTGAAATAATTGATAAAAGACATATACGGAAACGTTGACGCATACGGTTTTATCAGTAAATTGTGTTAAAATACAAACTCAGATCAGCATGATGACTGAAATTCATAGCAATATGTAATAAATAACACATTTAATAATTAAAAGAGGCTAATGTGAAACTGGATGAAATCGCCCGCTTGGCTGGTGTTTCACGAACAACAGCAAGTTATGTCATTAATGGTAAAGCGAAACAGTACCGTGTAAGTGACAAGACTGTTGAAAAAGTGATGGCGGTGGTCAGAGAGCATAATTACCACCCGAACGCTGTTGCCGCGGGATTACGTGCTGGTCGTACGCGTTCTATTGGTTTGGTCATTCCTGATTTGGAAAATACCAGTTATACCAGGATCGCAAATTACCTTGAACGACAAGCGCGTCAACGTGGTTATCAATTACTGATCGCCTGTTCAGAAGACCAACCAGACAACGAAATTCGTTGTGTTGAGCACTTACTGCAACGTCAAGTTGATGCCATTATTGTTTCAACAGCATTGCCACCAGAGCATCCTTTCTATCAGCGTTGGGCAAATCGCTCATTACCGATTATTGCGTTAGACCGAGCATTAGAAAGTGAACATTTTATCAGTGTTGTTGGTGATGACTTAGAAGATGCCAAAATGCTGGCAACAGAATTAAAAGCATTTCCTTCGCAATCTGTACTCTATTTAGGCGCACTTCCTGAACTTTCTGTGAGTTTTTTACGTGAACAAGGTTTCCGTAATGTATGGAAAGATGATCCTAGAGAAGTCACCTACCTATATGCTAATAGCTATGAACGAGAAGCTGCTGCGGCTGCTTTTTCTGAATGGTTAAATAACAATCCAATGCCTGATGCGTTATTCACGACCTCTTTTGCTTTACTACAAGGGGTTATGGATGTGACATTACAACGTAGTGGTCGTTTACCAACGCAATTGGTTATTGCGACTTTTGGTGATCATGAATTATTGGATTTCCTTGAATGTCCGGTTTTATCTGTCGCTCAACGACATCGTGATATTGCAGAACGTGTATTAGAACTTGTTCTTGCGAGTCTTGAAGAAGAACAAAAACCCCAAGCAGGAATTACACGTATTCGTCGTGATTTATGCCGCCGAGGTAGTTTGGGACGTGCACGTTAATTGATGTCACTCTGTTGGTAATTATTTGCATTTATACTCATCCCTGTTTTATTAAATTAAAACGGGGATGTTTTATTTGATTGAAGAATGTCGAATTGCTTAGAGAATATTAAATTTGAGATTAATCTTAAGACTTTTTTTACTATTTCTCTCGTTTTATTAAGTTAGTAGATTAAATTTTGACATACCCATAAGTGATATTGCTTAAATTTAATAAGTAATTAATTTTGTTTTGGGAAACTTAAGAAAAAAATAAATAACTATCTTCATGATATTGAATTATTTTTTTTCGTCTTACTATTTTTATTTATATAAAATTAACCTCAAATTATTATGTTGGCTAAAGGTAAATGAACTGCAATAAATTAGTTTTTTATAATAAAAATCATGATTTACTCATTATGATTTCTTTATCTGGAATTCTTCCTTGTAATCGCTATAAATAATTACTTTTCGTGATTAAAAATAAAATTTGAAAAATAACCTCTATTAATCATAGTGTTAATATTTCTCTTTTCCTTTTTGTCGATAATTTAAACATTTCGGTGTGCCTATAAAATTACTGTAAATATAAATAAAGCTTCCTATATCTGGCTTGACAACGTTTTCATACCATCCGTAAACTCTATTTGTGGGGATTTGTGGGATAATGTGGTGTAAATTACAGGGCTGGGGGTAATGAGGATGTTTCGTGGAGCAACACTCGTTAATCTTGACAGCAAAGGGCGAATAACAGTTCCTTCCCGTTATCGAACAACGCTGAGTGAGATTTCTGAAGGTCAAATGGTTTGTACCATTGATCTCAATCAGCCATGTTTATTGCTTTATACCCTTCCAGAATGGGAAAAGATTGAGTTAAAATTAGCGGCTTTGTCCTCCATGAACCCTGCGGAACGTCGAGTCCAACGTTTGTTATTAGGTCACGCCAGCGAATGCCAAATGGATAGCGCAGGACGTCTTTTGTTAGCTAGCACGCTAAGACAGCATGCGGGGCTAACAAAAGAGGTCATGTTAGTCGGTCAATTCAATAAGTTTGAATTGTGGGATGAACAGGTCTGGTACAAACAGATCGAACAAGACATTGTAGCCGAGCAAACCTCACAGGAACCGTTATCGACACGACTATTGGATTTATCACTTTAAATAATGACAACAAATAATTTTAGTCATACCAGTGTATTGCTGGATGAAGCAGTGAATGGCCTGAATATTAAACCTTCAGGTATTTATATCGACGGAACATTTGGCCGCGGAGGTCACTCTCGTCTAATTTTATCGCAATTGGGTGAACAAGGTCGCTTGATTGCAATAGACCGAGATCCACAAGCCATCGCTGTTGCTAATGAAATTGATGATGCTCGATTTTCTATTATTCATGGGCCTTTTTCAGATATTGAACAGTATGTTAATGAGCTTGGTTTAGCTGGAAAAATTGACGGCGTATTACTGGATTTAGGTGTTTCTTCTCCTCAACTTGATGATCCTGAACGCGGCTTCTCTTTTATGCGCGATGGGCCTCTTGATATGCGTATGGACCCAACATCAGGGCAATCAGCCGCACAATGGCTGATGACAGCAGCAGAAGACGACATCACATGGGTACTAAAAACATTTGGTGAAGAACGCTTTGCTAAGCGTATTGCTCGCGCCATTGTTGCACGTAACAAAACAGAAGAGCCTTTGACTCGAACTAAGCAATTGGCTGATTTAATTAGCGATGCAAGCCCAGTAAAAGAGCGACATAAGCACCCCGCAACACGCAGTTTTCAGGCAATTCGCATCTATATCAATAGCGAATTAGATGAAATTGAAAAAGCATTAAAAGGTGCGGTTTCTGTTTTAGCACCCGCAGGACGTTTATCTGTAATTAGTTTCCATTCCTTGGAAGACCGATTAGTGAAGCGTTTTATTCGAGATGAGAGCAAGGGGCCTGTTGTTCCTGCGGGTATTCCTCTCACAGAAGCGCAGATAAAAGTGTTAGGAAGTGCTCGCTTATCGAGTATTCACAAGATGAAACCGACAGGCGTAGAAGTTGAAGAAAATCCACGGGCTCGAAGCTCTGTATTGCGTGTAGCACAACGTATTGAGGAATAAATGTCTACTGAACGACACTCACTACCAGGAGTTATAGGGCAGGATTTACTGCGTCATGGCAAATTACCTGTATGTTTACTGATTGCTGTGATTATTTCTGCGGTGTATGTCGTAACGACAGCACATAAGACACGTTTATTGACAGCAGAGAAAGAGCGTTTAGTGCTGGAGAAAAACGTATTGGAGATCGAATGGCGCAATCTCATTCTTGAAGAAAATGCACTGGCAGATCATAGCCGAGTAGAGCGTTTTTCAAGTGATAGTTTGGGGATGATCCATGTTGACCCAACAAAAGAGAATATCGTGGTTACTAAATAATTAAGGCAAGTATGAAATTTTCACGTTCGGCAAAAGCGAAAGCAAAGACAAAGTCAAATGCCAAACTACGCAAGCCTGAAGAAAAAACAGGATTTGTGAGTTGGCGTTTTGCGCTGCTTTGTGGTGGCATTGGTATCGCTTTAGCCGCGTTATTAATCCGTGTTGCCTATTTACAGATTATTAATCCCGATCCTCTTATTCGTGAAGGGGACATGCGTTCTCTACGTGTGCAAAAAGTTCCAACAGCAAGAGGCATGATCAGCGATAGAATGGGCAGACCTCTTGCCGTTAGTGTACCTGTTTTTGCCATTTGGGCCGATCCTAAAGTTGTTTTAGATGCTAATCCTGATATGACGGACTCTCGTTGGTTAGCACTTGCTGATGCACTGAAAGTGCCAGTGAATCAAATTGAGCAAAAAATTGTCGCAACGCCTTCCGCTCGTTTTATCTATTTGGCTCGCCAAGTGAATCCTGAAATTAGTGATTATATTAGTAAGCTAAAAATCACAGGGATTAATATGCGCCAAGAATCAAAACGCTATTATCCATCAGGTGAAGTAACCGCTCACATCATCGGTGTAACAAATATTGATGGTGATGGCATTGAAGGTGTTGAAAAAAGCTTTAACCAGTGGCTGACAGGTGCTCCCGGTGAGCGCGTTGTTCGTAAAGATGGTTTTAACCGTGTTATTGAGAATATCGCTCAAACAGATAGCCAAGCCGCTCATAACTTGATGTTAAGTATCGATGAACGTTTGCAATCTGTGGTTTATCGCGAATTAACCAATGCGGTTATTAAGAATAAAGCAGAGTCAGGAACCGCTGTTTTAGTTGATGTAAATACGGGGGAAGTACTGGCGATGGCAAACAGTCCATCGTACAACCCAAATAATTTAACGGGTACGCCTAAAGATGCGATGCGTAATCGTGCTATCACCGATATTTTTGAACCCGGTTCTACCGTAAAACCGATGGTTGTGATGAGTGCACTTCACAATCATATTATTCAAGAAAATAGTGTTATTAATACTGTTCCTTATCGTATTAGCGGACATCAGATAAAAGATGTGGCGTTATATCATGAGCTTTCGATAACAGGAATATTACAGAAATCGAGTAACGTGGGTGTTTCAAGACTGGCGTTAGCGATGCCCGCATCTGAGCTTGTGGATGTTTATTCACGATTTGGATTCGGGAAGCCAACTAACTTGGGGCTAGTTGGTGAAAGTAGTGGCATATTTCCAATAAAAAAACAACGGTGGTCCGATCTTGAAAGGGCCACCTTCTCATTCGGATATGGGCTAATGGTGACGCCGTTACAGTTAGCGCGTGTCTACGCAACGATTGGTAGTTTTGGTATTTATCGTCCTCTCTCTATTACGAAAGTTGACCCTCCTGTACCCGGAACACGAGTCTTCCCAGAACCTCTGATGAAAACTGTCGTGCATATGATGGAAAGCGTCGCATTACCTGGTGGGGGTGGTGTGAGTGCGGCAATTAAAGGTTATCGTGTTGCGATTAAAACAGGGACAGCGAAGAAAGTAGGGCCAGATGGAAAATATATCAATCAATATATCTCTTATGCGGCGGGTGTTGCACCTGCGAGTCGTCCTCGCTTTGCGTTGGTTGTGATAATCAATGAACCTAAAGCAGGTAAGTATTATGGGGGCGCAGTATCCGCACCGGTGTTTGGCTCAATTATGGGCGCGGTTTTACGCACAATGAACGTAGAACCTGATGCATTGACGCCAGACGATAAAAGTGAATTTGTAATTAAAAAAGAAGAGGATACAAGTGGCCGATCCTAACTTAAGTGACCTATTAGGGGCACTCGGGATACAAGCACCGTCATTGATGCTCAAAGACATGACACTCGACAGCCGAAAAGCGGCGAGCGGTGATCTTTTTATCGCCATTAAAGGTCATGAAACTGATGGTAGACGCTATATTCCTCAAGCAATTGCTCAAGGTGTTTCGGCGGTATTAGCGGAAGCACAAGATGTTGCAACGCATGGCGAAATCCGTGAAAGTCACGGTATTCCTGTTATTTATATTGATAATCTTAATGCAGAGTTATCAAAGTTAGCTGGACATTTTTATCATCAACCTGCGGAAAAGCTGAAACTGATTGGTGTTACTGGGACTAACGGAAAAACGACAACAACACAATTGTTAGCACAGTGGGCACAAGGTTTAGGTGAAACAAGTGCTGTGATGGGAACAGTAGGAAACGGGCTTTTGGGTCATGTTGTTCCTGCGATGAACACCACAGGATCTGCGGTTGATATTCAATTAGAGTTACAGCAATTATTAAATCAAGGCGCGACATTGACAGCGATGGAAGTTTCTTCTCATGGTTTAGTTCAAGGTCGCGTCAGTGCATTGCCTTTTGTGGCGAGTGTATTTACGAATTTAAGCCGTGATCATCTTGATTACCATGGTGATATGGCTAACTACGAAGAAGCAAAATGGTTACTGTTTTCCACTCATCACAGCGGTGAAAAAATCATTAATGCGGATGATGCCGTTGGTCAAAAATGGTTATCTCGTTTACCTGACGCAGTTGCCGTGACAATGGAAAATAAATTGCCACAAAATTGGCAGGGGCGTTTTGTTAAAACAACCCAGATTAATTATCATGATGCGGGTGCAACGATCCACTTTAGTTCTAGCTGGGGTGATGGTGAAATTGAAAGTCCACTGATGGGAGCTTTTAATGTCAGTAATCTTTTATGTGCTTTAGCGACATTATTGGCTCTTGAATATCCATTAGATGCCGTTATTAAGGCATCATCTTCACTCACCCCTGTTTGTGGTCGCATGGAAGTATTTAGTGCGGATAATCGCCCTACCGTTATTGTCGATTATGCCCATACTCCAGATGCTTTAGAAAAAGCACTTCAAGCTGCTCGTTTACACTGTACAGGTAAACTGTGGTGTGTATTTGGTTGTGGTGGAGATAGAGACAAAGGTAAGCGCCCACTAATGGGAGCAGTCGCAGAAGAGCTGGCGGATAAAGTCGTTATCACCGATGACAACCCTCGTAGTGAAGAGCCTCAAGCGATTATCCAAGATATTCTTTCGGGTTTAATGGATCCTGGTCGAGCGATTGCTATTGAAGGTCGTGCTGAAGCGGTCACTAACGTGATTATGCAAGCAGATACCAATGATATGATTTTAGTCGCAGGTAAAGGGCATGAAGATTATCAGTTGGTTGGCTCGCGTCGTCTTGATTATTCAGACAGATTAACCGTTGCTCGGTTATTGGGGGTGATAGCATGATCCCTCTGTCTTTAGAAAATATTGCACAAATTACCAAAGGCACATTGAGCCATATCGCTCAAAGCCAAGCAGATCAACTTATCATCAAATCGATTTCAACAGATAGCCGTAAAATTGATGAGGATTGCCTATTTATTGCATTAGCGGGTGAGCGTTTTGATGCTCATGATTTTATTGCTGATGTAAAAGAAAAGGGCGCTGCTGCTGTTTTAGTTAATCGTGAAATCGATGTCGATTGTCCACAACTCATTGTGAAAGATACCCATCTCGCAATGGGTGAGATTGCAGCACATATTCGTTCGCTAAGTCACGCCAAGATTGTTGCGCTGACAGGTTCTTCCGGAAAAACCTCCGTTAAAGAGATGACGGCTTCTATTTTGCGTTACTGTGGCGAAACCTTATATACCCATGGCAATTTAAATAACGATATTGGCGTACCTTTAACGCTTTTTCGTTTAACACCTGAACACCGTTTTGCGGTTATTGAGTTAGGTGCAAACCATATCGGTGAAATCGCCTATACCGTAAATATGGTAAAACCAGATAGTGCATTGGTAAACAACCTCTTTTCTGCACACATTGAAGGTTTTGGCTCTCTAGAAGGTATTGCTCAGGCAAAAGGTGAAATCTTTACACACTTAAAAGAGCAAGGTACAGCCATTATTAATCTTGATAGTAATGACTTACCTCTGTGGCAACATCATTTAAATGCGCGCCAAACACAATGGTCGTTCTCTTTATCAGCACAACGCAATGCAGATTTTTATCCTACTGAGATCGTTGTTAAGCAACTCACCACAAACTTCACCTTACACACACCAGAAGGTTGTGTGGACGTCACTCTTCCATTACCGGGTCGTCATAATATTGCGAATGCTTTAGCCGCAAGTGCTCTTGCGCTATCTGCTGGGGCGACGCTTGCAGATATTCGCCTTGGCTTATCGACATTAAAAGCGGTACCGGGAAGATTGTATCCTGTTGAATTAACGGCAGGGAAAATGGTGTTAGATGACACTTACAATGCGAACGATGGCTCGATGATTGCGGGTTTACAAGTGCTATCTCAATTACCAGGATATAAAATTTTTGTTGCAGGGGATATGGCTGAATTAGGCAAAGATTCAGAAAAATGTCACCGCGATGTTGGTCGTTTTGCTCACAATGCAGGTATTGATAGTGTCTTTACTGTTGGGCATCACAGCCATTTTATTAGTGATGAAAATCAAGGTGGTCAGCATTTTACATTTAAAGCCGACTTACTTGCTCAATTAATTCCATTATTACAGCAGCATGATGTTGTTTCAGTTTTAGTAAAAGGTTCACGAAGCTCCGCGATGGAAGATATCGTGAACGCATTAAAGGAGTGCTTTGAATGTTAGTTTGGCTAGCCGAATATTTGGTTAAATACCATACATTTTTTAATGTGTTTTCTTATCTGACATTCAGGGCGATTGTTGGTTTATTGACGGCATTAATTATTGCTTTGTGGATGGGGCCTCATCTCATCGCATGGTTACAAAAAATGCAAATTGGCCAAGTGGTTCGTAGTGAAGGCCCTGAGTCGCATTTTAGTAAACGTGGTACACCAACAATGGGCGGGATTATGATCCTGTTCTCTATCTCCATCTCTACACTATTATGGGCAAGATTAGACAATCCTTATGTTTGGTGTGTATTGCTGGTTTTAATTGGCTATGGCGTGATTGGTTTTGTTGATGATTATCGCAAAGTTGTTCGTAAAGATACCAAAGGCTTAATCGCACGTTGGAAATATTTCTGGCAATCCGTATTAGCACTTGTTGTGGCATTTAGTATGTATGCTATTGGTAAAGATACGCCAGCAACACAGTTAGTCGTGCCATTCTTTAAAGATGTCATGCCTCAATTGGGTATGCTTTACATCTTACTGGCTTATTTCGTTATTGTTGGAACAAGTAACGCGGTTAACTTAACCGATGGTTTAGATGGTTTAGCCATTATGCCAACCGTTTTTGTTGCTGCGGGTTTTGCATTAGTTGCATGGGCGACAGGTAACGTTAATTTTGCAAGCTACTTAAAAATTCCTTACTTGATGCATGCGGGGGAATTGGTGATTGTCTGTACCGCTATCGTTGGTGCAGGCCTAGGTTTCCTCTGGTTTAATACTTATCCAGCTCAAGTTTTTATGGGCGATGTCGGCTCGCTTGCATTAGGTGGCGCATTAGGAACGATTGCGGTGTTATTACGTCAAGAATTCTTATTAGTCATTATGGGGGGGGTGTTTGTTGTTGAAACACTCTCTGTAATTTTACAAGTCGGCTCATTTAAGTTGCGTGGTCAACGTATTTTCCGTATGGCTCCAATTCATCACCATTATGAATTAAAAGGTTGGCCTGAGCCCCGTGTTATTGTCCGTTTCTGGATCATCTCACTGATGTTAGTGCTTATTGGTCTGGCGACATTAAAGGTACGTTAAGATGGCAAATTATCAGGGAAAAAAAGTGGTTGTTGTTGGGCTTGGTATAACAGGCCTTTCCTGCGTTGACTTTTTTATCCGCCAAGGTGTTACACCTAAGGTTATTGATACACGCCAAAAACCAGGAGGCTTAGATAAGCTTCCTGCTGACGTTGAATATCATACAGGCAGTTTTCATCAAGCATGGCTTAACGATGCTGATCTCATTATCTCAAGTCCGGGTATTGCACTTTCGACACCTGAGCTTATTGAGGCAGCAAATCAGGGTGTTGAAATTGTTGGTGATATTGAACTGTTTTGCCGTGAAGCCAAAGCACCTATTGTCGCGATTACTGGCTCTAACGGTAAAAGCACAGTGACAACGCTGGTAGGTGAAATGGCCCGCGCGGAGGGTATTCGCGTTGGCGTCGGTGGCAATATCGGCGTTCCAGCTCTGACCCTATTAACCGAGCCTCATGATTTATATGTATTAGAGCTATCAAGCTTTCAACTCGAAACGACTTATAGCTTACAAGCCGCTGCTGCAACGGTGTTAAATATTAGCGAAGATCATATGAATCGCTATCCGTTAGGATTAGAGCAATACCGGGAAGCAAAACTGCGTATCTACGATAATGCTAAAACCTGTATTTATAACGAAGATGATGCGTTAACACTACCGCTAGCAGGTAAAGATAATCGTTGTGTTAGTTTTGGTGTCGGACAAGGTGATTATCAGCTTGATAATACGAACCGTATTTTAAAAGTGAAAGGTGAAAAAGTCCTTTCAACGGCTGAGATGTATCTTTCAGGACAGCATAACTATACCAATGCATTAGCCGCATTAGCACTGGCTGATGCAGTGGGTCTTTCGCGTAAAGCTGCAACCGAGGTACTGAAAACGTATCACGGCCTTGCTCACCGTTTTCAATTAGTTTACTCACATCAAAATGTACGTTGGATAAATGATTCGAAAGCCACCAATGTGGGAAGCACCGAAGCAGCATTACGAGGACTCGAAGTTGAAGGCACACTACATCTTTTATTAGGTGGTGATGGAAAATCGGCTGACTTCACTTCTTTATTGCCTTATATCAGCGGCACCAATATTCGTCTGTACTGTTTTGGACAAGATGGACAAGCCTTGGCAAATCTACGACCAGATGTCTCTTTATTAACAGTGACAATGGAAGAAGCCATGCGAGCTTTAGCGCCCACTGTAAAATCAGGAGATATGGTGTTGCTTTCTCCTGCATGCGCAAGCTTAGATCAGTTTAAATGTTTTGAGCAGCGTGGGGATGAATTTGCACGTTTGGCAAGGGAGCTTGGCTGATGAGCATATTCGCAATGCGAAGATTAAAACAGTGGCTAGTGGGTAGTTATCAAACTGAGAATACGGCATTTGTGCCGTATGATCGCGCTTTGCTCTGGTTTACTTTCGGATTAGCGGTTGTCGGCTTTGTTATGGTGACATCAGCGTCAATGCCTGTTGGTCAACGTCTTGCAGAAGATCCTTTCTTATTTGCTAAACGTGATGGTATCTATATCGTTGTCGCATTTTGTATTGCGTTAGTCACCATGCGTATCCCAATGGCAATTTGGCAACGTTATAGCAGCTTAATGTTGTTTGGTTCGATACTCCTTTTATTGGTGGTATTGGGAGTAGGGAGTTCCGTTAATGGTGCTTCACGCTGGATTGCTGTGGGGCCATTAAATTTCCAGCCTGCTGAATTATCAAAACTAGCACTGTTTTGTTATCTATCGAGCTACTTAGTCCGAAAAGTTGAAGAAGTGAGAAATAACTTTTGGGGTTTCTGTAAGCCGATGGGCGTGATGTTAGTACTGGCTGTTTTATTGTTATTACAACCAGACTTAGGAACCGTTGTAGTTTTATTCGTAACAACATTAGCGCTGTTATTTTTAGCGGGTGCTAAAATTTGGCAATTCTTAGCCATTATTGGTTCAGGAATTGCCGCTGTTGTTATGTTGATTATTGTTGAGCCTTACCGTGTTCGACGTATTACTTCTTTCTTAGAACCTTGGGAAGATCCATTTGGTAGCGGTTATCAGCTTACACAATCTCTAATGGCATTTGGTCGTGGCGATTTACTTGGACAAGGTTTAGGAAACTCAGTACAAAAACTAGAATATTTACCTGAGGCACATACCGACTTTATTTTCTCTATTCTTGCAGAAGAACTTGGTTATATCGGTGTGGTTTTGGTGCTTTTAATGGTATTCTTCATCGCTTTTCGCGCGATGCAAATTGGACGACGTGCGCTGATCCTCGATCAACGTTTTTCAGGCTTTTTAGCTTGCTCTATCGGGATCTGGTTTACATTCCAATCATTGGTCAATGTAGGCGCAGCAGCGGGCATGTTACCCACAAAGGGATTAACCCTTCCTCTTATTAGTTACGGTGGTTCGAGCTTGATTATTATGTCAACCGCCATCGTGATGTTATTACGAATTGATTATGAAACACGTCTAGCACAAGCTCAGGCGTTTGTAAGGAGCCCGAAATGAGCGAGCGTAGACGCCGTTTAATGGTTATGGCTGGTGGTACTGGGGGACATGTATTCCCAGGACTGGCTGTTGCTCATTATCTACAATCTCAAGGTTGGGAAATTCGATGGTTAGGAACGTCGGATAGAATGGAAGCCGATTTAGTCCCTAAGCACGGTATTGAAATTGAATTTATTCGCATTTCAGGTTTACGTGGTAAAGGTATTAAAGCGTTAATCGCAGCACCTATTCGTATTATTAAAGCGATTTTTCAAGCTCGTACCATTATGAAGCGCTATCAACCAGATGCTGTACTTGGTATGGGGGGATATGTTTCAGGCCCCGGTGGTGTTGCTGCTTGGATGTGTGGGATCCCCGTTATTTTGCATGAGCAAAATGGTATTGCTGGATTAACCAATCGATGGTTATCGAAAATTGCTAAACGTGTATTACAGGCTTTTCCGGGGGCATTTCCTAAAGCACCCGTTGTTGGAAATCCTGTTCGTGAAGACGTATTGGCACTTGAAGCACCTTCAGTACGATTAAAAGAGAGAACAGGGCCTGTTCGTGTACTGATTATTGGGGGTAGCCAAGGTGCTAGAATTTTAAATCACACCTTACCTGTAGTTGCAGGTTTACTAGGTGAACATGTTACAATCTGGCATCAAGCAGGAAAAGGTGGCGAAAGTGATACAAAAACACGCTATCAGAACGAATTAGCAAAAAATTCAGTTAAATCTGAATATAAAGTTACTGAATTTATTGATGATATAGCGCAAGCTTACCAATGGGCTGATGTTGTTGTGTGTCGTTCGGGGGCATTAACGGTCAGCGAAATTGCCGCAGCGGGATTACCCGCTATTTTTGTTCCTTTCCAGCACAAAGATAGACAGCAATATTGGAATGCACTGCCGCTAGAAAAAGCGGGTGCTGCGCGAATTATCGAACAAAATGATTTAACGCCAGAAGTCATTGCACAAACCCTGAAAAATTGGGATAGAGAAACCTTGTTAGCGATGGCAGAGAAAGCAAAAAGCGTTGCGATTACGGATGCCACAGAGCGCGTAGCAAATGTGATAATCGAAGTGGCAAAAAAATAAACGTAACTTGTAACCATTAACTTAGAGTGAAGAAGTAAATAGTGAATACACAACAACTGGCAAAATTAAGATCGTTTGTGCCTGAAATGAGAAAAGTTAAGCATATTCACTTTATCGGCATCGGTGGTGCGGGTATGGGTGGGATTGCTGAAGTGCTGGCTAACGAAGGTTATGAAATCAGCGGTTCTGATTTAGCACCAAACGTAGTCACACAACAGCTCGTTGCCTTAGGCGCGACAGTCTATTTTAATCATCGCCCTGAAAATATTCGTGGTGCAAGTGTTGTTGTGGTTTCGACAGCAATCAGTGCTGAAAACCCTGAGATTATTGCAGCAAGAGAAGCGCGTATCCCAGTTATTCGTCGTGCTGAAATGTTGGCTGAATTGATGCGTTATCGTCATGGTGTTGCGATTGCTGGAACACATGGTAAAACGACAACAACAGCGATGATTTCAAATATTTATGGACAAGCGGGTTTAGATCCTACTTTTGTTAATGGTGGGCTTGTTAAATCGGCTGGCACGCATGCTCGCTTAGGTTGCAGTCGTTATTTAATTGCTGAAGCTGATGAAAGCGATGCATCATTTTTACATTTACAACCCATGGTTGCTGTCGTTACGAATATCGAAGCAGACCATATGGACACATATCACGGTAATTTTGACAATCTAAAAGAGACCTTTATTACCTTTTTGCACAATTTACCTTTCTATGGTCGTGCAGTGATGTGTCTGGATGACGATGTCATTCGTTCGATTATTCCTAAAGTGGGTCGTTATATTACGACTTATGGCTTTAGTGAAGATGCCGATGTTCGTATTACGCATTATGAACAAAAAGGGGCTCAGGGTTTTTTCACTATTTCTCGTGAAGGTATGCCTGATTTACAAGTTGTATTAAATGCACCCGGTCGCCATAACGCATTGAATGCGACAGCTGCGGTTGCTGTCGCCACAGAAGAAGGCATTGCTGACGAACATATTTTAGCTGCATTACTTAACTTCCAAGGTACTGGACGTCGTTTTGATTTCTTAGGTAACTACGGTCTTGAGCATGTTAATGGTCAAGAAGGTGAAGTGATGCTAGTGGATGATTATGGTCATCATCCAACAGAAGTTGATGCAACGATTAAAGCGGCGAGAGCAGGATGGCCAGATAAACGTCTAGTGATGATTTTCCAACCTCATCGCTATACACGTACTCGTGATTTATATGAAGACTTTGCCACTGTTCTCAATCAGGTTGATATTTTATTATTAACAGATGTTTATTCTGCAGGGGAGGCGCCTATTGCAGGTGCTGATAGTCGCTCACTTTGTCGAACAATTCGCCAACGTGGGAAGCTAGATCCTATCTGGGTTTCTGATGTGGCTAATATCTCATCAATATTAGCGGGTGTATTAACAGATAATGATCTTGTTTTAGTTCAAGGTGCTGGAAATATTGGTAAAATAGCGCGTCGCTTAGCAGATACGAAGTTACAGCCATCTTTCAGCGAGGATTAAGACGGATGTTTGAGCAAGTGAACATCATTTATGGTGAAATGGTCAATAAAATAACTGTAATGATGGAGTGTTATGAGAAAAATAACACTATATTAGCGAAAAAAATGATCGAGAATTCGCTTGCTCAAATCTATGTCGAGAAAAAATTTCAGTTAAAAAGTAAGAAAAACGCAGAAAAATTCGCAATTTCTTCTTTTAAAGTAAATAATTCTCAACAGATTGAACAATTTAGTGATTTAATTATCAAACCTAAAGGTGTTCATAAAGTATATATATGTAGGAAAAGTATTAATCGCTGGAATATCGGACAAAAGGATGGGCGATTCTCTTGTTTAAACGTTGCTCAGGAGTTAGCAGGTTAATATGTCACAAGCAGCGCTAAATATAAAAGAACACAAAGAGAAGCAACATTCTGACAGACCGAGTAATGGTACTTATTTATCAGGATTAATCTTTTTCTTATGTGTAATTGCCACCATCATTTGGGGTGGGATACAAGTGGTTAACTGGATGAAAGACGCAAATCGTCTGCCAATCTCAAAACTTGTATTAACGGGCGAGCGACATTACACAACGAATGATGATGTGCGTCAGGCCATTTTGTCTTTAGGACAGCCGGGCACATTTATGACACAGGATGTGAATATCATTCAGCAACAAATTGAACGCATGCCATGGATTAGGCAAGTCACTGTTCGTAAACAGTGGCCTGATGAACTTAAAATCCATCTGGTAGAGTATGTTCCTTTTACCCGTTGGAATGACACTTACTTTCTTGATAAAGAAGGGCGCGTTTTCAGCCTGCCAACGCAGTTGGAAAACAAAGGAAGTTATCCTTTGTTATATGGCCCTCAAGGAAGCGAAAAAATGGTGTTATCAGGTTATGTGGCAATGAGAGATCAGCTTCTTGCAAGTAACTTGAATTTAAAAGCAGCGTCAATGTCTGCCCGTCAAGGATGGCAATTAGTTTTAGACAATGATGTCCGATTGGAGTTAGGTCGTAAGGATAACGAAAAACGGATCGCTCGCTTTATTGAGTTGTATCCGATACTGCAACAACAAACAGATAAACGGGTTGATTACGTGGATCTGCGTTATGACAGTGGTGGTGCAGTCGGATGGGCTCCTTTATTACTTGAGAATGAATAAACAAGACGTGGCAGATGACACGATGAAGGCGAAGGCAGAACAATAATGATCAAAGCGACGGACAGAAAATTAGTAGTTGGTCTTGAGATTGGTACGGCCAAAGTAGCCACCCTTGTCGGTGAGATCCTGCCTGATGGTGTAGTGAATATTATCGGGGTGGGAAGTTGTCCATCTCGGGGCATGGATAAAGGTGGCGTTAATGATCTCGAATCCGTCGTAAAATGTGTACAACGGGCGGTAGATCAAGCTGAGTTGATGGCTGACTGTCAAATATCGTCAGTATATTTGGCGTTATCAGGCAAGCATATCAGTTGCCAAAATGAGATTGGTATGGTGCCAATTTCAGAAGAAGAAGTGACACAAGATGATGTTGATAGCGTGGTTCATACTGCGAAATCCGTCAAAGTAAAAGATGAACACCGTGTTTTACACGTTATACCGCAAGAGTATGCCATTGATTATCAAGAAGGGATCAAAAACCCAGTTGGATTATCGGGCGTGCGTATGCAGGCTAAAGTTCATTTAATTACCTGCCATAACGATATGGCAAAGAATATTGTAAAAGCAGTTGAACGCTGTGGGTTAAAAGTGGATCAACTGATTTTTGCGGGACTCGCTTCAAGTTTCGCTGTATTAACAGAAGATGAACGTGAATTAGGTGTGTGTGTTGTTGATATTGGTGGCGGTACAATGGATATCGCTATTTATACCGGTGGAGCATTAAGACATACCCGCGTTATTCCTTATGCAGGCAATGTTGTAACCAGTGATATCGCCTACGCGTTTGGCACTCCGCCAAATGATGCTGAAGCAATCAAAGTTCGCCATGGTTGTGCATTAGGATCTTTAGTTGGTAAAGATGAAAATGTCGAAGTTCCAAGTGTCGGAGGCAGACCACCAAGAAGTCTGCAACGACAAACTCTTGCTGAGGTGATTGAGCCTCGTTATACCGAACTGCTCAATCTTGTTAATGAAGAGATTTTAAAAGTTCAAGAACAGTTACGCCAGCAAGGGATTAAGCATCATTTAGCCGCAGGTATCGTGCTAACAGGTGGTGCTGCACAGATTGATGGACTTGTTGAATGTGCTCAACGTGTTTTCCACACGCAAGTACGGATCGGTAAACCGTTAAATATTACCGGGCTAACAGATTATGCGCAGGATCCCTACTACTCAACAGCGGTTGGGCTCTTGCATTACGGTAAAGAATCTCACTTTGGTGAGGAAACTGAAACCGAAAAACGCTCAGCTGTCGGTGGTTTATTTAAGAAACTCACTGGTTGGCTAAAAAGAGAGTTTTAATAATCAGACAAATTTAAAAAGAGGTCGTTTGAGCAAGCGGCCCTGAGAAGGCACAAAACGGAGAGAAATTATGTTTGAACCTATGGAATTAACCAACGATGCGGTGATCAAAGTCATCGGCGTTGGTGGCGGCGGCGGTAATGCGGTTGAGCACATGGTTCGTGAACGTATTGAAGGCGTAGATTTCTTTGCAGTCAATACGGATGCTCAAGCGCTACGTAAAACAGCGGTTGGACAGACTATCCAAATTGGTAATGCCATTACGAAAGGCTTAGGTGCAGGTGCAAATCCTGAAGTAGGTCGTAATGCAGCAGAGGAAGACCGTGAAGGGTTACGTGCAGCACTTGAAGGTGCTGATATGGTCTTTATCGCAGCCGGTATGGGCGGTGGTACGGGTACTGGTGCTGCGCCTGTTGTTGCAGAAGTGGCTAAAGAATTAGGCATTTTGACCGTTGCTGTAGTGACTAAGCCTTTTAATTTTGAAGGCAAAAAACGTATGGCATTTGCGGAACAAGGTATTACTGAGTTATCAAAACATGTTGACTCATTAATCACTATTCCAAATGACAAGTTATTAAAAGTATTGGGTCGTGGAATTTCATTATTAGATGCGTTTGGCGCAGCGAATGATGTATTAAAAGGCGCAGTTCAAGGTATCGCTGAGCTAATCACTCGCCCAGGTTTAATGAACGTTGACTTTGCTGACGTAAGAACTGTGATGTCTGAAATGGGTTATGCCATGATGGGATCGGGTGCTGCGAAAGGCGAAGATCGTGCTGAAGAAGCCGCTGAAATGGCGATTTCAAGTCCATTACTGGAAGATATCGACTTATCTGGCGCGCGTGGTGTGTTAGTCAACATCACTGCAGGCTTTGACTTACGTCTTGATGAATTTGAAACAGTGGGTAATACCATTCGTGCATTTGCATCAGATAATGCGACTGTGGTTATCGGTACATCCCTTGACCCAGAAATGAATGATGAATTGCGTGTGACTGTGGTTGCAACAGGTATTGGTATGGACAAACGTCCAGAAATTACGCTGGTAACTAATAAACAGAATCAGCAAAGCGCAATGGAGAATCGTTACCAGCAAATGCAAAATAGCATGTCTTCTTTCTCTGCTGTAGAAGAAAGCAAACCTGCTGCAAAAGCCGTTAATGAACAATCTACTCAGGCAAACAAAGAACCGGATTATTTAGATATCCCTGCGTTCCTGAGAAAACAGGCTGATTAATCGCCAAAAAGATTGGCATCTCCGCTTTTTGTGCTAAACTGTCCTGCCAATTATAAGTATAATGATTGGTAGGACGGATAACATTGCGAGATAAAATGATGATCAAACAACGGACATTAAAACGAATTGTACAAGCAACTGGTGTGGGACTTCACACGGGTAAAAAAGTTACGCTTACAATGCGTCCGGCGCCAGCAAATACTGGGGTCATCTACCGTCGTACTGACTTAAATCCACCGGTGGATTTTCCAGCAGACGCAAAATCAGTTCGTGACACTATGTTATGTACTTGCTTAGTTAACGAAGACGATGTGCGTATATCAACCGTTGAGCATTTAAACGCAGCACTGGCTGGTTTAGGCATTGATAATATCGTAATTGAAGTGAATGCACCTGAAATTCCAATTATGGATGGAAGTGCGGCACCTTTTGTTTTCTTGTTACTTGATGCGGGTATCGAAGAGCTTCGTACTGCGAAGAAATTCATTCGCATCAAAGAAACTGTACGAGTAGAAGATGGCGACAAATGGGCAGAGATGCGTCCATACAACGGGTTTAAATTAGATTTTACTATCGATTTTAATCACCCAGCCATTGATGCAAGTACACAGCGTTATAAATTAGATTTCTCCGCTGAATCTTTTATGAGCCAAATTAGCCGTGCTCGTACTTTTGGATTTATGCGTGATATCGAATACCTGCAATCTAAAGGATTGTGTTTAGGCGGAAGCTTCGATTGTGCAATCGTCGTTGATGATTATCGTGTTCTCAATGATGATGGTCTGCGTTTTGAAGATGAATTCGTTCGTCACAAAATGTTGGATGCAATTGGTGATTTATTTATGTGTGGCTATAACATTATCGGTGAATTCACCGCGTTTAAATCAGGTCACGCACTGAACAATAAATTGCTCCAAGCTGTATTAGCAAAAGAATCTGCGTGGGAGTTCGTCACATTTGAAGACGAAGCACAAATGCCAGTGGCATTTAAAGCGCCCTCAATGGTCTTTGCTTAATTCCTGCGAAGGAAAGAACGTTAATTATCTCTAATTAACGTTCATCTTTGGCTGTACTTGTACTCTCTCCGGCAAGTGCAGCCAACCGTTCTAATCTCTCTCTTAATTTCTTCGGGCTTTTTTCTGCCAAATATTTCAATGACTGTGCGCTTTCTAAACTTAAGTGACGTCTCTTTGTCGGCTCTTGCTCTTTTAATGATGATATTAAAGATCTTTTTTCCTGTTTTATTCCCAAAGACGGATTTATTTTGATGTCTATTGAGGATAAGGATGGTAAAATTTCTTGTCTCAATGCGGAAAGTAATGACGGGGTTTCATAACGTAATCGCGTTAACCAACTTGCGTTTGCAACTTCAATAATTAAAATGGCATTGCGATAATTTGCGACACGGCACTTATCTCGTAAAGGAACGGGCAAAAGAGCCATGACGGCGCGATTTAATTTTAGTAAAATTGTTGCACGCTGTTGGATAAGTTGTAATGTACTCTTGTTGGAACCTTCAAGTTCAATGAAGATTTTTTCCAATGATTGTGGGTAACTATCCCGCATAGATTTTGACTCCACAAAATAAAAATTAATGAGCAACGAAGGTTAATGAGCATTATAAGTTTTTGGCGACAGTTTGGCAGGCGATATTTTTGGTCGCACCTGCTTTTAGGGATGGTAGCAGCAGGTATTGGAATACCTTCGCTGTTGTCTGCCCATGCCGAAAATCCACAGCAAACTGATACCCCTTCATCTCAAAACCGTCAAAGTCAGGCACTTATTGCGTTTGATAACTTATTCTTACGCCAAAGTGTACAGAATCCTGCTTCATCCTTCACCTTTAATTACTGGCAACAACACGCAGTAAAAAATGTGATTAAACAGCTCTCTTTTGCATTCACCATTAATTCGCCTGAATTGATGGTTAAAGCCAAAGATGAACCGTTACCTGTTTCTAATGTTGCAGAGGTTATGCTTGATACTCTGTATGCCTTATTAACAGAGACTCCATCATCGGCACTAAGCAACCTTCCTCTTTCTGGCTATGTTTTAGTACAGAATACAATTTCCTATCATACCGGATTATGGCTTGCACAAATCCGAGGTATTCGCGCAGGGCCTTACCTAACAGCTTAATTGAGTCACTTAATCTAATAAGATTATGATTATCTCTGTTTATTGATAAATACAGAGGCTGTTTTCGGCGTTTCACGCCATAAATGAGAATAAAGATTTATGTTAGGTAAAATTGTAACCAAAATTTTTGGTAGTCGTAATGATCGTTCAATCCGTCGTATGCGCAAAGTTGTTGTTGAAATTAATAAACTAGAACCAGAATTTGAAAAGCTGACGGATGATGAGCTAAAAGCGAAAACAAATGAATTTCGTGAGCGTTTAAAAAACGGTGAGAAAGAAGAAGATATTTTACCTGAAGCATTTGCTACTGTTCGTGAAGCAAGTAAGCGCGTCTTTGGTATGCGTCACTTCGATGTACAGTTAATTGGTGGTATGGTTCTAAATGAGCGTTGTATTGCAGAGATGCGTACAGGTGAAGGTAAAACATTAACCGCAACATTACCTGCATACTTAAATGCGCTATCAGGTAAAGGGGTTCACGTTGTTACTGTCAATGACTATCTGGCACAACGTGACGCCGAAAATAACCGACCTCTGTTTGAATTCTTAGGTTTAAGCGTTGGTATCAACTTGCCAAATATGGCACCACCAGTAAAACGCGAAGCTTATAATGCTGATATCACTTATGGTACGAACAATGAGTTCGGTTTCGACTATCTCCGTGACAACATGGCATTTAGTCCCCAAGAGCGTGTTCAACGTAAATTACACTATGCATTAGTGGATGAGGTTGACTCAATCTTAATCGATGAAGCGCGTACACCTCTGATCATTTCAGGCCCAGCAGAAGACAGTTCTGAGCTTTATATCCAAATGAATAAAGTGATCCCTCACTTGATCCCTCAAGAAAAAGAAGACTCAGATACTTTCCAAGGTGAAGGTGATTACTCTGTTGATGAAAAAACACGTCAAGTGAACATCACTGAACGCGGTCTGGTTAAAATTGAAGGGTTATTAGCAGATGCAGGCATGATGAAAGAAGGGGAGTCTTTATACTCACCCGCTAATATTATGTTAATGCACCATGTGACAGCAGCATTACGTGCTCACGCACTGTTTACCAAAGACGTTGACTACATTGTTAAAGATGGCGAAGTTATCATTGTTGACGAACATACTGGTCGTACAATGCAAGGTCGTCGTTGGTCTGATGGTTTACACCAAGCGGTTGAAGCAAAAGAAGGTGTGAAGATCCAAAATGAGAACCAGACATTAGCATCAATCACATTCCAAAACTATTTCCGTTTATACGAAAAATTAGCGGGGATGACCGGTACTGCAGATACTGAAGCGTTCGAGTTTAACTCTATTTATCGATTAGAAACAATTGTTATCCCAACGAACCGCCCAATGGTACGTAAAGATCTCCCTGACTTAGTCTATATGAATGAGCAAGGTAAATTTGCAGCTATTATTGAAGATATTCGTGAACGAACTCAAAATGGCCAGCCTGTTCTTGTCGGTACCATTTCAATTGAAAAATCAGAAGAAATTTCTAAAGCATTGACTAAAGCGAATGTTCACCATAACGTGCTGAATGCGAAATTCCACGCCATGGAAGCGGACATTATTGCTAACGCAGGTTTACCTTCAGCGGTAACAATCGCAACTAACATGGCGGGTCGTGGTACCGATATCGTGTTAGGGGGTAGCTGGCAAACTGAAGTGGCTAAACTTGAAGAGCCAACTGAAGAGCAAATCGAAGAAATCAAAGCTAAATGGAAAGAGCGTCATGATGCAGTATTAGCATCAGGTGGTTTACATATCATTGGTACTGAGCGTCATGAATCTCGTCGTATTGATAACCAGTTACGTGGTCGTGCGGGTCGTCAAGGGGATGAAGGTTCTTCTCGTTTCTATTTGTCTATGGAAGACTCCTTAATGCGTATTTTTGCTTCAGACAAAGTGTCTGGCATGATGCGTAAATTAGGCATGAATGAAACCGAAGCGATTGAGCACCCTTGGGTAACTAAAGCAATTGCAAACGCACAACGTAAAGTAGAAAACCGCAACTTTGATATTCGTAAGCAATTGCTTGAATATGATGATGTGGCAAATGACCAGCGTCGTGCAATTTATACTCAGCGTAATGAATTACTGGATGTAGCAGACGTAAGCGAAACTATCGATAGCATTCGTCAAGACGTCTTCACTTCAATGATTGATAACTATATTCCACCTCAATCACTAGAAGAAATGTGGGATATCGAAGGTTTAACGGCATGTCTACAAAAAGACTTTGATTTAAATTTACCAATCAAAGAGTGGTTAGATAAAGAGCCAGAATTACACGAAGAAACATTACGTGAGCGTATTTTAGAAAAATCTATCGAAGTTTATAAAGCAAAAGAAGAAATCGTTAGTGCTGAAATGATGCGTAACTTCGAAAAAGGCGTGATGTTGCAAACGCTGGATTCACTGTGGAAAGAGCACTTGGCAGCAATGGATTATTTACGTCAAGGTATCCACTTACGTGGTTATGCACAAAAAGATCCAAAACAAGAGTACAAACGTGAATCGTTCGCTATGTTTGCTAACATGTTGGAATCACTGAAATATGAAGTGATCAGCACACTAAGCAAAGTACAAGTGCGTTTACCTGAAGAAGTTGAAGAGTTAGAGCGTCGTCGTCGTGAAGAAGCTGAGCGTTTAGCTAAACAACAACAATTAAGCCATGAAGTGACAAAAGAATCTCAAATGTCAGCAGTAGATGGTCAAGTTGCCGCAGGTAAAAAAGTCGGTCGTAATGAACCATGCCCTTGTGGATCAGGTAAGAAATTTAAGCATTGTCATGGTCAGTTAGGTTAGTTATTGATTTTATATGATGATAAGCCTGTAACACATTGATTAAAACAAGACCCACTTAGTGATAAGTGGGTCTTGTTTATTGGCTCTGACCCGTCCTAAATCAGGTTGACACTTTTCCATATTGAAATTGATACATAAAAAACCCGCTTATTGTGATAACAAGCGGGTTTGGTTTACAAAAGAATAGGCATTACTCTTTTATAGGGTGTCTATTATTTTTCAGAAATAGACGATTTTGTGTTTACAGTTTCATTCACTTTAACGGGTGATTTTAATGATAAGTCACCACCTGCAAGTTGTTTCACTAAATCAACAGCAGATGATTTCAGATCAAGATCTGCACCTGCTTCATATTGATGACCTTCAATATTGTTTAATTGAACGTTACTACCACCTAAATCAACCTGACCTTGTTCGCTTTTAATTTCAGCACCTGTAAGTTTAGTTGTGCCACTTACATTTAATGAAATATCATTTTTGCTTGTTAAGGTTGTTGTCTGATTAACAGCATCATTATCAATATGAGAAACTTTAATATCTGCATTCGCCGTATGGCCTTCAGCACCTGTTACGATATTTTTGATACCATTACCTACTGTGCCAACACCTTTATCAATTTTGGCTTTCGTTTCGCCACTGATACCGGTTTTATCTGCGATAGTTGAAGAGAGTGAATTGTATTTATCAGAGATAACATCAGTTGCAGATTTAATACCTGAATCAATAGTTTCTTTGATTGTATTTTCTAATAATGATCCACCTGCTTTAGCTGTTTTATCAACTTGGCTCGATTTAGGATCATTGTTGTGGTTGTAACCGATATTTACATCAACATTAACGTGACGATCGCTGTCTTTTTGGCTAGTGATTGTAAAGTCACCCCCTACATTACCCGTCACACTATCCGCAGAAATATTTGCACCAGAAAGAGCGAGATTTTTGTCGCTATTTACCGTTAATGTGCCTGTTTCTATTGATGCATTTTGGTGTGTAGATTTTTGTTGATCTTCAACGTTTACTAAAACTTTGCCACCAATATTATGGATAGAAGTTGCTGGATTTTCTTCTGTCACTTCTTTTGGCGTCGTATTCGTTTGTTTGCCATTTAAAGAGATATCAGTTCCCCAATTATTTTTGTAATCAGTGGATTGTGCTGATGTCAGCGTGATATCACCAGATTGAGAGGTTAATTGTGTATCTTTGCTATTAACTTTAGTCCCTTGAAGATTAATAGAGCTACCGTTAACGGTTAAATTACCTTGGTTAGCAATAGTTCCACCTTCACGAGAGACTGTTTTTTCATCTTGCTTACCAATAGCAAATTCAGCGCCACCTAACCCATTAACAGAAGATGATTTATCTCCTGTTTTTTGACCAAAGCCCGCTTGTAATCCACCAGATAAGTTCTTACCTGTTTCAGTACGTTGAGATTCTGTTGCTTGGAAATCAACTTTGTTAGTTGCCGTCAGAGCAACATCATTTTCGCTGGTTAAATGAGTACCTTGTAAAGTCAGATTATGGCCTGAATTTAACTCAATACCTTGAGAGCCATTCACTGAACCTGCTTTTGCTGTTGTTTGATCTTTTTGATGATTAGCGCCACCTGCGTTAAAACCGCCACCGTAATCTTTACTGTCTGGTGTTGTACCGACTTTCAGGTTTGCACTGCCATTCACGTTATGTTGGCTTTCAGAATGAGTATCTGTTGCTTGTGCAAGTGTTAAATCACCGCCAGCATTAATGACCATTTTCCCATCTTGAGCATCAAATTTAGCGCCTTCATAATGTGCGTCTTCACGTACATTAATATTGATATTACCCGTTGAATTAAACTGGCTACCATCAGCTTTCGTTGTGGTTAAGTTTGTGTCAGTAGTTTTACCTTCACCTTTAATGGCAACAGTAATATCACTACCTGTTTTCGTGCTGACACCAACTTGACCCCCCCCCGTTGTTTCATGGAAGGACTCTTGGTGTTGATTTTGCGCCGCTTCACTGGTGTGAGAGTTAGCAGTTAGAGCAATATCACCTTGGGTAGATTGATAATGAGTACCTTGGTCACGTAAGTTGTTATTACTATCAGAATTGATTTTACTCGCAGTAATTGATGTTGAAACTGCTTGGCTATCGCTTTGTGATTTCTGACTACCGCCTCCTTTAATACCAACTTCAACACCGACATTAGGTGCTTCTAAATTACTTAAGTTAGCAAGATTGCTAATAGCATCTTTAAAGGTAACTTTCTTATCCATATCGGTATTGTTACCCGGTTTTGTGGTATCAATTCCGTCTTCTACTGCTTTTTTAATCGGTTTAGTCACACCGCTATAATCAAGATTAACACCCACATCGACACCGATATTTAAGGTATCTGTTTTCGATGTTGCACTGTCATTTGCAGCAAGGTGATTGATATTTTCACCTGATTCTTTATACGCACCATCAACTTTGTGTGATGCACCTTGATGCGTCACATCATTGTTTGCAGTCATGGTTAAATCACCTGCAACTTGAGTTTCGCTACCTTTATTTTTGGTGATCTCAGTTGTTGTATGCTGTTTGTCATATTGGAAATCAGCTTTACTACCGATTTTATCAACTCCACCGGTATAGCTAAAACCACCTGAGATGGTTCTATCTGTACTGTCTGTTTCTTTTTTGTTTTCTGTTGCAACAAAAGCAATATTGTCACCAGAAACAGTGGCATTACCCGCAGTTGTTTTTAAATCAGAACCTGCAAAAGTGACATCTTTATCCGCTTGAACTTTAACACTGCCACCACTAATAGTAGATCCGACTTGTTCAGTTTCAGTGCTATTGTTTTTATTGGAGGTATGCGTGATATGAAAACCTGCGCTATATTGCTTGTCTTCGACTTCTTTAGCATGACCCGTGATCTCTAATGATGTTTTTTCATCATTGATTTTTGTGGTTTGCTGTGCAGATTTAACGTTGATGTCACCTAACGATTTAATACCTAACTCATCAGCACTTTTAATTAAGCTACCAATGACGTTAACATCTTTGCCACTGACTACAGTTAACTCTGCATCAGAAACTAATTCACTACCCGTTGAATGCTGTTGGTTAGTTTCATTCTTGTGAGAATTTTTAGTGATGTTAAATGCTGTACCTGTACGTTCATCTGTTTTTGTAATGGTTTCGCTAATCGCATTATCAATAACAACATCACCTTGAGTCGTTTTAACAAAGGCACCTTGATTGCCTTTTACTTGACTACCTGTGACTTTGACACTGTTATCTGCTGCAAGTAACAGTTGTCCGTCAGCCGTTAATTGTGTTGAATGGCTGACTTCTTGTTTGTTGTTATTATTCTTATTATTACCGCCACCGATACCCCCCCAAACAACATGATTGTTGGTTACTGTTTTATCATTATTGGTATTTTGAACATTAAGATTGATGTTCTCTTTGGCATTAACAACAACATTCTCATTAGAATGTAATTTTGCACCTTGAGCGGTAACTGAGCCTTCAGCATTTAAGCCGAGCGTTTTACCTGCGGTCAGTTCACTCGCTTTTAAGGTTTCTGTTTGATGGCTATTGCTCCAGCTACCTGTTTCTAAACGAGAAGTATGGTTGCGTTTATAGCCGTTTTCACTGCGATTTTCTTTTTCAACTAATCCATTGATATTAATATCTTTATTGGCATTGATGGCCAGTGTGTTACCAGCATTAACTTTGGCGCCTTCAAGTGTTACATCACCTTTAGTTGCCGTTAATGTTGCACTGTTTTTAGCATCAATATGGCTACCAACTTGCTGTACTAGCTCTTTTTCTTTAGTGACATCATATTGCCAAGAATAGAACCAACGATTGTCAGTATCTGTGTCTTTTTGTTGTAACTGTTTACCATCAACAGTTAAATGAGCCCCTTGTAATAAAATATCATCCCCCATTAAATCAGAGGCTTTGATTTGGTTTTTATTACCAGCGACTAAAGTGATGTTTTTACCTTTTAACTCTGTTTTTGTCAGAGTCTGGCTTGAACCACTGTTATTAACAGCAATACCTCCACGGTAATTTTGATAATTTTCACTACCCTCTTTGTCGTAACTGTCGTAACGAACTTGGCTATCCGTTTGAATATTGTCCGCGCTGACACTTAATTCGTTATCAGCAACAAATTTACCTGTTAATTTAACACCACTCCCTTCTGCGGTATTAATGATGCGGATACGACCAGATTGCATACTTCCAAAGAAATAACTATCTAAGGCAGACGCGGGTTTTTGCGATGAAAGAATATCAAAGCGTTGAGAGAAGGTATTTTGACCCGTTAATGCAGAAATCTCTGCCGCTGTTATTTTACCTCGGCTATCAATGCGAGGTGCAATTAAATCTAAAAGACTGGGTGCATGTAATCCATTTTTACCAATAGAAAGTAAATTCGTATTATTAAGCGTGCTGTAACCTTTTAACTCACCATTTTCAAACAGTGGATTACCTACAACCAACGAAGATCGGCTGGTATTGATAAAACCGCATCCATCACAAGTAATACCATTTGGGTTAGAAAGCACATATTCCGCAGCGATACCAAAAACTTCTTGCTGACCTAATAAGAACGAAGGGTTACGACTAACAACTTCATTTAAAATTAAAGAAGCGGCTTGTCCATTTAAGTTACTGTTGGCATTTAGCTGTCCAACAAGCTGTGATTGTCCTGCCTCTAAAGCGTTGTTAAAAACAGCCCCTGGTTTACCTACATTAAAATCTTGATATTGGTTATGAGAGATACCTTCGTTATTGGGTGTAACGATATTAATGACTTGAGTGCCACCATTCACTGATGAAACATTCGGTCCTTGATTGCCCGCATCAGGAACAATACCGCCAGCATATGCATTTAGTGATACAAAAATAATCGCTAAAGATGCAGCAAGCCTACCCGAAGGAGAGAGCTTGAAGTTTTTTGATTTCATAGAGTTTTCTCCGTTTATTGCTATGAGTGTGAATCAAAATAAATATGAAAATCTAACTAACACTTGAGTAGGGTCTTTGGTTTTATTGGAATTCGTTTGGTTGTAAAGCAAATGCCCCTTGGCGACTTCAATATCGAACTGTGCTTTTTGATATTGGAGGTTTAAGCCCGAACTTAGCCCATAGCCACTACGCCATCCTTCATAGTTGCCATGTTGTTGAACGCGGCCAGCATCAAGACCAATTCGAGGGGTGATTGAAAATGTGTTTATCCGATAAGGATAAGAAAGGGTATTGCGCAAATAGCCGCCGTTATCGCCAGAAAGTGTGCTTTGATCAAAACCACGGATCGCGTTTTTATCCGTTAAACTCAGCCATTCCACACCCGGTAAGGTGTCAGGGCTATATTGACCAAAGAAGGCGCTATTGAATAAAAATGTAGAATCCGATATAGCAAAACGATGTTGCCAATTGGCAAAAAGCTTAACTTTTGTAAAGCGATAGTCATTACCATTGCCATTAGCAACACGAGGTGAGCCGTCAGCACCAAACCAACCAATGGCTTTCTCAGCACTTAAATTAACGTTGATGACACCACTTGGAACAATATGTAAATGGTTGATGCCTAACTCTACCGTTGTAAGTGCAGGGCTACTTAGATCAAGGCGGATTTGGCTAAAATAGTTACGTATCCGTTTATGTGTTACCTGAATATTTAAGGTATCAATTTGTTTTTGACTACGATAAAAAGCGTAATCGGCCCTTAAACCAACTTGTGTGGTATCACCGGATAAACGTACAGTACGTGTTTGTAATGCTTGATGAAACTCATACTCGGAATAGCTACCAAAAGTGCTGAATGTCAATGCACCATAAGGTAAAGAATAGAGTAGGGTGTAAGCACGGTTAAAACGTGTATTGGGGTTATCAGTGGTCATGCTGGCATTTAAGCTAACAAAATCAGATAACCCTAATGGGCTGTCTAAGCTTGCATTCGTTCGAACTAACCAGCGTCCTGAGTTTTTTTGCCCATAATTATCACTTGAAATATTTAGATGCCACGGCGCTTGTCGTTGATTGGTGAGCTGAATAATGGAGCCACCTAATTGTGTACCAGGCAATATATCTAGTTTAACTTTATTCGATTGTAAGCGGTTTGCTTGATCCAACCCCTGATCCAATTTTGAAAGTTTAAGAGGCTCTCCTTCAACATGAGGGAAAAGTAACGCGGTGTTAACGCCTCGATCGCCACCCTCAATTTTTTCAATAAAACCTTCAATAACATACAACCCAAGTTGTTGCTCTTGATTCGGACGTAAAAATTGAACTCTGGCCGTGATATAACCCTGTTGAAGGTAGCGCTGAGTTAACTCTTTGACTAAACGGTTAATGTCAGCACTTTTGATACATTGCTCTGGTAATGGTGTTAAGGAGTCAAGATCTTTTTCATTAAGTAAAGTAATTCCTTGAACATAAACCCCATTAATAGGCAAACAATGTTCTGATTCAGTAATAAGTGTGGGAGTTGATGAAACCGCTAATGCATTTTCTTGAAGTTGTTGATAGCGATTTTGTTCAATAAGCTGATTTATTTCACGTTGACTATCTTGTAATGCACGCCGCGATTCTCCCATCGAGCCTACATAACCGGCGTCATTTGCTGTTAATCCACTGGTTGAAAATCCACTTAATAGTGTTAATAAAATAACTTTTTTTCTCATTTTACCTCAATATAAAGGTATTAATTCAAATATAAATAATATTACTTAAATATAGAAAGATAATAATTAATGTTTTTATATTATCGTTAATTTTAGAATAATAAACACCGGGTACTCTCAATATGAAAAGAAATTAAAAATCGATGAAATAAAGATAAATTTTCATCTGTTTCGATATTAAATAGCGACATAACCAAAATGATTACTATCTCAAATAACATTACTTAAACAAATGATTTATTTAAATAGTGTCTAGTGTATTGATTTTCATAGTTATAATCTGCTGTGTTATTTTTTTCTTGCTTAAATTACCATCGATTAAGCTATGTTAATTGAAATTTTTTCATTTTTTATAAAGAGAAGATAAATAATGAGAGGAGATTCGAAGATATAAAAAAAGCAGAATGCTAATTAGCTTTTCATTTGTTGTTTATAAGTTTATTAATGTTTTATTCTGGAATAAATATTTTATGAATTATTATTTCATTTTAATGAATAAAATGGATGCTAGAAAAGTAAAAAGATTAGGTTTTTATTGTTAAATTATTAATCATGATAAAAAGTATGGTTATTTAAATACAACTTGTATTCTATGAAAATGTAATATGAATACATGTATTACCACTTAGTATTATCAATAAAAATTTAAGTTATAAAAAAGAGTTTATTAAAGATTGAAGTAAGTGATAGTGATCACGTTAATATATCATTTATCATAAATAGTGTGATTTTTATCCAAAATATACTATTGTTATATTACTAATTGTGTCTAACTGTTATATAAATTAGCATGTAAATTGTACTATTTCCTGACTATAAGGGTTAAAGTATGTTCTCATCATTTAATGTTTTAATAATATTAAGAGGTTTCTTCAGATTGAAGAAATGGTTTAATATTGATTCTGAACTCGCCTTCTTCTTTCCTGAAAAATAATCCTTTTTTATATCTATCCAAAATAATTTAATACTCTTTTTCCATTTAATTTAAATGGGAAGACTATTTTATTTATTTTAATTTTATTATTTAATTTATATTAAAGGTATTATCATGGCTAAAAGAATCGTAGAACCATTCCGTATTAAAATGGTAGAAAAAATCCGTGTTCCTTCAAGAGAAGAACGTGAAGCCGCATTAAAAGAAGCAGGATATAACCCATTCTTATTACCAAGTCATGCTGTTTATATTGATTTATTAACAGACTCTGGTACTAACGCAATGAGTGATCACCAGTGGGCAGCAATGATAACAGGTGATGAAGCTTATGCAGGCTCAAGAAACTATTATGATTTAAAAGATAAAGCCAAAGAGTTATTTAACTACGATTATATTATTCCTGCTCACCAAGGGCGTGGTGCTGAAAATATTCTTTTCCCAGTATTATTAAAATATAAACAAAAAGATGGAAAAGCGAAAAATCCTGTATTTATTTCTAACTTCCATTTTGACACAACAGCAGCACACGTTGAATTAAATGGCTGTAAAGCAATTAATATTGTGACTGAAAAAGCGTTTGATTCAGAAACCTATGATGATTGGAAAGGCAATTTTGATATTGCTAAATTAAAAGAAAATATTGCTAAACATGGTGCTGATAACATTGTTGCCATTGTTTCAACAGTGACCTGTAATAGTGCTGGTGGTCAGCCTGTTTCAATGGATAATTTAAGAGAAGTTTACGAAATCGCAAAACAACACGGTATTTTTGTTGTTATGGACTCAGCACGTTATTGTGAAAATGCGTATTTCATTAAACAGCGTGATCCTAAATATAAAAATGCGACCATAAAAGAAGTTATTTTAGATATGTATAAATATGCTGACGCATTAACAATGTCAGCGAAGAAAGATCCACTGTTAAATATCGGTGGTTTAGTCTCAATTCGTGATAATGAAGAAGTCTTCACCTTAGCAAGACAGCGCTGTGTACCCATGGAAGGCTTTGTCACTTATGGTGGTTTAGCGGGGCGTGACATGGCAGCAATGGTACAAGGTTTAGAAGAAGGTACTGAAGAAGAGTATCTACACTATCGTATTGGTCAGGTTCAATATCTGGGTGATCGCCTACGTGAAGCGGGTATTCCAATTCAATATCCTACCGGCGGGCATGCGGTTTTCGTTGACTGTAAAAAACTAGTACCACATATTCCTGGTGATCAATTCCCAGCTCAAGCGGTAATTAATGCACTTTATTTAGAGTCAGGTGTGCGTGCTGTTGAAATCGGTTCGTTCTTATTAGGTCGTGATCCTGCAACGGGTGAACAAAAACACGCAGATATGGAGTTTATGCGTTTAACCATTGCGCGCCGTGTCTATACCAACGACCATATGGATTATATTGCTGACGCACTTATCGGCTTAAAAGAGAAGTTTAAAACGCTTAAAGGTCTTGAGTTTGAATATGAACCACCTGTATTAAGACACTTTACTGCTAGATTAAAACCTATCAAATAAATAATACTCCACAATAATAATGGCTCTCGTGCAATGCGAGAGCCCTATCCTTATTTCAGTAAGGACTAAAAAATGGAAAATAAGTCGGTAAATAAAGAACCCTCAATTATTGTAGGGGGATTTGTGTTGGGTGGCGCCATGATTGGTGCGGGGATGTTTAGCCTACCAACAATAATGTCTGGTGCTTGGTTTATTAATTCACTCTTTATATTATTTATTGTCTGTTTCTTTATGTTTCATTCTGGAATTTATATTCTTGAATGTATATCGAAATATGGCGCAGGAACAAACTACTTTCATATATCGAAAGAGTTATTACCTAAATGGGCGTGTTATCTCGCGAATGCCTCCTTGATATTTGTATTGTATATATTAATTTATGCTTATATCTCTGCCGCGGGTTCGATCATTTATGAAGCTTCATCATTATATGGACTTAGCCTAAATCTTAGAGTGATATTCTTTGTATTTACCATCGTACTTGGGGCAACAATATGGTGGGGAGGCGCTTGTGCTAGCCGTTTAACCTCAATATTTTTATTTATTAAAATTGTTCTATTTGTATTAGCATTCTCGGGCTTATTCTTTAAAGCAAGAGGCGATTTATTATTTACTGCAACCTTTGAAGGTAAAAGCCAATTATACCTTTATCCTTTTATTTTTATCATCATTCCTTATGCTATAACCTCTTTTGGTTATCATGGTAATGTTTGTAGCCTTTATAAGCTTTATCATGAAAATGAAAGAAAGGTTGTAAAAAGTTGTGTTATTGGTTGTGTGTTAGCGCTGGTGATTTATTTACTTTGGATGATTGGTACTATGGGGAATTTACCTCGTGAGCAATTTATTACCATTATCCAAAAGGGCGGTAACTTAGATGCCTTTATTGATTCTTTATACACTGTATTAAATAGTAAATATATTGAAGGCTTTTTATTATGGTTTTCTATTAGTGCCGTATTCTGTTCATTTTTAGGGGTAGCGATTGGTCTATTCGACTATATTTTAGCATCACTAAAATTCGAAGATAACAAAACAGGGCGCTTAAAATCTGGCGTTTTATGTTTCACACCGCCTTTACTATTATGTTTACTTTTCCCTAATGGTTTCTTAATTGCGATTGCTTACGCAGGTACTGCGGCATGTGTATGGGCAATTATTTGTCCTGCGGTTATGGCGCTAAAAGCACGCGAGAAATTCCCAAATTCAGGCTTCAAAGTGTGGGGAGGTAAAGGATTAATTTATGCTGTTATTGCTTTTGGTGCTGTAGGGATTATTTGCCAGACATTAGCACAGTTCGGTTTCTTACCTATTTATCGTTAATTAATCGAGGATAGTCGGGGAAAGAAAACCAGAGTAGCGTCGTTGGATATACGTTATAATAACGTTAAGTTGTTATAATAACGTGACTATTCAATAGGTTGTTTATAATGGATAAAAAAAAGCTACATATTGCTGCGGGTATTATTTGTGATCAACACAATAATGTCTTTATCACCCAACGCCCTCTAAAATCGCATATGGGAGGATTTTGGGAGTTTCCGGGAGGGAAATTAGAAGATAAAGAGACGCCAGAGCAGGCGCTAGTACGTGAGTTACAAGAAGAAGTCGGTATTGATGTAACGCAATGCTCACTTTTTGAAACAGTAGAGCATGATTTTCCAGATAGACACATTACTTTATCCTTTTTCTTAGTCACGCAATGGGATAATGAGCCCTATGGTAAAGAAGGGCAAGAATTCAAGTGGACATCTATTGGATCGTTAAATGCTGATGATTTTCCGCCTGCTAATCGCACCATTGTGGCATTATTGCAAAAATAAGCAAAAGTAGAATAGTGCTAAATAAGCGTTTATAAATAAAATAGCCACTCGATTGAGTGGCTATTTTTTATGTTCAAGATTGGAAAATTAAAAGTCTTTTGGCTCTTGTTGCGGAGCTTCACTCCAATCATCACTGTCATTAATATCGCTTTGGCTTGGAATACGCTTTGATTCATCCGCCCATTCACCTAAATCAATAAGTTGGCAACGCTTACTACAAAAAGGGCGATAAGGGCTACTTTCATTCCAAACAACTTCTGTTTGACAGGTTGGACATTTTACAACTAATTCTTCGCTCATTATCTCTCCTAGATTTTATTGGTGCGATTTATGCTCATATCAATAAACATAATGTTAGCAACAAGCAATCTCAAAAGGTAGCTCTAGAGGTACTGTTCCATTTTCACTATCAAGTGGTAAAAAGCGGATCGCATAGCGATTTTTATGCCCAGAGACTTGAGGATAGATTTGGTGATCGATGGCTATTTTAAGGCGTAGTAATTCACCTTCTTCCGCGCTGTCTTGATAAAAACCACGGTGACTGAGAGCTGGCTTAAATGTATCTGATTGGCGAATAAGCATCAGTAAACTATTTAATGCATTTTGTAATGGCAATAAACCCATCAGCCAGCTTTGTAATCTTTCATCACGGGTCGTTTGAGGTAAGCTTAGCCATAAATGTAATGCTGGTACATCAAAGTTACAGCATCCACCGGGAATACTTAGACGTTGTTTAACTAAACTGATGACTTTATCTTGTTTTAAATGTTGACCAATGCGAGGTGCTTGGCTTAATACGGCTGCATTTTCAGCTAATTCATCAATAATTTGAGTGACAATCGCTTTATCAACATTAGGAAATGAAAGCCATTGTTGTAATTTTTTTTGTCTTTTTTCTAATTCTTTAAGCAATTCAGCGCGGATTTCGCCACGATCAAGTACTTCAATAAATTCTGATATCGCACGGAAAAATGAGAGTGCCGTGGGTAATGAATCAATTGCACTAAAACTGTTAATTTGAATCAATGAGTTTTCAATTCTAAGCCATGAACGCATTTTTTCATTGAGGGGATGTTCGAAGATGATTGTTGTGATGTCATCACTCATGGCAATTGTCCTGTAACGCTTGTTGAGCTAATTCTAAGTAATGCTGATGGAGTTGTTTAACTTTTCCAATCATATTTTGGCTATTATCGTGATTTTCAATAATATCATCAGCAACGGCTAATCGTTCCTGTCTTTGAGCTTGAGCTTTTAAAATATTGAGAACTTGCTCTCGACTTACGCCATCTCGTTTCATGGTTCTTGCGATTTGTTCTTCTTGAGTCACATCGACAACAAGAACACGAGAGGCTAAATGGGTTAGTTTATTTTCAACTAATAAAGGAACGACCCAAATAAAATAAGGTGCCTTAATTTGTTGTATTTGTCTTTGCGTCTCTTGCTGTATAAGAGGATGAAGAAGATTATTTACCCATGTTTTTTCTTCATTATTTTCAAAAATAATCTGGCGCAGCTGTGCTCGGTTTAACGAGCCATCGGGAAGCAAAATGCAGTCACCAAAATGCTGATGCAATGCATTGAGTCCTAAGGAGTGAGGCTCTACCACTAATCGAGCAATAATGTCAGCATCAACAAGAGGTACACCTAATGAGGCAAAAGCATTAGCAACGGTAGTTTTACCGCTGCCAATTCCGCCTGTAAGAGCAACCGTATAAGCCATTTGTGTTTATCTGTTTTTAATGAATTAAAATTTACTATTAGTCTAGGTATTCTAAAGCCTAATTTTGTTTTTATCACAAGATAATAACCGCAATATTTAGGTTTTATTCGGTTATTATAATAGATGATTTTCTGCTACCCTGACATCCTACCTCATAATAGGTAATAGAATTACCATCAATCAATAAGTTAGTGCAACACGTAGTAACCGCGCGTTACTCATAAAATTTGTGATTCACTGTATAGTATCACCTAACTGTAATATAGGAAGATACATGGCAATGATTAATGTGCCAATAATTAATGCAATGACCATCATCAGTATTGGCTCTAACCAAGTACTAATTGTATTTAATTGCTCATCAAGTTGATGATAAAACCAATCACTTAATTGCTGGCAAAAATAGAGCAACTGCCCTGAGTTCTCTGCACAAATAATAAACTGATAACAAATGGGCGTAAAAAGAGGTTCATTTTTCATAAATAAACTCAACGATTTACCTTGCATAATGTGATCACTCATTTGAGAGAGAACTCGTTTATAAATAGGGTGTGTAAGTTGTTCTATTCCTATTTTTAAGCCTTGTAATAAAGGTAATCCTGCTTGTTGTGTAATACTGATTATCTGAAAAATAAGATGTAATTGCTGATACTTTAAAAGTTTACCTAAATAGGGAATATGAAGAAAAAGAGTTTGTTCAGCGAAATAAAAGGGCGATAAAGAGTAACGAATTAAACGATAAAAGAATATTAATCCGATAAAGATAAACGCGATTATGCTGATATAATCCGTAAGCCATTGTGAATAAGTAATAAGGGTGAGTGTTAAAAGAGGAAGTTCTGTATTAAAGGCGCTGTATAAGGATTGATATTCAGGTAAAACATAGAGCAACATAATACTGGTAATAAAAACTAATACAGTAAGTAAAAATAGGGGATATTTAAACGCTTTTTTGATTTTTTTTACAATCTCTCGGTGTTTTTTTAATTGTATTATTTGCAAAGTAATCACTTCATCTAATTTTCCACTTTCTTCACCAATAAAAACAAAACGACTTAGTGAGGTTGGAAAGTAAAGTGGATAGCGATTTAATTGTTTAGAAAGCGAACCTCCTTGCATTAAGTTAGAAATAATATCTTCTAATACACATTGCCAATGTGAGTAACGACATTCATTTTTTAATAGCGTTAATGCAGGGAGAAGCGCTAAACCAGAATGAAGTAATAATGCTAATTGTTCGAATAATTGAATTCTATATTGTTTATCAGCATCTTGAAATAAAACGATTTTATATAAACGTATTTTTATGGGGATTTTTTGTTGCTGAGTTAAGTTAATAAATGCTTCGTTATTAGAAGACGCAAGTATTTTTCCAGTACACCATTCCCCTTGATAAGTTAATGCATCATAGCGATAAATTAGCTGTAATCTCATTCAATATCTCCGAGCGTTTGATAAACCTCCTCAAGTGTCGTGATCCCTTGTTTAATTAATGAAAAACCAGAATAGAGCAAATGATAAAGGGATGAGTGTGCTTGTTTTGAGGGCTCAAAGCAGTCATAGATAGCCGTTCTTCCGTTATAGCCTGAACAGCATTGCTGACAACCAACAGCTTGCCAATTTGGTAATTCGACCATTTCTTTATTTATATTAATATGCTGTTTATTAGATAAGCATATTTTACAATGTGGGCATAAACAGCGGACTAATCGTTGTGAAATAATTAAACTCACACAGGAATGAATAAGATCTTTTTCAATCCCTAAGTTATGTAGACGCATTAATGTGGATGAAGCTGAATTAGTATGTAAGGTTGATAATACAAGGTGCCCTGTTTGTGCTGCTTTTATTGCCATTTCAGCAGTAGATTGGTCACGAATTTCACCTACCATAATAATGTCAGGATCTTGGCGTAGCAATGCTCGTAATATTGTCGCAAATGAGATCCCTGATTTTTCAGAAATTTGAGTTTGATTAATGCCCTTTAGAGGTAATTCAACTGGATCTTCAACACTATTTATATTTAGGTTTTCTTTATTTAAATAGTGTAAACAACTATATAAAGTGAGTGTTTTTCCGCTTCCCGTTGGTCCGGTGACTAAAATCATTCCTTGCGGTAAATTTAAATATTTCTTTAATAGTGTTAAATGTGAAGATTGAAAGCCTAGATGATTTAATTCTGGTTGTTGTAAATTATTAATAAGCCGTAAAACAACTTTTTCACCGTACAGCGTGGGGAGTGTCGCTATTCGTATTGAATAGTTTTTTTCATGATAAGACCAACTAAATTGCCCATCTTGAGGTAACCGCTTTTCTGCAATATTTAAGTTAGCAAGCACCTTTAATCGAGTGATTATTTCCTCAGAGAATTCATCTGGAGGAGACGATAATAGATATAAATGATTATCTATTCTGGCGCGAATTCTTACACTGGTTTGTTGAGGCTCTATATGTAAATCAGAGACGCGTTTTAAAATACTTTCACGTAATAGATGCTCAATAAATTCTGTTGCAGAGTGTGTGATATCCATTCTTCACCTCTTTATACGGTTTGATTTATCTAAGTTGTCTTCAATATTTAAAGTGCGTAATAAGAACACTCAATATTGAGTGCTCCTGTATATCTAATCTAACGCGCTAATATGATTTTAAAATCTCACTGCACTGTTTTTGCAACGTAAGATTTGTGGCTACACATTGTGTTTTCCATACCGGAAGAAGGTCATTAATTCCTTTCTCTAAAGACATTGTGATCGTTAGGCCATCAAGCTGCGATTTTCCAGTTGCATTAATTACGCCGTTTAACACATTAATATCGGATAAATATCGACTACGAAATTGTTGCGGTATAAAGGGGGAATCAGAATTACAGTGTTGAAGTTCGTTTTCATAACGACATAGTTCCATCGCAGAACGATAGGGCGAGAGTGTTTGCAGTACATCGGTTAATGCGGCTTTTTGGATATAACCTTGATAAGCTGGAATAGCAACAGAGCTTAAAATCGAGATGATAGCAATCACGATCATAAGCTCCATAAGGGTAAAACCATTTTCATTAGAGTGATAATTAAGTACATTCATCTAGCGTCCTCCTTGAGTAATAGACACTAGAAGTATGAAAAAAAAGGACTTTATTGGCGAATAGATAAAATAAAGTTTGAGTAAAATATCGAAAAGAAAAAAGAGATATACATATTTAACCTTTATTATTGAGGCAACGTTCGCATTTATTGATGAGTATGAATTAATAAAGTTATTGATAATGGCTAAAACAAACTAAAAGAGGGTTGATGTGGAAATTAAACATGGTTGGCTAATCGATGCGAGGCAGGTTCCTTCACCTAATCATGATAAGAGACCTGAAGGTGTGCTTCCTTCTTTATTAATTGTTCATAATATCAGTTTGCCTCCTGGTCAATTTGGTGGGCCTTATATTGATCAGCTTTTTACCAATACATTATCAGAACAAGATCATCCTTTTTTTAGTGAGATTGTTAGCTTAAGAGTATCAGCTCATTGCCTTATTCGTCGTGATGGAGAAATTGTGCAATATGTGCCTTTTACTGAGAGAGCGTGGCACGCTGGCATTTCTTTATATAAAGGCAGAGAAAAATGTAATGATTTCTCAATTGGCATTGAGCTTGAAGGTACTGATGAGTGCGATTTTACCCAGCAGCAATATCAACAATTAGTGAAGATAACTCAATCACTTATTGCTCTTTATCCTGCCATTGAAGAAAACATTACTGGGCATAGTGATGTTGCACCAAATAGAAAAACCGATCCGGGGCCTCACTTTGATTGGACTTATTACCGCCATTTGTTAACAAAATAACTGCTTTTGTTGAATATAAAATCACTAAGATTGCTTTTATATTCAAAATGGTGTTGCTGTCACGCTTCAGTTTGACTGTTTATGTGTTTAAAAAACGTTAAAAAATTTATTTTTAACGTTTCTGTATAATGCGATCTAGTTATCACTTTTGATGAATTTTTAAAATAATTTGTTAAAATTTGCAGGTTTTTATGATTTCGCTCAACAACTGTATGGACAGTTAGTGAATACTTTGTTACTTTATTATTCGTTATATTAAATTGGTATTACCAATTGACAACTCAATCACTAAGGTAATAGTTATCCAATAATGGCTTCCAGCAATATGGCTTATACAAAAATCCGCCAACCTAAGCTTTCTGATGTTATTGAGCAACAGCTTGAACATCTGATTTTAGAAGGTACTCTGCGTCCGGGAGAGAAACTCTTACCTGAGCGTGAGCTGGCGAAGCAATTTGATGTATCTCGTCCTTCATTGCGTGAAGCAATCCAAAAATTAGAAGCTAAAGGTTTTTTACTCCGTCGCCAAGGCGGTGGAACTTTTGTTCAGCACAATCTCTGGCAAAGTTTTAGTGATCCTTTAGCTCAACTGCTTAGCGGACATCCCGAATCTCAATTTGATCTTTTAGAAACTCGTCATGCACTTGAAGGTATTGCTGCATATTACGCGGCATTACGTGGCACTGATGAAGATCTTGATCGTATCAAAGCTAGCCACGATTGTATCTTGAAAGCCCACGAAGAGGGTGATTTAGCCGCTGAGTCTGAAGCTGTATTGCAATATCAATTAATTGTCACGGAAGCTGCTCATAATGTTGTTTTATTGCATCTATTACGATGCATGGTGCCAATGCTTGAGCAAAATATCCGCCAGAATTTTGAGTTTCTTTACACTCGTAAAGAGATGTTAACAGCAGTAAGTGAGCATCGTAGTCAGATTTATCAGGCTATTATTAATAGAGAGCCAGAAGCTGCGCGTGAAGCATCACATCGCCATTTGGCCTTTATTGAAGATGTTTTGTTGGATATGAGTCGTGAACATACTCGCCGTGAGCGCTCTTTGCGCCGGCTACAACAACATCCTGATTTATTTTAGTAGCACAGATCCTGACCGCTGAATCTGTACTACCTATCGCCCTGTGATTTTCAGGGGAAGCGGTAATAACAGCAGGGCCTATCTTCCCGTCATATCAGATGGGTATAACGGGAAGATAGGCTCCCATAACCATTAAAAACAGATAACAGATAAGGAATACACCATGTCAGATATGCTGAAAAATGACGTGGATCCGATCGAAACTCGCGACTGGTTACAAGCGATCGACTCGGTCATCCGTGAAGAAGGTGTTGAGCGTGCACAGTTCCTGATTGATCAGGTATTAAAACAAGCCCGTAATGGTGGTCTTAATATCGCTTTAGGCGGTTCTGTACACAGTGATTATATCAATACCATTCCTGCTGAAGATGAACCCGCTTACCCTGGCAATCTGGAATTAGAGCGTCGTATTCGTTCTGCTATTCGCTGGAACGCAGTAATGATGGTTCTGCGTGCATCCAAAAAAGATTTGGAACTCGGCGGACACATGGCGTCATTCCAATCTTCTGCAACTTTATATGAAGTGTGTTTTAACCATTTCTTCCGTGCACAAAATGAAACTGATGGTGGCGACTTGGTTTATTTCCAAGGTCATATCTCCCCTGGTATCTATGCGCGTGCATTCTTAGAAGGTCGTTTAACTGAAGAGCAATTAAACAACTTCCGTCAAGAAATTGGTGGTAAAGGTTTATCTTCTTATCCACACCCTAAATTAATGCCTGAGTTCTGGCAGTTCCCTACAGTATCTATGGGGCTGGGACCACTATCTGCAATTTACCAAGCTAAATTCCTGAAATATTTGAATCACCGTGGATTAAAAGATACGACTAAACAGACTGTTTATGCGTTCTTAGGCGATGGTGAGATGGATGAGCCAGAATCTAAAGGTGCTATCACCATCGCAGTTCGCGAAAAATTAGACAACCTGTGCTTCGTGATTAACTGTAACTTACAACGTCTTGATGGCCCAGTGACAGGTAATGGCAAAATTGTTAACGAATTAGAAGGTATCTTTGCGGGTGCTGGCTGGAACGTTATCAAAGTCATGTGGGGCGATCGTTGGGATGAGCTGCTGCGTAAAGACACTTCTGGTAAACTCATTCAATTAATGAATGAAACTCTGGATGGTGACTACCAGACATTTAAATCTCGTGACGGCGCTTATGTTCGTGAGCACTTCTTTAATCGTTACCCAGAAACAGCTGCATTAGTTAAAGATATGACTGATGATGAAATCTGGGCATTAAACCGTGGTGGTCACGATCCGAAGAAAGTCTTTGCTGCATTCCAAAAAGCAAAAGACACTCAAAACCAACCAACTGTTATTTTAGCTCAAACCATCAAAGGTTATGGTATGGGTGAAACGGCAGAAGGTAAAAATATCGCTCACCAAGTTAAGAAAATGAACATGGATGGTGTTCACCATTTCCGTGATCGTTTCAATATTCCTGTTGCTGATGAGCAAATCAAAGACCTGCCTTATATTACTTTTGACAAAGAGTCAGAGGAATACAAATACCTGCACGCACGTCGTCAGGATTTAGGGGGTTACCTACCAGCTCGTCGTCCACGTTTTGAAGAAAAACTGGATATCCCTGCACTGGAAGATTTCAGCCAATTACTGGAAGAACAATCTAAAGAGATTTCTACAACTATCGCATTCGTTCGTGCTCTGAATGTGATGTTGAAAAACAAATCTATCAAAGATCGTTTAGTTCCAATTATTGCGGACGAAGCACGTACTTTCGGTATGGAAGGTCTGTTCCGTCAAATCGGTATTTATAGCCCGAATGGCCAACAATATACGCCTCAAGACCGTGAGCAAGTTGCTTACTATAAAGAAGACGTTAAAGGTCAAATTCTGCAAGAAGGTATCAACGAACTGGGTGCCGGCGCATCTTGGTTAGCTGCTGCAACATCTTACAGCACTAACAATCTGCCAATGATCCCATTCTATATCTACTACTCAATGTTTGGTTTCCAACGTATTGGCGACTTATGCTGGGCGGCAGGCGACCAACAAGCACGTGGTTTCTTAGTAGGTGGTACTTCAGGTCGTACAACACTTAACGGTGAAGGCTTACAGCACGAAGATGGTCATAGCCATATTCAATCGCTGACGATCCCTAACTGTATCTCTTATGATCCAGCATTCGCTTATGAAGTTGCTGTTATCATGCAAGACGGTTTAGAGCGTATGTATGGTGATAAACAAGAAAACGTTTATTACTACATCACTACACTGAACGAAAACTACCATATGCCAGCAATGCCAGCCGGTGTTGAAGAAGGTATCCGTAAAGGTATCTACAAGCTGGAATCATTGGAAGGTAAAAAAGCGAAGAAAGGCGCTAAAGAAGCTAAAGTTCAGTTACTAGGTTCAGGCTCTATTCTGCGTCACGTTCGTGAAGCAGCGCAAATTCTGTCTGCTGAATACGGCATTGGTTCTGATGTTTATAGCGTAACTTCATTCACTGAATTGGCTCGTGATGGTCAAGATTGTGAACGTTGGAATATGCTGCACCCATCTGAAGCACCACGTGTACCTTACATTGCTCAAATTATGAATGATGCGCCAGCTGTTGCATCTACTGACTATATGAAACTGTTCGCTGAACAAGTTCGTACTTATGTACCAGCAGATGATTACCGCGTATTAGGTACAGATGGTTTCGGTCGTTCTGATAGCCGTGAAAACCTGCGTCACCATTTCGAAGTTGATACTTCTTATGTGATTGTTGCTGCATTAGGTGAATTAGCTAAACGTGGTGAGATTGATGTGAAGGTTGTTGAAGAAGCAATCAAAAAATACAACATCAACCCTGAAAAAGTAAACCCACGTCTGGCGTAAGAGGTAAAGTGAATGTCTATTGAAATTAAAGTCCCAGATATCGGTGCTGATGAAGTTGAAGTCACCGAAGTGATGGTGAAAGTGGGCGACCGCATTGAGGAAGAACAATCCTTAATCACCGTAGAAGGCGACAAAGCGTCTATGGAAGTTCCATCACCGCAAGCGGGTGTGGTTAAAGAGATTAAAATTGCCGTGGGCGATAAAGTCCAAACTGGTTCTCTTATCATGATTTTTGAAGCAGAGGGTGCCGCACAAGCAGCACCAGCTCAAGCTGCTGCACCTGCACCAGCCGCAGCGCCTGCAACAGCTGCACTGAAAGAAGTTCACGTTCCAGATATCGGCGGTGACGAAGTTGAAGTCACTGAAGTGATGGTAAAAGTGGGCGATAGTGTTGCTGAAGAACAATCACTGATTACTGTTGAAGGCGATAAAGCGTCAATGGAAGTTCCAGCACCATTTGCTGGCGTAGTGAAAGAAATTAAAATTGCAACTGGTGATAAAGTGAGTACGGGCTCTCTTATCATGGTCTTTGAAGTTGCAGGTAGTGCGCCTGTTGCTCAAGCAGCACCCGCTCCAGTGGCATCTGCACCAGCAGCATCTGCGGTGAAAGAAGTCAATGTTCCAGATATCGGCGGTGACGAAGTTGAAGTGACTGAAGTGATGGTGAAAGTAGGTGATTCCATCTCTGAAGAACAATCGCTGATCACTGTTGAAGGCGACAAAGCTTCAATGGAAGTTCCAGCGCCATTTGCAGGTGTGGTTAAAGAGATCAAAATTGCCGTGGGCGACAAAGTGAAAACGGGCTCACTGATCATGACGTTTGAAGTTGCCGGTGCAGCACCAGTTGCTCAAGCACCAGCGGCAGCCGCGCCAGCGCCAGCAAGTTCTACACCAGCAGCGCCTGCTAAAGCACAAGCAACTGCGCCAGCAGCGAAAGAAGAATTTGTTGAAAATGATGCTTACGTTCATGCAACACCTGTTATTCGTCGCTTAGCGCGCGAATTCGGTGTGAATTTAGCGAAAGTAAAAGGTACGGGTCGTAAAGGTCGTATCTTACGTGAAGACGTTCAGTCTTACGTGAAAGAATTAATTAAACGTGCTGAATCAGCGCCAGCGAATGCAGGTGGTGGATTACCAGGCATGTTACCTTGGCCGAAAGTTGACTTCAGCAAGTTTGGTGAAATTGAAGAAGTTGAATTAAGCCGTATCCAGAAAATCTCTGGTGCTAACTTAAGCCGTAACTGGGTGATGATCCCTCACGTAAATCTGTTTGATGAAGCCGATATTACTGAGGTTGAAGAATTCCGTAAGCAGCAAAATAAAGAAGCAGAGAAGAAAAAACTGGATGTTAAGATCACGCCGTTAGTCTTCGTAATGAAAGCAGCTGCAAAAGCACTGGCAGATATGCCACGCTTTAACAGCTCTATCTCTGAAGATGGACAGAAACTGATCCTGAAAAAATACATCAATATCGGTATTGCAGTTGATACACCTAACGGTCTTGTTGTTCCTGTTTTCAAAGATGTTAACAAAAAAGGCATTATCGAACTGTCTTATGAGTTAGCAGAAGTGTCTAAGAAAGCGCGTGCAGGTAAACTGACAGCAGCAGATATGCAAGGCGGATGTTTCACTATTTCTAGCCTTGGTGGTATCGGTACTACCGGTTTTGCACCAATCGTTAACGCACCAGAAGTTGCGATTATGGGACTTTCCCGTTCTTCTATGAAACCAGTATGGAATGGTAAAGAATTCGTACCACGCTTGATTTTACCAATGTCATTATCTTTCGATCACCGTGTGATCGATGGTGCTGACGGTGCTCGATTCATCACTCTGATTAATCAATACATGAGTGATTTACGTCGTTTGGTAATGTAATTTTAAAACCGGTGCTTAGCGCCGGTTTCTCTGATTACAGTGATGGATTTTACAGTCATACATCTTAGGTTGTGAGATCCGTCATGTTAGAGCGCTTTTCAGTTTATTAACATTTCTGTAAACTGCATGCGGTATGTAAGTCTCGGTGTTAAATATGGATTATCGTCTGACTCGCCGGACAAATAAATAATGAGGTCACGATGAGTACTGAAATTAAAGCACAGGTAGTGGTTCTCGGTGCAGGCCCTGCGGGTTATTCCGCGGCGTTCCGTTGCGCTGACTTAGGTTTAGAAACAGTTTTAGTGGAACGTCACTCTACTTTAGGTGGTGTTTGTCTGAACGTGGGTTGTATCCCTTCTAAAGCGTTACTCCACGTTGCTAAAGTTATCGAAGAAGCGAAAGCATTATCTGAACACGGTGTTGTATTTGATGCACCAAAAACAGATATTGACAAAATTCGCATCTGGAAAGATAAAGTTATCTCTCAGTTAACGGGTGGCTTAGCGGGCATGGCTAAAGGCCGTAAAGTAACTGTCGTTAATGGCGAAGCACGATTCACTGGTTCTCACACATTGTCTGTTGAAGGTGCTGAAGGTACAACTACCATCACTTTTGACAATGCAATCGTTGCCGCTGGCTCACGTCCAATCGAATTACCGTTCATTCCACATGAAGACCCTCGTGTATGGGATTCAACAGATGCACTACAACTGAAAACCGTACCAGAGCGTTTACTGGTTATGGGGGGCGGTATCATCGGTCTGGAAATGGGAACGGTGTATCACTCTCTGGGTTCTCAGATTGACGTAGTTGAAATGTTTGATCAGGTTATTCCTGCTGCTGATAAAGACGTGGTTAAAGTATTTACCAAACGTATCAGCAAGAAATTTAACCTGATGCTAGAAACTAAAGTTACTGCTGTTGAAGCAAAAGAAGATGGCATCTACGTAACAATGGAAGGCAAAAAAGCCCCAGCAGAACCACAACGTTACGATGCAGTATTAGTTGCTATCGGTCGTGTACCTAACGGTAAACTGTTAGACGCAGGTAAAGCGGGTATCGAAGTTGATGATCGTGGCTTTATCCATGTTGATAAACAAATGCGTACTAATGTACCTCACATCTTTGCTATCGGTGATATCGTTGGTCAACCAATGCTGGCTCACAAAGGTGTCCATGAAGGTCACGTTGCAGCAGAAGTTATCTCTGGTAAGAAACATTACTTCGATCCTAAAGTTATTCCATCAATCGCTTATACTGAACCAGAAGTTGCATGGGTTGGTATGACTGAAAAAGAAGCGAAAGAGAAGGGCGTTAGCTATGAAGTGGCTTCTTTCCCTTGGGCCGCATCAGGCCGTGCAATCGCATCAGATTGTGCTGATGGTATGACTAAACTGATTTTCGACAAAGAAACTAACCGTGTTATCGGTGGTGCAATTGTTGGTTCTAACGGTGGTGAACTGTTAGGTGAAATCGGTCTGGCAATTGAAATGGGTTGTGATGCTGAAGATATCGCATTAACTATCCACGCCCACCCAACGTTATACGAATCAATTGGTATGGCTGCGGAAGTATTTGAAGGTAGTATCACTGACCTGCCAAATCCAAAAGCGAAAAAGAAAAAATAAGCTGATTGTATAATCAAAGCAACACCTAAATGTTAAGAGCCAAGTTCATTAAGAGCTTGGCTCTTTTTTCATTATGAACATATAGGCATTTAAATTTATACGGTTTATTTTTCTATTAAGAGCACTCTTAAGGCAAAAAATCCTCTCGCGTTACAGTTCACATTTAACGGAGAGGATTTATTATGGCTATAGAGTATGTTTACAAACTACACTAATATGCCTTTTCCTGAAATTGTATCTGTCCAAGCTGCGGCTATCATTTGCTTAGCTTCACCATTTATATTATCGAAAAATCCGTATGTGCCTGCTTTCATGGGGAATGTACTCATTGCTTGAATCTGAATAGCGAGTGCATTACTTGATAAAGCCACATATTCACGCTGATCAGAAGGATCTTTATCTGTCATTTCGATCACAATTTTTGCCTGATTGCCATTAAAATACTGAGTAAAGATCGTCGAGCCAATGCGTTCAAATGCGGCTTGTTCTCCTGTACTTTGTGGTGTCCGAATATGTGAGATCTTTAAATCATAGCCACTGCGTTCAAACCATAATTTATTCCAATCAATATCTCCAAGCACAATATTATCTTCTTGGCTAATATCATCTACATAGCAATCAATCACATTATGATTAATCAGGAAGCTATCGATACCTTCTCCACCTTTGAAGTGGTTCTGATATCCACCTAATATGATAATATCATTACCTGTATTGCCATTAAGAATGCTAAATTTTGAGAATGAAGCGGCAATGAGTTGATCATTCCCATCACCACCATTAACGATGGCGTGATAACCCATTAGTTGAATTTCGTCATCCCCACTTCCTCCATTCAAGCTATTATCGTTACCAAAGATTTTGGAAAAATCATTGCCTTCCTCTAGGGATATTTGGTTGTGGTTACCGATTGTGACAACAAAATCTTGTTCACTACCACTGAAAATGCGATTGTAGTTACCAGTAGTGACGACATAGTCATTACCTGCATTAGTATGGATTTCACCGCCTTCACCAAAGACAAAGGCTTTATCGAGCCCGCCACCTAAATAGACATTATTGATCCGGCCTGCGATAACGGCAGTATCATCTCCATCGCCTCCAAACATCATATTTGAGTGCCCCATCAAGACGCCGAGATCATTTCCGCTACCGCCAGTAAAAATATTTGAGATCCCTGTTGCATAGAAAGCATCTGAACCACGCCCACCCCAAAAATTATTATTATCTCCGAGGTAAGCGCCAAGATCATTCCCGTCCCCCCCCCAATTGAAATTATAGTTGCCAAGAGAGACATGTATGTCACCATCGCCTTTTAAATGGCCGCTATTACGCAAGAAATCGAGCGTTTTCTTCTCCATATTCAGCACATCAGCCGCTAAATTTTCTTTGAGGTTTTCAGCGAGATCGCGCATATTTGCGCGTTTATCTTTATTAAAGATTGTGGCAAATAGATTGGGTATATTCAGCGAATTGAAGCCAAAAGGGCGCTCTTCTTTTTCTGTTGTTTCGCTGTTTTTAGCTTGAGTAGTTGATGCATCAGTAATTGATATTTTGGGGTTAATTGAAACCTCAGTTTTATTTTGTTGATCTTTTGTCGCTTTTGCTTTTAATCCATGGCTTTCAGCAAATGAAACAATACCATCCTTGCCCATATTAATAGATGATTGAAGGCTATCTAATAATTTTGTCGGATCAGTAAATGCGGACAGTTGTTCACCACCAAACTCAGTCACTACGGCAAGCATATCTTTCAAAATAGCCACAACATCAATGGGTTCACCGTGACGAGAGATTATTTTTCCATCCTCGCTATAGTCGACGCCAAAAATATCACCCAGTGTCGTATCTGAATTAACGCTGGCTAATCGACCTAACAATTTATTTTTTAATTTAGTCGGTAAATTTTGGAGGTTATAAGTGAAGGTGGTTTTCACTATGCCAGTTGCTGTAAATTGCTGCGTCATTAAGCCAAATAATGAACCAAGATTGGTGTCCATAATAGACTGGATATTGTCACCAAACATCAAGTTCCAATTCCCTGTTGTAACTTGAATATCAGCACCTTGGCCGCCAATGGCGAAATTAAAAGCGATTTTACTATTTAGTTGACGAAGTTGCTCAGCTCGACTGATTTTTCCCATCTTGTTGTTATTGCCACTGCCTCCCAACCACTGATTATATTTTTTGTTCAGTGTAGCTTCTAGATCACTCTTTAATCCTCGGCTACTACGGTTATGCTGTGAATTCAGATCAGTCAGTGTTTTATAGTCAACATCGCTCGTTTGGTCTATTCCTGACATATCTATGGCAAACTTTTTTGCACCAGCGAGTGTCCACTGACTGTTTTGTTCCGACAACCAATCATCATTTTCACCTGAACATGCGATTGACTCTAGAACTTTGGCGATACTAGCAGCACCGTCAAAAGGGTTGATCAGTGGAGGGGTTGGGATTGATTTTTCTAACATCACAATAAGATCATTACTACGTCCCAGATTAAAGCTGACGTTACGTGTACCAACAAATAATTGCGCACCTTCGAAAGCTTGATAGCCAGCAATATCAACACTATGTTTACTATCACCATTACCAACGTGTACCATCACATTGTTATCACCGAAAACCAGTGATTTAAATCCGCCAGTGCCCACTTTGATCCCGAGATTAGAGGTTCCCCAATTAACTGTTGTAAATTCGCCGTCACCCACACTGACTTGGATATTGCCAGAATAGCTTAATGATGAATTATCACTTCCAGATGAGCTTTGTTTGGCTGGTTTTTTACTTTTTTTTGGGGGAGTAAAGACCTCATTATTATCTGCGATTGCGCCATGTACTTGGTTATCGTTTGAAGTACCTACTTTAGCTAAATTAATATCACCTTCGGCAATACCATTACGTATTTGCTCAAATTCAGTTGTGATTTTTCCTTCTTTATTCCAATTTAACACGACCTTGTTTTGGTTTTGTTTGGCTACCCACTCTCCATTGTCATCTTTGGTATATTTGTGACCATTGGCATCAACCGCGACCTCTGTTACTCGCGCTGAAACGCGACTACGAATACCTTGTTGATCTAATGCATTGATAAACTGATGGGCAAACCCAGCCTGTTTGTCGTCACTTATTAACGAACAGCCGACAATACTGATATGTTCAGGGGTTGTGTTGATATGGTTTTCTTTGCTAAATACGGTACTGAATTTAGCCAATTGATTGGAAAGCTCGTCAGCATTGTAGTTGCTAAGGCGTAAATGATTATTTTCACTTGTTTCACGACCATGTCCAACAAGTTGCCAACGTATTTTACCTGAAAGTTGTGTTGGGTCGCCATAAACTACACGGTAATTACCATCGGCATCCAATTGTACCACTATACTATTTTTGGCATGTTTAGCGGCAAGTGATGAAGCTGCTTGAGCGGCTATCGGATCATCTTCTGTTTGGATAATAATTTGGCTATCAAAACGACTATCACCCCCATTGTCATTGGGCTTTACATATACCATTCCCCAATTAGTCACCTTCTTCTTTTTTATCGGGTTTTGTATCGAATCTAGTGCTTTTCTGTGATTGGTGTTATTTACATACTCTGGGGACAGTAAACTTGATATTATTTGTTTACCGTATTGATTCATCAACATACGGCTAGCGAAATGAGAAACATCGGTTCTTTCTCCTTTAACTAGATATCCTTTGTCAAGCAATTTGGTGCGCATTTTTTCACCGCTCATGCCCAATTCGTCACAATCGGTGAGTAATATAATGGGGATATCTTTTGAGAAACCCTGTAGATTTTTTTCTACGGATAATTGCCCATTGATTTTTTTTGCGAGTTGACCCGTAAATCCCATTGGGTTATGTATTTTATAAGCACCAATCGCTTTTGACATACTTGGCATTGGCCTATCTAATAATAGTCCCGCAATGCGCTGACCATTAGCGGAAATTTCGCTTGCTAATTTAGCCGCAATAGGTGCTCCCATGGAATAACCATGAATAATAATATTTTTAGGATCGACGCCTTTATCATTAACGAGATAACGGAACATTGTTTGTGCATCAGCATACATTCCTTGCTCTGTTGGCGAGCCATCACTTTCGCCAAAACCTCGCATGTTAATCGCTAACATATCGATGCCTTGTTGGTTGTAATAATGGTAAAAACCAGAAGCTTGATTCTCGGCAGGGGTATTTGAGCCATGCAAAAATAGTACTACTTTCTTATCAGTCGCTTCCTGAATACCATTATTTCCTCTGTAATATGCACCGGTAAGACGACCAGCATCACCTTTTAATGTTATTTTTTTTGCATTTTTCATCATTATTATTGCCGTCATTTCACGACGGCGATCATAGTCGCCGAAAAAATAATCATTAAAAAAACGTGTTAATGGACTAAAATTATTTTTCTCGTTTGGTGGCGTGGCGTCATTATCAATAGCCACCTTGTTGTACACTTTATTGTGGTTGTCTGATAACGCTTGTAAATTAGAATGTATAGGTTTGCTCTGTTGTACCGCAATTTGGGCTAATCGTGCTTCTTGTATTTTTTGGGAAAATTGATATAGCTCATTTGGTGTCCATACGCCAAATCTAGGTTTCCAATGATGACCAATCAGTTGATCTGCGCCACCAGCTTTTAATATTCGAGCAACAATACTAGAACAGTTTTTGGTTAATAATTGGTAACGAGGATCAGGCTGACTATTAATGCGCTTCCACTCTTTTTGCATGGCAGCGACATCAAGACCTTCTAGATTAATGCGAAAAACCATCCCATCGTTTGTGCCATCAGCCACTCCTGTTTTGAGATTTTCTGTTTTCTGGTTTTCAATTTCTTTAATTTTCTTGATTTCCAATGCAAAGGTTTGGTTAACCATCGCTGCTGGAAAGGCAATTTTTATCCAGTTTTTCACTGTGATTGAAAAGTCTGTTGATACTTCAAGCGGGTTACTATTTGGGCTTTCCCATTGTTTAATAAAGGGTTGTGAAATCTTTGGTGGAATGACTGTTTCTTGGAGCCTATCAGGGTTACTTAACAGTGAGCCTGCAATTTCAGGTGTCATCTTTTCAAGACCTTGAGTAAGATTCGTTTTATTTCTAAACTCTTTCAACAGTTTGTCATTTTTACCCTGATCTTTACCTAAATTGAAATTTGTCTTTTCCTCTTCTTGAATATCAATTTGTAATGTCATGAAATTTGTTGTTCGATTCACCGGTTGGCTCAAATCATACCAGCGTAATCTTAAATCAGGGTTTTCCTCTGTTGCAATATTAAATGGGGTTGCGATATATTTGTTCCCTTCTGGCCACCAACTGACATAATTATTCTTCTGGTTATTTTGCATATTATTGCGATCTAATTGTAAGCGTCCTGAACCTATTTGCAGCGCAGCATGCCCGAAACGACTATGTTTGGTAGGCTTCCAGATATATAGTGTGGAACTGATTGGCGAAACTTGTTGTTCAATCTCTCGGTGAATTTTTTTCAATCCTGACAGGTCAATACCATGGCCATTTCGGGCAAATTCATTTTCTGTAAATTGATTAAATACCTGATTGGTAATTTCACTGCCATACTCTTTTTCGACCAATCTTTTAATGCTTGCAATTGCATTTTTACCACTAATAAGTTTGTCTTGATTTTGTAAATTATTTTTCCCTTTTGTCACAAAGTTGCCGTTTTCATCAAGATAAATATGTTTGTTGGTTTTTAAGTTAGCATTTAAGAGGCGATCGTATAAATGGCTAAAGCTGTTATCAGCGTTGATTGTATGACTATCTAGTATTAAAGCAGCTGCATGTTTATAACGTGTATTGACTTGAGTTTGTAACTGTTTCAATCCATCATTGCGTTCGGAGTCAGGATGCCCTAATAGGTAACCATCAATTTGGTTTCGCAACTGATCTAGCATTTGCAATTTTTCTATTGGTAAGTCGTTTGGATTAGACTCTTTTTTATGATAGTCATTAAGCGTGGTAACGAGCGCTTTATAACTTTCGCCTTGTATTTTGCCTTTAACACTTGCAACTCTATGCAGTTCATCAACTGACATGACTATTGAATCGGTTAACATTTGCCATTTATGACTTACATATTCTGCAAGTATCCTATCTTTGTTATTATGACTCGATTTAATTTCGTCATTTTCTAAATGAAGTTCATTAGGTATTGCTTCAAAACTTGAATAATTGGCTAAAATAAAGTGTTCTATTATTTTTTGCTTAGTTGGATCGTTGATGTTATCCAAATAAATATTTTTTTGGATACGCATTCCGTTTTTTGTCAAAATAAAAGTAAAATGTTTGTCATGATTATCAATATTTATATTGAATTTCTGTTTTAGCGTTTCAAAAATGGGGCGTTCTGCTAATCCAGAAAGATTGACCGCGATAGCCCCTATTTTGTGATATTGAAGATTGTCTGAACGAAGAGAAGGTTGCTGATAGCTTGCTACGCCATGCCCATTAAGGTTTGATATAGAGGAAGGAAGGGCGTTTGCCGATTTTTGTCGGATCCCAGCATTAATGCTTAAACGATTAATGGCTTGCTGAGCATCATCCAGTAATTCCTGATTAATTTCTGTCAATTTATCATTGAAACGATCATCATTTTTTTTAGTTGATATTGGTTTGATGTAACTGGATGGGGTATTATCAGCCCCCTCTACATAGGCAGCTTCTCCTGATAAACCACTACCATGCGCTCCGTGACGATTAGGTTTATCACTTTCTTTCAGTTGAACAGATTTAGCTTCTTTTTGTGCTTTATCCGATATGTTAGTCGCTGTTTTTTTCTCCGTATCTCCTCGTAATCTCGCTTCTTCCACCATGGTTGATGCTTTTTTCTCTGCTATTTCAGCCTTGTTTTTTTTATCTCTCGCGTCCGAATATCTTTTATCCGCATCGTTTTTGGCTTTGGCGGTATCGAGTTTCGCGCCCTGACAATGTTCTTCACTTTGAATAACGCCATATTCTGATTTCTCTATCGATTTTTTCACCTTTTTAAGGTTTGCAGAATATTTAACCTTAATATTATCAACATGCGCTGAAACCATTTTTTTAGTATTACTTAAGTTCTTCTGTACATCATTTAAAATCCCTTCCGCGAATAGCTCACTCCATTGTTGATCTGATGTTTTTTCACCTTGTGAATGTTCACTGAGTACTTCAAGTGTTTGACCAATAGTGGTCAAATTGTGTGTTACTGAATTAGCTTCTTCAATAATGGCATCACGTTCTGTCTGGCCGTTTTTCTCCAGTGCAACTTGATCGGTCGATTCAAGTTCCGTTTGTGTAGTTGAAATGCGATCTAATTGGCGTTGTTTTTCATCAGCTAGTTTTTGGCGATTTTCATCTGCATTATTTTTATCCGCGAGGGCATTTTTTGTCGCATCAGAATCTGAGAGATACTTGTTGATATTTGCTGCCGCTGATTTAGCAACGATATTTCTTAGTTTGTAATTATTTCCTTGCAAGCCACCAGAACCCGGAATTGTAAAAACAAGGCGATTATTTTCTGCATTGGCGGTTAATTTAATTTTTTGTTGTTGCCATGCTATCGATTTGTCTTCACTTGATGAAGTAAATACAACTTCACCATTCCAGATAACACTCAATTTATTCTCTGTTGGCGTATTATCTTGTCGTTCATACTCAAAACTTAATTCAATCACTTCATCTTGCATCAAACCACTAATATCCTGATACATAGCGATATTGGGCTCATATGGCTCCTCGTATTCTGTTATAATTCCGTGATCCCAATAATCCTCACCATTAGTATTCATTGCCGTATCAGTAGATGTTTTCTGTTCATACTGACTCATTGTTTTTATTTCATCTTCGGTATATACAACGTTCCAACTTTCGGTTTCATATTCAAACCCATGTTTAAAATCACCATTCATGACCAAATTAGGACTGTTATTGGTTAAGTTGGATTCATCTGAATTAACATCGCTTAAATCGGGTGTTTTTACCTCAGTAACCTTGCTCTTTAAATTTTTGCCAATGCGACTCTCCACTTTGTCGATTTCATTCATTTTGAAACCGTCGATTGAAGATTTTTCAATTAAGTTAATCGCCCCTTTACCTTTACGGGATCCAGAAGTGGTTGCATCATCACCTTGTACCAAATAGTTAATGGCCTGACTCCCAACCATACCAAGTACACTTTGTTTTATATTGCCGAAGAAAGTCGCGAGTTTATTACTTTGAGTATTACTAGAAGCAACCGATAAGCTGTAGATATCACCATTGCCAATTTTAACGATGACATTGTTTTTTGCGTAAGAGGCGTTAATACCTAAACCGTTACCAACATGGATATTCGCATTAGCGGTACCTTTCATGACCGAAACATTTAAGCCATCACCCACCTTGGTACTTACGTTGTATTTCCCCCAAGCAACGTTTACTGATACATCATTACCCACTTTTGTATTGATATTTGCGTCGCCGTATGTAACGGTAACGCCGAGCCCATCGCCTACGGTTGTTGTAATATTTGCTCGGCCTTTTGCTATGGTGACTTGCGTGCCATTACCTACTTTTGTTGAAATATTGGCTTTACCCCAAACTATGCCATAGTTGTCGCCTTTTCCCACCATAGTGACAATATTCGCATTACCTTTTGCTAATGTGACCTGACGGCCATCACCGATTTGTGTTACAACATTCGTATTACCCCATGCACCAGTATAATTATCCCCATTACCTACGTGCGTAATAATGTTGATATTACCTTTGACGACAGAGAGTTCTTGCCCATTTCCCACTTTGGTAATGATATTGGCATTTCCTTTAGCGAAATTATATCGTTCGCCATCGCCGATATGAGTGAAAATATTGGCTTTTCCCCATGCAGCATTAATGCCTAAACCATAACCTACTTTGGTGATGATATTGGCGTTGCCTTTGGCAAAACCTATCGTGGCGCTATTGCCAATATGGGTCATAATATTTCCCACCTTTGAAATCAGCAGACCTACGGTGATCCCATCACCCACTTTTGTTAAAACGTTCGCTTTTCCCCCTAGGAGCGCAGCGGTTATTCCATCACCCACATGAGTAACTATATTTCCTTTAGCGCCTGCAATGACGCCCGCAATGCCATTCCCCACTTTTGTTATGATATTGGCTTGACCTAATGCAAGTACGCCAGTTATTCCATCACCGACATGGGTCATGATATTAGCTTTGCCAAACATCGCTGATAATGTAGTGCCATTCCCCACTTTGGTCATGATATTGGCTTTACCCGCAAACAGCCCAATACTGGTGCCATCACCGATATGGGTATAAATGTTAGCGGCACCTAGCATTAATCCCAACGTTGATCCATTGCCAACTTTGGTAAGGACATTACCTTTACCCACCATCGCTGCAAAGGCTTCATCATGCCCAATATGGGTAAAAATATTAGCGCCACCAATCATCGCGGCTAATGTCATGCCATCGCCCACTTTTGTGGCAATATTGCCTGTTGCTAACATTAGAGCAACGGACATGCCATCACCCACATGAGTGAATACATTTCCCTTGGCAATCATTAGCGCTAAAGCATTTCCATTGCCTATTTTGGTATAGACGTTGCCTAAGCCTCCCATTAGTGCCCAAGCTTCGCCACTCCCTACATGGGTGAATATATTGCCACCACCGACCATGGCACCCATACTTGTTCCATCACCTACTTTGGTGAAAATATTCCCCACCGCGCCCATTATGCCTAGGGTTTGTCCATTGCCGACATGTGTTAGTACATTACCGATACCTAGCATAATGCCAGAAAGATCACCGTTACCTACTTTAGTTAAGATATTGGCACCGCCAAGCATAACGCCATGTGTGTTACCAATTCCGATATGGGTCAGAACATTGGCTCCGCCACCCATTATGCCTAAAATATCACCTTGGCCTTTCTTTGTGAGTATATTTAATCCACCGAGGATAATGGTGTAGGTGTTTGATTTTATTTCATTGTTACTGATGTGTGTAATGATATTAGCGCCACCTAACATGATACTGCTCAGGTCACCGTCACCCATTTTAGTCAGGACATTTCCACCACCACCAAGTAACGATGTAATAGTACCTGCACCAACTTGTGTCATGACATTAAGTCCGCCTAATGCTCGCCATGAGGCTTTATCACGCTGATGACTGCCAATCTGGGTATGGGTATTTAATCCTCCTAACATTGTGACATGACTATCACCTAGTCCTTTGTGAATAGAAACATTACCTAATGCTGTAAGATGTGCTTTATATTCACCGTTACCAATTCGGATCAATACATTTGCTGCGCCTGCAGCGTTAATGTTCATTCTTCCTTCTTTACTTTGATGCAGTAAGACATTTACCAATCCTCCACCATCAAAGATTAGGTCTCCTTTTTGACCTTTTTTTACAATGATGTTGGCTGCGCCGCCGCCAGTAAAATGGGTATTACCGTAAGCAGAGTCATGCAATATTACATTTGCACCACCACCACCATTAAAAGTGATATTACCTTGTGTAACATCACTTTTAATGACGTTACCACCACCTACACCTGTAAAATCAATATCACCAGAGCTTTCAGTAGAATTATCGTATTTAAAAAGTTCTTGTTTTACGCCTACTGAGAGTGTTTCTACCGCCTCTTTTTTTGTTTGGGTTGTGTCAATTTGATAATGAACATCCTTCAGTGAAAATGCTTTTTCATTAGTACGATAAAACCCATTAATATTGGAAATCTCAGAATTGGCTAAATTGTGTGTATCATCGATATCGTTTTTACACCATGATGTTAAACGGTATTGTAAAAGCCCTGTTTCTGGATGATTACTGAATTCACATTCAACAACTAAAGTTGATTTTTTTTGTTCCTGATAAATACCATAAATATAAGTATTGGGTTTAAAACGTGATTTAATGGCTTTTATGGTGATGTTTTTATTCGAAGTGTCGCTTTCCATTATTTGCGCATCGAGTAAGGTGATATCAGCAGCATTAACAATCAAATCATTACCATAGGCCGTCCACTCATTTTCAACATGAAGCTGCCCTACGATGCCATTTGGTTCCAAGTTTTGAGATTGAATATGTTGAAATACTTTTAAGTCAGATAATTGATAGTTGCTATCAACTCTTATTTTGGTGAAACGTGGTGATTCGATAATTTCTTGTTTTTCTAATGTATTCCAACACTTATTGACCGCATTGAGGTTATCGCTATCATTAAAATTTTTATTATCAAAACTTATGTTTTTAATATCCCCATTATCTGGGGTTATACACCAAAGTTCGGAATCGTATTGAAGTTTTCCCGTTTTAGGATCATTGTAAATTTTGACCTTATTAAAGGTATAATCTCGACGACCATAATCCGATATGAACAAATTGGTATCACTTGGACCTGGTGTTTTAAAAAGATAAGTATTGGGTTCACGCAATGATTTAATCGCTTTTACTTCAACAAGTGTACCTAAGCTTAAATTTTTCATATAAGCACTTGTTAATACAATATTTTCAGCTTTTGTATATTCAACTGATAAATCATTATGGTGACGGACTTGAGTTGTGCGAGTGATCTTGTTGTAAGCACCAACCCCATAAAATGTGATATTGCCTTGGGCTATATCTGAAAAGATATTATTATAGCCACCAGCCCCTTCAAAATGGATATTGCCACTTGTCTCTTTATAGATATCAACATGTTGGCTGGTTCGTACTAGTTCGTTATAGGCTCCTGCTCCAGACATCGAGATATCGCCTAATTTACCTTCGCGTTTTAAGAGGTTTGCTAAGCCACCGCCAGTAAAATTAATATCACCTGTTTCAACGCGAGATTGGATTTCGTTGCCCCCACCGAACCCATTAAAATGAATGTTTCCTTTTGAATATTTATATTTATCAAACCAAGTACGCGTTAATTTATTATAGAATCCACCACCTTCAAACGTCAGGTTGCCATTATTCGTTTCATGCCAAATTTGATTGTAACCGCCAGCACCTTTGTACGTTATATTGCTTTTTGATCCTTTACGGGTGATGACATTAGCAACAGCACCTCCTGAATACTTGATGTCACCATATTCATATCCAGTATGGTTAATCTTAATCGCAGCAGAAGCACCAGCGTATATCAGATCTCCATGACCCGATTTTTCAATTTCTCCCCATGCACTTAATTCTCTGACATCTAAATTACCGTTCTCGTCAATAATCTTAAGATAAGCACTTCCCCCTCTGACAAAATCGTGCCCATCACCGGTGTAAGCGATAACTGCAAGAGTTCCAACAGTGATTGTATCGTGTCCCTTTCCTGCATAAACGTTACCCCCAAAACCAATGGCATCAATATCATCATCTCCATCTGTACCATGACGCGTTCCTGTAAAAGTAAACTCTAAATCTTTTAAAAATTTTGACATGAATTTTTCTCAAATTTAAATTAAATAGAAAACCACCGTAATTTTTAAATACAGTGGTTTCAGCATCTCTATATACCTTTTCACCATTTGATAAAATTGTCTTTTTAAAGACAAAAAAAGCCTGAAGAGAGAGAAGATTGTTGTAAATAATCGTTCTCTTTCTTTAAATATAGGTGTATTTATTTCAGGTATTAAATAGATTAAATAAAACTTAATTTATAATGAATTAGTTTTCTCTATAGATTCATTCTTCTATTAAGTATTTTTTTTACCTTTAGGTGATTTTTTTTCGACTAAATAAGGGGCGGTAGATCCTTCAGTTATATCAGTTTCATTTTGAAGAGCCGGGAATAGACCTGCTGCAATCAGTTTTTCAAACTCCATGTTTATGCGTGAGTCTTCCAACATATTTTTAATTATTGAAGCCATATAAATAAATCCAGAAGCAGGAATGTGGATCACTTGCTTTAGGGCTAACTCTTCATCTGTTTCTGGCATGATACCTTGCGCTATTTTATGTGGATCTTGACCGACAAAATAGAGTGAGAATATGCCATTGTTATAATTAATACTTGAGATTGCTTGGACGAATTTTTCGTTAATTGACATAAGAATTTTTTTCCATGTAGTTTATGCTTTCAATAAATCAATCATTTTTTGAGGATGAAAAGGTTAAATATAATTACTAAATTATATTTATAAATGGAATTAATACGATTGGTATTTAAATAATTCGTATTTTAAATCTATTACATATTAATATGTTAGATGTTGAAAGTGCTATCAAAAAATAATTATTATATGAATTTTATGATAATTAATTGATTGGGTTATGGTTTATTTTTGATATTGAAACTATTTTTATGAGGGGTGAGTTTAAATATAATATAAAGAAATTCATATAAATTTTTTATTGTTTAACTGGTTATTATCATTAACTAAATGACGTTAATTTATCTTTTTCTTTATTTTAAAAGATAAGCTGCGTTTACCGAGCCGTGCTGATATCTATTTAACTGAATTTATCGCTAAAAGTGCGATGGGTGAAAAAACGCCTATCAGATTGAGTGTAGCAACTTGAATAAAGTGATATTTACGTTTGTTATATGTTGCCTTTATGTGAACGAATTAACATCGTGTTGAAAATTTGCTATGCTAATATCCCTTAGCTGGGCATAATTTCACAACCATAGAAGTTTTATGCGAGCAAAAGATCCTCTGACCTGGCATCCAACTAGATAGGGTGCAGACAGCCGGGTTATACAAAATGACAAAGAAGCGAGGAGACCGTCGTGCTAGAAGAATACCGTAAGCACGTAGCAGAGCGTGCAGCTGAAGGTGTCGTTCCAAAACCTCTCGATGCAACACAAACAGCAGCACTTGTTGAGCTATTAAAAAATCCCCCTAAAGGTGAAGAAGAATTTCTTCTTGATTTAATTGTTAACCGTGTCCCACCCGGAGTTGATGAAGCCGCGTATGTTAAGGCGGGTTTTTTAACCGCTATCGCAAAAGGCGAAACGACATCACCTCTTATTACGCCAGAAAAAGCTGTTGAATTATTAGGTACCATGCAGGGTGGTTATAATATTCATGCTTTAATTGAATCTCTGGAAAATGATAAGTTAGCCCCAATTGCAGCCAAAGCGCTTTCTCATACATTACTGATGTTTGATAACTTCTATGATGTTGAGGAAAAAGCGAAAGCAGGCAACGTTTATGCTAAGCAAATTATGCAATCTTGGGCTGATGCACAATGGTTTACTGAGCGCCCGGCATTAGCAGAAAAAATTACTGTTACCGTATTTAAAGTCACTGGTGAAACCAATACCGATGACTTATCTCCAGCACCAGATGCTTGGTCCCGCCCTGATATCCCATTACATGCTTTAGCAATGCTGAAAAATGCGCGTGAAGGTATTGAACCTGATCAGCCGGGTAGCGTAGGTCCAATTAAACAAATCGAAGCATTAAATAAGAAAGGCTTCCCACTGGCTTATGTTGGTGATGTTGTAGGAACAGGTTCATCACGTAAATCAGCAACTAACTCTGTACTGTGGTTTATGGGAGACGATATTCCGTTCGTTCCTAATAAACGCGGTGGTGGTGTTGTTCTTGGCGGCAAAATCGCACCTATCTTCTTTAATACAATGGAAGATGCGGGAGCACTCCCTATCGAGGTCGATGTTTCTAAATTAAATATGGGTGATGTCATTGATATTTACCCATACAAAGGTGAAATTCGTGACCATGAAACGAATGCGTTATTGGAAACCTTTGAACTAAAAACAGAAGTGTTAATTGATGAAGTTCGTGCTGGTGGTCGTATTCCATTGATCATTGGTCGTGGATTAACGTCAAAAGCGCGTGAATCACTAGGTTTACCGGTTAGCACATTGTTCCGTCATGCTAAACCTGTTGAAGAAAGCAACCGTGGCTTCTCACTAGCTCAGAAAATGGTAGGTCGTGCATGTGGTCGTACAGGTATTCGCCCTGGCGAATATTGTGAGCCAAAAATGACCTCAGTAGGTTCACAAGATACAACAGGCCCAATGACTCGTGATGAGCTAAAAGACTTGGCATGTCTTGGTTTCTCTGCTGATTTAGTGATGCAGTCATTTTGTCATACCGCGGCTTATCCAAAACCGGTAGACGTTACAACGCATCACACTTTACCTGATTTTATTATGAATCGTGGTGGTGTTTCACTGCGTCCGGGCGATGGTATTATTCACTCATGGTTAAACCGTATGTTATTACCTGATACTGTTGGTACAGGTGGTGACTCGCATACGCGTTTCCCTATTGGTATCTCATTCCCTGCAGGTTCTGGGCTTGTGGCTTTTGCTGCGGCAACAGGAGTTATGCCATTAGATATGCCGGAGTCTGTTCTGGTCCGTTTTAAAGGCAAAATGCAACCGGGTGTGACACTGCGTGATTTAGTTCATGCTATTCCTTATTACGCGATCCAAGACGGTTTACTGACAGTTGAGAAAAAAGGTAAGAAGAACATTTTCTCTGGTCGTATTCTTGAGATTGAAGGCTTACCAGAACTGAAAGTAGAACAAGCATTTGAACTTGCTGATGCATCAGCAGAACGTTCAGCGGCGGGTTGTACCATTAAACTGGATAAAGCACCGATTATTGAGTACCTGCAATCTAACATCATCTTACTGAAATGGATGATTGCTGAAGGTTATGGCGATCGTCGTACTATTGAACGTCGTATCACTTCAATGGAAAGCTGGTTGAAAGATCCGCAATTACTGGAAGCAGATGCAGATGCAGAATATGCAGCAGTGATCGAAATTGATTTAAATGAGATCAAAGAGCCAATTCTATGTGCGCCTAACGATCCAGATGATGCTCGTCTGTTATCCGAAGTGGCAAACAGCAAAATTGATGAAGTATTCATTGGTTCTTGTATGACCAACATTGGGCACTTCCGTGCTGCGGGTAAACTGCTTGATCAACACAAAGGTCAATTACCAACACGTTTATGGGTTGCTCCACCAACAAAAATGGATGCAGCACAATTAACGGAAGAGGGATATTATAGCGTCTTTGGTAAGAGTGGAGCACGTATCGAAGTGCCGGGTTGTTCACTCTGTATGGGTAACCAAGCGCGAGTTGCTGATGGTGCAACTGTTGTTTCAACATCAACACGTAACTTCCCTAACCGCTTAGGTACAGGTGCAAATGTGTATCTTGCTTCTGCGGAGCTTGCGGCAGTAGCTTCATTATTAGGTCGTTTACCAGAGCCACAAGAGTATCTGGATTTCATAAATAAAGTGGATGAAACCGCAGAAGATACTTATCGCTATCTAAACTTTGACCAACTAGCGCAATATACAGATAAAGCAGACCAAGTTATTTTTCAAACAACGGTATAACGGTTAATTTATTGCTTTAAAGTATGTTATACAAACAAGCGGGAGGCAAAAGCCTCCCGTTTTTTGTTATTTTTGTCATAATAAGAATAAGATATTTTTTATTAAAAAAGCGAGAGCGTTATAAGGGGCGTACACCATGGATTATGAATTTCAGCGAGACCTCACTGGCGGTATACTAGCCCGTTTTTCGATGGATCATGAAGCAATAGGATATTGGTTGAATGATGAAATTCAGGGCGATATTAGTCTTATAGATCAAATTCTTGAAGAAATGGAAGGAATTAAAGGCAGTGAAAGACAGTGGGAACTTATCGGTAAAGAATACAGTCTTTCTATTGATGACGAAGAAGTGATGGTAAGAGCCAATACCTTGCATTTTGAAACAGATGAAATGGAAGAGGGCATGAGCTATTACGATAATGAGAGCATCTCTTTTTGTGGTTTAGATGATTTTGCTACCATGCTGCAAAAATATCGGTTATTTATTCTGGAAAATAGAAGAAATTAACAAATCCTATATATTTTTGGAATAAATCTGCCACAATATACTATTGAATTACTATTCTTTTTATTACGTTTTTAAGTTTAAAAGGTGGTCTAATGAATGAATTACCCGCTAGTTTAGATGAAGCAACAGGTTGGTTTGTGGCAAATCAGGATCTTTTTATTCAGTATGCTGTGAATATTATTGCTGCATTTTTGATACTCTTTGTTGGTCTTTTTGTGGCAAAAATGATTGGCAAAGGTGTCGCAAGAGTTTTAACGTTGCGCCACATTGATGCTACTGTTGTTACATTTCTGTCTGTTCTAGTTCGTTATACCGTTGTTGCTTTTACCTTAATTGCGGTATTAGGACGATTAGGTGTTCAAACTGCATCTGTTATTGCCGTATTGGGTGCCGCCGGTTTAGCGGTTGGTTTAGCATTACAAGGTTCGCTGTCTAACTTTGCTGCTGGTGTACTGATTGTTATTTTCCGACCAATCCGTACTAATGAATATGTGATGATCGGGTCTGTTGAAGGTACCGTGAGAGATGTGCAGATTTTTTCAACCACATTACGCTCAGCCGATGACAGAATTATTGTTATCCCGAATAGCAAAATTATCAGTAGCGAAGTTATCAATTTAACGCGTGAGCCTAATCGTCGTACACAAATTATAGTCGGTGTCGCTTACGATGCTGATATTGATAAAGTAAAACAAGTACTGGGTGATGTTGTTGCGAAAGACAAGCGTATTCAACATGAGCAAGGCGTGACTATCCGTTTACATGAAATGGCACCGTCTTCATTAAACTTTGTGGTGCGAGTTTGGACAACCAATGGCGATGCATGGCCAGTTTATTGGGATTTGATGGAAGATTTTAAACGTGCATTAGATGCGAATAATATCGGTATTCCATTCCCACAAATGGATGTTTATATGCATCAAGCACAAAGTACAGCAGCGAAAGCAGAATAGTCTCACAAAAATAGATGACATAGAGCCACGTTAATCACGTGGCTTTTTTTGTCTTTATTTTCATTAGTTTTCCTTATTATCAATAAGAATGATTCATTTCCTCTAATATCAAAACCCCGCTATTATGCATCCAATATTAAATGAATAATTATTAGGATATTCTGCATGTTCACAACTTTTTTTCAGGGGTTCTTATTAAGTGCAGCAATGATTTTGCCAATAGGTGCTCAGAATGCCTTCGTTTTACAACAAGGAAGTAAAAAACAGTTTCATTTAATGAGTGCATTTTTATGCGCTTTAAGTGATGTTGTTTTGATCTCTGCAGGTGTCTTTGGTGGAAGTGCTTTACTTAGACAATCAGAAATACTTTTATTACTGATCACTTGGGGAGGCGTCGCGTTCTTATTATGGTATGGCTGGAATGCATTTAAAACGGCTTTTTCAAAAGAGATTGAATTATCACAAAGTGAAAATCAGGTAAAAAGCCGTTGGCGTGTGATTGTGACATTAGTTGCCGTAACTTGGCTTAATCCTCATGTTTATTTAGATACGTTTGTGGTGATTGGCAGCATGGGCGGGCAATTAACGTCAGAACTGCGTCCTTGGTTTACATTTGGTGCGATATTTGCCTCTATAAGCTGGTTTTTTGCGTTATCACTACTGGCGGCTTGGTTTTCTCCAATATTAAGCAAAGCGCGCGCTCAACGTATGATTAATCTATTTGTAGGATGTGTAATGTGGTTTATTGCTGTTCAATTAGCAGCACAAGGATGGAAAACTCTCTTTTAATCTTAAAGAACTTTACATCAGATATGCTAAGGTTCTTCTTAGCCATAAAAAGAGGGTCTTAAATTTTATTCTGTCAGGGGGTTTTTGTGAAATTAAAAGCAATTGTATTAGCATCCGTGTTTACGCTGGGATTACCTTCTTTTGCATTAGCAGCGTCTGAGCCAGAAGGACCACATATCACAACATCGGGTAATGCGACAATTAAAGCCGCTCCTGATATGGCAACATTAAATATTCAGGTTAACGAAAGAGCAAAAGATGCGGCTCAGGCTAAGAAACAAGTTGATGAGCGTGTTGCAAAGTATTTTGCCTTCTTAAAAGAAAATGGTGTCGTTAAAGAAGATATTGATGCTGCTAATATTCGTACTCAACCAAACTATGAGTATGATAAAAAAGCAGAGCGTTCAGTGATTAATGGTTATACCGCAACACGTACCGTTAATGTTAAAATTAAGAAGTTAGAACAGCTTAATACGTTGCTTGATGGCGCATTAGCGGCGGGTTTAAATGAGATTAATAACGTTGAATTTGGTGTAAATAATCCAGAACAATACAAAACAAAAGCACGAGAAGTTGCGATTAAAAATGCAATTGATCAAGCAACGTCAGTAGCAAAAGGTTTCGGTGCAGATTTAGGTGCTGTTTATAGCGTGAGCTATCGTGCGCCAGAAGCCACACCTTACCCAATTGCACAAGTGCGTATGGATGCAATGGCATTAAAAGCAGAAGTACCTGCCGCCGTACAAGAAACTTATCAACAACAAAGTATTGAATTTAAAGATTATGTAGATGTAGTTTTTGAATTAAAACGTACTAAATAATCCTATTATGAGAAAAACAAAATAGGCTTCATATTGAAGCCTATTTTTTGTGTTAATAAGATGAAATAGCGTTTTACTCTTCATCCTGTTTTAACACTTTACGCCCAAAATCAATAAGTGCGTCAGTTACTTTTCTCATGGTTCTACTTTCTGGTGCAAATCGGTGCCAATAGAGCATACGCCGCTGGCAAAGGCCCGGCGTTAAATCAACCAACTCCCCGCTTTTTAGTTCATTTGCAATTTGTAGATGAGGGATCATACAACAGGTTGAACCTTGTTTCGCTAATTGCACAAAGGCTTCAGAGGAGTTCACGATATGACAGGGCACACTCCCAGGTGATAAACCGAAATTTTGTTGTAAAAAAGCCTGATGCATATCGTCAAGATGGTCAAATGCAACGGCTGGCGCTTTTAATAACGAAGATTTTGTTACACCGTTAGCAAAGTATCGTTGAGCAAAGTCAGGAGAAGCAACGAATAGGTAATCGAGAGCGCCTAATTGATCGACAAGGCAACTTGGTAGTGCTTGTGGCTGAATACTGATTGCACCAACGACTTCGCCTCGTCTTAATCGTTCTTGGGTACGAGTTTCATCTTCTACTTGAATATTGAGACGAATAGGCAATTGCGTTAATACGGGATGTAAAGCGGGTAATAACCATGTCGCTAAACTGTCAGCATTCACAGCCAAAGAGAGTAAAAGAGGTGTAGAACCGCTGTTTTCATCACCTAACCATTGTTCTTCAAGTAATTCTACTTGATGCAATAGCGCTAATAATTTTTGTCCTTGCTCAGTGGGTTGAGGTGGAACAGTTCTAACTAATAGCGGTTGTCCAAATAAATTTTCTAACTGTTTGATACGCTGAGAAACGGCAGATTGTGTAATACATAATTTTTGCGCGGCTCTTTCAAAACCACGTTCTCGAATGACGGCATCAAGGGCTTGTAATGCTCGATAATCAGGGCGTTTCATTAACAGACTCTCTTCGATTTTATATTCTATTGCTTACTATGCCATATTTTTCGTTGTAATGAGTTAAAATGTTGCTTCTCAGTTTTTGATGTGTCTCGTGCTAGTTTTGAATGCAATATGCTATTCTTAATCCATTAACGTGATAAATAAGGTTTTTTAAATGACTCAGGATGAATTGAAAAAAGCAGTAGGTTGGGCAGCGCTTGAATATGTAAAACCAGGCACAATTGTGGGGGTCGGTACTGGCTCTACGGCTTCTCACTTTATTGATGCATTAGCAACAATGAAAGGTCAAATCGAAGGCACCGTTTCAAGTTCAGAAGCATCAACTGCAAAATTAAAAAGTTACGGCATTCCTGTTTTCGACTGTAATGAAGTCGATTCTTTAGATATCTATGTTGATGGGGCTGATGAAATTAACCATCACATGCAGATGATCAAAGGTGGTGGTGCTGCATTGACGCGTGAAAAAATCATTGCCGGTGTCGCGAAAACATTTATCTGTATCGTTGACGAATCTAAACAAGTCGATGTATTAGGTAAATTCCCTCTACCTGTTGAAGTTATTCCAATGGCGCGCTCTTATGTCGCTCGTGAACTGGTTAAACTGGGTGGCTTGCCTGAATATCGTGAAAACGTGGTAACAGATAACGGTAACGTTATTTTAGACGTTCATAACTTAACGATTCTTAACCCTATCGAACTGGAAAACAAAATTAACAGTATTCCAGGTGTGGTAACCGTAGGATTATTTGCTAACCGTGGCGCAAATGTTGTTTTAATGGGCACCTCTGAAGGTGTGAAAACCATTAAATAATTCTTTTTAAGATAGGTAGCGATGGCTACCTATTTTTAAAATTATTTTAGAAACCGCAAATTCAGTGATATATATCACACGCTAGTTATATCTCTCTTTAAAATCCTGCCATTTTCAAAGTCAAAATCATTTTACTCGGTAGAAAATCACTTTATTTACCGCTTATTCTGTCATCACTGCAATCGGTTGTATTGCCACAAAATCTATTTTTGTTATGTTGATGAGACAGGATTTTGTTTTTCATTAAATGTAATAACGATAGGGCAGGGTAAATGGTCAAAGTATCTTTGGAAAAAGAAAAGATAAAGTTTCTACTCCTTGAAGGTGTGCACCAAAGTGCAGTAGAAAATTTAAGAGCTGCGGGTTATACCAATATTGAATATCATAAAGGCGCATTATCGGACGAAGAATTAAAAGAAGCTATCCGTGATGCTCGTTTTGTTGGTCTTCGTTCCCGCACTCATTTAACAGAAGAAATTTTTGCGGCGGCTGAAAAATTAGTTGCTGTGGGATGTTTCTGTATAGGTACTAATCAGGTTGATTTAGACGCCGCTGCTCGCCGCGGTATTCCCGTTTTTAACGCGCCTTTCTCAAACACTCGTTCCGTGGCTGAGATGGTGCTTGGCGAATTACTGTTATTACTGCGTCGTATCCCTGAAGCAAATGCGAAAGCACATCGTGGGGTTTGGGATAAACAAGCCAAAGGCTGTTTTGAAGCACGTGGTAAAAAACTGGGTATTATTGGTTATGGCCACATTGGTACACAGTTAGGTATTTTAGCCGAAAGTGTTGGTTTAAATGTCTATTTCTATGATATTGAAAACAAACTGCCATTAGGTAATGCAACACAAATTCGTCATCTCTCTGAATTGTTGAATATGAGTGATATTGTCAGCTTACATGTGCCAGAAACACCATCAACCAAAAATATGATTGGGTATGAAGAAATTCAGCGCATGAAACCGGGCTCAATTCTGATCAATGCTTCTCGTGGTACTGTGGTTGATATTCCTGCGTTGTCACAAGCGCTAGAATCAAAGCATTTATCAGGTGCTGCGATTGACGTATTCCCATCAGAGCCTGGTGCGAATAACGATCCTAACGATCCGTTTGTTTCTGAACTTATCAAGTTTGACAATGTGATATTAACACCGCATATCGGTGGTTCAACCCAAGAAGCGCAAGAAAACATTGGTTATGAAGTTGCGGGTAAATTAGCAAAATATTCAGATAACGGTTCTACATTATCTGCTGTTAACTTTCCAGAAGTGTCACTGCCAAGCCATGGTGATGATGTAAACCGTTTATTGCATATTCATGAAAACCGCCCAGGTATGATGAATAGCATCAACAAAGTGTTTACTGAAGAAAATATCAACGTAGCCGCACAGTATTTACGTACGTCAGGTAACGTAGGTTATGTTGTGATCGATATTACAACACAAACGAAAGCGCAAGCTGAGTTAGTGTTACAAAAAATCAAAGCATTACCGGGAACCATCCGTGCTCGTATGTTGTACTAAATAAATTATTTTAATATTAAGTATAAAGGCTCAATAATTTGAGCCTTTATTTTTTATGGTTCATCACTTATTACGGTTTATTGTTGCGTCTGTTGTTGCCACAATTGCTGATAAAGTGTTTTATTATTTAATAAATCTGTATGTGTACCTTCTTCTAATATACGACCTTTATCAATGACATAAATATAATCTGAAATAGAAATGGAATTAAGTCGATGAGCGATACAAATCACCGTTCTATTTTTACAAATAGCAGGAAAGGTTGCTAAGATTTCAGCTTCTGAGCCATAATCCAATGCGGATGTCGCTTCATCTAAAATAAGAATTCGTGGATTAGGCAAAAGTGCCCTTGCCAGAGCGATACGCTGACGCTGTCCTCCTGATAAATTATGTCCTCTTTCTCCTACTTGTGTATTAAATCCATTAGGAAGTTGAGTAATAAAATTAAAAGCCCCTGCTAATTTGGTCGCTTCAATAATATCCTCTTCGCTACTATCGGGTTTTGATAAACGAATATTTTCTATAATAGTGCCACTAAATAAAAAATTATCTTGTAAAACAACACTAATTGATTGACGTAAAGCAAGGGGATCTGCAATCGCGAGATCCATGCCATCAATATAAATTTGCCCTTGCTGAGGGGTATAAAAACGTTGAATTAAACGTGTGATGGTACTTTTGCCTGAACCTGAAGGCCCTGTAATTCCAATAAATTTTCCTGCAGGAATAGCGAAAGAGAGTTGTTCAATCACATCCGGAGTATTGTCTGTATAACGAAAGCGTACATGAGAGAATTCTATATTTCCTGCAATATGCGGTACAGTGGCAAGTCCTTGATGCTGATATTCGGTGGGAGTATTGAGGATCTCGCCAATACGACGTATTGAGATACTCGTTTGTTGAACATCTTGCCAGAGTTGGGCTAAACGTAAAATAGGGTGTGTAATATGAGCGGCAAACATATTAAAAGCCACTAATTCGCCCACAGTTAACTGTGCCTTCATAATTAAGTTCACACCATGCCATAAGATAATTGCCATCGTAATTTTATGAACAACGCCAATTAATTGCTGAGCAAGTAACGCTTTTTTGGCTGCAGAAAAACGCTTAAGAATATGGTTGGTGAGTTTATATTGCCATTTTTCAACAAATTGGTTTTCTGTCGCTGTTATTTTAATGGTTTCTATACCATTGATAGCTTCTGTTAATAAGCTCGTGTTATCGGCATTCGCTTGATACTCTTGTTCAACCCAATAGCGGATCATTGGGCCAAGTATAAGCCAGAGTAAAAAGTAAAGTACTAATGCTGCTATAGTTATCCAAGTTAATAAAACTGAGTAAGCAAACATTACTGAAATAAACACGATAATAAAAATAGAATCCAGCACCATCATCAGAGCTGAACCAGTAATGAATTGACGAATATGGGCAAGTTCTTGAATACGAGAGATAACTTGCCCAGATTGGCGTTGATTAAAAAACGGATTTGGTAATCGAATGAGATGCTGATAAATTTTACCTGAAAATTCTGCACCTAGGGTGCAAGAAACAAAAGCATAAAGTTTATTCCGCATTAAAAGATATATAGGCTCTATAATGGCAATAAGTACAAGCACCCAACCTAAAACCTGTAAATTGGAAAGGCTTCTTCCTGTTAATACCTTATCAATGATTTTTTCAAAAATGATCGGATTTACCAAGGAAAATAATTGAATAAAAAAGGATAAAACAAAAATTAAATATAATGATTTTTTTTGTTTTAATAAAGAAGGAATAAACCACATTAAACTAAACTTACTCAGTTTAGTGGTAGACATCTTATTAATAATTAGCAGTGTTGAAAAAGTAATATTCTTATTAATATGGTGAATGCTTTCTGTGTTGGTACTTGGATCAATAATAATTAATTTATCACGGGTTCTTTTCTTTAGAACATACCAATATCCTTTAATTTCAATAAGCGTATCAATGATGGTTTCATCTTCATTATGAAGATAAGAGAATTCGCATTTTAAATTTAGCTGTTGAGCAGCTTCAATAATGTTTAACTCTGAAAGATGATTGGTATCACCTAAAAAATGAATAAGCTGCTCTTTTTTTAATGAACCTTTATTTTCTTTTGAAAAATAAATTAGACCATCAATAATTGAAGGATGAAGAGGTCGGTGATTTTTAGCTATATTATTCATAGATATCTCTCTATTATTTTTCCCTTAATGCTTCATGGCGATAAACGTCTATTGGACTGAGTAAATAATCAATCACTCGACGTTTTTCAATAATCACATCAGCAGTTAAAGACATCCCTGTGGCAAGGTGATATTGCTCTTCATCTTCACCAATCGCTTGTTTATCTAGTTCAATAAGGACGGGATAAACTAAGCCTAATTGTTCATGTTTTATGGAATCTTTGGCTATATTGATAATGGTTCCTTCAATGGTGCCATAACGGGTATAAGGAAAAGCATCAATTTTAATTACCGCTTTTTGTCCTGGATAGATAAAACCAATATCTTTATTGAGAATATTTACCTCAGCAACGTTATGTTGAGTATCTGGTACTATAACCATTACGGCTTGTGAAGGTTGTAATACAGCGCCTAGGGTATGAACAGAGAGTTCTTGGACAGTACCTGTAACCGGAGAACGTACAATTTTTAATTGTTGGCGTTTTTGAGCATGATAAAGATTTTGCTGATAAATAAAAATTTCACTTTCATATTGTTTAAATTTGTCATACCACTCTAGGTATTTTTGTTTTTCTAATTTATCGCGTTCTTTAATATATTTTTCTTCTTGACTGGATAAAATAACTAATTCTGATGATTTCCTCTTAATGGAACGATTAATTTCTAATTGTTCTTTTTGATTTTCCAAAAATTCCATAGTACTAACGATTTTTTTATCATAAAGTGTTTTTTTAATATTGAAGCGCTTTTCAACATTTTTTTTTAATTCATTTAATGAGCTAATTTCTTGATGAATAAGGAGCTTGTTTTTATCATTAGTTTCTATTTCAGCATTAATATGATTGATACTGGCATCGAATTCATCTTTTTCTTTTTTATAACTTAATAGAAGCGATTCTTTATTTTTGTTATTTAATGAATTAAATTGAGAAAATGTATCAAGTAAAACATGTTGGCTTAATGCTTGATAACGAATTTTTAGTAATAATAAACTTTCTATTTTGTTCTTTAGATTATTAATTTCTTCATCAACACCTAAGATATCAAGTGTTAATAATGCTTCTCCCTCGGTAACCTGTTGGCCGTTTTTCACATGGATAGTTGTTAAGCGACTATGTTCATAAATTTGAATTTGTTGAGAGTAACCTGAAACAACTAATTTCCCCATTGCTGGTGAGAGTACATCCAATTTACCTATATATGCCCAGAGCATAAATATAATAACGCTTAATGAAATTATTATCGCAATAATACGACTATAAGGTGTTGGAGGTTTTTCAAGCACTGCAATATGATTAGGGTAAAAATCATAGTTTTTAGGCTCTTTTTTAGTTTTTAAATAGTGATTAATGATTTTTTTTATTTTTGATTTCATTATTTTCATCCTTGTTGATGTTGCCAAAGTTTTTTATAAGAACCATCTTTTTTAATCAATTCATTATGTTTCCCTTCTTCAATTATCTGGCCATTTTCTAATACAATAATGCGGTCACAGTTTTTTATTGTAGAAAGACGATGAGCAATCATAATGACGGTTTTATTTTGAGTTATAAGAGGAAGGTTTTTTTCGATTATGGCTTGAGATTCACCATCTAATGCACTAGTGGCTTCATCAAAAATTAAAATCTTAGGTGATGATAATAAGGCTCTGGCAATGGCAATACGTTGGCGTTGCCCCCCAGATAACGATCTGCCATTTTCAGCAATTAGGGTATCGTATCCCAAAGGAAGTTTTAATATAAACTCATGCGCACCTGCTAATTTAGCAGCATGAATAACGTCATCTAATGAGGCGGATGGTTGAGTTAAACGGATATTGTCAAAAACGGTTAAATGAAATAAAAAATTCTCTTGTAATACAAATCCTATTTGTTGACGTAATACTGTGGGAGGAATTTCACAAATAGGCATTCCATCAACCTTAACTAGCCCTAATTGTGGGATATAAAGTCCTGCGATCATGCGTGCTAATGTGCTTTTCCCTGACCCAGAAGTCCCAACTATACCAATAGTTTCATGCTTTTTAATCACAAGAGAAATTTGCTTTAAAATGGGGGACGTATCATGTTGATAATAAAAACTCACATTCTCAAAACTTACTTCACCTTGTAATATGATATTCTTATGCGCTTTTTCTTGTTCTGTCGGGAGATTAAGAATATCTTGTAAATGATAAATAGCTGTTTTTGTTCTTATATACTTTCCCCAAACTTCTATTGCAGAACTTAAAGGTTGTAAACAGTGATTTAATAGCATATTAAAAGCTATTAATTGACCTATGGTCATTGTGAGTGAAATGACTTCAAAAGCACCAAGGCATAAAAGAGTGGCTGTCGTTATTTTTTGCAAAAATGAAACAATGTATTGGGATAAGTTATCAATATTTTGTAACTTTAAATTTTCATTAGTGAGCTGATGAATTTGCGTATTCCACTGTTGTGTAAAACGTGGTTCTAATGAAAGACTTTTTATTGTTTCTATGCCTCCTAGCGTTTCTGTTAAAAAAGCACTATTTGTTGCCGAGCATTGATAAAGTTGTTGTACGGTATTTTCTATTTTAGGTGCAATTAATTTAGCTAATATAAAGTAGAGAGGAATGGTGGTAAGAAATATTAATGTTAACTTTAATGACAAATATGCCATAACGAATAGAAAAATAAAGATAAATGAGAAGTCAACCAATAACATCAATAAGGTTTTTGTTATAAATTCTCGAATAATATCGAGCTCTTTTACTCGAGTGACAATAATACCGGTTTGGCGAGACTTAAAGTAACTAATAGGTAGTTTGAATAAATGATGAGTTAATTTTAAACTCAGTAACATATCAATTTTATTGGCAGTATGATGATAAATATACTCTCTTATTCCCTGAAGGACGGATCCTGAAATAGCGACAAAAATAAGACCTATTACCAATACATCAAGTGTAGATAAAGCTTGATGTATAATAACTTTATCCATAATTATTTGTGTAACAAGCGGTGAGGCAAGTGCTAGCAATTGAAGAATTAACGAGTAAAATAAAACACGTTGAAAGTGTGAACGATATTTCATAAAAGTAGGAATAAACCAAGAAATATCAAAAAAATGCTTTTCCGCAAAATCGAGATAATAATAATGATGAACACTGTTTTTTATTAACGTCTCTTTACTCCATGTTTCCATTTGGTCAGTTTGTAGATCATAAATTAGAAATTCATTATCATTATATTTTAAAATAATAAATGTGTTTTCTGAATCATCTGAAAATATAACTGGATAATATAGTTGTTTTTTAAAAACATGATGGATGCTTTTTTTCTTTAGTTTGAAAGCGTAGGTTTTTTCTAATGATGAGATAGTGTTATTATATTTATTATGAATTGAATTTTCATTTTTTAATTGTTTTCCTGATAGTTTCAGAATGGTATTGATGCTTTTTATAATTTTGGGGTTTTCTCTATTTTTCATCTTAGATACAGTTTGGTTAAAAATAGAGATTTAAACGAATCAAGTCAGATAATGATATAAAAAAACAAAGATGATGGAAAAATAAAACTTAATTATTAAAACTCCATATTTTATTGGGTGTAATAATTTCAGGCAATGGTATATCCCAATCTGCACTTGGCAATGGCTTAACTTGTTGGCAAGTATGTGCAAGCCCCATAGGATAAAATGACTGCTGTTGCCAATTTTCTAATGTTCTATCATAAAAGCCACCTCCCATACCGAGCCGCTGACCGAATTCATCAAAAGCAACAAGTGGCGTAAAGATAATATCAATATCAGATATTGGAATAATGTTATTCACATTGAGTGGCGGTTCAAAAATATTAAAGCGATTTTTTACTAATTGAGTGGTTGGGTCATAACGTAAAAAAAGTAAATGATGGCGATGAAAAGGGTGTAATACCGGTAAGCAAACCTGTTTATTTAATACCCATAGCTGGGTGATCAAAGGTGATGTATCAATTTCACCATCAAAAGAAAGAAACAGTGCGATCGTCTGCGCTTGTTTGATTTTTGGGTGAGAGAGAACCTGTTCGCATAATTGTTCAGCTGCCTGCTGTTGCTCGTCTAATGTAAGTAAACGGCGTTTTTGGCGAATAGCTTTGCGGATTTCATCTCTTTGCTGAAAAAGTGAAGTATGCGTCATTCATCAATCCATCAATAAGTGGTTGGTATTAAGTAGAAACCATCATTTTAATCAATTTATCACACTTTAGAGGTAAGAATGCGAAGAAGTTGAAGATAGGAGAATAGAGGCATAAAAAAAGTTCTAAACATTAAGTAGTTACAAAATACCTAATGTTTAGAACTTTAGTAGAGGTCTCCAAGATGCCGCCGCAAGCTGTAACCCTTGAACCCATGGTCCAAGGTGAACATAGTGTTGCTGCCATTAGGCTGCCTGAACGAATCGGGTATGCTCACAAGCAACAGATCACCACGTTCTATGTGTTTCGAATATCGGCTCAGGGGACTGGCCCGCTGGCAAACATCTCAGAGAAATTTGGTGGGTGCGTTAAGCACCTTATCTATGGACTATTGTATTATTTTAATTGTAGAAAGCAACCTATTATCTGTGAATTTCGTGGTGTACGCATGCTTTCTGAACAAATCTACTTCGCAGTTGAAAAAGTGCGATCATGGTGCTTGCCTTGATCGTGTAAAGCTTGTTCAATAGATTGTTGTAGCATTTTTATTTTCTCTTCCATGTTGTAGGCATAGTCTCTGGTTTTTAACTTTTCTTCTGCCAACTCATGACTCATATTTAATGCCACGATAAAAATTAAGTGCTCTGTATTGGAAACACCACTGCGTTCTTTGAGATCTTGTAATCGTTGTTCCAGTTCAGCAGCAGAAGCCAGTAAAGCATCTCTTTGTTCTGGTGGGCAATTGACACGTAATGAGCGCCCAAAAATTTGAAGATCAACGGGTTGTGCGGACATGATTCCTTCCTGACATAAAATCTGTGCTACGTGTTTAGTAGTGTATACGGTTATAACGCTGTATTAAACGCTATTACTGCAAAAATTCCAATGATTAACATGGCTTAACTGGTACAGCGACTTCTATTGATGGTAGCATATCTTGAACTATTCCCCTAAATGCGACGTTTATTCTTATGTCAAAACAGAACACATTACCGAATTATCAAACTATTGATGCATTATTACAGCAACATACAGTACCTTTAACCGCAGCTGAAATGCATGGTTTGATTACAGGATTTATTTGCGGTGCAGTGCGCGATAGCAGTTGGAAAACCTTATTACACGACTTGACCAATGAAGGTTTAGCTTTTCCTAAAACGCTATCAGAGCCACTTGAAGAGCTTTATCACATCACCTATGAACAGCTCGATGACAGTGTGTTCAACTTCTCTATGCTAGTGCCTGACGAATCTGAATCTGTTTTTTCAAGAGCCGATGCTCTTGCGGGTTGGGTTAATCATTTTCTTTTAGGTCTGGGTGTTGCTCAACCTAAGTTGTCTGATCATAAAGAGTTGACTGAAGTGATTACTGATCTTCGTAATATTGGTGCGCTAGGTTACGAAGAAGACGAAAACCAAGATGAACTTGAAGATGCACTTGAAGAAGTCAGTGAATATGTAAAAGTATCCGTTCAACTTTGTTATATCACTTTTGTCGCACCAAAAGACAAAGGAAATAACGAGCAAAATGATCAACGTGTACTACATTAATTTCATCATTAATTAGATAACCATAAAGATAAATGAAAGACAGGAGTGGGTATGAATAAGCAAGAATTTTTATCCCGTCGTCAGGCATTATTAGCTCAAATGAAGCCTGCGAGTGCGGCTATTTTTTTCGCCGCACCACCAGCGCAACGTAATGCGGATAGTGAGTATCCTTATCGCCAACATAGTGATTTCCTTTATCTAACTGGTTTCAGCGAGCCTGAAGCTATTCTTGTGCTGATTAAAAGTGATGAAACACATAATCATAGTGTGCTTTTTAATCGCGTTAGAGATTTAACCGCTGAAATTTGGTTTGGTCGTCGCCTTGGACAAGAAGCTGCACCTGAAAAATTAGGTGTTGATAAGGCACTACCTTATGAAGATGTGAGTGAACAACTTTACCAATTATTAAACGGATTAGATGTTGTTTATCATGCTCAAGGTGAATATGCGTTTGCTGATGAAATCGTTTTTAGTGCATTAGAAACGTTAAGAAAAGGCTCTCGTCGTAACTTAAAAGCACCACAAACTATCATTGATTGGCGTCCAATTGTTCATGAACAACGCCTATTTAAATCTGATTTTGAACTTGAATTACTGCGTAAAGCTGGAAAAATTACCGCATTAGCACATACGCGTGCGATGCAAAAATGCCAGCCGGGTATGTATGAATATCAACTTCAAGGTGAGATTGAACATGAGTTTGTCTCTCATGGTGCGCGTTTCCCTTCTTATAACAGCATTGTCGGCAGTGGTGAAAATGGGTGTATTTTGCACTACACCGAAAACGAAACCAAAATGCGTGATGGGGATTTAGTTCTTATTGATGCAGGCTGTGAATATGAAGGTTATGCTGGTGATATCACTCGTACTTTCCCTGTTAATGGTAAATTTAGCCGTCAACAACGCGAAATTTATGACATTGTCTTAAAATCCATCAATGTTTCTTTGGAATTGTACAAACCTGGTACAAGTATCAAAGAAGTCACTGAGCATGTCGTGTATATCATGGTCGAAGGACTGGTTAAACTGGGCATTATGCACGGTGAAATCGAGCATCTTATTGAAACAAAAGCTTATCAGCGTTTCTTTATGCATAGCTTAAGCCATTGGCTAGGCCTTGATGTTCATGATGTTGGGCATTATGGCACCGAGCGTGACCGTATTTTAGAGCCGGGCATGGTACTAACCATTGAACCGGGAATTTACATTGCGCCAGATGCCGATGTGCCACAAGAGTATCGTGGTATTGGTATTCGCATTGAAGATGACATTGTTATCACAGAAACAGGCAATGAGAATTTAACGGCATCAGTCGTTAAAGATCCTGATGAAATTGAAGCTCTGATGGCAGGAAAAATTTAAGGCTAAAATCAGCATGAATGTGATTATTGTGGGTGGTGGAATGGCAGGTGCGACATTAGCACTTGCACTCTCTACATTAAATAAAGGTAAGATTTCAATTTCGCTAATTGAAGCAAGAGAGCCTGACAATGGGCACCCAGGGTTTGATGCAAGAGCGATTGCATTAGCACATGGAACAGCGAAACGGTTAGAGCAGATCGGGCTTTGGTCAACATTAAAACCTTTTGTCACTCCCATTAATCATGTTCATGTCTCTGATAAAGGTCATTGTGGTTTTGTTAATATTCATGCACAAGACTATGATATCTCAGCACTGGGTTATGTTATTGAATTGCATGATGCAGGGCGACAGCTTTTTGCGAAATTAAAAAAACAATCTAATATCACGCTTTATTGTCCCGCTAAAGTTGAACAGGTTCAACGTAATATCAATTCTGTTGAGGTAACACTTGATGATGGTACGCAATTATCGAGTGATTTATTGATTGCCGCTGATGGTACCAACTCACCTATTGGCCATCAGTGCCATATTCAATGGCAACGAGAGCCTTATCATCAAGTGGCTGTGATTGCTAATGTCAAAACGCAAATCGATCCTCAAGGGAAAGCTTTTGAGCGCTTTACTGAATTTGGCCCATTAGCCCTATTACCAATGAGCGAAGGGCGTAGTTCATTAGTATGGTGTCATCCTATTGATAAATTGGATGAAGTTTCACAGTGGGATGATAAAACAACCATCGCACATTTACAGCGTGATTTTGGCTGGCGTCTAGGGAAGATCGAGCATATTGGCAAGCGAAATTGTTACCCTTTAGCACTACAAAAAGCCAATCAAATAATTGGTCATCGCTTAGCGTTAGTTGGAAATGCCTCGCAAACACTTCATCCTATTGCAGGACAAGGTTTTAACCTTGGTTTACGTGATGTTATGGCACTCGCCAATACAGTCACCCAAGCGATTAATGCCAATACTGATATTGGTAGTTATCGAGTGCTCTCTCAATATCAACAAATTCGCCAACAAGATAGAGAAAAAACCATCTCTATTACTGATGGGTTGGTAAAAGTGTTTGCAAATCGTTGTGCACCATTGATTGTTTCTCGCAATTTAGGGTTAATGACGATGGAATTGTTCCCAATGATGAGAGATAAGTTGGCGCATCAAACACTTGGCTGGACAGACTAGAGCGTGTTGATCTTTGATGGTCAATTTTTTTGTTGTAAAAATAAGCAGAAAAGAACGGCGCGCTCTAAAATAATCGCTTTTTAGGATACTTTTATTATGAAATCATTTGATGTTGTTATTGCTGGTGGTGGAATGGTTGGGCTTGCATTAGCCAGCGGATTACACGGGTGTGGATTACGGATAGCGATAATAGAAAATCACCCAGTAACGAAACTTTTTCACCCACAAGATGATTTTTCATTACGGGTATCTGCTATTAATACAGCCAGTGAGATGTTGCTGAAAAAATTAGGTGTTTGGGAAAATTTACAAGCATTACGAACTGCACCTTATCAAGGTATGGAAGTTTGGGATCAAGATAGCTTTGGCCGCATTGAGTTTTCAGCCCAAAAAGAAGGATTCAGTCACTTAGGTTCTATTATCGAAAATAACCTTATTCGTGAAGTACTTTGGCAAAAATGTGAAAGCCATAGTGATATTACCTTCTATTCATCAACGCAAATTGAGCGTGTGGTATGGGGGGAAAATGATGCATTTATTACCCTTAATGACGGTGAAATGTTGACGGCAAGACTCGTTGTCGGAGCTGATGGGGCTAATTCATGGTTACGTAAACACGCAGATATTCCCCTCACTTTTTGGGACTATGAACATCATGCTTTAGTTGCCACTATTCGTACTGAACAACCTCATGAAAATGTTGCGCGTCAAGTCTTTCATGGCGAAGGTATTTTAGCGTTTCTGCCTCTTTTTGATCCTCATACTTGTTCTATTGTTTGGTCTTTACCAAGTAACCTCGCTGAACGTTATCAAAATGCAGAAAAAAACCTATTTGAGCGCACACTAGGTGTAACCTTTGATATGCGTTTAGGCCAATGTGAGTTAATCAGTGATCGCATGACCATACCATTGACAGGTCGTTATGCTCGCCAATTTGCTGCTCCTCGTTTAGCATTATTAGGCGATGCTGCTCATACTATCCATCCTTTAGCTGGACAAGGTGTTAACCTTGGTTTTATGGATGTTGCAGAGTTAATCGGAGAGATCCGTCGCTTAAAAGCAGAAGGTAAAGATTTTGGTGAATATCTCTATTTGAGACGATTTGAGCGCCGTCGCAAACATGCTGCTGCTGTAATGTTGGCCAGTATGCAAGGATTCCGTGAACTTTTTGCTGGCAATAATCCCGTTAAAAAGCTGGTTAGGGATATCGGCCTTTCGTTAGCAGATAGTTTACCAGGGGTAAAACCTAAGTTACTTGAGCAAGCAATGGGACTTTCTGATTTACCAGAATGGCTAAGTGATAAAAATTTCACTTCAGTTGAAAAAATCTAATTCCTCTCTTATTTCACATTACTTTTATTTATATCTGGCTGAAGAAATAGAACTAAAAAAATCTATTTTTTCAGTCTATTCTTTGCACTAATTCCTTTTTTTTAGTAATTCCTCGCTAAAAATGAGCGCTGATACGCATAATTGCAATCATTAGTTCTGCATACCCATATGTCTACATTATGATTAAGAGACACAATACCCTATTTTAACTTATGGTTTATTTTTTCTCACAATGCTAAGTTCAAGGGGATGGTATCGTTTGCGTTGTACGTTAATTGCTCGCATTTGTTAAATCCATGTTTAAAAATAAACTTAAGCTTGAGATTAACACTATGATTTTAAATCAAGTTTAATTTTATATTTAACAAATCGCGTTCTCTGAATAATCTAAAGTAAAAGTAGAAAGAGGGAAGAATGGCAAAACAGACTCCGTTGTATGATGAGCACGTAGCCTGCGGTGCTCGTATGGTCGATTTTCATGGTTGGATGATGCCACTGCATTATGGCTCTCAAATAGATGAACATCATATTGTACGTCGTGATGCCGGTATGTTTGATGTTTCTCATATGACCATTGTTGACTTACATGGCTCACAAGTTAAAGATTTTCTACGTTATTTATTAGCGAATGATATCGCTAAACTCACCGAAAAAGGTAAGGCGCTTTATACCGGTATGCTCAATGCATCTGGCGGTGTCATTGATGATCTTATCGTCTACTATTTTGATGACTCTTTCTATCGCCTCGTTGTGAACTCTGCTACTCGTGAGAAAGATCTGGCATGGATTGAGCAACATGCTGCCGATTATGTCGTTGATATCACTGTTCGTGATGATTTGGCTCTTATTGCCGTTCAAGGCCCTCATGCACAAGAAAAAACCCAACGCTTATTAACTGAGCAGCAACGCCAAGTTGTTTCTGCCATGAAGCCTTTCTATGGTGTAGAGCTTGGTGATTTGTTTATTGCAACAACGGGCTATACCGGTGAAGCCGGCTATGAAATCGCAATGCCAAAAGAGCAAGCCGTCGATTTTTGGAAAAAATTATTAGCTGTGGGCGTTAAACCCGCAGGATTAGGTGCAAGAGACACATTGCGTTTAGAAGCGGGAATGAACCTATATAGCCAAGAGATGGATGAAACGATTAATCCACTTGAAGCAAATATGGGATGGACGATTGCATGGGCGCCAGAAGATCGTCAATTTATTGGTCGAGAAGCATTAGAAAAATTACGCGCAATAGGCACAGATAAACTTGTTGGTCTTGTAATGCGAGAGAAAGGTGTGTTGCGTGCTGGCACTGCCGTACACTTTACTGATGATTTAGGTGAATTAAGAGAAGGTATTATTACAAGTGGTACTTTTTCGCCTACATTAGGTTTTAGTATTGCATTAGCAAGAGTTCCTGCTGGTATAAAAGATAGCGCAATTGTATTAATGCGTAATCGTGAGATGCCAGTGGAAGTGGTAAAACCTGGTTTTGTTCGCTCAGGTAAAGCATTGGTATAGCACGCACAATTATTTTAAATGGAGAGTAAGGTCAATGAGTCAAATACCTAGTGAATTAAAATACGCACAATCTCATGAGTGGATCCGTTCAGAAGGCAATGGTGAATACACTATCGGTATTACTGAACATGCACAGGAATTATTAGGTGACATGGTGTTTGTTGATCTACCCGAAGTGGGTAGAGAGGTCACCGTTGGTGATGATTGTGCAGTCGCCGAATCAGTAAAAGCAGCATCAGATATTTACGCACCATTATCAGGTGAAATTATCGCAGTAAATGAAGAGTTAGATGGTTCTCCAGAACTGGTGAACAGTGCACCTTATGGAGAAGGTTGGCTATTTCGCATTAAAGCAAATAATGAAAGCGAATTAGATGACTTACTTGATGCCGCTGGTTATCAAGAACTGGTAGATAGCGAAGAGTAAAACCGAAGCGCCCCGTCAAATAATGCCGGGGCGTTTTTATTTGTTAGCTTGTTATCGTAACGCTATCTCAACGCGCTTTAAGCCGTGTGCTATTTACCTATCCATTCATAGTGAATTCAGGAAATTACTTGCAATGACACAGACTTTAAATCAGTTAGAGTATCGCGATGAATTTATTCGTCGCCATATTGGTTCATCACCAGAACAGATTAAAGAGATGCTCAGTGCTGTTGGCGTCTCCTCATTAAATGAATTAACTCAAAGAATTGTTCCAGATAATATTCAATTAGAAACACCACCGAATGTAGGTGCAGGGGCAACAGAGCAAGAAGCCTTGGCTGAATTGAAAGCGATCGCCAGCAAAAACAAACGTTTTACCTCTTACATTGGAATGGGGTATGCACCTTCTGTATTACCTCCTGTGATTTTGCGTAATTTATTAGAAAATCCGGGTTGGTATACCGCTTATACACCTTATCAGCCAGAAGTTTCTCAAGGTCGCCTAGAATCATTACTGAATTTCCAACAGGTTACAATTGATTACACAGGAATGGATCTCGCTTCTGCATCGTTGCTAGATGAAGCAACAGCTGCTGCCGAAGCAATGGCGATGGCAAAACGTGTAAGCAAATTGAAAAATGCGGATCGTTTCTTTGTTGCTGATGATATTCACCCTCAAACCTTAGATGTTGTCAGAACGCGTGCAGATACCTTTGGTTTTGAAGTTGTTGTTGATAAAGCTGAAAAAGTATTAGAGCTTGAAGGTATCTTTGGTGTGCTATTACAACAAGTCGGCACAACAGGCGAAGTTCATGATCACAGCAAGTTATTAGCTACACTAAAAGAGCGCAAAATTATTACCAGTGTTGCCGCTGATTTAATGGCGTTGGTGGTACTCACTGCTCCGGGTCATCAAGGTGCTGATATCGTATTAGGTTCAGCACAACGTTTTGGCGTCCCTATGGGGTACGGTGGCCCACATGCCGCATTCTTTGCTTGTCGTGATGAGTATAAACGTGCGATGCCGGGACGTATTATTGGTGTTTCTCGTGATGCGGCAGGTAATCGTGCATTACGTATGGCAATGCAAACGCGTGAACAGCATATTCGCCGTGAAAAAGCGAACTCGAATATTTGTACATCCCAAGTCTTACTCGCCAATATCGCGGCTATGTATGCGGTTTATCATGGACCAGAAGGGTTAAAAACCATCGCTCAACGTATTCATCGTTTAACGGATATTTTAGCGGCGGGTTTACAACAAAACGGTATGGTGTTACGCCATAAAACTTGGTTTGATACATTAACGATTGATACCGCTGATAAAGCCGCTGTACTACAACGTGCTAAAGATGCTGAAATTAACTTACGTACCGATATTGTAGGTGCCGTGGGTGTCACACTAAGCGAAATTACAACGCGTGAAGATGTGTTAAAGCTGGTTGAAATTATCAGTGGTAAAGCATTAGCCGGTGATATTGATGCACTTGATAAACAAGTTGCTTCTTCATCAGCATCAATTCCTGCTTCTATGCAACGTAAAGACACTGTGCTGACTCATGAAAACTTCCATCATTATCACAGTGAAACAGAAATGATGCGCTATATGCATCGTTTAGAAAATAAAGACTTAGCATTGAATCAAGCGATGATCCCGTTAGGTTCATGTACGATGAAACTCAATGCTGCCGCTGAAATGATCCCGATCACATGGCCTGAATTTACAGAGCTACATCCATTCTGCCCAGCTTATCAAGCGAAAGGCTATCAAGTGATGATTGGACAACTATCCAATTGGCTTGCCGCATTAACGGGGTATGACGCGATGTGTATGCAGCCAAACTCAGGCGCTCAAGGCGAATATGCAGGCTTATTAGCCATTCGTCGTTATCATCAAAGCCGTGGCGAAGGTGCGAGACATATCTGCTTGATCCCAAGTTCAGCACACGGCACTAATCCTGCATCTGCACATATGGCAGGGATGACAGTGGTAGTGGTCGGTTGTGATGATAACGGTAATATCGACATTGCAGACTTAAAAGCCAAAGCAGAAAAACACCAAGCTGAACTCTCTTGTGTGATGGTGACATATCCATCGACACATGGGGTTTATGAAGAGGGTATTCGTGAAGTTTGTGAAATCATTCATCAATATGGCGGGCAAGTTTACCTTGATGGCGCCAATATGAATGCACAAGTGGGGATCACAACACCGGGCTTTATTGGTTCTGATGTTTCGCACTTAAACTTACATAAAACTTTCTGTATTCCTCATGGCGGTGGTGGCCCAGGAATGGGACCTATTGGTGTTAAATCACACTTGGCACCATTTGTACCAGGGCATTCTGTTGTTGAAATGGAAAATGTCACTACACAAGGCGCTGTTTCTGCGGCTCAATTTGGTAGCGCTTCAATACTACCAATCAGTTGGATGTATATTCGTATGATGGGCGCACAAGGGCTTAAACAAGCAAGCCAAGTGGCAATCTTAAACGCGAACTATATTGCACAACGTCTGAAAAATGACTATGACATTCTTTATGCTGGCGCTGATGGTTATGTCGCACATGAATGTATTATCGATATCCGCCCATTAAAAGCGAATTACGGTATTAGTGAAATGGATGTGGCTAAGCGTTTAATTGACTATGGATTCCACGCTCCAACTATGTCATTCCCTGTTGCGGGTACATTAATGATTGAGCCAACTGAGTCTGAAAGTAAAGTTGAAATTGATCGCTTTATTGAAGCGCTGCTTTCTATTCGTGCTGAAATTGCACAGGTAGATAAAGGTGTATGGCCAATTGATGACAACCCATTAGTTAATGCACCTCATACACAATATGAATTAGTGCAAGAATGGTCACATAGTTATAGTCGTGAATGTGCCGTGTTCCCAAGTGAAGCAACAAAACAAAGCAAATACTGGCCTGCGGTTAAACGTCTGGATGATGTGTATGGCGACCGTCATTTACATTGTTCATGTGCGCCAATCAGTGATTATGAATAAGCTTTAATCTCGCTATATTCTTAAATTTTAATACCGAGGGTTAACTTAGCCTTCGGTATTTTTTATTTAACAAATTCAATATTGAATAGATTACTTCAGCCAGCCTTTTTTCTGTGCCTCTAATAATTGAGGGTAGAGGTATTGCCAAAATTCAGGCCACTGTTTTTCAATAAACAGATTACGTGCTAATACTTGTTCTAAGCGGATATTATTTTCAACCCAACTTTGACCTTCATTATGTAAATTCATCAGCATTGGCATGGTGCGATCAAGAATATTGGCAAACTGAGACTCTGGTGTTTCAGCCGCATCATATTCCAGCCATAAATTGAGAAAATATTCACTTTGTGGGGACGGTAATAAAGAGAAAATACGTTTTGCTGCTTTTTGCTCGTGCTCTTTAATTGCTTCGCGAGCGGCAACGTCATAAACCATCACATCGCCAGCATCTATTTCAACGATATCGTGAACAAGGGCTAACTGAATAGCACGTCCCATATCAATATCACCCGCATAGGGCTGAAAACTCATTGCTGCAACGGCAAAGTGCCAGCTATGTTCTGCGGTATTTTCGGAACGACTATTATCTAATACATTATTTTTACGATAAACACGTTTTAGTTTATCTAATTCCATAATAAAGTTAATAGTATCAGAGAAGGGGCCAAATGCCCCTTTAGGTAATTGTGTCATAAAAGTCCGTATTGGTTATGATAAATAAAAATTACGCATCTTCTAAAGAATAAGGCAGTGGTTTAATGGATAAACGACTAATGTTATCGTCTTGAACTCGAAATACACTCTCTAGCGCCATATCGTTATTCATAACAACTTCAGCCAAAATAGTATTATCAGCCATACGTACAGCGCTTAATACCGTTCCTGTTTTACGCCATTTATCTTCGCCTAATTGCCATTCAACGCTACCACCGATCTCCGGTAATTCAGTACCACCACCAGATAACAGATACATTGCTCGCTTATTTGCACCTCTGAATTTCGCACGAGATACCATTTCTTGCCCGGTATAACAGCCTTTTTTAAAGCAGATGCTCAGTGGTAATGCTTGCAGATTTGTTGCTTGAGGTAAGAATTGCTCAATATTTGGAGTATCAATAATAGGATATCCAGCCTCAATATCTAAGGCTAACCATTGCTCACTATTACTGGTTTCTGCTTTTAATGTTGTTGCAAGATTTTTTGCTGTTTCTTCATCTGTTACGATTAAAAAACGTTCAGTAGGTAAAGGGAGCTGAAGAATATAAGTATTATCGTGATTAACAACTTCGTTTGCTTTACGAGGAATATTGGGAAAGTAATCTGCTAATGCAAGAGCTGCACCTTGCCCCGCTAATCCTAATAATACGGCTTGTGTATTTTCAGCTAAGGTTACTTTTGAAAATACGGCATATTTTTTTAATTCAGCAAGTTGTTTTTGTGCGACATTTTTACGCAGAATATAAGCAAAACCTTCTTGCTGGTGGAATAAGCGGAGTGTACTCCACATTTTACCTTTTGCTTCACAGTGTGCAGCCAATGTATGTGTCGTTGTTGGAAGTGCTGCAATATCCGTTGTTAGTTGACCTTGTAGATATTTTTCACTGTCAGCACCTGTTGCTGTTATCAGTGACCATTCATCTAAAGAAACCAGTGTTAATGGCAAATTGATTGCTGCATGAGGGCGTTTAGCCTGAGTAGAATTTTGAGTCATGATGTCACCAGCTATTAAATTAATCAGATACATCAGTTATGGTAAAAGAGTGGCAAGACAATGCAAGTCATTATTATTTTTAGCGCACAGAAAATGAACTTGATAAATAACAAATGAAAGCATGTTCAATAGGTTGTCTATGAGACTAAACCTGCAAACTGTGATCATTTTGATGTTAAAATTTTTGCGATAAGACTATCATCAATGCTAGGAAGAAATCGTGGTATTTCTTGATTTGAACAATGTAAAGAGCAGAGTATGACTATCGATATAGAGAATAAAGCACGAATTAACTGGGCATGTCGTCGTGGAATGCGTGAACTGGATATTTCTATCATGCCTTTTTTCGAGAATGAGTACGATACGCTATCTGATAACGATAAAGCGCTTTTTGTTCGTTTACTAGAGTGTGCAGATCCTGATTTATTTAACTGGTTAATGAATCATGGGCGCCCTGATGATGATGAACTCTATTATATGGTGAAGTTAATCCAAGATCGCAATAAAGCTAGAATGGCGGAGATCGTTGATAAATATTAATAAAATAGATTATCAAATCAGCGATAGATTAAATAGTAATTAAGATTGATTAAAAATGACGCTTTTATTTTCTCATCGAATAAAGGCGTTTTTATTTTTTGTATAAAAATTTAATAACATTAATGGCACTCTAAAATTTACTGAAATAAAAAATATAGTTGCGTTAAATTTGCGCGCTATCTCTAAAAATGATCGCTTAAATCGCCTTTTTTTGATGTTTTTCACTTTATACTTAATAAATCAGATATGCTGACTTTATTAAAACAACGATTAACAAAAAATATCAATCAGGTTCTTATTATTAAGCTATATTTTTTGAGCAAATCTAAAATAGAAAAAGTAATAATAAATAATTGAGTAAAAAGGTAAGATAAACTAATTGCAAGGTTAAGGAAGAAGTTACATTATAAATAGGTTGCTCTTTATTATCTTTAACTTATTTATATTCGTATAGAATTACAGCAGGAGTTAATATAACTCGTGATTTTATGGAAATCGCATCTCACAGTGTCATGGTTCACTCAATTCTTCTCAACGGTTGCTTATGTTGCCTTTGAGATAGGCTTACTGTTGTATCCATGGCCTCCTGATTTTATTTATGTTTGGGTTCCATTGTTACTTTTCTTGATAGGTAGTTGGTATTTCACACAAAAGAATATTAGTCGTATCAAAGGGGATTTTGTTTTACTGAATGGCAACCGAATTCAATGGAAACTGCATGAATGGCAAATAACAAAACGTCCTTGGATCAGCCGTTTTGGTACTCGAATAACCTTGACTTCTATTCTAAATAAAAAGCAAATCACATTATGGGTCGCTTTCGATAGTATGGCTGAAAATGAGTGGCGTAACTTCTCTCAGTTATTAATGCAATATCCAGATATTTAATATCTGGATATTAAATTTATAAGTTTTCTTCTATTTCACGTAGAATTTGCATACACCATTGTGATAAACGTTCATCAGTTTCTTCAAACTGATTTACGTCATCTAATGCAAGACCAACAAAATGTTTACCATCATCTGATAAAGGTTTTGGGCTGACAAATTCATATCCATCAACAGGCCAGAACCCAATAAACTTAACACCACTTGGTAATAAATGATGGTAGAGCATACCCAGCGCATCAAGAAACCATTCGCTGTAATCAACCTGATCACCCATTCCATACATTGCAATAAGCTTATTGTTTAAATTTAATGTCGGCAATGTATCCCAAATATTGAGCCAATCTTCTTGGATCTCACCAAAATCCCAAGTTGGAATACCTAAAATAAGGATGTCATATTGTTCCATAAGCGTGATATCACACTCTTGAACATTATGAAGATCAACGAACTCTTCACCGAGAATATCACGAATTTTTTCTGCTGCCATTTCGGTGTAACAGGTGCTGGAACCGTAAAATAGACCAATTTTCATAAAGGTTTTTAGGATATTTTTGCCAATAAAGGTCACTATTGTACCAGAAAAATTTTTTTATAAGGCATAATGTAAAGGCGATAAGCTAAAGAGAGGGAGAGTAAGACTGTGTCACAAACCAAATTATCGACAAAAAAGACAACGCATATCAATGAAGAGACTGATATTATCATTGAACAATTTCTCGACAACATTTGGTTAGAGCAAGGCTTATCTGCCAATACGCTCAGCTCTTATCGCTTAGACTTACAAGCATTAGGGCAATGGCTTGCACATCACCAATTAGATTGGTTATCAGTCACTACTTTAGATTTACAATCTTTTCTCGCGACGCGCTTAGATGAAGGTTATAAAGCCAGCAGTGCAGCCCGATTACTCAGCACAATGCGCCGGTTATTCCAATATTTATATCGTGAAAAATTACGTTTAGACGATCCTAGCGCATTACTTTCAACCCCTAAGCTTCCCAAGCGTTTACCAAAAGATTTAAGTGAGCGACAAGTTGATGATTTACTTAATGCTCCTTGTATCGATGAACCACTTGAATTGCGCGATAAAGCAATGCTTGAAGTCCTTTATGCATGTGGACTTCGTGTTTCTGAATTAGTGGGATTATCCCTCTCTGATATCAGCTTACGGCAAGGCGTGCTACGAGTTATCGGTAAAGGCGATAAAGAGCGATTAGTTCCTTTAGGTGAAGAAGCTATTTACTGGCTAGAGCAATATCTGCAATATGGAAGACCCACTTTAATGCAAGGGAAAACGGACGATATTGTTTTTCCTAGTTTAAGAGGGCAAAAAATGACACGACAAACGTTCTGGCATCGGATAAAACATTATGCCGTGATAGCAGGAATCGATACTGAAAAACTCTCACCTCATGTATTGCGTCATGCATTTGCGACCCATCTCTTAAATCATGGAGCAGACTTGCGTGTTGTACAGATGTTATTGGGGCACAGTGACCTCTCTACAACACAGATTTATACCCATGTTGCAACAGAACGCTTGAAAGCGCTTCATCAGCAACATCATCCAAGGGGATAGCCGCTAAAGAGCAGGCGTTAAATAGGAATTCAAATGAAAAAGAAATTATTCTGGTTGCCAATATTATTAAGTATGGCGTCAATACCTGCACTTGCTGACAATGCTTCTATTGAAGCACAACTGGCTAAAATGCAAATTAAAGCAGAAAGTATCCAACCTACGCCGATTGTTGGGTTAAATGCAGTGTTATCAGATAAAGGCATTTTTTATATTACAGATGATGGTAAGTATCTGACTGCGGGACCTATTTATAACATTAGTAGTGGTGAGCCAGTTAGCATTGCTAATCAAGTTATTATGAAAAAAGTAGATTCACTTAAAAATGAAATGATTGTCTATAAAGCGCGTAATGAGCGCCATGTGATCACTATTTTTACTGATATTAGTTGCCCTTATTGCCAAAAACTACATCAAGAAGTTCCAGAGTTGAATAAACAGGGGGTAACCGTGCGTTATTTAGCATTTCCTCGTAACGGTATTGGCAATAATATCGTGAGTAAAGAGATGAATGCCGTGTGGTGTAGTGGTTTTCCTAATAAATCATTAGACAGCGCATTTAAAGGGGACAAAATTATACCCATTGATGAATGTACAAAAATCAATATCAATGAACACTTTAAATTAGGCACCATGATGGGGATCCAAGGCACACCCGCTATTGTATTACCAAATGCCAGTATTTATGGTGGATATATTTCTGCTCAAAACCTTGTTGAATTATTAGATAAAAAAGAGAAGTAATTACGTTTTATGGTCACTATTGAACCGACACTGCGTCGTCGAATTGCGCAGGTAACTCAATTACCGGATAACTTAGATCCCTTATTACGACAAATTTATGCTAATCGAGGAATAACATCTGAAGTTCAACTAGAACGATCGTTAAAAGGCTTACTTCATTATCAAGCATTAACAGGAATAGAAACGGCAATTTCATTACTGATTGAGGCATTACAGCAACAATCTCGTATTGTTATTGTCGGCGATTTTGATGCTGATGGTGCAACAAGTACCGCACTTGCGATTAAAGCATTACGTCAAATGGGATTTAAGCAAGTTAGCTATCATATTCCTAATCGCTTTGATGATGGTTATGGCTTAAGCCCTCAAGTTGTTCATGACGTTGCTAGAAAAGGGGTTGATCTCATTATCACTGTGGATAATGGAATATCCTCTTTTGACGGTGTGGATACGGCTCATGAATATGGTATTCGTGTCCTCGTTACCGATCACCATTTACCGGGACAAACCTTACCCGCCGCTGATGCAATTATTAATCCTAACCTGACAGATTGTTCTTTTTTATCTAAATCATTAGCCGGTGTTGGTGTTACTTTTTATTTAATGACGGCATTAAGGGCTGAATTAGAAAAACAAGGCTGGTTTGAGCAACAAAACTTAGCTCGCCCCAATATGGCTGATTTTCTCGATTTAGTGGCACTAGGCACAGTGGCAGATGTTGTTCCTCTTGATGAAAATAACCGTATTTTTGTTTATGAAGGATTACGCCGAATTAGAGCGGGTCGTTGTTGTGTAGGGATAAAAGCACTTACGGAAGTTTCTCGTAAAGAACTCTCTCAATTGGTTAGTAGCGATTTAGGTTTCTCTTTAGGGCCTCGCTTAAATGCAGCAGGACGCCTTGATGATATGTCTGTGGGTGTTGCTTTACTTTTAACCGACAATATTGGCTCAGCGCGTGAAATTGCTAATGAACTTGATGGATTAAATCAAACTCGGCGTGAAATTGAAGCGGGTATGCAAGAAGAAGCTTCTATCATTTTCCGCCAATTTATGGGAACGCAACATGATTTACCCAATGGTTTAGCGATCTATCATCCTGAATGGCACCAAGGTGTTGTGGGTATTTTAGCGTCTCGTATTAAAGAAAAATTGCACCGTCCGGTTATTGCTTTTGCACCTAGCAGTGATGGCCTGTTAAAAGGCTCTGGTCGTTCAATTAGTGGCGTTCATCTGCGAGATGCTTTAGAACGACTAAATACATTAAATCCGGGTTTGATGGTGAAGTTTGGTGGGCACGCAATGGCGGCTGGACTTTCACTTGAAGAAGATAAATTCCCGTTATTTCAACGTCATTTTTCGTCTTTAATGGCAGAGTTGGTTTCGGATGAACAGTTGCAAGGTGTTATTTTATCGGATGGTGAACTCACTGATAATCAACTTTCATTACCTATCGCAGAAATGCTAAGAGAAGCAGGTCCTTGGGGACAGGCTTTTCCTGAACCTTTATTTGACGGTAAATTTACGCTATTACAACAACGTATTGTCGGTAGTAAGCATTTAAAAATGATGCTTCAGCCAGTAAATAGTCATCTTATGATTGATGCAATTGCATTTAATGTTGATATCAATATGTGGCCAGATAACAGCATTAAAACGGTTGAGTTAGCTTATCGATTAGATGTCAATGAGTTTAGAGGACAACGTAATGCGCAACTGCTTGTTGAGCACATTTGGCCTTGTTAACACGAATAATTAAACGATTTACCGTGTTATAAAGAGTAACGTTGTTATGGTAACAACGATCTGATAGACAATTGTATATAAATGCTATAAACCCGCTGATATATCCGTTACAATATGCGGTTCAAAATTTATTCCAATTGTTTTTGAAAACAACATAAAGACGAAAAAGTATGTTTGAAATCAACCCCGTAAAACACCAAATAGAAGAAGTCTCTGAAAGAACAAATGTTCTCAGGGGGTATCTTTGACTATGATGCCAAGAAAGAGCGTTTAGAAGAAGTTAACGCTGAATTAGAACAACCTGATGTATGGAATGAGCCAGAAAGGGCACAAGCATTAGGTAAAGAGCGTTCATCTCTTGAGGCTATCGTAGAAACAATCGATCAGTTAGATCAAGGACTAGAAGACGTTTCTGGTTTACTTGAATTAGCGGTTGAAGCTGATGACGAAGAAACATTTAACGAAGCTATTGCTGAATTAGATGTGTTAAATAAAAAGCTTGAGCAATTAGAATTCCGTCGTATGTTCTCTGGTGAATATGACAGTGCGGATTGCTACCTTGATTTACAAGCCGGTTCAGGTGGTACAGAAGCGCAAGATTGGGCAAGTATGCTGATGCGCATGTATTTACGTTGGGCTGAATCAAGAGGCTTTAAAACAGAGATTATTGAAGAATCTGACGGTGATGTTGCAGGATTAAAATCAGCGACTATCAAAATTATTGGTGAGTACGCTTATGGTTGGTTACGTACAGAAACAGGTGTTCATCGCCTAGTTCGTAAAAGTCCATTTGACTCAGGTGGCCGTCGCCATACCTCATTTAGTTCTGCCTTTATTTACCCTGAAGTTGATGACAATATTGATATTGAAATCAATCCAGCTGATTTGCGTATTGACGTTTATCGTGCTTCAGGTGCAGGTGGACAGCACGTTAACAAAACAGAATCTGCGGTTCGTATTACCCACGTTCCAACAGGTCTTGTCACTCAATGCCAAAACGATCGCTCTCAGCATAAGAACAAAGATCAGGCAATGAAGCAGATGAAAGCGAAGTTATATGAGCTGGAAATGCAGAAGAAAAATGCAGACAAGCAAGTAATGGAAGATAACAAGTCCGATATTGGCTGGGGTAGTCAAATTCGTTCTTATGTTCTTGATGATTCACGTATTAAAGATTTACGTACTGGTGTGGAAACGCGTAATACACAAGCAGTATTAGACGGTGATCTTGATAAATTTATTGAAGCTAGCTTAAAAGCGGGCCTGTGAGGAAAAACATGTCGCAACAGCAACAAGGTGCGGAGCAGGCACCTGATTTAAATAACGAACTGCAAACACGCCGCGAAAAATTATCCGCTTTACGTGATAATGGTAACGCATTCCCAAATGATTTCCGCAGAGATTCTCTGTCTGATGAATTACATCAAAAGTATGATGCAATGAGTGCAGAAGAGTTAGAAGCCGCAAATGTGGAAGTTTCTATTGCAGGTCGTATGATGACTCGCCGCATTATGGGTAAGGCATCTTTCGCTACATTGCAAGACATGGGTGGTCGTATTCAGCTTTATGTTTCTCGTGATGATTTACCAGAAGGGATCTATAACGAGCAATTTAAAAAATGGGATCTGGGCGATATCTTAGGTGCTCGCGGTCGTGTTTTCAAAACGAAAACGGGTGAATTAAGTGTTCACTGTACAGAAGTGCGTTTATTAACTAAAGCACTACGCCCATTACCAGATAAATTCCACGGTTTAGCTGACCAAGAAATGCGTTATCGTCAGCGTTATTTAGATCTGATTTCTAATGAAGAATCGCGTAAAACTTTCCAAATTCGTTCACAAGTCATGGCGGGTATCCGTCAATTTATGGTGAACAAAGGCTTTATGGAAGTTGAAACGCCGATGATGCAAACCATTCCTGGTGGAGCGAGTGCGCGTCCGTTTATTACTCACCATAATGCGTTAGATATCGATATGTATCTGCGTATTGCTCCTGAGTTATATTTAAAACGTTTAGTTGTGGGTGGTTTTGATCGCGTATTTGAAATCAACCGTAACTTCCGTAACGAAGGTGTATCACCACGTCATAACCCAGAGTTCACCATGATGGAACTCTATATGGCGTATGCTGATTACCGCGATCTGATTGAACTAACTGAAGAATTATTCCGTACATTGACTGAAAATGTACTGGGCTCTTCATTAGTGAAATACGGTGATCAAGAGTTTGATTTTGGTAAACCCTTTGCCAAATTAACCATGAAAGAAGCTATCTGCAAATATCGTCCAGAAACTGTAATGGCTGATTTGGATGATATGGATAAAGCCGTTGCTATTGCTCAATCTATTGGTATTAAGATTGAGAAAAGCTGGGGCTTAGGTCGTGTTCAGTGTGAAATTTTTGAAGAAGTTGCAGAAAGCCACTTAATTCAACCAACGTTCATTATTGAATATCCTGCCGAAGTTTCTCCATTGGCTCGTCGTAACGATGATAATCCATTTATCACTGACCGCTTTGAATTCTTTATTGGTGGTCGAGAAATTGGTAATGGTTTCTCAGAACTTAATGATGCACAAGACCAAGCAGAACGTTTTGAAGATCAAGTTCGCCAAAAAGAAGCGGGTGATGCAGAAGCTATGTTCTTCGACCATGACTATATCACGGCATTAGAACATGGTTTACCGCCAACAGCAGGTTTAGGTATTGGTATTGACCGTATGGTGATGTTATTTACTAACAGTCACACTATTCGTGATGTTATTTTATTCCCAGCAATGCGCCCTAATAAATAATTATTATTTTAAATAACTGTTATTTTAAATAAATGGTTAATTAACAAATAGCATTAACGAATACCCATATAGTTATAAAGCCACCGAAAGGTGGCTTTATTGTTTTTAAAAACAAATAGTTATATTTTTTGTGATGATTAAATAATCATTTGAATAAGAAGGGGGATTGTCGTTCAATCAAGGAGGCGTATAATCAGAAAAATCTACCGCGGGCGTAGTTCAATGGTAGAACGAGAGCTTCCCAAGCTCTATACGAGGGTTCGATTCCCTTCGCCCGCTCCAAGAACTCTTTTCCTCAAATACGCTCTCAATATTGTCCACTCAACATTTATGTTTCTTTAGCTGATTTAAGAATATTCCAAACCTTATTTTTCTCTTCAATTATCCTTTGCTCTCTTTAATGCTTCTTATTTATTTTTATCGCAATCATTATATCAACATTATGATTTTTAATGATTTTCTGTTTTTTATATTAAATTATAAAAAATGATATATAAGTAACATTTTTGCTTCTTTCATCTAACTCTTTTTATGTATAGAAAATAAAAAACCAATTTATAAAAAACTTTAGTAAAAAATTAAAATAAATTGAAAAAGTGTCGATAAGAGTACATTACGCCCTATTGGGCTTACTTTATCTTGTTAGTTGAGAAATTCGATGCAGAAACTTCGTAACATTACTATTCGTCTGATGATGATAATCATACTGGGGACTTTATGTGTGTTATTTGGCAGTGTTAGCCTTTATAGCGCATGGTCATTATCACAAATATCTGAAGGCAATCAATCTGATAATCAAATAATAAAACAAATGGCTGCACTCAGTCAGGGAAATGATCAGTATTTTCGATTCACTTCTCGATTAAATCGTCTCGTTGAGGAGAAAGCAGAAGGCAAAAACGTCGATTTTACACAAGCACAATTGGCGATGGATAATATGGAAAAACAGATTACGTATATGAAATCTGTTTCCCCAGGGCCGATGGATGCAAAAGTATCGAAAGAGCTAATGGATGTATGGCAAGCGCTTTTTGAACAAGGAGTAAAAAAGCAGATGGAATTAGCGCTCAATGGCACCATCGAGCAATATGAACATCATGCAAAAAATGTAACACCTGCGTTGAGTCGCGAATTAGGTAATGTGAGTGAAAACTTTAATAATGCCGCAAATATAAAAATCGATAGTACGATTGAAGAAGTGGATGGGCTTATTGAAGTGACACAAATAGTTATTATTGTTAGCGCCATTTTAGGGGGGGGAATTTTGATCCTCACTGATCGCTATTTAGTGGTAATGTTACAAAAACCACTCGAAAGTATTCGCCAACATTTTATAAGAATTACAGAAGGTGATCTGAGTCAGCCACTAGCGCCTTTTGGTAATAACTGTGCTGGGCGATTAATACCGTTATTAAATGAGATGCAAAATAGTTTGCATGAAGCGGTAAGTACGATCCGAATAGGAAGTGATAGTATTTATCGTGGCGCATCTGAAATTGCTAAAGGGAATAACGATTTGGCTTCTCGTACAGAGGAGCAAGCAACGGCATTAGAACAAACAGCAGCAAGTATGGAAGAGATTACCGCTGCTGTTAATCAGAATATGGAACATGCTTATCAAGCGAGAGAATTGGCTGAAGTTGCATCAGTGACAGTTGAAAAAGGCAATGAATTAGCTGAATCTGTTGTAACAACAATGGATGGGATCTCTAATAGTTCAAGTAAGATTGCCGATATCATCAATGTCATTAATAACATTGCATTTCAAACGAATATACTTGCTTTAAATGCATCAGTAGAAGCGGCAAGAGCAGGTGCTCATGGTCGAGGATTTATGGTTGTCGCCAATGAAGTGCGTAATTTAGCAGGAGATAGTGCCAAAGCTGCTAAAGAAATTGAACTCCTTATTGCTGATTCCTCAAAACGTGTAAAAAAAGGTGCAAGTTTAGTGAGTGATATGGAAAAAACGATGGAAGATATTTTGACGGGAGTTAAACAGGTAACGTCAATAATGAAAGAAATCACGGTTGCATCTGAAGAGCAAAGTAAAGGTATTGGTCAAGTGAGTGTGGCGATTACTCAAATGGATGGTGTAACACAACAGAATGCCTCTTTAGTTGAACAAGTTTCAGCGGCAGCTATTTCATTAGAAAGACAAACCGAAGAATTACAGTTATCGGTACAAAAATTCAATCTTGTTCATCATTGATATAGAAAATTTGTACACTGTGTGTCTAAGGTGGTAAGTTTTTACTCGTTAGACGCATAAACATAATAAATTTAAAGTTTAACTTCTTATTATTCTTGCTTTTATTTAAAAGCAGAAATAGATTTAACTTAGTCATTGATTGAGTCTTGAAACAGCAATGGTTTGTGATTTTGTTATGAGAAACAGAAAATGATTATCCAAATTAAGCAAGCCATAAATAATAATGTTATTTCGTTTATACTCAATCAATAAAAAAGTACTTTCTATTTTAACTTTCATAATCAATCAATCAGTGATTATGTTAAAGCTTGACGTGATTTGATTTTTAAAGATGTAGATATAAGTCCTCTCTAATATAAATAATAATAAAGAGAGGGTGCTGAAGAATGTGGCATCAATGTTTAGAGCATTTTTTTTATATATTGTTCTGTCTTGCTTATAACATCTTGGTATTGAGGATGATTGATATAAGCATCATTGACGGTTTTATTTATATCGTGGATCACTACTTCTTTTTGTTTATCAGTCAAAGTCAATAACAAGGCTTTTAAAACGACTTTTACTGCCGCAATTTCATACTCTATATTGACCATTTTTTTTTCCATAAGATCCTCAAAAGAACGACAATTTATTGCTGTGTGATAAATTAATTTTCATATTAATTAATTGTTTAATTAAATCCAAGAAAAAATCAAATTGATAAATGAATATACAAATTGACCGCGTTTTTTCATTAGAACAGTAAATGTGAGGATATTTGAGATGAGGGAAAGAGACACTCAATAAATTTAACTTAGTGTTGTATTAATGGAAGGGAAATCACAGTATATCCTATATAAAATAATCAATAGGATGCTATTTTCACCCTATAAAAATTAGGGTATAAATTTTATAGCAATAGCAAATATCGTTTTCATTAAGCTTGAGTAAGTTTCTTCACATATTGCTCAGTTAAGTTAATAACTTCATTGAGTTGAGGGTATTTGTTCGATGTATCCTCAAGCACTATAGATATATTGCCTAACATATCCCTTCGTTGTTTATCACTTAGCGTGGAAAGTAAAGATTTGATAACAATTTTTAGAGCAGCAATTTCGCATTCAATTTCTTTTAAGTTTTTATCCATGATTTACCTTCCAGTATTTAATGGATGAGTAATATAGGTAATTTTTTTGTTGATCACAATTATAGAAGCATATTATTTAGAGATGTATCGCATATTGTGACTAATGTTCTAACTTAATATAAATTATTAAAAATAATTATCAAATTGTAAATTTTATATGAGGTAGTAGATTGAAGTCTTATTGATATTTTATGACTTTAGAACGAGTAAGATAAATGATTAAATTTGATCTCAAGTCTGATTCTATTTAAGCCCCTTTATTTTTGATTAGATAATAAACAATTCTTAATTGTAATAATAAAAATAAGTCTTTTAAAGATGATCTATTTTTGTCCTGTGTTGTTTAATGCAGAAGTGAATAAGGATATCGTTACTTTTTATCTATGAAATATTGAAATCTTTATTTGTCAATAGAGATATTATAACCAAATAAATTACATTAACTCTGATGATGAAAAAAAAGAGCTTATGCTTTTCACATAAAGCTCTTTTTAGTTTGTTATTGATTATTTTGCTTCACAAAAGCCACGTAGGCATCAACCCAGTTTTGCATAAAACTTGCTGTTTTCTCTGAAAACTGCCCATTCTCAACCATTCCGTCATACCATTTTAGATAACATTCGGGTTGATTTAGGGTTGGCATATTCAAAAAGGCTAACGAATTACGCAAATGTTGTTGAGCTATTGCCGTACTAATATTACCCGTTGAAACACCGATAATTCCGGCTGGAATTTTATTCCAAGCATTCGTTCCATAAGGGCGAGAGGCTTGGTCAATCGCATTTTTAAGTGCACCAGGTATTGAGCGGTTATATTCCGGTGTGATAAAGATGATGCCTTGGCTCGCTTGTATTTGTTGTTTGAAAGCGATAACAGAAGAGGGAGTATGACTGTCATCATCTTGGTTATAGAGAGGAAGAGTACTAATATCGATAAACTGACAGGTAAATTCTTGAGGGAATAACTTAGTTAAAGCATGTGCTGTTTGTTTATTAAACGAATCTTTTCTTAAACTACCGACAACGATACCAATTTTAAAATGACTCATCTTAGTTCTCCTATATTGAAGGATAAAATGAATATCAATGCCTATATTAGATATTCATTTTTTGATTTTATCTCGGTATTAAAAAACAGCAACAAAATATAAGACTATTTTTTACACGTAAATTACGTAAATAAATGATAAAATTAATATTATTATTTTTATTATTATCTGGTATTATTCCATCAATATAAAAAACGATCAGTTTATATGACAACATTTTTACTAAATAAATCCGATATTCAAGATTTGATGCATTTAGTGTGATGTAAGTAGTATTTTAAGAAAAAACAAATGAAATGATAGGAACACTCATTGCAACCAAGGGTGTTAGCCTATTTATTTAGTATGCAGTAGGTAATAGAAAATTATAATAAAATGGCTTAAAATGCGACAACTCATATGCTCTTATTTAAGTCTGATCGGAATTAAGGAAAAATGATGTCCTTATTACAAAATAAAAAGAATGTCCTCGCTGTATTTATGGCAACCAGCGTCCTCGCCCTATCAGGGTGCGCGTGGACTGATCACACTCGTCCAGTTGAAATGCCAGCGCCAGCACAAACTACACAGCCTGTAGCAATGACTCAACCAGTGGCAACAGCTCAACCCGTGGCTGTTGCACAACCTCTTTCTATGGCACCTGCGGCAGAGCCTGCTGATAGTGGCGTAGATGCAAGAAAATTGGGATTAGCACCGCAAAGTGCTTGTATCAAACAACTTGATTCTTTGAAAACGTTTTCTCCATCTGACTACCAATCCATGATGAGCTCATTTAAAGAAATTAGCGAAATCAATGCGATGTACCGAAGTGTTCAAGGTACAGCAAGTAAAGATAGCTTAGATTTATTAAAAATGAGTATTGAATCAAAAACAGAAGTGTTATGTGCAAAAGTTCGCTATTTGTCGATTATGTCAGTTAATTCGACATTAAAAAAATTAGGTGAATAATTACTATGAAATTAAAGCAGAGTGTTTGTCTCGCTTTTATGCTGTTTCCAACGCTATCGTTTGCCAATAATGAATTTAATTCTGTTATTGAAGATTTTGACCGTTATTTTGAAACACAAAAGCCAATTAAAATTGAGCCTAAAACATCTGCTACAATTTCATCGTCAACGAGAGCCGGTCAGGCTAATCGTGGAGTAAACCACACCACAACAGCGACTCAACAAACAAAAACAGAGCAACGAGTTAAACCTTCTACGCCAGCTAAAACGGATAATCAGGCAGTTGAACCTGTTAAGACGTCTGATATCACGCTGGCAGAAAATTGCCCTGTATTGCCTGCCAATTATTCAAAATTAAAGAGTGATTACACTCGTTATTTAACGCCGTTGCTTTCATTTATTCCGATTAAACCACAATTTACACCAGAGGATCTTAATCGTTATAGCTACAGAAATAATGCAACGGTTTATAACCCGTTAGCGCTTTATTCAAAAGAGAGTTATGCAAGGCCTCAACGTAATGACAATTTCTTGTTAGATATTGTCCCAGGAACATTTTATTCTGTTACAGCCATCCCATTTCACTTTGCATATCAGTTTAATCGCTCTGTACTCGATCATAAACAACCTCTTTTTAATAAAGCGCTATTAAATCGTTTATCTGATACTAAAAATAAATATCAAACGCTGTATCAAAAATACACAGAGCAGGTAGCTATAACAAAAGAGCATTTAGAAAAACTTCAAAATGCAAACAACCAAATTAAACAACTTGAATTAACGCTGGCTGAAACAGAAGAGAAATTAGCTACGGCGAATCACTTACTTACTGATGACACGTTAAAACAGGCTGTTGCCAAGCTACAAAGTGATTTAGAAACAATTAAAAAAGAGCGTGACTTATTCGTTAAGCAATTAGCTGAAAAAGAGGACGTATTACAGGCAACAACAGTAAAAAATACCGAGTTAGCAAAACAGCAACAAGATTTTGAAAAACAAGCGGGAATACTTAACACCTTAGAGGCGAAATATATTCAGCTTGAGCAAGAAAAAGAGCAATTACAATCTCAGTATCAACAGGCTCAGGCTCTGTTAAAAGATGATAGTGCCAAAAAAGAGATTGATAAATTACAAAGTTCACTTGAGAGCATAAAAGTAGAACAAGAGAAGTTAATTAGCCAATTAAATGAAAAACAGGCACTACTTGCTAAAATTGGACAAGAGAAAGAAGCGATACACGCTCAGTATATTGAATCTCAGAAATTGCTAAATGATAACAATAAACAAAAAGAACAAGTATTAGCTAATTTAGAAGCAGCAAAAAATAAAGAGATAGCAACATTAGAAAATTCGTTATCAACAATAACGACTGAGCAAGAAAAATTAACGAAACAGCTTACAGATGTACAAAATCAATTAGCAACAATAACGAAAGAAAAAGAAGATGTGCAGACTCAATTTGCACAGGCTCAACTATTGCTAAAAGATGACTCTGCGAAAAAAGAGATAGATAAATTACAAAGCACATTATTGAAGATCACATCAGAACGTGAAGATTTATCTAAAGAACTTGCATTAAAAGTAGCAGAAGCAGAAAAACAACAAGATGCTAATAGCAAACTTGTTGAGGAGCAACGCAAAGAAATAGCACAACTAAAAACACAAGTTGAAAAAAGTAATCAGGAACAAACTCAACTTAATAAATCACTTTTAGCTGTTCAACAGCAAAAAGAGCAAGTGGATGAGAAATTAAAAGAGATCCCAGAATTAAAATCACAGTTAGATAATAAAGTCACTGAATTAGCTGACTTGAAGAAGAGTTTATCTGCGGGTGAAAAAGCTGTTGATAATTTAATTACTGATAAAAATAATCTGATCGCTAAGTTAGAGAAAGCGCAAAATGAGCTATCGAATAAATATCAAACATTAGATACAAAATTTAAAGAGAATAATATCGCATTAGCTCAAGTCACTATGAGTAAAACAGAGAGTGATAAAACGTTAGCATTGCTAGAAAAACAGCTCACTGAAAAGCAGAATACAACGGATAAATTGAGCGCTCAATTAGCTGAAGCAAAAGTACAATTAGAAAAACAAAATACAGAAAACACACAGCAAATTAGTACGTTAAAGCAACAGCAAACAGAATCTATTGCTAAATTAAATGAGCAAATTAAAGCAAAAGATTCTGAATTAGCGAAAGTTAAAACAGACACGAGTAATATTTTAAAAGAGAATAAAACGCTAAAAGAGCAGCTTGAGAAAATGGCGGGTGAAGGGCAAATGATAGCTGGGCAACTTGCCTATGCTTATTCGATTATTGGAAAAGATAATGCCCAGCGTAATAAATCCATTTTATCTGAGATCCAAAAACAAAATTATGTACAGTATGATGATAATACGTACTTCAAGATTTTAAGACAAGGTAAGCCCGTTCCTTCTATTGCAGGTAAAACAGTCGTATTTACAATGCATGAGGAGCTCACAGATGGCACTGTGACGTTGAATTATGATAAAGCTAAACCACTTATTTTGCCGTATCGTCAACTACCATTACCATTGAATACCTTTATTGCTAAAGCAGGTATCAATGGCAAAGCTAAAATTTATATAAAACCAAATGGCGGTTATGGAAAAAATGGTGTTCCAGGACAAGTGCCACCAGAATCAATGTCTATTGTTACCGTCGAAATACTCGACATAAAATAGCTAACTGACATCAGTTCTTCTTTCATTTAGAGAAGAGCTGATGTTTTTTTATTCTCTCCATAAAAACTCATCATTTTTCAAACAAATTTCTCTGGCTAAGAGCCAATTTTTTAGTTTTTGGCAATTTTCAGGATGTTTTGGAATACTGTTTAAAATCGCCCATAAGGGTTTTATTAATTCAGAATTTGGCGTTATTTTTTGGATATAATCTAAAGAATTATTAATTTCAACATTAAAGATAGGTTCATTTTTCCAATTGTTGATGAGTAATTGAACATCTTTTTGTAGTAAGTCATCAATAACAATTAGTCTGATTTTATCCGTATTAAGTTTAATATTGATATCATCTAAAGATAAAAAGGGATCATTTTTATTTGACAGTTGTTTTTCTTCAAATGACTTAATATTTTCACACTGCTTAATTTGAAGCTCAAGCTCTCTTTTGGTGTCATAAAACGTGAAAAGCTGAGGCGTAATGTGTCGAACCCACCAAATAAAAAGTGGTTTTATTACGGATTGAATTAAGCGCATATGTTCATTGATATTGACCGTTGCTTTTAATGATTTATCCCAATCTGCCGGTGTTATTGTGGTGTGTGGTTGCTTTACATGAAAAGAATGTGCGAAATCAATAACATCACGTATTTCTTCTTTAGAGATAACAACAAAGCAGTATTTCTTACGTAAAAACCAAGTGGATTGCAATAAACTGTCTAAGCTTTCACGGCATAAAACACGGGCTAATATTTTTATTTGTTGTTCATTAACATCACAGGTAGTAACGATGTTTTCATTCGAACGGAAAGAAAACTGTAGATCAAACAAATTATCTACAGTTTTTTCATTATTGGGTGCCATTATTTTTTTTAGTAGGGTTAGATAGTCATAATAATGGGCTTTGGTGTTGCTATATGTATTTTTTTTTATCACGATATACAACTCACGCATAAGAATAGATTTCAAACATTCTAACTATGAATGGCTTTTAGATATTATGATATTCGGTCGGATTTTTTATAATTTTGATCTGAGATTTCTCGCTTTACTTGGCGTCATATTAAAACGACGGTGATAACTTTGTGTAAAGTATGATTGGCTTGAAAAGCCTGATTCCATTGAAATATCAACAATGCTCATTTCTGTGGTCAGTAGCAGTTGATGTGCGTAAATAATTCGTCTTTCACAAATCCATGTTCTAGGTGAAGTACCATAAACATGATTAAAAAGTTCTTTAAACGTTGTTAGCCCCATCCCAAATTCTCGAGCAAATTGTTTAAGCTTCCAATTTTTTAAATGATTTTTTTCCATAAAAATCTTTAAGCGGTCAACTTGACGGTGACTAAGTTGGCGCAATAACGCCATTAAGTCAGAACCTTGTTCAGTTGAAAGTAATAGAATTAAAAGCTCTTCAATACGTAATTGAGTGAAGGTTTCAGGGCAGGACTGAACAGTAAGATATTCAAAGCCATTACTACAAAATTGAATAAGAGATGAATTTTGAAAACAAATAAAGGCACTAGAAAACTCTTCATCCCTTTCTATTTGGCACAAAATATCGTTGTACTTAGACATGAAATCTCTTAAGAAATCATCAGAAAGAGGGATATAAATAATATCGGTAGGCTCTGAGCCTTGTGTTTTTATTGTATAGCTACCTTGTTGTAGAAAAAGAACTTGGTTTTCGTTAGTTGTTACTGTGTCAGTACAATTTTGCAATGTAAGTGCATTTTTTCGGATAAGAAAGATCGCTTTTTGTTCATTTTCTAGTATTTGGTATTGTGGATAAAAATAAGATCTTTTTTGAATAGCGCCATCATATCGTTCGGTTTTATCACATAGTATTGTATTCATTTTTCGCCCAAATTTATTATATAAGTATCACGGTATTTTTATAAAGATAAATATCAGAATATTTATAAAAACACTTCTTTATTATTGAGTGTTATTAAAAATAAAAAAGAGACTATTTTCTTTATTTTGATGTGGTTTTTTTTTAGATATTAGGCATTGCATTTTATTTTTATAATTTAAGATAAGTCACTTTGTTAATTTAATGACATTCCTTATAAATTGCAAAACTAAATTAAATATGGATAAATTTTTCTGTGAGGTGTTCAGTAATAGCATGGGCATTAATGTAATTAATACTTTACGTTTACTTATCAGTTGAATAAAAAGTATATATAACAATAAGTTGTTTTAATTTTTTTCTTTACAGTGTAAAAAAACAATAAATGTATTTAAAATGCAAAATTTATTATAAATGTTAATTTATGGTAAATAAGAAAATTAATTGTTATAAAAACATTAAAAAAGTGAGTTTGAAATACTAAGGTACCAATATACTAATATTCAAATATAAAGAAGATTAAAGTTGAAAAAATAAACTGGTAACTATTGTTATATTAACTCATGTTATCATAACATCATTTTTATATGACATGAAATAATCCATTAGTCATAAAATAGTCCATAAAAAAGTTATTATCTGTTTATTTTCTCGGTTTCTTAATTACTATTGTGATGAAGATCTCATGTTTTTTCGCCAAAATCCAGAGGCGTTCAAACCTAGATACTGAATTTTTTTTGAATAATTTTTTATCAAAATATAGATTTAGATGTGAAATGTTAATTTTCAATGAAAAATAGTTGTCTGAATAAACTGATAATCATCACGATTTATTCACATTAAACGTAGATTATTAAAATAGTAAGTTTTATCTCTTAATTTAATTAAACTTTATTTTTCTCAAGAAACAAATCAAAAAACTAAAAGGTAATAATAGGCTTATTGCCGGCATTATACTTATCGTCTATTTATTAGAATGGTGAATGCATAAGTGTATTTATTGTCAGGGAGGTAAGGATATAGCTAATTATGGAGAATAAGCGAACACTGCGAAATATTATATTCAGCGGGATATGGATAATTTGGACTCTTGCCTTAATTGCCTTTTGGCGTTATCAGATGGCTGGCGAATTTTTGATTATTCTAATCCTAATTTTTAGCATTATTATTTATTCTATGACGTTGAGGTTAAAAAAAGCCGCTATGTTTAGTCGTAAAACTGAAACACCAAAAGCAGCAGAGCCTGTTGCACCAGTAATAACAGAAGAGAAAAAACCGATGCCAGAGCAAAAACTATACACGATTATTGCAAAAGGAACGGTTTTCCAAGGCGATATTAATGTTGAAGGCGATATCCAAATTTGGGGTAAAGTAGCTGGCAATATTAATGTCAAAGATGGCGTTATTCGTGTTATGCATGCGGGACAAGTTGAAGGCGAATTAACAGCACCTGATATTATTATTGATGGTTTTGTAAAAGGTATCTGTGCTGCAAATAATTTAGATATCTTAGAACATGGCGAGTTACGTGGTACTAGTCGTTGTGGCAGTATGTCTATCAAGCGTGGCGGTATTTTTACTGGGCAATCAGAGCAAGTTGAACATCAAGCAAAATCAGTTGCTCAACAACGCGTTGTCTCAATAAAAGAAAGCTCTAATGCAAATAAAGATAAAGTTGTTGCTCCAGTAGAAAACCAACTAAAAGAAAACAAAAAATAAAGTACCATTTTTCTTTTCATTGTTCGTTGCTTATCCTATTTTATCGCTATTGTCTTAATTTTATATAAAAAGAGAATAACGATGAATTTAGATACTCCCAGACTACACCTAAGAGAATGGCGTGAAAGTGATAAAGCGCCATTTTTTTCTGAAATCAACTCTTCACCTGAAGTAATGCGCTATTTTCCTTGCACTTTATCTCAATTAGAAAGCGATAATATGGTTGAGACTATCCGTGAAAAATTTATTCAACAAAATGGATGGGGAATGTGGGCTGTTGAATTAAAAGAGACTCAAGAGTTTATTGGTTTTGTTGGGCTAAATATCCCAGCAGCGTCTTTGCCATTTAATCCCTGCGTAGAAATTGGTTGGCGGATCGCGAAAAAGTTTTGGCGAAAAGGTTATACTTATGAGGCGGCTTTAGCGGCATTTAAATTTGCTTTTGAGACATTGAGGTTAGAAGAAGTTGTTGCTTTTACTGCAGTTTCAAACCTTCCATCTCAAGGTGTAATGCAAAAACTCGGTATGCATCAATCTGATAATTTTTTTCATCCCGCATTAGATAAAACACATCCTCTAGCTGAGCATGTTTTATATCGCTTGAAGAAATCCGATTTTACTTTTCAGTCGAACGAATAGTGCGCTTTTTTTCAGGAAGTGGAGGAACAGGTTTTTTATCATCAATAAGATGACGTATTGCTAAGATCGGATGATAAATTAACATTCGTGGACCAGCCCAACGCATGATTTGTTTCATCGCTTCTCGTTTGGCGGGTTGATAGCAATGAATAGGGCATTGTTTACACGCTGGTTTATCTTCACCATAACGACATTTATCTAATCGGTTATATGAATAATTGATTAATTGTTGATAATAATCTGCGTCAGCTTCAGGATGTGAGTGAGCATAAAGGTGAACCATTTTTTGAATGGTTTTTTTCTCACGATTTATTCTTTTCTCTGACATACCTTTCTCGCTTAGTAATATGTTGTATTTATTATGCATCTTATCATTAAGCCGATAGAGACGCTAAAATATTATTTAATGCGTAATGATAAAAAATTTTATCAAAAAGACTTTTCTTTTTTCTTAGAATATAATACTGTATTTATATACAGTTTATTTGCCTTTAAATGGTGAAACCAATGCGTGTGGAAATTTTATTTAATAAACAATCTAAGATAACCGACTCATTATTTCCGCTCTTAGAACACGAACTGAGAAAAAAGATCATTCCAGAATATCCAGATATGCAGTTTCGTATTGCCTTTAGTAGCATGAACTCGATTCAAGTTACCGGCATAAAAGATGAAACCAAGCATGAACACATAATGGAACTTATTCAAAGTGTTTGGGAAGATGATGGTTGGTTGCAAACAGACGATGAATAAAATGCAGTAAATAAAGCAATGACGATTGTCAGAACGAATTGGCTTTTTATTTGTTTATATAAAAAGCCAATGACATAGAAAAGGACATCACTGGCAATCGAGCTTTAAAACTGTACGTCTATCAATGATGACAAATCTTATTTTCACTCGTTGTAAATCCACCCTCTGCGGGAATAAATTTACCTTTCCTTTCTAAGAAATCAACTAATTCAGTTGCTGTCATATTTTCCGCTGAGCAAGTATGAAAACGTGAGTCATTGCCAAATTGTTTATGGATCGCGTCAATCAGCGATGTTTTAGTAAATGCAGTCTCTGAAGAAAGGATCATTTGCAAAACTTCATGACCATGTATTGATGACATATTGAGCCCCTAAAAATAAAAGATACATTAATTATGCATCTTTATGGGGTGGTATCTTTGTTTTTAATCATAAAAAGCGATGACATTATATCATCGCTTAAAAAGAGCCTTATTTTTCACTTCGCTGAAGTATTTTTTGCATTTCATCTTTGAGATGAAGCTTTTCTTTTTTTAGTTTGGCAACTTCATCATTATAGCCAGCCCCGTTAGGACCTTCTAATTTAGCAATTTCTTGATCGAGTCGATGATGTTTATCGTAGAGAGCTTCAAAGCGGGGATCACTATTTCTTAATTGAGAAACAAGAGCTTGTTGATCTGAGAACATATAACCTCCTATGAAAAGAAATTGGGTCTCTATTTCAGTATAATCATAGATAGCTTATCTGCACGGTGATGTATCACAAATTTACACTTCATGAAAAAACGTGATTTTTCTTTTTAAAACATTCAGAATTATCTACTCATAGTACTATTTACTAAGATGTTAGCATTCAAGCACTAAAAATATTAGTATTCAGATAACGAGCAATAAAAACATCTGACTAATTTTGTTAACGGCGAAGTGTTCGCTGTAAAAATGGAGAGAGTGATGAACAAAGTAATATTATCTTTAGTAGCAGCAATGTCTTTATCTGCGTGTGCACAAGCTACTGACAGTTTAGATAAAGTTGCACCTTATCCTAAGGCTCAAGAAAATCAAGTTCGTCATGTTATCGAGTTAGAGAAAAAAGATAATGAAAGCAATTACCAAGTTGAATTAATTATTGGTAAAGAACTTAAAGTAGATTGTAACCATCAGTGGTTTGGTGCGGATTTAGATGAAAAAAATTTAGAAGGTTGGGGTTATAGTTATTATGTTGTTGGTGATTTAAATGGCCCAATGTCAACAATGATGGGGTGTGCTGACAATACGAAAAAAGATGCCTTTGTGCAGGCAAATATGGGATCAGATGCCTTCATCCGTTATAACAGCAAATTACCTATTGTCGTTTATGCACCAAAAGATGTTGATGTGAAATACCGTATTTGGTCAGCGGCTGAGACGACACAAGATTCGGTTAAAAAATAACAATCAATCTTATTTAGAATAGATCTTAGTTTACTAAAAGCCCTTTGTTGTTGAGACAAAGGGCTTTATTGTTATTTAAGCTAAAGATTAACGTATAACTAAAACTGACATTTTGGCATGGCGTACAATTGATGATGCCGTTGAACCTAATAAATAAGAGGAAACATTAGGTCTATGTGATGCAATCGCAATTAAATCAGCATCAATGTGGCGGGCATATTCTAAAATTTCATCTTTTGCATTACCAACACCAACATTACATATAATTTGCTCATCAGGAATTTTTGCATCTTTAATCATTTCTTGTAGTGCAACAAAAGCGAGACGAGTACGTTCTGACGAATCTTTGAATTTTTCAGGAATAGCGGCAAACTCGATACCAAAGAAAAGTTCAGCATTAGGAATAACGGTGAGGAAGTGGATCTCAGGTTTACCCACCTTTGCTATTTGTTCAATGTGAGCGATCAGTTCCTGAGAAAGTTCATCTTCTAAAATATCAATGGGAACTAGGATTTTCTTATACATTACAAACCTCACTTAGCGTTAGTTTAAAATATCTATCATTATCGCCTAATAGTAAAAAATAGCTGTGATCTGTGTTTTAAATAAGAGTGAGAATGATTATTTACTACTTTACATTATTAAGCATTTAAAATTAAAAAAAGTCTGAAATAATATTAACAATATAATGAAATAAGTTATACATCTTAACTTGTTGACAGAAAAGAAATTAATAATGGCGCATTAAAAATAAATTTCTCTTTTTCTCATTAAAAGTAGAAAATGCATAAAAGAATGATTATCAATTATATTATTGTTTTGTATCTATAAGATTTTATTGATAAAAATAAGAGACAGAAAGATTTAAATATGGCATATTAATAGGCAATGACATCTCAACATGATGTCTGGACAGCAATCTTAGTCCCTAAACTGGATTGTTATTCAGAGTCGTCCTTTATCCTCACCAATGAGTTATGGAACCTGAAATAACCTATGGAACTCTATTTATTTATAGCAATAGAGTAGGCTATTTAAAACCAAATAAGATTATTATTATGACACATAATCACATTGATGATATTGAGTTGGATCGGGCTGATAATAAGCAGTCTGAAAAATTTAAGGCAGCGAAAAAAAGCACGTTAGTGAGTGTTTTTGTCAACATCGTTTTATCTATTTGGCAAATTACAGTGGGCTTTTTCTCACACTCTCAAGGTTTAATTGCCGATGGTATTCACTCACTTTCTGATCTTATTGCTGACTTTGTTGTTTTAATTGCCAATAAAGGTAGTCAGAAACAACCTGATGCTGATCACCCTTATGGGCATTTTCGTTATGAAAATGCGGCATCACTTATTCTTGGGACTATTTTATTAATTGTTGGTTTAGGAATGGTGTTTTCTGCCATTCATAAAATTTTAGATCCATCTACTATTCCTGAAGTTCATAGCGTTGCTTTATATGTGGCTTTACTTGCATTAGCGGCGAAAGAAGGGCTATTCCGCTATATGCTGGCTGTTGCAAAAAAAGTGGACTCCAATATGTTAGTCGCAAATGCTTGGCATGCGCGTTCTGATGCGGCTTCTTCATTAGTTGTTGCAATTGGCATTATCGGAAGTTTGGCCGGATTTAAATTTTTTGACCCATTAGCTGCATTAATTGTCGGACTGTTTGTTGGTCGTATGGGATGGCGTTTTACTTATCAAGCGCTACAAGATTTAATGGACAGAGGGGCTGATGAAGAAACGCTGGAAGAGATCAAACAGATGCTGGTTTCAACACCCGGTGTGCAAGGCATTCATGATTTAAAAACGCGTCGTTCGGGTGATTATCTACTCGTAGATGTGCATCTTGAAATCAAAGGTGATCTCACCGTCAATGAAAGTCACGCTATTGTCGTTAATGCACGTAATAAGGTTTTGCAAAATAAACAGATCTTGAGTGTGATGGCTCACGTTGATCCCGCTTAAGTTAATTTGAGAGTATAATAAAAAAGGTAATGACAGATTTTCATTACCTTTTTTTGTACTTCAAAAACACTATTTTCTATTTTAGAAATTCACGCAGTTTTCTTTTACATGATGACTCAGCGCAGCAATCAGATTATCTACTGCACATTCAGCCATTGCATAGCGAGTCTCTTTAGTTGCAGAGCCGATATGCGGAACAGCAACGACATTTTTCATCGTTAATAAAGGTGAAGATGAGGATAGCGGCTCTTTTTCAAAAACATCCAGTCCAGCGCCCGCGATCTCTTTTTGTTCTAATGCATTGATGAGTGCTAATTCATCCACGACAGCGCCACGCCCTGCATTAATTAAATAAGCATCAGGTTTCATCATCGAAAATTGTTTTTGACCGATTAAATGGTGTGTTTCTGGTGTTAATGGCAATGTGATACATACGAAATCAGATTGCTGTAATAAAGCTTCTAAAGTGCAATGCTTAGCAGAAAATTTATCGTTCACTTCTGTATATTCTGTACGTGAGTGATAAAGAATATTCATATTAAAACCAAAGTGTGCACGCTGTGCTAAAGCTTTACCTATTCGTCCCATACCAATAATACCCATGGTTTTATGATGAACATCAGTACCATACCAATCAGGTGTGATACCTTTAACCCATAAACCTTGTTTAACATTATCAGCAAGTTCAGGAATACGTCTTGCTACGGCAAGTACTAATCCCATCATGGTATCTGCGACGGTGTCTGTTAATACGGTTGGAGTATGCATTAGTTTAATATTACGCTTGGTGAGTGCATTAACGTCAACATTATCATAGCCAACAGAAACCGTTGAAACGGCTTTTAAATGAGGCGCTTGGTTAATAAAATTTTCATCGATATTGCCACCAGCGCCAAGTAACCCTGAGGCATTGGCAAGTGCTGAACGAAAATCATTAGAGTCTAAAGAGAGCGTGTTAAATTGTTTGATATCAGCAAAATCAGATAGTTTTTTGTACAGTTTTTCGGGAAGATTTTGGTAGAGCAAGACCGTCGGTTTCATTATGTTCTCCATACTCGTCATACTTCAATACTCGTCATACTTCAAACCACAGCGTTGTTGTCTGCGTTCACTCGCACTAGTCACCTACTTATGTAGGCTCCTAGCAACTCATTCACTTGTCGCCTAGATGTGATTTGAATTATTTAGAGTATTTATACAATAAAGTACTTATTAAATTGTAAGTATTTATTGAGGGTATATATTCAACGTGTTTATTAATGGTGATTATTGTATGTAGCCGTTGACTCGTTTTTCCCCGAATTATTTAGCGGGGAAGTTAATAAGGTATGATAAAACGTATTGAATGTCAGTTTTATCATATAATTAGCGCATTAAATGAGATGTAATCGTTTACTTTTAATGTGTATTATTTTTAGTGTTAAAGTGAGGGATTGTGTTACTTATTCTACTAAATTACTGTAATACAATTCTAAATTAGGATGTTGTATAAAAATTTAAAGCGCACCAAAAGAGTGTAAACGTTTACACTAAATGTCGGTTTGATCACGAAATGGTTTTGTTGATCTTGCTAAACTCTGTGTCAGTGAACAGAAACCGTCTTGCGCTTTTCCTTTGAATTGAATCAAAAGAGGTGAATGTGGAAATATTAGTAACAGGTGGTATGGGATATATCGGTAGTCATACGTGCGTACAAATGATTGAAGCAGGCATGACACCGGTTATTTTAGATAACCTCAGCAATGCGAATGAAGAAGTACTTAATCGTGTTGAAGCTCTAACAGGTAAACGCCCTCTGTTTTATCACGGTGATATTCGTGATGACCAGCTATTAGCATCCATTTTTGCTAAGCATTCTATTCAGTCTGTTATTCATTTCGCGGGATTGAAAGCGGTTGGAGAATCTGTTCAGAAGCCAATTGAATATTATGACAACAATGTTAATGGCACATTGGTATTAGTGCGTTGTATGCGTGATGCGGGTGTAAAAAGCATTATTTTTAGCTCATCTGCAACCGTTTATGGTGATCCTCAAGTGGTTCCTATTACTGAAGATTCGCCAGTAGGGGGAACAACTAACCCTTATGGCACCAGTAAATATATGGTTGAGCGCATTTTATCTGACTTATTTGTTGCTGATGAAAGTTGGTCTATTAGTTTGCTGCGTTATTTTAACCCAGTTGGGGCGCATCCATCAGGTACGATGGGAGAAGATCCTAAAGGTATTCCAAATAACTTAACTCCTTATATTTCTCAAGTAGCGATTGGTCGTCGTGAACAAGTGGCTGTTTTTGGTAATGATTATCCAACAAAAGACGGCACAGGGGTTCGTGATTATATCCACGTTATGGATCTGGCTGATGGTCATATCGCGGCATTAAATGTATTAGGTAAAAAAGCGGGCTTGCATATTTATAATTTAGGAACAGGTAACGGTACTAGCGTGATTGAAATGATTGAAGCATTTCGTAACGCTAGCGGTAAACCTATTCCTTATCAATTACAAGCTCGTCGTCCAGGTGATATCGCAGAATGTTGGTCAAGCCCAGCAAAAGCAGAGAAAGATTTACACTGGAAAGCTATTCGTTCAATTGATGATATGGCTGCGGATGCTTGGCGTTGGCAGTTACAAAACCCAAATGGTTATCTGAAATAAGATTTAAAGTATTCAGATAATCTTGAATAAATAAGAGAGAAGGTTATGTCGAAACTGATTTTTGATCCTGTTGAACATCCTCATCGTCGTTATAATCCGCTAACGGATCAGTGGATTTTAGTTTCGCCACATAGAGCAAAACGACCTTGGAATGGCAAAGATGAAAAGCCTCAGATTGCGACACTTCCCTCTTATGATCCTCACTGTTATTTGTGTCCAAGCAACACCCGTGTCTCTGGTGATAAAAATCCAGATTACAAAGGAACATATGTCTTTAATAATGACCACTCTGCGTTATTGCCAGATGAATATCATATTGAGCCTTCATCAAATCCTTTATTTCAAACTCAAGCAGTAAGAGGAATTAGTCGAGTCATCTGTTTTTCACCTGATCATGGAAAAACTATTCCTGAATTACCCGTCAGTAGCTTACGTAAAATTGTTGATACTTGGGATAATCAAATAGAAGAACTCAGCAAAGAATATCTTTGGGTTCAAGTATTCGAGAATAAAGGCGAAACGATGGGATGCTCTCAGCCTCATCCTCATGGGCAAATTTGGGCGAGTGATTTCTTACCTAATGAATTAGCACGAAAAGATACGCAATTAAACGCTTATTTTGAAAAATACGGGCGCAATCTATTAATCGATTATGTTGATGCTGAATGTAAAGATGCAAGCCGTACCGTAGTTGAAACAGAGCATTGGCTGGCGGTAGTCCCTTATTGGGCTTCTTGGCCTTATGAAACAATGTTATTACCGAAAACGCATATTCGAAGAATGAGTGAATTAAATAGTGCTCAGCGAGATGATCTTGCTATTGCAATGAAAAAATTAACAAGCCGTTATGATAATTTATTCCACTGTTCTTTCCCTTATTCAATGGGATGGCATTTTGCGCCTTCTTTTAAAGATGATAGAAATATCGATCACTGGCAATTACATGCGCTTTACTATCCGCCATTATTACGTTCAGCCTCGGTGCGTAAATTCATGGTGGGATATGAAATGCTGGCAGAATCGCAAAGAGATCTCACGCCAGAACAAGCCGCGAATAATTTACGTCAATTAAGTGACATTCATTATAAAGAGCAACGTTAATGACCTGCAATATAGCAAGATCATTTAATTAATCTGCTTTTTGCGCACGAAATAAATTAAATCAAACATCTCATTATTTACATAATGATGTGGTGGGATTTTTATACTCTTCATCCTGCAAGTTGCAGGGGTGTTGGCTACGCTCAGCTACCCGAATCACATACATGAGTATGCTCATCGGGATATCTTTGCTTGCCGCCTACCTGCAACTCAAATGATTTAGAGTTCATTACTTAATTTTAAGCTAAGGATTTATTATGCAGGCACTTATTAATAATGTGACTCGTTCATTTTCATCTATTTTTGGTTACGCACCCACACATTTTATTCAAGCGCCTGGTAGGGTAAATCTTATTGGTGAACACACTGATTATAATGATGGGTTTGTTTTGCCTTGTGCAATTAATTATCAAATGGTCGTTGCTGCGGCAAAACGAGAAGATAATACTATTCGTGTTATTGCGGTTGATTACCAAAATGAAGTTGATGAATTTAGTCTTGATAACACCATTGAGTTTTTACCTAATAAAATGTGGGCTAACTATGTTCGTGGTGTTATTCATTTTCTACAAAAAGATAACTATTCTTTTCATGGTATGGATATTGCGATATCCGGAAATATCCCTCAAGGTGCAGGGTTAAGCTCTTCCGCCGCGTTAGAAGTTGCCATTGGTCAAACGCTTAAAACACTTTATCAATTACCTATTAGCCAAAAAGAGATTGCATTAAATGGCCAAAAAGCAGAAAACCAATTTGTTGGTTGTAACTGTGGCATTATGGATCAGCTTATTTCGGCTTGTGGTGAAGAAAACCATGCACTATTAATCGATTGCCGTTCATTAGAAACGTCAGCAGTAACAATGCCCGAAAATAGAGTTGTGATGATTATCAATACCAATAAAAAGCGAGGTTTAGTTGATAGTGAGTATAATACTCGTCGCCAACAGTGTGAAGAAGCCGCTCATATTCTCAATGTGACTGCATTAAGAGATGCCACATTAGACGATTTACTTGCAAAAAAAGCATTAATGAGTGATGTGGTTTATCGTCGGGCACGCCATGTTATCACTGAAAATAGCCGTACATTAGATGCCGCAGAAGCTTTGCGCCATGGTGATTTAACCACATTGAGTCAGTTAATGATGCAATCACATCACTCAATGCGTGATGATTTTGAAATCACAGTCAAAGAGGTTGATTCATTGGTTGAAATTGTGAAATCGGTGATTGGTGATCGTGGTGGGGTAAGAATGACAGGTGGTGGATTTGGCGGTTGTGTCGTAGCATTAATGACACCAGATTTAGTTGATAAAGTCGTTGACTCTGTTAAGGCACAATATGAAGCTAAAACGGGGTTAAAAGAAACTATCTATGTCTGCTCTGCAAGCCAAGGAGCGGGCTATTCGGAGGCAAAATAATGGCGACTAATGAGCTTCGTTTTCTTGAACCAGAACAAATGACAGCACAGCCTGCATCAGATGGAAAACCTGCGCAAATCGTGGTGCTTAAAAATCGTTTTGGTATGTCTATCTCTTTAATGGATATTGGTGCGACTTGGTTAACCTGTATTGTACCGGTTAATGGATATCGTCGAGATGTGTTATTAGGCGCTGCGGATATGAATGCCCATAAACAACAAACAGCGTATTTGGGCGCAACGGTTGGGCGTTTTGCTAATCGCATTGCAGGAGCCAAGTTTGTATTAGAGGGGCAAGAATATAAAATTAGTGCGAATGAAGGCAAAAATACCTTACATGGGGGTAAGCAAAACTTTAGCCATCTTCGCTGGGGGATCACCGCGCAATCTTCTCAATCCGTTACGTTTACACTGATTTCAAATGATGGAGACCAAGGGTTTCCCGGTGCTGTGAAAGTAAGCGTGACCTATACACTGACAGATAATAATGAAGTATGCATTGATTATCAGGCAATGAGTGATAAAACCACGCCATTAAGTTTAACTAATCATGCTTATTTCAATCTTGCAGGTGAACATACTGAGCGCACTGCACTTGAGCATGATTTAAAAATTTGCGCGACTCACTATTTAAAAAATGGCAAAGGCAATATTCCTACGGGGGAGTTTGCCAGCGTAATAGGAACAGGGTTTGATTTCCGTAAATTAAAACGTGTTGGCCTTGATTTTATGGCAGATGAGTGCCAAAAAGCGGCTAATGGTTACGATCATGCGTTTATTTTAGATAAGAAAACGATTGAGGATAAAACGCCTGTGGCGACGTTAATAGCGCCAGAAGGTGAGCTTAAAATGGATGTTTTTACAACTATGCCTTCTATCCAGTTCTATACAGGTAATTTTCTGGTCGGAACAAAAGGAAAGAGTCGTCATTACGGTAATTACTCAGGATTAGCATTAGAAACACAATATTTCCCAGATGGTCCTAATCATCCAGAATGGCATGAAAATCAAGGTATTTTACCTGCAAATACAGCGTGGAATAGCCAAACAATCTATAAGTTTTACTCGTAACAACAAAAGGAAAGTGTAAACGCTTTCCTTTTCACTATTTATTTGATCTTTTTACTTTTTAAATTTCACTTCTTCGCAGATAATCAAGCCACTTAAATTCTATTACTCTCTTTTTTCTTTGTTTGTAGATTAACGGTTCGTTATTTCTTAACCATGAATAAAGGTGATCCATAAGGAGTGGATATGGCGACAATCAAAGATGTCGCGAAAGAAGCGGGTGTTTCTGTCGCGACGGTATCTAGGGTCATTAATAACTCGCCGAAAGCAAGTCAAGCATCTATCGAAACTGTTAATGCTGCGATGCAAAAATTAGGCTATCGACCCAATGCGGCAGCAAGGGCTTTGGTTAGCCAAAGTACGCAAACTTTGGGTGTTTTAGTGCATGATGTTTCTGATCCCTTTTTTGGCACACTGGTTAAAGCGGTTGATAACGTTGCAAGACAATCAGGGAAACACATCTTGGTTTGTAATGGTTATCATGATGCTCAAGATGAGCGACAATCTATTGAATTATTGATTAATAGTCGCTGTGATGGTCTTGTGATCCATTCAAAAGCACTCTCTGATGAAGAGTTGCTGGCTTATGCTCATGAAGTTAAAAGCATGGTATTGATTAACCGTTTTATTCCTGAAATTGCCGAACGCTGTGTCGCTTTAGATAATTATAAAGGGGCATGGATGGCAACAGAGCATCTTATTCGTCAAGGCCATACTAAAATCGCGTATATTTCATCTACTCATCATATTGAAGATACAACTCAGCGCCTTGCGGGTTATAAAGCTGCATTAGAAGCGAATAATATCTCATTACCTGAAAGTTATATTGAGTATGGTGAGCCTGAAGGCGAAGGCGGTGAAAAAGCAATGATGCATCTGCTAACGAAATCAATCGATTTTACAGCCGTAGTGACTTACAACGATTTTATGGCTGCAGGGGCTTTATCTGTTCTTGATGAAAATGAAATCCCTGTCCCTGAAAAAATCTCAGTTATTGGCTTTGATGATGTATTAATTGCACGCTATATTCACCCTCGTTTAACCACAGTGCGTTATCCTGTACAAATGATGGCAGAGCAAGCCGCAACACTCGCTATCCGGCTGTCTAAAGGCGAAGTGCTCGAACAAAAACAACGTATTTTTTCACCAACGCTAGTTCAGCGTAATTCTGTTTTTAATCTTAGCCACCTCTCTTAATTACCTCATTTACTTTTTAATCTCGTCGATCCTCTTAATGGTTTTCACATTAAGAGGTTATGCTCAATTAGTCTGTGTAATCGTTATCATTTCTGGGGCCTTTTTCAACGATTATTTGAATATCTGAAATTTGTTAAATAAAGCTATTATCATATTTTAAGCTTATATCTTGCTTTGTTCGTCATGGTAATCGTTTGTTTTTCTATTTTATGATCCATTTACGTAACATAAGCAATAAATTTGTGAACAGAGTAACGGAAAAAGAGTGTGAAAACGTTTACATTAAAATCCTATTCTCTCTATGGGTCTGAAAGGAAAATATTATGCATACAGAAGGTGTTGGGTTAAGCACAATAGATTATGCAATTTTTGCCCTCTATGTCGTCATCATTATTAGTCTAGGATTGTGGGTTTCTCGTTCAAAGGATGGTGAGAAAAAAGGAACAAAGGACTATTTCTTAGCAGGTAAAACCCTTCCTTGGTGGGCAATTGGTTCTTCGCTTATTGCCGCTAATATTTCAGCAGAACAATTTATTGGTATGTCTGGCTCTGGTTTCTCCATTGGACTTGCTATTGCTTCTTATGAATGGATGGCAGCGCTGACATTAATTATTGTTGCTAAATACTTTTTACCTGTCTTTATCGAAAAAGGTATTTATACCATTCCAGAATTTGTTGAGAATCGTTTTAAAAGCCGTAACTTAAAAACCATTCTTGCCGTGTTCTGGCTGGCATTATTTATCTTTGTTAATTTAACATCGGTACTTTATTTAGGTTCATTGGCATTAGAAACCATCCTTGGTGTACCAATGATGTATGCCATTATTGGTTTAGCATTGTTTGCGGTTATCTATTCACTCTATGGTGGACTTTCTGCTGTTGCGTGGACAGACGTGGTACAAGTGTTCTTCCTTATCCTTGGTGGCTTATTTACCACTGTATTAGCCGTCAGCTATATTGGTGGAGATGGTGGGATCATGGAAGGGTTGAGCAAAATGACACAAGCCGCACCAGATCACTTTAAAATGATCTTAGAGAAAGATAATCCGCAATTTATGAACTTACCAGGGATCGCGGTATTGATTGGTGGTTTATGGGTGGCTAATCTCTATTATTGGGGTTTTAACCAATACATTATTCAACGTGCTTTAGCTGCAAAATCTATAAATGAAGCACAAAAAGGGCTAGTGTTTGCTGCATTCTTAAAACTTATCGTGCCTGTCCTTGTTGTTGTGCCGGGTATTGCTGCATTTGTTATTACTACTAACCCTGAATTAATGGCGGGTTTAGGTACAATGGCACAAGAACATATTCCAACGTTATCACAAGCGGATAAAGCCTATCCTTGGTTAACTCAGTTCTTACCTGTAGGTGCAAAAGGTATTGTGTTTGCTGCACTTGCCGCTGCAATAGTTTCATCTTTAGCATCTATGCTTAACTCTATCGCGACTATTTTCACGATGGATATCTATAAAGAATATATTGGGCCAAAAGCTTCTGAAACACGTTTAGTTAACGTGGGTCGTATTAGTGCCGTTGTTGCGTTAATTATTGCTTGCTTTATTGCGCCATTATTAGGTGGTATCGATCAGGCATTCCAATATATTCAGGAATATACAGGCTTAGTTAGCCCAGGCATTTTAGCTGTATTCCTATTAGGTTTATTCTGGAAAAAAACGAATGCAAAAGGTGCAATCATTGGTGTGGTTTTATCTATACCGTTTGCGTTGTTCTTAAAATTAATGCCATTAGGTATGCCATTCCTTGATCAAATGATGTACACCTTTATGTTTACTACTGTGGTGATTGCTTTAGTGAGTTTAACCTCGACTAAAACGGATGACAGTGTAGGAGCGATTGCATTAACAGATAAAACCTTTAAAACACAAAGTGGATTCAATATTGCTTCTTACGCCATCATGGTCATCTTGTGTGTGCTTTATGCCGTATTCTGGTAATAGTAAAATTGTAATTTGTTAATTTTCTAAATCTAAAAATACTCTACAAAACGATACAAAGCAGATGGTTATGCCATCTGCTTTTTTTTTTGTGTTCAAGATCCACTATTTCTGTATTTAATCGGGATAGTACTAATTTGCTTTGATACAGATTAAAAAAAAACACTAAATATGAAAAGAAAATCATTCTCATGAATATTTGATTAAGATAATATTAATCATTCTCATTACTATAACTGTTATTGATTCAGGGAACTGCTATGAACTTTAAAATGGNCACTAAATATGAAAAGAAAATCATTCTCATGAATATTTGATTAAGATAATATTAATCATTCTCATTACTATAACTGTTATTGATTCAGGGAACTGCTATGAACTTTAAAATGGGTGTTTTAACCGCCTGTATTTTATCTGCCTCTTATCCGCTGTATGCACAAGAAAACAAAGAAGAAAAACTTGTTGTATCAGCATCAGGGTTTGCTCAACAAATTACAGATGCACCAGCAAGTATCACCGTGATCAGCAAAGAACAACTCGCTAAAAAACCCGTTCATGATTTAGCCGATGCCGTAAAAGGTGTTGAAGGCGTTAGCATTAATGGTAATGCGAATAAACAAGAAATCACGATGCGTGGTTTACCAGGCGAATACACACTTATTCTTGTTGATGGTCGTCGCCAAAATAGCCGTGAGTCACGTCCTAATGGGAGTGGTGGTTATGAAGGGGGATTTATTCCACCCGCAGATGCGATTGAACGTATAGAAGTTATTCGTGGACCAATGTCATCTCTGTATGGTTCAGATGCAATGGGGGGTGTTATCAATATCATCACCAAACCAGTCACAAAAGAGTGGCATGGCTCTGTTGCACTTGGCGGTACATTGCAACATAACCGTGATGCAGGCGATTCTATTAATGGTGATTTTTATCTTTCAGGGCCTTTGATTGAAGATAAATTAGGCTTACAGCTTTATGGCAGTAGCTATTTACGTGCTGAAGATAAAATCACTTATGGTCAAGGTCGTAATGACAATAAAAATATTACGGCAAAATTGGCATTCACACCGACTGATAATCAAACCATTTTATTAGAAGCGGGTCGTAATACGTTACAACGTACAACGACACCAGGTAAATCCATGAGTGAATTTACCAACCGAGGTGGGCGTCTTGATGAAAATAAAATGTTGGAAACCAATAATGACCGTAATCACTGGGCATTAACCTATAAAAATCAGTTTGATATTCTGCATTCAGAATTAAGTGTTTATCAAGAACAAACTAAACGTATCACCAAAACAGAAATGATTGATAAGGTGACAAAAGAGCGCGAGGAGTATTATGAAGATCGCCGTCCTGAAATTACCAATACCGTTTTTGATGCAAAATTTACCGCGTTTTTACCTTCAAATGTGATGACCTTTGGTGGTCAATATCAATATTCACGTTTAAAAGATGAATCATCAACTGGATCTGGTATTAAACAATCTACGATTACCGCGGATCAAAAAGCGTTATTCCTTGAAGATGAATATAGCGTAACAGACAACCTCGCGTTAACCGGCGGTATACGCCTTGATGATCATGAATACTACGGCAATCACTGGAGCCCAAGAGCCTATGCCGTTTATCATTTAACGGATGAATTCACCTTAAAAGGTGGTGTTGCTAAAGCCTTTAAGGCGCCAAGCTTGCGTGAAATCAGCCCTGAATACGGCACATCAACAGATAAAGGCCATGCAATTATGTATGGTAATCGTGATTTAAAACCTGAAACGTCAGTTAGCCAAGAAATTGGTGTTGGTTATGATAATGGAGATGGCGTTACTGCAAGTGTGACTTTCTTTAATACTGATTTTAAAGATAAGCTAACGAACTATAAGACTGCTGAGAAAGATCCAATAACAGGATTAGATTTATATCAATACGATAATGTCGGTAAAGCCAATATTAAAGGAATTGAAACCGCGGTTGGTTTCCCTATTGCTGAAAGCTGGCGTGTCAATGCGAACTACACCTATATTGATTCAGAACGTAAAAGTGATGATGAAAAGCTAGCTTCTGGTGAGTCATTAAAAGGCTATCCACTAGATATGACACCTAAACACAGTGCGAATGCGCGTGTGGATTGGCAGTTTGATGAGGCGACTAGTTTTTATGCCAATACCGCTTATACGGGCAAACAAATTTGGGCAGCACAACGAAATAGCCATTCAGGGGCGCGTTATCGTAGTGGGTACACTACCTTTGATTTAGGCATGACTTACAACTTTAATAAAAATACCATGTTGAATTTAGCGGTATTAAATATTACAGATGAAACAGGCCCTGCTGTTAATGATAAAGGCGGTAACTGGGTTGTCGATGAAGGTCGTCGTTATTGGGCGAATGTTAAATATAGCTTCTAATCAAGCCTAAATGAAAATAAACCCCGTATTAAATATGGGGTTTATTTTTTTATGCCTCTCTATTATTTTCATCTTAATGGTTTAATTTTTAAATTATCGACAGAGTATCTGATTTATGCGAATACTAATGTTATGTGGAATGATTATGTTATCTGCGGTTGCTCAAGCCAGACCTAACCAAGAAGTGCCTGAAATTGAGTCTCAGGCTCACTCTTATTATCAAATTACCAATAAAGAAGTAGCATATGAAGGAAAGCAATATCGCCTCTTTCTGGCTATTCCTAAAAATACCACTAAGGCAGCATTAATTTATAGTGTTGATGGAAATGCTCAGTTTCCGTTGATGGTAAACGAAGCTATAAAGCAGAAAAATAAACCACTGCCTGCAATTATCAGTGTGGGGTATGTGGGTGATAACGCTTATTTTATTACAGAGAGAATGCATGACTACACACCGAGTGTAAAAGGAGAAGCATTTAGCAGAGGTGGAAATGCAGAGCATTTTTATCAATTTTTCTTAACGCAAGTAAGACCTTATGCATTAGAGCAACTCGCTAAAGAAAAAATTTTGATTACTCAGCAATCGCTGTTTGGTCACTCTTTTGGCGGTGTATTTACTCTCTATGTTTTATTCAATCATCCAGAAACATTTCAACGTTATATTGCAGCAAGTCCCTCATTATGGTGGGGAAAAGGCGAATGGGTGAAAAAAGAGCAATGGCAAGCTATTCCTAGCGATATTTCTATTGCAATAACTTTGGGCGAAAAAGAAGAAACACCTGATTTAAGCCGATTGAGTGAAGAACAACAAAAAAATTATCAAGAAAGGAGTAGCTGGTTAACGCAACGTCAGTTATGCCAATATTTATCGGAAGCAGGAAAACAGTGTGCGTTTTATCTGTTTGAAGGCAAAGGCCATGGTGGTTCAATTCCTGATGCGATTAATATTGCTTTAGAAAAAAGCGTAGAATAAACAAAAATCTCTCTTTATTTTTAGCTATCCTATTGGGTAACGATAGGATAGTAATGAATATTTATTATTTCTATTTTATTTAGTACGTATTTGCTCGTCGTTATTCTTAGTAAAAAATACTTATCTTTTAATAAAAATAAATATTAGATGAGAACTATTTCTTTTTAGTGGAAAAAGGCGATAATCATGATTGATATAAATAAAATTGTTTTCTGACATTAGATTTTATAATTTTATTTATCATCATTTAAACGCTATATTCGCGTCTCCTGAATTTAGGGACGCCATCCACTGTTTTCACCTTTGTTTCTTTTATCTTTCCTAGATAAAAGAACAGCCTCTATCAGGCATCGAGGAAACAGCGCATCATCAACCGTTTTGATTGTGGAGACGAGGGTAGTGAAACAGAACACTACTTTGGTACGCAAAGGCGACAGTACATTAGTACCTGTGGCTGGGTTAACGGTATTTGCTATCGCGTCAGGCTATTTAATGAGTTTAATTCCACTGTCTATGAGCAGTTTTGGAATGGATACACTCTATGCCAGTTGGTTAGCAAGTATTTATTTTATTGGATTGTTAATAGGTTCAGTCATGATAGAACCTATTATTGCAAGAATAGGGCATCGCCTTTCTTTTGTTGTATTTTTATTATTACTGGCAGTGACTGTCGGTGTGTTGCCTTTAATGCCTTATTTATCAGCATGGATGGTTTTCCGTTTTATTGGTGGTATGGCGGTCGCAGGTATCTTTGTTGTTGTCGAGTCATGGTTATTAATTGGCGATAATCCTAAAGAGCGAGCTAAACGCTTAGGCTTTTATATGACCTCGCTTTATGGCGGCACAACATTAGGACAATTGGCGATTGGGGCGATTGGTACGCAAGGTGCTATCCCATTTATGGCGATATTAGTTTTGTTATTAATCGCCGTATTACCGCCTCTGCTTTTTAAACAAGGGCAACCGCAAGGGCATGATCATAAAAGTTTGTCACTCAAGCAGATGAGCCGATTAAATAAAGCAGCTTTAGTCGGCTGTATGGTATCTGGTGTCGTGATGGGCAGTATTTATGGCATGATGCCATTAGCTTTAAATCAAGGGCAGTTTACAACAGACCAAATTGGTGTGTTGATGGCAGCAATTATTTTAGGCGGAATGGTGGTTCAGCCTATTATTAGCAAATTGTCTGTGATGATAAGCAAAACATTGTTATTAGCGATGATGTGTTTAGTGGGTGTTTTTGCTATGGGACTGACTTATCTTTCTAGCGATTATATGGTGCTTATTATTGCATTAGCGCTATTGGGAATGTCTTCTTTTGCACTTTATCCTATCGCTATTACATTGGCGTGTGATCATGTGAACGCGAGTTACATTGTAGCTATTACACAAGTGATGCTATTAAGTTATAGCATTGGCTCTGCTATTGGGCCTTTAGGTGCAGGGATGTTTATGGCTCAAGCCAATAACGGCATTATGAATTTCTTCTTTGTGGTGTTATTAGTGACAGCAATTTACATGTTGTTTGCAAGTTTACGCCGTAAAAGCCATATTGTGTTGAACTAAACTGTATTCTCTTACTTGTTCTCTTTCTTATTCTCTTATTTATCAGCCGAGCTTACCCTAAAGGTGGCTCGGTTTTTTTATATCTACTCTAAAAATGAATTAAGATTTCCCCGATATTTTTATGTTGTGCTCTATTAGTATAAACAGATAACGTTATTTCTTTCTTAAATAATGGATTTCACTTTTTCATGGAGAACAGACAGTGAAAATAATGAAAATTAGCGTTTTACTCTTACTCATTATTCCCTTTTCAAGTGCACAAGCGATAACCTCAGAACAAAATAAAAAGCTGGTGGAGTATGCGACTGACTTACCAAGGGCCGTATTTTACGACTCTGATTATCGTAAAATAGACTACCCAATGGGAGATGTGCCTGCTTATAAAGGAGTATGTAGTGATGTGATTATTCGTAGTTATCGTGGGATTGATATCGATTTACAAAAATTGTTGCATGAAGATATTAAAGCAAATTTTTCCGCTTACCCCAGTAAACGAATGTGGGGATTGAATAAACCCGATACGAATATTGATCACCGTAGGGTTCCCAATTTAGAAGTCTTTTTCACACGAAAAGGAAAAGTAAAACCGATTACAAAAAATGCAGAAGATTATGTTCCAGGCGATATTGTGAGTTGGCGTTTAGATAATGGACGGCCTCATATTGGCATTGTAGTAAATAAGAAAAGCGGGGATAACCAACGCTATCTCGTTATGCATAATATTGGGTTTGGGCAAGTTGCTGAGGATGTCTTATTTTCATGGAAAATAACGGGACATTTTACCTACTAAATAGGCAAACGAGGAAAATTTGAGGTATTTAATTTTTTATAAAAAATAGAATAAAAATAACAAAAGTAAAAATAAATCTAAAATTTAAACGATAAGTAAAATAATGCCCATACTGATTTTATCTCAAGTATGGGCATTATTTCTGGGGAAGAATATTTTCATCAGAAATATTCATAATTATTCCTCTAAGCCACCGAGTAACATACTAACGACCGCAGTAGAACAGATAAAAGAAAGGAAAAGGATAAAAAAAGAGCTACTGATCATAATGCCCTCCAAATTTATTGCTATTTTAAAATAAAAAACCTCACTAAATACACGTTATTAACTCATTACCTTATATACTAGGTCATTTAAAAATAAAGTCAAACTAACATATTATTTAATAATGATTTTTTGTGCTGTCATTTTATTTTTTTATAAAAAAGCATGAAGGATGGTATTAAATGATCAGGAGGGGCTTAACCCCTCTGATGTCTTACGCGGTGTGAGGCAGGGTGATGTGGGTTAATGGAGGTAAACCATAAGCCGCTCTCGCACGATCACAAGCTTCATTTGGGATGCCATTTACCCAAGATTGTTGAAACTCACGACAAGGAGAAGGGCGTTGTTCGTAGATAGAACAACTTACACACTCTCCGACTTCACCAATCAGTTTGTCACAGCGTGGTTTTTTAGAATTCGTTCCTTTCATGCAAGAGAGAAAAGGCGTTAATGGTTCTGTTAATTCATCTGGAACCACACCTCCACCACTTACCATTTCTGCCCAATAGAACGAAACTCTAAAATAGGCGCAACAAGCACCACAATGCATACAGGGATTATCCTGCATATAAATAAAATCGTTAGAATGTTTGCTCATACCAGATACCATTTTATCTGACGTTAAAGTGATAAAACGCACGTTTTAAGAGTGCGGTAGTTTAAGAGAGGCAAAAAAGACAGAGAAACGATGCTTCTCTTAGAATAATCATTATGCGCCGAATGAAAAATATTTTTCAAGAGAAATATTTCTGTATATAGAATATATTTATTACAAAGCAGACTATTATTTTGGAAAAAACGTCTGAGTAGACTATATAACTTAATGATAAGTGATGGTGTTATTTAATTCTCTGTAAAAATCACACTATAAATAGTATTAAAAGTAATCAGAGTGTTAGATTTTGAATCAAAAAAGCCTTATCGGTTTTGATAAGGCGGTAATAAAACAAGCTTAGATAACATGCTGAAAAAATGAGCTAATGATATCTACTAATCGATTTTTCTAAAAAGGCCCTTTAAAAATAAATAAAGCGCCTGCACCAATTAAAAGAAAACCAATAAAATGATTTAATGTAAAATTTTCCCCCAAATAAGTGACAGAAAAAATAGCGAAAATAGTTAAAGTGATTACTTCTTGTATGGTTTTTAATTCCGCTGCACTGTAGTAATTATGGCCAATGCGATTTGCGGGTACAGCAAAACAGTATTCAACAAATGCAATCAACCAGCTTAAAATAATGACAACAATAAGGGATTTATTGCCATATTTTAGATGCCCATACCAAGCAAAGGTCATAAAAATATTGGAAATTATGAGAAGAATAATGGGGGTAAATTTATAGAGCATATCGGTGATACCATTGGTCGTTTTTAGGTGGAAATTGCCAATAAGAAGGATATGAGATTACTGCAAAAAAAGTGGATTTTCTATTGCTATGCTGAGAAAAAAATAGTGAAAATTGAAACAGTAGACTTTTTTTCGGTATAAGAAAATTTGTTATTTTTTCAATTAAAAGCAAAGTTAAAGTAGTAAATGACTATTTTAAAAATTATTGGCTGAGTTTTAATCGATTGATATTGCATTAAATAATATTTAATTGATAAAAAATAAGCAAAATACGTTTAAATAGAAAAGACATTAATAATATTTTCTTATTATTACTCGATTGAAATCTAAATTTATCGAGTAAGATGCGATATATCCTAAAATGATACTGTTCGCACTAATATATGTGATATTCGTTATTTTATACATTATGTTGAGCATAAATTTTATTATAAATTTCTATAAGGAGTTCGCGTGAAACTAAGTTTATTTCTGCTCTCTTGTAGTTTACTTACAGTTAGCTTTTTTTCTTCGGCACAAGGCAAATACGATCCTTTAGCAAAATGTTATGAAGTGACCGCAAAAGAGCCGAGAACATCAGTGCAAACTTGTCTATTGGATGAATTAAAACTGACAGAACAGCAAATGAATATCATTTATGACAAAAGTAAAAGTGATCTTGAGGATACTGATTCTGTTGCAGCGAAAAGTGCCATTGATGCATTATCCAGTGCTCAACAGCATTTTATTCAATTTAGAAGCGCTGAATGTCAACGGCAATCCGCATTATTAATGGGGGGATCGGGGGCAGGAGATGTTTTACTCGCATGTGAAATAAAATTAAATCAATGGAGAGCAAAAAATTTACTGAATAATTAATTGGCACATAATAGAGAAAAACCCAAAAGCGATTAACTTATCTTTTGGGTTTGATTTAGGCGTCAATAATTGACTCTGACTGTTAGCGATTTTGTTATCGTTTTAACGTTATTTTATCTTGAATTAGCAATCTTCAATAATAAGATAAGCCGCATGAACAGGGCCATGAACTCCCCATACTTTAATCAATTCAATGTCAGCAGTAGAACTTGCACCACCAATTAAATTGATACAAGACGGCATTCTTATACCCTCTTGAGCCATCTTATGTAAACGCTCAGCAATTTGAGCCACTCGAGGTAAAATATCGCTTTTACGTAGGATAACAATTGAGGTTTCTGGTAATAAACTCACGGCTCGCCCTTTTTCAGGAGACGAAAATAAAACAATCCCACCCGATTCCGTTAAGCCCGCTTCAGCAAAAACAATCCCAATTTGAGAGCGTTCAGCATAAACAATATTTTCACGTCCAAGAGCCGGATCCCAAATATAAGTTTCGTATTTTTCGCTAACCGCTTTTGTGACGCCAAGTGCATCTAAACGCTCATCACCACTTATTACCACCGAGCCTTTACAATCATAACTTTCACAGAGCTCAATTAGGTTATTAATAACGTCATCAGGTTTGCTAACAACACATTTCACCATTTGAGTCTGAGCAAAGTCAGTAAATTCTTTGCACAGTTCATCTTGAGTTAAATTAGTTAAGCGTGTTTTCGCTAAATCATTCACTGGTGTAGGTTGTGGTTGTGGCTTATACGCAATAGGGCGTCCTAATTTTTCAGCAATAGTTTGCAGAAATTCATTACGGTTTTGTTCGTTTAACATATTATTTTTTTCCTTCTGCTTTATGGCGTTTAAACCAACTACGGAAGCTATAACCATCCGGTTTAGGGAGATCTCGCGATTCCATCCAATCGTTAAGAACACTGATTTTGATTGGTGTAGAACCATTTTTGATCATTAATCCCGCCATTTTCGCACCGACATTCATACCCACTTTCCAAAGGGCAGGGTGTGAATTGAGGTAGTTAAACATACCTGTGACTCGACGTTCTGCTTTTGGTGTAAGACCTGTTTCTGCCATTACACGGCGATGTTTTAAAATCAGTTGCGCTAAAGGAATTTTGACTGGGCAAACTACATTACACGCGTTACATAGTGAACATGCATAAGGGAGATCGTGGAAATCTTTATAACCCCCTAATAGTGGTGAAATTACTGCACCAATTGGGCCTGGATAAATTGAGCCATAAGCATGACCACCAATATTACGATAAGCAGGACATGTATTTAGGCAAGCACCACAACGAATACAACGTAAAATATCTTTAAATTGTGAGCCTAAAATTTCAGAACGACCATTGTCCACAATGACTAAATGGAACTCTTCAGGGCCATCAACATTACCGGCTTCACGTGGGCCAGTTACCCAAGTGTTATAACTAGTTAAACGTGAGCCAACGGCGCTACGACATAACATGGTTATCAATGGATCAACTTCTTCAAAGGTGGGAGCCACACGTTCCATCCCCATAACCGCGATATGGGTTTTAGGTAATGTTGTGGTCATCCTTGCATTACCTTCATTGGTAACTAAACAGACAGTACCCGTTTCTGCCACAGCAAAGTTACAGCCGGTGACGCCAATATCAGCAGAAAGGAAATCTTGTCTGATACGTTGTCTAATGAAAAGCGTCATGTCTTCTGGCGTTTCACTGCCTTCATAATTGAGTTTTTCATTTAAGACTTTGCGAATTTGATAACGATCTTTGTGGATCGCTGGAACCACGATATGAGATGGTGGATCATTATCTAATTGAAGAATATATTCACCGAGGTCTGTTTCGATGATCTCAATGCCTTCATTTTGTAAGGCTTTATTCATCCCAATTTCTTCGGTGACCATTGATTTAGATTTTACAATCTTCTTCGCGTTTTTCTTTTTGGCAATGTCACAAATATAACGAGAGGCATCTTCTGCTGTTTTAGCAAAATAAACATGGCCACCGTTTTCAGTGACTTTTTCGGATAATTGGTAGAGATAAGCATCTAAATTTTCAAGAACATGGTTACGGATTTGTTCAGCGCGATCACGCCACTCTTCCCAATTACCCAGTTCCTTCACCATGATTTGACGGTTAGCCCCAATACGCTCTTGCGCCATAACAACCGCATTACGCATGATCGTGTCTTTCATTTCATGTTCTAGACGAGGTCTGAAATCTATATCACTGGTTTTGATAGACATAAGCAGGCTCCCTTATTGGCTCATTAAAACTTGTGCAATATGCAACACTTTTACAGGACGTTTCTCACGACTTAAACGACCTTGAATGTTGATTAAGCAACTTGTATCGGCACCAATGACATAATCAGGGCTCACATCCATAATATGTTTTACTTTTTCAGTCACCATCTCACCTGAAATTTCAGACATCTTCACGGAGAACGTTCCCCCAAAGCCACAGCAGGTTTCTGAGTTTTCAAAAGGCAACATTTCAAGACCTTCAACATGTTTTAACAGTGTTAAAGGCTCACTGACGACACCTAACTTTCTGGTTAAACTGCAAGATGGGTGATAAACCGCTTTTCCTGGTAGGCGAGCACCAACATCAACAACACCAAGGGTGTTAACAATAAAGCTGGTTAAATCAATCAGGCGATCGGCAACACCTTGTGCCCGTAATGCCCATTGTGGTTCGTCAGCAAGATAAGTTGGGTAACCTTTAATAGCATAAGTACAGGAGCCTGCAGGTGAAATAATGGGATAGTCGTTCACTTCCAATGTTTCAATTAACGATTTCATGGCAGGTTTTGCGTTATTGACATAACCGCTATTAAGCGCTGGCTGACCACAGCAACCTTGGCGTTCTTGAAATAAGACTTCGCAGCCTAATTTTTCAAGTAACAAGACGGTGTCTCGGGCTGAATCTGCTTTCAGCACATCACCAAGACAGGTCGCATAAAAATTAACTTTCATTAATCGAACTCCAAAACATCGCTCAGATGTTATTATTTTTGCTAAAGATAAAATTCTTTTATTGCTTCGTTATAAGAGGAGAAAGGAGTGGGGTGAACACGCTCCCTTTTCCTGATTAATTAATTCATTAAATGATAAATAATGCCGATCTTCGCCCCAAGAATAACGATATAGGCGATACAGTATTTTAAGGTTTCACGCATAATGGCACTGCTTTGCCCATCCATTTTTGTCGCTGAAACTGCAATGGCGATACTTTGAGGTGAAATCATTTTACCGCCCGTTGCACCAGAGGTATTGGCTGCGGCCAGAATGAATGGATCAATATTTAGTTTAGCGGCTGCACTGGTTTGTAACTTACCAAACAGTACGTTAGAGTTTGTATCACTACCTGTTACGAAGGTGCCTAATGCACCGATCACTGGAGCAATAAAGATAAATCCTGCACCTGTGAAATCGACTAAGGTTTCCGCGATACTACCAATCATGCCACTGAAATCCATAACGGTTGCCATCGCGACGATTGCTGTGATGGCAATAATGGAATTTTTTAGTTGGACAGTCGTTTTAACCAGAACAGAGATAAGTGTTGAAACACTTGCACCTTGAATGGTGCCCCCCACAAAGCTGGCAAGAATAATTAATACCCCCGGTGTACTTAACCAAGCAATGGTTTGATATTCCGTTTGTGTTTCACTTAATACAAATGGGATCTTCGTTGAGATAGAACCCGCCATGCTTTGGATCGCAGGGAATAAAGGTGAGCATGCTAAAATAAAGATAAAGGTAAATAGATAAATAGAACTTGCTACTAACAGCGCTTTGCCTGTGTGCTTTTTGACACTTTTTTGTTTATCACCACTGTTTTTCATGCGTTTAGCAAGGAAAATAACCACAATTAAGCTGACTAAGCTACCTGCAAACGCCGGTAATTCAGCACCTAAATTAGCAGCAACGATATATTGAGGGATTAGTGTACTGATACCACACATTAAGGTAATAAATCCGACACCTTTAATCGCTTTAATTCCACCACCCGCAATGGCAACGATGACAAAAGGCAATACGATATTAAATAACCCCAACTGAATAATAATTGTTTTACTGAGCACTAATACATCAAGCCCAGTGTTTTGCGCTAAAATTGAAACGGGAATACCGACCGCACCAAAAGCAGTAGGAACCGTATTGGCAACTAAAGAGGCAACGGCTGCTTTAAAAGGATCAAATCCAAGTGCAATTAAAATACCGATAGGAATGGCAACCGCAGTACCATAACCCGCAACCGCTTCAAGAAAGCCCCCAAAACACCATGAAATAAGCAGAACTTGCACTCGCTTATCATCACTTATACCAGCCAGTACATCTTTAAGGACATCCATGCCACCTGTTTTTAACATTAAGTTATAACTATAAATAGCCGCAAGAATAACGATGATGATTGGCCACAATCCTTTAACTGCACCATAAAGGACTGAGACAGAAGCAAATTGAATGGTGTTGTTCCAATGGAAAATAGCAAGCGCAACGGTTATCACTAAAGACACAAGCACGGCATGGTGAACGGCTGATTTCATTTTTAAGATCATGAAAATCAAAACGGCTAAAGGCACAATGCCTAATAAGAATGATAGATAGTCTGACATGATTATTTTTATCCTTAAGTTTGCAATTTTTATCGTTTATAACTGCGTTGGCAAACCTATAAGTTGGTCATTATATAATTGTGTAGGGTACTAGGTTTTATTAATGCTCTACTTTGCTGAAACGATAAATCATAAATAAAAAAAGATAGTTACTAACCTAAACAATGAAAAATATCATCACTTAGGAAATTGTCAGGTTAGATTAGTTGGCTATTGTAGGGAATATTTATTGAGATGTAATAGAATAAAATCAATTGTGTGACAAATATAAAAAAATTCCTTTTTTCTCATTATTTGCTTGTTAGTTGTCGCATTTTTTGATGTTCGTCAATGTAATTGAATTGATAATGTTGTTAATAAATTGGGTTTTGATGAAAAAAAGAACGATATTGATGGTTTTAGCTATGTAATAAAAAGATGAATTTAAGTCTAAAATGCCATTTTTTAGGATAAAAATGACTGCCTATACTCAAAATAAACATAAAATAATTTAATGTGTTGTTTTTTGAGTTATTTTATTAACAAATAGGCTAAAAATTTTTTATTTCAATATTTTATTGTTCTAAATTTTTCTGTTTTAATTATTTAAATTATTGTTTATTATATTTTTATAATACTCTTTTTTGCTATCAATATTATCTTAATTTTATTTTTGATTTTATTTTTTTTGTTTTATTTTTTCGATATGTATTATTTTTTTATATTGTTTTTTATATTGTTTTTTATTTCTGTTTTTTTCTTGTTTTTGTTTTTAAAATATAGGTGTTTTATTTCATTCTAAATTTTTTCTTTTTTTATTTAGTGAAAAATATAATTTATTACCTCTTGTTTATTTTTGTTTATTTTTAATTTAATAATTTGAATTATACAAAGTTAATATTTTTATATTAATTGTTTAAATAGATTAAAATATGATTTTCTCATCAATGATTGACTTCTTTTTGTGTCTAAAACCGTGCAATAACTCGCTTTTAAACTGAATTTAATTGTAATACAAATCAGCAGGATAATGAATTTATGATGAGTAAAATAAATAGTAAATGAGAATGGTTCTTCCTAATCATCCTCAGTTAAAGATATGGTTGAGGTGATCTTGATCGTATTGATAAAAGTAAAAATTCTATTTTTTTTATGACGGAAAAACGCAAAATCAACCTTATTTAATAATAGAAAAATATTTATTTAAGGGTATTTCTTACCCGTTTTAAAGTGTTTAAGTTGACTGTTATAGAACAAAGACAAGAGATGAAATACTTTTGAAGTAATCGTCTCATTTTTAGATGGAATATTTATTTTATCCAGTTAATTGTCATACAAATATTCAAAGTAAAAAAAGTGATTAAAATGTGAGTTTACAGATAATTATTTTCGTTTTAACTACGTAATAATCTCTAGCAGAATGTTCTCTTTAGAATGTGAATGTATTGCTGTCTGTGTTAGCGCTATAAACTTATCTCACAATATGTGGCATTACCCTGAGGTTATTATGGGAGTATTAATGGTGAAAAGATTATTTTCATCATTAAATAGCCCTGTTTTGATAACAGAAATCAGTGATTATGTTAGCGATGTTTTAGGATTTAACATTTGACGCGCTCTATAACCGCTGAAATAAGTCGGCAAATACAAACAATTTGTCTGATATTGGTAAAATTGTTTACATTTTATTGGCGATGTTGTTACACATAAAAAAAAGAACCAAAGTGTGAACTAGGTTCCTTTTTTTAGTGAGTATGAATAGGCGTTAAAGACTAAGCCAAGCTTTTTTGTGGTTCTCTTTTCACTTTAAATTGAGAAAAAACCAGTAATAAACCAACAATGGCAACTAAAGCCGCGCTTAAAGGAACAATGTTATAACTGTACTTTAAAGCAACTCCACCAATCACCGCTCCAATAGCATTGCCTAAATTAAATGCACCGATATTGACTGAGGAGACTAAACCCGGAGCATCATGGGCTATCTGCATTGTTTTTATTTGTAGTGGTGGAACAAGGGCAAAGCTTGCCACACTCCAAATAAAAAGAGTGATAATCGTTAAGAGCATATGGCTTGAAATCAAGGGTAAAAGGATCATTGATAAAATCAGCAATATAAAAAATATCACCAATGTTCTATCAATTCCTTTTGCCGATAACTTACCCCCTAAGTAATTACCTACGGTAAATCCTAATCCAATCACAACAAGTAACATTGCCACATCGCTTTCGCTGACATGAACGATATTAATAAGGAAAGGGACAATGTATGTATAAAGAGCAAAAAGAGCAGCGGCGCCAAATACGGTAGTCAGTAGTGCTAACACAACAGGTAAACGAGTGAGTACTTTTAATTCATATTTGATATTGGGCTTATTTCCTTTAGGGATCGCAGGAAGAAGCATTAATAAACCAATCAATGTCACAACACCCAATCCAGAAATAAGAACAAAGGCTAAACGCCAGCCATAAATTTGACCAATCCAAGTAATAAAAGGAACACCAATTAAGTTTGAAAGTGTTAACCCCATAAACATAGCGGCAACGGCAGCAGCCTGTTTATGTTTTTCAACAAGACTTGCGGCTACCACTGATCCAATACCAAAAAAAGCACCATGATTAAGGCTGGTTATTAGCCTTGCAACCATTAATCCCCAATAGCTATCAGATTGTGAGGCTAATAAATTGCCTGCAATAAAGAGTAATAATAGAAAAACTAGGGCATGTTGTTGGGTTAATCGACCTAAGCCCAATGTTATAATAGGAGCGCCTACCATAACACCTACAGCATAACCTGTAATAAGACCACCAGCCGTTGTGATCGAGATATTTAACCCTGAAGCAATATTAGGTAATAATCCCATTGGTGTAAATTCAGTGGCTCCTATCGCAAATGCCCCAGTAGCCAGAGCTAATAACGGGAGAAAGGTTTTCATCGAGCATCCTAATAAGGTGAATAATAAATTTAAAATTTAATAGGGTGCTAGTGTAAAGAGATAAAAAAGTGCAATAAATAAGGCAAAAAACAATAGACTATTGCTTTAATCGCAATAATGATGGTGTGTTTATATTATTGAATGGCTTTTTAATAAAAATAATAATCATTATGACAATAACAATACCTGCAACTTATTTTTGCCTAAATGTAAATAATGAAATGAAGAATTATGCTAGAGTCATTTCAGGTTGTTATTTGTTTGTCATTTACATTTATGTTGGAATACAGGATTTTATATGAATAATATCAGATTGATAGCCACGATTGTGGCAAAAGAAAATCATGAACAGGAAGTGTTATCTGCTTGCAAAGCAATGATAAAGCCAAGCCATAAAGATGAGGGTTGTATCCAGTATGAGCTTCATAAGGATACCACTCAACCAAGAACATTTATTTTCTTTGAAATATGGGAAAACCAAGCTGTTATTGATAAACATAATGAAACGGCACATATGAAGGCATTTATTGAAAATTTAAAAGATAAAATTGATTCACTAGAGATTAAATTTATTGAGAAATTAGCTTAATGCTATTTTTCCTCAGTGAGTGCGTTAAGCAGGTATACCATTAAGGTCTATCTGCTTATTTTTTAGGATAGACATGACTTATAGTGGATTATGACTAATAACTCACTATTTCTCTCTATTATTAACTTAATTGCAATAATGAAAAAATATTCGTATTCTTAAATTTCAGTACGTTACTTAATGCTACCGAGGTTTATGATATGAGAGCAACATCAGAAGAAGCACGTGTATTTATTGAAGTTGTTGAACATAAAAGTTTTACAAAAGCTGCAGATAAACTGAATCTTGCTAATTCAGCGGTAAGTCGTACTGTAAAAAAATTAGAAGATAAATTAGGCGTTAATTTGCTTAATAGAACGACACGCCAGATCAATTTGACTGCAGAAGGTGAACTTTATTTTCAACGTATGAAAGTGATATTGCAAGAGATGCAAGCGGCTGAAAATGAGTTACATGGTACACAAAGCTCTCCTAAAGGTTTACTGCGTATCGATGCTGCAACACCTGTGGTATTACATCTTTTGATCCCCTTTATTTCTGTTTTTCGCCAACAGTATCCTGATATTATTTTGTCGTTAGTTTCCTCTGAAACCTTTGTTAATTTAATTGAGCGCAAAGTGGATGTTGCTATACGTGTTGGCCAATTAACGGATTCAAGTCTACGAGCACGCCCGCTATTAAATAGCTATCGTAAAATTGTGGCTTCACCGAAATACCTTGAGCGCAACGGAACACCTAAGTTGGTTGAAGATTTAAATCAACATACTTGTTTAACATTTACTGAGCCAGCTTCATTAAATACATGGCCATTAGAGATTAAAGATAACGAGTTAATCACCGTGACTGAGGGAATTTCCTCGAACAGTGGTGAAACATTAAGACGGTTATGTGTTAATGGTGAAGGGATAGCCTGTTTATCTGATTTTATGTTGGATAAAGATATTCAAGATGGGAAATTAGTTGAATTATTCAATGATGAATTACAGACAGTACCATTACCATTTCATGCCGTTTATTATAGTGACAGAGTTGTTAGCCAGCGCATTCGTGTTTTTATTGATAGTTTAACTCAATATTTATCTGACACATTAAAGCTGTAATTTTTAGCACGCTAATACACTTAATTTCTTACCGCTTATCTTAGTGTGATAGTAATACAATTCTATTAGGTTAGAAGATATTTTTATTCATGTTATAACAGCCACCCATTTAAAAAAATAGCCTGAGCGACAATAGACTTTTACCTAAAAAGCAATAATCTCTATTATTAATATACGCAATCGTAAAAATGGGTTTTCTTGGTTTTTAATGCCTTAATTTATTCATTATTCTTAAATTTAAAGAAAATAATACTGAATTTTAATTTTTTATGAAATTTGGTGTTGTGTGTGAATTTCTTCATTTCCTGTTAAATTAACGCTATTAAACGTATCACAAGAGAAAATTTAGGAGTTGGCATGAATATTTTATTGATTAATGGTGGACAAAATTTTGGTCATTCTGCGGGGCGATTAAACCGTACATTACATGATGTTGCTGCTGAATATTTAGTGATATTAGGTCATAGCGTTAAAGAAACTCAAATAGAAGAGGGCTATGATATTGATGACGAAATCGAGAAATTCCTCTGGGCTGATACTATTGTTTATCAAATGCCTGGTTGGTGGATGATGATGCCATGGAAAGTGAAAAAATATATGGATGATGTCTACACCTTAGGGCATAGCAAATTATATGAAAACGATGGGCGTACGCGTCGTGATCCTAAAAAGCAATACGGTACAGGGGGATTGCTGCAAGGGAAACAGTATATGATTTCTGTAACGTGGAATGCTCCCGTTGAAGCCTTTAATGAATTTGGTAACTTCTTTGAGGGTAGAGGTGTTGATGGTGTTTATTTCGCTTTCCACAAATCACAACAATTTTTAGGATTATCTCAATTACCGACTTTTATGGTTAATGATGTTATTAAAGAACCAAATGTTGATAATGATATTGCTGAATATAAAGCACATTTAACACAGGTATTTGGCTGAGTTTATTGATCCGCCTGGCTGTTTGGATCATGCAATAAAACACGTTTAAAGGTCACCATAATAGAAGATGAGTGACCTTTATTTTTTCAATACACTTATTCAATTAAATATTAGATATTTTTAATCTGAAAGTAATTTACTAATTTATTCAGATTAAGCGCTTGTTCATTAAGTGAACTCGCAGCGGCTACGGATTCCTCGACTAATCCCGCATTCTGCTGAGTTGTTGAATCAAGCTGACTTATAGCATTATTGATTTGCGATATACCATCACTTTGCTCATTACTTGCCTGCCCAATTTCACGCAACAATGCACTGATCTCTTCAACATCGGTGATCATTTTTTGGATTTGTGAGCCAGCTTGCTCTACTAATTCCATTCCTTCTTGTGTTTGCGTTGATGAATTATCGATAAGAGTACGTATATCATTAGCAGAGTCTGCACTTTTTTGTGCCAGTAGTCTGACTTCACCAGCAACGACCGCAAAACCTTTACCATGTTCACCTGCTCTAGCTGCTTCAACAGCGGCATTTAGTGCAAGAATATTAGTTTGGAATGCGATGGCATCAATTAAGTTAATAATATCTGTCATTTGAGATGATGAGCTATTAATTGCTCTCATTTTTTCAGTTAGCTGAAGCATCATTTCGCCATTATGATGTACGGCGATTTCAGTTTTTTCAGCAACATTAATCGCATCATGAGTATGATCTGCGGTGTTTTTAACGGTTGACGTCATTTGCTCCATTGAGCTTGCCGTTTCTTCTACTGATGTTGCTTGTTCTTCTGTTCTTGCTGCTAAGTTTTGGCTACCAGCAGTAATTTGCTCCGCTGCTGACGAAATATTTTCAGCGCCGTTTTGTACATTTTGTACAACATCTAATAGGTGTATTTTCATTTCAGCAAGGGCTTGTAATAATATCCCTGCTTCATCATGATAATCAGTATTCACGTCTTGTGTTAAATCACCATTTGCAATGGCTTTTGCAAAGTTTATGGCCTTCTCTAATGGGAGAGTAATACCTTTAGTAATAAACCACCCCAAAAGACTACCCACAATCATACTGACTAGGGTTAATAATACTAAAACTATTCTTTTCTCAATAAAATCACGTTCAACAGCATTACCTGCTTCTTCCATTTTTTGATTTTGTAACTCGATAAACTCTAATATTTTATCGCGATACTTTAACTGAATAACGGAAGTTTTTGTGATCAGTTCATTGACTGCGGCATGTCTGTTATTTTCATTAAATGCCTTTACCACAAAGTTTTGAGAGGTTATATATTGCTGACGAATATCATAAACCTCAGCTAAGATTTTTTTTGACTCAGCATCGGATGTGGTTTCGTCTAATTCTTTCAGTAATTGCGCAACTTTAGCGGTGATCTCTGCTTTTTTGCTCTCTTGCTCAGCCGCCAAACTTCCTTGCTCATCAAGCATAGTGAGTTGTTGAAATATAATAAATTCATTGAAATTATTAATCAGTAAATTGGCTTTGACTGTGGCTGGATAGATATCATCTACGACATCATGAATATCTTGATTCGCACTATTTAAACCCATTAATGCAAAACTGGAACCCAACATAATTAACATCACAAAAGTTGTAAATGCGATGGTTAACTTTGTACGAATTTTAAAATTTTTAAAGAACATGCTTAACCCTGGATAAATAATAATTAATAAGTATTAGTAACTTATTTAAGAACAAACAGTATCGGTAACTAGTGACAGAACTTTAGTCATTAAACTAAATAAAGGGAGATAAAAAGGCTTGTATTGATTTTTAACACATTATTTTTATTGTGAAAAAGAGAACTCTTCCCTTTTTTTATCTAAATGTGCTGAGTGTTTAAGCTTCATTCAAATTTATACATTTGGATGGAAAGTAATAAAAAATTAAAGATATTCTTTATTTTCCGTTAACAATTGTTTGATCGATTTTAATATTTGTTAATTAATCGTGGGGCGTTTAGAAGGTAGAATAAAGGTTAATAGATAATAAGGGGGGCTAAATGTACGCTATCTAAGACTTGCTTACCTCTGAAATACTTTTGGCTATGATAGACTGAGTGACTTAAAACAGATGAGTTTATGGTTAATGTTAGATGTGTTTTAACTTTCCCTATTTCTTATACTTAATTGACTTAAAGGTAATGCTGTATGCGCAGTGTATTTATATTTTTAAGCATATTTATTTTAGGATTTAGTCATATGGCGTATTCCGATCAAACCCTTGTCTTTATAAGACATGGTGAAAAACCTGATAATGATAGTGGGCAACTGACTTGTAAAGGATTAAATAGAGCATTGGCTCTACCTGATGTGCTTATAAATCAATTTGGCAAACCTGATGCATTATTCGCTGCAGCACCTAAACAGAGTAAGTTAGGCAATTCGTTGCGCTCACTCCAAACGATTTCGCCTATCGCTATTAAAACCTCATTGCCTATTCATCTTCAATATCATGCTAAAGAGATAAAAGCATTGCGTGAAGATTTGCTAAGTCAGCAATATAAAAATGCAGTTATTTTTATTGCATGGGAGCATGATAATTTAGTCAAAGTTGCACGAGATATCATGAAGCAAGAGGGGGGTGATCCTAAATTAATCCCTAAATGGAAAAGTAGTGATTTTGATAGTATTTATATCTTAAAAATTATCCGAGAGGGTGATAAGAAGAGCGTCATCTTTGAACAAAGACAACAAGGGTTAAATGACGTGTCGGAAGTTTGCCCTAATTAGTGAGTAATTTACCTAATACTTAAAAACAAGATATTTAAAATAGAGCTATACAAGATAGGTTTAGAACACGTTATTTTTACACACAAACTTAATGCTATTTGAAGCAATGCGGGAAATATATGCAAAATAAAGCTATACGCTCAGTAGAACACGAGATAAAAGTACACCTTGTAAACTCATTTACTCTAAATAGTAAAGGTGGCAATCCTGCTGGCGTGGTACTTAATCCCCCTCAATTAAGTGATGAACAGAAAATTGCTATCGCTAAAGAAGTTGGTTTTTCTGAAACAGCTTTTGTTTATCAAGGTGAAGAGACGGATTTTAAAGTTGATTTTTTCACCCCAGAAGGGGAGGTTGATTTTTGCGGTCATGCTACATTAGCGGTATTTTTCACTTTATCTTCACTCAACTTATTGGCTTCTGGTCATTACACACAAAAAACGAAAGCAGGTATTTTAAGCGTAGCAATTGATGCTGAGAATGTCGTTATGGAGCAAACACTACCTGTTTCGCGACAAGCTCCCAATATCGATGCTGTGGCTACTGCATTGGGAATAAATTGTGAAATTATTTCAGAAACAGGCTTACCCATTGAGATATTTTCAACGGGATTAGCTGATATTTTGATCCCGGTGCAATTTGGGCAATTAGATACGCTAAAACCTAATTTTGATACGATTGCAGACTTAAGTCGTGAATTTAATACTATTGGCTTTCATGTTTTTGAGCTTAGCCAAGATAAAGAGATTACTGCTCATTGCCGTAACTTTGCACCTTTATATGGCATCAATGAAGAATCTGCGACAGGGAGTTCTAGTGGCGCTTTAGGCTGCTATCTTGTTAAGTATGTTTTCCCTCATAAGACACATTTTCTATTAGAGCAGGGGCGTGCAATGCAATGCTCCTCTCTTATTCACGTTATTATTGACTCAACGGAAAATACAATTAGCCGAGTGAGAGTAGGTGGAAAAGCGACAATGATAGGCTCGAAGATTATTCTTCTTTAAGAATAATAAAGGCTTTTTAATTCTGAAACTTGACCATAAAGTTAATCCAGTATATCAATCCTAAAATAGGGTGATTTACTGGAAAATTATTTTTAGAGTTGAAAAAAGAGACATACAATTATTTAGTTAGCTTTTATATAAAAATAATACATCCATTATCTCTTAATTTTTTTATTATTAAGGGTTCTGTGGTGAAGTTGTTCCAATGTAAATCTCGTTTGGTGAGTTGTGTTAAATTAATCATCCTCTCTGGTAATGTTTTTAAGCTATCATCACTTAGATAAAGAAATTGCAATTATTTTAATTTTCCTATCTCATCAATAATATGACTAATCTTATTGTGCCCGAAATCAAGCATTTTGAGCTGGGTTAACTTTTCTATTTCAATAGGAATATGGGTAAGTTGATTGCAAGAAAGATTAAGTACATTGAGATGCTTATGTCCACTTCCTCTAAATGGATACTAACTTCCAACCGCCTGATACTCGGTATCATTTCTCAGCATCGACCAGATTATTCTCGCGTTCTTGTTAGCCACCAACACGGTCGTTTTATTAAACCCGCGCTGTTCTTTTAACTGGTTTACTCGCCTGATTTAATCCACAAAGCTGAAAAACATTTTTAGCCAGATCAATACCGAAATAGATAACATTCATGATAATGCTCATGCTGAGTATATTTTGTTCAATTAACCTCAGAGGGAGAAGGCAGTCCATCCTATTAATTGGAAATCAAGGTATGGTGGTATGGATACTAATGATGTTAAACGATTAAAAGAGCTTGAAGAGGAAAATACTAAACTTAAAAAGATGTTTGCAGAAGTCAGCCTTGAAAATCATGCGATGAAGGCACCTTTTGTAAAAAAGGGTTGGTAATGGCTGAGAAAAAGTTCTGTACTCAATCTATTGTCACGGAAGGTTATGACTATAAATAGGTAGCTGGTTTGAACTGTAAATAATTAATTTAGGGAAATGGATTAAGGCTTATATGGAATATCAATTTAAATCATACAGTCGGGGCAACAGGTACAAAAAAATGTCTGTTAACTGGATAGTTGTTCCTTTTGTCATCTGGATAGTATTCATATATTGGTCACTAATGTTAAGCTCAAGAGTGGTGTCATTTGAATGGTTTCCCAAATGGACTATTTCTATTACATTTGCTGTTATTGTAAGTGTAATTAGTGGAATTTGGAGCATTTTACGCCGCCCACTAAAGCATGCATTTAAAAACTTTTATCAGTCTGGATTTATCACTCTTATATTAATCGTTCCTGTGTTTGATGCACTGACGTATTTATTAACCAACAAAACAATTCACTACCAAACTAAATATGAGATCACATCACCGGGCCCTAGCACTAATCGATTTGGCCGATGTGACTACGGTATATGGATAAAAGAAATCTCTACAGATCGGTGGAAATTACTTTGTATTAGCAATCCAAAATCGAAAACCAAGGAAAACACAGGAACAGTATGGGTAACAGCAAAAACAGGGGCTATGGGGGCATACATTGTTGATTACCAGTTCTCTCCTTTTCGCAAGTAATGAGATTGATGGTTTCAACGATGGTGATCCGATTGATATCCCTAGTGGTCGTTTTATTTCTGTTCGAGTACAGGTGCCAGAGCAATCAATCTATAACGTGAGAACGCGTGAGATGGAAGAAACGCAGAAAGCGATAGCACTGTTAATCTGAAGACCACGTTCTATCATCGACTTTGAGTACCCAGATAATTAAATCCAGTTCTGGTAATAAGTTACAATCGAGTTGATGGTACTCTTTATCACGTTCAAGACCTACCCCATATTGGGTAAATCAACAATGGTGGGAAAGTCGTTGATTAGGTATTTGATTGAGTTGAAAAAGATACTCGGAATGAATGAAGTAGAGCAGATAATAGAGGGTTAAAGTGATCGTTCTTAGGTATATTACTCCTTGAAATAAAAGAAAAAAATGGAACAAAAGAAAATATCGATATTAGAGAAAGGATCTTAAATTCATTTTTTGCTCGATGGAGAAAAAGAGCGTGTTGTTTACCAAAGAATTATAAAAAATTTTAAGATATATAAGCAATTTATGATTTAATTTATTGAAGTCAATAGCTTATCTATTTCTAAACATTAAATCTACCCAGTGGTAGTTTCATGATAGATATAATCAGTTTGCATTTAAAATGTATAATGAATCAGTGCTTCGAGGAACTCACGTTTTTAGCGATAAAAGGATTTTATGGAATATCAATTCAAGTCATATGGTAAAGGTAGCAAGAAAAAATCATTACCCACTTACATTTTTGTTATCCTTTACTACTCTTGGCTGGCTTATCTATTTTTTTCATTTCATTTTGGCGACAAGATGATGTTATTTGAATGGTTTCCTAAATGGACGATTATTATTGTTTTTGCCATTTTCACAGGGGCAATAGGGGGAATTTGGCACCCCTTTCTGCGCCCATCAAAATATGTATTTGGTAATTTTTATTGGGGCGGCTGCCTTGGTCTTATGCTAATCGTTCCAACATTTAATATACTTGTTTATTTATCATTAGACCAAACAATTCACTACCAAACGCAATATAACATCGTCTCACCAGGGCCACCGCGCGTTAAATCTAGTCAATGTGAATATGGTATACAGATAAAAGAAACCTATACGGAACAGTGGGCTTCATTTTGCATTAGCAATCCAAAATCGAAAACCAAGGAAAACACAGGAACAGTATGGGTTACAGCAAAAACAGGGTTTATTGGTGCATACATTGTTGACTACCAGTTCTCTCCTTTTATCCCTGAGTTCACAAGTGATGAGATTGATGGTTTTAACGATGGTGACAGAGTGTTGTTCGATGGTAAGCCCGTTTATTAGGCACTAATAAACGATGTACTTTCAATAAATAAAAAGATGATTTAATTATTAAAGGTATGGAAGGGGAAATTGCGGTTAAGACTGCGTCTTATGATTTTGTGATTTTTTATTCTTAAAAAATGCATTTAAATTAATATATGTAAATATAAATATAATTAATTTGTTATTAATTAGATAAAACAACTAAATTTTCAATTGTATTACAATTCCTTTTATTGAATTGAATGATAATGATTATAATTATCATTCAATATCTTGATTAAGGAGTGTTTATGAAAAAAACGTTACTCTATCTAGTTGTTACCTCGATAGTTTTTTTTAATAATAAAGCTATATCTGAAGATATTCTTTATGTGATTGAAAAAAAAGAAGAAAAAATTAATGAAAAAACATTAAATTCAGAACAATTGGAAAAAAATTTAATATTTAGCATGGAAGATATTGTTCGCCATCTTCCTGGTGTCGGTGTCTCATCCGAAGGGCGTTTTGGTAATAATGGATATGCAATAAGAGGTGTTGATAAAGATCGTGTTGCTATACAGGTTGATGATATCCCTCAAGCAGAAACTTTCGATAATACCATTTATAAAGGTTATGGTTATTTTAATGGAAGTATGAATGATATAGAAACAGAACATTTAAAGTCTGTAATTATATCTAAGGGGGCTGATTCTATATTTTCAGGTAGTGGAGCATTAGGAGGGGCTGTAAAATACGTTACCAAAGATCCTGCTGATTTGATTAGTGAAGGTAATTGGGGATTTGTTTCTCGTAGTGTTTATACTTCTAAAAATAATGAAAAAATGCAAACGATCGGTATTGCAACTTCCCAACAAGATGTAGAAGGGATGCTCTTATATGTTTATCGTAATGGGCATGAAACTAATAATTATAAACATGAAAATGATATATTCGGTTCTGCTAGAGGAACACCAGATCCTCAAGAAAAAACGCGTCATTCTTTACTATCAAAGATTAATCTATTAGGTATTCAAAACCATAAAATAGGTGCTACTTTTGAATACAGTGAGGGTAAAACATATACAGATGAAAAATCTTGGTACTTATTTTCTTCCTATTATCGTACTGGTGATGATTTATCAAAAAGAATTAGATATACACTCTCTGATACGTGGACTCCAGAAAGATATATTGACAGTATGACGACAAGCTTTAATTGGCAAAAAATAGAACAAAAAGCATTTAGCTCTACGTTTGATGAACATTATAATGGTCATTATTATGATATTTTTGAAGAAAATAGTAGGAATATCATTCAATATGGTAGGTTTATTAATAATGAAATAGTATTAATGCCATTATCTTTATTTAATACAACGCACTCATTAGCACTACGAACTTCATATTCTACAAAAACACTTAACAATAAAAATACAGATACTAAATATCTAGGAAAGCCTAAAGTACCTTATCAATCTAATTATAGCATCATTAGACCTGTATATACTCAAGATATTAGTATTGCTTTTGTTGATGAAATAAAAATGTTTGATGACAAATTAGATGTAGTTTTAGGCAGTAGATATGATAATGTTTCTCATCATACAGATAATGCTAAATTATCTTTAGCGAAAGATAGCGATCTCACTGATAATCATTATCAGGCTTTATCTTTGGCATTATCCACCAGTTATAAGATAACACCAAATTATACTTTCCAATATAAAATTGGGCAGGGTTTTCGTATTCCAACAGCTCAAGAGCTTTATTTTGATTATGGAGGTAATGATGCTCGTAATCGCTTAGAGCCTAACCCTAATTTAAAGCAAGAAAAAGGATTAAGTAATGAAATATCATTAAGTTATAATAATGATAAATTATTTAATAAAGTAAATGTATATTATACTAAATACAATAACTTTATTGATCTTAAGCAGAGTGAAAAGCAAGTTCCTAATCCGTGGTATGATCCTAATATGGGCGATAGTTATTGGAATAAGCCAACATTACCACAAAATCATCTTCAATATAGTAATGTTGCCTCAGCATACGTTTATGGTTTTGAGCTAACGAATGAAATTCGGCTTTCTAAAATATTCGGCTTAGATAATACATATATATTGCGAAATACATTTAACTATACACGCGGAAAAGATGCTTCTGGAGATTCATTACTTTCTGTACAACCGTTTAAATGGGTTTCTTCCTTATCTTATGATAATGCGGATAAAAAATATGGTGCAGGGATATTTATGACTTATTCAGCACGAAAAGAAGGTAATCAAGCAATACGGAATGGTCGTGAATGGCCATATCTTAGTGATTCTTATACTGTATTTGATACAACAGCTTACTATAATGTAAATAAAAATATTGTATTGCGTGCTGGGGTTTTTAATTTATTTAATAGAAAATATAGTACTTGGGATGCATTAAGAAGTCTGCCCGAATTTGGTACAACAAATCAAATAGATCGTGATCGTCTTGGTTTACAACGTTTTACTGCTCCTGGGCGTAATTTTTCTATGGATATATCATTGTATTTCTAATGCTGAATTGATAGGCAACTATTTAGTTTATTACAATTTGTTAAAGCCTCTTAAATGAGGCTTTAACAAGATCATTTATATAATATTAGAATTAAATTGGTGGGTAGGTTATTTTATATATTAGTTGATTTATTTTTTTTCTGTTGCCAAAAGCGAAAAAAGTAGGTTAATCCAATAATAATTAGATAAATAATAGGCTCTGGTGTTGGCGATTTTAATGATAAAAAATAATGAATACAGACTAATAATAAGAGTGGATAAAATAGACTATGTATTCTTTTCCATTCTTGATTAAATTTATTTTTTAACCAATCAAATGAACTTATAGCCATCAATAATAAAATTATCCAACATAAAGCGCCTATAATAAGATAAATACGGGAAAAAACTTCGCTAAAAAAGAAAGTAATATTTTCCCAACCTATTTCAAGTAGCAGATAACTTGCTAAATGTAAATTAGCCCAAAAAAAACACCATAATCCTAATAGTTTTCTTACCTGAAATAATGTGTTTAATTTTAAGTAAAAGGCAGCCATAGGGATCAGAGCTAATATAATTAATAAACGTAACGTTGTAATTCCAGTAAAATGCTGAATATCTTTTGAAGGATCTGCGCTGAAATTTTGCGTATAAATTGTATAAATAAGCCAAGTGAAAGCCAATAAACCAATAAGATGGAATATGGTTTTTAATAACTTAACTTCTATTCCATATACTGGTTTCATTAGAAATTTCTCCGTAAATCTAAATCTTTATATAAATGCGCGACTTGGTCGCCATAGCCATTGAACAATAATGTTGGTTGTCTTGTAACTTGACCTAATCCACCTGTGCCTATAAAGCGTTCTGTTGCTTGTGACCAACGAGGATGGCTAACATCTGGATTAACATTTGCATAAAAACCATATTCATGCGGTGCTGAAAGATTCCACGTTGTTGGTGGGATTGACTCAGTTAAACGAATTTTGACAATGGATTTGATCCCCTTAAATCCATATTTCCATGGAACAACAAGGCGAATAGGTGCACCATTTTGGTTTGGCAAGGATTTTCCATATACCCCTGTCGCCAATAATGTGAGTGGATTCATCGCTTCATCGAGTCTTAATCCCTCGACATACGGGTATTGCAAACCACCGCCAATGAAGCGACTATCTTGCCCGCGCATCTCCTGTGGTGCATAACGCGTTTCAAAGGCAACATATTTTGCACGACTATTGGGTTCAACCAAAGAAAGTAAGCTCGCTAATGGAAAACCGATCCAAGGAATGACCATCGACCATGCTTCAACACAACGCATACGATAGATACGTTCTTCTAATTGAAATTTATGATTAATATCGTCTAAGTTTAAAGTAAGTGGACGATTAACTTCACCATCAATAGTTAATGTCCATTCTTCTGTTTTCATTGTGTGTGCATACTTAGCCGGATCGGATTTATTAAGGCCAAATTCATAGAAATTGTTATATCCGATTACCTTATCTTCATGAGTTAATTGTAATGAAGATTGATATTCTTCAGGTTGAATAAATTGTAATTCTTTACGGGATGATTTTGGTGTTGTTGGTTTATTATCTTCAGTAAACCATGAAAATAAATCGGCTTTTACAGTGGATGAAACCGCTATTCCAGCAGCGCCGATACCTAATAATTTTAGTAAATTACGTCGTTTCATCATAAAAACAGATTCAGGTGTAATTTCTGATAGGTTGTTTTTCCTGTTTTTTTTCATGATGTTACCTCTACATAATTAAGAAGATATTTGATTGATAAATTAATTATGCAGAGATGTTTTATAAAAAAGCTGACAAAAAGATGACAATTTTGTCATATCGCGTAATTAGCATGGAAAGGTTAAAATAAATACATTATGTTTTCCAATACGCTCGTAACTGACTTTACCCTCATGTAATGTCATAATCGCTTGTACTATTGATAAGCCTAAGCCATTTCCATCTGTTGTTCTTGCATTATCACCACGCCAAAAACGAGTAAATATTTGTTCATGTTGATTCAATTCATCACCAATATTACTGATACAAATCAGTAACTGATTTTTTTCTTTTTTACATTGAGTGACGACTTGTGTATTAGCGGGAGAATATTTAATTGCATTTGATATGAGGTTCATTAATATGCGAGTAAAAAGTAAGTGATCTGCACTAACTGTTAATGTTGTAGGCTCTTTTAATAAGGTAATCTGTTTTTCTTCTGCATAAAATGAAAATAGGTTATAAATTTCATCAATTAGATCCGATAAATCCAGGCTTTCTCTATTTAAAATGATATTTTTATTTTCAGCACGAGCGATAAATAAAATATTTTCAATTATTTTTGCAAGTTTATCTAGTTCTTCAATATTACTAATAATAATTGATTCATATTCTTCTACGCTACGAGAGCGTTGTAACATAATTTCATTTTGAACTTTTATAGCGTTAATGGGGGTTCTGAGCTCATGAGCCAAGTCATCGGCTAATTGAGTTAGCTTTACAAAATCATTTTTTAACCTTTTTCTCATTATATTTAATGAGTCACCTAAACTTTTCAGTTCATTGGGAAGTTGTGAGATATTTATGGTTTGGCTAAGAGTATGTCTGTCTGTTTTAGCCGTAATTTGGCTAAGAAAACGGATATCTCTCAATCCATGTTTAATTAACCAAAAACTTAATATTCCCATAAATAAAATAGAAGCTAATGAGATAATCAATATTTTACTTAAATATTCGCTTAGCATACTGATGCGCACAAAGGATGCTTTGGCGATCACTACATTTAGCACACCTATTGGTGATTCTATTGTAAAGTTAATAGCCGAAACAGGAACACCTGATTCTGTTTCCCAGGAGGTAATCATGTTTAAATCTATATTCTTTGTATCAGTGGTTTTTAGATGATCTGCAAATAAAATATCTGAATTAGTATCAACTAAAATTTTATTATTAGCATCCGTAATATAAATAATATCTTGTTGCATATCCATCATACGTTGAAAATAGATAGGTAATGTTTTGATATCAATTCCACTATTAATTAACTTTACTAATTGGTCTGCACGATTTACAAGTAAGGTATTATCACGAGATATTAATTCATTTTTAAGCGATTGATAAAGCGTTAAAGACATAAAACCTGCATTTGCAATCATCAATATGATAAATAAAGAGATAATTTTAAATCTCAGTGATTTTGTTTTCATTATTGACTCCATTTAGCCTATATCCCATTCCTCTAACCGTTTCGATTAATTTGATTTCAAATCCATCATCAATTTTTTTTCGTAAACGACGGATAGCAACATCTACAATATTAGTATCACTATCAAAGTTAATTCCCCAAATCTCGCTTGCAATTAATGTCCTTGGTAATATTTCATTAATATGTAAAGCAAAAAAAAGTAATAAAGAATATTCTTGGCGAGTCATTGGGATCTGTATATTATTACGCTCCACTTCATGACGAGATAAATTGATTTTTAAGTCAGCAATTTCAATAATTGTTGAAATATTTTTTTGAACTCTTAATTGATTTTTGACCCTTGCCAATAATTCTGAAAATGAGAAAGGTTTTACTAAATAATCGTTTGCACCTAATTCTAATCCTTTAACTCGGTCATCTATAGCATCCCTTGCTGTTAAACAAATCACAGGGACTGACTTTGATGTGCGTAATATTTTTAAAATATTCCAACCGTTCATTCCGGGAAGCATGATATCAAGAATAATCAATTTGTAATCATTTTCTAATGCTAAATAGAGGCCATCACGACCATCATTCGTAATATCAATAGTATATCCAGCTTCTTCTAGCCCTTTTTTAACCCAATTGGCTGTTTTTTCGTGATCTTCAATTAAGAGTATTTTCATTATGATCCTCTTAAACTCTTTAGAATAGGTATTTTGTATTATTTTAAACCAGTCATATATAGGATTAATAGAGCTAATTAAATATGATCGTTTTTACTAAAAATGATCTTGTAATAATAGATTTTAGAGACTCATGACATTGTTATTAAATAGCTTTTATATAAAAGAGTAAGTAACTAATTTTATTCCAGAAATTTTTTATGACTGTAGATTCACTCGTTTTTGTATTTTCATTCTTAAGAAAAAATTGTAAAACTTATATGTATGCGGCTAGGGTTTAGCAATAATTTATGATGAATATGCTATAAAAGTTGAAGAGGAAGAATGTATTTGCTTGGTCATTGAAACTAAAAAAGCCCACCGAAGTGAGCTTTTCTAAACTTTAAATGATCCGCGTACCATTTGCGTGTCATTTGCGTATCATTCATAGTCCTTTTGTTGTCAGTGTATAGTCCTGTCGATTTCGCTAACTTCTTGTTTTTGAAACCGTTGTGCTGGCGTAAGTTGAATTAAGTGTGTAATTGATTGATTTTTAAGATGTGTTTTTTGTTAATGGTTTATAGTATAACTAAACGTATAACTATAAGTAGTTGCTATCCACATTTTGATACATCACTGAGCTAGTTACTGTCTGTAAAAAAGATTTGTAGTAGGGGATATATTATCACACAAACCCATGCTTCTATAGGTGAGTATAAGCCATGAGACATGATGAGTTGCTAACAAAATGGTTATGTTATTATGTTTTAAAGCTAGGAAGCTTACATTCGTGAGGTTATTTGTAGTACAGTTGTGACATATTGTTTTGTATCCTTTTAAGGCAAACTTTATGTATATCAAAAAAGTATCGATCAGTAACTATCGTAATTTTCGTTCTTTTGAAGCCCAACTTCAGAAGCTCACTATTGTTATTGGAGAAAACGATACAGGCAAGACAAATTTCTTCTCTGCGTTATCGTTACCCCTTAGTGGTAATCAAATTGATTTTAACCAAAAGCGTTTAAACATTTCTGATCTTAACAAAGATTCTATCTTAGAATTTTTTGCTTCAATAATAGATGATGAACCAGAGGGAGTGCAGTTAAGTAAGATCCCTAAAGTATTAGTGACAATAGAGTTTACTGATCCTAAAAATAGTTATGAAACTGCACTTTTAGCGAAATGGATTGTAGCAGATGGTGATGAGGAGAGTTATAGAATTAGATATGAGTTCAAGCCTAAAAATGATAATGATATACTTGAGCTAACTCGAAAGCTGCTTGCAGGAAAGAGTATTGATGAGGTTAATTGGTTCATCCTACCAATAGAACTATATGACTATCAAATTGTTTCTGTAAATAATGAAAAAGTAATTGGTTTTAGTGATCTAAGAAATGTTAGTATTCACAATATAAATGCTGAAAGAGATGATTTTTCTGAAAGTAGTTCAATGAAGTCTAATAGTATTTTTACAAAATTACTTATGAATACGTTAGGTGAAAATGACAAAAGTGAGATCAATACAGCCTATTCAGAATTTTTTACTGCAATAGAAAAAACAGATACATTTGATAAAATTATTGGTAATAATCCAGATTTTGATAATTACAATGATATTGTTGAGAAGCTAGAGTGTATACCTAACCTGCCTAATTTGAAAAATATATTATCAAATATTACTCTTCGATATGGAAATGAATTTTTATATCAAAAAGGTTTAGGAAAACGTAACCTTATTTATATACTAATTCTTTTTGCATATTATAAATCTTGTGGTGATACGTTTAATCTATGTTGTATTGAAGAGCCAGAGGCTCACCTCAGTGTAAATAACTTACGTTTAGTGAGAGATTTTATAGAGAAAAGTTCTAGTAATAGTAGTACATTAGTTCAAACTATTATTTCCACTCATAATCCTACTATTATTAATAAATTACAGATATCAAATGTGTTGGCATTCACTGGTGATAAAGCAATTAATTTAGCTGGAGCACCAGAAAAATTAGTTGATTATTTAAGAAAAAGACCGAATTTTGATATTCTCAAACTGTTATTTGCAAACAAGGTTATTTTGGTAGAGGGTACGACAGAAGAGATGCTAATTAGCACATTTTTGTCGAAAGAAACTAACGTACTCAATGATGTAGAAGTTATTGCGATAGGTCAACGCGGATACACTAATTTTCTAGATATATGGCTAGCTTTAAACAAAGGTAATACCAATAAGAAAATTGGCGTTATTCGTGATTATGACAATTCAGATACAGCTAAAGAAAAACATGATGCTTATGATTTGAGTAATGCAAACGTTACGGTTAGGACAACGAGGAATTATACGCTTGAAATTGATTTAGTAGAAACAGATGGTAACTTGGAACTACTAAATACTCTGTTTGGTATGGCTGGTAATATAAAAGAAGTATCTGATTATATGATTAGTGGCAAAGCTGCGAGAATGTTGGATATATGTGATGCAATGGCAGCAAAAAAGGAACCGCTAGATATAAAATTACCAGCTCATATAGCTGAGGTAATTGAGGCAGTACTATGATTGAAATTCAAATTGCTGGGGCGGGTGCAGGCAAAACATTTGGATTAGCAAAATCAGTGATTGCTCATTCTAAAGCATGTAATAGCCATAAAAAAATATTTGCACTAACATACACAAATTCAGCAACATCAAAAATAGAGCAGGAAATAATCAATCAATATGGTTTTATCCCGTCAAATCTTTATATACAGACAGTACATAGTTTTTTATTAAATGAAATAGTGTATCCATTTTCATCGTTCACACTTGGAGATGTATATAATGATGCATCTATTATGTTATTGCCTGCAGACATTAGATTAAAAAATTGGCAAATAAAGCGATTGAAGGAAAGAAATATTATTCATGCAGAAAAAGTCTATAATATATCTAAGCAAATTGTTGATGAGACTATAAGTAAACATAATACTAAAGTAAAAAAATCTAGAGTTAGGCGGCTTTTAAATATTTTAACAAACTGCTTTGACAAAATATTTATTGATGAGGTGCAAGATTTAGATAGTGATGCTCTGCGTTTTTTTGAGGTATTAGGTAGTAATGGAATAGATATTTATATGATTGGAGATCCTAAGCAAGCGATAAAATATCCTCAAGAGCTCGATTTATTTGTTAAACGAATATCTTTAGAAAAGTATGCACATATACATGATATTAATAATTTAACAAGAAGAGTTCCAAAAGAAATATTAAATATTTCTAATCGATTTTGTTATAAAGAACAACAGCAAGAATCTTTATCGGAAATTATTGGTGAGTTGATGTATTTAGAATCAACAGATGAGAGATATTATATATTACTTGAACAATATATAAGTACTAATCAAATAGTATGCATTGATAAAAAAGTAGATAAATATTCCACATCTACCAAACCAAAATACTCATTTCCTAGAGATGTTGAGGATATGATTCGTGATTCTAATCATAAAAAAGATAAAGTATTAGTTGTAAAAGCAGCTTTTAGTGATTTTATAAATGATATACAAAAATATGGAGATAAAAAAGCAATAACTATGCTTATTTCTAGGCACTCAATACAATTAGAGAAAACTCATTTTGCTCAACTGTATGATTTTTGTCAATCATATAATGCTAATGATACTCAATTTAAAGTTAAAAGCATTGATTCTATAAAAGGCCTTGATGCTGATACTTGTGTAATTATACTGACGCCTAATTTATTAAAATATTTAATTCAAACAGATTTAAAGTCAACTGAAACTTTTAATAAAGAATGGAAGAAAGTTTACGTTGCTCTTACAAGAGCTAAAAAAAGGTTAGTATTAGCTATAGATCATGATCTATTTATGAATTATGATTTTATGGAAATCAAGTCAAATATTGAATCCCTAGGGTTTATTAAGTATTAGTTACACGAATATTTAAATTTTTAATATCATTGGTACTTTTTTAATTAACTGGCATAGCTATGCCAGTTAATTTTCTAATGCTCTTATTCAATTAAGGTTATGTACAATTTTTAATTTATCTCAATGTTGATTATTACATTTAAGATATGTATTAGTGATTGTTGGCAATTAAAGTTAATAGTTAATGTTATAATGGTAATTATAAATAAAATATGTTTTTTCATTTTTTTTCTCCACTGGGTAATGGCTATATTCTTACATGTAATCTTATGTCATATCACGGTAAAAAAAATCAATAAAAAATTACCGTGACAGATGGCTATATTTATTGGCATAATTTTCCTATCACGTATGAAACAAGGATTTTATTAAATGAAAAAACTAAAAGATGACTATGACTATGATAGTGATGCACTATCAGATATAACTAATTTAATAGCACAAGAGATGTATAAATTATCAGTCAGGATGAATTTTTCCTCTGATTATAATACTATACTTAATTTAGATGAATCTATAAAATGTGAGCTTGATTATATTTTGGAAGAGTTTAATGAGCGATATCTCTATGAAGGCTTAGTCATGAAATTATTAGATTGTATTGTTATTGGAAGCGACAAGGAATGTTTATTAGAAGAAATACTTAATTACATTGAGAATCTTATTGAGCAATGTATAGAGGAAGATGAAGAATGTTTTTCATATTATAATAAATTAAAAATTAAATGTGAAAAATCTATTTGTAATATTTTAAAACAGTACAGTTCATTAGATTTTAAAATTATGCACAAATACCCACCTTATGTTTTGTGTATTGATAATGATTTAACATTAGCATTAAAGTATTATTATTCGCTAGACTACAAACCAAAGATAAAAAAAGAACAAAATAATAAAACCATTACGCATATTGGAAAGCCATATGATTTGATAAAACCTTATGATTATTCAATATACCAAAGTAGACCTATACAAAGGACTATAAAAACACCAACACTTACATTTAAAAAAAATTAAATACTTGCAATGAATTTAATTTTAAAAATAAGAGTGAAATGGATGCATTTTTTTCTCTTTCATTCTTGTTAGATCAAAATGAAGTATATATAACAGATAAGATTATTTTTCATGTAGATATGTCAAAACCATTAACTGACTTACAAGTTGAGAAAGTTTTAGAGTATGTAAAAATAGATATTGCAAAATATCAGCGTGAAAATAAAATGAGTAAATCAATTTTGGCAAAAGATATGGATGAGCTTTTGAAGGTAAATGATATTCCAGATTTAAAGGTAACGAACTATGTTAAATTAAAGGAAATACATAAAGCAGTTATACCATCTTTGAATAATGCTACTAAAGCTAAAAATTTACTTTGTGGATTAATTATATTAACGCGTTATTTACTACAACCGAAACCTAACTCAATATCATTAGAAAAATTATATGGAGATCTTTCATCGGAGCTAGAAATTGAACTGGGTAATAGTTTTTCTGTTCATACCATTGAAAGTGCCTACAAAGAGATAAATAAAATTTATAAACAAAATATTATAGATATTACCAATGTGAATTGAATTGATTATTTATAGGGTAATAAATTACCTTAAGTCATTCCTTCCATTCTCTAATTGTTCGTGTACTAATAGTTTTATGCTTTAATCTGATAGATCAGGCCACCTATTAATCCTTCTTGGTTGATGGGTGTGTTCCTTGTAATGGCTTTTTCATCCTGTTTTACTTTGTAATCATAAACATTGCCACTCTTTTTGTGTTATACGAGGAAATTTCCAACAAGGTTGATAACTAATTCGTCCATGTTATCGTAATGTCCACTCCCCATTAATTGAGACACTTTAAATTAGAGTTTTCCAACTGTTTTCGATATGCCTCCGGTGGGAGGTGATTTA
>NZ_NBVR01000037.1 GCF_002607735.1 Proteus alimentorum
AAAGGTGATGATCCTCGAAGCGGATTTGTCTTATCAAAATGTCACCATGAACCCTGAAACTGCGCAATTATTACAAAGTCGCGGATTTAGCATTGAGGAAATTTGCCGTTGGTTTCGCGTTCCACCTTTTATGGTGGGGCATGCCGATAAGCAAAGTAGTTGGGCATCCAGTGTGGAAGGGATGAATATGCAGTTTTTGACTAATACACTACGTCCCTTATTGGTCAATATTGAGCAAGAAATTAATCGTTGTTTACTCGACAGTGATGAAGATTATTATGCGGAATTTTCTGTTGAGGGCTTATTACGAGCAGACAGTGCAGGACGTTCAGCTTATTACACAACAGCGTTACAAAATGGCTGGATGAGCCGAAATGATGTTCGACGGTTAGAGAATTTACCGCCTATTGAAGGGGGCGATATTTATACGGTTCAGCTTAATTTAACGCCACTGGATCAGCTCGGAAAAGATATCACGAACAATGAAGCTGAAAAGCTCAAAGCACAGATCACTAACTGGTTATTTCCTGAAGGTGAACCTGTAACCCCATCTCAATCCAATCNCAGCTTAATTTAACGCCACTGGATCAGCTCGGAAAAGATATCACGAACAATGAAGCTGAAAAGCTCAAAGCACAGATCACTAACTGGTTATTTCCTGAAGGTGAACCTGTAACCCCATCTCAATCCAATCCACCTCGTCCCGAGGAGTAATCGTTATGAAAAAAAATCAGTTGCCAGTCGCGCTGGAGGATCGCCCCTGCGCATCGATTCGCTATGAGCTGAAACCCAAAGCACTGGATAAATGGAATAGCCGTATTCGGGCATCTAGTGCGGATAACTCGATTTCGATATTGGACGTCGTTGGAGAAGATTATTGGGGTGAAGGTGTCACCGCTAAACGGATTTCCGCCGCGCTTCGTGCCATTGGTGAGCAAGATATTGTCGTTAACCTCAATAGTCCAGGGGGCGATATGTTTGAAGGGTTGGCAATTTATAACTTGCTTCGTGCTCACAGTGGCAAGGTAACGGTCAATATTTTGGGCATTGCCGCTTCCGCTGCGTCCATTATTGCGATGGCAGGGGATGAAATAAAAATGGGGCGCGGTGCCTTTTTAATGATCCATAACTGTTGGGCAATGGGGGTAGGAAATCGTCACGACTTTGCAAAACTTGCTCATGATCTCGCCCCTTTTGAT
>NZ_NBVR01000006.1 GCF_002607735.1 Proteus alimentorum
AAAGGTGATGATCCTCGAAGCGGATTTGTCTTATCAAAATGTCACCATGAACCCTGAAACTGCGCAATTATTACAAAGTCGTGGATTTAGCATTGAGGAAATTTGCCGTTGGTTTCGCGTTCCGCCTTTTATGGTGGGGCATGCCGATAAGCAAAGTAGTTGGGCATCCAGTGTGGAAGGGATGAATATGCAGTTTTTGACTAATACACTACGTCCCTTATTGGTCAATATTGAGCAAGAAATTAATCGTTGTTTACTCGACAGTGATGATGATTATTATGCGGAATTTTCTGTTGAGGGCTTATTACGTGCAGACAGTGCAGGACGTTCAGCTTATTACACAACAGCGTTACAAAATGGCTGGATGAGCCGAAATGATGTTCGACGGTTAGAGAATTTACCGCCTATTGAAGGGGGCGATATTTATACGGTTCAGCTTAATTTAACGCCACTGGCTCAGCTCGGAAAAGATATCACGAACAATGAAGCTGAAAAGCTCAAAGCACAGATCACTAACTGGTTATTTCCTGAAGGTGAACCTGTAACCCCATCTCAATCCAATCNTTTAACGCCACTGGATCAGCTCGGAAAAGATATCACGAACAATGAAGCTGAAAAGCTCAAAGCACAGATCACTAACTGGTTATTTCCTGAAGGTGAACCTGTAACCCCATCTCAATCCAATCTACCTCGTCCCGAGGAGTAATCGTCATGAAAAAAAATCAGTTGCCAGTCGCGCTGGAGGATCGCCCCTGCGCATCGATTCGCTATGAGCTGAAACCCAAAGCACTGGATAAATGGAATAGCCGTATTCGGGCATCCAGTACGGATAACTCGATTTCGATATTGGACGTAGTTGGAGAAGATTATTGGGGTGAAGGTGTCACCGCTAAACGGATTTCCGCCGCACTTCGTGCCATTGGTGAGCAAGATATTGTCGTTAACCTCAATAGTCCAGGGGGCGATATGTTTGAAGGGTTGGCAATTTATAATTTGCTTCGTGCTCACAGTGGCAAGGTAACGGTCAATATTTTGGGCATTGCCGCTTCCGCTGCGTCCATTATTGCGATGGCAGGGGATGAAATAAAAATGGGGCGCGGTGCCTTTTTGATGATCCATAACTGTTGGGCAATGGGGGTAGGAAATCGTCACGACTTTGCAAAACTTGCTCATGATCTCGCCCCTTTTGAT
>NZ_NBVR01000042.1 GCF_002607735.1 Proteus alimentorum
CGGACTTTTTTCATCATGACCTCTGCAAATTAAAGGGCAGAAAATCTAATTATAGCTGTCTTATTTTAGGGGAAGTGGACAATTCATTACTTTCATACCACTTCACAATCTAAACGTGGTGATCAAGTTACTGCAAATACGCTAACGACTAACTTTAAAAAGGCGAGAAATAAAACAGATATTGATTGGGGAGAAGGAACGCCTGCAACATTTCATGAACAGCGTTCTTTATCTGAAAGGTTATATCGAGCACAAGGTATAAACACTAAAGATTTACTCGGTCATAAGAACCAAATTCAAACAGATAAATACCATGATGATCGAGGGAAAGATTGGATCAAAGTAGTGATATAAATAAACTCTATGTGTATTAAACAAGAATGTCAGTATATTATGCTAGATATAGCATAATATACTGACTAGACCATATTTCTTTATTTTAAATTTTTCAACTTTTCTGTTTCATTTCAATTATTTTAGAAAAGTGATTTCGCAGTAAAACTATAGATGATATCAACCTTGCTAAGGTCTAATATCATCTGCTGCTTAATTATGAAGCGAACCTTATTTTTCAGAAGAGAATATCCTAGTTAATCTTCTGAATGAAGAATCGAATTTAGATGATCCTTAAAGCGCACTTGAATCATTTTACGAGCATCTGTTAGATTAACATTAGTCGTATCAAAACTCTTAAGTGCTTTTTCTAAGAGATTAATACATTGTTCGTAGTTTAAATCACTTCGAATTTTATGCATATAAAGTATATAGAAAATTTTCTGTTCTATTTTTTGGATACTATCAGTTGATAATGAATATGCTTTTTTAACATTAAAGTAACAATCGATTATTTCGGGAGCCTCGGATAAATTAAAGTTTGCTTCACTAAAAATTTCATCGTAATACTTGCCAAAAATATGTTGCTTTTGATTTGATGATTTCTCTGGGAATCCTTGTATAGCAAAAAGTATCTGGCCAAACTGCTCCATGCTAATTTTATAACGGTATTCTTTTTTATCATCCATTCCAGTATCGCCACTTTTTCTAGAATAGATAATATCGTGGGCATCTAGTAGCTGTTCCAACTGTATTTGCAATGTGCTTAATGATTTAAGATCCACGTTTGAAATGGAATTTTGGCTATTTGTATACTCAGCTATTTTATTTGCAGTTTCACTACTCGAAGCATTAAAAATTCGCACAAGAATTTCGCTTTTTGAAAGAAACTCCGTAATGTGGGATTTATCTGTAGCATTAAAATCATGAAAAGTCCTAAGTGTCTGACCTCCATTCAGTACCTGAATGCCTGTAAGACTAATTCTAACTTTTCTATTTCCATTTACAGGATATGCTTTAATATCATTAGCAACAATGGTTAAGCCATTATTATACATGAAGAACTTCCCTGGTTCCTCTCGAAGGGTTTTGGCTATTCCTCCATTATATCGTGATCGCTGAACTAAACCCCTTACGTTATCAAACAGTACACTAAAATCTATCTTTTCTTCAGCTAACTGTTCAATACTCTCACAATTATGCTCTAAACGTAGATCAACATTTCTACATGTAATCCTTATCACATCAGCAGCGTTCAATCGAACAACATATGATTTTGATGTCGATATTGAGCTTTCAGAGTAGGACATTAATGCATCATTATCGATTATCAATTCAGCATTAATAGGAGCCGGTCTTATTGACATAATACTAGCAATATGAGGCAAACATATCGATATCACTTCCATGTCATAAAAACTTTTTAGTTGCTGGATGGCACTCTCGTCATGCTCTATCGGAACCATTTCATTACTGATCATATAAAGCGAAAGCTTCCAAACATCGTTACCATTAAGCATTTCATTGACAGATTGAACATATAATTTAAGCTTTCCATCTAAACCAGTTATGCTTTCGTTCATTATACAATTGACTAGTTTAGTAGAAATAAAAGCTTCATTAAAACTTTGCTTTTGATCTGATTTAAATTTTTCACGAAATTTAAAGTTGAATAATTTTATCTCTTTATTTTCCTCATCAATGAAAAATGCATCAATACCATGGTCATCATAACGATCACCTGTTAAATAAGTATTATATTCTGTATCAGTAATATAATTACTTATCTTATCAATATCTTTTTCATTACAAAGAGACTCAAGCATAAACAGGTAAAAACCAAATCTTTGTTGAAGTTTAGTATCAATAACAGGATTAGTGAATGCATTTGTTTTACTGAAAAGGTCAAAATATTTTTGGTATTTAATATTTAGTAATTTGAAATCATTAATACTGACATACGACATAAGAAAATCCCTTCAGGCAGGAGATACTTTTTATGTATTATACCAGATATATATCCAATACCTGTGATCAACTATGTATTATCTATCAATAAAGCCATACTTGAATTAGAGTAATTTTTATATCCAATCTTTCGTAAATAGATATATATCCTCTCTCCATAAAAAATTATAAATTAACATTCGCTCTCCTTATCAAGGATAATTGGCTCATTTTCACCTAAAATAACTCATATAAATTTAGAGGTTTTAGCTAGTTTTGATAATTCGTTTTGATAACTTTTTGATAACCGTTTCAAAATTGACAATAAAAAACGGGAACTAATAAGCTCCCGTTAACTATTTATCAAATCAACAATTACATGTGTTTGATAATCGCGTCACCAAACTCGCTACATTTTAGCAGTTTAGCGCCTTCTAATTGACGCTCGAAATCATAAGTGACAGTTTTAGCGGCAATCGCGCCTTCCATACCTTTAATGATTAAGTCAGCAGCTTCTGTCCAACCCATGTGGCGTAGCATCATCTCAGCGGAAAGAATGATAGAACCAGGGTTAACTTTATCTTGGCCTGCATATTTAGGTGCTGTACCGTGTGTTGCCTCAAATAAAGCACACTCATCACCAATATTTGCACCTGGAGCGATACCAATACCCCCCACTTGAGCTGCTAATGCATCAGAAATATAGTCACCATTTAGGTTCATACATGCGATTACATCATACTCTGCTGGACGTAATAGGATTTGTTGCAAGAACGCATCAGCGATAACATCTTTAACGATGATTTCTTTACCTGATTTTGGATTCTTGATTTTAACCCAAGGGCCACCATCTAATAATTCGCCACCGAACTCTTCGCGAGCTAACTCGTAGCCCCAGTCTTTAAAGGCACCTTCGGTAAATTTCATAATATTACCTTTGTGTACCAATGTAACTGAATCACGGTCGTTATCGATAGCGTATTCAATTGCCGCACGAACTAAACGTTTAGTTCCTTCTTCTGAACAAGGTTTAATGCCAATACCGCAATCTTGTGGGAAGCGGATCTTGGTTACACCCATTTCATTTTGCAGGAATTTAATCACTTTATCTGCTTCTGCTGAGCCTGCTTTCCACTCAATACCTGCATAGATATCTTCTGAGTTTTCACGGAAGATAACCATATCAGTTAGTTCAGGTTGTTTAACTGGGCTTGGAGTACCTTTGTAATAACGTACTGGACGTAGGCAAATATAGAGGTCTAGTTGTTGACGTAATGCAACGTTTAATGAACGGATACCACCGCCAACTGGGGTAGTAAGAGGACCTTTAATAGAAACACGATATTCACGGATAAGATCTAAGGTTTCTTCTGGTAGCCAAACATCTTTACCATAAACCTGTGTTGATTTTTCGCCGGTGTAGACTTCCATCCACTCAATCTTACGTTCTTTGCCGTAAGCTTTTTCAACTGCAGCATCAACAACTTTTAACATTGCTGGCGTAACATCGATACCGATACCGTCCCCTTCGATATAAGGGATAACCGGATTATTTGGAACAACAAGCTTACCTTTAGCATCTAGTGTAATTTTAGCGCCATTAGCCGGAACAACTACTTTGCTTTCCATTTACCTCTCCTTTCATGTAAGCGCATGCTTTGTTAATTTTTTGTAAGAGACCTGTCAATACTACTTGATTATTCAGCTAACGCCAATCGCTTCTCTTTTAAGGTATAATCAATCTCCCATTTTTTACAAAAATTAACTATGGCAAATCAACTTAAAAATAGCGCTAAATCGAGAAAACATCACACGCCATCAGCACAAAGAAAACCCGTGCGCCCAAGAGGTGAGCGTAAAGTCGTTATCTTCAACAAGCCCTTCGATGTTCTTGTTCAATTTACAGACGAAAATGGCAGAAAAACACTAAAAGATTTTATTCCTGTTCGTGATATTTATGCTGCTGGACGTTTAGATAGAGACAGTGAAGGACTTTTAGTCTTAACAAATGATGGAAAGCTACAAGCAAAATTAACACAACCGGGTAAAAAAACAGGAAAAATCTACTATGCTCAGGTTGAAGGGAGCCCAAGCGATATCTCATTACAACAATTTAGAGATGGATTAGCGCTTAAAGATGGCAAAACATTACCTGCACAAGTCGAAATAGTTGAACAACCTGAATGGTTATGGGCGCGAAATCCGCCAATTAGAGAACGTCAAACTATCCCGACAACTTGGTTAAAAATAACGTTATTTGAAGGTAAAAACCGTCAAGTGAGACGAATGACGGCACATATCGGTTATCCAACATTGCGTTTGATCCGCTTTAGTATGGGAAATATTACATTGGATAATTTATTACCCGGTGAATGGAAGGAGATTGATTTTGTTTAAACCTAATGTGACTGTCGCTTGTATCGTTCATGCAAAAAATAAGTTTCTCGTTGTTGAAGAAACGGTCAATGGAAAAGCAACTTGGAATCAACCAGCTGGACACCTTGAAGCCAATGAAACACTGATTCAAGCGGTTCAACGCGAATTATGGGAAGAGACTGGATTAACACTTCCCGTTCAGTATTTTCTTAAATTACATCAATGGATTGCCCCAGATAAAACGCCTTTTCTACGTTTTCTTTTTCTTATTGAAGCGCAAGAACAATTGGAAACTCAACCTCAAGATAGCGATATTGATTGTTGTCACTGGGTTAGCGCCGATGAAATTATGCATAGCCAGCAATTACGCTCACCGTTGGTAAGAGAAAGTCTACTTTGTTATCAACAAGGTCAACGCTATCCCTTATCTCTTTTAAGCAGTTTTGGCGATCCTTTCCATTAAATGATGACGAAAGAAAAACAAGGCATTAAAAACAGAGCAAGACTTGATGCACCTGTCTCTGTGATATGGTAAAGTATGGCGCTTATTTTTCCGCAGTGAGATCCAGTCATGTCAGATAACAGCCAAAAAAAAGTCATCGTAGGAATGTCCGGTGGCGTAGATTCATCCGTCTCAGCCTATCTTCTTAAGGAACAGGGATATCAGGTCGTTGGTCTGTTTATGAAGAACTGGGAAGAAGACGACGATACAGAATATTGCTCAGCCTCTACCGATCTTGCCGATGCGCAAGCTGTGTGCGATAAACTTGGCATTGAGCTTTATACCATCAATTTTGCTGCTGAATATTGGGATAATGTTTTTGAACACTTTTTATCCGAATATAAAGCGGGCCGCACCCCAAACCCAGATATTCTGTGTAATAAAGAAATAAAATTTAAAGCATTTTTAGAATATGCAGCTGAAGATTTAGGTGCTGATTATATTGCTACTGGTCACTACGTTCGCCGTCGTGATATTGATGGCAAAAGTCAATTACTTCGCGGTGTTGATAATAACAAAGACCAAAGCTATTTCTTATACACATTAAGTCACGAGCAAATTGCACAAAGCCTTTTCCCTGTTGGCGAAATGGAAAAACCTGAAGTCAGAAAAATTGCTGAAAAACTTGAGTTAGCGACAGCAAAGAAAAAAGATTCAACAGGTATTTGTTTTATCGGTGAACGTAAATTTACCGATTTCTTATCGCGCTATTTACCTGCAAAGCCCGGCGCTATCGTGACTGTTGATGGTGAAACCATTGGTGAACACCAAGGCTTGATGTATCACACATTAGGTCAGCGTAAAGGCTTAGGTATTGGTGGTACAAAAGATGGCGGAGAAGATCCTTGGTATGTCGTTGATAAAGATGTTGAGAACAACATTCTTGTTGTCGCTCAAGGCCATGAACATCCAAGATTAATGTCTGTCGGTTTAATTGCTCAGCAGTTACATTGGGTATCGAGAGAACCTATTACTGAAGCTTTCCGCTGTACTGTTAAAACACGATATCGCCAACCTGATATTGCGTGTACAGTAACACCATTAGGTGAAGATAAAATTGAAGTCCGCTTTGATTATCCTGTTGCAGCAGTGACTCCGGGACAATCAGCCGTCTTTTATCAAGACGAAGTCTGTTTAGGTGGCGGTATCATTGAAACCCGTATTCAGGAGTAGATGTGGCTAAAGATTTTCGTGATATAACACTTGCATTGGCAGGCATCTGCCAAGCAAGTCGTCTTGTTCAACAAATTGCTTACCAAGGTAGTGCGAACGAGAGCGATGTTGAAGTGATGGTTAACAGTGTTTTTAATCTCAATCCAACTTCAACATTAGATGTTTATGGCAATCAAGTCAGCCACTTAAAATTAGGCTTTCAAACACTGAAGGCCATTCATCAAGCGGTAAGAAGAGAAAAATTAACGCTTGAATTGATGACTTACCAGCAAGGTTTAATCAATCTAGAGCGTCTTATCAATAGAAATGATGATTACAGCTCTCGTTTATCGCAAAAAATTTCTCAATTGGAGCGCCAAAAAAGTTACTTTGAACCCATGTCTGAAGGTGTATTTAATGCACTTGCGGGCGTTTATGTTGATGCAGTTAGCCCTGTTGGCCCTCGCATTCAGGTTCACGGCTCAATTGATTTGTTAAAGAACCCTATTATCCAAGCTAAAGTTAGAGCGTTGTTATTAACTGGCATTCGTAGTGCTGTGCTCTGGCGTCAAGTAGGTGGTCGTCGTTTTGATTTTTTACTGCATCAAAAGACTATCCTGCGACAAGCTGATGATTTTCTCGCTCAATGTTAATACTTTAAATTCAACCTGGGAGTTGCCAACAATGGAATTATCTTCGCTGACAGCGATTTCACCGATTGACGGTCGTTACGGTAGTAAAACTTCGTCATTACGCTCTATTTTTAGTGAATTCGGTCTTCTGAAATTCCGTGTACAGGTAGAAGTTCGCTGGCTACAAAAGCTGGCATCTTGCGCCGACATTAAAGAAGTTCCAGCCTTTGAAAAAAACGCAAACGATTACCTTGATGCGATTGTTGCTAACTTCAATGAAGAAGATGCAGCTCGTATTAAAACTATCGAACGCACCACTAACCATGATGTAAAAGCCGTAGAATATTTCTTAAAAGAAAAAGTGGCGACCATCCCTGCTTTACATCAGGTTTCTGAATTTATTCACTTTGCTTGTACTTCTGAAGATATTAATAACCTGTCTCATGCCATCATGCTGGAAACAGCACGCCAAGAGATCTTATTACCCGCATGGCGTGAACTTATTGATACCATTAGTAAAATGGCGCAAGAATACCGTGATTTACCACTGCTTTCTCGTACTCATGGTCAACCTGCGACACCATCTACAATTGGTAAAGAGTTTGCTAACGTTGCCTACCGTATGGAACGCCAATATCGTCAACTAACACAAGTTGAGATCTTAGGTAAAATCAATGGTGCAGTGGGTAACTATAATGCCCACTTAGCGGCATATCCTGAAGTAAACTGGCATCAATTTAGTGAAGAGTTTGTCACTTCATTGGGTATTACATGGAACCCATACACAACTCAAATCGAACCACACGATTATATTGCGGAGCTTTTTGATTGTATTAGCCGCTTCAATACTATCTTGATCGATTTCGACCGTGATATTTGGGGTTACGTAGCACTGAATCACTTTAAACAAAAAACTATTGCGGGTGAAATTGGTTCATCAACTATGCCTCATAAAGTAAACCCTATTGATTTTGAAAACTCTGAAGGAAACTTAGGGTTAGCAAATGCAGTTATGGGACATCTTTCTAGCAAATTACCTGTTTCTCGCTGGCAACGTGACTTAACAGACTCAACGGTACTGCGTAATTTAGGTGTTGGTATGGGTTATGCGCTGATTGCTTATCAATCAACCATGAAAGGCCTTAATAAACTTGAAGTGAATGAGAACCATCTTCGTGAAGAATTAGACTGCAACTGGGAAGTATTAGCAGAGCCGATTCAAACTGTAATGCGTCGTTATGGCATTGAAAAACCTTACGAAAAACTAAAAGAGCTGACTCGCGGTAAACGCATCACAGAACAAGATATGGCCGTTTTCATTGATGGTTTAGAACTACCGGAAGATGAAAAAACACGCTTAAAAGCAATGAAACCTGAAAGTTATATTGGTTTTGCAACTCAACTTGTTGATAAATTAAACTAATTTACCTCTCTAAAAAGGCAGATAACATCTGCCTTTTTTTATCACTCAAACACAAAGAAAACTATCTATAACCTAAACACTTTGCTAGATACAGTGTTTTTTAAGCGATAGATTGTCTATGATGAGCCCATATTTTTATCTGATAGGTTGACTATCATTTCCTATATTTATTTTACAACAGTGAATTTTTGCTGATTGTACTCAAGGTGGAATAATGCGGATCTTAATTATTGAAGATAATATCTTACTTCGCCATCACTTATCTGTGCAATTTCGTGATGCAGGACATCAGGTTGATGCAGCAGAAGATGCCAAAGAAGCAGATAGTTTTATTGCAGAAGGTACACCTGATGTTGCCATTGTGGACTTAGGGTTGCCAGATGAAGATGGCATTAGCCTTATTCGTAGATGGCGAGAAAATAATATTACCCTACCAATAATGGTCTTAACAGCACGAGAAAGTTGGCAAGAAAAAGTTTCAGCGTTAAATGCGGGTGCTGATGACTATGTGACAAAGCCCTTTCATTTTGAGGAAATTGTTGCACGTATTCAGGCATTAATGCGAAGAAATATGGGAATTGCATCACAAACCCTCGCTATTGAACCTTTTGAATTGGATTTGTCACGTAAAGAGTTCATGATTTCAGGAGAGCAAATTAAGTTAACCGCGTTTGAATATACAATTTTAGAAACCTTGATGCGCAATCAAAATAAAGTTGTTAGCAAAGATGCATTAATGCGTCAGTTGTATCCAGATGCTGAATTAAAAGAAAGTCACACTATTGATGTACTAATGGGCCGCTTACGTAAAAAAATCTTAGAAAAATACCCTGATGACGTGGTGGTTACAGTACGTGGACAAGGCTACCGTTTTGATATGAAACCTTAATATGCAAAAAAAGCAACGCTCTCCACTCTCATTACGAACGCGTTTTTTACTTGCAACTAGTGCCATAATTTTGGCACTTACGCTCTCTTATGGGTTAGTTGCCATTGTCGGTTCGATTGTTAGTGTAGATAAAACCACTTTCATGCTGATGCGTAGTCAAAGCAATCTTTACTACAGTTTAGCGCAGTGGGATAAGGGCAAGCTGAATATTGAGTTTCCCATAAACCTTCATAATAATAACACCTCACTGGTGATCATTTTTGATGATAAAGGCAGTGTCTTATGGACGCCTCCCGATTTACCCAAAGCTATTCCGGATAGTATTAAACATAAATGGCGCCATGAAGAAGGCTTATTTGAGATCTCCGTTGATATCAAAACAACACGGCTGATGTTAAAGCAGTTACCGCAATATCGTGTTTATCTTAAACGCCTTGAGGAATACTCCAGTGATGAGTTTTTAACTCACTCAGTTGTAATTAATCATTATCCTGCAGCGGATAATATGCCTTATATGGCGATCGCGGTTATCGATCCTATTCCTCAACGTATGCAAAAAGTCAGTCAAGTTTGGGATTGGTTCTTATATATCATTCTTGCAAATCTATTTTTGGTTGTTCCTTTAATTTGGTTGGCTGCACATTGGAGTTTAAGGCCCATAAAACAAGTTATTGAACAAATCAGTGCATTAGAAAAAGGGACTCGCAATGATTTGGATGAAAACCCGCCAACCGAGTTAAAAGGCTTAGTCCGAAATTTAAATGTGTTATTGCGAAATGAACGCAGTCGTTACAGTAAATATCGCACAAGTTTATCTGATCTTACCCACAGTTTAAAAACACCACTTGCCGTGTTGCAATCAACATTACGCTCTTTACGTTCAGGCAAACCGATGGCGATAGAGCAAGCTGAACCTATCATGCTCGATCAAATAGAACGCATCTCACAACAAGTCGGTTATTACCTGCACCGAGCGTCCATCCATGGTGATCACGATATTACCACGCGAAAACTCCATTCACTCTCAGGATTGCTAGATAATCTTTGCAGTGCATTAAGTAAAGTTTACCAGTCAAAAGGCGTTGATTTAACACTCAATGTTTCGCCTGAAATCATGTGGTTAGGTGAGAAAAATGATTTTATGGAAGTGATGGGCAATATTCTTGATAATGCCTGTAAATACTGCTTAGAATTTGTTGAAATCAATGTTAGCAATAATGAAAGTAGTGTAATAATTATTGTTGATGATGATGGTCCGGGCGTTAGTCCTGAAAAAAGAGAGGCCATTTTCCAACGAGGAATAAGAGCAGATGCTCTGCGTCCTGGACAAGGTTTAGGATTATCTATCGCGGCAGATATTATTGAACAATACAGTGGTGAAATTACGATTACCGATAGTCCTTTAGGGGGAGCTCGTATCACTGTAACCTTTGCAGAGCAGCAACTTACTACTGAGCGTGAATAATCATTGTTAATAAAAAGCCTCTTTCTTTTTTTAAATTACCGCTAAATATACGGCATTATGTATGATATCTGTTCAGTTATTATCGTGTGACTCGCTATTACTCACATTGCTCAAAGGAATGTTTAGCAGGAAGTTAAAATTCATTATACTATGGCTTCAGGCTTCCCGAATTCAGGATATACACAATGGACTATAAACTTAATTTAGATTGGCAATCATTCCTCGAAAGCCATTGGCAAAAACGCCCTTTATTAATTAAAAACGGCTTCTCTCGTTTTGTTGATCCTTTATCTCCTGACGAACTTGCTGGTCTTGCAATGGAAGATGAAGTCGATAGCCGTCTTGTTAGCTGTCAAGACGGACAGTGGGGAGTCAAACACGGGCCTTTCGAGCACTTTGAAGGTCTTGGTGATAAAGATTGGTCTTTACTTGTACAAGCCGTCGATCACTGGCATTTTCCTAGTGCGGCATTAATGAAGCCATTTCGTGTGTTACCCGATTGGCGTATTGATGATTTAATGATCTCTTATTCTGTTCCCGGTGGTGGTGTAGGCCCACATCTTGATCAATATGATGTCTTTATTATTCAGGGACAAGGTCGTCGTCGTTGGCGTGTGGGGGAAAAAATCCCAATGAAACAACACTGCCCTCACCCTGATCTGCTTCAAGTTGATCCTTTTGAAGCAATTATTGATGAAGAGTTAGAACCGGGCGATATTCTTTATATCCCACCAGGATTCCCACATGAAGGCTATGCGATTGAAGAATCGCTAAACTACTCTGTTGGTTTCAGATCGCCGAATGCTCGTGAACTTTTCAGTGGTTTCGCTGACTATGTGCTAGCAAATGATTTAGGTAGCTATCGTTATAGCGATCCTGATCTCACACCGCGTGAAAACCCAGCATTAGTGCAGCATCAAGAGTTAAATAAGCTACATGACATGATGGAAGATTTACTTGCTCAACCAGAAGTATTCCGTCATTGGTTTGGTGAATTTATTTCTCAATCTCGTCATGAACTTGATCTCGCAGTTCCAGAGCCTTTGTATGAAAATGCGGAAATTCATGATTTGCTGCAACAAGGCGAGCAACTTCATCGTTTAAATGGCCTTCGCGCACTGCGTGTTGGTGATAACTGTTTTGTAAATGGCGAATTAATCGATACTGATCATATTGAAGCAGCAGATGCACTTTGCCAATATGATTATATTGATAAACAACACTTAGGTGATGCACTAGCTGATCCGAAATTTGTGCGTTTATTAACACACTTAGTTAACCAAGGTTATTGGTATTTTGAAGATTAATTATCACTAATTTTCAATTATAAGTTACAAAGCCTTGCCATATTTATGGCAGGGCTTTTTATTATTAGAAATATTAAAAATATATCTTATTTTAAAATCTAACGAATTAAATAACTTATTGATTCTTTTAAAAGCACTCTTGTATTATGAAAGAAGAAAGGAATTGCGACAAAAAAAGTACTTTGTAAGAAAAAGAGTAATAACGTATGTTTGCTATTTGTTGCATAAAGAGAAAATGAGATTAAAAAAGTTATTAAAAAATAGCTAAAAATAATCATAAACGATTGCTGCTCAGATTTTTTTATCACTTTATTTTTATAAGACCTGAGTTGATCTTCTATTACAGGTTTTAATAATTTTCCTGTTATGGTTTCCATTCAATATCCTTATATTATATTTGTTTATTTCACTATAATTATAAAGGAAATCCAGTAAATTCAATTTATCAAGGAGTTATTAATATTAAGCCTATATTAAAAGTTTAAGAGTAAATAATATGTAAGCCTATTATTATAAAATTATTCTATTTTTAATTAAGTAAACTTCCCCATTAACATTCCGTCTATTTTCCAGCCAGTTATCCTATTTTATGTCATCAATTCCCTCTAAGCTAAAATGAGTTTTTTATTGCATTGATATCATCGGTGGATCAAATACCATTTAGCTGAAAATAAAAATCGCCCAGAAAAATCCATTTAGCCATTATTAAAAAAATAATAGCCGAAATATCGGCTATTATTTTTATTTTCGAAGCTCAATAAGCGATTAGCTAATCACTTTAGTCTTTTCTCTTTCAGCCGTTATTTCAGCAATGCGCATAATCACACTCACCGCCGCTTCCATGCCTTCTAAAGAGATAAATTCATGCTTACCATGGAAATTATACCCCCCTGTAAAAATATTAGGGCAAGGTAATCCACGGTAAGAAAGTTGAGCGCCGTCTGTTCCACCACGAATAGGCTTGATATTTGGCTCAATATCACAATCAATCATGGCTTGTTTGGCTATTTCAATGATATGAGGGAATTGAACAACTTTATCATGCATATTGTAATAGCTATCATCAATCGTTAGCTCAATATAGCAATCAGGGTGCAGGCCCTTACCCACTTTCTCTGCAATCGCAATCATATTCTGTTTACGCTTTTCAAATAAGTTACGATTAAAATCACGGATAATATAATGCATTTCCGCTCTTTCTACCGAGCCTTTGATACTTTGCAGATGGTAAAAACCTTCATAGCCATCAGTATTTTCTGGAGTTTCATCAACAGGGAGTTCTTGATGGATGCGTGTTGCTAATCCTAATGCATTAACCATCACCCCTTTTGCACTGCCTGGGTGAACATTGTTACCGACAATTTTGATATTCACCGATGCAGCATTGAAGTTTTCATATTCCAATTCGCCAACACCACCACCATCAACGGTATACGCCCAGCTTGCGCCGAATGCTTTTAAATCTACATAATGCGCACCACGCCCGATTTCTTCATCAGGCGTAAAAGCGATGCGAATATCCCCATGAGGTCGATTGGTTTCTTTTAAGCGCACCATCGCAGTGATAATTTCAGCAATACCCGCTTTGTCGTCTGCACCCAGTAATGTTTTGCCATCCGTAGTAATTAATGTTTTACCAATCATTGAATGTAAGATTGGGAACATAACTGGCGATAACACTTCATCACCAATACCTAAAGCAATATCACCACCACGATAATCTTCAAGCACTTGTGGTTTTACATGTTTTCCTGAAAAATCAGGAGATGTATCAAGATGCGAAATAAAGCCAATAACGGGCACTGGCCAAGATACATTGGATGGTAAACTTGCCATTACACATCCTTTGTCACTGAGCGTTACATCGGAAAAACCCAGTTTTTTTAATTCTTGAGCCAATGCCTTAGCAAGTTTTAATTGTCCATCACTGCTTGGTGACATTTTTGAAGAAGGTTTTGATTGTGTATCAAAATTAATATATTCAAAAAAACGTTCTAATAATTTATCCATTTTGCCCCCTAAGATCTCTCTAAGAACAATAATAGGGAACTCTATAAAATAATTATTGCGTCAAATCAGCTTTAGGATCATTAATTAATTCAAACAATTTATGAACATATTCATCAACGACCTGACTTGCAGGACCATAATGTTTCTCTTCAAATTGGCTTTCAACCAAACTGGGTTCAAGATTTAACTCTACGGTATGAGCGCCTGTTAACCGAGCTTCGTGGACAAAACCCGCAGCTGGATAAACATTTCCAGATGTACCGATAGAGATAAAAATATCCGCCTCCGCCAAAGCACGATAAATCTCTTCCATACCAATAGGCATTTCACCAAACCAAACAATATGCGGGCGTAGTGGTGATGGGAATTGACAACAATGACAACGATCGGTTGTTTCTAAGTTCCCCTTCCACTCAAATACTTGACGAGATTGAGGACAACGCACTTTCAGCAATTCGCCATGCATATGCAAAATATGTTTACTGCCTGCTTTTTCATGCAGGTTATCAATATTTTGCGTCACCAGTAAAAAATTTTCTTTACCTAAACATTGTTCTAGTTTCGCTAATGCATAATGCGCTTCATTAGGTTGAATAGAGGGTTGTTGCAATTGGCGACGACGTTCATTGTAAAACTGCTGAACCAATTGGGGATTGCGTTGATAACCTTCAGGTGTTGCAACATCTTCAACGCGATGTTCTTCCCACAATCCATCTTCTGATCGGAATGTTTTAATTCCTGATTCAGCCGAAATGCCAGCCCCTGTTAATACAACAACTTTGGGTAAATTCATTTCATGTTCCGTTTTATGGGTTAGATGAAAATAGCGACAACGTGAATGTTGTCTACGCAAATTCTTAATTTTACGAAACTTCCTAAGCCGACGATGACGAAGTTTAAGTTTCATCATTACAATCCTTGGTTTTCAAGTTTAAATATCGCGTTTCTTATCTTCATTAGTTTAAGCATTTTTTCTTCTTTGTATGTCAATAAACTTATTGTCCACTTAAAATTCTTGCAGGATCTAGTTTAGTGGCTCGACGTGCCGGATACCAACTCGCTATCAGGCTTAAGATCACAGTGGTGATAAATACAGAGAAAACGTCAATTAAATGCACTTCAGAAGGGAGGAAATCGACGAAATAAACATCGCCAGACAACACACTATGTCCCGTTAATGATTCAATAACAGACACTAATGGCGTTAAATTATAAGCAACCAATACACCAAATATTACACCAGCAACACAGCCAATCATGCCTGATAATAAGCCATACCATAAAAAGATATTCCGAATATGGCTATCTCGTGCGCCTAGCGTTCGTAAAATAGCAATATCACTACTTTTATCTCTTACTGCCATAATCAGTGTTGAGACAATATTAAAACACGCTACACCAATCACTAAGATCATCGATAAATACATAATGCTACGGATCATCTGAATATCGCTATACATATAGCCATAGTCGCTTATCCAACTTTTGGCATAAACATATTCTTTGCTATTTAAACCTGCATTATGAATAATTTCATTCGCGAAAAAAGGATCTACTGTTTTCACTTCAATCCCTGTAATGCCTTGCCCATAATCCATATAGTGTTGAGCATCGGCTAAAGGAATTAAGGCTAATTGGTGATCGAGCATCCCACTTAATTTAAAGATACCACTGACTTGTAGGCGAATACGTTTAGGCTGTAATAGCTTAGTTGGATCATCATTATTCGGGATTAATACCGTTAACCAATCACCCTGTTTAATTTTTAATGCATCTGCAACACCTTGCCCAATAATAATTTGTTGCTTACCAGCCTTAAAATTTTGCCATGCATTGTTTTGTACATATCGAGGTAATAAGCTGATATCACCTTGTTTTTCAGGTGAAACCCCCATCACTTGTACTGCCTTTAACTCTGTTCCTTTTTCTAACAATCCCGTAAGTAAAATATAAGGAGCCGCAGCGACAACACCTTGGGTATTTTCAATACGAGGTAATGCTGATTGCCATTGTACAAATGGCTGTTCTACTGAATAAATTTGTCCGTGAGGCACCACAGATAAAATGCGATTTTTTAATTCACGTTCAAACCCATTCATAGCACTTAAGCCAATAATTAAGACAGCAACACCAAGCATAATACCCAGTGTTGAAATAACTGAAATTAAAGAAACCATTCCCGCACGTTTTCGCCCTCTTGAAAAACGTAATGCGGTCACTAATGCAAGTGGCAATTGCGCCATTATTTCACTCCTGAAATTGCGTTTTGTGACTGTAGTTGACCATCTTTCATTTCAAGTTGGCGCTGAAAACGAGCAGCCAGTGATAAATCATGCGTTACGACCAGAAAAGCGGTTTGTTTTTCTCTGTTCAACTTAATCAACAATTCAAAAATCCCTTCTGCATTTTTCTGATCAAGATTACCCGTTGGTTCATCAGCAAGGACTAATGCAGGATCGTTCACTAATGCTCTCGCAATCGCAACACGTTGTCTCTCACCACCAGAAAGCTCTGAAGGACGGTGATGAGCGCGACCTTTTAACCCAACCGCTTCAAGTAAAGACATCGCTTTTTCTTTCGCAACTGAAGCGCTCGTGCCACCAATCATCAGTGGCATAGCAACATTTTCAAGTGCGGTAAAATCAGGTAATAAATGATGAAATTGATAAATAAAACCCAATTGGCTATTACGTAGATCAGCCTTTTCAGAAGAGGTTAATTTATTAAGTGATTGCCCTTTAAAAAAGACTTCACCTGATGTTGGTGAATCTAATCCACCCAGTAAATGTAATAAGGTACTTTTTCCTGAGCCTGAACTTCCCACTATGGCAAGAAAATCGCCCTTCTCCATTTTAAAAGAGACTGATTTCAGCACTTGAGTGGAAATAGAACCATCTTGATATTGTTTACATAGGGCGTGGCAATCCAATAAACCATCTTTGTTAATTTGCATTTGTTTTTCTGATGCCATGGGTTGTTTATTCAAAGAAGAATTACTCATAACGTAGCGCCTCTGCTGGCTGAATAGCCGCGGCCCGCCAAGACGGGTATAAAGTGGATAAAAGGGAAATGACAATAGCGGAGAAACCAATCATAAAGACGCGCCCCCACTCCAGTGTTGCGGGCAATTCCACACCTTGAGGGATAAGTCCTACCGCTGGCATAATGACGTTTAATTGGCTTGAAAGTAATGCGCCTAACAGCCCACCAGCCACTGCCCCTAAAATACCTGCTCCTGCACCTTGTAGCATAAAGATGGACATAATCTGAGCGCGTTTTAAGCCCATAGTTTGCAAGATAGCAACTTCACCTTGTTTTTCCATGACCAACAAAGAAAGTGAAGTAATAATATTAAAAGCTGCCACCGCTATAATTAAGCTTAATAATAATCCCATCATATTTTTTTCCATTTTAACCGCTTGGAAAAATTCACCTTTACGCTCGCGCCAATCTCTCCAACTTAGATTTTTATCTAAAGGTTGGGCACTGTATTTTTCAATATTGAGAGGATCAGTAAAGAAAAGACGCCATCCTGTAATATTACCTGGCTGATAGCGCATTAAACGCGCTGCATCTTGCTGATTCACTAAGAGTTGTGAGGCATCTGCATCACCACCACTTTGGAAAATACCTTTAACGGTAAATAACCGTTGGCTCGGTAATCTCCCCATTGGCGTTAATTGGCTCACGCTTGGCACAATAAGGCGGATATTATCACCTTCTTTTGCTTTTAACTGTTTAGCTAGGCCACTTCCTAAAATCACACCATAATCACCCGCTTTTAACATAGAAAAATCGCCATAACGAATATGTTTCGTTAAAGGTTCATCTTGCTCTTTTTCTATACCCAGCATGACACCAACGCTGATATTGTCTTTACTTTGCAAAACAACATCGCCTTCTACTAAAGGCGTCACGTTTATGATACCTTCACGCGTCAGTAATCTTTCAGCTATATTGGGATCTCGGGGTAATTGCCCGTTAGGTGATGTCACGATTGCTTGTGGAATATAAGCAAGAATGCTTTCTTGCAATGAACGTTCAAAGCCATTCATGACAGAGGTCACTGTGATCAGTGCCGCTACACCTAACATAATCCCTAAAGCGGATAGCCATGAGACGAAGCGACCGAATTTATCGACCGCACGACCCCGCATATAACGGAGCCCTATATAAAATGAGACAGAATTGTACATGAAATCTGTGCTGTTCCTGTTGCTAATGCGAAGTGTTCAGGGATAATAAAGGGTAGTCTTACTGAATGGAACCACTCTATTCCCAAACTGTGGTTTTTTCTTTTATCTTAACCTGCCCGCCAGTTTAAGCTTTAGCCATTAAGCTAAAGATGTGTTGGGAGTTAACTACAACAAAGAGTTCACATTACACGCTTATGTCCTCAGAATATCGTTATCAACTTCCTATAAAACAAGGGGATACTCGTCAGCTAGGTCAACTGACTGGTGCCGCTTGTGCTCTAGAATGTGCAGAGATCATCAAACGTCACTCTGGATTAGTCGTTCTTGTTACTCGTGATATGCAAAATGCGTTGCGTTTACAAGATGAAATCCGTCAGTTTTGTGATTATCCAGTAGAGACATTATCGGATTGGGAAACGCTGCCATACGACAGTTTCTCACCGCACCAAGAAATTATCTCAAACCGCCTTTCTACGCTATACCGTATTCCATCACTTCTCAAGGGAATTTTAATCTTACCTGTCAATACGTTAATGCAGAAAGTCTGCCCTACGGATTATCTCGCAAGTCATGCGTTGGTAATGCAAAAAGGAGAGGTACTTTCTCGTGATAATTTACGTAAAACGTTAGATGGAGCGGGATATCGCCACGTCGAGCAAGTATTAGAGCATGGGGAATACGCTACGCGTGGTGCATTATTAGACTTATTTCCTATGGGAAGTGAATTTCCTTATCGTATTGATTTTTTCGATGACGAAATAGATAGCCTGCGTACTTTTGATGTCGATACACAGCGGACATTAGCTGAAGTTGATCAAATTAATTTACTGCCTGCCCATGAATTCCCAACAGATGCAAATGCGATCGAAATTTTCCGTAGCCAATGGCGTGAACGATTTGATGTAAGACGTGATCCTGAACATATTTATCAGCAAGTCAGTAAACACATATTGCCAACGGGTATTGAATATTGGCAATCCCTGTTTTTTGAACAACCCTTATCTCACTTATTTGCTTATTTTCCTAAAAACACATTGATAGTGACGCAAGATCTACACGATTTTGCAGAAAAATTTTGGCAAGACATTAATCAACGTTTTGAAAGCCGTCGCGTTGATCCTATGCGACCCCTGTTACCACCTGATGATATTTGGCTGAATGTTGATAAATTTAATAAAGAGTTAAAACAGTGGCCTCGTATTCAACTTAAAACAGAAACGTTGCCAGAAAAAGCGGGGCAGACCAATTTAGGCTATCAACCCCTTCCTGATTTATCGATTAACGCTCAAAGCAAATCACCTTTAGATAACTTACGCCGATTCCAAGAACAATTTTCAGGCAGTGTTATTTTCTCTGTTGAAAGTGAAGGACGACGTGAAACCGTACAAGAGCTTTTATCGCGGATAAAAATAGCCCCCAAGCAGATCATTGAATTATCGGATGCTCAAGAGAAAGGTTTTTACTTTATCATTGGTGCGGCTGAACATGGATTTATTGATAGCCATCGTCAATTAGCCATGATCTGTGAAAGTGATATGTTGGGTGAACGCGTTAATCGTCGTCGCCAAGACAATCGTCGCGCTATTAATACAGATACTTTAATTCGTAACCTTGCTGAATTAAGCATAGGACAACCGGTTGTCCACCTTCAGCATGGTGTTGGTCGCTATCAAGGAATGACCACTCTCGAAGCGGGTGGCGTTAAAGCTGAATACTTGATGTTAAGCTACGCGGGCAATGACAAGCTTTATGTACCTGTTTCATCACTGCATTTAATCAGCCGTTATTCTGGTGGCGCCGATGAAAATGCCCCACTGCATAAATTGGGTGGCGATGCATGGGTAAGAGCGCGCCAAAAAGCCGCCGAAAAAGTGCGTGATGTCGCAGCAGAGTTATTAGATGTTTATGCTCAGCGTGAAGTAAAAACAGGCTTTGCCTTTAAAATGGATAAAGAGCAGTACCAGTCATTCCGCCAAAGCTTTCCTTTTGAAACAACACCTGATCAAGAAATGGCTATCAATGCTGTACTTAGCGATATGTGCCAAGCCATTTCAATGGATAGATTGGTGTGTGGCGATGTCGGATTTGGTAAAACAGAAGTGGCAATGCGTGCCGCATTTCTTGCCGTGAACAACAATAAACAAGTCGCCATTTTAGTGCCAACCACCTTATTGGCTCAGCAACATTTTGATAATTTCCGTGATCGTTTTGCTAATTGGCCCGTTAACATTGAGATGATCTCACGTTTTCGTAGCGCAAAAGAGCAACAGCAAATTACAGAAAAATTGGCTGAAGGAACGGTTGATATTGTCATTGGTACACACAAACTCCTGCAACCTAATATCCAATGGAAAGATTTAGGGCTATTAATTGTCGATGAAGAGCACCGCTTTGGGGTTCGTCACAAAGAGCGGATAAAAGCCATGCGTGCAAATGTCGATATTTTAACGCTAACAGCAACACCTATTCCTCGTACGTTAAATATGGCAATGAGTGGCATGCGTGATCTTTCCATTATTGCAACACCACCAGCACGTCGTTTATCCGTGAAAACCTTTGTACGAGAATATGATGACTTAGTGGTGCGCGAAGCTATCTTGCGTGAAACATTGCGTGGCGGACAAGTTTATTACTTGTATAACGATGTTGAAAATATCGAAAAAGCACGCGATAGACTGGCTGAACTTGTTCCTGAAGCACGTATTGGTATCGGTCATGGACAAATGCGTGAACGTGAACTTGAGCGTGTGATGAATGATTTCCATCACCAACGTTTTAATGTGTTACTTTGCACCACAATTATTGAAACTGGTATCGATATACCAAGCGCGAACACCATTATTATTGAACGTGCCGATCACTTTGGTTTAGCGCAATTACACCAGTTACGTGGTCGCGTAGGTCGTTCTCATCATCAAGCTTATGCTTATTTGTTGACACCACATCCTAAAGCAATGACAAAGGATGCGCATAAACGTTTAGAAGCGATTGCTTCACTGGAAGATTTGGGGGCAGGTTTTGCATTAGCGACTCATGACCTCGAAATTCGAGGTGCCGGTGAATTATTAGGTGAAGAGCAGAGCGGTCAAATGAATACCGTCGGCTTCTCTCTTTATATGGAATTGCTAGAAAGTGCGGTAGAAGCGCTTAAAGAAGGTAGAGAACCCTCACTTGAAGATCTCACCAATCAACAAACTGAAATTGAATTAAGAATGCCAGTCTTGTTGCCTGATGAGTACATTCCTGATGTAAATGTCAGACTTTCATTCTATAAACGAATAGCCAGTGCTATCGACTTAACAGAGCTTAATGATCTAAGAGCAGAGTTAATTGATCGATTTGGTAAATTGCCTGATGCTGGGCGTTATCTACTGCGTAATGCGGCGATTCGCTTAAGCGCAATGAGCTTGGGTATCACGCGAATTGAAGCCCATGATAAAGGTGGATTTATTGAGTTTGGTGAAAAGAACAAGGTTGATCCAGGATATTTAATCAGCTTACTTCAAGAGCAGCCTGCTATTTTCCGTTTAGATGGCCCATCAAAACTGAAATTTATTACTGATTTAACTGAACGCGAGAAACGACTCACTTTTATTGATGATATGTTAAAGGCATTTGATGAGCATAAAATAGCCGCACTCTAACGGTTATCGAATTAACAGAAAGGCGTAATAAAGTAACTTTATTACGCCTTTCTTTTTATATTGTTAGGTTTATTCTTTGCGGCAAGGTACTTTTTCATTCATAGAACAATAAGGTTCTTGTTCTAAAATCAACCTACCATCAGGATCTAACGCGATAACTTCACCGGGTTTAAACGTGGTACGGACTTTGCCCGGTGTTCCATCGATAGTATAAAGTACATCGTAACCAACGATTCTACGCTCTTGTCGATAAATCGGGATGCACTCTTTAAATTGAGGATAAGGGAAATTAGCAATATTGCTGTTATTGAGTGCTTCAATCATATAAAACACTCGACACTCTTGTTCTGCTGGGTGAAATCGTGACAATTTTTCTGGTGTAAAAGGTGTCGGTAAGCCAATTCGATGACAATACTCTTCTGTCACAAAAACGGTCGATTTAATAGGTGTAGCCGAAACGACATGAGCGTATTGAGGCTGGGGAAATACCCACCTCCATATAATAAATGAAAGAATAGCTAATACAATGATTAGTCCTATTAGTGTGTACTTTCTGACATTAACACCCACTTTTACCCCTTTTTATCTGTTTTATCCTTAATTGCTACAGATACGTAATAAAAGCCACTGTTTCACGCTAACTGGCTAATATATTGAGTATTCAATAAATAAATTCTCTAATCTGATAGCTTAATTCAACATCCATGCTGATTAACATAATAAGTAAACTACGTATTTATGACATGTTAAATACACCACTTATTTCTGTTTTAATTACTTAATTAAATAAATACTGACTACATTCTTAATGACTTACACATTATATTAAGATAGATCTTAATTTATTAAGCTGAAAAAATAGAAATCGTTATCCTATTTATAATACATCATTATGATAACACTAAGTTAACAAATGTCGCCTAAAAATAGGAGATATTTCATATTTAACTCATATTATAAAATTTACTTTTAAGATTTATAAAATTATTTTACCCACTTAAACATGAGTAAAAATAACACGTTAAGCATATCTTTAATAATTTTCACTTATTAGCTTTCTAATATAAAGCTACGAAATACCATAACATTTTATTTGATGAATTAATGAATTAAACATCATTTTTTATTTAAGAAAAGTCTTAAATAATTTAGCGTAATAAATAAAATAAACGCTATCTTTAATATTACAAGTTTGACCTTAATGATAAAATTATATTTATCATTGTTCTATTGAGCTTTAGAGTTATTGGTTATTTTCGATATGGACAGATAAATCATCTAGTGCTTTATGCTGAGATTATTTATCTTATTTAGATATTCTCATTTAATTATTTAATTTGAAAGAAAAAATAGATAAAAAACCCTCATATAATATGAGGGTTTAAAAAGATAACTTCTATCTTACCTGAAAAGCAAAAGATAAATTAATGAAGTTTTAGTTTAGGTCTAATCACTCTGTTGATTGATCCGACTAACATCATAAGTCCCGTTTTGATATAACCATGCAAAGCGATTTGATGCATTCGATATAAAGAGATATATACAATCCGCGCTATGCGCCCTTCGATCATCATATCCCCTTTCATCAAATTACCCATCAAACTCCCGACAGTACTAAATTTAGAGAGTGAAACTAATGAGCCATGATCGGTAAACACATAATCTTTTAGCGGTTTGTCTTTTAACATTGCTAAAATATTGCCGTAACAACGACTTGCCATTTGATGTGCGGATTGTGCTCTTGGAGGAACAAAGCCGCCCTCTTTTCTTGGACAAGAAGAACAGTCACCAATCGCAAAGATAGACTCATCTAAGGTTGTTTGTAAGGTAGGTTTAACAACCAACTGATTAATACGGTTAGTTTCTAGACCCGCAATCTCTTTCATAAAATCAGGCGCTTTAATACCAGCCGCCCACACCATTAAGTCAGCATTGATATGCTCACCCTCTTTGGTGTTTAATCCACCTTCATCTGCGCTTGTGACCATGGTTTTGGTCATCACTCGCACACCTAATTTTGTTAATTCTTGATGCGCAGCACTAGAAATACGCACTGGTAATGCAGGTAATATGCGTTCTCCAGCTTCAACCAAAGTAATATTTAATGCTGAAGGTGCTAATTTTTTTAATCCATAGCTATTAAGCTGGCGTACCGCATTATGCAGTTCAGCTGAAAGCTCAACCCCCGTTGCACCACCACCCACAATCGCAATATTTACCTTACGATTTTCTTCTTGTGCATTGGTATCTGCGGAGTATTTTAAAAATAAATTCAACATTTCGTTATGAAAACGATGTGCTTGTTGAGGACTGTCCAAGAAAATACAGTTCTCTTTAATACCTGGAGTGCCAAAATCGTTTGATTTACTGCCCAATGCCATCACTAAAATATCGTAATCTAATGTGCGTTCAGGTACGAGTAGCGCTTGATCTTCATCATAAATAGCAGCCAGTGTGATATTTTTTTGCTCACGATCAAGCCCTGTTAATGAGCCTAATTGGAAATTGAAATGATGGTTATAGCCGTGTGCTAGATAGCTTAAAGCATCAACACCATCATCTAAAGAGCCCGTTGCCACTTCATGTAAAAGAGGTTTCCATAGATGACTGTTGTTGCGATCCACTAAAGTGATTTCTGCTTTTTTGCTGCGTCCTAATTTATTGCCTAATTTGGTCGCAAGTTCTAAGCCACCAGCGCCACCACCGACAATAACAATTTTTTTTAATGACATTTAACGTCACTCCATAAAGATATTTACTGTTGTTATTTAAATAGCCTTAGTGAAATCTACTTAAATAACGACAGTTAAATCGTTTCGGCTGTTGTTTTTGTTCTTAAGCAAGTTAATTGGAAAGATGGTCATACCAAAGATTGATTTATATCAAAAATATTTGAATATTCATATCTATTTTTTGAAGAAAATAGTTGTTTTTTGTCTTTTAGTGATGAATAAATCACCATTAAAAACATATGGATAATCTTTTTTATCAATTAATACAATAAACTAGAAAAAACAGAAAGAAGATCCGTTAAAATCAGTCGTGATAATTAAGATGGTAAAAATAAGGGATCAAAAAAATTTTGGAAAAAGAGAGATAAAGAGGACAGTATAAGTATTTTAACTGTGTTAGATAAAAAAATGGATGGAACAAGCACCATCCATTTTAAACAGATGACTTTAGTCTTACTCTTTGCTATTAAACGCTTTAATTTTAAATAGGTGCTCAGAGAGGCTCTTAAATTTATGCGTTTGCACTTCATCCCAAATGACAGAGTAATAAGGCGATAATTCATCAGCAGAACGCTGATTATCTAAAATTTCATCATTACGGGATAAAATCACTAAAGCGTTATCTTTGTTTTTAGAACGGAAATTTTTAATGCATTTCGTTGCAATATCTAAATATTCTTCAGGTCTGTCGATTTTGTCTGTCATGTTTTCGTAAGGAAAAAGATTAGGATTAATCATTACCTGACGAATATTACATAAAAAACCAATACGCTCTGCCCAATATCCACCTAATCCTACGCCGCAAATTAATACGGGCTCTTTTGTGGATTTAATCACTTTATCCGTTTCTTTCAGTAAGTGTTGCATGTCATGACGAGGATGCAACGTACTGTAGCTTAAAAAACGGACATCAGGGTCAATAAACTGTAGCTGTAAAACTTTCTCATGATTTCCAGGACTTGTGGAATCAAAACCATGTAAATATATAATCATGCTCGCTCCTGCCATTGCTCCTGTAATTGGGTCAGCAACTGATTCGCTTTTTTCCAACGATCAGAGGTTTGTAGCTCACTCAATGTGTAACGACCTCGGTGATGGTACAATGTGGAAATGCGTTCTGCTTTGACAGAGGACAGGTTATCCAACACACTCACCGCCCCTTTTCGGTTATTACACACTAAAAGCATATCACAACCAGCATCAAGTGAACGTTGTGCTCTTTCTGCATAACTTCCCATAATCGCAGCGCCTTCCATTGATAAATCATCAGAGAAGATAACGCCTTGGAAGCCCAACTGTTCACGTAAAATGGATTTTAGCCAGTACGGCGAGCCACTTGCAGGGCGCTCATCAACCTGAGAATAAATAACATGAGCCGGCATAATGGCATCTAATAACTGGCGTTGAATAAAATCTTTAAAAATAGACATATCACGTTGGCGAATATCATTTAAAGAGCGATCATCACGAGGTGTTTCTTTGTGAGAATCAGCCCTTACAGCACCATGTCCCGGGAAGTGTTTGCCTGTTGATTTCATGCCCGCAGAGCGCATACCTTTAATAAAGCTCTCTGCCATTGTCATCGCAATTTCAGGCGAATCATGGAAAGAACGCTCACCAATGGCAATGCAGTTATGACCTAAGTCGAGTACAGGTGCAAAACTGATATCAATATCCATAGCAATCATTTCTGATGCCATTAACCATCCGGCTTCTTGTGCTAAATGGCTCGCTTGATAACCTTCATTTAATGCCGCATAAGATTGAGCTGCGGGTATGCGTGTAAAACCATCACGGAAGCGTTGTACTCGTCCCCCTTCTTGGTCTACTGCAATCACAAGGCGCTCATGAGATGCATCACGAATTTGGCGAACTAATTCATTTAATTGTTCAGCATCGTGGAAGTTGCGGGTAAAAAGGATTAATCCACCGACAAGAGGATGCTTTAAAATTTCGCGCTCTTCACTATCGAGTTCATATCCTTCAACATCAAGCATTACTGGACCCATAACATTCCTCTCTTTGTAATTGTGACAAAATAATGTCTTTACGTTGTCAGACTGAAATAGCGACGTAAAGGTTCAGACATTATTAAAAATGATCCATCTTTTGTCTGTTGCCAACGGACTTCATACCACATTAGCATCATATAAAAAATGAATGGCTCTCTTGAAAAAATGCGCTCTCTCAACTCCCTCACAGAATAAACATCCGTCTCTTTGGGTTGAGCATAATGACAGTGATACGAATAATAATAATCTAAAAATGCATTTTGTTGCGCTTCATTGAGTCGATTTGTTGCAAAGAACGTCATCAACGAATCCGCGGTATCAATATCAGCGGCATATTCCCAATCAATAAATTTTATACCGGAATCACTAAGAAGAATATTATCAACATGCAAATCCATGTGAGCAGGCGCGTATTTTATGAGATTGCATCGCGGTTGGCGTAAAAAATATTGTTGTAAGCGTAACCATTTAGCAGATAAACGTTTTCTATCAATACCCTGCCAATAAATTAATAATTCATGATGTAAGTTGAGAGGAAAACCTAGCGGAGTGTGTTGATGAAGTATGGCTACTTTTTCAGCCAACGGTTTTAAATAAGTACTGAAAAGTGATTGGTGAGTAAGATGTTCGCCCTGTTGCCAATAAAGAAAAAACCACTCTTTATAACGTGTGGCAACGTTAGGTGATAAATCAGAGCCTGATAGCCGTTTTAAAATGGCGTATTCTTTTCTTCCATGGACATAAAGCGCTTTTTTTTCATCGCCATAATAGCGAGCAACCCAATCAGTATCTGCACATTGCACGCGAAAAGCACCCCCGCCAGTACCTTCTAATGCAGTGATTTTCCATTTGCTTAATGCCGTTGCCGGAAAAAGCGCTTGCAAGGCATTAAGCAAACTGGAGTAATGCGGATCACTCAACCTTATGGCGTCCATTCCAAAGAATTTCACCAGAAGAAACCGACATTAACTGCATACTGATCACACGATTATCTTTTTTACCATCAACGGTTGAGAATAAAATATAATCAGCTTTCAAATAACGGGCTAAACCAATCGCTGCGCTACGAAGGCCGAGGCTATCTTCACCAGATAAACCGAGGGCTTTTCGTGCTGACATCATTTGCGTATAAGGCACGGTTTGCAATGCACTAATACTATTAACTGATTCAATAATAGTATTGGTTGCATTTACCGCTTGAATATTCCCGCCTGAATTATTTTTAACATTATCGACGACGATAAGCTTACCCACGTCTAAATCACCCGTAACCGCCATTTCTCTAATTAAAGGCGTGACGGCTGCATTCCAATTAATACTCGTGATTTTAGGTGGCGTTGGCACAACTTCAATCGGTGGCTCTATAGGTTTAGGCAGCTCTACTGGCTCTGTAGGCGTAACTGGCTCAATAGGTTCAACAGGTACCGGTGGTTGTTGTGGCAACATTGATGGACAACCTGCTAATAAAAACACAGACATCGCCACAAATAGAACTCTTTTCATGCTCGTGTTACCTTATCCTAAGTAAAGAGATAAACTCTGACATAACTAATGGTTTTATTTGGTATATCACCACTAATTTCGATATCACCATCACCAAGAATAGTCACATCATTTACATTCCCAGCAGGAGAAACTTCAAGTCCTTGTTCGTTATACCAATAAAAACGATAGCGAATAGAGACAGGGTAAGTTTGTGTATTTGATAACATGACTGTCGCTTTTGTGCCATTAGCATGGTGTTCAATAGTTGGCTGACCAGCAACAACGCCTACAACTAATACCGAAGGCTCCATAATAATAGCCTGCTGACGATTGAAATAGAGTTTATTATCTGAATGAGATGATAAACATCCTGAGAGCAACGTCGACATAAACACAGCGATAAGTAATGAGTAAACGGCCTTACCTTGTCTTATCATGTATGAGTTCCTGTTATCCTGCTGTTAGCATCACATCCATTACTGGCTTAATAATGGCCCTAATGGTTTTCCGCCAAGCAAATGCATATGAATATGGAAAACTTCTTGTCCACCATGTTTATTACAGTTCATCACTAAGCGATAACCGTCTTCAGCAATACCTTCTTGTTGTGCAATTTTTGCTGCAACAACAAAAAGGTGTCCTAATACTTGCTCATCTTCCGCAGTAACATCATTTACAGTAGGGATCAGTTTATTAGGAATAATGAGAATATGAGTGGGAGCTTGGGGTGAAATATCACGAAATGCCGTCACTGTCTCATCTTGAAAAACGATATTGGCTGGAATTTCACCACGAATAATTTTACTGAAAATTGTTTCTTCTGCCATTTCCATCACCTTATTATTTATTTTAATTCCTGATTAATTCTATTAAGCAGGTAAGTTTTGAATATGAAAGAGCTTAGCAAAATTGCGTGTTGTTTGTTGCGCTAACTCTTCAACGCTCACCCCTTTTAAGACAGCCATATACTCTGCAACATCACGGACATAAGCCGGTTGATTTTCTTTTCCGCGATGAGGAACTGGTGCTAAATAAGGGGAGTCTGTTTCAATTAAAATTCTATCAAGAGGAACGATACGCGCAGCCTCTCTAATTTGTTCCGCATTTCTAAATGTCACGATACCGGAAAAAGAGATATACATTCCCATATCAAGTAATGCTGTTGCAGTCTCTTTATCTTCAGTAAAGCAATGCAAAACACCGCCACAATCTTGAACTTTCTCTTCTTTTAAAATGGATAGCGTATCTTCACGAGCACTGCGTGTATGTACAATAACTGGCTTATTAACTTGGCGTCCAATACGAATATGCTCACGGAAAATTTCACGTTGCAGAGCCGCATTTTCTTGTTGGTAATAGTAATCTAGCCCTGTTTCACCTAAAGCCACAACATCAGGTGCGGCAGCTAAACGTGCTAACTCTTCAACATCATAACCTTCATCTAAATTTAAAGGATGGATCCCACAAGAAAAGGCGATATTGTCACGTTTACCGATTAGCTCACGCATACTCTTAAAACCCGGTAATGTGGTTGCCACGGCTAACATATATTGAACATCACGCTGCTGTGCTTTTTCGACAACATCATCAATATTTTCATGTAGTTTTTCATAATCTAAGCAGTCGAGATGGCAGTGTGAATCAACTAAAAACATAACTTACTCTCATTTATCTGGTACGACTTATATACTCGTCATCCTTCAAGTTATAGGGGGGTTGGCTACGCTCAGCTACCCGAATCACATACATGAGTATACTCATCGGGATATCTTTGCTTGCCGCCTACCTGCAATTCGAATGATTTAGAGTATAGGTGTTTTTTATTACAGCTAAATCAATAATTAATATATAGATAATTAATTTTTTGTGGCTAGCTGATTTTCCCAATCTAGTAGCTGTTCTACTAGCAATAATTCTTTATTTAATGCTGGAATGCTCATTAACTGATAACGACACTGTTTCCATCCATCAATAGTGGATAATAAAATATCCGAAGGCCATTGTGATAGCGCCATAATCAATGCTTGCTGATCTTGATTCACACAATACACTTGTGCATTAGTTTGGTATTTTAATGCATCAAGCAGCAGTGATAATAACCAATACAAGCGACGTTCGGCATTATCTTGATTTAATTGTGGCAAAAATGCATATAAATCACGTTGTTGTATGCTTGTATATAAAGCTTGGCAAAAAGTCTCTCGTTCTTTCCACTCATCTTTCAATAATGAAAGCGCTAAAACTGGGGCGTTCTGAGATAAATTTAATGCCGTTACACTATTTGCATAAGGTATGTTGGGTAATTGTTGCTGTAACCAGTGCGTTGCGTGTTGGAGATCTGGTGGTGCTAAATGATAATAAAAACAACGACTACGCAATGTCGCTAATAAAACCTCTGGTTGCTGACAATTCAGTAAAAAATAGGTGTTTTTAGGCGGTTCTTCTAACGTTTTGAGCAATGCATTTGCTGCCGCTTCTGTTAACGCTTCAACATCTTTGATCCAAACAACTCTAAAGCCACTTTGCTGAGCATGATGCTCCAGCTTTTCAGTGACTTTTCTTACGGCTTCAATGCCAATCGAGGACTTACCCTTTTCACTCTGCAAAACATGCCAATCAGGGTGTGTTTCAGCAAGCATCAAACGACAGCTATGGCATTCATTACAACTTTTTAATCCCTGTTTATTCTGGCACATTAACCAACGACTTAACCCATAAGAGAGTGCTTCTCCTCCCATGCCTTCTATTGCATGTAGAAGCAAAGCATGATGACCACGCCCTTCTTGATACATGCTAATAAGTTGTCGATATGCCTGATTTAGCCAAGGATACCAATTCATAATGATTTATTTTCCTGCTGAACTAGCCACGCTGTTAATGTTTGACGGATATCTGCTTGTACTTTTTCAATCGTTTGAGATGCATCTATCGTGATAATTGCGTCATCATCTTTAGCCAATGCTTGATAACGTTCACGGGTGCGATAAAAGAAATCCATTGATTCTTTTTCAATCCGGTCTAACTCACCTCTAGCTCGTGCTCTAGCAAGACCAATAGCCGGATCTAAATCAAGATATAAGGTTAAATCCGGACGAAATTCACCAAGAACAGTATTACGAAGTGACAACATAAGATCTTTATCTAAACCGCGGCCTCCGCCTTGATAAGCTTGTGAAGAGAGATCGTGCCTATCCCCAATAACCCATTTACCTTCCGCAAGCGCAGGTTTTATCACGTTTTCGATAAGCTGAACACGCGCTGCATATAGCATCAACAATTCTGCTTTATCCGTGACTTTCTCACCCTCAATACCGAGTTTGATTAGTTCACGTAATTTTTCAGCAAGAGGTGTACCGCCTGGTTCACGAGTAAAGGCAAGATTTGTGATACCCTTTTCTTTTAATGTATCAACAACCGTCTGAATTGCACTGGTTTTTCCAGCACCCTCTAATCCTTCAATAACAATAAATTTGCTGTTGTTCATAATTATCTTTGTTGTAAGCGTCGATATTGTGCGACGGCTTTATTATGTTCATTAAGTGTGGTTGAAAACTTATGACCACCCGTACCATCTGCAACAAAATAGAGATAACGTGTATCCGCTGGATGTGCAGCCGCTCTAATTGAAGCAACACCCGGCATTGCGATTGGTGTTGGTGGCAAGCCATCAATTTGATACGTGTTATAAGGTGTATAGCCATTTAAATCACTACGATAAATCGTACCTCTATATTTATCGCCTAAGCCATAAATTACAGTGGGATCAGTCTGCAATCGCATATTAGTTTTTAATCGATTAACAAAAACAGACGCAACCTTGGTTCTTTCGGCATCAATACCTGTCTCTTTTTCAATAATAGAGGCCATGATAAGCATTTCATAAGCCGATTTATAGGGCAAATCACGGTCACGTTTGATCCATTCTTCTTCTAGTGTCTTTTCCATTTGTTGATAGGCACGTTTTAAAATTGCAACATCGGTTGTGCCCGCAGTGTAATGGTATGTATCTGGTGCAAACCAGCCTTCTAGATTAGTGATCTCTGGTTTTATCCCTATTTCTTGACGTAACTTATCGCTATCCATCGTGTGTGCGACAGCAGTAAGTTGAGGCGCTTGTTCAAAAATAGATTGCCAATCCTTTAAACGGCTTCCTTCAATAAAACGGATAGAAAACTGCGCCTCTTTACCACTTTTAATAAGCAGTAAGACATCATGCAATGTCATTCCTCTAGTTAAACGATAAGTACCGGCTTTAAATTGGCTTAGTTCTGGTTTGACTTTTAATAAAACCTGAAAATAATCCCCTTCGTTAAGCAGATTATTTTTTATTAATAGTTGCTCCATGGCAACACGCCCTGTTCCTGCTGGCACTGTCAGTAGCATTTCATCTTGTTTTACAACAATATTTTCTTCTAGGCCTCGGATATGTTGCATCATATACAATGCAATGGCACCAAGACTAATCAATAAGGCAAAAAAAACTATCCATACTATTTTTTTTATCTTCATTTATAACTCATTAAATTCTATTTAAGTGACAAACTGTGTTGTAAAACAACATGATAATAATCCCTACTAGGATATTGATAGCACTTATCATCTGAAAAAGTAATTTGTGAAACGGGGATCACTGGCATCAACGCATTTGTTAACCATATTTCATCAGCCTGATAAAGTGTTTCAGGTTTTTCTCTCACAATATCAATTTCCCAATGATTTTTTTGAGCTAATTGAAAAATAGATTGACGCATAATGCCATTTACCCCTGAATTAGTCAGATTTGGTGTAAAAAGCCTATTTCCTTTGCGCCAAAAAAGATTCGCTGCATTAGCTTCAACTAAATATCCTTCATTATCACACACTAAAACATCATCAAATTCTGTTTTTTCTAAATGATATTTGATAAGAACTTGTTCTAGACGATTGAGATGTTTGATCCCAGCCAACAAAGGATTTTGCCCTAAGATAACGGGACTTATGCCAAGCGATACACCTTCACTTTGCTGGTGGAGATAGAGGGTAGGATAAGATGACAGTGACATGATTACCGTCGGCGTTATAAATCCATTAGAGGAATATCCTCGTCCACCATCACCACGACTAATAATAATTTTAATAACACTTTTTGTTTGAGCCAGAGAAGCGATATCTATGATCTGCTTTTCAAGTTCAAGCCAATTAGGATGAGGTAAAAAGAGCGAGTTACAGCCTTGTTTTAAGCGATTTATGTGTGCAGATAATAAAATGGGATCACCCTGCTCAACAGCAAGTGTTGTGAAACAGCCATCCCCAAACTGTACCGCTCGATCACTGGCATCTACATTTTGTTGCTGTTGTCCATTTACCCAATACATCTAACACACCTTACATCTATGTTATTGATATCAATCTGCACATGATAAAACAACTGGCAGTAAAAGGACAAAATAAAAGACCCAGAATAATCCTGGGCCTTTAGGTGTTTTTCAACTTTCTACAAAAAACGGCTTATACGCGTTTAAAGAGAATTGAACCGTTAGTACCACCGAAGCCGAATGAGTTACACAGAGCATATTCCATGTTCTCAACTTTACGTGCTTTATGTGGAACAAAATCAAGATGACAATTTTCGTCTTGATTATCTAGGTTAATTGTTGGAGGTACGATTTGATCACGCAGTGAAAGGATAGTAAAGATAGACTCAATTGCACCTGCAGCACCTAATAAGTGGCCTGTCATCGATTTTGTTGAGCTAACTAATACATCTGTACCTTTGCCAAATACGTTTTCTACCGCTTGTGCTTCAGCAACGTCGCCTGCATTTGTTGATGTACCGTGTGCATTGATATAACCCACTTCTGATGAGGCAATGCCCGCATCTTTCAGTGCATTTGTCATTGCCAGCGCACCGCCTTCGCCATTTTCTGCTGGTGAAGTCATGTGATAAGCATCGCTGCTCATACCAAAACCAACTACTTCAGCATAAATTTTAGCGCCACGGTTTTTAGCGTGTTCGTACTCTTCAAGAACAAGAACACCCGCACCATCACCTAATACAAAACCATCACGATCTTTATCCCATGGGCGGCTAGCCGCTTGAGGATTGTCGTTACGTGTTGATAATGCACGAACAGCACCAAAACCACCCAAACCTAATGGTGTGGTTGCTTTTTCGGCACCGCCTGCCAGCATTGCATCTGCATCACCATAAGCGATAATACGTGCAGCATGCCCAATATTATGAACACCTGAAGTACACGCTGTTGCGATAGAGATCGTAGGGCCACGAAGACCATACATAATGCTTAAATGCCCTGCAACCATATTAATGATGGTTGAAGGTACAAAGAATGGGCTAATTTTACGAGGGCCACCATTCATCATAGATGTATGGTTTTCTTCGATAAGGCCTAAGCCACCAATACCAGAACCAATAGCAGCTCCGATACGACTTGCATTGGCTTCTGTTACTTCAAGACCTGAATCCGCAATGGCCTGCACACCTGCTGCAATACCATATTGAATGAAAAGATCCATCTTACGCGCATCTTTACGCGAAAGATTATAATCTTCGTGATTGAAATCTTTTACCAATCCAGCGAATTTAGTCGCATGATGACTGGTGTCAAAATCTTCGATAAGGCCGATACCACTCTGTCCGGCACACACTGCTTCCCAAGAAGCTTCTGCGTTATTACCGACAGGAGATAACATGCCTAGTCCGGTCACAACTACACGACGCTTAGACACGCTTATCCTCCAAGGAGGGAAAAAGTTTAGGATTAAAAATATAGGCGGTCGAGTGACCGCCTAGATTAGCAAGCTTATTTGCCTGCGTTTTCAACGTAATCAATAGCAGCTTGAACTGTAGTAATTTTTTCTGCTTCTTCGTCTGGGATTTCGATATCGAATTCTTCTTCCAGAGCCATTACCAGCTCAACTGTGTCAAGAGAATCAGCGCCTAAGTCATCAACAAATGAAGCTGAATTTACAACTTCTTCCTCTTTAACACCCAGTTGTTCAACAATGATTTTCTTAACGCGTTCGTCGATAGTGCTCATACTATTAAATTTCCTATCAAAACTCGCTTGCGCGATGATTTTCTTAGTTTATAAATACAGGAAAAGATCTAACCAATCCCGACTGTGTGGACTACTTTATTTGCTATATTTTGCATTATATTGTACGCAAAAAGCAAATATAAAGACGTCCCCATAATTAGATCATGTACATGCCACCATTGACATGCAATGTTTCACCCGTGATATAGCTTGCTTCATCAGAAGCTAAGAAAGCTACAGCACTGGCAATCTCTTTGGCATCACCTAAACGGTTAGCAGGGACTTGAGATAAAATACCTGCTCTTTGGTCGTCTGTTAATGCTCTAGTCATATCAGTTTCGATAAAACCAGGAGCAACAACATTCACCGTAATGCCACGGGAAGCAACTTCGCGTGCTAATGATTTACTAAAACCAATCACACCCGCTTTCGCCGCCGCGTAGTTTGCCTGTCCTGCGTTACCCATGGTTCCAACAACAGAACCAATGGTAATTATACGACCATAACGTTTTTTCATCATAGCACGCATAACTGCTTTAGACAGACGGAAGACTGATGAAAGATTAGTGTCAATGATATCTTGCCACTCATCATCTTTCATGCGCATCAACAGGTTATCACGAGTAATACCTGCATTATTGACCAAAATATCAATTTCGCCAAATTCAGCGCGCACATCTGCTAAAAATTTTTCGATTGAGTCGTTTTCTGTGACATTTAACACAAAACCCTTACCCTTACCGCCTAAATATTCGCTGATAGCTTGCGCACCGTTTTCACTCGTTGCTGTACCAATTACTGTCGCACCGCGTGCAACTAAATCTTCTGCAATCGCACGGCCAATACCACGGCTTGCACCAGTAACTAGCGCTATTTTTCCGTCAAATCCCATGAGATCCCTCAGTCATTTCCTAATGCAGCATCTAATGATGCAATATCATTAACTGCTGCAGCGTTCATTTCTTTAGAAATACGTTTTGTTAAGCCAGTTAATACTTTTCCTGGTCCGATTTCTAATAGTTGTGTGATGCCTTTTTCGGCAATAAATTCAACCGTTTCAGTCCAGCGAACCGGATTATAAAGCTGGCGAACTAATGCATCACGGATTGCATTTGCATCAGTTTGCGCTATCACATCAACGTTATTAACCACCTGAACTTCAGGTTGTTTAAATTCAATTTCTTGTAATGCAACGGCTAGCTTATCAGCAGCAGGTTTCATTAATGCACAGTGAGAAGGCACGCTTACCGCTAAAGGTAAAGCACGTTTAGCGCCCGCTTCTTTACATAACACACCAGCACGTTCTACGGCTTCTTTGTTACCCGCAATAACAACTTGCCCTGGTGAGTTAAAGTTGACAGGTGAGACAACGTCTCCTTGCGCTGCTTCTTCACAGGCTTTTGCAATAGCGTCATTATCTAAACCGATAATCGCATACATTGCACCTGTACCCGCAGGCACAGCTTCTTGCATCAGTTGACCACGTAATTCTACTAGCTTAATCGCAGCAGCGAAATCAATAACACCAGCACACACTAAAGCAGAATACTCGCCAAGACTGTGACCTGCCATCATTTGTGGCATTTTGCCTTGTTTTTCTTGCCATACACGCCAGATAGCAACAGAAGCTGCTAATAACGCTGGCTGTGTTTTCCATGTTTTGTTTAGCTCTTCTTCTGGGCCATTCTGAACTAAGTCCCAAAGAGAGTAACCCAATACATCAGATGCTTGAGCAAATGTTTCAGTCACGATTGGATATTGCTCTGCAAGTTCTGCAAGCATTCCAACAGTTTGTGATCCCTGTCCGGGAAAAACCATTGCAAAATCAGTCATGTTTATTTTCCTGATAATATTAAAAACGGATAAGTGCAGAACCCCAAGTAAAACCGCCACCAAACGCTTCCAGTAAAATTAACTGGCCACGCTGAATGCGATTATCTCTTACAGCTTCATCTAATGCTGTTGGGACTGATGCTGCTGACGTATTGCCATGGCGATTTAATGTCACCACTACTTTATCCATTGTCATATCCAGCTTTTTCGCTGTCGCTGAAATAATTCTTAAATTTGCCTGATGAGGCACAAGCCAGTCCAGTTCAGATTTATCAATTTTGTTAGCTTCAAGAGTCTCATCCACAATGTGGGCAAGCTCACGAACTGCGACTTTAAAAACTTCATTTCCTGCCATCGTAACGTAAGCAGGTAAATCGTCGTTCTCTCTACTCTGATAAGGTAATGCTAATAGATCACCAAAACGTCCATCAGAATGTAAATGGGTAGAGATAATGCCTTCTTCTTCTGATGCGCCAACAACCGCAGCCCCTGCCGCATCACCAAAGAGGATAATCGTACCACGATCTTCTGGATCTAAAGCGTGAGATAATCTGTCAGCACCAATAACCAGTGCATTTTTAACAGAACCTGCTTTAATAAATTGATCCGCAATACTTAATGCATAAACAAAACCTGAACACGCAGCTGCAACATCAAAAGCAATACAGTCATTGATACCTAATGCATTTTGAATTTGGCAAGCTGCACTTGGAAATGCATGTGAGCCAGATGTCGTTGCAACAATAATTAATCCAATATCTTGCTTATCAATACCTGACATTTCTAATGCTTTTTCGCCAGCACCCGCCCCCATCACGGCAACAGTTTCTTCTTCTGTTGCAATTCGACGTTCATGAATACCCGTTCTGGTAACAATCCACTCGTCAGATGTTTCAACCATTTTTTCTAAATCGGCATTAGTTCGCACTTGTACAGGCAAGTAACTACCAGTACCTAAGATTTTTGTATACATTCTATCAATCGCTCTTGGGTAATACTGTTGTCAGTCGTGAAGCAATTCGTTCTGGAATTTTTCGCTCAACGGCATGAACAGCCTGTTCTATTGCTGCTGTAAACGCGCTTTCATTTGCGCCACCATGGCTTTTAATGACGATACCGCGTAATCCTAACAGAGAAGCACCGTTATACTGGTCGGGGTTCATATGTCCAAAACGCTTAATTAGCCGTTTTTGTAACCACTTCTTCAATATTTTCATCCACCACGACGTTTTTTTATTTTCGGTAGTAGAAGATTTAATCAATGAAAGGAAAACTCTGATAACTCCTTCCATCGTTTTAAGGGAGACATTACCTGCGAAGCCGTCACACACCAATACATCAGTTTTACCTGTCAGTAATTCATTACCTTCAACATAACCAATATAATTAATATTCGGTGTCGATTTTAATACCGTAGCAGCTTCGCGGATATTATCTAATCCTTTACTCTCTTCTTCACCAATATTTAAAAGTGCCACTTTCGGTGAATCAATCTCTGCTATCTCTTCGGCCATAACTGCGCCCATTACCGCGAACTGTACCAGCATTTTGCTATCACAATTAACGTTAGCGCCAAGATCAAGAACAACCGTCTTGCCTTTTTTCTGATTAGGTAATACCGAAACCAGTGCAGGACGTTCAATTCCATCAATCGCATTAAGTCGAAGTTTTGCTAATCCCATCAATACGCCGGTATTCCCTGCACTTACACAAGCCTGTGCATCCCCTGTTTTCACGAGATCAAGTGCCACTCGCATTGATGTGCCTTTACTTGCTCTAATAGCTTGTGAAGGTTTGGCATCATTGGCGACAATATGTTCTGCGGGTATAACTTGTAAACGGGAGATTAGCTCAGCATTTTGATTTGCAAGCAGAGGAGAGATAGAGTCTGGTTGACCTACCAGCAATATTTTTAAATGAGGATTAGATGCCAGCGCCCGCAAACAAGCAGGCACTGTGATGCGAGGACCGAAGTCCCCGCCCATCGCATCTAACGCTATGGTTAGATTTGTCAAGGTATCAACGAGCTATAAAGCTAATTACTTGTTGATAACCTTGCGACCACGGTAGTAACCGTCAGCAGTTACATGGTGACGCAGGTGAGTTTCACCAGAAGTTTTGTCAACAGAAACTTGAGTTACTGTCAGCGCGTCATGAGAGCGACGCATACCGCGTTTAGAACGAGTTGGTTTGTTTTGTTGTACGGCCATTGACCTTACTCCTTAGTACTTTTCTTTAAACTGGCTAATACGGCAAATGGATTTGGCTTCTCTGATAATTCTTCAGGGAGTTCACCAAACACCATATCCGCGTCGGACACTTCACAGTGTTCAAAATCATGTACCGGAACCACCGGCAAGTTGAGGATTATTTCATCTTCAATCATTGCCAGCAAATCTATTTCACCAAATTCGTTTACATAAACTGGTTCATATTCTTCCGGTAATGTCTCGGCCCGTTCATCACTGACAACAGGGCTAAAACAATATGTTGCGTGAACATGATACGGAAAATGGCCACCACAACGTTGACATTCTAAAGTCACATCCACATCGGAATGTCCTTTAATCACGGCAAGACGCTGATGGTCAATATCAAATGATAAAGCCACATCAATATTACTGTCCACACTGACCACCGATTCAGCTAAGCGGCTTACTTGCTCTGGAGAATAATGACCGTCATAGTCTAAATTCTTTTGAGCTGCTCGCAGCGCATCAATGGTCAGGGGTAATTTTACCTTTTGCATAAGGCGCGCATATTATCTTTGTAATGGAATATAGTCAAAGAAAAAGGCGGGTTATCTACACCTTTCCACCAAAATTCGCTTTATCAGCGGCGCATAGTTTAGAATGTCAGGCATCATTTTGCTACGGATTTTAAAAAAAATATGTTGCCACTCGTTCTTGCGTCTACTTCACCCTTTCGAGCTCAGTTGCTGAAAAAGCTTGGAATGCCTTTTATACAGGCATCTCCAGAGATTGACGAAACCCCGATGCCCACAGAGTGCGCTCAAGATCTTGTCAGTCGCTTATCCTATGAAAAAGCCAGCGCTTTACAAGCAAAATTTCCACATCACCTTATAATTGGTTCTGATCAAGTTTGTGTGCTGAATAACAAGATCACAGGGAAACCCCATAATTTTGATAATGCCTTTGCACAATTAAAACAAGCTTCAGGGCAATGTATCTCGTTCTACACCGGATTAACTGTATATAATAGCCTAACTTTAGAACATCAAACGCATTGTGAATTATTTCAAGTTTATTTTCGTTATTTAACTGATGAAGAAATCATCAGTTATTTAAATAAAGAAATGCCTTTCAATTGTGCAGGAAGTTTTAAATCTGAGGGGCTAGGTATTACGCTATTCGATAAACTTGTCGGTGACGATCCAAATTCTTTAATTGGTTTACCACTTATCCGATTGAATAAAATGTTACTTTCACAAAGAATAAACCCATTATTTTTCTCTGATGATCAAAAATAAATCTGATCATCTTATTTTTTAATCTTATGTAGCGATAAAGCGTATTATGAATAAATTAGCATCAGTCTTAACAGCTTTAGTGGTGGCAACAGCATTAGTGGGTTGTTCTGATGAAAAAGACACTGAAATTTCAACAACAAAAACAACTAACACGATCCAAGACAGTGTCATTTCAGACAAAAAAGATGACAACACATCCTCATTTAAAAAGAATTTTGTCAGTAGCTGCATATTAGGTTCTGGCATTACTGATGATGCGCTAATTCCTCAAATTGCCGAAGTGTGTGAATGCACTTACGACGGCATTATTAAAAATTACGGAATGACCGAATTTATCCGCGTAGATATGGAAATGCGCAAAAACGGCTCAAAATCACTGCCTAAAGAGTGGAATATTGATAAAGTTGTTGAACAATGCATGACAAAAGTGGAAGGTTAATTCTATTTCCTATTCACTTTCTTAGTGGTTTAAGAAAAGCAATACGCCCAGCTAACTGGGCGCATTGAGTATTCAGATTTTCTGTCGAAATAAAATTTTTTAGACTTAAGATTTTTGACTACGTAATACTTGCAAACAATGGCGTAACTGGTTATCCATTGGCGCTTCAATGCGCATTTGTTCACCCGTTGAAGGATGAGTAAATGTCAAAGAACTTGCATGTAAAAATAGGCGATTAAGTTTTGTTCCTACCAATTGTGAATCAAAATCACGATCACCATAACGATCATCAAATGCAATAGGATGACCTGCATGTAATGTATGTACACGAATTTGGTGTGTTCTTCCTGTCACAGGACTTGCTTTCACAAGTGTGGCGAATTCAAAACGCTCTTCAACCTTAAAACGTGTTTCTGAAGGTTTTCCTTCATTACTCACTTTAACCACTCTCTCACCACTTTGAAGAATATTTTTCAATAACGGCGCCTGAACAACTTTAGTGTGAGATTGCCACTGACCACGAACTAAGGCTAAATAATCTTTTTGCATCTGTTTTAAGCGCAATTGCTCATGTAAGGCACGCAATGCTGAACGTTTTTTTGCAATTAATAAAACACCCGACGTATCTCTATCAAGACGATGTACAAGCTCTAAAAAACGGGCTTCTGGGCGCAATGCACGTAAACCTTCAATCACACCAAAACTTAACCCACTTCCCCCATGTACCGCCGTACCTGAAGGTTTATTGATGAGCATTAAGTGGTCGTCTTCATATAAAATACAATTTGACAATGCAGCGACTTTATCAAGCTTTGGTGATACCGCAACTTCTTCTTTTTCCGATACTCGCACAGGAGGAATACGGATGCTATCACCCGCATTGAGTTTGTATTCAGGTTTAATTCGCCCTTTGTTAACTCGAACTTCCCCTTTCCGGATAATTCGGTAAATCATACTTTTTGGTACACCTTTCAAGCGTGCCAGTAAAAAATTATCGATACGCTGGCCTGCTTCATCGCCATCAATGGTGACGAACTGAACTTGATTAAATGATTTCATAGTGGCGATTCTTTGGCTCTCTTAAAATAAAAATAACAAACAACTTTGTGGTGTACAAAATAACATCAAACCTGCCGTCTATTTTAACCTGAATAATGAGAAAAAGACGAAACATTAGCTAATCTCTCATATTTATACAGAAAAAGTCACCAAAGCAGAAAAGTCATCTTGCTATAACCCTAACACCAATGGAATAATGCAGACTCTCCTGATTATGTTTATCAGGTATATTTATGAAAATTTTGTTTGTTTGATTTTCAAAATGCAGCAATGGCGTAAGACATAGTCGAAAATCAAACAATTTAGTATGCCATAAATACATCGCTTATTGAGTTGAAACATCGTGTTCAATTAAAGAGTGCTGAATTTTTGAACTAAAAATCAGACTCACCGACATATTGCACCTCAATACAATCGACAACCGTGAGGTTGACGCCTTTGTAAAAGACACGAGGTCATCGGTTATCAATAGTGTAATTACGTATGTTAGTGGCACATTATAAAACGTGAAAATAACGAGTAAGTCACAATATGAAAAGAATGTTAATTAACGCAACTCAGCAGGAAGAGTTGCGTGTTGCCCTTGTCGATGGGCAACGTTTGTACGATCTGGATATCGAAAGCCCCGGTCATGAACAGAAAAAAGCGAATATCTATAAAGGTAAAATCACGCGAATTGAACCCAGCTTAGAAGCCGCTTTTGTTGATTATGGTGCGGAACGCCACGGTTTCCTTCCTATCAAAGAAATAGCCCGCGAATACTTTCCTAGTAATTATCACTCCCATGGTCGTCCTAACATCAAAGATGTCTTAAAAGAAGGCCAGGAAGTTATTGTTCAAGTTGATAAAGAAGAGCGAGGCAATAAAGGTGCAGCGTTAACCACGTTTATCAGCCTTGCAGGTAGTTATTTGGTATTAATGCCAAATAATCCTCGTGCAGGTGGTATTTCTCGCCGTATTGAAGGTGAAGACCGTACTGAACTCAAAGAAGCTTTATCAAGCCTTGAAATCCCAGATGGTATGGGTCTAATTGTACGTACAGCAGGTGTTGGCAAATCTGCCGAAGCGCTACAACAAGACTTAAGCTATCGTCTAAGACACTGGGATGCGATTAAGAAAGCGGCTGAGAGTCGCCCTGCTCCATTCTTAATCCATCAGGAAAGTAACGTCATCGTTCGCGCATTCCGCGACTACTTACGTCCTGATATTGGTGAGATTTTAATTGATAACGCGAAAGTCGTTGAGATGGCGCGTAGCCATATTGAAGCGATTGGTCGTGGTGATTTTGCTAGCAAAATTCGCCATTACACAGGTGCAGTACCTCTATTCAGCCATTACCAAATTGAATCACAGATTGAATCTGCGTTTCAGCGTGAAGTTCGCCTGCCTTCTGGTGGCGCTTTAGTTATTGATACAACTGAAGCATTAACAGCGATTGATATCAACTCATCACGCTCAACTCGCGGTGGTGATATCGAAGAAACGGCCTTTAATACTAACTTAGAAGCGGCTGACGAAATTGCACGCCAATTACGTTTACGCGACTTGGGTGGTTTAATTGTTATCGACTTTATCGACATGACGCCTGTGCGCCATCAGCGTGAAGTAGAAAACAGAATGCGCGAAGCTGTTCGCCAAGATCGTGCGCGCATTCAAATTGGACGCATCTCTCGCTTTGGCTTATTAGAGATGTCTCGTCAACGTTTAAGCCCTTCATTAGGTGAATCTAGCCATCACGTTTGTCCACGTTGCTTAGGCACCGGCACTATTCGTGATAACGAATCACTGTCACTTTCTGTGTTACGTCTTATTGAAGAAGAAGCACTTAAAGAAAATACACATGAAGTGCATGCGATTGTGCCTGTTCAAATCGCCTCTTATTTGCTTAACGAAAAACGTAAAGCGGTTACTGACATTGAATTACGTCAATCTAATGTCAAAGTGGTTATTGTTCCTAATGACCAAATGCAAACGCCTCATTTCTCTGTTATTCGTGTACGCAAAGGCGAAGAAATTACCTCTCTAAGCTATAACTTAGCGCAATTCCATGAAAGCCAGTTAAATGAAGCTGAGGACGATGTTGTTACAGAGCGTAAAGCGCCTGAACAGCCGGCTATTTCAGCCTTTGGATTGCAAGAAGAAGAGCCAACTGAAGCGACGAAAAGCAAAAAAACACCTCAGCCTCAAGCTAAATCTGTTAAATCGGAACAAGCTCAAGGTACCGGTTTCTTTGCCTCTATCGCAAAATTCTTCTCTAACTTATTTAGTAGTGAACCAGAGCCTGTGGTAACACAAGAAAAACCACAGGAAAATAAGAAAGAGAATAACGACAATCGTCGTGATCGTCGTAATAACAATAATCGACGTAACAACAATAATCGCCGTGACCGTGATAACGATCGTAATCGTGATAACGCAAATAGCGAAGACAATCGCAAAAGTCGCAATCAAAAACCACAAACTACACCAACAACTGAAGTGAGTAGTGAACAAGAGATTGCAGAACGCGAAGCTCGTCGCCAACAGCGTCGTGAACAACGTGCTGAGCAACGCCGTCGTCAAGAAGAAAAACGTCAACAGCAACAAGAAGCGGCTAAAGCACAAGCGGCTCTTGCTGGAAATGATACCGCAGCAAAAGACAGTGCTGATGAGAAGAAAGAAGAACCTCGTCGCCCTGCTATGCAACGCCGTAATCGTCGTCAATTAACACAATCTGTACGCGTGACTGACAATGATAATGCATTAGCTGTTGTACCTGTTGCGACTGAAAAAGCCGTTTCTGAGCCACCTGTTGCAACAACACAAACTAAAGTTGCGCCAACGGAAAAATCAGCACCTAAAGCAGTCGCTGTTGCGAAAGTTGAAGCAAATGAAGCACAAACTGTAAAAGCATTACCTGATGCAACTAAATCACAAGATGACAATAAAAACGAAGATAATAACGGGCAAGATAATGTTATGCCACGTCGTTCTCGCCGTTCACCTCGTCATTTACGTGTAAGTGGTCAACGTCGTCGTCGCTATCGTGATGAACGTACTTTAACCGTATCACCAATGCCTCTGGCAATGGCAGTGGCTTCTCCTGAACTTGCTTCAGGTAAAGTCTTCATTCGCTACCCAATCACACCGGTCAGTGATGCACCATTTATTGAGAATAATGTTGAAAACAACAATGACGTTTCTGTTAACCACATTGTTACTCATCAAGATCCACAAATGGTCGCTATCACACCAGCGGTTTCAGAAGCCATTGTTGCTGATATTGCACAAGTAGGATCGACTGAATCAACTTATTCTGTCACAGTGAGCACTGAATCAACCACAGAGGCTGTTGCTGAAATTATTGCAGTAGAACCACAAGCTGTGCCTGTTGAAACTAATGACATCATTGAAAACAACGTTATTAGTGATGTTATTAATGAAGTGAATACAGAAGAGCACGTTACTCGTAAAGAGAATATTTCAGCGGTATTAAATACCACTGAAGCTTATATGCATGAAACTTCACAACAAGCTGAAACAGACATCGCACCAGTAGAGAATAAAACATCAACGCCTGAATCTCAACCTGTTGAAACGGTGATAGCGACTGAAGAAACGGTTGAGCAACACAAAGAAGTTGCTGCTGAAACTGTTGTTGCTCCTGTTGTTGAAACCGTTGTTGAAACCGTTGTTGAAACCGTTGTTGAAAACCAGCCAGTAGAAAGCGCAACCCCTGCTATAGAAGTTGAAACAGTAACAGAGAGCAAACCAGCGGAAGTCGTTATTCGTCAAGAGCCTGTTGCAGTTGCACGCCAGCTACATGCAAGCTCACCAATGACAAAAGCACCAGCTGCCGATGAAGCACCTGTGGCAATTGAAATCAAAGCGTGGGAAGCACGTCCTGCTTTTGATAAGAAAGGACGCACTGGTGCAGGTGGACACTGTTCTACTAATCATGCGTCTTCAGAAATGACTAAAGCTGAAAGTCAAAACTGATAATAAGATGTTATTAAGAATATCTTGATAATACGTCTAAATTGAGAACCCACTTTTTAGTGGGTTCTTTTTTTGGGGTAACTATTAGCAAATTCACTTAGTATGAATTAAGCCAAAAATAAAATAAAAAAAAGCCCCTGAATATTCAATTCAGGAGCCTTCAACTTCTTATTCTGAATAAAGCAATCAGTCTTTTAGATCAGGAAGATTTTTAATTTCACCCATCGCTTTTAATTGCTTAGACAATTCACGGCGCTCTTTAGACAGATCGGCATTTTTAATAATGTAATCGTCAACACGATCGTCATAGTCACTACGCATATTAGCAATAATACCGAGTACATCTTCAATCGACATACCTGGTTTAATGTATTCACTTAAGTTGTCTAATAAAAGAACACGTTTTTGGTTATCACGGATCTTTTTCTCATTGTCAGTGATCTCACGACGGATTTTGTTTTTACGACGATACATACGCACAAACTCCAGTACGTTTTGGAAAGACGGCTTGTTTGCGTTATCCATTTCCTACACCTTTACAATTGATATTTAAGATAAATAGTTCTGTTTAAGATTATCGCTTAATCGTGTCAATAAACAAGCAAAGTTTACAAATTTAATTGATTTTGCTTAATTAACAATTGATTAGGATGATATGTATTAATAAATATAGTCAACATTCTTTAACCCGTAAATGTTCACTTAATTAATGATAAAAAAATGGCTACACATTTTTACTGGTAGCCAAAATTGACACTACAAAGGATAAATTAATGAGCAATTAAATAGGCTGTGCTTTATTTTTATCTTCATGTTGTAGGCCATCAAGTAACGCTTTTTCGTCTGAACGTAAAAACACAGCGGAGAGAAGGGTTGTCCCTATCACAATACATCCCATCACCATATAGGTTGGTGCAAAACCATAATGATCATAACCATAACCGGCTAATGGAGATAATAATGTAGCGACAATAGAGCTCACACATTGAAAACCGACTAAATAAAGTGTCGAAGATAAACGTTTATCAAAGTGTTGACTGTTATATTTAAAAATTGAAATTAATAAAATCGGTAACTCGACAGCATGTAATAATTTCATACAAGAGATCAAAACAGGTCCTTCAACGAGCCCTGAGCCAATAATACGTGTAGCCATAACACTGCTTGCCAGTAATAAGCCGTTTTTAGCCCCTATTCTATTGACAAGGAAAGGCGCGATAAACATACCACCAGCTTCTAAGAATACCTGCAATGAATTCAGATATCCGTACATCTCATTACCCTGCTGTAAGGTCGCAAATTGCGATGAGAAAAAGACGGGAAACTGTTGGTCATAAACCCCATAAACACAGGTACCAATAACAAACAAAATAAGCGCCCAAAAACGAGGCAATGAAAGTAAATTCAGTGCGTCTTTTATGGTGATAGCCGATGTTTTCCCATGCTCTAATTGATTAAATGCGTCTGATTTATCTGTTTTTAACAGTGCTAAAAAAATTAAAAACACAACACCAGAAATAGAAGCCATGGCAAAATTGTAATTAGGGTCGATATTAATATTGTGTCCAGCGATAAATGTTGCAGATGCCCAACCTAACGATCCCCACATTCTCGCTCTACCGTATTCAAAACCACGAATACGGCTAACACGCTCGGTATATGACTCTAATACACCAATACCTGCATTAAATGTCATACCAACATATAAGCCCCCTAGAATGGAGCCAACAAAAATATTCCAGCGTAGTATTGATGCGAAACCGAGAAAAAATGGCCCAGAAAGGATCAGTAATACTGCAATCACTAATAATAAATTCTTTCTTAGCCCTAATTTATCTTGAATAAAGCCATATAAAGGTTGAGCACATAACGCAATCAGCGAAATTGCAGAGAATATTAATCCAGTATCCGTCGCTTTTAATCCAACATACTGATTTAACCAAATAGAAACTAATGAAAATGATGAGGACCAGGTAAAAAAGAAGAAAAATAACAGCGCACTTAAGATCGCATAGTATTTTTTTGAGTCTTTGTTCATTGGTTGAGCGCCTTATAAAGTCATTCCACCCCTAAATGTTAACGTTAACTTTTAAGTTCACAAACAATTATATCGCTTTAATGTGACATAAAGCACACAAGTTAACGTTAACAAATTTAGTTATGTGCTCTAGATCTACTTTTATTCTTTCATTGTCGAGTCCTAATATCAAATACATAATTAACTCCTATTTAATCTGTTTAAAACACGCTATTACATTCAAATAAAGCCATTTGCATAGGTTATTTCACGTTTCCACAAATATAGTTTACCATGTCCTTATGTCGATTAAGCATTACTAACAATTTGATACTGAAAGCTCTTTTATCCATTCAAATAGAGATTTATTGTCAATTATTTAAATCTTAAGTAGCTTATTAGTGTAAGGTTTAATGCTTTATAATCAATTAATTAAGTAGATAAAATACGGTAGGAAACCTTGTCTAATACAGCGAAAACACCCACATTTTATATCCATGACTACGAAACCTTTGGCACTCATCCTGCCCTAGATCGTCCAGCCCAATTTGCGGGTGTAAGAACCGATATGGACTTCAATATTATTGAAGATCCCCTCGTGATTTATTGCAAACCTAATGATGATTATCTGCCTCATCCAGAAGCCGTGATGATCACAGGAATAACACCACAAATTGCGGCAAAAAATGGGGTGATTGAAGCTGAATTTACTCGTCAAATTCACCAAGCTTTTAGCCAACCTAATAGTTGTATTATGGGTTATAATAACCTTCGATTTGATGATGAAGTAACCCGAAATATCCTTTATCGTAATTTTTATGATCCTTATGCTTATAGCTGGCAAAAAGGAAATTCACGTTGGGATTTACTTGATGTTTTACGTGCCTGTTATGCACTGCGCCCTGAAGGTATTGTTTGGCCTGAAAATGAAGACGGTTTTCCAAGCTTCCGTTTAGAGCTATTAACCAAAGCAAACGGCATCTCTCATGAAAATGCGCATGATGCGATGTCTGATGTTTATGCCACCATTGCGATGGCAAAAAAATTAAAGCAAGCGCAACCACGAATGTTTGATTATTTCTTTAATTTACGCGATAAACGCAAAGTACAGACGTTAATTGATATTCCTGCAATGACGCCGATTGTGCATGTTTCAGGTATGTTTGGTGCCGCACGTTCTAATTTAAGCCTTGTTGCCCCACTAGCGTGGCATCCGGATAATCGTAATGCAGTAATTGTTTGCGACTTAGCCGCAGACATATCCCCTTTATTAACACTCGACTCAGATCAATTGCGTGAGCGTTTATATACACCACGTAGTGAATTATCAGTTGATGAACCACCTGTTCCAATTAAATTGTTGCATATTAATAAGTGCCCCATTGTGGCACCACAAAATACACTAAGACAGCAAGATGCAGATAGAATTGGTTTAGATGTTGATACTTGTTTAAAAAACCAAGCGATTTTGTTTTCTCATCCTGAGATACGCAATAAAGTCGTGGAAATATTTGCACAACAAGCGCCTTTTGTTGTATCTGATAATGTTGATTCGCAAATTTATAATGGTTTTTTCAGTGAAAATGATCGTAGTGCGATGGAAATTATTCGATCAACACAACCACAGAATTTACCCGCTTTAGATTTAACGTTTGAAGATGCGAGAATGGAACCTCTGTTTTTCCGTTATCGTGCAAGAAATTATCCTTCGACGCTTAATTATGACGAACAACAACGTTGGCTAGCGCATAGAAAAGAGATGTTAACGCCAGAAAAGCTCACCGAATATATTAATACTATTCAGTTATTAGCTGAAGAACATGCTGATAACGAGGAAAAATTAAAACAGCTACAAGCGCTTTATTTATATGCTCAAGAGATCGCAAGTTAATTGGTAAATAAAAGGCAGGTTTTATCCTGCCTTTCTTTTTAATTTAATAAACACAATCGACAACAATTATTCTTTATTCTCTGCATTAGCATCATTATGAGCACGTCCACAACCACACTCTTCTCCCCAATATTTTAGTTTTGAGGTTTTACCAATACCGGGGTTCATGCTATTGGTTGGATCGTTATGTTTATAGAATGCTTTTAGTTGAGGCTTAGCATAATACATATGCCCTACGTTATGCTCTGCGGGATATTCCGCTCCACGTTGATCTAATAACGCCAGCATTTCTGCTTTTAATGCCTTAGCATCAACACCTTTTTTAATAATATAATCTTGGTGCATAACATGACACATAAAATGCCCACAATAGAGTTTATAAAGTAATTTACTCTCTATTTCAGGTGGTAATTTTTCAAACCAATCTTTGTCATTACGGCGCAATGCAATATCTAATGGCAACACATCTTCTACATCATTAACATGAACGGCATGATAACGCACAGCAGCACCGGCGGCGGCAAAACGATGTAAAAAGGCTTTATTTCCCTCTTCTTCGGTACATTCAAAATAATCGCCTGATGCTAACTTAAAGTATTCTTTTAAATAAGTTGCAGCTTCTTCAATCCCATCATCTGCCATTCTTAACATAAGATGATGTTCATATTTGTCACGAAAATCTGTCATACGCTCGGGTAAATGAGCAGGCCATAGTTTGCTCATAAACTGCATGGTTCTATCCACCATATTTTTAGGTAAAAAAGGCACTTTATTTAATACCGCATCTACTCGCCCTTTTACGGCAAATAATATTGGCATTTTATCTGTACCTAATTTATCAATCACCAAAAACGTATCTTTTCCATACACTTCAGCCATTTTATAATAGCTTCTATGCATATATTCCCCAGCAACAGGCAGCTTTTTAAAATGGCTTAAAATATGACGACGAATATCTTCAAGCTCATCCGGATTATTAGTACCAATATAAAAAACTTGAGTGCGATGATCTGCGGGGAAAGTATCTAATCTCACTGCAAATACAGATAATTTTCCTGCGCTCCCTGCGGCTTCATATAAACGCCGTTCATCATTGTTAAAACGAGAAGGTGTATTAGCATCTACATCACGTATACGCTCATGATATTCATGATCAGAGGCTAATTTTTCTGTCGTTTGTATCTGTTTCTCATGATAATGACGATTATCTAAGTTGGTTAATATTTCTTCTGGCGTCTCGCCTAGCTCAATACCTAAATGGTTAACTAATTCGGCTTCACCTTTTTCATTAACGCGAGCATAAAGTGATAATTCGGTATAAGCAGGCCCACGACGAACTAAAGCACCGCCTGAGTTATTACAAATTCCCCCTATTACTGACGCACCAATACAAGAAGATCCAATAACGGAATGCGGTTCACGCCCTAATGGCTTTAATACTTTTTCTAAATGCCATAACGTACTACCGGGAAAAGCAATAACTTGATTATGTTCTGAAAGAACCTGTATTTTATCTTGACGTAATGTACTAATAATCACGATATCTCTATCATAATTATCACCATTAGGTGTCGAGCCCTCTGTTAATCCAGTATTCGCCGCTTGCATAATAATAATTTTATCGGCTTCAACACAGGTTTTAAAAACTCGCCATTGTTCTAATAGATTAGCAGGAAAGACAACGGCTAGCGCCTTACCTTGCCCTGAACGAAAACCTTTGCGATAACGTTCTGTTTTATGTGCTTGTGTTAATACTTGTTTTTTACCAACAATGCCTTCAAGTTTACGAATAAAATGTTGATTTACAGAACTATTACTCTCATTCATTTTCCCTATCCTATTCCTGTCTTATCTGATTAATCTTTTATTTGCTCATTTTTATTATTACTCATAAGACTATGCGCAAAATATAAACTTATCATTTATATAACTGTTTTTATACTGCTATCCGCATTTCTTAAAAAATAATATTTATTTCTAATCACTTTTATTATTTAAAGATAATTTCGATATTTGTTTCTTAAATAGAATATAAATAAGCACTATTTTAATATTTTATTCTATGATTAGCTTTTCTCTTGCTAACTGCTCCCATGCTTGGCAGCTCCGACTTTTATAGCTATTTTTATTATTTGCTAGTGCTATTTTATATGACAATGTAGGTTCTACCACAGGAAGAACAACTAAATCATCAATAGGATTTTTATTACACATGCTGTTTGGTAAAAGTGTTACTCCCACCCCCGCTTTCACCATTGCGATAATTAAATCTAAATGGTTACTACGCCCAGCAATAATAGGCACTGTATTGTAAATACCACAAGCACTATAAATTAAATCATTAATACGAAAATCTTCAGAAAAGAAGATAAAAGGTTCATTAATCAACTCTCTAAAATGAATTTCCGTTTTTATAGCTAAAGGATGGGATGGCGACATTAATAGCATTAAATGATCTTCTGAAAAAGGGGTTAATTCAAAAGTATCTTCATTAAAAGGCAATACAACTGCAGCAGTTTCAACTCTCCCTTCTCTCATTGCATCAGCCATTTGCTTAGTGCCCAATTCAAATATTTTTAGTTCAACTTGAGGATGACGAGAGCTAAATACCATAATAATATCTGCAAAATACGTCGATGCAATGACAGGTGGTAATCCAACATTTAGTGTCCCTGTTAATGGCCCAGACTTGTCCTGTAATGCTTTATTCATATCATTAAATTGTGCAAGTATCTGTTTTGCATGTTCAAACAGTATTGCACCATCATCCGTTAATCTAACACCATCAACCTCTCTCACTAATAAAATAACACCTAACTCATCTTCTAATTTTTTAATACTACGACTAATCGCAGGTTGAGTGATAAATAGCGCATCAGCGGCTCGACTAAAACCATTTAGTTGAACAACCTCAACGAAATAGCGCAATGTGCGAATATCCATTAGCAACGCTTACCTTATTACATTTAGTTATGCCCTCAATGATAATAAACCATTTCATATCAAACAATATTCACGATAAAACATTAAGCATAATATAAAAGAACTTCTATATTTTTATAGTTTATTATTCGGATTTTTTGGAGATAATATGAATAAGACTGTCGTTGAGTATATGTTAACCCGCTTATATGACTTAGGAATAAGTGATGTTTTTGGTGTTGCTGGCGATTACGCATTTCCTATTGAAGACACGATTTGTAATAGCAATCATATGCGTTGGATTGGTAACTGCAACGAACTAAATGCAGCTTATGCCGCTGATGGTTATGCTCGAATTAAAGGTATGGCTGCGTTATCGACAACATTTGGTGTTGGCGAATTAAGTGCAATTAATGCGATTGCTGGCTCTTATGCAGAAAACCTACCTATTTTCCATCTAGTCGGTATGCCAGCAAGTGGTGTTCAAAAAAGTAAGCGCCTTGTTCATCACACATTAGGTAATGGTGATTTTGATGTTTTTTATCAATTAGGCCAACGTCTTGCTTGTGCTCACGCAATATTAACACCTGAAAATTGCGTTACAGAAATGGAACGCTTAATTGCTACCGCATTAAAAGAGCGTCGTCCTGTTTATATTGGCCTACCTTCTGATTATGCCACAATGCAAGTGATAGAACAGTCACCTGTTACCATACCGAAAAGAGCAATAAGTGATAAAAAAACATTAGAAAAAGTGGTATCACTTATTATTGAAAAGCTTACACACAGCAATAATACCTGTGTATTACCCGGTATTTTATCAGCACGTTTGGGGCTATCAGAGAATATCCAAGCTTTTATCGATAAGACAGGCTTACCTTATGCCACTATGTTTATGGATAAAAGTATTTTAAGTGAATCTCATCCCCAATATGTTGGTATGTATGATGGCAAATTAATGACACCTGAAGTCAGAGAATTTGTAGAAAATAGTGAGTACGTATTAGGAATTGGTGCAATGATGACCGACTTCAATACAGGAAGCTTCACTGCCAATATTAAACCAAAACAGTTTATCAACATCATGCCCGAATATGTTGAGATTGATTCCGTTATCTACACATCGATTTACATGGAAGACGTGCTTTCAGCACTGACTCAAAGTTTACCGAATAGAACTTATCATCAGATAAAAGCCAAAGGATTGGGCGAAGCTGTGTTATCTGATAATGGTAAAATTACTGCTCAGTATCTATATCCTCATTTAGAAAAATTCTTTAAACCTAATGATATTATTATTGCCGAGACAGGTACATCCTCAATGGGATTAGGTTTTGCCCTATTACCAGACGGTGCCCAATTCCATAACCAAACATTATGGGGTTCTATTGGTTGGGCAACACCAGCATCATTTGGTGCAGCACTTGCAGCACCTAACAAACGAGTTATTTTAATTACCGGTGAAGGCTCACATCAATTAACCGTACAAGAGATTAGCCAATTTGTTCGTTTTGGATTAAAACCGATCATCCTTGTTTTAAATAATGATGGTTACTTAATTGAACGATTATTATGTGATTACCCTGAAGCTTATTATAACGATCTTGCTCAATGGAATTATCATCTATTGCCTAAAGCTTTTGGTGCAAGCGATTGGCATTGCGAAAAAGTCACAACGATAGATGAATTAAATAAAGCGCTTGAAGTGGCTGAGTCAACCGATAGTGCTTCTTATATCGAAATAGTCACCGAACGATACGAAGCATCTGAATTAGCACAAAAATTAAAAGGATCGAAAAGTTCATTATATTCATTCTAAAATAAATGAATAAAATGATAAATTAAGTCTTTCGATAGAATAAAATTAAAAATAGTTTAGCTTTTTTATTCATCAAGTTAAGTATAACTTAAATAATCGGCATGATCTAATTTACACTTTTAAATATAGAGATCATGCCGATATATCATTACCATACTACTCGAATTATATTTAAATCATCGCATATTGTTAGTAAAACCAATTAAAAAAATTTTAATAAATTAATTAAAGCGTAGATTAATATATCTATAAATAGAATAACACCTGTCATAAAAATTAAACATAGTTAATATAAATTAGCTCTGAATTTTTTTTAGAGACTATGGCTTATTTTATGAAAAATATCGTAATACCTACTTCGTTAAGTTTCTTTTTTTTACTTTTCCCGAATTCATCATGGTCTGAAACTAATATTTCAGAAACCCAAAAACATATTATCGACCAGCGTAATAATTGGTTGGATGAAATAAAAAATGGAGTCATCATAGACAGCCCTAAAAAAGGATCGAGAACAGCCGAGCTAGATAGAATAATCAGTAATAACTATCAAGCAATTACCGGCGAACGGAGAAAACTCGCCGAAGCCGATAAATCACAGACTCATTCTTATTTGTTTAATACCTATGCCAATATTTTATTTGGTGGCAATACCAAATCGATTAACTTAAGCGATACTCAAGCTTATCAAGACCTGAGTAAATTACATAGCACGGGTACATATGCTTATGATGCAAACAAAAAAAGGGTACGTTCGATAGATTTTATTTTAAAAGACCTTTTTTTACGAGGTAGACCTTATCAAGTTATTGATAAAAAAGGAAATTATATTGATAACCACACCAATGTAACAGGCTCATCTTATCCTAGTGGGCATACGTGGAACGGATACAAGCAAGCTGCGGTGTTATCCATCTTATTTCCTGAAAAAGGCAGCGAAATGTTTGCCCGAGCAATAGAGTATGGTGAAAGTAGAGTCATCGTAGGGGCGCACTTTGCAACAGATACCATCGCATCGAGAATAGGTAATTATTACTTACTATCACAAATGCTTGCGGATGATGATACAACCCGCACATTTGTTAAGCTTGCCAAAGAAGTCCGCCAAAATGTCGCTAACCAATGCAAAAATCAAAATTGCTTCACTACGTCGAAAGAAATAACTAACGATGAAACAGGTTATTACGGAACAAAAGATCCGGAAACTGCACCGCTCATTACCCCCAATGAAGTTCCAAAATCTGCCAGTAATTTACTGCGTTTACGTTTTGCATATTTAACCAACGAGCAGAGGCAATCTATTTTAGCGAGCACAGCCTACCCTAGTAATTCTTTGGCTGGCTGGGCTTCAAACAAAAATAAACCAAACTCCAACTGGGGATTAATTAATCTTCCTAAAGCTTATAATGGACCTTCATATTTTTATAATCATTTTCTTGTTAATCAAACAACGAATGAATTTGACTTCGCTGAATTTGGTAAACTTGATGAATGGAAAAATGATATTAGTGGACCCGGTAAGTTAATCAAACAAGGTGATGGCACGTTGATCCTGTCAGGCAATAACCGTTTTGCGGGCGTCGAGGTTAATCAAGGTAACTTACTACTCACAGGCGAAAATCACTATTCAAAAAATTCGGCCATCAATGGTGGTACATTACGACTTGAAGGGACATTAAATTCTTTATTAGATGTTAACAATGGAACATTGCTATTAAATGATGGGAGTATAAATTCTCAAGTTAATATTAATAATAAGGGTGTACTTTCTGGCAAAGGGAATATTAATAAGCTGGTGGTTAATTCAGGAGGCATAATATCACCGGGCTATTCAATTGGTACTATTCGTATAGGCGATACTGTAGTTTTTAATTCTGGTAGTCACTACCACGTTGAAATAAACTCACAAGGTGATAGCGACCAAATAACCAGCCTCGGTACAGCAGTACTTAACGGAGGAATGGTTAATGTATCTCTTGAAAATAATCAAAATCTCCTCACAAAAGACGATGTTCAGCGTTTATATAACACCCAATATACCATTTTAATGGCAGATAAAGGTATTAATGGTAAATTTACTGATATAAACCCAAATTACCTTTTTATAGGCACAACACTATCCTACGATCAAAATGCAGTAATATTAAATGTCGGAAGAAATAATACGGCCTTTTCAAGCTTAGCTAAAACAAAAAACCAAACATCAATCGCCAATGCAATAGATGCATTACCTTCAGAGCATCCTATCTATGAAAGCATTGTAGGAATGGATATAAAAAATGATGTCCGCTATGCCTATAATGAATTAACTGGTCAAATTCATGCCGATATCTTATCTAATCAACTCAACAGTCGTCGGCAAATAAAAGAAGCACTCCTCTCTCAGGTTAAAAATGCAGAAGTCCTTAATGGTGAAAAAGAAAGCACAGAAAATAAAGGCAATGTCTGGGCTAAAACTTTATATAATTGGGATAATAGCTCAAGTGATGGTAACGCGAATAGCTATGACGCTTCTACCTATGGCGTACTATTAGGTGCAGATCAACGTTTTAATAACGATAAAATGTTGTTTGGTATAGCAACGGGTTTCACCAAAACCTCACTCTCTGGCTATAACAGTCACGCAAACAGCGAAAATTACCACTTATCACTCTATGGTGGTTATGATTTTGACCGTATCACATTGCGTGCAGGTGCATCTAATACGTTTCATCGCGTTCATACGTCAAAAACGGTCAATTATGGTGCACAATCAGATAAAAATAAGGCTAATTATAATGGGAATACCAACCAGATCTTTATCGAAGCGGCTTATCCAATAGTTCTCTCGGACGCACAATTAGAGCCTTTTATTAATTTAGAATATGCCAAAACGAAAAACGCATCCATTAACGAGCAAGGGGGGCGTGCCGCCTTACAAGCTCATTCGCAAAGCCTAGATTCAACCACATCCACTACAGGGCTGCGTTTAAATAATCAGTGGAAACTTAGCAGTAAATCAAGTGTTTCACTGTATGGTGAGCTAGGTTGGCTACACCAATACAACGATGTGGAACGAGATCTCCATTTACGTTTCAAAGGTACCCAACCAATATTTATTGCTAACAGTGTTGATGCAGCACAGGATGCGTTTGTGGTTCAAGCTGGAACGGCTATCCAAATCAATAAAATATCAAAAGTATCAATTGGATATAGTGGATTAGTAGCAAAAAACCAGCAAGATAATAGTATTGATATGAAAGTATCTGTCTCTTTCTAACTCAGTTTTTTACATTTTTCTCGTAATAAAGTGAAGTATTCAAAGCGGGTAGTTTGCAGGAGTGAGGCTCTTATTGAGGAATATCCAACTCTAGCCATAACTTACCCGCAATGATAAGTTGCTACTTTGTGGAGAGTTTGAGATCACTCCTCACCGGAAGCCTATCGTAAACAGTTAGAAAACCCTAATTTGGTGTGTTTCAATTAAAGGAGAGTGGACACTCGTTTCTCGTATTAATAGAAATTCTTGTACCATCTGGAACAGTTCTAATTTGTAATGCAAGATCCGCTCTAAACTTCATCGCATCTATAGAATTTGATAGATATAAATTTTCTAATGTATATTTCCCACCTAAAACAAATGGGATCTTAGGAATTAACCTATGCATTGATGGAATTTTTCCATAAATATTCTGCCATTGATTAGCTAATGAATACCCAGTTAAAAAATTATAATCATCTAAAATTGCTTTACTCCACTCCTCAAAACTTCCCGCCAACTCACTAAATGAACCTGTTTCTGGATCAAAAACTTGAATCAGATCACCTTTGATACAGAACTGATTTCCGAAAATATCTTCTGCAAAAAAAAATGCCTCTAGCACCATATCCTTATATGCAGAAATCCACAGCCTATTATTATTCCAATCAATTACACCGACTTCCTTATCCATACTCTCATATGGAAATAAGTGTAATGCTGATTTAAATCCATAAAAACCGTTCTTTTTCTCTAGCAAAAAAAACAGTTCGTTTATTAATGATTGCCCATAACTTGATTCAATATTTTTTTTCAATTGATTAGGCGAAATGCCATCACTACAAATTGATAATAATTTGTCTGTAAAAAATTCCATTCTTATTTTTCTCTATCTTTTTCTTATTTTTCTCTATCTTTTTCTTGTTTTCCGAGTGATTCATCTAATTTTATAATGACAATTGTACCATCAGGGAACTCACGGTACTAATGATCAATGCACAAGCTTGTACCTCTATTATCAGATGGTGAGATTAATCTAACTGATGTACCTGTACTACTCTCTTTAAACATAGCAGAAGGATATTCATCACGATCAGAACCTTTAACTGGATCTGTATTCTCTAATGACTCTCTCCTTCTTTTGGCTGCACCATCAGCTTGTTCTGTTACATTTTCACCTTTGGTTAGTGCAAGACCTGCATTCACCAAACCATGCGCTATCGTGCGCTGAATATCACTTTCAACGCTACTGCCTTGAATTTGGTTTTTTACTTCATTGGCAAGATAAGGCGCGGAGCCATTGGCAATCGCAGTGACAATGTTGTTACCCATCATACCTTGTGTAAATGCGGTAACCGCTTGAATAGCGCGGGTGTATTTACCGCCTGTGCCAAAGTCAGATTGGTTGGTATAGTCTTGTAAGCGTTGTTGGAAGAGGTAATTTTGAACGTCGCGCTCGGTAACATTATCGTTGGTTTCTGAAAGGGCTTGGTAGATATTGTCGTAAGCCGTATCAGAAAGATTGTCGAGTCTTGAATCTTCTTTCACTTGATGAGTGCCACGAATAGTATCAACCGTGGTTGCCAAATCGATAATCTGCGCACCAATTTCACCCACTAGCTGCTGTTTCTGTTGGCGGTTTTGCTCTTTCTCTTTGTCGAAAATTTTATTTAACGTACTGTGGGCGTTATCAGTGTCTTGACTTAATTGCGCGATATCTTGCTGTTGATTGTCAGTATCACGCACTGTCCATGTGCCTTGTGATACCGCAGATTGAGTGGTGTTTTCCACGCTGTCGCTATGGTTACCTGCCATGGCTAATGCATGCCCCAGATTGATGCTCAACTTTATATTCTGCGTAGTTATGGATATCACTAAAGCCTAATGTGCCTGTATCAAGCTGATTATTTTTAGCTTCTGAGGTACTGCTGATCACCGCACCATCAAGCTGGGTATGTTTACCCACGCTAATATCAAACCCTTGATTGCCTGCAAATAAGGCTGATTAAATAACAATTTAACACAGAACCATGTGGGAATACGACTCCCCAATATGGCTAAACTGAACAGTTTATTATTTAGGAACTAGGTGTAGATCCCAGAACAATTGCAGAAAAAACTATTCCTCTAAATAAAACAAACCGTGAGAATCTTCCAGCGTCGCATAAATTCTCATAGCCTCTTCTCCTTCAGCTATGTATTCCACATCAATCGGCTCAGGTGGAAAATCAGGATCAGTATAATTACCGTCCAAAAAGACTTTATATTGTTCCAGAATATAAAGTAACTGATCAATTGTTAACAAAACTCTCTGTTCTTGCACATACTCACTGGCGATGAATACCCTATTTTTCGTCACCATCACCCAATGGGCATTGCCCATACCAAAAAAACCATCGGGTGCTCGACTAGAGGGTAAGTTAGTTAGGTTGTTGATCCAAATATCTACAGATTTCAGACCAGTAGGCAAGTCTGTTGACAACCATGAAGCTATCTCGCAAATACCATATCCTTGCTTTGGTTTAAATCTCATATTTTCACTTGGCTCACGACCTGATGGGTAATAACTACTATCATCAGGTGACCACCAATAATATATTTTTTTATTAATCATTTTTTAGAACCTTGATATACCGGCCAAGCAGTTGCTCCTGTTCCATCTGGTTTTCCATAGTAACCTTCTACTTTTACCCCACTTTTCTTGTTCTCTGATATACTTTTGAATTGTGGCTTCATTGAGCCCAACTGTTGTGACATAGAACCCTTCCGCCCAAAACTTTCTGTTGCCAAATTTATATTTGAGATTGACATGTCTATCAAAAATCATCAACGAACTTTTACCTTTCAAATATCCCATAAAACTTGATACGCATATCTTCGGTGGAATACTCACTAACATATGAACATGATCTGGCATGAGATGCCTTTCGATTATTTCCACACCTTTATACTTACAAAGGTCTCGAAGGATCTCACCTATACTTGAACGTATTTTATTAAAAATTACTTTCCATCTATATTTCGGCGAAAAGACGATAGGGTATTTACACAGCCACTTTGTATGTGCTGAGCTTTGTGCTTTAATGCCCATAAACACCTTTCCTTATTTAAGTTACGAATATTAGCTTGAACATCTATATCGTAACGGAAAGGTGTTTTTCTTGGTATAACCTTTAATGCTCACCCGCATAGCGGGTGGTTTTATATTTAAGACGCTGACGCGACTTAAACTGGCTAAAGCCAATAATAATGCCGACTGTCAATAGTCGGCATTTCATTACTAGAAATTTTACTGCATTTTTTATGCATCGAGGATTATTGTTAATTTTATAAATATAATCTTAATTCATCATTTAATCACTATTAACTCACCAATAAGATCATCAGTTATATTTTCAATACACATCCGTGTATCTGTATTTACTAAATTACGAAGGTGCTCATTAAATGTTAAACCTGTTGGTATTATAATTTCTTGGTTCTCATCATAATGATATACCAAATCACTATTATCATTTTTAGTTAAGACAAAAAAATATTGCGTTTCATTCTCAAATGAAAATACAAATGGTCTTTCTTTTAGAAAATCATAATATTGTAGGTTAAATAACTCTTCACAGAATGAATGTTGAAAAAATATATGCGACCTAACTGCCATATTTCCCCGATAAAAAATTAGTGCATTATCACTAAAAAGCCCCCCCGCTACACCTACCCAAAGATATTAAGAAGTCATATAATTGGCCTTTTATTTCAATGTCATAAAGTTTCTCTATTTTTTTTATTTCATCTATACTATAGCCATTTATTTTATTATAATTTATAAATAATTCAGGATAAATTGAGTGAAAATAACAAATTTGAGCTTGCTTGTTCATGGTCTTTTTCCTGTTGTTCCTTGATATATATTTATCGTAAATTTAGGATTATTTTCCGCAAAATTTGGGGCTGTTTTACTACATCCATTACGCATACCAGGGTTAGATATAGATGTATTTTCTACGCTTATATTAATAATAGCCTTTTTACCTTTGTAACTATCTTGAATATAACTAAATATTTTTTGTTCCGCATGATTATAATTTGTTTGAGTAGATGATGTTGGCTTACTTGCTATACTTCCAGTATCTGTAACAATAATTTTATAGTTTATTTTATTTATAACTATCTCTTGTGGCCCGTTACCTTTCCAAGATTTTCCACTAACAGAAAGAAAATACTCTGTGTTTCCTTTTATTGTAGTGGCATACCAATACTATCAAAACCTTCCTTGCTTCCTAATGCAACTCTTGTTCCAAGAGTCGCTGAATTGAAAATACTTTGGGCGCTTTGTTCATTTTCATTTTTTACAAAATTAACGAGTTGCCGTCTATCTTCTGCACTTAAAGAATCAAGCCAAGCAATCCATTTTAAAGCATCTGCTTGGTCAATTCCGGTTTTTGTACTTTCCCATGCAGCAATCGTCTCAGGAATTTTTCCCTCTTTACCCTCTGCTATTGCTTCTTGTCTACGCCTTTCACTGATTTCACGGTATTTCGCATAAATATCTTCTTTATCGGCATTCGTTTTACTCGCTTCTATCAGCGCTTGCCTCATATCGAGAACATCTTTATTAGTCAGATAATTATTCTCAACCACCACCTTCCCGGCTTGGGCGGCATTGGCGACGCCTGCGCTATTATCGCTGATTAAACCGCCTGCAATGCCTTAAGCTAACGTTGCCCATGCACTTATATTCTGCTTTTCAGTCTCAGTCAGCTCTTCGGGGGTTTTACCATAAAGTGAATGCGATAAAATACCCACCGTTTCGCCGGTCATTGCACCCGTGGCTTGTGCGACTGCATTTTCGCCTTTTGCCAATGCAAGACCCGCATTCACCAAACCGTGAGCAAGGGTGCGCTGAATATCACTTTCAACACGGCTACCTTGAATTTGGTTTTTCACTTCATTGGCAAGATAAGGTGCTGAGCCATTAGCAATTGCAGTAACAATGTTATTACCCATCATGCCTTGCGTAAATGCAGTAACGGCTTAGATCGCTCGGGTGTATTTACCGCCCGTGCCAAAGTCAGACTGATTGGTGTGAGCCTGTCATACTTCCGAATTTGTGGCTGGGCGGTCTGTGCATTGACCTCTGGTAGTTAATTATCCGGATCATTGAGACAGAGTAGTAGCTAAAAGGAAAATCCCAGCTCTTAGACTGAGATCTTAACATCATCTACGTAACTTATATTCTATAAACCACATTCCTATTCCAGCGACCAACCCAGCCCATAGGCTCGCTTTATTAATTTTCATTAAAATATATAAAATTAAAATCTAAAAAAAACAAAATTTATTTTAGTTTATTTTCTTTTATATATAGCACCCCAAAACCTACTCCCATAATCATTCCTACTCCCATAATCATTCCTACTCCAATACTAACTCTTAATGAGCGTTTGATTTCATTAAGCCCAATAGACATTGGAGTGTTAGAGTAAAAATAAAAAAACACGTCAATAGAAAGAAACATTATGATACACAAAATAAACAATGCGACTATAAATATAATTGTTAATATGCTCGAAAATAAAATACCCTTCATTAATATTCCTTACTTTCATTTATTTTTTCCTGAATGAATAAACCACCAAGCTCGGATATAATACTTCCCCCTGTATTTCCCATTCCAGAAGGAATTTTACTTTCTGATACTTCCTTCATAATATAAGAATTTCCCTTAACCTCTGACTCTAAACTTTTTCTCAATCCTTCATTAAATCCGGGATTATTACCTTTTGTTATTATTTTACCAATCCAATTAGTGACAGGTTTTACCATAAAGTTACCTAATCCATACCCCATTAATGCTCCACCTCCTGTCGTGATTGCTCCCATTACTGCACTCTCATCATTAATGGTATTTGTCAATGCTCCACCTGCTGCATTAAAGAAAACCGTACTTTTCCACCCTTCGCCCATTGTCATTACATTTACCCAACCTGCAATTATTGCATTCACTGGGTTCACTTTTTTTGAATCGATATATTGTACGCTTGAATTTGCACCTGCACCTATAAACCACATCACTCGAGCACTTGTTGAAAGTAAAGAAACACTTCCCGTACTACCTGTTGCTAAAGCATAAATATAAGCTTGTTGTAGCGCTTTGCCTCTCTTGCATGATTCAGAATTAGGGTTTTCGGCACATGACATCCTATCTTTACCATATTCCTGAGCCAGTTGTGTATGTGTTAGCTCATTTCCACCCAATAAGTTATTCTCAACCACCACCTTCCCGGCTTGGGCGGCATTGGCGACGCCTGCGCTATTATCGCTGATTAAACCGCCTGCAATACCTGAAGCTAACGTTGCCCATGCACTTATATTCTGCTTTTCAGTCTCAGTCAGCTCTTCTGGCGTTTTACCATAAAATGAGTGCGATAAAATACCCACCGTTTCGCCAGTCATTGCACCCGCAGCTTGTGTGGCTGCATTTTCGCCTTTTGCCAGTGCAAGACCCGCATTCACCAAACCGTGAGCAAGGGTGCGCTGAATATCACTTTCAACGCTACTGCCTTGAATTTGGTTTTTTACTTCATTAGCAAGATAAGGCGCTGAGCCATTGGCAATCGCAGTGACAATGTTGTTACCCATCATGCCTTGCGTAAATGCGGTAACCGCTTGAATAGCTCGGGTGTATTTACCGCCCGTGCCAAAGTCAGGTTGATTGGTATAATCCTGTAAGNAGCAAGATAAGGCGCTGAGCCATTGGCAATCGCAGTGACAATGTTGTTACCCATCATGCCTTGCGTAAATGCGGTAACCGCTTGAATAGCTCGGGTGTATTTACCGCCCGTGCCAAAGTCAGGTTGATTGGTATAATCCTGTAAGCGTTGTTGGAAAAGGTAATTTTGAACGTCACGCTCAGTAACGTTCTCGTTATTTTCAGAAAGGGCTTGGTAGAGATTAGTCGTAATTTAGATTTGAAAAAACATGCTAATAAAATGACGCCAAAGGATTAGTACTAAATTATGAACCCAAAACTGACTATTGAGAAGGGCGAGATAACTGAATGAGTTTGATATTTCCCCCTCATCCACCAAATCAAACTGTTAATAATCCAGTTGGCTGAAGAGTGAAATAATCATACAAAATTTAGTGTAGTGCTAATTTTTCTTTATAAGAATATTAATGTCTTTTATGTTCAAGATAACAGCCTAAACAAGCAACTATGCTAAAGAAAAAACCAAATCCCATTCCCAAACATATATAATCTATAAAATTCTCTTTAGTAATAGAAAAAAAACTGCCTTCTATTAAGAAATAGAATATTAATTCTACTAGAGCTTTTATTATTAATAGAATAAAGAAAACCATAAAAAAGAATGCCCCCCAAAGTAGAAGAAAATATTTAAGCAATCTCATTTTTATTCCTCATCATTCAATTTTTTTATTTTATCTGTAACTATTTTATTCGCACCTTCGGAACCCAGAGCACCAGCACCACTTCCAACAATACTTGGTACTACTGATACACTCGGCGGAGCTGTTATTGATGGCATTACAATTAATGGGTGCTCTTTAAGTCCGCTGGACCAAGGATTATATTTAATATCCAGACGATGCGTTAGCCATTTTGCACCTCCATAGCCGATTGTTGAACCCGCTAATGCGCCTCCCATGGAGACCCAAGGTGATTCACCATCAATTAAACTTGAAATACCTGCACCAGTTGTATTGGTTGTGAGCGTTCCCCAATATCCCATTCCGGGTGTTATTCCTCCTGTTAACAAAGAAGAACCAAAGCTTGCATAACTAAAGCTCGCTTCTGGATCTGTGTAAATATTATACCCTTGCATACCTAAATTTGCTGTGCCCGCTGTGGTTACACCTATCACACGGCTAGCGACAGTTGTGCTACCTAACCAACTCGATACATAAGGGCTAATAGCCTTACTCATTATTGGTAAACCTAATGTTGTCGTTGCAACAACGGCTCGTGGAATATTATTACCACGCTGTAACTCACTATAATGTTCAATGATAGGATCCAGTTTTTTGATACTATATTCAGCTACTGATTTACAATGAGCATTACAATCTGCTGATTGAATAAGTAAAATTAATTCATCTTGCTGTTGAACTAAATGTTCTTTAGTGATCCTCGTTTCCATCGCTTTTTGCTGTTGCTCCGCATCAACTTTATTTCCTAAGCCAACTAAATGTTTCTTTCCTTCATCCGTAGAAGCAAGAGAATACTTTTCAAGCCATGAAATTATTTGTTTGGCTGTTAAATAATTATTCTCAACCACCACCTTCCCTGCTTGGGCGGCATTGGCAACGCCTGCGCTATTATCGCTGATTAAACCACCTGCAATCCCTGAAGCTAGCGTTGCCCATGCACTTATATTCTGCTTTTCAGTCTCGGTCAGTTCTTCGGGCGTTTTGCCATAAAGTGAATGCGATAAAATACCCACCGTTTCGCCTGTCATCGCACCTGTGGCTTGTGCCATCGCATTTTCGCCTTTTGCCAGTGCAAGACCCGCATTCACCAAACCGTGAGCAAGGGTGCACTGAATATCACTTTCAACGCTATTGCCTTGAATTTGGTTTTTTACTTCATTGGCAAGATAAGGCGCTGAGCCATTAGCAATCGCGGTGACAATATTGCCACCCATAATGCCTTGCGTAAATGCGGTAACGACTTGAATCGCGCGGGTATATTTACCGCCTGTGCCAAAGTCAGATTGGTTGGTATAATCCTGTAAGCGTTGTTGGAAGAGGTAATTTTGAACATCACGCTCAGTAACGTTATCTTTAGTTTCTGAAAGGGTTTGGTAAATATCGTCGTAAGCGGTGTCT
>NZ_NBVR01000012.1 GCF_002607735.1 Proteus alimentorum
CCCAAAAGGCGCCATCAGTTAAACTAATGGGTATCCCCATCCAATTGAGGATCGCCGATTTTATTCGGCTCTTTTTTTTCACGTTACGCATTTAGATCCCCACAATAATTGGGTTATCAAAGAAACCATCAATATCCCCTTCATCCTCGAATTCCCCTTCAGAAGCCCCAATCGCCATTGCAGAGGCCACCACTCCATCAATTCGACCCGTGCTTTTTTTCTTGGCAAAGACGCGGTTATCTTTTTGGTCAGCCTCAAGCACAGCGGATGCGGCATTCCATCTCAAACAAGGATTGGCGTGGATCTCAATCTTCTTGTCATCAATGAGCTGTTCAAACAGTTCGATAGAGTGTGGCATCCACAGCCCTGAATCTTTGGCTTTGTAAAATCCTTGTCCATGTTGGATTAAGGGAACCGTCACCCCCACTTCATCGAGTTTGGGTACAAGGTATTTAATGCGATAAGGGTCAAAGGCAATGGCTCTCATGTTGACGTGCATCGCCATCTCAGCAATGCGTTCTGCCACAAATTCATACCTTACCGCATTCCCTGGCGTGGTATGCATAAAGCCTTGCCTTACCCATAAGTCGTAAGGCACTCGGTCGGTTTTTGCTCTATCCAATAAGGTGTCTTTGGGTGTCCAAAATTCGACATAAAGACGTTTAAGGCGAGGAAAATACAAGGCTAATGCCGTTAAATCTTTGGTTCCCGATAAATCTAATCCGCCATAACACTCTTCACCTTGAAGATCATCGAAGGTGAACGTGTTTTCACACTGCATCCATGTTTCACTGTTAATCCACGGATTATCGGCATCCACCCACTGACAAAAATTAAGCCGACGCACAATGCTTTCTTTCGCGGGCATACCTCGGGCTTGTGTCACTTGCTCGCGTAAATAGCGATCAGAAAAGGTGTAGCCCAATGACGGATTGGCTTTCCCCCAGCAAGATTCATCCTTAAAGGGATCATCGCCCTCATCCAGTGAGCAAATATAGGAAAAGAAACTGTCGTCTTCGATAGTGCCTTCGGCGACTTTTCGACCGTATTCATGGTAGTCATAACACACACTGGTTTTATCATGGCCACTGTTGGTGATCATAAATATCAAGGCTTGCCGCCGACCTTTTGTGCCCGCTCGCATCATCTCGACGGCGGTATTATTTTTATGCTCATGAATTTCATCTATCAGCGCACAATGGGGGCGAGGCCCTGATTGCCCATCATCTGAGCTAATTGGGCGAAAGAATGAACTTGTTTTCAAATAAGCCAAGTTCCACTCTTTGCCTGTTCCGCCTGACTTGGTGATCCGCTGGCTTAATGCAGGAGATTGATCAACCATCGCCACCGCATCACGAAACAAAATCATGGCTTGGTCTTTTTTTGTGGCTGCCGCATACACTTCAGCACGCGGTTCACTGTCGGCGACTAAACAATACAACCCAACGCCACCTGCCATCGGGGATTTTCCTGAACCTTTACCTGATTCAACGTACACCATGCGAAATCGGCGTGTGCCGTCTGTCATTTTCCAGCCAAAAATAGAGCCAATCACAAAGCATTGCCAAGGCAATAAAATAAACGGTTTCCCTTCATGCTCCCCGCCATTGAGCTTTAAGACTTTCGCGAAAAAGTCGATCACCCTTTTGACAGCCTCAACATCCCAGACTAATCCCCGTTGCTCGGCTTCATTTAAGTCTTTGAGATGACGTGCACATGCATGACGAATATCAGGCCCCGCTAAGATTTTGCCTTGATGCACGTCTTGCGCGTATTGCGTTGCCGGATCAACCGAAATATTGGTTGAGCGGATCTTCCTCTTCTTCTCCACCATCCATCTTCACCTTCGAACGAGCGGCGGGGGTTAAACCAAACTCGACTAAATAACTTTTAAAAAGACCGTCTTTTTTGTCCAACATGGCAACCGCTGGATTCGCTTTAATTAAAAAATCCCCTAATTGCGTTTTTGTGGTGTATGTCTTACCTTNGGCGGGGGTTAAACCAAACTCGACTAAATAACTTTTAAAAAGACCGTCTTTTTTGTCCAACATGGCAACCGCTGGATTCGCTTTAATTAAAAAATCCCCTAATTGCGTTTTTGTGGTGTATGTCTTACCTTCAATGGCAATGGTGTCTCGCAATTGAAGAATATCGGCGTAGATATCACACAGCCGTTCTAATGCCAGCGTGTCAGCCACGGTTAAAACGCCCATCCCATCGAGTATTAAGGTTAATTTTGCCCACGCCATTTTCCCCCAATCCGTTAAATGTTCGGGTGGGCTTGGAATTTCACGTTTGGGTTGGGGTTCTTTATCGTTGAGTTTTCGTTTTCCCGGATTACCGGTGACCACCTTCAAGTGGGTCGGTTTCGGGCGTCTTCCTGCCATCGGAACCTCCCAGAAAAAAACTTTTCATTTCGCGGTTGTGCACACAAATGAGGGCGCTAGGTAATCAGGGCGAGAGTGTTTGAACTTTTACCCCGCCCCCACCCTGTATTCATGGTGTTATTGATGCCAATGAGAATTGGGATCGAGTGGAATGCCATCCGCATTACAGCCAATGACTTTGCCACTCTTTTCGATACGTTGTTTGGTCGAGTTATGATGCAGTTCGCATAAGCTTTGAAAGTTATTTTTATCCCAGAATAAAGCTTGGGCTTTTGCGATACGTTCTTTATTGCCTGATTGAAGTGCTTCTTTAAGACGATGCGGAATAATGTGGTCAACCACTGTGGCAGCAGTAATGCGCCCTTGTTCTTGGCACATAACACAAAGTGGATGTTCATTAAGAAATGCTAATCGCACCTTTGCCCACCGACCACCATAGACATTGCGTTTTTTCATGGTTTATTTCTGACGACATCAGTTTCTATTGATGATTGCTTATTGCAGGTAATAATTCCTTTGAATATAGCGTCACTAGACGTACTAAAATCTAAAGAATTATCACTACTAATAACATAATGTTCATAATCAGCCTTATCCGCCCATTGATTATGAGTGGTTGCTAGTGTGATGATAGTTTGATTTATCTCATGTATTTTTTTTAGCAATTTAGCTGGCTTATCAATACTATTTAAATCGATGATTTTTGTGTTTCTTGGATCTGTATAAGGAAATTGCCCTGAATGACAAATCGCTATGAATTCTTTATATAGGTTGCTTCTCTCTTCAATTAGCTGCGATATTTCTTTTTGCAAGTAAACACAATGACCTATTGCCTCATAATTAATCTGTTTGTTTGACATAATAAACTCCAATAAAAAGCCATTAGGGCCTATTCATCGTTAGATATTAATTAAATCAGCATCCTCAATTTAAATGATCGCTATTCAATACCAGGAATATAGATTTGAGCTTCTTTAAGAATTCGTTCCCTCGCTGTTAGTAGTAACTGCTTTCTACCACCAACTCCCCAGTTAGCCATCGTTCTTGCACAGTTACTTATATTTTTAGTTTCAGTATTGATTACATGATCTAACTTGTTCAACTTAGCCATGATATCTAACCCTTTTCTCGTAGCATCCTTAAAGGTGTTATATACGAGAATTTCAAACTCAGGCTTTAGCCAAGCTGCGTATCTAATAACAACCAATTCTAATGCCCACACACCATGATTAAGCCCACCGTTAATGACTTTGACCGCAGTGCATTTTTGCATTGCGCTTAATTTTTCTACAAATGTCTTAACCTGTTTGCTTCTCAAAAATTGACTTGGCTTTTGATTCTCTCTGGCTTCGCCATTTGCCACGGCTGAGGCATGTAAATCATTTAGGTTATATCTTCCTTTGTCATCAACGCGAACAGATACACCATTAATACTTACTCTTGGATATTGCATAACGTATTACCTTCATTTGAAATGAACCCTCGTTCACATAGAAAATCAGCCCGTCGAAGCTCGCCAGCTATAACTGACTTTCTCGAAGGCTCATATCAAAGTGATTGGATTCGACGTTTGTGAATTGCTCTGTGAATGAGCGATGTAATGCGTATAAAAAAAGCCACCAGCGATTAACTGATGGCTATCTGTATACACAACTCAATGAATGATGTTTGTAGATGATGTCTCTCCATCGTCACGCCCCTTCTTCTACCTACAGCTGACGTTGCTGATAATGACCGAAAAATAACAAAACGGCGGTATTCGTTGTTTTTGATTTCTCTTACATACTCAATGTGAGGAGAACATGTCATCGTTAATGTAATAAGAACAGCGACAACGCGACGCTACATATAAAATAGCAGCTAACTGCATACCCAATGTGCCTTGATACAATTCACCTTTATCAATGCACTTTTGCCACATAGCTTAATACCTTTATAAATCATGCCATCAACTAGCATTTTTAAAAATACGCACAATCTTTGTGATCCGGCTTCTTTTTCATTTAACTATTGATGCAACATGAAAATTGGTTACGATAATACCTATCTTCATTATAAACCTAGACAGATATGATATTTTAGATATTGCACAAGAATCATACAAAAAATTATTTATAAATTAATAATTTAAGTTTACGAATCAAAATTTATCAGTTAATATTTTTCTTGATGATATGTTAATTATAACGCCGTTTTTCGCCTCTCTCCCGAGGCGTTTTTTTATTCATAAAGTAGCCTTTACATTCTATTCTCTGTTACCTGATATTTTTTGGCACTGAATCTACTCAATGAAAAAATAAACAAGTTATCACAGATAATTCTTAACCATAAAACCTCATAAATAACGATTTCTAACCCAATATTTTTAGTGTCCATTAAAAATCATAAGGCTACTTATCTAATCTTTGATCTAAACACTAGAAACATATTAAGCAAGTATATATGCTTAGCAACTTATACAACGTATAAGTTACTTCTATCTATGAGACTTAGTGTCTTCCTTTGGGCACACTGATTAGACTCTGTATTTTAGCTTTATTGTCACCCCTGTAATTATCCTAGCTTACAGGGGATTTTTTTCTAAACAATTTGCTAAACTCAAATTAGTAATTATACTTAAAAAAGTTATGCATAATAGTATCGCTATATTTATCATTAAATTGATATTTTGTTCTACTTAGCCTTTCGTTCATATAGATATGAAGGGCTTTTCTTATTAAAAGTAGCACTAAATATCAAATTCAACAATAATATTAGTATCCCCTCATTTACTAATCAGCAGCTATAAAGATAAAGCTTGTTTATAATATCTTTCAATTAAAAAGCCACCAGCAATCAAAACTGATGGAGATTATGTTGGATATTTCTTATCTTCCTTTCTCTATAACTAGCATTGCTTGTTATGCCCCAAATAGCAACGTAGTGATATTCGTAGAGAATATCTGATAACAACTGTATGTTAAACAATCAAAATACAATATTTTTCTTGGCATCATGCAGAAATAACAGTACAATTGACACATGTTTATTGTTGCTTCATTTCAGCCGCCCTGTGAACTCAAACTCATGGGGCTTTTTTTATTCCATATCTAACTTTCTAAAGACAACTAATCAAAAATAAGGTTGATATGTTTATCTGAGTTATACTTTATTAACATCACTATACTTATAGTGATTAGTAATTTGAGTATTTCAGTCCATTTTATATAACTCAATTTCAGACATTTATATCCAATATAATTTATAAAATGCTAAAATATTCTTTCTATTTTAATAAAGATAACACAACATCCTCATATTTTTTACCCATAGGTGAATATTCTCCCATATCACAAACATCAAACTCCTCTTTCAAAGAATCATAAATAATACTTGCAAACATATCACAATCCACCATTCTCTCATCTTTTGTAAGTTCATAAATTAAATGATAATGTTGAAGTAACTCAGTATCAAACCTAGGGTTAAAAGATAATGGTATTTGATCACCTTCACTGTTTACTTTATTTCTATTGTTATGCATTAAAAGATAAACATTATCAAACGCTATATCCTCTTTCGCTGCAACACATGCAACATAAGATTCATATGTTGCCGTTGTAACTAGAGTTCTTTCCATTAATGCCTGAGTATTAATTGATAAGGATAACAGAGTAATAATAATTAATATTTTATTTATCATTTTCATAAAAATAATTTATAGTATTTTCTATTACTTTTAGGATAACATCATTATTAAATAATCCAAATATTTCTCAATGAAATTATAATCCCTATCATTTCATCATATAAAATTCATTTTAATCATAATATCAATGTATAAAAATTTATATTTTTAAAACTCGATCACCGCATATAACATTAATCTTCATAACCAAATTAAATAAAAATAATTTTATCTTACTTCCAATCATACAGAGATATCCCATTTAATTTTTTAATAATTTAACCTTTTATTGTGGTAATTTAGATTAATTCGTTTATTTATATGACAATTGATGATATCTTAAGAGAAGATCATAATATTGATTAATATCCTTTCCTGTTTAGCCCATTTCTTATATTGGGCTTTTTTCTTGAATGCTTTCATTCCTCTTAATTTTTCCTTAACAATTCAAACTAGATACTAGAAATTTATTAAACAGATAAATATACTACATATCGTCATAATTCATTTTTATAACTTTTTATTCGCGCTCTATACCATGAGCGCATTTTTTTATTCTAAGCATTCATGTTTGATATAATCCTGTAACCCAAGAATCACTCGTTCTGACTCTGCAATTCGCTCTCTGAGTAACCAATAATTTCGGATAGCGGTGTCTGTAGGTCGGGCGGTGGTTGCATAAGCCAAGCTGGTGGAGGGAGTGGTTTTGACTTTGGGACACTCGGCTTTGATGTACACCCGCTCAGGATGACGCTCGCTAATATCACGCAAGCGACTAATTTCATTCTTGGCATTCGCTAACTCCTGCGTATATTGAATATCCAGTTGGTTTAACCGCATTATGCGTGCTTGATAATCAGTATTAATAGACTTCTGTTCTTCGAGAGCTACTGTCAGTTTTTTGTTGGTATCTGTCAGTGAATTAATCCTATTAGCTTGCCAATTAACCAGCCAATAGCCTCCCACAATGATGCCTACCATCGTAATAACGGCATAGAGTTTCCCGTATTTCATGATTAGTACCGATGATGTGAGAGAGCTATCTGACAGCGCTTTTCTAAACTAACTTGGTCTTTAGTACATGAGTTATCAATCAAGAGATAAATGCCACCAGCGACTGTAATGAGTAATGCAAGGATAAAGCTGATAATGATGATTAAAGGTTTCCATGACATAGTGCTGACTCCGCCTCTCGACGACTGACAAGCCCTCGCCAAACCTTTCCACCCGCATATACCCAACGTTTTATTTCTTCACAGGCACCCGCTCTATCACCGGCGTTTAGCTTCTTGAGTAATGTTGAGCGAGAAAATGCGGTGGCACCCACATTAAAAGCAAAGGAATATAAAGCGGCTTTGGTGTAGTCATCGAGTGGTACTTTGATTAATGCATCGACTTGCTGTTGTGTCTTAATAAAATCGTTTTGTAATAACGCATCACATTCTTGTTGTGTATATGTTTTACCGTGAATAATGTCTTTGCCTGTATGCCCATAACAAACTGTTAGAACACCCGCCACATCACGATAAGGTTCATAACGTACACCTTCAAAATGGGCAATGACAACTAACGCGATTGCTGTGGCTCCTGCTGTTGTTAGCGCCGCTATTTTCTGTTTGAGAGACATTAAATATCCTTTGGCGCTTTCACCATTAATTCAGCAAGCCTTTTTAGGGTTTCAGTTGGGTTTTGTGGGTCAACATGACGAACAAGCTCTTCAAATAATTGAGTGCGTTTTCGCTGTTCTCTTCGAGTCATAAAATAAGTGGCTAAACCTAGAACCATGCTGAACGCCATCCCGATAACAAATCCCCATTCATATAATGAGAGGCTGGCAAAAAATGCCGTTAAGCCTGCGGTTCCGTAAGTAACATTGGTTAATTTTTCCATACGCATAGTCACCCCCAAAGGAGTGTCCGTTGATGATGAGTGTGAGAGAGTTAAAAGTGAAACGATAAAAATTAGGCGGGCATTGATACTTTAAGTGCCTTTAATAAACCTTCAGGCAACTGTTCTTCCAGTGACGCATTAGAAACAATCACAAGACCATACATAGATATCCATGTATTCGTTTGTTGTAAGTGTCCCTTAATAAATTGCTTCGCTTTCTCTAACAAATAAACACAACTCTCTTGTGTGTTTTTACGCCAATAGGATTCAATCGCCACCAGCAATGGAGCACCAGCATCACTAATTTTTTGCAAGCCGATTCGATATTGCTTTTTACCTGCGGGAGACGTTGTGCAAATTAATTGTGTCAGTTGTTGAGTTTCACCATCAGCCGTATGGATATTCGCCGTTAAAATGATAGAGGTGTTCTTTTCACTGTCTGTTTTTGAAGCATAGTGAAGACTAAACTGTAATTCGTTTATCTCTTTTGACATAACATTTACCGATTTATTTAATTACTAAGGTGCCGACTCACAGCTCTTGTGTGAACGGTATAAATGGATGTTGATTCTGTGGTGGCGTATTTGGTACACCGAGATGGGACTTGAACCCACAACCAAGCAATTATGAGCGGCCTACTCTACCATTGAGCTACTGGTGCAAATAAAAAAAGCCACGCATTGCGCAGCCTTTTACTTTTGAATTAATTTAGCTTAAAGAATATACTCGAGCTATTCGAGATTTTGATTCACAACTAGCAACACAGTGCTTTGGCATAGTCATCTGTTGGCGCATTTAGTTGGCTAACTAAGTTTGGCACTCGTCTTTCTAGCATTTCAATTTGAGACCAGCTTGTACCAAATTGTTCCATGGGAGTTTTATCATTTGCAAACAATTCGGCTACTAAAGCTTCAGCTTGTGCCTCTAATGTTTTCAGGTAATTCATTTTATCTCCTATGGTACTTAATATGCTTAAGTTCTAATATATTTTAATATTCTAAATGATTATGGTGGATGTTAATAAGCTTAAACGTTTAAAACGACAATTTATTAGTACAAAATGCTACTTCATTCTTCTTGGCTCAAGACCTTTTACAAAACTTTACATACAATTAAGCTTGCTGATACTTAAAAATCATAGCCTCTGTGTAACCATCATAGCTAGCAGTGTAATCAAATCCACACTCTTTATAGTAACGCTTTGCGTCTTCAACAGGGCTAACTATTGCTAGTTGCTTAACTGGCAACCCATTTTTACGAAGCATCATACCATATGCCGCGTAACTATCAATTGTCAACCCTAGCATCTGATGATCGAGATCAGCGTGCGCATCAACTCGTTTTTCAATCCACGATATTTCCAGAGATTCTAGTTTCTTTTTGTAGCCACCAAATGCATATCCAACTGGCTCCCCTCGATAGTATACTACAAGTTTTATCGGGTGCTCTTGCTCTATGTTAAGTAGAGTACCACTTTTTACTGAAGCTTTCCATTTTAGCTTCCCTTCTTTTTGTAGGGTATCAAGGTCCTCAATAATTAAGTCTGAAGGGTATTCTATACGCAATGACTTATGAGGGTACTTATCTCTCAACATCTTGGCTACATTATCAAAAATGAATTCCTGCGTAGCTTTTATTTTATTCTTATCCACAAATCCACCATATATTGATAAAATCAATTATCAATAATACTATATATAGAATAACATTGTAAATGATTAACTAGATTAATATCTTCCCTGTATTCCCATCCTCAGTATTTAAGGTTTCATTCTGACAATATATTCATACTTAGCACAATAACATCGAATTTGCGTGGCACACTAATGCTTTTATTTAAATGCACGTTAAATGCAAAAAAACCGTATTGCGAGGTTCATAAGTTAGTTGACCTTGATGTCAGTCTTATCACAATATCACTTATTTTACGTACGTAAAGTTTTATATAGCTTTTTCCACATACCGGTCCATCTCTAATGGAATATCTAGCATCATTAACATACCTTCTATTATTCCTTCCGCCTTTTGCAATTTTTTACCTATATGTCCATCAGAACAGTTGTGCTTGTTAGCCAGTTGCATAAATGTCATTCCGAATAAATAATAATCAAGCAATAAGTCATGCATATCACTGCTTTTTTTATTTAATTGAGCCATGCAACTAGAAATAATCATTGCATCATCTTCACAGCATTGAGGACGAGCTTTAACCTTGCTTGGTATTAATCCACTAAATCCCGCAGCAATCGAATACCATTGAACCGACTCAGTATTATCAGCACACCACGCTCCCCAACGTGATAAAACTTCCTGTATATCTCTCATGCTAATACTCCCGGCTCTGTACACACGTTAAACCAATGCCCTCACTCCTAATGAGCGGTTTAAAAAAGAAAATAATAATTCGAGTTGATTGCCATAAGTGGCTTCCCATTGTTTTGGATCACGATGCAACTCATCATGGTGTTGCCGACATAATGGAATAGTGAATAAGTCATGAACTTTCGTTCCCATACCTCCCATACCATGGCCGATAATGTGATGTGGATCGTCAGCTTGTTGTCCGCAAACACAACAAGGCTGTATTTTCACCCATTGAAGCCATTGGGAATTCTCCCAACGTTGTATTTTAGGTTTCAAAAGGAATGACGCTAGTGGCTCAGGATCGATAGCAACTTTTGTGACTGGTCTTATCGTGTCTAATCGTTCATTCATTGTTGATAGTGCTGTTACATTGCTTGGAATAATATCTGCTTCAGGAAAACCACCATGTACCC
>NZ_NBVR01000008.1 GCF_002607735.1 Proteus alimentorum
AAATCACCTCCCACCGGAGGCATATCGAAAACAGTTGGAAAACTCTAATTTAAAGTGTCTCAATTAATGGGGAGTGGACAGGCAATAGTTGAGGAACAGCCTAATAAAATAGAGTGAGGTGAAAATGATTAACGGCATATTATATGAGGCTAGATAGAGGCATAACGCAGTTAGTATACCTACAATAATAATAGTTGGTTTTAGAGGGAAATTTTTAACCAAAAGTGGGGCACATAATGCACCAATGATACTAACAATTTTATCCCCTCCCATTATTAAGGCAATTTCACTTACATTTATAGAGTAAGCTAGGCTAATCACAATATTTACAAATCGAAAAATGAGAGTAACGGAGGCCCCTAGAAGTAGTGATGCAACGAATAGAGCGATGAAATTCTTCCACTCTATATTGTTATCCCAAGTAAATTTTCTAACATCTCGTTCAGGTTCTGAGCTATCTTGGATAGATTTCGCACGAAAATAAATCATTAGAAGAGAAACTATAAAAGATACAATGAGAAGCCTTTGGTAATTGGTTAATGCTGTCGCTGGAGAATAATAGGTCACTAAGCTGGTTACTACTGAACCCATCATTGCTGCCCATAAATAGGAAACAAAGAAATAACTGAATAATGTTGTTCTATATTCAACCTTAATGTTGGAACCAATCAAAGAATTTCCCAAAGATAAGATAGCTATCATGCCAGAAAGGATAAATCCCAATGCGACAGCACTACTCCATACGGATGTCAGTACTGGAAGTAAAATAAATGGGATTGCATAAAGAAATGAAAAAAGAAGGAGTAGCTTTTTTTGAGACATTCGTCTACTCAAGTAGATCAGAGGGATTACGGAACAAGCCATCATTACCATTGCTATTGCATATATATAACCTATCGCTGTCTTATCTATACCTCGTGCTTCAAGATAGAAATTATATACAGCATCGAACATCCCATTACTTAAGCCCATCAAAAATGTTGCGATAAGAAAGTGGAGTACAATAGGATCGAAATGTTTAATCCTTCCAAACATTGTTATATCCTTTTTCTTGCATGTAATAATGGAAAACTGGTGAATTTTTCAAATATTTTTTCACCTTCGATCCATTCTCCATATCCTGATGCGCTATGAATATGCCCGGCGCCCTGAACACGATGCGTTTTACTCCCCCATAATGCAGCAAGTGCGCATGCTCGAGTTTCGCTTAGGTATTCGTCATTATCGCTATATATAAGTAACGATCGAATACCTAATGGTGTTGATGGTAGCGGTCGTTGCTGGCGAATTGGAGAGATTGCTGATTTAGCATCCACATCGGCAGGTGCTACAAGAATAATGGCTTTTATTCTGTTACATGTGTTAGAAGATACCCATTGCGCAACAGTTACTGCACCACAACTATGACCAAGGAGTATAATCTCTCCATCAGTTTTATTAATAATTTCATTAAGCTTTTCAATCCACTCAGCGCGGGAGGGATTATTCCAATCATTTTGTTGTACACGAGTGACATTGGTATATTTTCTTTCCATATGGGATTGCCAATGATTTGCTCCAGAATTTGTATATCCAGGAACGATGAGATAAGTCGCTTTCATTTTTTCTTCTCATATCTGTTGTGGGGGAATTTCAATATCAAAACTTTCTAATAACAAATTCGAGAGTTCTCGTTTATTTGCAATTTCAAAAGATGATGATAGGTATCCTCTAACTTCAGTAAACACATTATTTCGGATACTGATCCTTCCATTTTCTTTCGGTAAACTAGCTACCATATTGGTATTGAGAAGACTTTCTGAGGAATTAAGTGTATAAAAATGAGCCATATTTATATCGGGTTCTAACGCATCTATATCGTGAAAGGCATATATGTTTTCCCAAACGGCATCATGTTTACTATTTTCTTTTATTGAAACAATCCAACCAAACTCAGAATTCCAATTAACCCTTGAAGAAAGAAAAGAATGCTCATGTACATAGCCATCTATTAACATGAGTGGTGAGCGAGGCCCTTTGGCACCATATCCGATATCAAATATCCACTTGATTTCATCAATCTTTACAATAAAAAGTAAATGCGTTGCAGGTGTTATTGATGGGTTTAAAATCCTCGCTAATCTAATACGATAAGAGTAACCAACGTGTTCAAAGAATGATCTAATTAAAATAGAAAAATCAAAACAGATACCACCTCTTTTATTAAATATTATTCTATTTGCAATATTTTGGTAAGAAAGTAGTTCTAAAGTATTTTTTTTCATTCCAACGTTTTCAAACGGAATCGAATAAAAATGTGCATGATGAAATTGTGATAGAAATTTATAATTTGCAACTAATGGAAGATTTATATTTAAACGTTTTAGATAATAGTGAATGTCTTTCATACTTGTATATCTCTATTTTAATTTACATCTGGAATTATAAAAAAGATAAATACAGTTTTAATTTTTTTAATTTAAATGCGGGTTTTAAAAACATATTACATAAAAAAATTATAATCAATATTTTTCTTTCTTAAATTGTAATTTTTATTAGTAGATATTTTAATTTTAATTGTATTTAAATATATTAAATACAATTTAATTGGTTTTATTTTTATTAGTTTTTTAATGATTTTTACTTGAATTTTCAGGAGTGCTATTAATTAAATTTAAATAATGCAAATAAGAAAAAAGCCCATTATATAAATGGGCTTAGGGATCACTTCAAATGATGAAATATTTTTTCTATCTCAGCGTCTATTTTAGTATGCTGGAGATATTTAGTACCGAGTTTTTTTCAATTAAGTGCCTAGTTTCACGAGTTGTTCTCGATTCGCTTTAGACTGCTTTTTATTTCATTTTTTTAAATGATAGTTCAGTTCATGATCTTCAGAAAAGATTACATATTTATTATCACTTAAAGGCATACATCCCCCAGTTAATTCAATATGTATTACTTTAATCTATGAATAACCTGATTACTGCTACCACGCCACAGTAATGCGGGATCGTAAAGTTCTTGCACAAACTTGCCATCAATCAGCACGTTAATATAGCTAACGACTTCCTGCTGTTCTGGCGTTAAATCAGCCAGTAAATAGCCAGTCCAAACCCATATATCTTTCTCAGGGCACTCTTTTTTAACACGCTTAACTAACTGTAAAATAGCAGAAAGATTTTGGGGATGCAGAGGATCGCCACCTGAAAGTGATAATCCTTGTCGTTTAATACGAGTGTCTTGGAGATCAGCAATGATCTGATCTTCCATCTCTTGGGTAAACGGCTTGCCTGACGTTAATGACCACGTTGATTTGTTATAACAGCCTCGGCATTGGTGAATGCACCCTGCAACAAACAGGGTGCAACGTGTACCTTCACCATTAACAACATCAACAGGGTAATATTGATGGTAATTCACACTCTTAACCTAACTGGCCATTTGCCAGATGTTTTACACGACGCTTAACTTCTTCTTGTTTACCCGCATTAAATGGACGTGAATCTGGACTACCTAAGTATCCACATACACGGCGAATAACAGACACTCTTGCAGGGTTATGATTACCACAACGTGGGCAAGTAAAACCTTTGCTGGTACAAGAGAACTCACCGGTATAACCACAGTCATAACATTCATCAATCGGAGTGTTTGTCCCGTAATAAGGAACTCGGCTATAGCTGTAATCCCACACATCCTCTAGTGCTTTGAGGTTGTGTTGTAAGTTTGGATATTCGCCATAGCAGATAAAACCGCCATTCGCGAGTGGTGGATAAGGTGCTTCAAAATCCAGTTTGTCGTATGGATTCACTTTCTTTTCAACATCTAAGTGGAAGCTATTGGTGTAATAACCTTTATCCGTTACACCTGGCAGAATACCAAATTCGGCTGCATCTAAACGGCAGAACCGATCACATAAGTTTTCACTCGGTGTACTGTAAAGGCTAAAGCCATAACCTGTTTCGGCTTTCCACTGATCTGTTGCTTCACGTAGACGATTGATAATCGCTACTGCTTTTTCTCTTAAGGTTTCGTCATCAAAAACGTGTTTTTGAGTACCAAACAGCGCATTAATGGTTTCATGGACACCGATATAACCTAATGAGATTGATGCTCTACCATTTTTAAAGATTTCAGCCACATTATCATCTGCTTTCAAGCGAACACCACAAGCACCCTCCATATAAAGGATTGGGGCAACACGTGCTTTGACGTTTTCTAAACGAGCAATACGTGTCATCAGTGCTTTTTTCGCTAATTCGAGGCGAGAGTCAAGTAGTGACCAGAATGTGGCTTCATCACCTTGAGCTTCAATAGCAATGCGCGGTAAGTTCAGGCTGATAACGCCAAGGTTATTACGACCTTCATGGATCATCTCACCATTTTCTTCGTAAACACCTAAGAAGCTACGGCAACCCATTGGCGTTTTAAATGAACCCGTTACTTTAACGACTTGATCGTAATTTAAGATATCGGGGTACATACGTTTACTTGCACATTCAAGAGCAAGTTGTTTGATATCGTAGTTAGGATCACCAAATTTATGGTTTAAGCCATCTTTAATAGCAAAAACGAGTTTAGGGAAAACAGCCGTTTTACGGTTTTTGCCTAAACCAGCCATACGATTTTCAAGAATAGATCGTTGAATTAAACGCGCTTCTTTTGACGTACCAAGGCCAAAACCAAAAGTGACAAATGGTGTTTGTCCATTAGCGGTATGTAGTGTATTAACTTCATACTCTAAAGATTGGAATGCGTCGTAACACTCTTTTTCAGTGCGCGCATTAGCATAAGCTTCTTTATCAGCTATTTGCCATTCTTGCGCGACTTTATAGTGTTTGTCATAACTTGATTTTACAAACGGCGCTAAGACTTCATCGATACGATTTATCGTTGTACCACCATAAATATGGCTTGCCACTTGTGCGATAATTTGTGCCGTTACTGCGGTTGCTGTTGAAATAGATTTAGGGGGTTCTATTTCCGCATTTCCCATTTTAAAGCCATTGTTTAACATGCCCTTAAGGTCGATTAGCATACAGTTAAACATAGGGAAAAACGGGGAATAATCGAGATCATGATAATGAATTTCACCACGCTCATGAGCGAGTACCACATCTCTTGGCAGGATATGCAATTTTGCGTAATGTTTAGCCACAATACCCGCAAGTAAATCACGCTGGGTAGGGATAACTTTACTGTCTTTATTCGCATTTTCATGAAGAATAGAGACATCACTTTGTTCGATAAGACCTCGGATTTCCTGAGTTAGTCTTCCACGTTGCTCACGAGCAACATCTCGGTCATGACGGTATTCAATATAGGCTCTGGCGACATCTTTATGTTCACCAGCCATCAGCTGATTTTCTACGGCGTCTTGGATCTCACGGATATCGACATTCGAACGTCCTGCGAGAGATTGTGAAACAGATCGAGCAACTGAGTCGCAATAATCATCATCAGTGATCTCACAAGCTACGGCGGCTCTTTTGATAGCATCGCTGATGCGGGTTTGGTCAAAAGAGACTTTACATCCGTCTCGTTTTATCACTATGGTTTTCACAATCTTGCTCCTTAACTATTTATCCACAGGCTCAAATCCCATAAAAACAGGTGATGGCACAGCATTCAGGCTTATTGTGGATAAGATGTGTATAATTACTATATGTTGTAGGTCGGTATGTATTAAAGCACAATATATAGTAATTGAAAGGGAAATAATCTTCATTAAAACTGATCTACATCAAGGTATTTTTGCTACATCAGGCATCAAGAGGGATTGGAAGAATTGTAAATATGCGCCAAAAATAGAAGTGATAAATTATTCATCAAAAAGTAAGAACATAAAAAAAGCAAAGTGTTCATAAAGAGACCTTTGCTTTTTTATAGCTTGCGATTGAGACGAAATTAACGGATAGCGATAACTTCGATTTCTACTTTTGCATCTTTTGGTAAACGTGCAACTTCAACACAAGAGCGAGCAGGGAATGCAGCGTTATGCTCTTTGAAGAATGCTTCATAAGCAGCATTGATTGTACCGAAATCATTTAAATCTTTTACGAAAACAGTGGTTTTGATGATATTAGCAACAGTTAAACCCGCTTTTTCAATGATTGCTTTTACGTTTTCTAACGATTGACGAGCTTGTTCTGCGGCATTATCAGAAACAAATTCACCCGTTGCAGGATCAACAGGTAATTGACCGGAAGTGATCACTAAGTTACCTAAATCAACACCTTGTACATAAGGGCCGATCGCGGCTGGGGCTTTATCGGTATTAATTTCGTAAGACATGTAGAGCTCCTGTTTTTATAAGATTAACGCTAACATTCGATTAGTGTGGCGCTATTATAGCCAGTGCTTTAGGTTAGCAATATGACAGATATCAGGCTTTATCATAAAGTCTCTATCGATAAAAAGAAAATGAATGTAGAGTTATACGGCGTATTGACGCTGCTTTTAGTCCATAAAAATAGTGAGATCGTAGTAATATTTTTTATAAAAAAGAGGAAATAGACTAATTCTATTTTTAGTAAAAATAGTCTTGGGGCTTTTAAGAGATAATTATTCTTTTTTTATAAAAAACTATCTGCCCTTACGAGAAGAGCAGATAGTTAAAAGAATTAACGAATAACCGCGTGGCGTTCGAATTCTTTTTCACAGTATTTGCAGGTTAATACAACATCTGAGGCCAGTTTTTTCACTCGGAAACTACTTTGTACTGGCTCGTTATGGCTAATGCAGTTGCTATTAGGGCAAGGTACCACATCTTCAAGTAATTCTGGTAAGCTTAATGCCATCTTATTAACGACTTGATAATCATCGATAATATTTACCGTTGCTTGAGGCGCATACATGGCTAAACGGTTTGCTTGCTCTGAGGTTAAAAAGACATTTTCGATTTTAATTAAGTCTTTTTTACCTAAATTTTCTGACGGTAAATTAAAACCCACTGTTATTCTTTCATCCGTTTCTGTTAAGCGAAATAGTGAAAGAATTTTAAAGCCCACCTGCGCTGGAATATGATCAATGACAGTTCCACGTTTGATAGCTTCAACTTTTAGTTTGTGATCATGTGTCATGGTGTGCTCCTTATTAAAGAACTAAGTTTTTATTCAGAACTAAGGCAAGTAATGCCTGACGTGCGTAGATACCATTGCCCGCTTGTTGGAAATAGTAAGCGTAAGGTGTTTTATCTACATCTGTCGTGATTTCATCAATACGTGGCAGTGGGTGTAAGATCTTGAGGTTATCTTTCACATTCACTAAATCAGCGCTAGTTAAAACAAATTGTGCTTTTACATTCGCGTATTCAGATGGATCTAAACGCTCTTTCTGTACGCGTGTCATATAGAGAATATCCAGTTCTGGCATCACTTCATCTACTGTTTCATGTTGGCTATATTCAACACCATTTTCTTCCAGTAAGTGAAGAATATGCTCTGGCATGGCGAGTACTTTAGGGGCGATAAAATAGAGATGGTTGCCTTTAAATTTCGCTAATGCTTGTGCCAGTGAATGCACTGTTCTGCCATATTTTAAGTCACCGACCATCGCGATATTGAGATTATCTAAACGACCTTGTGTTTCTTGAATGGTAAACAAATCCAGTAAAGTCTGTGTTGGGTGTTGGTTTGCGCCATCACCCGCATTAAGTACTGGAATATCGCCAGCAAACTCAGAGGCTAAACGCGCTGCACCTTCTTGAGGATGGCGAATAACAATGGCGTCAGCATAAGTGCGAAGAACCGAAATGGTATCCGCTAATGTTTCACCTTTTTTACCTAGTGAAGTGTTGCTTCCATCAGAAAAACCGACAACTGATGCACCTAGGCGGTGGATAGCTGTCTCAAATGATAAGCGAGTCCGTGTTGATGCTTCAAAAAAGCAGCTCGCAATCACTTTATCTTTTAACAATTCGTTATTAGGTTGCTGTTTTAGTTTATTAGCAACGTGAAGAACAGACTCCAAATCTTCCCTGTCCAGATCATTGATGGAGATAATATGCTTTTGGTAGAGCGGATTAGTCATTAGAGTTCTCCTTTAGCGATGAATTGTGCGATAGATGGTTTTTTATAGGCCAAAAAAAACCCCTCAATAAGAGGGGCTTTAAAAAATTGGGCTATTGGAAAAAAGAGAATGCGCTTGCGACCAGTTAAGGTGCTTGTTTTTGTTACGAATTGGAATAGGCGCTGTTTCATCTTTCCTCCTGACAAATTGTGGCGCATTATACGCATCTTAGATTTGCACGCAAGNTTGTTTTTGTTACGAATTGGAATAGGCGCTGTTTCATCTTTCCTCCTGACAAATTGTGGCGCATTATACGCATCTTAGATTTGCACGCAAGCGTTTGCTTTTGTTTTTTACAAAAAAATTTTTTTTAATTTAAAAATCAACAAGCTTGAGATAAAACGAAGAAAACACCTATTTTTATTTATGAAAAAATAGGTGTTTTGCATGATTATGTATTTTAGAACGGATTTGCAAGGGTCGCGACCATCACCGCTTTTATGGTGTGAAGACGATTTTCTGCTTCATCAAACACAATGCTGTGTTTTGATTCAAAAACCTCATCAGTGACTTCAAAGCCACCATATAGGTTAAATTCTTCAGCTAATGCTTTACCCATCGTTGTTTCTTCGTCATGAAAAGCGGGTAAACAGTGAAGAAATTTAACGTCTGGATTTTCGGTTAATTTAATCACATCCATATTGACCTGATAAGGCTTGAGCAAAGCAATACGTTCTTTCCAAACCTCTTTTGGTTCACCCATAGAAACCCACACATCAGTGTAAAGAAAATCAGCATTTTTAACACCTTTAGCGACATTTTCAGTCAGCGTGATATTTCCGCCATTTTTCTTGGCAATTTCTTGGCATTGAGCAACTAAACTTGCTTCAGGCCAACATGCTTTAGGGGCAACTAAACGTAAATCCATACCCGTTAATGCCGCCGCTTCTAGCATGGTATTCCCCATGTTATTACGCGCATCACCAAGATAAGCAAATACCGTTTCTGATAATGGTTTGGTTTGATGTTCAGTGATAGTGAGTAAATCTGCTAACAGTTGTGTTGGGTGAAATTCATTGGTTAAACCATTCCAAACAGGTACACCCGAATATTGTGCAAGTGCATCTACCGTTTTTTGTCCGTAACCCCGATACTGGATACCATCATACATACGACCTAATACTCGAGCAGTATCTTTTATCGATTCTTTATGCCCAATTTGGCTTCCGCCCCCTAAATAAGTCACTCTTGCGCCTTGATCAAATGCAGCAACTTCAAACGCACAACGGGTACGTGTTGAGTCCTTTTCAAAAATCAGTGCAATATTTTTTCCATTAAGATATTGAGTTTCTTGACCTGATTTTTTAGCTTTTTTCAATTGTGCTGACAATGTAAGCAGTTGCTGAATTTCCGCAGGTGAGAAATCAAGTAAACGTAAGAATGATTTTTGATAAAAAGGGTTCATAGAGTGATATCCTGTCATTGAATTTATATTCAATTTATATCAATAAATATTCACCATCAACCCCTAAAGGAAAAATTTTAATTTAAACAGTATGCGATAAGGGCATCATATTAAGTATGGAGTGTTGATCCTGCCTGTGGGAGAATGAGCAAGATACCTTTTCAGACTATTGCGGAGCATGATTATGGCGGACAGCAAAGAGTTAGCAGAACAACGTGAAGAAACACGTCTTATTATTGAAGAATTATTGGAAGATGGCAGTGATCCTGATGCACTGTATGCCATTGAGCATCATATTTCTTGTGAAAATTTTGAAACACTAGAAAAAGCAGCAGTTGAAGTTTTTAAATTAGGTTACGAAGTGACTGAGCCTGAGGAAATCGAAGTTGAATCAGGTGAAATTCTAGTTTGCTTTGATGCAGTGAGTGAGAGTGGTTTGAATGCTGAACTTATTGATGCTCAAGTTGAGCAATTAATGAATTTAGCTGAAAAAATGGGTGTCTATTACGATGGTTGGGGGACTTATTTTGAAGATCCTGACGCAGAGTATGATGATGAAGACGGTGAAGACGAAGACGAAGACGGCGAAGAAGAAGAGTCTGATAAGTCATCACGCTTACATTAATTTTTGCTAAATGTTGTCCCTTTGTACCTGATTTATCAGTGCAATTCAGTGCAATATAGCACCAGCCACAAAATTATTGCTTTGTGACTGGTGTTATTGCTTTTAACGTAATGTCATTAATCCATTACACCAAATTTACCATTGTCATAATCATCAAAAGCTTGTTGTAACTCTTGTTGCGTGTTCATCACAAAAGGTCCTTGGCCTGCAATAGGCTCATTAATCGGCTCACCCGTTAGAATTAAAACAAGGGTGTCACCCATTGATTCTAATATCAGCGTATCGCCATAATTATCTAACATCACCATATCGTGTTGACGTGCAATTTCACTGTCATTGATATGTACGGCACCTTTTACGACAAACAGCATTGCATTATGACCTTCGGGAATACTGTAATGTGAAACACCCGCACGATTTAAATGCAGATCCCACACATTCAGTGGTGAATAAGTCATTGCAACACCTTGGGTATTGGCATAATTACCCGCAATCACTCTGACATAACCTTGGTTATTAGGTAATTCAACATGAGGGATATTCTCTGCTTTCAGCGCCTGATAACGAGGCTGTGTCATTTTGTACGCTGTTGGCAGATTTACCCAAAGTTGCACCATTTCCAATACACCGCCTTCTTTGGTCATTTTTTCAGAGTGATACTCTTTATGCAAAATGCCAGAAGCTGCGGTCATCCATTGCACATCACCTGCACCGATAGTGCCTGCATGACCTTTAGAGTCATGGTGAGAGACTTCTCCTTGATAAGCGATTGTCACAGTTTCAAATCCACGATGCGGATGCGCCCCTACACCACGGGCATTGGTAACAGGTTTAAACAGTGTGGGTTCGGCATAATCCATCAGCAGAAACGGGCTATGTTTCTCACCATTTTCCTGATAGGAAAATAAGGTGCTGACGGGAAAGCCATTACCTACCCAGTGTGAATTTGGCGCCGAATAAATATGATTAATCTGTCTGATAGTCATGATTGTTCTCCGAGTTAAGGAAAGAAACCGCAATAACCAAGACACAGAAGGAGGTAATACAGATTATTGCGATCTCTTAATGAAGCTGATCATAAAGCGTTCGCAAGATGAACAAAATAGGGGGAATTTGTTGATAGTGTTCAAAAAAAATGAATGATTTTATGAAGGGCAAATACACTGAATGATTTATAGGATTTCATAAGAGCATGAGTTCGGTGACCAGTGCTTTGAGTGTCTCTTGTTCATAATCTGCCTATATTTTGATTTCTACTAAACATGCAAATATATAATTTATATTACAGCCTTAATTTTAATTATTTTTTATTAAATTCTTATTTAAAAAATCGATTCGTAATTGAATATCGGTATAACCTAATTGATAAGCTCTTGTGTATAATTCTATCGCTTTCTTATAATTTTTAGGTACTCCAAGTCCTTCTTCATACATCAGCCCAAGATTAACAAGTCCACCAATTCCATCTTTATTTGCTGCGTCTTGATAGAGTATAACGGCTTTATTGATATCGCGTTTAAATCCAAAACCATGTTGATACAATAAACCCAGTGAATTCATTGCGGCTGGATCACCTTTTTTAATTGCTTCCTGATAATATTTTATCGCTTCATCATATTTTTCTAATTCACCATACAGCATTCCTAATCGGGTAATTGCGAAATAGTTACCTGATTGCATTGATGCTCTATACCATTTTTCAGCTAATTCCATATTTTTTTCAACATCGTTACCATGACGATATAGATCTCCTAAACTCATCATGGCACTACTAGAATTATCATTTTTAATTGCTATTTCAAACATCTCTTTTGCTTTCGAATAATTCTTATTATGTTTGTACAATAGACCTAAATTATAATTAGCGGAAGATGAACCTAATTCTATTGCTCTTTGGTAAAGTAAAATAGCTTCTTGTTTTTTGCCTTGATTTTCCTTGAGTATTGCCAATTGATTAAACCCATTTGCATCATTTTTATCTGCTAGGTGTCGATAGATTTGCTCTGCTTTTTCTATATTTTTTTCAATCCCAGTACCCGTTTCATAGAAACGACCAAGTACTAATAATGCCTTGTCATCTCCTTGCTTTGCTAATATTTCACATGCAGAAAAATTTTTTTCTTCGGGAATACATTTAACTTGGGGGGAGGAATAAGCAAATATAGGAAAAGATAAAAATAATGTGACGATAATAATCTTGTAGTTTAATGTCATATAAAATTACCTAAAATAGATTTTATTAATGATTAATTTAATCTATCTTCCATTAAAATGGAAACACTAAGCTCTGATTTCTTATGTTGATGAGGAATGCGATTCATGAAAAATGAGTGAAAATATAAGATATAAAAAAACAAAAAACCACATTCTTTCTTAGCAACAATAAGTCAGAATGCAGTTTATTAATACATTTATTTCTTAAATCTTATTTGCTTGTGTCGCCACAACCACCAATGATTTTAGAAATAGAAACAGCTGGGTGCAGTAAGTAGTCGTAGTTACAGTCTTTTTCTTTATTGTATACGCTACCAGTACAACCAGTCATTACGGTAATTACAGAAGCAATAAGTGCAATTTTAACAAAGTTTTTCATGAAAAAATTCCTTTTAAATTTTAGAGTTATAAAAGCCAATGCATGACTTTATCTGCATAAAGATATTAAATTAGCGATAAATAGCAATATAAAAAAATCTCTTTTTTAAAATATAAAATAAGATAAATAATATTTTATTTAAGAAGAAAAATATAATCATCTAGAGTGAAATGAAGAATAATTAAAACTTGTGAGTTTTAATAAAATTTAAGATAAGAATTTCATTAATAATATTTTGATAATAATTAATTAAGAAATTAATTGTGAAAATAAGCATAGAAATATACCGTATTTATATCATTTTGATAAACAGGTTTTGTGTTAATAGGTGCTATTTTTGCTAATAAAAACCCGCATAAAAATGCGGGTAAAGTCGAACTTATTTTATTTATTGTATTACGTAGGGAGCAGCAAGAATACTTAAAGTGGCTTCACCATACGGATCTCACAATCACTATGTCCCGTGTTGCCTAATGCTTCATCAATAAATTCGAATCCTAGTTTTTCGTATAAACCGACAGCGGCTTTTAAGATATCGGTGGTTTCTAAATAGCAACGGCTAAAGCCTTGTTTTTTACCAAATTCAAGAGATTGCAGAACGATTTTTTTCGCAATACCTTTGCCACGTAGTTTGGATGAAAGGTACATTTTTTGTAATTCACACGTATTGCCATCACCGCCAGCAAGGGGGGCGACACCGCCGCCGCCAACAACTTCTCCATCCATCTCAACAACCCAGTAAGCACTACGTGGTTGGTGATAAACTTCATAGAGCGTATCTAAAATGGGGTCGGCAACCGCAAAGCCTTTATCGGCAGTTAAACCGTGCTCTGCGGAGACTTCACGAATAACGCGTGCAATGCCTGCGTTGTCTTTTTCTTCAATTGCTCGGATAACAATATTTGAGGTTATAGCTTGGGTTGCAGTCATAGTTGCACTCATCGTTTCACTTATTAGTAGAATATTTTTTGATTATTAATTGAGAGAGCACCGGAAAGGAACTTCTTCATTGAAAGTAGCTCGAATGGCTACAAAACTATCTTAATTGATTAAGCGTGTTTGTAAACCGCTAACCCTTTATCTTTGCTTACTTATTCTTTTTGTTTCTAGCGTTATATTTTAGTGAGTGATTAAATTTAAGCGAAAATAAGGGGGGAGAAAGGCTGATTGGCGAGAATAGAACCGAGAATAACAAGAAATGAAGTGAAAAATGGTTTTATTTTTTAGCTGAATGATATTAAGTAAAAACCCGCGATAAACGCGGGTTTTCATTATCAATCTCAGTATCTTTAAAGCGATTGTGCTTATAAAGAGGCGATAGAGATTTTCTGTGCGATGAGTTTTTCTTTGGCGCTTAAGCAAGTTGCTAAGCGTTCACGCTCTTTAGCTACGACTGCTTCTGGCGCACGGCTAACAAAGCCATCGTTAGATAATTTGCTATCTAAAGTTGTGATATCTTTCTCTACTTTTTCAAGCTCTTTATCTAAACGTGCAAGCTCTGCATCTTTATCGATAAAGCCTGCCATTGGGATCAGCAATTCAGCACCGTTAACCAGCTTATTAACTGATAATGGCGCTTCTTCGCCTTCTGCTAATGGGCGGATATCGGCTAAACGTCCCATGGCTTTTAAGAAACCAATATTGTCACTAACGCGGCGTTTAGCATTGTCATCCGCACCACGTAAGATCACTTCAAGTGGTTTACCCGGAGCAATATTCATTTCAGCACGGATATTACGAACCGCAACAATCACTTCTTTGATCCACTCAAGATCGTTAAGTGCTTGTTCATCCACCAGAGAAGCATCGAACTCAGGGAAAGCTTGTAGCATGATGGTTTCACCTTCAATGCCTTTCACTTCCTTCACCCGTTGCCAGATTGTCTCTGTGATAAATGGAATAATTGGATGAGCAAGGCGCAGTAAGCCTTCTAACACTTCAATTAGTGTATGACGAGCTGCGCGTTTTTGAGCATCATTACCTTTGTGTACCGCAGGTTTTGAGAGCTCAAGATACCAGTCACAGAATTGGTTCCAAGTGAACTCATATAAAATACCGGCAGCGATATCGAAACGATAGCTGTCTAACGCTTCACGATAGGCTTTAACGGTATTGTTAAATTCAGCTAAGATCCAACGGTCAGCCAGTGAGAATGTCATCTCACCACCTTGGTAGCCACAATCTTGCTCTTCTGTATTCATTAGCACAAAGCGGCTTGCATTCCACAGCTTGTTACAGAAGTTACGGTAACCCGATAGACGTTTCATATCCCAGTTAATATCGCGACCCGTTGAGGCCAATGCCGCTAAGGTAAAGCGCAGGGCATCTGTACCGTGTGCTTCAATACCTTCTGGGAACTCTTTGCTAGTACGTTTAGCAATTTTTTCAGCCATTTGTGGCTGCATCATATTACCAGTACGTTTTTCTAGCAGGTTTTCTAATGAAATACCGTCGATCATATCCAGAGGATCAAGTACGTTACCTTTAGATTTTGACATCTTCTGGCCTTCTTCATCACGAATAAGACCTGTCATGTAAACCGTATTAAATGGCACTTGCGGTTTACCGTCTTCATCTTTGATAAAGTGCATGGTCATCATGATCATGCGAGCGATCCAGAAGAAAATGATATCGAATCCACTGACTAAGACATTCGTTGGATGGAATGTTTTCAGTGCTTCTGTGTTTTCAGGCCAGCCTAATGTTGAGAATGTCCATAGTGCAGATGAGAACCACGTATCCAGTACGTCATCATCTTGGCGTAATGCAACATCAGCTGCGATATTGTTTTCACGACGAACTTCTTCTTCGTCACGACCAACATAAACGTTGCCTTGGTTGTCATACCAAGCTGGGATACGGTGACCCCACCACAGTTGACGAGAAATACACCAATCTTGGATATCATTCATCCATGAGAAGTACATATTTTCATACTGTTTTGGTACAAATTGGATATCGCCATTTTTAACCGCTTCAACGGCTGGTTTCGCTAAAGGTGCTGCGCGAACATACCATTGGTCTGTCAGTAAAGGCTCGATAACGACACCACCACGGTCACCGTAAGGTACGGTTAAATCGTGAGGCTTGATCTCTTCTAATAAACCTAGACGTTCAAATTCAGCGACCATTGCTTTACGTGCAGCAAAGCGTTCCATACCTTGGTAGGCTGCTGGAATTTCAGTACTGTAAACATCTGACTCAACACCATTGGTGTCTAAGACTTCTGCACTAATACGGATATTGCCATCAAAGTCCATGATATTAATCATTGGTAATTGATGACGACGTCCAACTTCATAGTCATTAAAATCGTGAGCAGGAGTGATTTTTACGCAACCTGTACCTTTTTCCATATCAGCGTGTTCATCCGCTAAAATAGGGATACGACGGTTAACGATTGGTAGAATAATTTCTTTACCAATTAAATCTTTATAGCGAGGATCTTCTGGGTTAACAGCAACACCAGTATCACCTAACATGGTTTCAGGACGTGTTGTTGCAACAATAAGGTAATCTTTACCTTCGGCTGTTTTTGCCCCATCTGCTAAAGGATAACGCAGATGCCACATAGATCCTTTAACTTCACGGTTTTCGACTTCAAGATCAGAAATCGCTGTGTGTAATTTAGGATCCCAGTTTACAAGACGTTTGCCACGGTAGATAAGATCTTCTTTATGTAAGCGAACAAAAGCTTCTTTAACCGCTTTTGATAACCCTTCATCCATGGTGAAACGTTCACGTTCCCAATCAACTGAGTTACCTAAACGACGCATTTGGTTAGAAATGTTACCACCTGATTCTGCTTTCCATTCCCAAATTTTGTCGATAAATGCATCACGACCGTAGTCATGACGATTTTTACCTTCTTCAGCGGCAATTTTACGCTCAACAACCATTTGCGTTGCGATACCCGCATGGTCAGTACCAGACTGCCATAAGGTATTTTTACCTTGCATACGCTGATAACGGATCATGGTATCCATAATGGTCTGCTGGAAAGCATGACCCATATGCAGGCTACCTGTGACGTTTGGCGGTGGGATCACGATACAGAAGCTTTCTTTGGTTGTATCGCCATTGGCTTTGAAATAGCCATTTTTTTCCCAATGCTGATACAGAGGTTGTTCAATCTCTGCTGGATTATATGTTGTGTCGAGCGATGGTTCTTTCGGTGCGGATTTATTTTCCATATTCTTTACGTATTCAATAGGTTGGCGGCGTAGCCATTGTCAAAGTAAAGCCGACGCTACGATAAATTTTATATCGTTCACGCGCCAACTGTTTCAATTGTTCATCAATAGGTACAAAGTCTATCACTTCATGGAAAGCTGTGGCAAAGTCTACGAATTGCGATTGCAAATTAATCAAGAGATCACGAGGTGCATTACCACGTTTTCCAGGCCAACATAATTCAACAGGAGAGCCATAACGAGGGCCTTCACCTGCAAGATTATGAGGAACAAACTGATGAGGTTCTCTTGCCCATAATGCCTCATCAAGCAATTCAGCTTGAGCCTGAGACTCACAAACCAACAAAATACGTTTGCCTAATCGCCAATGTTCAGCAGTAAGTTGACAGGCAAGCCACTCATGAGCCTGTAAATCGTCGTGTATTGATGGGTGTTCCAATAAATAAAACGTGGCGTTTTTCATGATATCCCGATAACAGAAGGGTATTGCGTTGCAATACCCTTCTTTGAGTCTGCTCTATTTACCATAATAATAGGGTAATACCTTAACCCTGATAATTATGCGGTATTAATCGTCGCTATTCAAACCCGCGCGATTAAGTAAGAACTGAGACAATAAAGAAACAGGACGACCTGTTGCGCCTTTTGCTTTACCAGAACGCCATGCCGTACCAGCAATATCCAAGTGAGCCCAGTTATATTTAGTCGCAAAACGCGCTAAGAAACAACCCGCAGTAATTGCGCCACCTAAGCGGCCACCTGTATTGGCTAAATCAGCAAAATTAGATTCGATTTGTTCATAAAACTCATCGCCTAATGGTAAACGCCAAGCGCGATCACCTGCTTGCTCGGATGCATTCATTAATTCATGTGCTAATGGGTTATGATTAGACATTAATCCGCTGTAGTGATGTCCTAAAGCCACCATACATGCACCGGTTAAGGTTGCGATATCAACAACTAACTCAGGCTCAAAGCGTTCAACATAGGTTAATGTATCGCACAGTACTAAACGGCCTTCAGCATCTGTGTTTAATACTTCAACGGTTTGACCTGACATGGTTGTCAGAATATCACCTGGGCGATAAGCTTTGCCACCCGGCATATTTTCACAACCTGCAAGCACACCGATAACGTTGATTGGCAATTGCAGTTCAGCAACCACTCGCATCACACCGTAAACCGTTGCAGCGCCACACATGTCGTACTTCATCTCATCCATGCCATCAGCAGGTTTGATAGAAATACCACCTGAGTCAAATGTCAGCCCTTTACCGACTAACACAATTGGGCGAGCTTCAGGATCTTTATTGCCTTTATATTCGATAATCGACATTAAAGATTCATTTTGAGAGCCTTGTCCTACCGCAAGGTAGGCATTCATATTGAGCTCTTTCATTTGTTCTTCGCCAATAACACGCGTAGAGACATTTGATGAGCTGTCTGCTAATTGACGAGCTTGAGACGCTAAATAAGCGGCATTACAGATATTTGGTGGCATGTTAGCTAAATCTTTACATGCTTTAATACCTGATGCGATGGCTAAACCGTGTGCAATTGCACGTTCGCCACTTGGTAGTTCGCGACGAGTAGGTACATTAAAGACCATCTTACGTAATGGACGACGTAATTCGGTTTTATTGCTTTTCAGTTGATCAAAGGTATAGAGGCAGTCTTTTGCAGTCTCAACCGCTTGACGCACTTTCCAGTAATTATTACGACCTTTAACATGTAACTCAGTCAGAAAGCATACGGCTTCCATAGAGCCAGTTTCATTGAGTGTGTTAATGGTTTTTTGAATGATCTGTTTATACTGGCGTTCATCCAATTCACGCTCTTTACCGCAACCAATCAGTAAAACGCGCTCAGAGAGAACATTTGGTACATGATGTAACAGCAATGATTGTCCGACTTTACCTTCCAGTTCACCTCTGCGTAACAGGGCGCTGATATAGCCATCACTGATTTTATCAAGTTGCTCCGCGATCGGAGATAAACGACGAGGCTCAAACACCCCCACGATAATACAAGCGCTGCGTTGTTTCTCTGGGCTGCCGCTTTTTACATTAAACTCCATGCGTTCTCCTGAATATTAAAGACAAAAACGGAAAGTATCGTTTAGAATAGTGATCCGCATTAATCTACCCCATAGAAAGTTTACTTTTTATGTTAAGCTAAATGCATTAATTGAACACAACTAATTTAGCTAACTTATAAGCTTGTTCTTATTGGGAACCTGTTTATAGCATGTTTTGATATCATTTGGGCTGCAAGAATGTCTAACTGAGATGCACAAATGATAGATATACAACGAAGTTAGCGATTTTCCTGCAAAAAGACAAGTTTTCACAGGCATAACTAGCGTGATTATAATTCGATATTTAGCTCGGGAAACCCTTAAAAGTCAGATAGCCATCTTATTTATTCTGATGCTTATCTTCTTTAGCCAGAAACTGGTTGAAATTTTAGGGGCTGCTGTTGAAGGTAACATTCCTACAAACCTCGTGATTTCTCTGCTGTGGCTGGGAATTCCTGAGATGGCACAGCTTATTCTTCCATTAAGCCTTTTTCTTGGGCTTCTGATGACTTACAGCAAACTTTATGTTGAAAGTGAGATAACCGTCATGAATGCGTGTGGAATAGGTAAGAAAGCATTAGTGCAAGCTGCACTGTTGCTCTCATTACTCACCAGCGCATTAGCCGCAGGAAATGTCATTTGGCTTATTCCTTGGTCTTCGGTGCATCAAGAGCAAGTCCTTGAGGATGCTAAAGCAAACCCAAGTTTAGCGGCATTGATGGAAGGGCAATTTAAAATGTCCAGCGATCGCAATATGGTGCTCTATCTTGGTAGTGTAAAAGGAAACCAATTCCAAGATGTGTTTCTTGCACAACTGCGTCCAACGCAAGATCAGCGTCCTTCTGTCGTGGTGGCAGATAAAGGCTATACCAAGGAGTTACCTAACGGGAATCAGATAGTCGTATTAAGTGAGGGAACTCGCTATGAAGGTACGGCTGTGCTACGTGATTTTCGTATTACCGATTTTAATGACTACCAAGCGGTTATCGGGCACCGTGAATCTACCATTAACAGTAATCGCGTAGAACAAAAAACGATGACTGAACTTTGGCATTCAAATGAAACCGAGTCTATCGCTGAATTCCATTGGCGCTTAACCTTGATTTTCTCTGTTGTCATTATGGCGGTAATGGTGGTGCCTTTAAGTGAAGTAAATCCACGTCAAGGTCGCGTATTAAGTATGCTACCTGCCATGCTGCTTTATTTGGTGTTCTTCTTACTGCAAAGTTCATTGCACTCTAATGGTGAAAAAGGAAAACTGGATCCCCTCATTGCAATGTGGAGTGTTAATGGCGTTTATCTTGCCTTGGCTATCTTATTGAATGTTTGGGATACCTTGCCGATGCGTAAATTCCGTGCTCGCTTTAAGAAAGGAGTTGCCTGATGTTTGGTGTATTAGATAGATATATCGGGCGTACTATTTTACAGTCAATTTTGATGACACTATTTTTGCTGGTTTCATTATCTGGCATTATCAAATTTGTCGATCAACTTCGTAAAGTAGGGCAAGGCGATTTCACCACGTTGGATGCGGGTATTTACGCCATTTTAAATATCCTTAAAGATGTGCAGATTTTCTTTCCTATGGCGGCCTTATTGGGGGCGTTATTAGGATTAGGCGCATTAGCAACGCGTAGTGAGTTGGTGGTGATGCAAGCATCGGGATTTACCCGTTTGCAAATTGCGGGCTCTGTGATGAAAACTGCTATTCCGTTAGTACTGTTAACAGTATTGATTGGTGAATGGGGTGCACCACAAGGTGAACAATACGCACGTAACTATCGTGCAGAAAAAATCATGGGTAACTCTTTAGTTTCGACTAACCGAGGTATGTGGGCTAAAGATGGCAACCAATTTATTCATATCAACCGAATAAAGAGCCAAAATGAGATGCAAGGCATCACACTCTATGATTTTTCTAATGATAGAAAACTAGAAACGGTACGTTATGCATCAAGTGCAACCTACGATGTGAATAAAAAAACGTGGATGTTGAAACAGGTTGAACAGTCAGATTTAACCAATCCACAAAGAATCACAGGTAAAAAACAGGTATCACTTGAATGGCCAACACGACTAACGCCAGAAAAGTTAAGCGTTGTAGCGTTAGATCCAGATGCATTATCGATCAGTGGGCTTTATCAGTATGTTAAATATCTAAAACAAAGTGGGCAAGAATCAGCAAACTATGAGCTAAATTTCTGGAAAAAAATCTTTGCTCCAATCTCTGTTGCGGTAATGATGTTAATGGCATTGTCATTTATTTTTGGCCCATTACGTACTGTACCAATGGGATTAAGAGTCTTAACGGGTATCTCTTTTGGTTTCTTATTCTATATCGTCAATGAAGTTTCAGGACGATTAAGTTTGGTTTATGGCATACCCGCAGTGATTGCCGCATTAGTCCCAGGAATACTCTTCCTAACGTTGAGTTTATGGTTATTGATGAGGCGTAATCGCTAGATAACATCAGCCAGAAAAATGAAAAGCGCCTTGTAAGGCGCTTTTTTTATGAAAAATTGAGGTGTTATTTACTGATAAAAATCTTTTGCTAGTGCACGGACAAGAGCATTAGTTCCCTGAGTTACTTCACTAAATTTAGTGCCGTTAGGTTTACGAGTGATCACCACAAACACACCGATGTTTAATTCAGGAATGGTTGCCATATAAGTATTAAACCCACCACCACCGCCTGTTTTTTGGTAAATCGCTGGAATACCATTGGCGGGAGCCATATAAACCCAGCCTAAACCCACGCCATCAGCACGACCCGCTACATCCATACCTTCTATTGAAGAGAGTCGATTACGAGGGAAGTAGACAGATTGTTCTTTACTTGCCGTTGCCTTTCTCATGGCATTATGAGAAGTCAAAAAGCCTTGCATCCAACGTTGCATATCGGCAGGTGTCGAGTACACACCGCCACTTCCGGCTGCTGCAATGGTATCAGAGCATGGGCTTGGTTTATATCCCACTAATAGCCGTTGGCATTGTTCTGGCGTCGGCGTCAACGTGGTATTAGTCATACCAGCAGGTTGAGTGACATATTGTTGTAAAAGTTGAGGATAACTTTTACCGGATGCTTTCACCAAGGCATCCGCTAATAGATCGTAAGCAAGGTTTGAATAAGCGGCTTGATCTCCTGCGGTAGATGTCAGTGTCGCTTTTTTCAACCAGTTCCAGCGGTCGCTATGTGTTGGCCATATAAAAACAGGTCTACCCCATTTTCCACCAGGTTGTTCTCGCGGAAAACCACTCGTATGGCTTGCTAAATGATAAAGACGGATAGGGGATTGAGTACTGACTAATGGGATATCTACACCGTAGTAGCTGTATTTTTGCAGTGGATCGGTAACTAATAATTTTCCATCATCTTGTAACTTTAACATCACTTCACTCGTCATCAGTTTTGTGACAGAAGCGATGCGGATCAGTGAGTTCATTGATGGCGCATTACGGCTTTCAGGTGTTGTCGTCCCAAAAGAACGATCCAAGGTTTGAGAGTTATTGATCATGACAATAACCATGCCCTGAGGGTTACTTTTTTGATAAATCTGAGAGGCGTACTTATCAAACAGTGTTCTTGCATTGCTTACATTAGGACTTAATGCCGTAGGCCATTGCATTAATTCAGGCACACTGTTTTGTTGATTTAACATAGAAGGTTGTGTCGCTGGTGGTAATGACGAACGTTGGCTACACGCATTCAATGTTAGTAAAGCGACTGGGATCATAAGATATTTTAGAAAATGTTTTTTCATTTTTACTTTCAACAAAAGTCAGTGAGGTGAAAGGAGTGCGATCAACATAAAATTGTTTATGTTTTAATTTGGTGCCTTTCTTATCGCGCTATTTTTTCTTTATCATTTTTAATACAGCACCTAAGATGATACCAACAAATATGCCTGTTATAATCCAGCCAACAATGCCCATAACACCGCCTTCTAATCAGATTTAAACCAAATTTTGATTATATTATCAGAAATAAGAATGTCTATCAGTGCAAGGGCCAGTTATCAAAAAGTTGGCATTAAATGTGTCAAATTGTCGCTAAGAAAACGATAGTGAAGAAAAACTGCATCATAAAAAGACATTCCCCTCATATTTCTCCTCTAAAAAAGAGGTAAGTATTACCGTTAAGTTACAATCTCCCTTGGTTTTCTCTAGCTTTTAACCTTATTATTAGCTTTTCTTTATTATTAAGTTAGGATGTGTATATCAAGAAAATGTTAATGAATGGTTCTATATTCTAGATTTATTTTATTATTTGGTCTATTTATCTTGTTTTTTGATTGATAATGACCATTGTTGATATTTTATAAAGATAATGCAAGGGTGTGTCATATTTTGTAATAATTTACTGATTGTGGGATTGTGAAATTAAATTTATTATAGCTTCATTAAGTCGAGAGACTGAGAATATAAGCGTTACAGAGCAAAGATAACTCAGCAATAATAGAGTGAATTAATAAAAAGGCATATTATAAAATAGCTTCTTCAATAATAAATTATATTTTATTTGTAATATTTCAACACCATTATATTAAAGAGTAGCACCTTGGTTTAAAAAGTAAGTTTGTTAATTTAGTCATAAGTACCTTTATATTAGATAGCAGTACTTTTGTTAAAGCAGTAAATAAGTGCTTTTATATCAGATAGTAACTTCCTATGCAGTAGTAATAAGTATCTTTTTAACGTAGTAAATCCTTTATATCAATAATATGTAGTATAGATAAAGAAGTATATTAATAAAACATAACTACCTTCTTCCTCACACCAGGGAAGAAAAGGGCAGTGACACTACAAAAATAATTTATAGTCATTAAAAATAAAATTAAGCCCTCGTTTAGCAGTACTGTTGGATCAAAACACTAACCCAAGTTTTGATCCTTTTTTTATTTATCGTTATATACTTTAAAATATATTGATTAATTAAGTTAGTTTTAATAAATTTATATAATGACGATATAATCTTTAAGAGAAAAAAGATAAGAAAAAAAGCAGAAATAAGATAACGAATAAATTTAGCTACAAGAACAACAAGATAATTGACTTATCGATACAACATGATTAAAGCATTAACGATAGATACCTAGATGTCACCTATAAATCGTGTTTTATGATAGTAACAAACCCCAAATGCACTTTTTTTCGCCAATCAAACTGAAAACTAACAATAATTGTTGCGAGGGTTCTTCACGCAAGTATAATGGGCGGGTTTTCCAAGAACACTTCAGTGCCGGAGTGGCGAAATTGGTAGACGCAGTTGATTCAAAATCAACCGCCTTCGGGTGTGCCGGTTCGAGTCCGGCCTTCGGCACCATCTTGACGTATGTTAACGTCTCAAATCATCCATAAAATACAAAATATCTAATAAAATCAATAATAACCTTATCTAGTAACATCCTATAACGTCTCTTGATGTCCATCCCAAAAAGGGGCACTTCGGTTCGATTGTTATAGGTGCCCCCTCAATGCCACTCAACGTTAAGCAAATAGAGGCTTTAAAGCCCAAGTCTAAGACCTATAAAGTTTCCGATGGTGGAAGCTTATATCTAGAAATTACTTCCCGTGGTTCCAAATATTGGCGGATGAAATACCGACGCCCTGACGATAAGAAAGAAGATCGGCTCGCTTTTGGTGTTTGGCCTACCGTGTCTTTAGCAGAAGCACGGGCAAAGCGTGATGAAGCTAAAAAGCTTTTAGCAAATGGTATTGATCCGAAAGCAGAGCAAAAAGGAGCACAATTAGAAGCGGAGGGGGCATTTACTTTTGAGCATGTGGCTAGAGAATGGCATAGCAAACAAAAGAATTGGAGTGATAACCACTCTGCCCGTGTTCTTCGCTACCTTGATTTGTATATTTTCCCCAGTATCGGGAAAGCCGATATTCGTAAGCTAAAAACTCGTGAGTTATTGCAACCAATCAAAGCGGTTGATGATGCTGATAAGGTCGATGTTGCTAAACGCCTACAGCAACGAGTAACCGCTATTATGCGCTACTCTGTGCAATGTGGGATTATTGAAAGCAATCCCGCGCTAGATATGGCGGGGGCACTTTCTACAACAAAAACCAAACATCACCCCGCATTACCTTCTAACCGTTTACCTGAATTACTCGAACGGATCGCTTTGTTCAAAGGGCGAGAAGTCACACGTATTGCTATTGAATTCGGTTTATTAACCTTTGTTAGGGCCAGTGAGCTACGTTTCGTTAGGTGGGAAGAATTCGACTTTGATAATGCGATATGGGAGATACCCGGCAAGCGTGAAGCTATAGAGAATGTTAAGTTTTCAGAGCGTGGAATGAAAATGAAAACACCTCATATATAGTGAACTGCACCCCAAAAGTTGGACACCAACTTTGGGGTGTTTTTCCATGGCTAAATATTCTCTTGATTTTAAACTAAATGT
>NZ_NBVR01000013.1 GCF_002607735.1 Proteus alimentorum
GCGTGGCTTGTTGTTTGCTCATCGCCGGTCAGTGGATGCGCATTATAGGGAGATCTCGGATTAGCGCAAGTGTTTATTTCATTTTTTTTTCTGTTCGCTTTTTTTTTCAACAAAATAAAGAAAAACGCTCTAATTTTATGCTGATAGCGTGAAATCCGAACAGCTTTCTCTAGCTGACTCACGTAAGATAGAAGATAAATTATGGTATAGGTAACCTTTATTATGCAATTTAGCGAACAACGTTCAGCTTCTCAAAAGAATCTTTCTTATATAGTTGCTGAAAAATTAGGTAAACAAATTCTTTCTGGTCACTATGAGCCTGAATCTTTGTTACCAGGAGAAATAGAATTAGCAGAATTACTCTCTGTCAGTAGAACTGTTATTCGAGAAGCAATAAAAATGCTTGCGGCTAAAGGAATGCTTTTACCTCGTCCAAGAATAGGTACTCGTGTTACTCCAATGCAAAATTGGAATCTATTAGATAATGATCTTCTTAATTGGTGGATAGACAGTGGTGAATTTAATAAGGTCAGCCATTATTTCCATCACGTTCGTTTAGCAATAGAACCTCAAGCCTGTTATTTAGCCGCATTTAATGCAACCGAAAGCCAAAAGCAGTCTCTTGCTTTATTTGGTAGAGAAATGCAGTTGCTTGATGAGAATTTTGATAGACAACATTGGCTAGATATCGATACTCAATTTCACTATCTCATTTATCAAGCAAGTGGCAATCCATTCTTTGCCTCTTTCGGCTCATTATTTCTTTCTGCTTATAAAAAGTATTTCGATCTTATTGTGGGTAATGAAACCGTTCAACCGGAAACACATAACCAAATTGTTCAGGCAATTATTAATAAAGATGGAAATAAGGCGCGTGATCTCTGTTTAATATTATTAACAAGTGATTGAATAGTTTTAATACAAATTTTGTAGGTTTTCTGTTTATAATGAAGCGATAATCAAAATATAGAACAAAGACGGTACATGCTTCATGTTGAAATCCGCCAAAAATATGTCTGGGTTGCCTTGGATTGCTGCAATGGCTTTTTTTATGCAGGCTCTCGATGCAACCATTCTTAATACGGCATTACCAGACATAGCAAAAAGCCTTAATCATTCTCCTCTCGCTATGCAATCGGCAGTTATCAGCTATACCTTAACTGTTGCATTATTAATTCCCGTTAGTGGATGGCTAGCTGATAGATTTGGAACGCGTAAAATTTTTATTATTGCGGTTTCTTTATTTTCAGGTGGCTCTTTATTATGTGCACTTTCTCCTAACCTTACTTTTCTTGTTATTTCACGAATTATACAAGGTATAGGTGGCGCAATGATGATGCCGGTTGCACGCCTTGCTTTACTAAGAGCTTATCCGCGCAGCGAATTACTGCCCATTCTCAATTTTGTCACAATGCCAGGATTAGTCGGTCCCATAGCAGGGCCTCTTTTAGGGGGAGTACTGGTTACTTATGCTTCTTGGCATTGGATATTTATTATAAATATTCCTATTGGCCTATTAGGTATTTTCTATGCCATAAAACATATGCCTAATTTCACTATGCCAAAACGTAAATTTGATTTACTTGGCTTTATTTTCTTTGGTTTTGGCTTAGTCATGCTTTCTGTCAGCCTTGATCTTTTTGGTGATAAAAATATCTCTCGATATATTCCTATTGCCATTATTTTAGGTGGATTTTCTTTACTGGGGTTATACATCAATCATGCAAAACACCACCAGCAACCACTAATTCCTCTCAATATATTTAAAACACGAACTTTCTCTGTCGGTATTGCGGGAAATATTGCAACAAGATTAGGAACTGGGTGTATTCCTTTCTTAATGCCACTTATGTTGCAAGTGGGTTTTGGCTACCCTGCAATTATTTCCGGTATGATGATGGCACCAATGGCTCTGGGTTCCATTTTAGCAAAATCATTTGTCACAAAGATCTTAGTGAAATTTAGCTATCGCCGAACACTCTTTGCTATCACTATTATTATTGGTTTGATGATCGCTCAGTTTTCACTTCAATCTCCTGATATGTCTATTTACTATCTTGTTATTCCACTCTTTTTATTAGGTGTGGTCATGTCTATACAATTTACATCAATGAATACAATTTCATTGGCTGACTTAACAGACAACAATGCTAGCTCAGGAAATAGTGTTTTGGCTGTCACCCAACAATTGGCAATTAGTTTTGGTATTGCAGTGAGTGCATCTATTTTAGGATATTTTGATACAGAGAATGTGGGCACTACGGTTGATAACTTCCATTATACTTTTATTACTGTTGGTATCATTACATTGCTTTCTTCCTTTGTATTTTTACTCCTTGATAAACATGATGGCGATAATCTAACTAATAAAAAGAAAAAAGCCTGATAACGTTATTCAAACTAGACAAAGAGAGCATAAGCTCTCTTTGTTTTTCTATATAATAGAAAAATACACTACAAAGACGACGCTAAAAAAGCATCTACCTCATGGCGCCATGGTACTGATGGTTGAGCGCCTGCTCGAGTAACAGCAATGGCAGCCGCAGCATGAGCAAACTTAATCGCTGGCATCATAGATTGCCCTTCTAATAAAGCAGTAATTAGCGCACCATTAAATGTATCGCCTGCTGCGATAGTATCAACAGCTTTCACTTTAAAGGCAGAAACAATGCAACCTTTACTATTTTTCTCACTCACCCAAACTCCACGGCTTCCTAATGTAATAAGAACCGTTTTAATACCTTTATGATGTAGAACATCTGCTGCTTGCTGAGCACTTTCATCATCTATTACTTTAATTCCGGTCAGATATTCAGTCTCTGTTTCGTTTGGAGTAATAATATCAACAAGTGATAATAATTCATCTGGTAATGCTTGAGCGGGTGCGGGGTTTAGTATTACTTGCACATTTTCTTGTTTAGCGATTTCAGCTGCTTTCAATACTGAATCAAGTGGTGATTCTAATTGCATTAACAGAGCATCAGCTGCTTTTATAATACTCCCATGACGCTGAACATAACTTGTATCTAATCGTCCGTTAGCACCAGCATGAATACCAATAACATTTTCACCCTGTTGATTAACGAAAATCAGTGCAACACCCGTTGCTACATCATCAATTAACTCAATGCTATTGGTATCAATGTTATCTGTCATTAATTGAGCTTTGGCTTTTTTACCTATATCGTCATTCCCTAAACAAGCAAGAAACGAAATATTAGCACCACAACGCCCAGCAGCAACCGCCTGATTAGCACCTTTACCGCCAAATACCATTTGAAATTGGTTGCCTGAAATGGTTTCACCAGGAAGCGGAAAATGGGCAACATTAAGAATATGATCAGCATTAACACTACCTAAAATCACAAGTTTCTTCGCTTCCATGATTTTTCCTTACTCTCAATAATAAATTCTAGATGCATTGCATAAATGACATTCAATATTTTAAACCGATCATCTCAGCAACATTAATGAAAAAACGTGATCACCATCGAAACGTTTCGCTAGTAAAACAAAAAAGAACCAAAAATAAGCAGTAGGAAGCTGAATCGATTTTTGTTATAAACAATTTGTGTGCTAATAGAATGTTTGACTATATGTCAGCAATCCTTTTCTGATATTTTCAGAGTGAAGACGAAAATAAGTACCCATTATTAGGAGTGTTTATGCAACTTGCAGAGCGGATTTCACAACTTAGCCAATATCTTGAAACTGGGCTTTATGAGCGACAGTCAACTATCCGTCTTTGTCTACTTGCAGCACTGAGTGGTGAGAGTGTTTTCTTACTTGGCCCTCCAGGTATTGCAAAAAGCTTAATAGCCAGAAGAATGAAAGAAGCCTTTAAAGAGGCCAAAGCTTTTGAATACCTAATGACACGTTTTTCAACACCCGAAGAAATTTTTGGTCCTTTATCTATTCAAGCCTTAAAAGATGAAGGTAAATATCAGCGTTTGGTTGAGGGATATTTACCTGATGCCGAAGTCGTCTTTCTTGATGAAATATGGAAAGCAGGACCCGCTATTCTTAATACATTATTAACAGCAATTAATGAACGTAAATTTAGAAATGGAGAAGCTGAAGTCGCTATTCCAATGCGTTTATTAGTCTCCGCCTCTAATGAACTACCAGATTCAGACAGTAGCCTTGAAGCACTATATGACCGAATGCTTATTCGTATTTGGTTAACAAAAGTTCAGGATAAGAAAAACTTTCGCGCATTACTTATAAATAAAGAAGTAGGTTCTTTTCATATTCCAGAACATATCCAGATTACCGCAGAAGAGTTCTCACGCTGGCAGTCAGAATTAGAAAAAGTCACTTTGGATGACCACTTATTTGATTTAATTTATCAACTTCGTGAGTCTTTAGATAAAAGTGATGCTGCACCTTACGTTTCAGATAGGCGTTGGAAAAAAGCGGTACGCCTTTTACAAGCCAGTGCCTTTTTTAATGGTCGTAGTGCTATTTCACCATTAGATCTTATTTTATTAAAAGATTGCCTGTGGCATGACCAAGCATCATTTGCATTATTAGATAAGTTATTACAAAGCCTTTTAACAGAACAAGCCTACCACCAGCTAGAATTGATTAGAAAAACAGAAAGTTTATGGGCTGAGTGGATGCAATCGACAAGAAGTAAGCAAGATCAACAGGCTTTTCGTTTTGAAAAACAAAGTGGAATGTTTGGACGAAATGCACATTTTAGCCTATCGGATAAAATGCATGCTGATAAATTCACCCTGTTTTTACACATCCCTCTGCATATTCATAGTATTCAAGTTAACTTTATTACTATCGAGCAAAAGGCATTAGAAAACTTTTTGGCTAAAGGGGATGAGTTATTAGCACGTTTAAATGGTATTGGTTTTCCACAATCAATTAACGCACAAATACGCCAAGATGGCATATTAGAAATTTTGGATGTGAGCCGTCGAACAACATCTCTTTATCAACAAAAAGAGACAGCGCCTACTGTTCCTATTGAAGATAACAAAGAGTGGCAAGATAAGCTAAAAGATCTGACTGAAGAAATTTATGGTGAGCAGGAAAAATTTAATCATCATCAACCCAATTTATTTATTGATAATGATTGGCTTATTTCCATCGAACAAAGTTTTGTTCAGATTAATGAGAAATTATCGCAATTAAAAAGCCAAATAAAGTAATGATATTATGCTGACACTTTCAACATTAGATATGCTTTTAGCCATAAATGAAGGGCAACTTATTGAGGAAGTTATTATTTCTATACTTGCATCACCTCAATTAGCCGTATTTTTTGAAAAGCATCCAAGACTCAAAAAAGCCTTACTTAAAGATATCCACCAATGGAAAAAGAGCTTACAACAAAGAGTTAAAGAAACATTAGTACCAACAATGATTGCTGATGAATTTGCCCTTTATCAACAAACACAGTCATTAGGTAACGCCATATTTAATCAGCAAGTAAAGCAAATACTGGCTGAATTAAATAAGCTAGATTCCTCTTTTATTGAAGAAGCATCACAACTAATTAAAACCAATAAGCCTTTTTCACCCGCTCAACAAGCTTTGTTTATCCAACATTGGCGGATAAGTTTAATTTTCCAAGTCACTGCATTACACAAAGCCTTATTTGACCAAGAACAAGAGCAACTTCTTGCTGAGCTTCAGGAACGTTTAGCGCTAAGTGGAAGCTTAAGTAATACATTTTCAGAAAATGAGCGTGCAGCAGGACGTTTATGGGATATGAGTAAAGGTGTTTTAACAAAAACCCCTTTCGATGAGAAAATTATTCAACGTTATAGCGACTTTCTCGATCAACAACCTGAATTACATAAACTCGCAAGTTTGCTAGGTCGTAGCAAAACAGCTAAATCACTTCCTGAAGAGAGTGTTATTTTTGAACCGGTCACTATTGTTGAAAAAGCACCAGATACAACACCAGAGCAAGTCAATGGAATAGGGCTCAGTGATGATATCTTACGCTTACTTCCCACAGAGCTCGCCTTATTAGGTATTAATGAAATCGAATATGAATTTTATCGAAAGCTGGTGGAAAAACAGCTCAATACTTATCGATTACAAGGGGATAATTGGCAAGAGCGTACTGTATTACGTCCAGTAACTCATCATCATGATGAAGAAAGACCAAGAGGGCCTTTTATTGTATGTATTGATACATCAGGTTCAATGGGAGGATTTAACGAACAGTGTGCTAAAGCTTTTGGGTTAGCATTGATGAAAATAGCGCTAGCCGACAATCGTTCATGCCATGTAATGTTATTTTCTACTGAAACTGTACATTATCAATTATCATCATCTAATGGTCTGCAAGATCTTATCAAGTTTTTAAATCAGTCATTTAGAGGGGGAACAGACTTAAGTGCTTGTTTAGATAATGTCGCAGAAAAACTAAATACCCCAGCATGGAAAGATGCTGATGCTGTTGTTATTTCTGACTTTGTCGCCCAAAGGTTACCCGAAAACCTAATCAACAAAATCAAAAAAAGCCAACAGCAACAGCACAATCGCTTCCATGCGGTTACCCTATCCAATTACGGTAAACCCAGTATCATGAAAATCTTTGACCATATATGGCGTTTTGATACTGGATTAAAAAGTCGTTTACTTCGACGCTGGCGCCAATAACTACAGCATATCGGCGAACGCTAAACGGGTATCTTTTTCCCATACACCGCATTGTACTTGTCCAATGTGCTCTTTTTGTAGCAGTAACATCACTAAACGAGATTGGCCAATACCGCCACCGATAGTTTGTGGCATATCACCCTGCATTAATGCTTTGTGCCAATCCAGTTCAAGACGCTTAGTATCATCTGTTAATGTTAACTGACGCATTAATGTTTCAGGATCGACACGGATACCCATTGATGACAATTCAAACGCATCTTGTAGAACAGGGTTCCAGACAAGAATGTCACCGTTTAAACCTTCAAATCCATCTTCGTTTGGTGTCGTCCAGTCATCATAATCAGGTGCTCTCACATCATGAGACTCACCACTAGAAAGCTTGCCACCAATCCCAATTAAGAAAACGGCGCCATATTCTTTTGCAATCGCTTTTTCACGGCCTTTAGCATCAAGGTCAGGATAACGTTGCAGTAACTCTTCAGTGTGGATAAATTGAATTTGATCTGGTAGGAACGGTACCAGACCAAATTCTTCGCTGACGGCTTTTTCAGTTTCTTTTATTGCCTGATAAATTTTACCCACTGTCTGCTTAAGATAAGGAACTGTACGCTCTTTATCTTCCATCACTTTTTCCCAATCCCACTGATCAACATAAACAGAGTGGATCTGGGTTAAGCGATCTTCGTCTGGTCGCAAAGCTTTCATATGAGTATAAAGACCTTGACCAGAACTAAATCCAAAACGACCTAATGTTTTACGTTTCCATTTAGCTAATGAATGGACAACCTCAAAAGTAGAATCTGGTAAAGATTTGACTTTAACTTGTACTGCCTTCTCATGACCAGATAAGTTATCTTGAGTTCCATCACCAAGGCGACTTAAGATCGGTCCTTGAACTTCAATCAGTCCTAATTCTTTTTCCAACAGTCGTGAAAAATAAGATTTAACAAAGCTAATTTGCTGTTGAGTCTGGATGAATGATTTTTCCATTTTTGTATCCCTAGTGGTGATGTCGTGTTTCGCTGATATAGATTAAGCAACAAAATGGGTACTAAATTCAATATACCTCATTAAAAATAGCCTTGTGTGTTTTAAATCGTTAAAAATAACGCTATAAAAATGTATTATCGTTAAAAACAGAGGGAAATTATGGACAATATTTATCAGATCGATAATCTCGATCGTGACATACTTCACGCATTAATGGCGAATGCGAGAACACCTTATGCTGAATTAGCCAAAAAATTCGAAGTAAGTCCGGGCACAATTCATGTTCGAGTAGAGAAAATGAAGCAAGCTGGAATAATTACAGGAACTCGAGTTGATATTAGTGAAAAGCAACTTGGTTTTGATGTCTGCTGCTTTATTGGCATTATTCTTAAGAGTGCAAAAGACTATCACACCGCATTAGATAAATTAGATAAGTTGGATGAAGTTGTAGAAGTGTACTATACAACAGGGCAATACAGTATTTTTACGAAAGTTATGTGTAAAAGTATAGAAGCCTTGCAAGACGTACTTATCAACAAAATCCAGACAATCGATGAAATTCAGTCAACAGAAACACTGATCTCACTGCAAAACCCGATAGTAAGGACGATCAAGCCATAAGGGTTAATTCTTATTTTTTTTTATAACCACATTATCCACAGGTAGATCCCAAGTGATTCACAGCGTACAATAGCGCGTCTTAAACATAAGGAGATCATTAATGAAAAAAGTCACTCTTATTAGTGGCAGTACCATGGGTAGTGCTGAGTATGTCGCAGAACACCTTGCAGAGATCTTATCTGATGAAGGATTTGAGACAGATCTGCACCATGGTCCTTCTCTTAATGATCTTCCAAATGAAGGGATCTGGCTGGTGGTCACATCAACGCATGGTGCAGGTGATCTTCCTGACAACCTACAGCCTTTTGCTGATGAAATATCTGCTGACTCTGTTGATCTGAGTAATGTCACCTTTGGTGCGATCGGTATTGGAAGTAGTGAATATGACACTTTCTGCGGTGCGATCAGAACATTGGATCAAAAATTGGTAGAAAAAGGGGCGACTCGCCTTGGCGATCGTCTCGAAATTGATATTCAAAAGTATGACATTCCAGAAGATCCAGCAGAAGAATGGATGGCTTCTTGGAAAAATTTACTTTAAATTGCACAAAAAAACAGCAAACGAATGTGGATAACTCTGCTTAAAAGCAGGGGTTAACCCGTAGTTATCCATTGTATAAGGCTATATCAAGAAATGACCTGTGCATAAGTCGTCATTTTGATCCCAGCTTATCAGCAGATAGATCACGGATCATTCACAGTATATGATCCTTTACACTTTTATGATCTTTAAATAGAAAATCCACTTATCCACAGAGGATCGCTTCCTTAATAAAAGATCTAATAAAGAGATCTTTAAATAAAAAGATCTTTAAATAATTACCTGCGGATCTGCTCGCTTGTATCTGTCAAAAAGTTGAGTAGAATTCGTTTTCCCAATGCAACACATTCAGCATTCGTAACATTTAAGGTTCACACATGTTTTATCCAGAACACTTTGACGTCATTGTCATCGGTGGTGGTCACGCCGGTACAGAAGCCGCTATGGCTGCAGCTCGTATGGGGCGTCAAACCCTATTACTGACCCACAATATTGATACGTTGGGCCAAATGTCTTGTAACCCAGCTATTGGTGGGATTGGTAAAGGGCATCTGGTAAAAGAGATCGATGCCATGGGTGGATTAATGGCAACGGCTATTGACCATGCAGGGATCCAATTCAGAACCCTTAACGCAAGTAAGGGTCCAGCTGTAAGAGCAACAAGAGCACAAGCTGACCGTGTTCTTTATCGCCAAGCTGTTCGTACTACTCTTGAAAATCAACCTAATTTAATGATCTTCCAACAACCTGTTGAAGATCTCATTGTTGAAAATGACCAAGTAACAGGGGCTGTTACTCGCATGGGCTTAAAATTCCGTGCTAAGTCTGTTGTTCTAACAGTAGGTACTTTCCTTGATGGAAAAATCCATATTGGTTTAGAAAATTACAGTGGTGGTCGTGCAGGTGATCCACCATCAGTTTCGTTATCACACAGACTACGCGAATTGCCTTTACGTGTAGGTCGTTTAAAAACGGGTACACCACCTCGTATTGATGCAAGAACGATTGATTTTAGCCAATTAGCTGTTCAGTTGGGTGATACTCCAATGCCTGTTTTCTCGTTTTTAGGTAATGTGGATCAGCATCCAGAGCAAATGCCTTGCCATATCACATACACAAACGAAAAAACGCACGATGTTATTCGTAATAACCTCGATCGTAGCCCAATGTATGCAGGTGTCATCGAAGGAATAGGCCCTCGTTATTGCCCATCTATTGAAGATAAGGTGATGAGATTTGCTGATCGTAATTCACACCAGATCTTTTTAGAGCCAGAAGGTTTAACAAGTAACGAAATTTACCCTAATGGTATTTCAACAAGCTTACCTTTTGATGTTCAAATGCAAATCGTAAATTCCATGAAAGGTATGGAAAATGCGAAGATCATTAGACCGGGTTACGCAATTGAATATGACTTCTTCGATCCTAGAGATCTAAAACAAACCCTAGAAAGCAAATTTATCAATGGATTATTCTTTGCTGGACAAATTAACGGTACAACCGGTTATGAAGAAGCTGCGGCTCAAGGCATGCTTGCTGGGCTTAATGCGGCACGTTATGCTTTCGATCAAGAAGGTTGGTTCCCACGTCGTGATCAAGCATACATTGGTGTATTAGTTGATGATCTTTGCACACTAGGTACAAAAGAACCGTACCGTATGTTTACCTCTCGTGCTGAATATCGCTTGATGTTACGTGAAGATAATGCCGATTTACGTCTGACTGAAATTGGACGTGAATTAGGCATGGTTGATGATAACCGTTGGGCACAATTTAGCGAAAAAGTTGAGTTAGTTGAAAAAGAGCGCCAACGTTTAAGAGATATCTGGGTTCATCCTAAAGCAGATAATATTTCTGAAATTAACGAGTTACTTAATACACCACTATCTAAAGAAGCTAATGGTGAAGATTTATTACGTCGCCCTGAAATGACGTATGACATTTTGAAAAAAATCCCTCGTTTTGCTCCAGGTATTGATAATTCAAAACCACAAGCTGCTGAACAAGTTGAAATCCAAGTTAAGTACGAAGGTTATATCAGTCGCCAGCAAGAAGAGATCGAAAAACAACTGCGTAATGAAAATGCAGCGTTACCGATAGATCTGGACTATAAGCAAGTTAGCGGATTATCTAACGAAGTGATTGCGAAACTTAACGATCACAAACCAACATCGATCGGTCAAGCATCACGGATCTCAGGTGTTACACCTGCGGCTATTTCCATTTTATTAGTTTGGTTGAAAAAACAAGGCCTATTACGCAGGAGCGCATCATGAGTGACTTACTTAATCGGCTAAAAAAGCTGGCTAAGCAAGCCAATATTGAGCTTACAGATATTCAAGCTGAAAAACTCACGGGTTATGTGGCTATGCTTGATAAATGGAATAAAGCATACAACCTCACATCAGTGAGAGATCCACAGCAAATGCTAATCCGTCATATTTTGGATAGCATTGTTGTGAGTCAGTATCTTGAAGGTGAAAGATTTATTGATGTGGGTACAGGCCCCGGATTACCCGGTATTCCATTGGCGATAATGCGTCCCGATCACCATTTTGTCTTATTGGATAGCTTAGGTAAACGCGTTCGCTTTATGAAGCAAGTTCAGCACGAGCTAGGACTTAATAATATCGAGCCAGTTCAATACCGAGTTGAAGAATACCAAACAGAGAAGCCTTTTGATGGTGTTATCAGTCGAGCATTTGCCTCTATGAACGATATGCTCTCTTGGTGTTCTCATTTAGTGACTGAAGAACACGGTCATTTTTATGCATTGAAAGGACAAATTCATCAAGAAGAGTTAGATGAACTTGCTGATAATGGATTAAAAATGCCTGAAAAAGTGATTAGCTTATCGATACCTGAATTGAATGAACAAAGACATTTGGTGATTATTTAATCAAATATATTGTGTCTTACTGATCCTTTTTTCATTTTTTGTGCTCTGGCGATAATATTTACAATGTTATCGCCATTTGTTTTATGGGGATTTATGAGAAGCATTAAAATTCACTAAGATAAAACAATAAATTAACAAGTTATTATCTTTTTCTTTAATCCTCTTTGTAACCTTAATTTTTCTCTTTTTATTTCCAAAATAAATTAATAATTCTGTGCATTATAAAATATTGAATTTATTTAATTGAAATTCGCTTAATTATTTTTCAATTGCCACTAAATTGTTCATAAAAGGGAGTTTATTTGTTAACCCCGTTATACAATTTATGAAATAAACTTTATTTATACTTCTATATTTGTGATGTGTATCACGCTATTTATTTTATTCAGCACTATTATTTTGACTCTTTTTGTTCTTAATCATTTTTCATAAATGGAACCTTGGTAAGAAATTTAAATTAATCTTCACTTTTTCGCTACTTATTGATTGAATTCATTGCCACGCCCCGTATAATTTGCTCGTTTTTGTCACTTGACACTTTATAGCAAAGACAGTTTGATACATCATTCAGTAATACCTTTTACGATAGCTAGTCTGGAGAATACAAACGTCATGTCTGTCTCCCTCTACAACGGGAAAGTTGCACTGAAACTGTTATTTTTGCAGTTTATGACTTTTGTTATTCTCAGTGCGGGTTTCTACTTAAAGAGTACAGACTGGAGTTTTTCGGCTTTTTTAGGCGGATTTGCGTGTTGGTTACCCAATATTGCTTTTCTTTTGTTAATGCGCTTACAAAAAGTCAATGAAGAAGAAGCTCCAGTTCGCATAAACTGGCTTTTTGCTTTCAGTGAAGGGTTGAAGGTTATATCATCAATAGCCTTGCTGATTGTTGCTTTAGGAGTGTTTAAAGCGGCATTTGCACCACTGGTCATGACCTACTTAGCGGTGCTTGTTATGCAGGTCGTTGCACCAGCCGTCATTAACGGTTAGCGTTTTTAACAACAAAAGGGTAATTGGCATCATGTCTGCATCAGGAGAAGCATTAACCACTAGAGACTACATAGGTCACCACCTGAATAACCTTCAGTTGGACCTGCGTACTTTCGAGTTGGTCAATCCCCATGCTGAAAATGCGCCATCATTCTGGGTGTTAAATATTGACTCACTTTTCTTTTCAGTACTGATGGGAGCACTATTCCTATGGCTGTTTAGAAAAGTAGCAGTAAGAGCAACCAGTGGCGTACCGGGAAAATTCCAGACTGCAGTAGAAATGATCATCGGTTTCGTTGATAGCAGCGTCCGTGATATGTATCACGGAAAGAGCAAGGTCATTGCACCTTTGGCATTGACTGTGTTCGTTTGGGTGCTGTTAATGAATGCCCTGGATTTATTACCAATCGACTTCATCCCTTATATCGGTGAACACATCTTAGGGTTACCAGCGTTACGCATCGTTCCGACTGCGGACGTGAGTATTACTCTATCGATGGCAATTGGTGTATTTATCCTGATCCTTTTCTATAGCATTAAGATGAAAGGCATAAAAGGGTTTACAAAAGAGCTGACTTTACAGCCTTTTAATCACCCAATTTTTATTCCTGTCAACTTAATCTTGGAAGGGGTAAGCCTGCTATCAAAACCTGTTTCCCTCGGTCTTCGACTGTTTGGTAACATGTATGCAGGTGAACTGATCTTTATTCTTATTGCTGGTCTGTTACCGTGGTGGTCACAGTGGTTATTAAGCCTTCCTTGGGCAATATTCCACATACTGATTATTACGTTACAAGCATTTATTTTCATGGTTCTAACGATTGTCTATCTGTCGATGGCATCTGAAGAACATTAATTATTAACTCTTTGAAGAAATAACTGAAACAAACTGGAGACTGTCATGGAAAACCTGAGTATGGATCTGCTGTACATGGCTGCCGCTATTATGATGGGTTTAGCTGCAATCGGTGCTGCAATCGGTATCGGAATCCTCGGAGGCAAATTTTTAGAAGGTGCTGCTCGTCAGCCTGATCTGATCCCTCTTCTGCGTACACAGTTCTTTATCGTTATGGGTCTGGTTGACGCCATCCCAATGATTGCTGTGGGTCTGGGCCTTTACGTGATGTTTGCTGTTGCCTAATGATGGCAATGAGCAGTAAAAGCATCAAGTTAGTTAATAACCAAGAAAGAGGTATTGTGCTGTGAATTTAAATGCAACAATCCTCGGCCAGGCCGTCGCATTTGTCCTGTTTGTTTTGTTCTGTATGAAATTCGTATGGCCACCAATTATGGCGGCCATTGAAAAACGTCAAAAAGAAATTGCTGACGGTTTATCATCTGCAGAACGTGCTAAAAAGGACTTAGATTTAGCGAAAGCCGATGCAGGCGATCAGCTAGCGAAAGCAAAAGCAGAAGCGCAAGCAATCATTGAATCAGCGAATAAACAACGCACTCAAATGATTGAAGATGCTAAAGCAGAAGCAGAGCAAGAACGTAGTAAGATCGTTGCACAAGCTCAATCCGAATTGGATGCAGAGCGTAAACGTGCTCGTGAAGAACTTCGTAAACAAGTCGCAATGCTGGCTATCGCAGGTGCCGAGAAAATTATTGAACGTTCCGTGGATGAAGCTGCTAATAGCGACATCGTTGATAAACTGGTCGCTGAACTGTAAGGAGGGAGGGGCATGTCTGAAATAGCAACGGTAGCTCGCCCCTACGCCAAAGCAGCTTTTGACTTTGCTGTGGAAAACCAGGCTGTCGATAAATGGCAGGTTATGCTGGCGTTCACCGCTGAAGTAGCACGCAATGAGCAGGTAACCGAATTACTTTCTGGTTCTTTAGCATCAGAAAAACTGGCTGACATCTTTGTAGACCTTTGTGGCGAACAATTAGATGGTCATGCTCAGAATTTAATTCGAGTTATGGCTGATAATGGCCGTTTATCAACGTTGCCTGAAGTATTGAGCCAATTTATTCAATTGCGCGCAGTGCTAGAGTCAACGGTTGACGTTGAAGTAACTTCTGCCATTGAGCTAACTAAACAGCAGCTAGCTAACATTTCTGCAGCGATGGAAAAACGTCTATCACGCAAAGTGAAGCTGAATTGCAAAATTGATAAGTCTGTTATCGCAGGCATGATTATACGCGCCGGTGACCTCGTCATCGATGGCAGTATTCGTGGCCGTTTAGAGCGATTAACGGACGTCTTGCAGTCTTAAGGGGACTGGAGCATATGCAACTGAATTCCACTGAAATCAGCGAACTGATCAAGCAGCGCATTGCTCAGTTCAATGTAGTGAGTGAAGCTCACAATGAAGGTACGATTGTATCCGTTAGTGACGGTATCATTCGTATCCACGGTTTAGCCGAAGTTATGCAGGGTGAGATGATCGCACTGCCGGGTAACCGTTTCGCTATCGCACTGAACTTAGAGCGCGACTCTGTTGGTGCGGTTGTGATGGGTCCTTATGCTGACTTAGCAGAAGGCATGAAAGTTAAATGTACAGGTCGTATTCTGGAAGTACCTGTTGGGCGTGGTCTGCTTGGCCGTGTGGTAAACACACTGGGTGAGCCGATTGATGGTAAAGGTGCAGTAGAGCATGATGGATTCTCACCTGTTGAGATGATTGCTCCTGGTGTTATCGACCGTCAATCAGTTGATCAGCCTGTACAAACAGGTTACAAATCCGTCGATGCCATGATCCCAATTGGTCGTGGTCAGCGTGAATTGATCATCGGTGACCGTCAAACAGGTAAAACTGCTCTGGCTGTCGATGCGATCATCAATCAACGCGACTCTGGCATTAAATGTATCTATGTCGCTATCGGTCAGAAAGCCTCTACTATTTCGAACGTTGTTCGTAAATTAGAAGAACATGGCGCGTTAGAAAACACCATTGTTGTTGTTGCTTCTGCATCAGAATCAGCAGCGCTGCAATACCTAGCACCTTATTCTGGTTGCGCAATGGGTGAATACTTCCGTGACCGTGGTGAAGATGCCCTGATTATTTATGATGACCTGTCTAAACAGGCTGTCGCATACCGTCAAATTTCACTGTTACTTCGTCGTCCACCTGGACGTGAAGCATACCCTGGTGACGTTTTCTATCTGCACTCCCGTTTACTGGAGCGTGCTGCTCGCGTTAATGCTGAGTACGTAGAAGCTTTCACTAATGGTGAAGTTAAAGGTAAAACCGGCTCTCTGACTGCGTTACCTATTATCGAAACGCAAGCAGGGGACGTTTCTGCATTCGTTCCTACGAACGTAATCTCTATTACCGATGGTCAGATCTTCTTAGAATCTAACCTGTTTAACGCAGGTATCCGTCCAGCTGTTAACCCAGGGATCTCCGTATCTCGTGTTGGTGGTGCAGCTCAGACTAAGATCATGAAGAAACTTTCTGGTGGTATCCGTACTGCACTTGCGCAGTATCGTGAGCTGGCAGCATTCTCACAGTTCGCTTCCGATCTGGACGATGCTACCCGTAAACAATTGAACCACGGTCAGAAAGTGACTGAATTGCTGAAACAGAAACAGTACGAACCAATGTCTGTCGCACAACAGTCTTTATCACTGTTTGCAGCAGAACGTGGTTATCTGGAAGATGTTGAAATTTCAAAAGTTGTGCCATTTGAAGCGGCTTTATTAGCTTATGCCTCTCGTGAACATGCTGATTTATTGAAAGAAATCAACCAGACTGGTACTTATAACGAAGAAATCGAAGCGAAGCTGAAAGGTGTGCTAGAAAACTTCAAAGCGACTCAGTCCTGGTAATAACTATTCGGCCTAATAGTTAAATATTAGGCCGTCTGGTTCATGAGGAGAAGCAGAAATGGCCGGCGCAAAAGAGATACGTTCGAAGATCGCCAGTGTGCAAAACACACAGAAGATCACTAAAGCGATGGAGATGGTCGCCGCGTCGAAAATGCGTAAAACGCAGGAACGCATGGCAGCCAGCCGTCCTTATGCAGAAACCATGCGCAGTGTGATTGGTCACCTTGCGTTAGGGAATCTGGAATACAAACATCCATACCTCGAAGAGCGTGAAGTTAAACGTGTCGGGTACCTGGTTGTTTCGACCGACCGTGGTTTGTGTGGTGGTTTGAACATTAACTTGTTCAAAAAACTGCTGGCAGACATGAAAGAGTGGTCTGAAAAAGGTGTACAGGTAGATTTAGCACTAATCGGTTCTAAAGCCGCTTCATTCTTTGGCTCAGTAGGCGGGAATGTGGTTGGTCAAGTAACGGGTATGGGTGATGATCCAAAACTGTCAGACCTTATCGGTCCAGTCAATATCATGTTGCAGGCTTATGACGAAGGTCGTTTAGATAAACTGTATGTGGTGGCAAATAAGTTCATCAATACCATGGCTCAAGAGCCTAAAATTCTTCAGGTTTTACCATTACCACCAGGTGATGATGAAGAGCTGAAAGAAAAATCTTGGGATTATCTGTACGAACCTGATCCTAAGGCGTTACTGGATACTTTACTGCGTCGTTATATCGAATCGCAAGTTTACCAGAGCGTCGTAGAGAACTTAGCGAGTGAGCAGGCCGCCCGAATGGTCGCGATGAAAGCCGCTACAGATAACGGTGGTAACCTGATTAAAGAACTGCAATTGGTGTACAACAAAGCACGCCAAGCAAGTATTACTCAGGAACTTACAGAAATTGTGTCTGGTGCAGCCGCGGTATAACAGCTAGGTTTACGAATTACGTAGAGGATTCAAGATGGCTACTGGAAAGATTGTCCAGGTAATCGGCGCCGTAGTGGACGCCGAATTCCCTCAGGATAGCGTCCCTAAAGTATACGACGCTCTTGAGGTTATGAATGGTAAAGAAAAACTGGTGCTGGAAGTTCAGCAACAGTTAGGCGGTGGTATCGTTCGTTGTATCGCAATGGGTACATCAGACGGTTTAAGCCGTGGCTTAAAAGTTGAAAACTTAGGCCACCCAATTGAAGTACCAGTAGGTAAAGCAACACTGGGACGTATCATGAACGTTCTGGGTACACCTATCGATATGAAAGGTGATATTGCAACCGAAGAACGTTGGTCTATCCACCGTGAAGCGCCAACCTACGAAGAGTTGTCAAACTCACAAGAACTGCTTGAAACCGGTATCAAAGTAATGGACTTAATCTGTCCATTTGCTAAAGGTGGTAAAGTCGGTCTGTTCGGTGGTGCGGGTGTTGGTAAAACAGTTAACATGATGGAATTGATCCGTAACATCGCGATCGAGCACTCAGGTTACTCTGTATTTGCCGGTGTTGGTGAACGTACTCGTGAGGGTAACGACTTCTATCATGAAATGACAGATTCTAACGTTCTTGACAAAGTATCGTTAGTTTATGGTCAGATGAATGAGCCACCAGGAAACCGTCTGCGCGTAGCACTGACGGGTCTGACTATGGCTGAAAAATTCCGTGATGAAGGCCGTGACGTACTGTTATTCGTTGATAACATCTATCGTTACACCTTAGCAGGTACTGAAGTATCAGCTCTGTTAGGTCGTATGCCATCAGCGGTAGGTTACCAGCCAACATTGGCTGAAGAGATGGGTGTTCTGCAAGAACGTATCACTTCAACCAAAACAGGTTCAATCACCTCTGTACAGGCTGTATACGTACCTGCGGATGACTTAACTGACCCATCACCAGCAACAACGTTTGCTCACTTAGATGCGACAGTTGTACTGAGCCGTCAAATTGCTTCATTAGGTATCTACCCTGCGGTTGACCCACTGGATTCAACCAGTCGTCAGTTAGACCCACTGGTAGTTGGCCAAGAGCACTATGATGTCGCTCGTGGTGTTCAGTCTATCCTGCAACGTTATCAGGAACTGAAAGACATCATCGCTATCTTAGGTATGGATGAACTGTCAGAAGAAGATAAACTGGTTGTTGCGCGTGCGCGTAAGATCCAGCGCTTCCTATCTCAGCCATTCTTCGTTGCTGAAGTATTTACCGGTTCACCAGGTAAGTTCGTTTCCCTGAAAGACACTATCCGTGGCTTTAAAGGTATTCTGAACGGTGATTATGACCACCTGCCAGAGCAGGCGTTCTACATGGTTGGTACTATCGAAGAAGCAGTAGAAAAAGCTAAGAAGCTTTAATACGGCTGACGGGAGGTTGATATGGCCGATACATCGTTCCACCTGAAAGTTGTCAGCGCTGAAAAGCAGTTATATGACGGCGAAGTCAAACGAATTCAGGTAACTGGTAGCGAAGGTGAGCTCGGTATTTATCCGCAGCATACCCCGTTATTAACTGCCATAAAACCGGGCATGGTACGTGTCGTAAAAACATCGGGCGAAGAAGAGGTTATCTACCTTTCTGGTGGTATTCTCGAAGTTCAGCCGACGGGCGTCATTGTACTAGCAGATACAGCTATCCGTGGTCGTGATTTGGATGAAGCGAAAGCGTTGGAATCTAAGCGTAAAGCTGAAGAACACATTCAATCCTCTCATGGTGATGTTGATTATGCTCAAGCATCAGCAGAATTAGCCAAAGCGATTGCAAAACTACGTGTAATCGAATTGACTCGACGTTGATGTAAATAGGCAGTCTATGAATAAAAAAGCCAGTTGGTTCTTCGCTAACTGGCTTTTTTGCGTCATGAAATATTTTGTGTGACGAAATATGTAGTATTATTTGGCATAAACAGGTTTACTTGCCATTCTTTACGGGAGTTATCGGGTTAATTATGTCTAATTCAGCTAAAAGCGTTGTTATTCTTGCTGCGGGAAAAGGCACCCGCATGTATTCACAGTTACCTAAAGTTCTTCATAAACTTGCGGGTAAATCCATGGTTCAACATGTGATTGATACTGCCAAGTCATTAGGTGCTCAACAAACACACCTTGTCTATGGGCATGGTGGTGATCTAATGAAAGAAAAATTAGGTTCACAACCTGTTAATTGGGTACTACAAGCAGAGCAACTAGGAACAGGTCATGCAATGCAACAAGCTGCGCCTTTCTTTGCTGATGATGAAGATATCCTGATGCTTTATGGTGATGTTCCACTTATCACCAAAGAAACGTTAGAGCGTTTAATTGAAGTCAAACCAGAAGGCGGTATTGGTTTATTAACAGTTATTTTAGATAACCCAACTGGCTATGGTCGTATTGTTCGTGAAAATGGCGAAGTGACTGGCATTATCGAACAAAAAGATGCTTCTGAAGAACAACTCAAAATTACTGAAATCAACACCGGTATTTTAGTGGCAAACGGTGGTGATTTAAAACGTTGGTTAGGTAAGCTCAATAATAACAATGCACAAAAAGAGTATTACATTACTGACATTATCGCGTTAGCGTATAAAGAAGGTCGTAAAATTGAAACGGCTCATCCTCGCCATCATAGTGAAATGGAAGGCGTGAATAACCGTTTACAACTGGCTGCATTAGAACGTATTTACCAAACAGAACAGGCTGAACGCTTATTATTAGAAGGCGTTATGTTGCTTGATCCTGCACGTTTTGATTTACGTGGTACATTAACTCACGGTAAAGATGTTGTAATTGATACTAACGTTATTATTGAAGGCGATGTAACTTTAGGAAATAACGTTGAAATTGGTACGGGATGTGTCCTGAAAAACTGTGTGATTGGTGATAATTCTATTATTAGCCCATATACGGTGATCGAGGATGCAAACTTAGCTCAAGCGTGTACTGTTGGGCCATTTGCACGTCTTCGTCCAGGTAGTGAATTAGCAGATAAAGCTCACGTTGGTAACTTTGTTGAGATGAAAAAAGCAAGCTTAGGTGTTGGCTCTAAAGCAGGTCATCTGACTTACTTAGGCGATACTGAAGTCGGTGCTAACGTTAATATCGGCGCTGGTACTATTACTTGTAACTACGATGGTGCGAATAAATTCAAAACAGTTATTGGTGATGATGTCTTTATTGGCTCAGATACCCAGTTAGTGGCGCCAGTTACTGTTGCTAATGGTGCAACAATTGGTGCAGGAACAACACTTACTAAAAACGTGAATGAAAACGAATTAGTGATCAGTCGAGTGAAGCAAACTCATATCAGTGGATGGAAACGTCCAGTGAAGAAAAAACAATAATTTTAAGAAAAGGGCGTATATTTCATTAGCGCCCTTTTCTTGTACGCTATTATTCTAAAAACAAAAAATATCCCCGCTTTCTACAATGGCTTGGGGAACAAACCAATCAGGTATAAGACATCCAAGTGCGAATAAACGCACAGTTTTAGGAATAACACAATGTGTGGAATAGTAGGTGCAGTTGCACAACGCGATATCGCTGAAATCTTAATTGAAGGTTTACGTCGTTTAGAATACCGCGGTTATGATTCTGCGGGTTTAGCGGTTGTGGATAATGACTGTAAAATGACTCGCCTGCGTGAAGCTGGCAAAGTACAAATGCTGGCAGAAGAAGCAGAAAAAACACAAGTGATTGGTGGTACAGGTATTGCTCATACACGTTGGGCAACACATGGTGAACCTTGTGAAGATAATGCGCATCCTCATGTATCAGGTACGATTGCGGTTGTACATAATGGCATTATCGAAAACTACCAAGAACTGAAAGCTGAATTAATTAAAAAAGGGTATCAGTTTGCTTCTCAAACTGATACTGAAGTCATTGCTCACCTTGTTAACTGGGAACAGCGTCAGGGTGGGACATTACGTGAAGTTGTACAACGCGTTATTCCTCAATTACGCGGTGCTTACGGTACCGTTATTATGGATAGCCGAACACCCGAGTTATTAGTCGCTGCTCGTTCTGGTAGCCCGCTGGTGGTAGGTCTTGGCGTGGGTGAAAACTTCCTTGCTTCTGACCAATTAGCGCTATTACCTGTTACTCGCCGCTTTATCTACCTTGAAGAAGGGGATATTGTTGAAATTACTCGTCGTCATGTTCATGTTTTTGATGTGAATGGCAATGAAGTTAATCGTGATACGATTGAATCAAATGTTCAATACGATGCGGGTGATAAAGGTATTTACCGTCACTACATGCAAAAAGAGATCTACGAACAGCCTCTAGCGATTAAAAACACGCTTGAAGGTCGTTTAAAATCAGAAACGATTGATCTCTGTGAGCTAGGGCCTAAAGCTGAAGAGATCTTATCTAAAGTTGAACATATTCAAATTGTCGCTTGCGGGACTTCTTATAATGCCGGTATGGTTTCGCGTTATTGGTTTGAATCATTAGCGGGTATTCCTTGTGATGTTGAAATTGCATCAGAATATCGTTATCGCAAACCCGCGACTCGCCGTAACAGCTTATTGATTACATTATCTCAATCAGGTGAAACAGCAGATACATTAGCTGCATTGCGTTTATCTAAAGAGCTCGGTTATTTATCTTCTTTAGCGATTTGTAACGTTGCTGGTTCTTCTTTGGTTCGTGAGTCTGAATTTGTTTTAATGACGAAAGCAGGTGCTGAAATTGGTGTTGCATCAACCAAAGCATTTACAACACAGTTAGCCGTTCTATTAATGCTGGTGGCATATATGGGACGTATTAAAGGTGTCGCAACATTAGAGCACGAAGTTTCAACGGCATTACACGCATTACCAAGCCGCATTGAAAGCATGTTATCGAAAGATAAAGTGATTGAAGCGTTAGCTGAAGATTTCTCAGAAAAAAGCCATGCTTTATTCTTAGGTCGTGGCGACCAATACCCGATTGCGGTAGAAGGTGCATTAAAGCTAAAAGAGATCTCTTATATTCATGCTGAAGCTTATGCCGCTGGTGAATTAAAACATGGCCCATTAGCATTAATTGACGCAGATATGCCAGTTATCATTATTGCGCCAAACAATGAATTATTAGAAAAACTAAAATCTAATATTGAAGAAGTCCGTGCGCGAGGTGGATTGCTGTATGTGTTTGCAGATCAAGATGCAGGCTTTGAAGAAAACGAAACCATGAAGCTGATTTCTTTACCTCATGTTGAAGAGCTTATCGCGCCTATTTTCTATACTGTACCATTACAGTTGTTGTCTTATCATGTGGCGTTAATTAAAGGCACAGATGTAGACCAACCGCGTAACTTGGCAAAATCGGTTACGGTTGAATAAATAAAGCCAAAGTGAGCTTTATCCTAAAAAAAACCAGTCACGCTGTAAAAAGCAGACTGGTTTTTTTTATACCCGAAAATAAAACGCTACCCGCAAATCGATAACAGGCAGAGGAAAATAGCACTCTCGGAGAGAGATATCGCTATTAAAACAACACAACGGTAAGAACAAAACTAGTTGTAAGACTTAAATAGGGATTGGTTACCTGACTTATCAAAGGCGATAACTTGGTAAGGCTCTTTGTAATCACCGGCATACATACCTAAACTACCCGCAGGCATTCCTGCAACCGCAATGCCTGATTTAGATTTATCCACTAATTCGATATTTTTTAAGCTATCAACAGGGATGTGTCCGACTAAATCTTTACCTTGATAAGTTGCAAAGTGGCAACTTAATAAATTATTGGGTACACCGGCTTGTTGATATTTTTCCATTAATTGTGTTTCTGAAACAAAATTCACTTTGACATTAAAGCCTGCTTCTTTCATACCGTCTGCCCATAACGCACAGCACCCACAACTCTCTGTTTTATAAACCTCAACAATATTATTAGAAGCATAAGCTGTACTTGTGAAAGCAGAGATTGCAATGATAGAAAGCAGTAATAATTTTTTCATTGTTCATTCCTTTCATTAAATTGATAGACGAAACAATAATCTTTCCCCCTACTGGAAGGTCAATTTAATTAAGGTATAAACGCGTAGAGTTTTGTAAAAAAATATTTATATAAAACAAAGATATAAAAATAAAAGCTAATATGTTTCAATATATTAGCTTTTATGATAATCAGATGGTGTTTAATTTAAAGGCAAATTATTTGATGGTAATTATTTGATAATGGTAATTTGTTTTACATCGATCTCAGTACTTGTCCATTCTTTATCAACTTTACCTTCAATTCTGACCGTATTGTCGGGTGTCACTGTTTGTCCACGCCATCTTTTATTGTCGATATCTACATTGATACCACCTGTGCTATCTTCAAAAACGTACAGCTCATCACCAATTTTTTTCGTAATTTTGCCCGTTAAGATAACCCAAGTGTCATCAGAAAGATCTTTTGCTTTAGCAACCGTGGTTTCACTAATAGAAGGGCCTTTAAATCCCCCTTGATCCGCACTTGATTGGATAGTGCCTTGAGGAGAAACAAAACCACCATTATTATGAGATGTTGTATTGGCTTGAGATGCAAAAGCCAACGTACTACCAATTAATAATACCAGTATTTTTTTCATATCAAGCTCGCTTATAGATTAATAATTCAACTAATTAATATGTTAGATTTTATTTCATTTCTATGTATAAAACCGCACGTTAAGGTAAATTTGCGTATTAATATATCAACTGATTGATATTGTCTTTTCAATTATAGACCTTTATTTTGCTTTGTTCTTTTTGTTGATATAAGCATCTATCACTAAAGACCTCTTTTCTTTAAGTTAAATCCTCTAGTTATTTCCCCTTGGGATCAGTGTAGACCGTTATTCAAAAATATACCCTGTCGGATCATTGTTTTTAGATGTATTACCTCTTATCATCCAGCGCTTTCAAATTTTTTTTAATTTTCCCCTATTATTTTTAGAGGTTTTAGGTTTTATGACTAACGAACGCATTGCCAATCCGGGTCCATTAGGTTTAATGGGTTTTGGTATGACAACGATTTTGTTGAACATACATAATGCCGGTTTTTTCCCAGTAGTCTCAGTCATTATGAGTATGGGAATTTTTTATGGTGGGATCGCTCAAGTTATTGCTGGAATTTTTGAGTTCAAAAAAGGCAATACTTTTGGGGCCACTGCATTTACCTCTTACGGCTTCTTTTGGGTGACATTGGTTGGAATTTGGTTATTACCCGTGATGGGGTTAAGCGAGCCAACAACACCTCTCTTTTTGGGTGTATTTTTAGCGTTATGGGGAATTTTTACCTTTTTCATGTTTATTGGCACGTTAAAAGCCAATAGAGCACTCCAGTTTATCTTTTTAAGTCTGATCATTTTATTTGCTTTGCTGGCGATAGGAAATATCACTGGTAATGCACTGATTTTAAAAATTGCAGGTTTTGAAGGTATTATTTGTGGTGCCAGCGCTTTTTATCTTGCAATGGCTGAAGTATTAAATGAGATGTATGGCAGAACAATACTGCCGATTGGTCATAAATAACCGCTTTATAAAGAAGTGGCTATTTAGCCACTTCTATTACTTGGCTTTTACGGCGTATTAATTTTCTTGCACACCATGTATAAAGTAATCCTGCAACGACACCTGAAATATGTGATTCTGTTGATACACCTAATTGTCCCGGAATTAATCCGTAGGCCATTGATCCATAATAAAATAGAACAAAGAGTGCAATTACAATATCGATAATTTTACGTCGAGTAAAAGCGTGAGCAATAAGTAAAGACCATAATCCAAAAATCCACCCACTTGCACCAACGTGAATGGCACTTCGTCCAAAAATCCAAACTAATAAACCGCTTACGATAATAATAAATATACTGGATAACACATATTCTCGTAGAGATTGTGTCATGGATAAAAAGCTAAGAATAAGAAGCGGGAGTAGATTACTAAATAGATGAGACCAAGATCCATGAATGAAAGGCGCGATAAAAATACCCATTAAACCTTCACCCGTTCTTGGAATAATCCCCCATTGAAAAAGAGATATGGGAAATAGTGAGTCAATAAGTTGAAGTAAGACTAATATGACAGTTAATCCACCAAGAAAGGTGAGTCTTTTTTTAAACCAAACTTTATCCATAACAGTAGCCTTAATAATGTGATGACGTTGATAAAACACTATAAATAGAAGAGCCTTTAATAAAAGAAGAAAGGCTCTTTTTTATTTATCAGTCTAATAAATTAAGGCAAGCAGCTCCACGAGCGCCACCTGCATCACCATGACGTGCTTTTTCTATTAATGGTATTTGTGCATTTCCGTAAACACAGTGTGAGAGATATTCAGGTAATAGCTCATACAGTGCGTTAAATTGTGATAATCCACCACCAATAACAATTAAATGAGGGTCAAGTACAGTAAGAATATTGCTAAGGTAAATCGCAAGTACTTTCATATAGCGATCAACGTGCTCCAAAGTCTTTTCATCGCCTGCATAATATTGCTCAACAATATCAACGGCTCTTTGCGGTGCATCATTGAAGGCTTTATACATACGTTCAAAACCACGGCCTGATAAATAGGTTTCAAAGCATGCTTTTTTACCACAACCACAAATAATTTTTGGCATTGTTTCGCCGATCACGTTATCTGCATCCACATTCAGATTCATATGACCGATTTCACCGGCAATTCCATTCTTGCCAGACAAGACTTTGCCATCAATAACAAAACCGCCACCCACGCCTGTTCCTAATATAAGACCTAGAACAGAAGGGTGATGACGAAATTCAGGATCCCAAGCTTCCGATAAGGCAAAGCAATTAGCATCATTTTCAACTTTAACGGGTCTATTGAGTATATGTGCGAGATCGTGAACCATCGGCTTGTATTTAGCTGCTGGAACATTAGTGGTAAATACGGTTCCTTCTTTAGCATTTACAATACCAGGAACACCAACACCAACTTTTCCTTTATAACCTAGTTCATTGTCAGCTTCTAACGTCAGTTCCTTAAAAACATTCAATAATGCTTGATAGTCATTTTTAGGTGTAGGAACACGTTTTTGCCATACTTGAGTTAGATCTTTATCAAAAACGGCAAGCTCAATTTTAGTGCCGCCCATATCAAAACCATAATACATATCAGTCTCTTAATTATTCTGTAAATATTATTTATAGCAACGACAAGGTTGTCGTTACGTGGCCATTTCTATTTCAGTCAATACTTAAGCTATCTCTACTGCTTATATACACTAGGTTAAAGAAGAACAGTGATTGGTGACAGTTGAGTTTTCTTTATCTATTGATTACTACCTTCAATTAAAACACTACGTACTTTCATTAGAGCAAAGCCTAATAAATTTAATCCATTCCAGAGAAGAGGGTTGTTAATCTCGTTATCTTGCTCACTTAAACCGACCCCCCATATTTTATCAACGGGGCTTGCCTCAACAAGCACACGATTGCCTGTTGAAATCAGAAATTTACCAAGTTCTTCATTTTGGGAAAACTTAGCGATATTGGCACGAATAACAATATCCATACGGTGTTGTTCCCAAATGGCTTGGTCAAATCCTTTTACTTCTCTACCTAATGCTTTAGCTGAGCCAGGATTAGAGGCAGTAATAATGCGCCTTCTGACTTCTATATCATTAAATAGCTTCGCTTTTTCAGCCATCATATAGTGCTCAGCGCTGGCATATCGTACATCATCTAATATAAAAGGTGCTGGATACCATTGGCTAAAGCAACTTTTTGCGATGTCATTACCTTTACTTTTGTGTCCCCAAAAGTAGATGTACTTTATTTTCTTCCCAGCACGAAATTCTTTTTTTAATTGTTCTAAATCCATCTTTTTTCCATTATGTTGAATACTCCTAATTCACTTAATAAAGATAGCATAGAAGTAAAGAAGGATAGAGTGCCTTTTTGCTATTCTGTGAGTAGGTGAAGCGATTCCGCTATTTTGAATTATTCTTATTAAATTAATCTTAATTTGATTTGTTTTTACTAAATGATAAAGAAAATAGAACTTAGATTACTAGGATTGCTCTTAAAAAAATAGCGCTGAAAAGCTTCTTTATTTATATAATGACATAAAAAGATAATCTTAAAACGATAACTCTCACTTAGTATAAAAGTATAGGTAATTAAGTATTTTTAATATAAAAGGGTGAAATTATTGGTATTTATACGAAGTGTTAGTGTTTATAACTAAAACAATGCTTATTATATAATTAATTTAATAACTTAGGTTAAATAACATGCTTATTTTTATTGTTACATTTATTATTTGAAATAGGTCACGCTTTTTTGTTTGTTAAGATAAATTAACAATATTATTTTATAGATAAAATATTACTTAAGTTAATTATTCTGGAATACAGGTTATTCTTAGTGGTATTTACTATAAGTAAATAATAAAACCAGTCATAGATTGATGATCTATTTTTGTCTTTTATTTTAATGTTTTTTTCTAAAACTTAACCAACTCTGATGTATTTTATTTTTTTTTCATAAAATGAAACGGTCGTAATATGATAAAAAGCAATAAACTCACCTTTTAGGTGTAAAAAAGGGGGCTATTTTGATGATGATCAAGATGAATAAATAATCCTTTCTATTTTTAATTATTATTTTTTTATCTTTTGGGGAATAAAAAAATAGAGTTTATTAAAATTGATCTCGATGGGTTCTTTGATTTTTAGAAGAAACAATATCAACAAATGATTATTTTGGAATTTTATTTTTATAAAATTTATACAAATTGTTATTAGTTAACTATAGTTATTATCTGGTTTTTAAATCTATTTTTTTAGGTAAAAAAGACGCTATTTTTGATGGTGATAATAAATATAAAATTAAGTAAAAGTACCCATTTTTATAAAGTGAAAATGAGAGTTGTTTTATTTTTTACACTTTTTTTGATGTTGTCTTTTTCATTAAAATAATTATACAATTTAATTTAAATAATCATTACTCCTAATCGGATGATGCTTATTTGTAATTAAATAGATCAGTGTTTATAAGATTATTTTACCCTACATAGTTGATGTTCATTAATTGATGATTTAATGAGAGTTTAAATATGAATTTATAAAGATATATTCTTAAATTATTGTGAAAATTATCTATAAGGTTCTCTCTTCCTTATTTGGGATGAGCATCAAATTATTGAACAAGGTTTAGAGTACTGTTATTAAAGGGGCCACACTATGTATGATGATATTAGTAACCTAAAAGATAAGTTTCAGGAAGATGCCTTTGCTTTTCAAGAGTTTTCTTCCTCTACAATACAAGATGTTGATAATAAAATAGAACCAGTAGTGATAAATAAAGAAGATAATAATAATATTAGTAATCTAAGTAATGATACGTTTTCTGAAACTTCACTTGTAGTGAAAAACGAACCAAAACAGCCTGTTACTTCATCGTCTATCCCTTCTTATCACCAGGATGCTTTAGTTGTTAAAGCAAAGAAAGACAATTTAATTAAGAGTAAGCAAAATTTGTTAGCAGATAATAAAATATTTGATAGCAAAGAAACGGATAGAGTTCATGCTCATGAGAATATATCATTAAAAGATATATTGTCATTTATTGCTTCTGTCTAATCTAAATAAGCAAAACTCTTTGTGTAAATAAATAATATTGACTGGTGTCAATCTTTAGCCATTGTTATTTTATTTTTTAAGATAAGTTTATTTCTTTTCGATATTTATTAATGTCGATGGGGTGCCTTTGTCTTAAGAAAAGATCTATGGCGATGACAAAGGTATGGGTTTATGAATAAAATAGTTAAAACATTAATTACGGCTTTTCTATTGATAACAATGTTTTCACTCATTGTTATGCCAATGAGCGCCGAGCAACAATATATATTCGGTATTATCAATATATTGCTGTTATTTGTTATCGGTTTTAAAAAATCAAAAAAACGATTATTAACAATGGTTTTTATTTCATTGTTGATGTCAACGCGTTATCTCTACTGGCGTGCCACAAATACCTTAAATTTTAATACAACTATTGAGGCTGTTTTAGGTAGTGGTTTATTCATGGCTGAGATTTATTCTTGGATAATATTAGTTCTAGGATACTTCCAAACGTCATGGCCATTAAATAGAAAGATCGCGCCTTTACCTAAAGATGTTTCTCAATGGCCTACTGTTGATATTTATATTCCAACATATAACGAAAGCTTGAATGTTGTACGTGATACCGTCCTAGCTGCACAAGCTATCGATTATCCGCAAGATAAAATGAAAGTTTATATATTGGATGATGGTAGCCGTGAAGAATTTAAACAATTCGCTGGTGATGTTGGTGTAACTTACATTGAACGTGAAGTTCATGATCACGCTAAAGCGGGTAATTTAAATCATGCTATGGGATTAACAGACGGTGAGTTAATCTGTGTTTTTGACTGTGACCACATCTCAACACGTATTTTCTTGCAAGCAACAGTCGGGAGCTTCCTTGAAGATCCAAAATTAGCGCTGATCCAAACTCCACACTATTTCTACTCAGCAGACCCATTTGAACGTAACTTAAGTGCGGCGAAAGACGCACCGCATGAAGGTGCTCTTTTCTATGGCCCTGTTCAACGTGGCAATGATAACTGGAATGCGACATTCTTCTGTGGTTCATGTGCTGTTATGCGTCGTAGTGCGCTTGAAGAAATCGGTGGTATTGCCGTTGAAACGGTAACCGAAGATGCGCACACTGCGCTTAAATTACAACGCTTAGGTTGGAACTCTGCATTTATTGATATTCCTTTAGCCGCAGGTCTTGCAACAGAACGTTTAGCATTACATGTTAACCAACGTATTCGTTGGGCTAGAGGAATGACTCAGATATTCCGCGTTGATAATCCAATGCTGGGTCGTGGTTTAACATTCCCTCAGCGTTTATGCTATCTCAATGCCATGCTCCACTTTCAGTACGGTTTGCCTCGTATCATTTTCTTGACTGCGCCGTTACTGTTTATGTTATTTAACCTTAATATTATCGCTTCCTCCGCAAGCATGATATTTGCCTATGCATTGCCACACTTAATCATGTCGGTTTATGTGAACTCGAAAAATATCGGTAAATACCGTTACTCTTTTTGGGGAGAAATTTATGAAACCGTTATGGCATTTAGTTTGGTACTACCTACCTTACTGAGCTTAGTTTCACCAAAATTAGGTAAATTTAACGTAACAGATAAAGGTGACTTGCTTGATAAAAGCTATATGGATTACCTCACTGTACGTCCATTAATTATTACTGCACTTCTTCTTATTACTGGGATTTCATGGGTTGTTATCCGCTACCTATTAAATGACTTCCAAGGCATTGATCCATTGGTTATTGTTTTAAACCTTGTTTGGGCGACTTACAGTTTATTTATCATTCTTGCCTCTATCTCAGTAGGAAAAGAGACACGACAAATTCGTAAGAATACTCGAATCAATGCATCTCTACCGATTACGTTACATTTTGATGATGGCGCTGAGTTAACAACGACCACTGAAGATATTTCAATGGGGGGGGTTCGCATTGCCGTGAATAAGATGTCTGAACTTCGTCAACGTAATGTCACTTCAATCACCCTGAATGTACAACGAGATGAAGTGACTGTTCCTGTTGATATGGTGAGTTTAGAAAGCAATCAACTGCGTCTTGAATTCTTACCTATTGATTTAAATCTTCGCCGTAAATTGGTGCGCATTGTCTTTGGTCGTGCTGATGCATGGATCCATCAAGCAGATTATAAAGACAAGCCATTTAAAGAATTGGCAGGCATTACACGTTGTATTTTTGAACTGTTCTTTGGTCGTCGCCAAAAAGTGAAAGCACCAGCAACAAGAACAAAAGCAAAAGCTTCACTCTCTGTGCAATCTATTAACGGGGATGACTAAGCATGAAAAAGAAACTGACATTAATGCTAAGCCTGACGGCGATAGCGATCGCAAGTATTCATCTTTCTCAAGCAGGTACTGGAATGTTAGAGCTAGGCGGGGAGGTTTTACCTGACCCGACTTCTTATACTCATTCGCCTGTGCAACAAAATGCGAATAACGCGATCCAACTTGAAGATGGCGTATTGTCTGAAGCGCGTAATATTGAAGAGCAATTAACATTGGCACAGATGGGAAGTCCATCACCTATCGTGCTATCAGGAAGAAAATTACTTTCTGGTGTGACTTTTAATATGGCGAACGATTTATTTATTGATAACGCCACATTAACGATGAAAGTGAAAGCGTCTCAAGGATTAATTCAATCTGATCAAACACTTCACTTAATGTTAAATGGTCAACCTATGGGATTTCTGCCTTTAGAAGAGGGGGGGCAAGAGCATGAATATGTTTTAGAAATTCCTGAAATGATGTTGACGAATGTGAATAACCTCAGCTTTCGTTTAGCTAATCGTGATGCATTGGATGAAAACCAATGTATTCCTCCGCTGGCTGAAGGATTAAGTTTGGTTATTTCACCAGATTCATCATTAGATTATCGAGGTCGCTGGATTAATGGCGGGTATAGTCTGGAACGATTGCCCCTACCGTTCTTTGATCCTGACAGAATGACAGCGACCTCGTTACCTATCATATTGTCAGATAAACCTGACCATGCAGAGGTAACAACAGCAGCCATTGCTGCATCATGGTTTGGCAGTTTTAGCCATGATATTAAGCAAGTTGATTTACCTGTTTTAATGAATCAGTTACCTGAAAGTGATGGCATTTTAGTCGGCTATTCAGGACAGACTATTGCCGGTATTACCTTACCTTCAGGAAATAGTGGGCAATTAACCATTGTTGATAACCCCGTCGATCCTGTTTTCAAATTATTACTGATCAGCGGTGATAATGAGAAATCTCTTCGCCAAGCAGTATGGGCGTTAAGCAACGGTAAATTGCCACAAAACGATCATTTAGTGGTGCCTTCTCAAACGCTTGCCATGAGTAAGGATTACGATGCACCTCGTTGGTTAAATACCAATAAACCGGTTTTGTTAAGTCAAATTGCCAATAATAGTGATGATTTCTCACGCCAAGGTATTAACCATGCACCAAATCAGTTTTCGTTTCGTGTCTCTCCCGATCTCTTTTGGTGGGATGGTGATGCACTGCCTTTAGATTTGAAATATGTTTTTCCCCATTCGGATAAACTAAATAGTCGTCGTTCTTCATTAATTGTCTCTTTGAATAACCAATTCTTAGGTGCATTGTATCCAGCGCGTTCAGAGCCTTTAGGTATGTTAAGACAATGGCTAGGAATGGAGAGCGAACAGCAAAATAGCACGCTCTATTTAAATCCTCGTCAAATTTATAGTCAGAACCAATTACAGTTTTATTTTGATTTACGTGAACCTGATGATTCACCGTGTATTTTAACGGATGGCAGTAGCTTAATTAGCCAAATAGATCCGCAATCTACGTTGCAATTTAAAAATACTTGGCACTATTCAAGAATGCCGAACTTGGCTTATTTTTCAGGAGCGTCATTCCCATTTAGTCGCCGTGCAGATTTTTCACAAACCACACTGCTATTACCTGAAAATCCAACAATAGAAGAGCTTTATACCTTAGTGAACTTAATGGCGAGATCAGGTTATTCCACAGGTACACCGGTTTCTCATGCTTCGGTTTTCTTAGGGGCTAAAGAGCTTGAGAAAAATAACCTCTCTCAACACGATGTGCTAGCGATTGGCTCATTAAATAGTGAGGGATTTTTACCCGCTCGTTTTTCACAACAAACATTCTCATTTTTAAATAAAAACGTCGAAATCAAACCACAATCATTGATTGATAAAGCAAAAGGTTGGATTGCTGGCGATTATTTATCTCAAAGTGGTGATGCTGCAAGTTACTTATCTTCAGTGAAAGATTGGCGTGGCATGATGAGTTTTATCTCACCTTGGGCAAGCGATAGAGTTGTCGTATTGGTTACAGCTAAAGGTAATGATTCGATAAAAACCATTATTAATGACTTAAATTTAGCCCAAATAAATGCGGCCATTAAAGGCGATATCACTCTTATTAGTGGTAAAGACACCGTAAAAAGTTTCCATTTAGGTGAACACTTTTCGCAAGGTGACTTACCTTTCTTACAACAATTCCTTTGGTATAGCTCTAGACACGTCTATTTGCTGGGTCTTTTAGCTGTTGGTTTTTGTGCGCTGACGGGCTTCGTGACTTATTACTGGTTACAGCGTCGTTCAACTCGTCGTTTACATCAGATATCACAGTATCGTTCAGACAAATAAGGGGGGATATAAGATGAAAAATCACGCACTTAATATCATCGTTAAAGTTATTTATGCAGGTTGCATTCTAGGAGCTTCAAGCCAAGTACAGGCAACCGCAGTTGAAGCCAATACAACAGCAACGGATCCAAATATTGTCAGTTCTCTTATTGAACAAGCTAATTATTGGCATGGTAGAGCGCACGATGAACGTGCAGTAGAAGCACTGCAAAAAGTCCTGATTATGGAAAGCAATAATCAGGATGCGCTGTATTTAATGGCATTCTTTACAGCGCAACAAGGTAATGAAAAACAAGCAACATATTGGCGAGAAAAACTTGCGCAAATTGCACCGCAAGATCCGCGAATTGAAGGATTAAAAAACATCCGATCATCACAATTTAGTGAACAACAATTAGGATATGCCAGAGAGTTAGCCAAAAAAGGGCAACATGAAGAAGCAATAAAAGCGTATCAACGTTTATTTGTTAGCAGTGAGCCACCTGAAACACTGGCGTTAGAATATTATCAAACCATGGCTGGTGTGCCCGCTATGTTGCCTCAAGCTATTACGGGATTAAAGCAACGTGCTGCATTAATGCCTGATAATAAAGAAACGCAAAAAGCATTAGGATTAACGCTAACGTATAACGAAGAGACGCGTCGTGAAGGTATTACTATTTTAGGTAATATCTCAGGTGATGAGTCAGCCAAAAAAGGTATGCGTCAAGCTCTGTTATGGCTGAATGTTCGTCCTGATGATGAAGTGTTATATAAAACCTATTTGCAAGCGAACCCGAACGATAAAGCCGTTGCAGAGCATTTCCAAGGCGCTATTCAAGGTAATGCACGCCAAGCAGGTTATACCGCATTAAATAAAGGTAAATTAAAAGAAGCCGAAGGTTATTTCAAACAAGCTTTAGCAACAGATAACAATGATGCACAAGCCTTAGCGGGTTTAGGTTATATCGCATTACGTTCTGGTGATTTAACCACAGGTCAGCGTTTATTAAACCAAGCTGCGCAATCAGGTGGCGAACAAGGCAGTAAATGGAAGCAGCAAGCGGAAGATGCGGGTTTTTATGCGCAATTACACAGTGCACAACAACGCGCTAAACAAGGGAATATTCAACAAGCTCTTGATCAATTAGCACCATTAACGGGGGCTTCCGGTGAAAAAGGATTGTCTGCCAACTTATTACAAGCTGATTTATTCCGTAAGCAAGGTAATTTACCTGCTGCTCACCAATTGCTGTCAGGGCTTTATCAGCAAAATAGCCGTAATGAAAAAGTGATTTCTGCTTATTACTATTTATTAGTTCAAGAAGGACAGAATACAAAAGCAGAACAATTACTGGCTCAACAATCTGCCTCTTTGCGTCAAAAACTGACTGCGAATACAGATCCTTCAGAGAAATTACGCCGTGAAGCACAAAAAGCGTTAGAAAATGGTAATCGAGTTCAAGCAAGACAATTGCTTTTACAAGCTCAACGTAAAAACCCGCAAAATAACTGGGTTTACCTTGATTTAGCACGCCTAATGGTCGCTGATGGTGACAATGTTGGCGCAAAAAATGTTATTTCACAGCTACAAAACCGTAGAACACGAGATTCTGATTATGTGGTTTCTCTGTTTTATGTTGAGCAAAAAGAGTGGGATAAAGTTTTTAACTTATTAAGTAGCCATAATCAACAAACTGAAGCTGAAAAAGCGTTATTACAGCGTGCGCGTTTTCATCGCCAACTTGCGCAAGCTGACCATTATCGTCAAGCAGGAAACCTTGTGGCAATGCGTAATATTTTACGTCCATTAATGAATCAAGTCGCTGATTATCCAAATGATGTGGGTGAATTAGCAGAGAAATTGGTTAACAGTGGATTAAACGATGAAGCGTTGCAATTAGTTGAAAGTGATATTGCAAAAGGCACTAAAGGCTCAGTAGGTAACTACGCTGGCCATATCAATGTTCTCAATGAATTAGGTCATTATACACAGGCATCTAGCTTGATTAATGATCCTGCTTTACAACAAGAAACACCGATTGTTGAGAAAAAACGTTTAGAAGTTGCCACTAAAGTTGTGCAAGCAGATAGCCTACGCGAAAAAGGTGAAATGAAAGCGGCTTATGACACGCTAGTGGTTGCTTTAAAAGCGTCACCGAATGATCCCGATTTATTAATGGCATTAAGTCGTGTTTATTTAGCGCAATCCATGCCTGAACAATCAAACAAAATTCTTTCTTACTTAGAAAAAGAGCAAGGAAAAGATAGCAAATTAATCCAAGCTCAAATCGAAGTGGCATTAGCACAAAAAGATGGAAGAAAAGCACAACAGTTATTGCAGCAAATTCCTTCATCTTCACAACCTACTTATTTATTACAAGCCGCGCAAATTGCACAATTAAATGGTGAGAATCGCAAAGCATTGACATTACTGCGTAGTGCACAATGGCAAAACAGTGATAGCACATTAAAAACCTCTGCAGGTCAATTAAGGGCATTAGGAGGGAGTGATAATCCTACTATTGCAGGTTCTATCTATGAACATAAAGAGATGGCATCGGTTCAACGTTCTATTCGAGAACTAGAAGAGAAAGTCTCACCTTGGGTACAAGGTGGTGTGGCTATACGTCATCGTAATGGTGATAAAGGATTATCTAACGTCACTGAAATTTCAGCGCCAATGAGTATCTCGAGTGTTCCTGGTGAAGAGTTCCGTTGGGAATTTAGTGTTAACCCCGTTTCAATGACAAGTGGCTCGGTTTCCGGAGAAAGAGCTAACCGCTTTGGCTCTGGTCAGCTTCAACATGCTGAACGCTTTGCTAAAAATAGCGACAACCATGATGAGAAAAACAAAATTAATGCCGATGAAGCAGGTAGCCAACGTGCTTCTGGTGTTGAATTAGGATTGCGTTTATCAGACAAGGATCTCCGCTTTGATGTGGGTTCAACGCCATTAGGTAAAGATACGGCAACGGTTGTCGGTGGCCTCACATATTCGCCTCAAATTAGCCAAAATGGGCAATTAACACTGACTGCGGAGCGCAGAGCCATAAAAGATAGTCTACTTTCTTATATGGGGCGTACTGATCCCATGACAGGTGAAAGTTGGGGGCGCGTAACACGTAACGGCGCTAAAGTTCAATATGCTTGGGATGATGGAAAAATTGGCGCCTATGCTGGTGGTGGTTTCTATAACTACGAAGGTAAAAGTGTTGCGAGTAATGATGAAGTAAAAGCGTGGATTGGTTCTTATGCTAAGTTCTATCAAGATGATCAACAAGAAGTAAAAGCAGGTGTGCATGTTGATTATATGAACTTTAGAAATAACCAAAACTACTTCTCATTAGGGCACGGCGGTTACTTTAGTCCACAAGATTATGTGTCTGTTTCATTGCCTGTTGCTTATACCCGCCGTTTTGAAAAAGGTGAAGTCTCATTAAATGGTGCAATAGGGATACAAAGTTACAAACAAAAAGGCAGTGATTATTTTCCAACGCATGGTTATATGCAAAACGCATTAAATAAAAAGAATGCGAGCGATCCTCGTATTAAATCTCAGTACGAAGAAGAAGACGAAACAAATTTCACTTACAGATTAGGTTTAGACGCGAAATATTATTTAAACAAAGAAACAGAGTTAGGTGTCAGCTTATCGCATGATACATCGGGTGATTATGCTGAAGATAATATGTGGTTACACTTAAAATATACCCCAGACTTCCTGTCTAAATAATTAAGGAGACAAATAATGAATAAGCATGACAGTGATATCTTACAATTACCGTTTGAAAGTGGCTGGCAAGATCTAACTCAATTATTATTTTTTCAAATTTTAAATGACAATGATATTTCTACTGCTGGAAATAAATTAAGGAATATAGGTAAAGATATTGCCTTACGTTATCCATTACCCGAAAGCGAAAATATTCAATTACTTGAATCACATATTAATCGTGTATTAACGCTATTTAAATGGGGTTTTGTCACGATATCTCCTGCAATGAGTGAGCTGTTACTGGTTCATTGTGCATGGCCTCACTTTACACAAAGCCAAGATGATGCTCAGTGGCGTGTTGCAAGTACGGGTGTTTTAGAGGGGTTATATGAAGGCTGGCTAACGAATCAAGGTGGTAATGTCAAAATGCAAGTACATCGCCAACCGACAGATGCAAAAGATGTCTTTATTTTTCGCTATGCACATAACTCATCAGCCGAATAATAATATATATGCTTTATTGATGAGCATAGGAGGTCAAAAATGAATGAAATGATATTTAATGATGATAATTCTAAATGCTTATTAATAAAGCAATTTACTAATAATGTTTTCATGATGTTAGTAACAGATATTAATGGCATCATTATTTATGCAAATGAAAAATATTGTGAATTTAATAATGTTCATTTTGAAAATATAAAAGGTAAAAAATACAGCTTATTTAACTTAATTGATGAGAATCAAATTAATTATTGTGTAAATGGTAATAATGATAATAATGGCGTCTATCGATTAGAAGCCAAAAGAAATATCGATGCACAAAAAGATATATGGGAAGATGTTAGTATTATTCCTGTATTTGATGAAAGTAATTTAATTTCTCATTATGTATTTATTAGCTTAGATATTACTGATAAGGTAGAGCTAAGAAATGAGTTATTTAATAAAAGCTATATTGATTCATTAACTGGAATATCTAACCGATTAAGTATCGTTGAAAAAATTGAAAATGAACGATTAAATATTTCACAGCCTTCTTCATTTTGCCTTGGTATTATAGATTGCGATAAATTCAAATCTATTAATGATCAATTTGGGCATCATGCAGGCGATAAAGTATTGTGTGAAATATCAAAACGGTTGTCACAATTAGAAAATAACGAAGTCTATTGTGGACGACTTGGTGGCGATGAGTTTGCTGTGCTTTTCCCTAAAGGATTACGTTCTTGTTCTGTGATTTTGTTAGAAATAATAGAATCACTTTGGAAATCAATGGAAAAACCCATCAATATTAATTCGGATTTTATGTTAACTCCTTCAATTAGTTTAGGTATTGCTGAATATCCTAAAGACGGAAAAACATTATCTGAATTATTAAAATCTGCAGATGAAACACTTTATTCCATAAAAGAAATGGGTGGTAATAAATATGGGTTTTATTCCGGGTTTTAAATAGAAAGTTATTTTTAATAAAGATATATGAAAATAAAGTTATCTCTTTTTAACGAAGAGGGAGGTGACTATTTTTAAAATATATCTAGCATTCCTGATGAAATATAAGAGTAAATTTAAAATAATACTAAATATTAGTTTTAGATAAATATCTATTAGAGGATTTTATTATGATGAAAGCGGTTATCCCTGTTGCTGGATTAGGTACTCGTATGTTACCTGCAACGAAATCAATTCCTAAAGAAATGCTGCCTATCGTTGATCGCCCTTTAATTCAATATATTGTTGAAGAGTGTGCTCAGGCTGGTGTTGAGGAAATTATTTTAGTTACTCACTCTTCTAAAAATTCAATTGCGGATCATTTTGATACCAGCTTTGAATTAGAAAATATGCTGGAACAGCGTATTAAAAATAAATTATTAGAAGAAGTGCGTTCAATCTGTCCTGACAATGTCAAGATTGTCCAAATTCGCCAAGGCCATGCTTTAGGTTTAGGTCACGCAATTTGCTGTGCGCGCCCAGTTATTGGCAATAATCCATTTATTGTTTTACTGCCCGATGTTTTATTGAATGCACATTATTGCGATCCTCAACATGATAATTTATCAGCAATGATAAAACGTTTTGAAAAAACAGAACGTAGCCAAATCATGGTTGAACCAGTGCCAATGAGCCAAGTGCAACAATATGGTGTTGTAGATTGTGAAGGTGTTTTCTGTCCTCAAGGTAATTGGGCGCCTATTCGTCGTATCGTAGAAAAACCAAATCCTGAAGATGCGCCTTCTAATCTTTCTGTTGTTGGCCGTTATGTTTTTTCTGAAGCTATCTGGTAATTATTAGATGGTCTACCTGCTGGTGTAGGGGGTGAAATTCAATTAACAGATGCGATTGATTTATTATTGAAAAAAGAAGTCGCTGAAGCATATACCTTAGTGGGTAAATCACATGACTGTGGTAATAAGCTAGGCTATATGAAAGCTTTTGTTGAATATGGCCTACATAATTCTGCGTTAAAAGAAGAATTTACTTCTTGGATGCGGGACTTTTGTGAAAAAACATTGTTACCCAAAACAGAAGTTATAGAAGAAGATGAAGTAAGTGAAACACAAAAGATAGTTGCTATCTTTTGAGTTTATATTGAAATAATATGCAATGTGCCGACCGAAATAAGATTGCGGTCGGCAATAGCAGGAGAGAAAGGCAATGTCTTTTAGACACTTATCTCGTTGTCATTATCTATTTTCTACCTTTTTTATTTTAGGTTTGTTGCTTATGGTTTCTCCCTTAATACAGGCAGCAGATACTCAATTAGGATGGCAACAATTTAAAGAGCGCTATATTAAGGATGATGGGCGAGTTATAGACAGCGCTAACAAAAATATTTCACACTCTGAAGGTCAAGGCTATGGCATGTTAATGGCGGTGATGAGTGATGATCATGAAACATTTAATACGTTATGGCGCTGGACAGCCACCTCCCTTTATCGTGGCGATTTAGGGTTATTTAAATGGCGTTATGAGCCCGAAAAGAGTGAACATACCCCTGATCCTAATAATGCAACAGATGGTGATATCTTAATTGCGTGGGCATTATTAAAAGCGGGTGAGAAATGGAATGACGAAAGTTATCTTTCAGCTTCTGATTCTATTCAACACGCCATTCTGGAACATACTTTAGTTAAGACAAAAAATTATACTGTGCTTTTACCCGGTATTAATGGCTTTAAAACGCCAGAAGAAATTATTATTAACCCATCCTATTTTATTTTCCCTGCATGGAAAGATTTTTACCGCACGAGTAAAGACGTTCGTTGGAAAGCGTTAATTAATGATAGCCAGTCTTTACTTAGAAATATGCGATTTGGTGAATATCAATTACCCACAGACTGGGTAAGTTTGTTTCAGGATGGAAAGATAGAGCCTAGTGAAAAATGGCCTGCACGATTTAGCTTTGATGCAATACGTATTCCGCTTTATTTAGCTTGGGCACATGATGAATTAGCATTACAACCTTTTGTGCAGTATTGGCAGCAATTTGATCGCTATAAAACCCCTGCTTGGGTAAGTATTGATGCTCAAGAGCGCGCTGAATATAACCTTACTCCCGGTATGATGGCAGTGAGAGATTTAACGATGAAAACACCTATTGAAGATGTCGATTTAAGTAAAGATACAGATTATTACTCTTCGGCTTTACACTTATTAGCGTCATTTGCTCAAAATGGGCAATAAGTATATTTAGTTAATTTTAATGATAGATAGCTTAAATTCCTTTTAATACAGAGAGGCATTAAGTTATCTATTTTGTTTATATTGATAGTGCTAAAAACATAACGTTCTAAAATATTTATATTTATTCGATTTTAATAAGCTAATTATGATTCGTTAGCTATATTTGTTTATAACGTTATGTTTTTAAATAACAAATAAACTTTAAACCATGATCTAAGAATAATTTATTTAATGATATTTATGCTAAAGTTACTCCAATAACTTGATAGTGTTATTAATATAATTTCTCATCAACAATAGAGGTGGATAAATGAAAGTTTCAGCACGCAATCAGTTAGTCGGTAAAGTTGTTGATATTATTGAAGGTGCCGTTAATAGCGAAGTCATTTTATCTTTAGCGCATGGTGAAAAACTGGCCACAATTATTACTAAAGAGAGTTGTGACAGTTTAAAGATCAAAAAAGAGGGTGAAGCAATTGCGATTATTAAAGCACCATGGGTTGTATTAGCACTGCCTGATTGTGGCTTAAATTTCTCTGCACGTAACCAATTTGCAGGAAAAGTGACTCAAATCGTACAAGGTGCAGTGAACTCTACTGTTCATTTAGAAACAGCTAAAGGTTTAGAGCTGACTGCTGTGATTACAAATGAAAGTTTACAAGAAATGAAACTGGCAAAAGGCAGTGATGTTTTAGCGCTAGTGAAAGCATCAAGTGTGATTGTTGCAACACGCAAATAATGGTACGTTTGTTTTTTTGAAATAAAAAAGAGGCTAAATAGTTAGCCTCTTTCCTTTTGAAATTACTTATCTTTTGGGATTTATTATCCCGATCATCGTTTATCCAAGTAATAAAAATTAATTATTTGTACTACCTGCGACTTTCAGTTTGTCATAGATATAATTTTTATAGCTATTAACTAATTTCTCGTCTTCACAGTCATTTAATTTGCCTTCACATAAGTGGCGCATTTGAATGTTTGCTTTGTAGAAAGGAGATAATGGTAAACGAGCACGCTCTAAGATCATGCCCCCTAAGAAGCTAATATCAGTTAATTCACCCATGGTGATTGGCGCACCTTGCGATAGGTTATCTCTTAGGGTGAACTGAGTAATATATGCAGGATTATTAAAAGGTGACTGATAATTATTTAGCTCAATATTGGGTTGATGATCACCAAAATAGAGGAACATCGTCGGTTTTTCTCTTTGTGCAACAAAATTAGAGAAATCTTTAATTGCTGGATCACTGGTAATAATTTTTTCCATATAGTGGTTAAATTTACCCGGTGCATTATTGCTTTCTGTATGACCTGTAATTTGGTACATATCTCTATGTGATTCATCATAAGGACCATGCTCATACATGGTTAATGAGAATATAAATAATGGTTTGTCAGTCCGCTTTTTCAGTACTTCTTCAACGTAACCCAGCATATCTACCGTTGATATTTTCCAGAGATTTTCCTCTAATGTTCCTGGGTAGCCAAGCTCTTGAGGTTGAATAATTTCATCAATTCCCATTTTTTCATAAGCGTAACCAGCATGGTAAGCACTACGATTAAACGGAGTGAGTAAAACCGTATAATAACCTTCAGCTTTTAATTGGCGGAATAAACTTTCATTCAGATTATCAACAACAAAATAGAATACGGAGTTTTTACGCGCACCAAAATCATCCGTATTTAACCCTGTTAATACAGAAAATTCAGAAAGCCAAGTACCACCACCAAAGGTTTGTACTCGTAAAGGGCTTTGCGCACTGACCCCTTCATCTTTTTGGAACATAAATAAATCAGGCAGTGCAATATCTGTATCAAATTGATAAATATGAGGATTAACTGTCGATTCTTGTAATAAAACAACAATGTCAGGTTTTATGTCTGTCTGTGTTTCGGGTAATACGGTTTTTTTCGCTTGTTCAAGGAAGTAATCTGCACTTTCATTGAAATAAGGAGGGTGATAAGCCTTTTGATAGCCAGACATGATTAAATTAGTGACAGTACCTCGTCCTCCCGGAAGTGTACTTTCCCATTCAGCTTGCCATTTTTCTACGGTGAAATGGATTGTAGTAAATCCAATGATCACTAAAAGTAAGCTACTTATACGTAAGCCTAGGCGTGATTTCTTGGAAAAATGCCAAGCAATAGACATATTGATAAGAAGCCATATTAGCATCGCAATCAATGCAACACCGGCTTCCCAATAATGACCTAATGTTCCTAAATTAGAGCTATCAAACGCCAAATCAAAGTCAGAGAACATTAATGTTTCTTTGTAATAATGGACTTTGAGTTGATTAATAAACTTAGTTATCAGGAAGAGTGTACCGGTGGTAATAACCGAAAATAAGACACGAGCTGATAAAATAAAGCAAAGAGAAAAAAGAATAAGATAAGCACCGACTGAAAGAAGTGCAGTATAAATAAACGTTGATTTCTCAAAAATAATAAAGAGTGAGGCAATAAGAATAAGTGCAAGATAAGCACTTCCTAATATTTTTTTCATATCTCTTCCGAGTATAGTGATAAAGAATAAAGGGGATATTTTACAAATATTGTAGGCGATAACCTTAAATAGGCTAAATAACTTTATTTAGCCTAAGTTAATATCTGTATTTAGAATAACCCTTTGTCTCGTAAAATATGAAGATCTTTTTTGCGGCGAGTAAAACCAGTGCGGTCAAAATACTCTAAGATTTGTACGGCTAATTTACGCCCAACAGATAATTCATCACGGAAGTCGGCAGCAGTGACACTGCCATTACTCTCATTATATTTCACAATGATAGACGCAAATTTTTCTATTGATTGGTGTGTATAGTAGCGATCGGCAATAATCGGAATAATTAAACCTAATTGTGCCGCTTTGCGTAATAATGAGCGGATCACTTTCTCATCATTTTTCATTTCATTGGCTAGATCACGTACCCACCAAGGTTCGGATTGCTCAAAATAGACTTTAGCATTTTGCCATAGCGCATCTTGTTCTGGAGAAAAAGCAAGTCCATGGGTTGGAAGATGAAGCCAACCACGACTTTGGTTAATCGCACCTTCTTTACGTAATTGATCAATTAAGTAATAGACCAATTCATCATGATAAGTCGGTAGTGCCATTCGTTTTAAACGAGAACGACCGACACCCATTTGATCATTATGTTGTTGGTGATATTCCTCAAGGGTATCGAGTAATTTCTGTTTTGCGTTATCAGCATTCTCTTTAGAAAGAATAACGCCAGCAACGCTAACAAGATCAAAGGTTTTTAATAACTGCGTCAACGCACTTTCAGTTAATTGCTGAGCCCAAGAAAACTGATTTAGAGAGAGTTCACCTTTTGGTAAACATAACGCTAAATTAGCACTGACACTGTCTGCATTATCAAGTTGGTGTAACCAAGCTAAAAATTCGGCTTGTCGTTTGCCTCTACGTGGCGAGTGCAAAGATAAGACTTTCGCTGCGGCTAAGGTGCGTTGAGCACTGATATCGCGCAAGATAAGTCTGTCGTTATCCACCAGCCAAAGGGGGTCATCAAGAATAAGCTCCGCTAACTGTGGTGTTTCATTAACATCATTTAAAAGAGCAACACGGCCCGTAATATGACGTGTACCGTGGTGAATATGTACAGGCTGCCAATGTGTTAAAGGTTTATCCGCAATTAAACTGACTAATATTTTATGAGATTGATAGTTAGGTGCTTGAGAAAGCAACCAATCACCACGAGAGACGTTTTCTTTGCTGACATCACCTGTGATGTTAATTGCAATACGATGACCTGCACCAGCACTCTCTACGGGCTGATTTTGTGCATGTAAGGCTCTTATTCTTACGGGTTTATCTGCGCCTGTTAACCAAAAGGTATCACCAACAGAAATTTGTCCCGCAAGTGCGGTGCCTGTGACAACTAATCCTGCGCCTTTAATGCTAAAAACACGGTCTATTGCTAAACGAAAACGCTTATGCCATTGAGGGTGTTGTTGCTCTTGCTGATGCAGATTAACCAGATAGTGGCGAAGCGCTGAAATGCCCTCTCCAGAAGGGGCAGAGGTGACAAAAAAGTCAGGTTGTTGCCAGCCTAAATTGGCTAATACATCCATTGTTTGTGAACGCACTTCTTCAATTCGTTCTGGCGTAACGCGATCTGCTTTGGTGAGAATAACAGTAACTTGAGGACAGCCAGCAAGACGTAAAATAGAAATATGTTCGATGGTTTGTGCCATAACGCCATCGTCACAAGCCACAATTAATAGCGCATGAGAGATCCCGCCGACACCTGAGAGCATATTTGAAAGGAATTTCTCATGACCGGGAACATCCACAAAACCAATTGAAGTTCCATCGTCTTGACGCCAATAGGCATAACCTAAATCAATGGTCATGCCTCGTTTTTTCTCTTCAGGTAAATGGGTAGTATCTACCCCAGTAAGGGCCTGTATAAGTGTGGTTTTTCCGTGGTCTACGTGACCTGCTGTCGCAAAAATCATAGTAAAAGTGCCTGTATTAATGCATTTTCATCCTCAAGACAGCGCAGATCAAGCCACAGGCGACCATCAGTAATTCGACCAATAATCGGCTTTTCTAAATTACGCCAATGCGCAGCTAACGCATCTAATTGGCTACCTTTTCCATCTTTGGCTTCAAAGGTAAGTGCTGCACTCGGTAAACTTTCAATAGGTAACGAACCACTGCCTATTTGAGAAGCACATGAGGATATCGTGATATGGTAGTTATCCCCATAATATGCCTGAAAATGAGGCAATAACCGTTGCGCCATATCATTAATTTCTGTTTGTGTCCGAGTTAACAAACGTAATGTCGGAATTTCAACAGCCATTTTTTCAGGTTGCTGATAAAGGCGTAATGTGGCGCCTAAAGCCGCTAATGTCATTTTATCAACCCGTAATGCACGCTTTAAAGGATGGCGTTGAATCGCCTCAATCCACACTTTTTTACCTAAGATTATTCCCGCTTGAGGACCACCTAATAATTTATCACCAGAGAAGGTAACAAGATCGATACCTTGTTGCAGATAATCTTGAGGCATTGGCTCTGAAGGTAAACCTAAGGCGGCTAAATTCGTCATTGAGCCACTGCCTAAATCAATAGCGGTGGGTAAGTTTACCTCTTTACCTAGTGCGGCAAGCTCGTCGCCATGTACTTCTGCTGTAAAGCCTTGAATACAATAGTTGCTAGTATGAACTTTCATTAGCAGACCCGTATTTTCATTAATGGCGTTACGATAATCTTTAAGATGAGTACGGTTTGTTGTTCCCACTTCTTTGAGTGTACAGCCAGCTTGCGTCATCACATCAGGGATACGAAAAGCACCGCCAATCTCGACTAGTTCACCACGAGAAACCACAACCTCTTTATTGGGGGCAACCGTTGCGAGCATCAGTAAAACGGCTGCTGCGTTGTTATTAACGATACAGGCATCTTCTGCGCCTGTTAACTCACATAACAAATCAGCAATAGCGCGATCACGGTGTCCTCTTGAAGCACCATCAAGAGAATACTCTAAGGTCGCTGGTGAGCGCATAACTTGGCTAACGGCTTCAATGGCCGATTCTGCCATTAATGCACGCCCTAGATTAGTGTGTAAAACGGTACCTGTTAAATTGAAAACAGGTTTAATCGAGGATTTTCGTTGTAATGTAATGCGATTTTTTAATTCATCAGCCCAATGTTTATGCCATGGTGGTAACTGGTTTTCTTGACGAATAATGATACGCGCTTCTTCTTGTAACTTTCGTAAATGCTCTGCAATAAATGTCTGACCATAAGAAGCCGCTAGGGCTTGAATGTCTGCTTGGTGCAGTAACTTATCAATAGACGGTAATTGGCTATAAAGTGAGCGCGTATCATTTGTCATGCTAATACCTAATTATTATTCATTTGGGAACAGGAATGGATTAATGCTACTACGAGCAAAGCCTTCTTCTTCCATTTTTGCATCAAGAACAATAGACGCTAAATCGTCAGCGACAGCATCCACATTGGCATCTTTTTCTTGATATAAAATTTTCAGATAACTTCCACAATCACCACAGCTTTCTGCTTTCACTGGGGCATTTTCGCTGTCTAAAGACCAGTAATTTAATTTACCTGTTAATTCACAGTTGGTGCATTTAATGCGTACAACATGCCACTGTGTTTCACATAAATTACAGTGTAAATAGCGTAAACCTTGTGTTGTGCCGATTTGTACCATGCTTGCCACCGGCATACTGTTACAAACTGGGCAAAATTGACGATTTTCACCGTATTCTGTTTTAGCCTTACCCGGAATATTCGCCGCTAATTGTGCCCAGTAAAGAGACAATGCTGCCCAAATAAAGACAGATTTATCGGCTGAGACTTTTGAATATTCATCATTAAGTAGTGCCGTTGCCATCTCTTCTAATTCAGTTTCAGACGCTTTAGCGAGATTTTCTAAAGTGATAGTGGCACTTTCAGGCACAACTGGACGTAATTCAGCAATAATCGAGGCTAATAAAGCATGCCAATGTTTACTGCGTTTGAACGTTTTTCTATCTAAAGGCGCTACACCAACTTGCTGCGTAAGGAGTGGGGCAAGATCGACAACTAATGGGTTGTCATGAAGTGCTTTTTCTTGCGCTTTGACAATTTCTGCCGCAAATTCAAGGTAGTCCGCGAAAGGATTATCTTTTGCCAGCGTTTGAAAACGTTCAGCACGACGCTGATAAAGGTTTTTCAGATTAGGGAATAATACGGGTGGAATAAAACTAATTCCTTTTTCTGATTGCTCTTTACCTAATTGCTCTTTAGGAACGATGCGAATACTCATAACGTTCTATCTTCCTATTATCATAAATTTTAGAGTGAATACCCACAGGGTTTGGCTTCAGAATAAATCAAAAGCAAACATGAAGCCATGACAGTGGGTAATAATAGCGTGATTTTATTGTTTTTTTACGTCTTAAATGCGGGCGTAAATTGAATAAAAAACGGAGGCTGATCAAGCCTCCGTTTGTTCAGAAATACACTTTAGGGCATTATTTCTGTGACTGCTTTTCGGCTTCTTTTTTCTCTTCTTCGAGAATTTCACGATACCAACGAGGATGGTGCTTTTTAGCCCAACCACGAGTTACCCAGCCTTCAATCATGCTACGAATTGAACCTTTCACCCAGAATGCCGCATAAGCGTGAACCAATACGGTGATTATCAGTAAGATGGCTGATAATGAGTGAACTAATAAGGCAATTCTAATCACTGGGATTGAAAAATACTCTGCGAAATAAGGGCGCCAAATGATAACACCACTGACCGTCAGTAAGATCAGACTGAGACTTAATGTCCAGTAGATCCCTTTCTGACCAAGGTTGTAGTGACCAATATCACCCGCTTCTTCATTTTGCAGTACTTTATGAATATTTTTAGCCCAGACTAAGTCATCTTTATCGATAAAGTTGTGCTTCAGATATCTGAAGAACATAAAGATAAAGAGGAACGCCATCACGCTACCCACGAATGGGTGTAATAAGCGCGACAGTTCTGGTGTTCCTAAAATATTCATGAACCAGTTCAGAGATGGGAAGAAGAAACCCAAGCCGCTGATCGCTGTGAACAGAAAGACAATCACAACGACCCAGTGGTTTATACGCTCTGACGCGGTATGGCGAAGAATTTTATCACCTTTCTTCTTCATCATTTCTGCTCCTCCTTATTCACAGAGGTCTGTGTTTTAGAAGATGCTTCCATCTCTTTGAGTGCTTCTTCTTCATCTTCTTCAGTTGTACGGTTTGGACCGACACCTAAATAGTGGAAAATAGCACCCGCGAAGGTTGCGGCAAAACCAACAGCAGCCAATGGTTTCCAGATACCTTTCCAGAATTTAACGGTAGAGCTAATTTCAGGGTTTTCTGGTAAACCGTGGTACAGATTTGGTTTGTCAGCATGATGGAGAACATACATTACGTGTGTACCACCCACGCCTTGTGGATCATAAAGACCTGCATTGTCGTAACCACGAGTTTGCAGTTCAGAAACACGCTCACTAGCAAGATTGATCATGGCTTCTTTCGAACCAAAATGAATCGCACCTGTTGGGCAGGTTTTCACACATGCAGGCTCTTGACCGACTTCTACACGGTCAACACATAACGTACATTTGTAAGCACGGTTATCTTCTTCATTAATGCGAGGCACATCAAAAGGACAACCCGCGATACAATAACCACAACCAATACAGTGTTCTGATTGGAAATCAACAATACCGTTAGCGTATTGAATGATTGCACCTTCTGCTGGACAGGCTTTTAAACAGCCAGGATCAGCACAGTGCATACAACCATCTTTACGAATTAACCACTCTAGTTTGCCGTTCTCTTCCACTTCAGAGAAACGCATTACTGTCCATGATTTTGCTGTTAGGTCAGTTGGGTTATCGTAAACACCTACGTTAGTGCCAATTTTATCGCGAATATCGTTCCATTCAGAACAAGCAACCTGACAGGCTTTACAGCCGATACAGGTTGTTACGTCGATAAGTTTTGCCACTTCTTCCTTGTAATCCCGCACCTTAGGCGCGGGAGTGAGGGAATTGGTAGCAGAGCGACGAATAATGTCTTGGGATTGCAGTGACATAATTTATCTCCTTACACCTTTTCCACATTAACAAGGAACGCTTTAAACTCAGGCGTTTGTGTATTCGCATCACCAACGAATGGCGTTAACGTATTCGCAATAAAGCCTTTCACAGCAACACCTTCAAAGCCCCAGTGAATAGGAATACCAATGGTATCCACTTTGCGCCCATCAACATCAAGGGTTCTAATACGTTTAGTGACCACCGCTTTCGCTTTGATATAACCACGTTTTGAGCTGACTTTAACGGTATCGCCTTGAACAATGCCTTTTTCTGCGGCTAAACGCTCACCAATCTCAATAAATTGTTGTGGCTGAATAATCGCATTTAAGCGCGCGTGTTTAGTCCAGAAGTGGAAATGTTCTGTCAGACGATAAGTTGTACCGACATATGGGAAATCTTCTGCTTTACCCATCTCTTTCCAGTCATCTTTAAAGATACGCGCTGCTGGGTTTGAAACCACATTTGGATGCAGTGGGTTAGTCCCCAATGGTGTCTCAATTGGCTCATAGTGTTCAGGGAATGGACCTTCTGCCATCTTATCGATAGCAAATAGACGTCCCATACCTTCCGGCTGCATAATAAATGGACCAACATCAGAACCCGGTGCAGCGTTACTATAGTCAGGTACATCAATACCTGTCCATTTGCTGCCATCCCATTCGATTAATTTACGTTTAGGATCCCATGGTTGACCTTGTGGGTCTGCCGATGCGCGGTTATAAATAATGCGACGGTTAAGAGGCCATGCCCATGCCCAACCTAATGTATTACCCAATCCTGATGGATCGGAGTTATCACGGTTAGCCATTTGGTTGCCTTTCTCTGTCCAGCTACCTGCGAAGATCCAACAGCCACTTGCTGTTGTACCATCATCACGTAACTGAGCGAACGAGCTAAGCAGTTGACCTTTTTTCAGAATGATATTGCCATCAGCGTCTTTTAAATCGGCTAATGCTCTACCATTACTTTCTTGTGCAACTTCTGCAGATGTTGGATTATCAGGATCAAAGTAATCCCAAGTCATATTCAACACCTGTTCTGGCATCGCTCCGCCTTCTTCTTTATAGAGCTGGCGTAAACGATGGAAAATACCCGATAAAATCTCAGCATCAGGGATAGCAATACCTGGGGCATCAGCACCTTTCCAGTGCCATTGTAACCAGCGACCAGAGTTAACGATAGAGCCGTCTTCTTCTGCGAAACAGGTTGTCGGCAGACGGAAAACTTCTGTCTGAATATCGGCTGTTTTAACGTCGTTCTCTTCACCATGGTTCTGCCAGAAACACGAAGTTTCAGTGTTTAGTGGATCCATGGTGATAAGGAATTTCAGTTTTGATAATGAACGAATAACTTTGTTCTTATTCGGGAATGATGCCACTGGGTTAAAGCCTTGGCAGAGATAGCCGTTGACTTCACCTTTATCCATCATGTCGAAGTATTGTAGAACGTCGTAAGGTTTGTCCCACTTAGGTAACAGTGAGAAGCCCCAATCATTATCACGTTGAGCATTATCACCATAGAATGTCTTCATCATACTGACGAAGAATTTAGGATAATTGCCCCAGTAGTTAACTTGTCCCGGTACTGTCGCTTTTGGCGTATTCGCCGCTAAGTAGGTTTCTAATGAAGTCTGCTTTTCAGAAGGCAGCGTCATATAACCAGGTAAGCTTTGCGATAATAGACCGAGGTCAGTTAAGCCTTGAATATTGGAGTGACCACGTAGTGCGTTAACACCGCCACCAGCCATACCCATATTACCTAACAGTAATTGGATCATTGCCATGGTACGAATGTTTTGAGCACCAACAGTATGTTGAGTCCAGCCTAATGCATACAGGAAAGATGCTGTTTTATCTTTCGCTGCTGTTTCAGCAATATATTCACAGACTTTTAAGAAATCATCTTTTGGTGTACCACAAATCTGAGTCACCACATCTGGCGTGTAACGGCTAACGTGTTGTTTTAACAGATTCCAGACACAACGAGGATGTTGTAATGTGGTGTCGCGTTTTGCGAAACCATTTTCATCCATCTCGTAGTTCCAAGTGGTTTTATCGTATTTACGTTTTTCTGCATCATATCCGCTGAATAAACCATCATCAAAATGATAGTCTTCACGGACAATCAAGCTCGCATTGGTATAAGCCTCAACGTATTCTTTTTGATATTTCTTATTTTCGAGCAGATATAAGATAACGCCCGATAAGAACGTAATATCAGTACCAGAACGGATAGGCGTATAGAAATCCGCAACAGCCGCAGTACGGGTGAAGCGAGGATCAATAACAATGAGCTTGGCGTTATTATGGATTTTAGCTTCCATCGCCCAGCGGAATCCCACAGGGTGTGCTTCTGCCGCATTACCGCCCATAACGACGATAAGGTTGGCATTTTTCATATCAACCCAGTGGTTGGTCATCGCACCGCGACCAAATGTTGGAGCAAGACTTGCTACCGTTGGTCCGTGTCAGACACGCGCTTGGTTATCGACAGCCAGCATCCCAAGCGCTCTTGAGAATTTCTGAGTTAAAAACCCAGTTTCATTGCTTGCTGCAGAGGCGCAAAGCATACCCGTTGTTAACCAACGGTTGACTTCTACACCTTCTTTATTGAATTTCTGGAAGTTGGCATCGCGGTCTTTTTTGATTAAGCGCGCAATACGATCAAACGTTTCTTCCCATGAGAGTTTTACCCATTTATCCGAGCCGGGTGCACGGTATTCTGGGTGTTTTAAACGACCTTCACTGTGGATGAAATCCACAAGACCAGCACCTTTAGGGCATAATGCACCGCGGTTTACTGGATGGTCTGAGTCACCTTCAATATGGAATATCGTTTCTTTTGCGTTTTTTGCGCCATCGCCCAGACTATACATTAATAGTCCACAACCGACAGAACAGTACGTACAGGTATTGCGGGTTTCGCGGGCTCTCAGTAATTTATACTGACGTGAGCCAGCTAGCGCAACTGCTGGTGCAAAACCGAGCGCCGCCGCTGTTGTACCTGCCATACCGCCAGCACAGATCTTAAAGAACTGCCTTCTGCTGACCTGCATGGGTCTCTCCTCATCATACATTGCTTTTACTGACTCTGATTTTCTTCACGAAAATGGAGCTGATTGTTTTTTTATTCCTATTATCCTTAATAGGATCAGGTTCATTGCCTGTAGGTAGTGTAAAATCGTTTTACCCGTATTATTATTATGTATTAATAAATTTAGGAATTCATCTTATGGATGAAACAAAATCGACAAAATTGTTAACTAAACGTGTAATCATTGGCGTAGATCAAACAATTGTGCAACACAAAGGATCGCTAAACAGACAAGAAGACGATTATATTGCACTCGAAGTTCCTGTTGCATTAGTGTACAACGGAATTTCTCACGTTGTTATGATGGCAAGCCCTAAAAATTTAGAGTTGTTTGCTGTCGGATTTTCTTTATCCGAAGGCATTATAGAATCTTCCAATGAAATTCGCAGTATCGAAATTGTGGAAAGTTGTAACGGGGGGATTGAAGTTCAAGTTGAATTATCAAGCCGGCGCTTTATGGGATTAAAAGAGCGACGCCGCAATATGACTGGCCGTACGGGCTGTGGTATTTGTGGAACTGAACAATTAGAAGAAATTTTCCGACCAATTACGCCGTTACCTTTTACACAAACATTTTCACTTTCAAATCTTGATAAAGCCTTAGAGCAGATGACAACGGTTCAAGAAATCGGTGAGCTAACGGGTTGTACACATGCTGCTGTTTGGTTATCGCCAGAAGGTGAAATGCAAGGAGGATGTGAAGACGTCGGTCGTCATGTGGCGCTTGATAAGCTTTTAGGTATGAAAGCACAAGAAAAGTGGAATAAAGGTGCAGTCTTAGTTTCAAGCCGAGCAAGCTATGAAATGGTGCAAAAAGCGGCTATGTGTGGCGCTGAAATTTTATTTGCTGTTTCTGCTGCAACCTCTTTAGCGGTTGAAGTTGCTAATAAATACAATGTTACGCTGGTGGGTTTTTGTCGTCGTGGAAGAGCGACGGTGTTTACTCATCCACAACGACTGACAGATTGACATCATAAAATGAAATTTTTAAAAATAGGTGTAATCGTTTTATGTAACGATTTACACCTATTTAGTTTTCTCTTTTATGACCACAATGCCCCTAATTTGTAATCCCACTCTTTAGGTTTGATGGGGATGCGCCCTGCATTTGGAGTAAAGGTCATTTCGCTAAAGATAAGCCTATTTTCAGACATTAAAAAATCAACTCGACAATAATTAAAGTCATTTGCCATTTTAGCGGCTAATTGCAACATATTTTCAAATTGAGTTGGTTTTTCAACCCGTTCTGGTGTGTTGGGATTTTCTAATGTGATGGGTTGTAACTGCCAATTTGTATCATACACATTTATATACTCATTCCCTTTGGTATCAGAAATATCAATTTCAGCATAATGAGGCTGGCCATTAAAGCAGTGAAGACGACAAGTCGTTGGTATCATTGGATTTGGTGTATCAAATAAATCAATATATTCTTCACAGATAATTTGAGCTTTGATGTTTTTATAATGCCATTCACGAGTGATGGGATAGAGATTACGTTTTAAATGAAATTGAAGCTTTTTCTTTGCTGTTTCAAAATCAAACGTTGCTTTATCAAGGCAGATGATTGTACTACCACTGTCATGATTACATTTGAGCACAAAACGTGAAGGTAGTTGAGTGAAATCGATTTCATCAGGATGAGAATAGGTGTTAATGATAGGAACTAGATAGTGCGGGCCAATCTTTTCTATCACATAATCTCTGACTTTGATTTTATCTGCTAAGCGCGTATAAATTGGATTTCTATCGAATAGCATACGTGCATTGATTTTTTCATTAAGTGATGTTGGTATTTTAAAGTTAGGTTGATAACCTAAGTTACGAATAAATTTATTCTTTAAATACACACGATCAGGTAATGCGATAGTTCGAAATTGTTTGAAATAATATTCTATGATTTTCATAAGCTAATGATTATTTTAAATAGATAAGTGAAATAAAAACTAACTTTTCTTTGAATTAAACTTCTATATAAAGAAATAATTAAATAGAAATTAAGAGAATAATGTCAGTTATTGATATTCTTATATTTTTTTATATGAATTTAGAAAGTATTAACGTAGGTTAATATTCCAAGTCCTTATTTTAATAAAAGAAAGAATGACGACATTAAGAGAGCGTTAACAAAAAGGAATATTGATTAAGAGTATATTAATTTGATGCCCACTTAGTTATATGAATGGGTTTATCCCAATTATTAAAGCGTAATCCTTTGCCTGTTCTATTTCCGTGAGCATCTAATATCTCATAGTACTCTTCAACGATTTGGCTACGGCCACGCTGCCATTCATTGGTTGTTGCAAAAGGATCAATTAAGTAGATATCACCAACAACGGTATATAACTCACCTAAATAGCGAACTTTTTTCGTACTACTATTTGAATAGTGAGAAAACATGATTTGGTAAGTTTTATAATGTTCAGGCTGACCATAAGGGCCATACTTCATTGCAATATAACGAATACCTTGGGGTTCAGAAGGGCTTGTACCACCCGGAACAGGCATATCTGGCGTGATATTAAAAAGAGTATATCGAGATGTGGCGGTCGGTTGTCTTAATGCTTGTCGATAACTTTGTGTATTTAATCCTGAAGCTGTCCATGTTCTATCCACTAAGCCATCTCCTGCCAAACAGGAAACGGATAATCCTAATAATGAAAGAATTATAAATAGGGACTTAGCAGACATAAATACTCCTTTATTGCCATTATGATGCCAGAAAATAAGGTGCTTATTCCGTGAAATAGAGCGATATAACCTTGTTATTTCTTGCTGTTATCTTATTTTTTCCAAAAGCGTATTGAAAAAACAAATGGGAGGGTTGTTTTTTAACCAATATTTCAGCGGTTTTATTTACAAAGAATAATCTCAATTTAATCTATTTGTTTTGATTATTAATACATTGGTGTTGGTTATTAATTTTATTTATTTATTCTATGTTAGAATAATAAAAGGAAAGATAAGATGGGATTAATAATTAATCATGGATACCCGTTTATTGAATGCTTTTGCTATTTTAGCTGAAACAGAACATTTTGGTGAAGCTGCATCAAGGCTTTGTATTAGTCAGCCAGCACTCACTAAACAGATAAAAACACTGGAATCTCAGTTAGGTGTCACTCTTTTTCAGCGTGGGCGTCATGGTGCAAGATTAACACCTGAAGGACAATATTTACTGAGTCAATCTCAATCCGTTTTAAGAGAAGTTCGCGTGCTAGAAAAGCAAGCTCGTCAATTAAGTGAACCCCAAAAAGCGGCGCTTTATGCAGGATTTGGTTTGTCTGCATTAAATTTTATTACCCCATTATTGGCAAAATTTAATCTCGCTCATCCTGATATTACCGTTCATATTGATGATATGCCTTCCAACATAATGGAAGATAAATTACTTTTAGGTGAGCTTGATCTCGCGTTTTCACGTTTACCTGTTACAGAGCCACTCAAAGGTATTGCATTAGTACAAGAGCGGTTGATGTTAGCAATTCCCACGCAAACGATTATAGTGTTAGAAGCTGATGATGATCCATTACACTATTTTAATACGCTTGGGCTTATTCTGTTGGTGCCTGAAAAAGGAAAAAAACTGCATCAACAAGTCTATGATTTTTTGCAACATCATCAAATCAACCCTCGTGTATTACAGCAATCGCAAGATATTCAAACACAGTTAGCATTAGTTGCTGCTGGATTAGGAATGGCATTGGTGCCTAAAAATGCAGAATTTATTTGTGACAAACAAAAAGTCACTTTATTGCCACTGTCTGGTTTGTATACACAATGGGAAATAGGTGTTATTTGGAATAATAATATTCAGAATAAAGATCGTGATATTTTTATAAAAATAATTTCTGAGGAAATAAATAAAATATAACGAATGAAAAAAAGCTTTTAATTCTAGTAATGATTATATTGCCAATATATAACTTATAATAAAGCTAAAATACCTAATAAATATCAATTAGTTTTAAAAGTAATAAAGATAAATAATTGCGAGTTTGTTCACAAAAACAAACATGAAATCTTCATTGGTTTTTTATGTTTTTAAATAAAAAGTTAAGTTAAATCATTTAATTAATTTAATTCTTTTAATATAAATAGGGTTAATTAAAATCTCTGTAATTAAAATAGGTTATTTACAATGAAAGCGATTTATTTAATATTACCTACGCCCGACACGGCAAGCTTTATATTCGTAAGTGAAGCTGTAAAGATAAAAAATTAATATCTCTGTAAGTGGCTACTTGTTATTTATAATAAGTAGCCACACCCTCAAACTAATAATAAGGAAGTTATTATGAAAAAACGTAATGAATTAGTCTGCGCATTATTTATATTAATGGGGACTCAAGCTGTACAAGCTGAAATTCATTCTAATCAAAGCGGTCCTTTAACCACCATGAAAGTGGGAGCAAGTGACTCTATCCAACGTGGTCATAGCGAAATACCTGGTGGAGAGCCTGGTGTAGGCATTAGTACCGTAGGAGGTGGGAAAAAAATTGGATTTGCTTCGTTAACCTCACCAAGAATGAGTGGTGGAGCGGACAGTCATGGTATTTATACTATCCAACCTAATGCTAATTCCCCTGCAAGCCATAGTGATATGGGCGTTTTTCACTTTGCCAAAATCACAGATGCCAATGTCTATTTTGGTGACTGGGCAAAAACAACATCAGCAACAGATGCAACACATCAGACCTATTATGTGGGTAAAGATGTGACAACCACCTTACCGACAGATAGCGCCACTTATACGGTAATGGGTATTAGCCAATACAGTGGTAGCAATCTGCTTTCTGGTACGTTCGATGTTGATTTCTCACAAAAGAAAATTGAAGGCTCATTGGCGAATAGCCAACGCACGGTTGAGTTAGAAGGTGGAAATCTTTATACCGCAAATAACCAAGTAACGTTTTCTGCTGATGCGAAAGAAGGCACAACATCAGGGGTTGTTGAAGGTGCTTTCTTTGGTGAAAGTGCTGAAACGTTAGCGGGTATTGTGGTGTTTAGTTCGGATCACACAAAAGATATCGGTTTTGGTGGTACGAAAAATAGCAGTGAAAGTGAAGAAATAACAGCAAGCACGGATGCTTCTTAATTTTTTCAAAAATAATATTATAAATTTGTTTGGTAATACAATCGGTTAATTCTTTGAATGTGGTATTAGTGGTCATTAAGCTAAATGTTAGCAACAGATAATCTGGTATAGGGTTATCTGTTTTTTTTTATCAAAAATAAACCGATCTTAAGGAATAGATCGATTTTTATTATAAGGATATACATGCGTTATTATCAAAAACGAAAGGAATTGTTTTTTATTATTAGTCTGTTATTCATGCCATTAAAAGTAAACGCCAAAGAAAATAATTCTGTTTTATTCTCCTATTCTTCATCTCAACACCACGTTGCTCAAATAGGCCAACAACTTTATCGCGCTTTACAGCAACAGCTGTGGAACAAGGCCGAAGAACTATTACTGGACTATCAACAATTACCTTTCCATGAAACACTATTAATTGATTATGCTAAAGCGCTTTTAGCCCAGACAAAAGGCGATTATTTACAAGCTGAGTTTTATTATCAGCAACAACTTAAGCAAAAAGCCGATTTTATCCCAGCGCAAACTGGGTTAATTCAGCTTTATTTTCATTTGCGAGAATATAAAAAAGCACAACAACAACTCAATCAGTTGAGCAATATGATTGATTTACCTAACGATATTAGTCAATCCATTGCGTTTTATCGAGTTAAATTAGCCTCTTATTTTCAAGGCCAACGTTTCTACCAACTTAGTTTTTTTTATGATGATAATATTAACCATGCACCTGATATAGCTGAAAAAGTTGTCTCTCAATCTACTCAAAGAAAAGTGACGTTAAGAGGTGCAAAACCTATTGCATCAACGGGTCTTACTCATTATTTTTCTTTTTATCAACCCGTTATCCTTTATTCTCACCATACTTTTTCTTCTTATACTTATGCACGATATATCGATTATCACTCTCACCGTAGTGCTAACTTTTTTGCATTATATACACAACTGGGTTATCGCTATCAAAAACCTCAATATCAATGGTTAATAACACCTTATTACGAAATAAAAAAATCAAAAACTCAATATGAATATCAAGCATGGGGAAGTGAAATACAATTTTCTTATTTGATTAATAAAAAGCAAACTATTAATTTAAGTTTGAACTATAAAATAAAGCAATATCAAGAAGCGTTAAATAATTTAAATAGTCAGCAACTTAGTTATAGTACTAATCATAACTATTATTTTAATAATGGAATGCACTTAGTTAATCAATTAAATTATCAGTTAAGCCGTAAAAAAAACACTTTATTAAATTATCAGCAGTATGGTATAAAAACTGGCGCTTATTATCCATTGTCAGTGAATTGGCATATATCTCTTTTTTTTCAGTATCAATTTAAACACTTTAATAACTATAATCCTTTATTAAAAAAGGGAAGAAAAGACAATAGCTTTGTTTTTACAATCAATATTAAAAATGAATCACCTTTTATTTTAGGGTTTTATCCCGCAATAGAGTTACGTTATACCCGAAGATTAAGCAATGTGGATTGGTTATATCAATATCAGCAACATGAAGTGTTATTTAAATTAGAAAAAAATTTTTAATTAAATAAATTACTTCCTTTATTAATTGAATAGGTAAAACAATGCATATAATGCTTTTTAGAAAGCGAAAAATTGTTTCAATCTTCGTTTCTCTATCGTTATTTTCTCCTTGCTTTTATCTGCAAGCCAAAGAAGATAAAACCGATCTTGGTCATATTCAGATTTCAGATAATAAAGAAAAAGATAAACAAGGTTATTCACAAGTTTATGAAAAAGATGTCTCTAATGTTTATTTAGGTAAAGAGCTATTAGAGCGTTATCAAGGTGTTTCTCCGGCTGATTTACTAAAAAGCGCCATTGGGGTTTATAGTGGTGAAGCGCGTAATGGTGGGGCGCTTGATCCGAATATTCGCGGCATTCAAGGGCAAGGGCGAATTCCTGTTACTGTTGATGGGACAGAGCAGGCGATTACCGTTTATCGTGGGTACAGTGGTGCCTCTAATCGTAACTATATTGATTCTAATTTGATTAGCAGTATCTATATTGAAAAAGGTCCTTCATTAACCCCAGATATGAAAACAGGGATCGGTGGTGGTATAGCCATAAAAACCCTAGATATTCGAGATATTGTGCCTATTGGTGACTCTTTTGGAATTAATTTTAAAGGAGATATTAGTAATAACTCTACGCGGTATAAAGAAGTTTATACAAATATGATTGAAGATTATCGCTATTATCCGAAGTTTTATCAGCAAAATGCTTATATTATTGATCCTGCGTTAGAAATCACACCTCAAAAAGGCAAAATACAAAATTTTCGAGATTATTCATTTCGTTTAGGTATCGGTTTTGAAGAGGAAAACTTTAACTTATTATTTGCTTATGCATTACGAGAAAAAGGAAATTACTTTGCAGGAAAAAGAAATGCCAAAAATTATAGTGAAACAGATAAGGATTTACTTGAATCAGTTCATGTAAAGGATGGCGGAAGAAACTTTGAGCCTTATTTACCTTTTATTGCCCATATTTATCGTCCAAATAATGAAGTATCAAACACTTCCAATCGCAGTCGATCTCTTTTAGTTAAAGGAACATTATTTCCTGAATCAACGCACCGTTTTTCGATTAATTACCGATATACCGATTTACTGTTTGGCGATATTATGCCATCACGTTTAAGTTGGGTTCGTTATGATAAAAATTTAGTGAATCAATGGCCGTTAGGGAATATTACACAACAAGCAGGAGTATTAACCTACCAATATAAGCCAGAAGATAAACAAACCGATTTATTATTACGATTATGGGGAAATTTAACCTCAGGACATACTAATACTCGAGGTGGTAAACCAAGAGAGCCCAAACAAGTTGATTTGTTTTCTAATAGAAATACCGAATGGGAACTCAGTTATGATACGGGATTTATTGATACCTCTTCTCTTTATCAAGAAAATAACCGATATGGTATTGATTTATCTTCAATATTTAAATTATCACCGCAATTTTCTCTTTCATTTTCCAGCCATTATCAGTTTGAAAAATTAGATAGTGATGAATTGGAATTACCTAAACATTTTGATTTTGTTACCTCTGGGCGAGCAGGACAACGTCATGAAATTAATTTAGCCCTTTCCACAGATTGGAAGCCACTTTCTTGGTTAGCTATTACCGCGGGCGGGAAATATCATTATTATCATTTAACAGATACTTTTTTAAATAATAAACGACGTAATAATGTAAAAGGTTATGAGAAGTCTCCCTCAATAAGAGGCTTTATTCTTCCTTATCGACGTACATTAACTTCGGATGAATATTTATTATATAAAGCTTACCATAGGGTGGATGTAGAAACGTTACCTGAAGAGCTTAAAAATTATAAACGTTATCCAGAAATAAATAAAAAAGTGCGTGAGTTTTTACTCTCTAAATTTGTTTATCCTGAATATGAAAATTTATCACCTGAAATAAAAGAAAAAATTATTAATCACGCTGAAGTTGGAAACGTTCAAGTTCATATGATGCAAGAAGATTTTCTTCGTGATGAACAAGGAAATCTCAATATAAAATCTTCCCAAGAACGTCCTATGACCATGGAATATACCGCCATATTTTATGATAAAAATGGCGAATTATCTAAAAGTAAAAATATGTTCTTAAGTGGTTATGTTGATATCAATGAAAAAGTGCCCAATCCCATTACAGGTAAATTAGTTAATAAATATGAAATGGGTGTGACCAATCCAATCCCTATTTATCTTGATGATAAAGATAATTTTGTACCTGAACCCAGCTATCAGCATGGGGCATTTTCACCACTGGTGTCTGCAACGGTGTATGCTAGCGATATATTACGTTTTTATGGACGTTATACCGAGCAACTGCGTTTACCTAATTTATTTGAAGATACTAGCGGGTTTTCAGGCTCTAAAGCCCGTTATTACGGTTTTAAGTTAAAACCAGAACGCGCCAAAAGTACAGAGTTTGGGGTTGTGTTTGATTTGACCGATTGGCTTAATGTCGAGCGCCATGCCGATATTAAAATAAATTATTTTCATACCAATATCGAAAATGTCTTTGATAGAGATGCGAATTGGCAAATTAGGCAATTTGAAAAGCAAAAATTAGAAGGGGTGGAAGTTCAAGCACGTTTTGATAACGGTTTTATTTTTATGGATACCGCGCTTGTTTATAGTCATAAAAATAAGGTATGCGATAAAAATGCTTTTAGTCACTATGATCCCTTTGGTTTCTTGGGTATTAAAGAGTGTATGACGGGGGGATATCCGGGTGGTTTTTTACGTACTTCTATTCAGCCTAAATATTCGGTTAATTTACATTTAGGGACTCGTTGGCTAGAGAATAAATTAGAAATAGGTAGCCGTTGGCTCTATTCATCTGAAGTAGAAAATAAAGATGAAAAATGGCTAAAAGAAAAGTTACCAAGAGAAATGTACGGTCAAAATAATANGAGAATAAATTAGAAATAGGTAGCCGTTGGCTCTATTCATCTGAAGTAGAAAATAAAGATGAAAAATGGCTAAAAGAAAAGTTACCAAGAGAAATGTACGGTCAAAATAATAATCCGATGCGTTGGGCAAAAGTCTTTACCGTTGATGCCTATATTAACTATCAATATAGCCCTAATTTATCTTTTGAAATAACGGGCAGTAACTTATTAAACGAATACTACATTGATCCATTAACGCGATCAGGTATGCCTGCACCGGGCAGAACGTTCCGATTAGGTGTGACTGCACAATTTTAATCAAAATAGAATTAAGGAGCTTTTTGTTATGTTGGCACTTTCTGTCAGGCATCCGCTTAATATTTATTATTGGCTAATAGGCATATCGTTAGTTTATATCGCCATATTAAGTTGGCTGTTACGTTCACTTTCTATGACAGAAAGTGCGCACCATATTCATCAGCAACAAGAAAATACATTTTCTGTTTACCAAGTGGTATTTTCACCGCCCCAACAATCGACAGTTGTGCCTGAGTCTATCGAGAAAATTGAGCCTCAAGATACCGCGATTGTTTTACCCAGTGCAGAAAAAGGGGAATTTATTGAAGTACCCAAGAAACTCCCTGAAAAACCCAAAGAAAAACCGATACCCATAAAACCAATCGCACCAGTGAAAAAGCAAGTGGCACAAGAAAAAGTAGAGCCGATAAAACAGCGTGATTTAGAAAGCCAAATAGCGCAAACGACATCAGAAGCATCGGCAGAAAGCGTAACGCAACATACGGCAAGTTCGTTAGCAGGAAGTAGTCGTGCATTAAGCGAGAAAGGAATCGGGCAAGGTGAGTCTGATAATCACTATATAAGTTCATTACGCAGAGAAATCGAACGCCACAAACGTTATCCATCACAAGCACGTCGCATGCAGCATGAAGGTCATGTAGTGGTGAGCTTTTCACTAACATCAGAAGGTGCGGTTTCAAAGGTTGATATAGAAAATACTTCAGGTATTGCTTCTCTTGATAATGCGGCTATTGCTGCGGTTAAACGCGTAAAATCCATCGGCCCTAAGCCTGAAAGTGTATTGAACCCGCTGGTTGTTTCATTAGATTTTCAACTAAACTAATGTCATAAACCAAACACCTAAGTTCACTGGAGGCTTAGGTGTTTTTTTATAAAGTTGTTTTTTGTGCGTTCCTTCTCACTTTTCCTATCACAAGCCCATAGATCCTTGTTGTTAATGATATTGATTATGATTAACATTAATAATTACATTTATTATTTAAAGTAAAGATTATTTACTTGGAAAGTGGTCATGTCTAAATCCGTTGTCTCTATTGCCTGTCTTTTTCTTTTTTCTTTGATTGTTAATACAGCAAATGCTTTTGATGTTGGCGCTGATAGCCAATCTTGGCCTCGTACTTTTACCAGTGTCGATGGCACTAAAACGGAAATTAAAGCAAAACCACAACGTATTTTATCTGCGTCGGTTTCTATCACTGGAACATTACTCGCAATGCAAGCGCCCGTCGTTGCAAGTTCAACCGCAGCAAATGGGCAATATTTTGCTCAATGGGATAAAGTGGCAAAAGAGAGAAATGTTGAAAAACTGTGGTCAGCGGGCAGTGTTTCATTAGAGATGGCTTATCTTTATGCGCCTGATTTAATCGTTGTTTCCGTAAATGGGGGGGATACGGTTTATCCTCAAGTTGAACAATTTAAACAAATTGCGCCTACCATTGTTTTAGATTACGGCAAGCAGAGTTGGGAAAGCTTGGCTTTACAATTGGCACAAGCCACGGGGCAAGAAAAAGAGACGGATACACTATTACAGCATTTTGCAGGCATAGTAAAAAAGGGGAAAGATGCGCTACAGTTACCAGAGGGGCAGGTCAATATTATCTCTTATTTTGGTGCCGGCACTGTTAACCCTGTTTCGCTAACCACTAGCCCTCACGCGGTATTATTACAACAACTTGGTTTTACTATTGAAAGTGCAGATCTCGCTTGGCAACCGAAAGATAAACCCGTTTCAGATTTTGTGTGGGCTCAATATGAGCATTTAACACAACTCGCGGCACCCACAACGTTTCTATTAAGTGGAACCGCCAAAGAAGCCGATGTATTTATGGCTGATCCCATTCTTGCCAACCTACCTTCTATAAAAAATAAGCAAGTTTATGGTTTAGGCGCAAACTCGTTTCGTATTGATTATTACAGCGCGCAAGAAATTATCAGTGATATGGTTGCGCGTTTTAGTCAACATAAGCAGTAACGTATGTTGACTTCTCACCACACCATAAAGTGGGGAATAAGAAGCGCTATTCTCCTATTGTTCTTTTTTGCACTATTAAGCTTATTTGTAGGAAGCCGACATGTTTCTATGTACACAACATGGCAGGCTTTTATCGATTTTGATACGACAAATAGCGAACACTTATTAGTGCGCTATCTCCGCTTTCCTCGCACATTATTAGCGATAGTTATTGGTGTCGCATTAGGCGGAGCTGGAACATTAATGCAAGCCTTAACACGCAATCCACTTGCTGATCCTGGTTTGTTTGGCATTAATGCCGGCGCCATGGTGGCGATTGTCTCTTTAATTGCGCTAACGGGGATCACTGATGTCACTATTTACATGTGGTTTGGCTTATTAGGGGCTTTCTTCGCCGGTATCGGTGTTTATCTTCTTGGTGGTGTAAGACACGGACTTAACCCTGTAAGAATGGTGCTTGCCGGTGTTGCTCTCTCTGTGGTTTTACTCGCTATCACACAGCTTGTTACGGTAAATAGTGATGAACGTGTCTTCGATCAATTCCGTCATTGGGTTGTGGGATCATTACAAGGACGTAGCTTCGATGTTTTGTACCCCATTACTGTATTGGTGGTGATTGGAAGTGTAATTGCTTACTCACTTACTCGTTCGTTAGATATCGTGACGTTAGGGGATGATATTAGCCATGCGTTGGGTGCTAATCAAAAACGAGTTTGGTTGTTATCAGCTTTTGCAATCGTCCTTCTTGCAGGGAGTGCAACCGCAGCGGTTGGGCCTATTAGTTTTTTAGGATTAACCGCACCTCATTTTGCTCGTCGTTTAGTCGGCGCTGAATATCGACGTATCTTACCGATGTCGATGCTGATTGGTGCATTAGTGATGTTAGTTGCAGATTGCTTAGGGCGCTTAATCGGTACACCGGGAGAAATTAGCGTTGGCATTATGATCTCACTGATTGGTGGGCCTTTTTTTATCTATCTGGTTAAACGTTGGCGGATCATTACATTATGAAACCTAAAAATAATGAGATCATCTGCCAAGTGGGAACAGGGTCTTGGATCTTCTCTCTAAAAGATATCATCATCGCCTTTATTTTATTTTTCTTGATGATTTCTCTCGCTTTTTTCGCTCTGACAACAGGTAAATTTCCCATCGAATTTTCTACATTGCTAGATATTGTTATCGGGCAATCAGAAGGTGGCATCAAAGAGAAAATCGTCATGGATATTCGCTTGCCTCGTCTACTTACCGCGATGGGCGTTGGGGCTGCATTAGGTATTTCAGGCGCTATTTTTCAGTCGATATCGCGTAATGTTTTAGGCTCACCGGATGTTATTGGTTTTACAACAGGTGCCGCAACGGGAGCATTACTTCAAATCATTATTTTTAATGGCACGGTTGTGGATATCGCTATTTCTACATTAATAGGTGGAATGGCTACGGCGTTAATTGTTTATCTGCTGTCCTTAAAAAAGGGTGTTATGTCTGGCTACACTATGATTTTAATCGGTATTGGTATCGGTGCCATTTTACATGCTTTTAATGGCTTATTGTTGGTAAAGGGCAATATTGATAATGCCATTATGGCGAATCTCTGGCTTGCGGGTTCGTTAAATGCACGTACTTGGCAACATGTTTATCCTACTTTTATGGGTTTGCTGATCCTTGTTCCGCTTATCATTTTTTATGCTAAGTCATTAACGTTAATGGAAATGGGTGATGACATGGCTCAGCAATTGGGTGTTCATGTGGGCAGAGTAAGATGGATCATGATTTTTAGTGCCGTATTGCTTGCCTCATTAGCAACCGCCAGCGCTGGGCCAATTGCCTTTGTTGCACTCGCCGCACCTCAATTAGTGATCAGATTAAGCCACTCAGGAAAACTACCCATTGTAGGTTCTGCATTAATGGGATCACTCCTTTTACTTTCTGCTGATGTGTTATCACAGAGTCTGCCCATCAATATTACGATGCCTGTTGGTTTAATGACGGGTGTTATTGGTGGACTTTATTTGTTGTGGTTATTAACAAGAAAACAGAAAACTTAAAATAATAATAAAGGAAGTAAATATTTACTAACTTAGGGATGAGTCATGGGATGGTCGCCAAAAAGACTAATTAAATATTTGGGATGTAATGAGGGTATTTTATAAATCGTCTAATGGCATGCTCTATGGCATGAAAGGTATAGACTTATGTCTGGTGTTCTTACTCTACGCGCAAAAAAAGCGACAATAACAACACTTGTGCAAACGGCTTTATTAGGTACTTTATGTATTGCCGTTCCTAATGTCAATGCACAAGAAATAGAAAAAACGTCAACATCACAAGATAATAAAAAACACGATGAAAAAGTGGATGTATTAATTGTGACGGGTGAAAAACTGAATAAATCTATCTATGACACAGGCTCCAGTGTCACGGTCTATGATGCGAAAAAAATAGCAGCGACACCCAATGCAGATGTGAATACATTACTACAAATGACACCCAACATTGTTGATAACGGGAATAGTAATGCGTTACCTGCTATTCGTGGTGTTGATGGTTCTGGGCCGGCACAAGGCGCTATTGCTTTTTTAGGTGGCACACGCCCCAGAGTTAATTTCTCCGTTGATGGTCGTTCATTTACCTATAACGAATTTGGCTATGGTGCTCAATCGTTATGGGATGTGAATACGGTTGAAATTTTCCGTGATCCACAAAGTTATGTTCAAGGTCGTAATGCGATTGCCGGAGCGATTTTGGTTAAAACGATGGATCCGACGTTTTATTGGGAAAATGCAGTAAAACTGGGGGCGGGTCAGCAAGATCTTCGAGAATATGCGGTGATGACTTCAGGGCCACTGATTGAAGATAAATTAGCATTTCGTTTTACCGCAGAAAGGCAAGAGCGTGAAAGCTTTGTTCATATGGATAAATACTCGCCAAGTGGTGATCCGCGCGATATTCGCTCCAATACATTTCGTGGAAAACTGCTTTATGACTCTTTAGATAATCCTGATTTTAAAGCTAAGTTGACTGTTAGCCATCTTGATAGTCGATCACCGCAAAATGAGGCTAATATGGCGAGCAATTTAGCGCCAAATGCGCCTTCACGTTTTCGTCCTGTGATTAAGCGTAAAACAACCAGTGGTATTTTAAATACAACATGGGAAGCTAATGATAATTTAAGTGTTGAAAATACATTGATTTATACTGATTTTTCAACGCGTCGTCTAACTGAAGCACAAAGCCCTCGCGCAGATATTGATGCTAAAGAATTTGAGTTTGAACCGATGCTTCGCTTTAAAACCGACAGCGAAGCATTAAGCGGAATTTTTGGTTTACGCTATTTCCACGCCAAACAAGATGAGTTTGTGAATATTTTTGGGGGCAGTTATTTTGATGATAAAACAGAAACGGCTTCCGCTTATGGTTCATTAACTTACGCACTATTTCCTGAAATTGACGTAACGTTATCAGGGCGTTTTGAACGAGAGCACCATACTCGTAATGGGGGAAGTGCAGCTGTTGCGATCGATTTTGATGAAACCTATAACACGTTTCTTCCTAAAGCGGATATCGCATGGAAACCCGCAGTGAATCAAACCGTTGGTTTTGCTGTTGGTCGAGGTTATAACGGTGGTGGTGCGGGTGTGACTATTGGTAAGCCGATTGTCACTTATGTGTATTCACCTGAATATGTATGGAATTATAGCCTCTATACACGTAATAACCTGTTGGATAACAAGTTAAGTGTGATGACGAATTTGTTTTACAACGACTATAAGGATATGCAACTGCCTTTCTATTTAGGGCCAAATTCTTCCACTATTCGTAATGCGAAAAAGGTTGAAACTTACGGTGCCGAATTAACAGTTGCTTATCAACCAATAGACTCTCTTGAGTTAAACACAGGTGTTGGTTTATTAAAAACTAAAATCAAAGACTTTGGTAACAGTGGTATTGAAGGGAAAGAGTTAGCCCGAGCACCAAGTTATACTGCAAATGTCGGCGCGAAATATCAATTAACACAGGCTATGGATATTAGCGGTAATGTTCAGTTCTCGGGAGATTATTTCTCGAATGCAAATAATGCAGATAGTGGCAAAGTAGATAGTTTCTGGTTAGCTAATTTACAGCTTGGCTATAACTTTAAATGGGGTAGAACAACGTTATTTGCTCAGAACTTATTTGATTCTGATAAACGAATTCTTATCCCAGATAATAATAAAGATACCGCTATTTATCAGCGCCCTCGCATGATTGGTGCTTCAGTAGAAGTTCGTTTCTAAATATAAATCACAGCAAAGGGTGATGGTTATTTATCACCCTTATTTTGCTTAATGTGATCATTCAATAAAAAGACAATGTTATGCACAATAGCCGATTACAGACGCACACTTTAAAGTTGGGATATCAACAGACAACGATTTGCCAAGATATTTCCCTTTCTATTCCTGATAAAAAAGTCACTGTCATTATTGGTCCCAATGGTTGTGGTAAATCAACGCTGTTGCGTAGCTTGTGTTGTTTATTAAAACCATTATCAGGCCATGTTTCATTAGATGGCCAGCTTTTAACGGCATTACCACCAAAAAAACTAGCCCGTCAAATCGCGTTATTACCTCAAACGATGCAAGCACCTTCTGGGATCACCGTGGCTAATTTAGTGGCAAGAGGACGATTTCCACATCAAAGTTTTATGCACCAATGGAGTCGAGAAGATAAATTAGCCGTAGAAACAGCAATGAAAGAGACAGGAATTGTAGAATTTGCAGATAAAACGGTAGATTCGTTATCGGGGGGGCAACGGTAACGTGTTTGGGTCGCGATGATATTAGCGCAACAAACAGAAATTTTACTGTTAGATGAGCCAACAACCTATTTAGATATTGCTTATCAAATTGAATTACTCAATATATTTCGAAAGCTCAATCAGCAACAAGGACGTACTGTCGTTGCCGTCTTACATGATTTAAACCAAGCGTGTCGTTATGCAGATAATTTGGTCGTGATGGTGAAAGGAAAAATCATTGCGCAAGGGGAGCCAAAATCGATTATCAATCAAGCGCTAATCAAACAAGTTTTTGATTTGGAATGCCAAATTATTCCTGATCCTGTTGTGGGAACACCGATGATTGTGCCTTGCTAACGATATTGCTAACGACGTTACTACTGTGTTGCTGAAAAACAAAAAGCGGCCTTAGCATGACTAAAGACCGCTTTTAGATTTGAATTAGCATAAATTACGCTGTTTTCGGCCACTTATTGGCAACCCAAAGCCCACTCATTTTCATCGAATAACCAAATAAAACACCCACGATTAATGAAGGGATGGTTTGAGAGAGATCCCCTTGAGCAGCAAATATCGTGCATGCGCCAATAAAAGTGCCAGGAATATAAGCAAGTAGCGCACTTTTGGCTTGAATACACATCACAAAGGCAATAACACCCGTGACAGCATAGCCAAAAATAGAAATATCACTAAAGACTTGGCTACCATAAATAATGGCTAATGCCCAAATTACGCCACTCATAATGGTCGCCATAGTAACGGCTAACCCTTTAATACCCTCTTTAGGATAAGCAAAATAGGCGGTACAACCTAAAAAGCCAGCCCAGCTTAATAAGTCAAATTGATTAGCAACAAATGCCCAAATGGCAGAAAGAATGCCTGTTGTCAGCGCAGTAAAATAAAGCGTTCTCACGATAGACTCTTAAATATAAGGGGGAAATTTACCCCGTTAACTAAAGGCGAAGTTTAGCATTGTCATTGGTTGATTTACTATATTTAGATCATTAAAAAGCATAATTAAGATGCGTATTTATGCGATATTTAAAATCTATTTTTATTAGAAAAAATAAAAATAGAAAGTAAACGTTTGCGTTGCTAATACACTAAAAAAATTGTGAAAATAAATATTTTTTAGTTAGCTTAATAGTATTTATTAATATTTAAGTAATTATTATTTTTCAATAATATGAATATACAAGGTTCGAAGAGTGGAAGATGAATTTTTTTCTATTTCGATTAAAGTGAAACCATGACGTATATAAAGATCAAGTAATTTTTTATTATCTTCACATTCTAATATAATAATTCGACCACCAATAAGTGCTTTAACATCGGATAAAACAGCATATATTTCATTTAAAATAAAATTTAAAGAAATTGGGTTATCCAAAATGGATGTGTTTTTCCCTATTTGCTCAATAAGAAAAACTTTAATTTTTTCTGCTTTTCTAGAAATTCCATCAAGTTGCTGTCTTTTTGTTTTACTTATTTTAACATTATCAAGAGTGAGCTCTTTAAAGGAAAGCGAAAAATAAGCAAGAATTTCACCACTATCATTTAAAATTAAATAAGTTCTTGCGTTACTGGTTTGTTCAAATCGAATAGCTTTTGTTGAAGAAGTCAAAAAATTTTCAACATCATTATTTAACTTATTAGAAAAACTATTTAAAAGCTTAATAGTTGTTTCTTCACCAAGCTCTTTTAGTAGTTTTCCAAGTTGGACAATCGTTGTTTTAATAACGCAATTCCTTGTCTATTTTCTGCTTCGTAATTCCGTTTAATTATTTTTACATGACGTGGATGGCTTAAATCACGTTGGATAAGATCAATTGATTGCTTATCTTTAACAATAAAAATTTTACTAAAAGAAGCCGTAGCCATAGGTCTCTCCTATCAATTTCTTTCGTAAGAAAGATAGCAATGTTAATGAGCAGACATAATCATTTTTTGTATAAAAAATAAACTACAAAAATAAGTAAGAAGATTACCTCATTTTTTAAAAAGCCTATAGCGTATCGTTATTTTTTATTTTTACGCTATAGGTTAGAGTCATGAACGCATTACTTCCCAATACAAAAACTAGAGAAAATACGGCCTAATAAGTCATCGGAGGTAAATTCGCCTGTGATTTCACTTAATGCTTGTTGAGCTAGTCTTAACTCTTCTGCTAATAATTCACCGGATTTTGCATAAACCAATTGTTCATGGCCTTGCTGTAAGTGCTCGGCGGCGGTATTTAAGGCTTGTAAGTGACGACGACGCGCTAAGAAGCCCCCTTCGGTATTACTATTAAAGCCCATGGCTTCTTTTAGGTGATCGCGTAGCAATTCAATCCCCATTCCATCGCGGGCAGATAAGCGGATCATGGGATAGTTACCTTGCGCGGTGATCTCGACATTTTCACCTGTTAAATCTGACTTGTTACGAATAACGGTAACAGGCAAGGTGCTCGGTAAACGAGCCATAAATTCAGGCCAGATATCTTCGGGTGTTGTTGCATCAGTTGTGGTGCTATCAACCATAAATAGCACTCTATCTGCTTGTTCAATCTCTTTCCAAGCACGTTCAATACCAATGCGTTCAACTTCATCACTGGCTTCACGTAAACCCGCTGTATCGATAATATGCAAAGGCATACCATCAATATGAATATGTTCACGCAATACATCGCGCGTTGTGCCCGCAATATCTGTAACAATCGCGGCGTCTCTGCCCGCTAATGCATTTAACAGGCTTGATTTACCCGCATTAGGGCGACCTGCGATAACCACTTTCATCCCTTCACGTAACAGGCTACCTTGACGAGCTTGGGCACGAACATCATCTAATTCAGCAATAACCGCATTAAGTTTTCCTTCAATGATACCGTCAGAAAGAAAATCAATCTCTTCATCAGGGAAATCAATGGCCGCTTCAACATAGATACGTAAGTGAGTTAATGACTCTACCATCTCATTAATATGAGAAGAAAATGCACCTTGTAATGAATTAATCGCTGAACGTGCCGCTTGTTCTGAGCTGGCATCAATTAAATCGGCAATCGCTTCGGCTTGTGCTAAGTCGAGTTTGTCATTTAAAAATGCACGTTCAGAAAATTCCCCTGGGTTTGCAATACGCACACCGGGAATTTGTAAGATACGTTTTAGTAATAAATCCAGAATAACGGGGCCACCATGACCTTGTAGTTCTAGAACATCTTCGCCTGTAAATGAGTGCGGATTTGGGAAGAAAAGGGCGATACCCTGATCAAGCACGGAGTTATCATCATTACGAAATGGCAGGTAATCGGCATAACGAGGTTTAGGCAACTTGCCTAAAACGGTTTGTGCCACAAGTGCCGCTTTGGGGCCAGAAACGCGTAGGATACCAACACCGCCTCTTCCCGGAGGTGTGGCCTGAGCGACGATAGTATCAGTGCTATGCATGGTGTACTCGCTTAATCAGAATCATCATATCAATATAAAAAAACAGAAGGCGGTCATTGTAGACCGCCTTCGCTATTTTATGTCACTTTCCTTTGAATGTAACCAAGGAAGAGGTTTTTCCTCATGTGACCTTATTTTTTGTCTCTACTGTGTAAGCCACGTTTTTCCAGACCGCGGTAAATTAACTGCTGCTGGATAATGGTCACTAAGTTACTGACGATATAGTACAGAACCAGACCTGATGGGAACCACAGGAAGAATACGGTAAACACAACCGGCATAAAGGTCATGATTTTTTGTTGCATCGGATCAGTCACTGCTGTAGGAGACAGTTTCTGAATGACGAACATCGTCACACCCATTAATAATGGCAGGATGTAGTACGGATCTTGTGCAGACAAGTCTTGGATCCATAACATGAATGGCGCATGACGTAATTCAACAGAGCCCATCAGCATGTAATACAACGCAAGGAAGATTGGCATCTGGATAATCAGTGGTAAACAACCACCCAGAGGATTCACTTTCTCTTGTTTGTATAACGCCATCATTTCTTGGCTCATACGTTGTTTGTCATCACCAATACGTTCACGCAGTGCAGCCAGTTTTGGTTGCAGTAAACGCATTTTCGCCATGGAGGTGTACTGTGCTTTAGTCAGCGGGTACATGATACCACGAACGATAAAGGTGATCATGATGATGGAGAAGCCCCAGTTACCGATAAAGCTGTGAAGGAATTTCAACAGTTTAAACAGTGGCTGAGAGATAAACCATAACCAACCGTAGTCTACAGACAGGTCTAAATGTGGCGCAATGGCGGACATTTCTGACTGAATTTCAGGACCAACCCATAATGTTGAGCTGATATCCGCACTGCTATTTGGTGCAATTGTCACCGGTGCTGATTTATAACCAATCAGAGCAATAGATTTATTTTCTAAAGTGATAGAGTAGAAGCTATTGTTCTGACTCTCTTTAGAAGGAACCCATGCTGTTGCAAAGTACTGTTGTAACATTGCAACCCAACCATTATTCGTGGTTAGAGATAAGTTTTTATCTTCGATATCACCAAAACTATATTTTTTATAGTTGGTTTCATCTGATGAGTATGCCGCACCACGATAAGTGTGTAGCGCAAAGTTGCTACTACCTGTATCACGGCTTTCTGGCAATTTAACAGATTGTTTTAACTGACCGTAGAAGTTCATGGTCAACGTTTTATCTGTTGTATTCTCAATTTTGTAATCAATGCCGATATCGTACTGACCTTTTTTCAGAATGAAGGTTTTGACGAATTTTACGCCTTCTTCATTTACGAAAGTCATAGGTACGCGTAATTCATCTTGGTTTTCACCAAGTACGAATTCGTTTTTATCAGCACTATAAACTGGGCGAGATTTCTGATCTGGACCATCTGGGCCGATTAAGCCACTTTGAGCCTGATACAGGAATTGTGGTGTAGTTTCCAGTAAACGGAAAGGCGTAGTCGAATTAAGCTCGGCGGGATAGGCTAACAAATCAGCCTCATCGATAGTACCGCCCTGAGTATTGATACGAAGATCAAGTACGTCAGTTTTTACGGTAATCAATTTTGCCTGCTCATTGCTGTTACCAGTTACAGCAAGACTATCACTGCTTGGCACGTCCGCTTGTTGCGAGATCTGAGCGGTAGTGGTGGTGTTTTGTGAAACTTTATCACCCTCCCACTGCTGCCAGATCAGGAAAGAAACGAACAGCAAAGCGATGAATAGAAGATTGCGTTGCGAATCCATCGTTAATTTTCTCTGTTATCGTCGTTTTTTCTAGGTGGGACAGGATCATCACCACCTTCGTGTAAAGGGTGGCATTTTAATATGCGTTTCACTGTTAACCAACTACCTTTTATCATTCCAAACCTGCGCAATGCCTCAATTCCGTAATGAGAGCACGTAGGATTAAAACGACAACGAGGCCCCAACAGAGGACTAATCCCCAGTTGATAGCCCCTAATCAGCAAGATCAGGACTTTTGAGCCAAGCGACAATGACGACGCCATAATTTACCCAACATTTCCGTCAATTGATGGTTATCAAGTTCAGCAACCCCTTTTCTTACTAATAGCACAAAATCCATCGGCGGTAATTCATGCTGATGTAAACGAAAGTATTCACGGGCTAATCGTTTAATACGATTGCGCTCATGAGCACGTTTAACGTTTTTCTTTGCGATTGTTAGACCGATGCGGGGATGCCCCAGCTCATTCTGGCGACCCAAAATAGTAACTTCTGGAGAACTCGCACGTTGTGGTTGCTGGAAAACAAAATTGAAATGCTTGGGAGTTAACAAACGTAACTCCCTTGGAAAAGCGAGCTTAACCACGGAATGGTTAGCTTTTATTATTTCGAAGAAACGGTCAGACGAGCGCGGCCTTTCGCACGACGGCGAGCCAGAACCTGACGACCATTTTTAGTGGCCATACGAGCGCGGAAGCCGTGGTTACGGTTGCGCTTCAGTACAGACGGTTGAAAAGTGCGTTTCATGGCGATTTCTACCTACTTAATATAATTACTGATTCAGCAAATGCGTTGACAGACAGGCGTGCAATAAATAAACAAACCAGTACTTCAATCGCAGCATCAATGATGGAAAGATGCGGGATTGTAATAAAATCACTCAAATGCGTCAATGAAGATGACGCTTTAAGTACCGATTTTTGTCGTCTTTTTTAGCAAACCCGATAATCAATCCTGACTTATGCGCAACGAGTACGCTTATTAGCGACCTAAAAGAGCGCCTTAATAAGTGACTTTGTTGGTACAAGCACGCAGGGTGCAAGATTATACGGACTCATGGTGAAAGCGCAAGGATCTTTGGTGGATCAAAAGAGAGATATTTGATCACTTACTATAAGAAAGAGAGATTTATGCAAAGAGAAAGTTATCCCCAATTGCTATTTATAGGACGACTCAAGTACACTAGAACGCCTTTGCATATTTCATTTGGTGAATTATCGTAAATCAGCAAGCCTGTGGATAAAAACCATAAAAACTGTGCAAAAGAAAGAGGATCTTCGTTTCATTTTGCGATATGATCCCCCGTCATGATCAGAATAGCCAGTCTGCGATCGTGAGTCACGATGTAAAAAAAATCGTTGTTACCAAGAGTTGTTCCTTATTAAGAATTGAAGAGGAACGGTGTTGTGCACTTTGTATTTAGGCGCACAGTGTTTAACTGCATTTTTCCTGTTTATTTTTTAGTCTTGTTTTTTTAGGGGAGTCCGCCGTGTCACTTTCGCTTTGGCAGCATTGTCTTGCCCGATTGCAGGATGAGTTACCTGCCACTGAATTTAGTATGTGGATACGTCCCTTGCAGGCAGAACTAAGCGATAATACGCTGGCGCTGTATGCACCTAATCGTTTCGTTTTAGATTGGGTGAGAGAAAAATACATTAATAATATCAACGCATTATTAGTGGATTTTTGTGGCTCTGAAGTCCCTTCTTTACGTTTTGAAGTGGGTAATAAACCCGCATCAGCACGTACAACGGAAAGTATTCCTAAAGCGGTTGTACATCCAACGGTGCATACAGCCCCAACACATAGTCAGCCTATTCGCCCTAGTTGGGATAATCAACCAGCGTCTCAACTGCCTGAACTCAATTATCGTTCTAATGTTAACCCTAAGCATAAGTTTGATAACTTCGTTGAAGGTAAATCAAACCAGTTAGCAAGGGCAGCGGCAAGACAAGTTGCTGATAACCCAGGTGGAGCTTATAACCCACTCTTTTTATACGGTGGAACAGGGCTGGGTAAAACGCACTTGTTACACGCCGTGGGTAACAGCATTATGGAACGTAAAGCGAATGCAAAAGTTGTTTATATGCATTCTGAACGTTTCGTACAAGATATGGTAAAAGCATTACAAAATAATGCGATAGAAGACTTTAAGCGCTATTACCGTTCTGTGGATGCACTATTAATTGATGATATTCAATTTTTCGCCAATAAAGAGCGTTCACAAGAAGAATTTTTTCATACCTTTAACGCATTGTTAGAGGGCAATCAGCAAATTATTTTAACGTCAGACCGTTATCCAAAAGAGATAAATGGTGTTGAAGACAGATTAAAATCACGCTTTGGTTGGGGATTAACGGTGGCTATTGAACCACCTGAACTTGAAACCCGAGTGGCGATTTTGATGAAAAAAGCGGATGAAAACCAAATTCAATTACCTGACGAAGTGGCCTTTTTTATTGCTAAAAGACTTCGTTCTAACGTCCGTGAGCTTGAAGGTGCATTAAACCGAGTGATTGCTAACGCAAACTTTACAGGTCGTGCGATTACTATCGACTTTGTACGTGAAGCATTACGTGATCTGCTCGCCTTGCAGGAAAAATTAGTCACTATTGATAATATTCAAAAAACGGTTGCTGAATATTATAAAATTAAAGTCGCTGATTTACTGTCGAAGCGGAGATCTCGATCGGTTGCCCGTCCGAGGCAAATGGCAATGGCGCTGGCGAAGGAATTAACAAACCACAGCTTGCCTGAAATCGGGGATGCCTTTGGGGGTCGTGATCATACAACTGTACTTCATGCATGCCGAAAGATAGAGCAATTGCGTGAAGAAAGTCATGACATCAAAGAAGATTTTTCTAACTTAATCAGAACATTATCATCCTAGCGCTATGAAATTTATCATTGAACGTGAACAGCTTCTTAAGCCGCTACAACAAGTAAGTGGCCCTTTAGGTGGTCGTCCAACATTACCTATATTAGGTAACCTATTGCTTAAGGTCACTGAAAATACCTTATCGCTAACGGGGACTGACCTTGAAATGGAGATGGTGGCAAGAGTTAATCTTAGCCAATCTCATGAAATTGGCGCCACAACTGTTCCTGCGCGTAAGTTTTTTGATATTTGGCGTGGGTTACCAGAAGGTGCTGAAATCAGTGTTGAGCTTGATGGTGATCGCCTATTAGTGCGTTCAGGTCGTAGCCGTTTCTCCTTATCAACATTACCTGCATCTGATTTTCCTAATTTAGATGACTGGCAAAGTGAGGTCGAATTTACTTTGCCTCAAGCAACATTAAAACGTCTGATTGAGTCAACTCAATTTTCAATGGCGCACCAAGATGTGCGTTATTACCTCAACGGTATGTTGTTTGAAACTGAAAATACAGAGTTACGCACAGTGGCAACAGATGGACACCGTTTAGCGGTATGTTCAATGGATATTGGACAATCTTTACCGGGGCATTCTGTTATTGTTCCTCGTAAAGGTGTCATTGAATTGATGCGTTTACTTGATGGCGGTGGTGAAAGCTCACTGCAATTACAAATCGGTAGTAACAATATACGTGCGCATGTGGGTGATTTTATTTTCACCTCGAAGTTAGTTGATGGTCGTTTCCCTGACTATCGCCGTGTATTACCGAAAAACCCAACGAAAACAGTGACTGCGGGTTGTGATATTCTTAAACAGGCATTTTCTCGTGCTGCAATTTTATCCAATGAAAAATTCCGTGGTGTGCGTATAAACCTCACCAATGGTCAATTGAAAATTACAGCAAACAACCCTGAGCAAGAAGAAGCAGAAGAGATTGTTGATGTTCAATATCAAGGCGAAGAAATGGAAATTGGCTTTAATGTCAGTTATCTCCTTGATGTCCTTAATACATTGAAATGTGAAGAAGTTAAGCTTCTGCTAACAGATGCGGTTTCAAGTGTTCAAGTAGAGAATGTGGCAAGTTCTGCGGCTGCTTATGTTGTTATGCCAATGCGTTTATAATAGTCACTAACATGATTTTATCCCGTTTATTGATCCGCCATTTTAGAAATATTGAACAGGCGGACCTGCCATTAGCGGATGGCTTTAATTTCCTTGTTGGGCCTAACGGGAGTGGTAAAACAAGTATACTTGAGGCGATTTACACGTTAGGTCATGGACGCGCATTTCGTAGTTCTCAAGCTAATCGCGTTATCCAGCATGATGAAAATGAATTTATTCTTCATGGGCGCTTAAGTGGGCTAAATGAAGAGAGTCGTGGCTATGCGATTGGATTAAGTAAAGATCGCGAAGGCAATAGTACAGTGCGTATTGATGGTAGCGATGGTCATAAAATTGCAGAGTTAGCAAAATTGTTACCTATGCAATTAATAACACCTGAAGGTTTTACACTACTGAATGGTGGGCCTAAATATCGTCGCGCTTTTATTGATTGGGGTTGTTTTCATAATGAACCTCGATTTTTTGCTGCATGGTCAGATTTAAAACGTGTATTAAAACAACGTAATGCAGCGCTGAGGCAAGCAACGTCTTATCGACAACTGATGCCTTGGGATAAAGAACTTATCTTATTAACAGAACAGATAAGTGAATGGCGAGCTCAATATACCGAAGATATCGCTAAAGATATTGAAGAAACGTGTCGTCTGTTTTTGCCTGAGTTTTCGTTGAAAGTGAGCTTCCAACGGGGATGGGATAAAGAAACAGATTACGGTGAGTTGCTAACACGTCAATTTGAACGTGATAAAATGTTAGCGTATACCTCACTTGGTGCTCATAAAGCGGATTTACGTATTAGAGCAAACGGCACGCCAGTAGAAGATATGTTGTCACGAGGCCAGCTCAAGTTATTGATGTGTGCTTTAAGGCTGGCACAAGGTGAATATTTCACTCGTAAGAATGGGCAAAGATGCCTGTATCTGCTCGATGATTTTGCTTCCGAATTAGATGCAAGTCGGCGTCAGTTGTTAGCCGAGCGTCTAAAGTCTACGCAAGCTCAAGTGTTTGTCAGTGCGATAACACAAGGGCAAGTGAAAGATATGCTAGATGTAAATAGCAGGCTATTTAGCGTAGAACGTGGCAAAATAGAGGTTAAACCATAGGAATAAAGCGAGAAACGTTGATGTCGAATACATATGACTCCTCAAGTATCAAAGTATTAAAAGGGCTGGATGCGGTGCGTAAGCGCCCGGGGATGTATATCGGGGATACAGATGATGGAACCGGTCTGCATCACATGGTCTTCGAGGTGGTCGACAACGCAATCGACGAAGCCCTCGCGGGTTTCTGTGATGAGATAATTGTCACTATCCATTCAGATAACTCCGTCTCTGTTCGAGATGATGGTCGTGGAATTCCAACCGGCATTCACCCAGAAGAGGGTGTTTCAGCGGCAGAGGTTATTATGACCGTTCTGCATGCGGGGGGTAAATTCGATGATAACTCCTATAAAGTCTCTGGTGGACTTCATGGTGTAGGGGTTTCTGTTGTTAATGCGTTGTCTGAAAAACTTGAACTGACAATCCATCGTGATGGAAATATCCATCAGCAAATTTATCGTCATGGTGTGCCTGATGATCGCTTAAAAGTGATTGGCGATACTGAAAAATCAGGGACATTTGTACGCTTCTGGCCAAGTCTTGAAACCTTTAAAGGTGAGACTGAATTCCAGTATGAGATCCTAGCAAAACGTCTTCGTGAGTTGTCATTCTTAAACTCAGGCGTTTCTATCCGTTTAATTGATAAACGCGATAACCGTGAAGATCATTTCCACTATGAAGGCGGTATTAAAGCATTCGTTGAATACTTAAGCCGTAACAAAACACCAATTCACCAAAATGTATTCTATTTCTCAACAGAAAAAGATGGTATTGGTGTTGAAGTGGCAATGCTGTGGAATGATGGTTTCCAAGAGAATGTTTACTGCTTTACTAACAATATTCCACAACGTGATGGTGGTACACACTTAGTTGGTTTCCGTACGGCAATGACACGTACGCTAAACAACTATATGGATAAAGAAGGATTTAATAAGAAATCGAAAATCAGCGCAACGGGTGATGACGCTCGTGAAGGCTTGATAGCGGTTATCTCTGTTAAAGTGCCTGATCCTAAATTCTCATCACAAACAAAAGATAAACTGGTTTCTTCAGAAGTGAAAACAGCGGTAGAAACGCTGATGAATGAGAAGCTGGTGGAATATCTGTTAGAAAATCCAAATGACGCGAAAATCGTTGTTGGCAAAATTATTGATGCTGCTCGTGCGCGTGAAGCTGCGCGTAAAGCGCGTGAAATGACACGTCGTAAAGGCGCATTAGATTTAGGTGGCTTACCGGGTAAATTAGCGGACTGTTCTGAACGTGATCCTGCTTTCTCTGAACTGTATTTAGTGGAAGGGGACTCTGCGGGCGGCTCTGCAAAACAAGGGCGTAACCGTAAAACACAGGCGATTCTTCCGTTAAAAGGTAAGATCCTCAACGTTGAGAAAGCGCGCTTTGATAAAATGTTGGCTTCTCAAGAAGTTGCAACGTTAATCACTGCATTAGGTTGTGGTATTGGTCGTGATGAATATAACCCAGATAAACTGCGTTATCACAGCATTATCATCATGACGGATGCGGACGTCGATGGTTCTCACATTCGTACTCTGTTACTGACCTTCTTCTATCGCCAAATGCCAGAAATTATCGAACGTGGTCATATTTTTATTGCTCAGCCACCACTTTACAAAGTGAAGAAAGGTAAACAAGAGCAATACATCAAAGATGATGACGCAATGGACGAGTATCTGATGTCTATCGCACTTGATGGTGCTGCACTTTATGTGAGCGAACACGCACCCGCAATGCACGGTGAGCAACTTGAAAAACTGGTTGTTGATTACCATGCTGCGCACAAGATCATTCGTCGTATGGAGCGTATCTATCCACTTAGCATGTTAAACAGTTTGGTGTATCACTCAACGCTGACAGAAGATGCGTTATCTGATAAAGCGAAAGTTGAAGAGTGGATGAGTGGCTTGGTTAACCGCTTAAACGAAGCGGAAGATCAAGGTAGTACTTATAGCTACACTATCGCTCAAAACGATGAAAATCGTCTGTTCGAACCTGTATTACGTATTCGTACTTATGGTGTGGATACAGACTACAAATTAGATTATGACTTTATCCACAGTAGCGAATATCAACGTATTACGCATTTAGGTGACATTATTGGTAACCTGATTGAAGAGGGTGCGTTTATTGAGCGTGGAGAGCGTCGTCAGCCAATTTCAAGCTTTGAAGAAGCACTTGAGTGGTTAACAAAAGAATCACGTCGTGGCCTTGCTGTACAGCGTTATAAAGGTCTTGGTGAAATGAACCCAGAGCAGTTATGGGAAACCACCATGAATCCAGATACACGCCGAATGATGCAAGTCACAGTAAAAGATGCGATTGCGACGGATGAGCTATTCACTACGCTAATGGGCGATGCGGTTGAGCCTCGTCGTGCCTTTATCGAAGAGAATGCGCTGAAAGCGGCAAATATTGATATCTAATAACGTGTAATGTCATCACGTAAAATAAAAACCAGCTAATTGAATTAGCTGGTTTTTTTGTATTTATAGCAGATGTTTTATCGAGAGATTAACGCAGAATATTCAGCATACGGCGTAAAGGCTCTGCGGCACCCCATAATAGTTGGTCACCCACTGTAAAGGCTGAAATAAATTCAGGGCCCATATTCAGTTTACGAATACGACCTACTGGTGTGCTCAATGTACCCGTGACGGCTGCTGGTGTTAATTCACGCATAGTTAATTCACGATCATTAGGAATGACTTTTACCCAATCATTATGGCTTGCGAGTAATTGCTCAATTTCAGCAACAGGTAGGTCTTTTTTCAGTTTTAAGGTGAATGCTTGGCTGTGGCAACGTAATGCACCAATACGAACACAAAGACCATCAACAGGAATGATATTTGAACCGGTGTTTAGGATCTTGTTAGTTTCAGCTTGTCCTTTCCACTCTTCACGGCTTTGACCGTTTTCTAATTGTTTATCAATCCAAGGGATCAAGCTACCCGCAAGAGGAACACCAAATTGTTCGGTAGGCATCGCACCACTGCGTGTAAAGTGAGTGACTTTACGTTCAATATCTAAGATTGCAGATGCAGGGTTTTCTAGCTCTTTAACCACTTGATTATGTAAAGAGCCCATCTGTGACAGTAACTCTCTCATATGGCGAGCACCCGCCCCAGAAGCCGCTTGATAAGTCGATACGCTTGCCCATTCTACTAAATTGTTAGCAAATAGACCGCCTAATGACATCAGCATTAAACTGACAGTGCAGTTGCCGCCGACAAAGGCTTTAATGCCTTTATTTAAGCTGTCTTGAATATGCTGCCCATTAACAGGATCGAGAATAATCACGGCATCGTCATTCATACGCAATGCGGATGCTGCATCAATCCAGTAACCTTGCCAACCGGCTTGGCGCAGTTTCGGGTAGATTTCATTGGTATAGTCACCGCCTTGGCAACTAATAATAATATCAAGTGATGCTAGAGTATCAACATCATAAGCATCTTGCAGAGTGCTACGGTGATTACCATAAGCAGGTGCTGCTTCACCTAATTGAGATGTGGTGAAGAAAACAGGGTTTATCCCATCAAAATCATGTTCTTCAACCATTCTTTGCATTAAAACGGAGCCGACCATACCACGCCAGCCCACAAAACCAACATTTTTCATTGTAATTACCCTGTCTTTATCTGTAGGAATAGTGAGAGACCTCACACTAACCTGACAAAATATAGAGATAGGTGCAAGTTAATTTATTGATTATTTACCAAAGAATTAGAAGCGTTTCTTATAGTCTGCATAGAGTTAACAAAAAGAAACCACAGAACGAACAAATATCAATAAGTTGTTAAAAAGAAAATGAACCAGCCATAAAAGTGTAAGAATATTCTGCTATATCTTATTTTGTTTTTTAGGATAAATAAAAATATATTCTTGTTTAAGAAAATAGAGTAAAAATAGAAAAATGTAAAATAGTGTAATATATAAGAAAAACGTATTTACTTAGAGGTGACTCCAAGCTTTATACTGAAAACCATTATTCAATAGATGATGTATTTTCATAAATAAAAATAATGATGAATGTTCTTCATTTACTCTCATTTTTATTTTACCTTAATTAAAGGCACTAGGAGGCGAAGATGGATATATCCACATTCATTCCATTATCTACATACTACTCATATTTAAAACGGTTTGTGATCTCACCAACCACAATGGGTACTATCGCGCCTTCATCTCGTTGGTTATGTTATGAAATGTTAGATAAACTCAATTGGCAACAGGATCTTCAGATTGCTGAGTTAGGTGCTGGCACAGGTGTTATTACTCAACAGATCTTAAAAAGAATGTCGATGAATTCATCATTAGATGTTTTTGAAATAGAACCCAGTTTTGCGACAGAATTAGATAAAATTAACGATGATCGATTAAAGGTTTATACCGCATCAGCAGAGAAATTAAATAGTCATTATAATATGATTATTTCAGGGTTACCTTTTTTATCTATTCCTAAAAAAACAGGTTTAAGAGTTTTAAAACGGGTACATAAAGAATTATTAAAAACGCAAGGTTGTTTTGTATTATTTCAATATACAACGCGATATGAAAAAACGTTATCTCGTTATTTTCATTTAGAAAAAAAATTAGTTATACGGAATGTTCCTCCTGCTTGGGTTTATTATTGTACGCCAAAAAATAAAATAGGGTAAATGCAAAGCTTGCTCGATGTTTATATTGTAAGTGAGAATTAAGAATAGATATTATTTATTCAGATAATGTTTGAGCAAGCAAAATAATACTCTTTTCAATTTCAATAGGATCATGAGCTGCATATCCTAATAATACACCTTGTTTCGGATAAGTTTGAATGCAGTAACGTGATAAAGGCTGTATGGCTAATCCAATTTCTCGTGATTTCTTCACAATATATTCTTCTGTATAGCCAGCTTGAAGCCAGCAGACAATATGGATGCCAGAGTCTGTCGGTTCAACACAGAAAACATGAGATAGATGTGTTTTTATGGCATGAGTTAACACTTGATAGCGTTCATAGCAGGCTTTTCGTATTCGCCTAACATGACGCGCATAATGCCCTTGAGAAATAAACAGCGCTAATGTTGCTTGCTCTAAAAAGCCAGAATGTGAATCAGTGTAGTATTTAGCGGCTTTAAATGTATCAACTAAAGGTAAAGGAACGACTAAAAAGCCTAAACGAAACCCAGGATACATCATTTTTGAGAATGTACCGGCATAAATAACGCGCTGGGATTTATCTAAACCTTGTAGTGATTGAATAGGTTTAGAGTGATAGCGAAATTCACTATTGTAGTCATCTTCGAAGATCCACATATTATTGGATGAAGCCCACTCTAATAACGCAATACGGCGTGAAAGTGAGAGGGTATTCCCTAAAGGAAATTGATGCGAAGGTGTTGTAAAAACAAGTTTTGCTTCAGGGCATTGCTCTATTCCTTGAGAAATATCCATTCCATCAATATCTGAGCTGATTGGGTGTGATTTTATTCCATAAGACGTGAAGATCCCGCGTGCGCTGTCATAGCCAGGATCATCTAACCAAACGGTATCACCTTCTTTTAATAATACTCTGGCGGTAAGATTAATCGCTTGCTGTGTTCCATTTACAATAATGATTTGTTCAGGTTGGCAATAAAGGCCACGAGTTGATTGCATGTATTGGCATATCATCTCTTTTAATGGTGTATAGCCTGTTGGCGAATTAAATGTTGCGAGTGCTTTTTTTGATTGCCGCCAAACTCGCCCTAATAATCTTCCCCAAAGCTCATGTGGAAAGAGAGCTACACACCCAACACCAACATGAAATATCGGATTACTATTGATATTCGGTTGTGATTGTTGCCAAAACGCTTGTGCTTTTTGCATATTGGGATTTAGCGTTTCTAATGGGTTTTCAATTGAGGGTGAAGAAGTTGAGTGGGGTGTTTTGATCCACTTATCTGAAATAATGGCATCAGGGATTGTGCTTGAAACAAAAGTACCCGCACCGCGTCGAGTAAATAAATAACCTTCATCAATTAAACGTTCAAATCCTGCAATAACAGAATTACGAGAAATTGACATCATTTCAGCTAAGGTACGGCTTGATGGTAGACGACTACCTGATGTTAAGCGCCCATCTAAAATAGCTTTTCTAATCGCGTGATAAACCTGAGAGCCAATAGGTCCTTCTTCTAAAACAAGGTTGGGAAAATAAGCTGTTTTTTTCTGTTTCATAAAGTGGATCCTATAAAAACACAAAAAGTGTACCTTATTGAGAACCAAAATTAAACGTACCATGACCATGATTAAAGGCAGGTGATACCTTTTTATAGCATTTATGAAAGTAGAAGGAAGTAACGAGATGAGCACAATCCCAATAACTGTTTCAATTCAGTTTGTTGAACAAGAGCATTATGCTCAATGGTTGCCACATTGGTTAAGTTATCAAGCATTTTATAAAGTTGAATTATCAGAAGAGATAACATTACAAACTTGGTCACGTTTTTTTGATGAAAAAGAGCCAGTTTATTGTGCCGTAGCGATGGAAGGTGAAAAGATGTTGGGTTTTGTTCATTATCTTTTTCATCGCTCAACATGGGCTGAAAGTGATTTTTGTTATTTAGAAGATTTATTTGTTTCACCAGATACACGTGGTCGCCATATAGGTAAGCAACTTATTGAGTTTGTTCATCAACAAGCAAAACAGCGTAATTGTGCTCGTTTATATTGGCATACGCAGGAAACTAATTTACGTGGTCAGCGCTTATATAACTGGGTGGCAGAAAAACCGGGTGTGATTGAATACCGTATGGCACTGTAAAAGAACGTTAGATAGGACAGATAGGGTAGAAAAGAGATGGCAAGATTTGCCATCTCTTTTCTGAAGTAGGGTTATTGATTCGATTTAATTTGGGTTAATTAAACGCTTGTTGGCAATAGAACTCATTGCCAACTTTTTTGGCTTCTTCACAAGCTTGTTTCATTAATTCGTCAGCTTTTTGCTTATTTGGTTCGATAATATGATATTGACCAGAGAACATAAAAGAAGCCATTGCTTGAGCAAATCCTTCAAACGTCATTTCGTTTGCTTTTGCAAACCACATATTCGCTTTTTCAGTATCTACAGGGACATTACCCACTCCGCTATAAAGAACACCTAACCAAATCGGCGCATAAACAAGTTCTGGTTGATGAGTTGTTGCAGCTTCTTCTAATAATGCAATTGCTTTTTTGTAATCTGTTTCACCCGATAAAGGGGCTATCAGCGTTGTCGCTAGACTTATTTTTCCTCTTATACTTCCTTTATTCTCAGCGATTGTTGCTAATTTTCTTGCTTCAACATAATGGTTTTTAAAATAAGGATCAGCACTAAATAAATAGAGATCAGCAAGTAATGCGTAGGCATCTGCATAGTCGTTTTTTATGGACTCATTTGCCCACAATTGTGCATTAAGCAGATTTTTTTCGACACCGGTTCCCATTAAATACATTTCGGCCAACTGATATTGAGCCTGTGCATTGTGATTTAGTGCTTCTTTGCGAGTATCTTCAAATTTTCTTTTGTCTTGCTCTTCAAAATTAGCGTGTAAAGAAAAAGAGAAGAAAAGGGGCATTAAACTGATAAAGGTCGAAATAGATTTAATAAATGTCATGTAGAGTACCATTTGTAATGATTTTGAAGATCTTACCAATAATAATGGTATAAAAGCAGTTTATTTCTTCGGCTTAATCAAATAAATAACAATCCTGGGAGAGCGGTAATGGCGATTGACCTTAGCAATCTTGTCACTGAAAGTAGAAATCACAACAGTGAAAATATAGACACACTTTCAACATTAGACATGCTAAAAGTCATTAATAATGAAGATAAAAAAGTGCCATTAGCAGTCGAGAAAACGTTACCTGAAATTGCTCAATTAGTTGATAAAGTTGCAATTGCTTTTTCGCAAGGTGGTCGCCTTATTTATTGCGGAGCAGGTACATCGGGACGATTAGGTATTCTAGATGCCAGTGAATGCCCACCAACCTATGGAACACCTCATGAAATGGTGATTGGTTTAATTGCGGGTGGACACAAGGCTATTTTACAAGCTGTCGAGAATGCAGAGGATAACCAAGAACTTGGTGAACAAGATTTACGCCAACTTAATTTTAATGAAAAAGATGTATTAGTGGGGATTGCTGCAAGTGGTAGAACCCCTTATGTCATTGGTGCTTTAAATTATGCAAAATCATTAGGGGCTACAACGGGGGCAATTAGTTGCAATCCTGAAAGCCCTATTGCACAAATTGCGGATATTGCTATTACACCGATTGTGGGAGCCGAGGTGGTCACAGGATCATCACGAATGAAAGCGGGCACAGCACAAAAGCTTATCTTAAATATGATAACTACGGGTGCGATGATAAAAATGGGTAAGGTATTTGGCAATTTAATGGTGGATGTTGAAGCCACTAACGCCAAACTGGTTGAACGCCAAATTCGTATTGTCATGCAAGCCACTGAGTGCGAAAGAGCGGTTGCTGAAGAGGCATTGTCACAATGTCAGCGTCACTGTAAAACGGCGATTTTGATGATCTTAGCAGGTGTGGGTGCACAGCAAGCGACACAAATGCTTAATAAAAATAAAGGATTTATTCGAAAGGCGTTGGGTGAGTGATTTTCATTTATTAAAGAGAATGTTAAATTTTATTCTTGATAAAAGCCAGCAAATACAAGGTATCGGCTGGCTTAATGATGGGCTGTAAACCGCTAAGAAATCTTACTCAATATTTTGGATCTGCTCACGCATTTGTTCAATTAAAACTTTTAATTCAATAGCTGAATTGGTGACTTCAGTATTAATTGATTTTGACGCTAATGTATTCGATTCACGATTAAACTCTTGCATCATAAAATCAAGACGGCGGCCTACCGCTTCTTTTTTAACGAGGATTTTGCGCGTTTCCTTAACGTGAGCTTCTAATCTATCCAGCTCTTCAGCAACGTCTAAGCGTTGTGCTAACATCACTAACTCTTGTTCTAAACGATTATTATCAATTTGAACTTGTGCTTCTTCTAATTTGCTGGTTAAGCGTTCGCGTTGCCATTGTAAGATCTCTGGCATTTGAGCTCTGACTTTAACCACTTCTGCGCTAACCGCATCTAAACGTTGCTCAATAAGTGCTTTAAGGGCTTGTCCTTCAGCTTCACGGCTAGCAATAAATGCATCGATTGCGAGATCTAATTCAGCTAAAAGCTCTGTGCCAATGGCATCTAAGTCTTGCTCTTGTGCTGAAATGACACCCGGCCAACGTAAAATATCAAAAGGACTGATAGTACCTTCATGGCTGTGGCTTTTTACCCAATTGGCAGAAACAATCAGTTGTTTTGCGAGATTTTCGTCAAGGTTAAGTTCGCCTTGAAAGCGAGCATTAAGATCAAAACGCAAGTTACATTCAATTTTTCCGCGCGTTAAGCGATTACGTAGACGTTCACGAATAACAGGCTCTAAACTACGTAATTGCTCAGGTAAACGAATATAAGTTTCAAGGTAGCGTTGGTTTACGGAACGCAGTTCCCATGCAGCGCTACCCCAGTCTTTTTTAATGTCTCGGCGAGCAAAAGCGGTCATGCTACGGATCATAATAGGGTCTCAATAATGTAAAAGATGATACGATTATAACCCTATGCATCAATACAAGGATAGGCATAAGCCATTTTAGGTCGTATAATGCGCCCCCAATATGTCAGAGAAAGCGGAGATAACACCATGCGTCCAGCAGACAGACAAGCAAACCAAGTACGCCCTATTACCATTACTCGCCACTATACAAAACATGCTGAAGGTTCTGTATTAGTCGAATTTGGTGATACTAAAGTCTTGTGTAATGCCACTGTAGAAGAGGGTGTACCACGTTTTCTGAAAGGACAAGGGCAAGGATGGGTGACCGCAGAATACGGCATGCTTCCTCGCGCAACAAATAGTCGTAATGCACGTGAAGCGGCTCGTGGTAAACAAACGGGTCGCACTATGGAAATTCAGCGCTTAATTGCACGCTCATTACGTGCTGCGGTTGATTTAAAAGCATTAGGTGAATTTACCATCACGGTTGACTGTGATGTTATTCAGGCAGATGGCGGTACACGTACAGCCTCTATCTCTGGTGCTTGCGTCGCATTAGTTGATGCTTTAAATAAAATGGTTGAAGAAGGTAAACTGAAAAAGAACCCTCTTAAATCAATGGTTGCAGCTGTATCTGTGGGCATTGTTGATGGTGAGCCATTATGCGATCTTGAATATGTTGAAGATTCTGCCGCAGAAACAGATATGAATGTGGTGATGATCGATGATGGTCGTATGATCGAGGTTCAAGGTACGGCAGAAGGTGCACCATTTAGCCATGAAGAATTACTTGCTTTACTCGCCCTTGCAAAAGGGGGGTTAGAAAAAATATTTGAAGCGCAAAAAGAGGCGCTTAAGCAATAAATTTTATTTTTATAAGGCGACTGAGAAGTCGCCTTTTTTATACCTAAAATTTGTCATCAAGTAACGTAGAGAGGAGAAAGAAATGAAAGCCTACCAACGCCGCTTTATCGAACTAGCATTAGCAAAAAATGTCCTGAAATTTGGTGAGTTCACACTGAAATCAGGAAGGGTGAGTCCTTATTTTTTTAATGCCGGTTTATTTAATACTGGGCGTGATTTGGCTTTACTGGGGCAGTTCTATGCGCAAACATTATTAGATAATAATGTGTCTTGTGATGTGCTGTTTGGACCCGCTTATAAAGGGATCCCTATTGCAACCACAACGGCAGTCGCATTGGTTGAACATCATGATATCGATATCCCTTACTGTTTTAATCGCAAAGAGGCTAAAGATCATGGTGAGGGAGGAACATTAGTAGGAAGCCCATTGAAAGGTAATGTTGTGATTGTTGATGATGTCATTACAGCAGGCACTGCAATTCGTGAATCAATGGAAATCATCAAACAGCATGATGCAACGCTTTCTGCCGTGTTATTAAGTTTGGATAGACAAGAGAAAGGGCGAGAAGAACTTTCTGCAATACAAGAGTTAAAACGTGACTATCAATGCCAAGTGTATTCGATTATTACTTTGGATGATTTAATTAGTTACCTCAGTGAGAGCGAGACTCTGTCTGAGCATTTACCTGCAGTTAAAGCTTATCGTGAGCGCTATGGTGTGAATTAATAAAGTTAATACGCGATAAACAAGTTGGTCGATTATAGATAAAAAAAAGCCCTCGCCCAATTATGGGCGGGGTGAGTAGTACAATGAATCTTCTGCGACAATTATCACAGATATTGAAATATAAAAAGGACTTTTACAGCAGGGGCAAAGCGAGTCGCTAATGCCACAATGTAGGAACTGCACGAGTGCCATTCCTGATAAATATATTTAGGTAACTCTGTACCAGAGGACGCATGTTAACACAAATAAGAAAAAAACGGCATATCTGTAAATTTCAAATTGTTGAGTTAAATCACGAGTCCATCATTTCATTGTAACTGCGCCAAAATTAATGGCCAGCGGGCTTCAAATTCTTGAGTGGGTTGATAGCGAAATTCTGTGCGTACAAAGCGCGCTAGCATACCTTCACAAAAAGCGAGTAGTTGTGAAGCAAGCAACGCTTCATCATGTAAGAAAGCACTACCTTCACGAATTTTACGCTCTTTAATGACTTGTCGTAGTTGAACCTCAATGCGCTCATAGAGTTGATTGATTCGTCCTTGCAATCTGTCTTGTTCAAACATCAATGCATGACCCGTCAAAATACGAGATAGCCCCGGGTTTTTCTCAGCAAAACCGAGGATCAAGATAAGAATTAAGCGAATTCTTGCAACAGTGTCTTTTTCGTCTTTTAAAATCAAATTAATACGAGAGACTAAGCTATCTTCAATAAACTCAATTAAGCTATCAAACATTTTGGTTTTACTGGGAAAATGTCGATAGAGCGCGGCTTCAGATACACCAACAGTTGCGGCAAGTTTCGCCGTTGTGATGCGCTGACTACCGTCACTTGATTCCAACATTTGGGCAAGTGACTGTAAGATTTCATCCCGTCTATTTCTTTTCTTTTTGGTTTCTTTTTCTTCAGCCATGACTGATAAGGCCCCTGCTAAAAGCAAAACAAATCAGTAAACCTTTGCACTCAGGTTTTTAGTGCAAAGGGAGTGATATCGTCATTGATATAATTAATGCAAGACGTCTTTGTTATTGGCGGCCGGAGTGACCAAAGCCACCGCTACCACGTTCCGTTGCGGTAAAATCTTCAACAATATTAAATTCAGCTTGAACGACGGGTACGATAATCATTTGAGCAATACGCTCACCCGGTTCGATGGTGAATGCGGTTTGACCGCGATTCCAGACTGACACCATCAGTTGACCTTGGTAGTCAGAATCAATCAGTCCAACTAAGTTACCCAATACAACACCGTGTTTATGACCTAAACCTGAACGAGGAAGCACCATTGCTGCTAATCCTTCATCGGCAATATGTACCGCAAGACCTGTAGGTAATAATTCGGTTTGCCCCGGTTCAAGAACCAATGGTGCATCAAGGCAAGCGCGTAAATCTAAACCAGCAGAGCCTGTTGTGGCATAAGCAGGAAGTGGATATTCTTGACCAATACGTGCATCAAGGATTTTAACATCAATTTTTTTCATCATAATGTTTGGCTATCTCGTCAAGTAGGCGATGGCTAAGTTGTGCTTTACTACTGTGTGGTAAGCGCGTTTCTCCATTAGCCCAAATAAGGTGTAATGCATTGTTGTCACTGTTAAAGCCTTGATTTTCTACTGAAACATCATTGGCACAGATTAAATCGAGCTGCTTTTGTTCTCGTTTTTTGCGGGCATATTCTTCCACATTCTGGGTTTCGGCTGCAAATCCAACAACAAAAGGGCGGTGTTCAACCATTTTTCCGACACTCGCGACAATGTCGGGGTTTTTTACCATAGTGATGGTGACTTCATCACCTTGTTTTTTTATTTTTTCAGTCGCGATAAGTTTAGCGCGGTAATCGGCAACAGCCGCACAACCAATAAAAATATCTTGTGAAGGTGCGATTAACATCACCTGTTCATGCATTTCTTGTGCGCTTTCAACATCAATACGTTTAACACAAGCGGGTGTCGGTAATGTGACAGGCCCCGCGATAAGCGTGACCTCAGCGCCACGTAATGCGGCTGCGTGTGCAATCGCAAACCCCATTTTTCCTGAGCTATGATTACTGATAAAACGCACGGGATCTAAGGCTTCACGAGTAGGTCCTGCGGTTATCGTAATTTTTTTACCTGCAAAATCTTGTGACTGTAAAGCAAGTTGTTTTTCGGCTAATGCGACGAGTGCGAGAGGATCTAACATTCGCCCAGGTCCTACATCACCACAAGCTTGACTACCAGAGTCAGGTCCCCAAATTAAACAGCCACGTCGCTCTAAAGCGGATAAATTTTCTTGTGTAATTGTGGCTCTGTACATTTGCTGATTCATTGCAGGTGCAATAGCGATAGGTGCGCTACTCGCTAAACAGAGCGTGGTAAGTAAATCATTTGCCATACCCACTCGTAAACGCGCAATAAGATCGGCAGTAGCGGGTGCGAGTATAATTAAATCAGCCCATTTGCCTAATTCAATATGCCCCATAGCGGCCTCTGCTGCCGGATCAAGTAAATCATCAGCAACAGGAAAACCAGAAACAGCTTGTAGTGACAAAGGTGTCACAAATGCATGAGCAGCGGGTGTCATTACAACTCGCACAATTGCGCCTTTATCACGTAAACGGCGTACAAGTTCAGGTGCTTTATAGGCCGCAATACCACCACTGATACCAAGAATAATCTTTTTGTCGTGAAGTGTAGTCATGATGAAATGCCTAAGTACATAAATAATTGTCCGTAATTTTACCACAAGGTAATCGTGAATTCGGAATTCTATGTAACCACATGTTTTATATATTAAATTTTTGCGATTTGTCTCGCATAAATTTGATGTGTGTCTTTTTTATACAAGATTAGCAGTTTATAGTAAATTAACTGTATAAAACAACAGTTGTTTTGCGGTTGGCATTTAATGATGAGTGATGCTTCACCTAAATCTTAATGCTGATGTGAATAAATAAAATAGATCATTAATACCACGGCCTTTACTTATTAAGGAGTCCACGGATGGAAAATCAATCGATTAGTGAACTTTTACCTAGAGAAAAATTATTACTTTATGGCGTGGGATCACTCACTGACATTGAGTTATTGGCACTTTTTTTACGCACCGGCACTTATGAAAAATCGGTATTAGAATTGGCAGCTTTTTTACTTAAAGAGTGTGGTTCTCTTTATCACGTTATTAATGCTGATTATGAAACATTAGGGCGTTTTAAAGGTGTTGGTGTGGGAAAGTTTACCCAGTTGCAAGCTATCAATGAAATGGCACAGCGTTTTTCTACAACACAATTTATGTATAAAAATGTCCTTTCTTCTTCTGAAGACACAAAGCATTACTTACAAAAATTGCTTCATTGGCGAGATCGAGAAGTATTTGTGGTACTTTTTCTTGATAATCAAAATCAGTTGATTGCATTTGAAGAGATGTTTAAGGGCACAATTAATCGTGTTGAAGTGCATCCGAGAGAAATTGTTCGTGAATCGATAAAAAAGAATGCAACATCTATCATTCTTGCTCATAATCATCCTTCTGGTCATTCAGAACCAAGCCTTGCAGATAAACAATTGACTGAAAAAATTTTTACTGCTTGCCAATTAGTGGGTGTAAATGTACCCGATCACCTTGTGATAGGGCATGATAATTGTGTTTCTTTCGCAGAACGAGGTTGGTTATAGCAAATATTTTTGTAATTATTGTCAATCTTTATTTGTACGGGTCTTGAGCGTTGAGGCCATTGGGCGTATACTACGCCACCTTTGAGGATCTTGGGTTTGGCGAGAAGAGCCTATCTCAGCAAGTTTTTTCTGAGGTGTTTACACAGTTTTTCAATCGTTAAAAGTTGCTGAGATGGGCTCCAAAGCCTGACGAGGCGGTCAAACCTGATATTAAAGCTCGAGCTGATTAGATTTTTGGAGAATAGACATGTCCCGAGTCTGCCAAGTTACCGGCAAGCGTCCTGTGAGTGGAAACAACCGCTCTCACGCATTAAACGCGACTAAACGCCGTTTTCTGCCAAACCTGCACTCTCACCGTTTCTGGGTTGAGTCTGAGAAACGTTTCGTAACTCTGCGTGTATCTGCTAAAGGTATGCGTGTGATTGATAAGAAAGGCATCGAATCTGTATTAGCAGATTTACGTGCCCGTGGTGAGAAGTTCTAAGGAGCTGAAAAATGGCTAAAGGTATTCGCGAGAAAATTAAACTCGTTTCTTCTGCTGGTACAGGTCACTTCTATACCACTACGAAGAACAAACGCACTATGCCAGAAAAACTGGAAATGAAAAAATTCGATCCAGTTGTTCGTCAACATGTGCTTTATAAAGAAGCTAAAATTAAATAATTTTAGTTTTCTTAAAAAACCCGACCTTAGTGTCGGGTTTTTTGTTATCTGGAGTCCGCTAAGTATAACAAAGTAAAGCTATTGTGATCTTCACTTGCTCTTTAGTTATACTATGGCTCTTTTTAAATCATCAGATAAATGGATTGCGGATGAGTAAGTCAGTATTATCAATATTACATACAGAATCATCTTGTGGGTGGGGTGGTCAGGAAATTCGTATACTGACGGAATCTCAAGGTATGATCCGCAGAGGACACCGTGTGGCATTAGTGTGTTGTCCTACATCCAAAATTGCGAAAGCAGCACCTGATTATGGTATTGAAGTTTTCACATTACCCATTGAAAAAAAACGCGGTTCAGCATTAAAAGCACTTCGTCAATGGCTGAAATTACATCGTCATCAATTTGATGTTATCAATACTCATAGCTCAACTGACGCATGGTTAGTTGCTGTTTCTTGTGCCACATTACGCCATTCTCCCGTGATTGTTCGAACGCGTCATGTTTCTACTGATGTTTCACGTTCATTACCAACACAATGGCTTTATCTTTCATCCAGTGCTCATGTTGTGACAACGGGTGAAAAATTACGCCAGACACTCCATCAGCATAATAAATTTCCATTAGAAAAAATGACATCAGTTCCTACAGGAATTGATTTACAACGTTTTTTCCCACAAGACAAACAACAAGCAAGAGAAAGAATAGGAATACCGAATAAACCGACATTAGGTATTGTGGCGACAATGCGAGTGTGGAAAGGACATAAATATTTAGTAGAAGCATGGAAATCATTGCATCAGCAATTTCCTGATTGGCAATTAATTTTTGTTGGTGATGGACCTCAACGTAAAAATTTAGAACCCATGGTGAAAGAGGCGGGATTAGAACAAAGCATCTTCTTTCTTGGTAATCGTAATGATGTGCCTGATTGCTTAAATGCGATGGATCTCTTTGCGTTACCGTCTTTTGGTAATGAAGGTGTACCGCAAGGTATTATGCAGGCGATGGCATGTGGTTTACCTGTCGTGTCAACGACGGTTGGCGCGATTAGCGAAGCTGTTATTGATGGTAAAACAGGCTTTACATTAGCACCACAAATACAAGAACAATTAACAAATCATTTAGCTAAATTAATGAGCTCAGATAAATTGCGTGAACAGATGGGAAAAGCAGCGTTTGAACATGCTGTTTCACGATTTGGTTTAGATAATATGTTAGATAAGATGGAAAGGATCTTTATTCAGGCAATCAACGATAAAAATAAATCAGTATGATTAGTGTTGATAATAAAGTCGTGAAACGATTATCTCTATTATCAACTTGGTGTATTCATCTTATTGATGAATATTTGTAATACTTTTTAGTGTATAGTCTGAGAAGTAAATGTATCATTTAAGCCAAATAAAAAGCATATGGATCCAAAAAATATATTGGTTATAGCGGTAGCGCGTTTTGGTGATACATTACTTATCACCCCCGTTATTCATGCCCTAAAACAGCGCTGGCCCAATGCTCGTATTCATGTATTTGCACATAAGCGTAGCGCATGTATTCTTGAGCATAATCCTGATATTGGTTGCATTAAACATTTTTCTAAAAAAAGTGCTGTTTGGTCGGGTTGGTTACCTCATAAGCCTTATGATTTAGCGCTAGTATATGGCAATGATAGTGGGCTGGTGAACTATGCTCGTCGCCAATCTCAGCATACTGTTGCTTTTGCTGATATTTCTCAGCAGCAAGGTAATGTGACTTGGGTTGAGCGTCCTAAGGCGCCGATGGTTGCACAAAAAGAGCGCGCCTTATTAATTAATGCATTAGGGATTTATCCGAGTTGTTGGCAATTACGTTACTTTATCAGTGATGAAGAAGCGAGTTTTGCACAACAGTTTTTAAAAGATAATTCATTAATTAATAAGAATATTATTGGTTTCCAACTGCAAAGTTTTCCGGCTAAGGCCTATAGGGATTGGCCTGTGGAAAATTTTCTGCAATTAGCAAAACAGATTATTACCCATGACGCGAGTACGTACTTTTTGCTATTAGGTAGTAAGGAAAGTGAACAATTATCCATTGATTTAGCTAAAAAAATCGGTGAGGAGCATTGTTTAGCCTTAGCGGGTCAAGTTTCAATGCGACAAAATGCGGCAATTATGGCGAATTTATCGCTTTATGTTGGGGTAGATACAGGACCCACACATTTAGCTGGCGCTTTAGATATCCCAATGGTGGCGTTATATCATAGCTATCACCCAGGATGTTATTTGGCACCATTACAACATTCTTGTTGTCAGGTTATCCAACATCCAACATCGTTGGAAAATGCCCGCCGTGAAGACAATATGGCTGAAATATCAGTCGAAGAAGTGCGGAATGCAGTGCGTAATATCATTGATGGAATGAAGGTGAAAAAGTAATCCATGAAGATCGGTATAATTGATGTCACAATCACCATGTCTTATGGCGGGATCCAAACAGCGGTTTGGGAACTGGCTAAGCAATTGCATGATGCTGGGCATGAAGTTCATCTTTATGGTGGCAATGGCGATATCCGACACAATCTGGCAGGACGCCAAATACAGGTTCACACTTACCCTTATACGCCAAGAGATAAAGTGATTGATCTTGGTGGGCGTTTTCGTCGTATTGTTGAGCGCTACACTTTTGCTCGACATGCCAAAAAAGAGGTGATCAGCCAAAATTTTGATTGGGTTATTTTGACGAAGCCTTTTGATTTTTTTTGGCCTTCTATGATGCCTAAATCATCCTCAACGCGTTTTTGTTATATGAGTGGCGGCACCAGTTTTTTTAAAGGTGATCGCCGGTTAGGTAAGAAAATCTCAGCATGGGTAGCATGTAGTCATTTTAATGCTTGGCAAATCCAGCATCATTTTAAGCAATTCCCTAGTGTGATTTATAATGGTGTGGATATTGAAAAATTTAAGCCGATGACCACCTCATTACGTGAGCAATTAGGAATAGGCGAATCCACTTTTTTACTCTCATTTGCAGGTCGATTAGTGGGTTGGAAAGGCTTGAATTTCGCAATCGATGCTATAGAACAGTTAAAAGGTGAAGATGTTAAGCTTTTGATTATCGGTGCTGGTGATGATTTAGAGCGATTGAAGAGTAAAGCGGTGGCGAAAGGTATTGCAGAACAAGTCATTTTTCATCAACCCGTTGAGCATAATCAATTACCTGAGTTTTATGCAGCCAGCGATGCAGGCATTTTCCCAAGTACTGGGGATGAAGCATTTGGTATTACGATTGCAGAAGCAATGGCGTGCGCCAAACCGGTTATTGCGAGCCATATCGGGGGTATTCCTGAAGTGGTAGGTAATGAGGGCACTGCGGGGTTATTGGTCGCTTCTGGTAATGCAGATGAAATTGTGATGGCAATTAATCATCTTCGCCAATTACCCGATAGAGGAAAAGCAATGGGCGAGAATGCACGTTTACGTATAGAAACACGTTATACTTGGCAACATTCTGCGCAACGATTATTACAGGCATTGGCGTCATAATAATGAAGATTGCCTATCTTGATCCTTACCCCGTTCCTGACTTACGAGTTGCTTCATTGCAAATATTGCAAAATGTCGATGCTTTTGCCAGAGCTGGTGCACATGTCACTTTAGTCACGCCAAAAGGGCAGTATCGAGATAGTGATATATTAGGTCGTTCAATCCATGCTAATGCAAGTTTAGTTTCCTTAAGAGATATCCGACGTAAATGGTATTTTCCATTTAATTCACAAAAACTTTTTTCATTACAAATAGCTCGCTGGGTTAAGCAAAATAATGTTGATGCGTTGTTTACCCGTAATTTAAAACTGGCTTGTTATCTTTGTGAAAATTATCCAGAAATTCCCCTCTTTTTTGAAAGCCATGAAATATTTGCGCAATCTTTTGCAGAGTCTCATTCATTTGAGAAAAAAAAGAATCGTGCGAAATATCATAAGTTATTAAAAATGGAGAAGTTGGTTTATAGTCAAGCGACGGGTATTTTTGTTCTTACTTCATTACTCAGAGATGATATTGTTTCGCAATATCAAGTTACTACACCAATAACCATTGTTCCTGATGGTGTGGATCTACATGCTGTAGCGGATCATCAGGCAGCACCTCTTAAATTAAATCAATCCATTACAGACGTGCTCTATTTGGGAAGTTTGCATAAATGGAAAGGTATTCCTACCATGATGCGAGCAATGAAATACCTTGATAATGCAAGATTGAATATCGCAGGGGGAACGCCGGAGCAGATTGGGGGATTAACCTTATTAGCGCAAGAAATGGACGTAAAAGATAAGGTCAATTTTTTGGGATTTATTGATCCGAAAAAACGCTTTGAAGCGATTGCCCAGCATGATATCTGTGTACTCCCGCTTACGTTAACTAGTATTGGAAGCCGTTATACTTCACCACTCAAGTTATTTGAGTATATGGCGATGGAAAAACCTGTGGTGATTTCAGATTTTCCTTCAATTCGTGATGTTGTAGATGAAAAAGCGGTAAGTTTTGCCGATAGTGGTGATGCGCAAAGTTTTGCAAAACAGATAATACAGTTAAGAGATAATCCACAACGAGCAAGCGAAAAAACAGCCCATGCCCGCTCATTAGTTGAAAACTATTACAACTGGGATAAACGGGCTGAGGTTATTTTAAAGACAATAGAGACGTTAATTCAGTGATCTATTGCTGTTTATCTGGCGGTGTTGCTAATTGATTATTGAGTAAAGCATGACGCAACGCCAACATTAACCCCACCAAAATACCCACTTGATTGATATAGGCATTTTCAAATAATCCCCGCAGTACATACACCCCTAAAAATGACATCAATAACACTAAAGCCGCTTGGCGAATAATACCTTGGTTTTTTCTTATTAGCTGAATGCCTTGTGCAATTATTGAAGAGCAGAAGTAAAGAATACTGAATAGGCCTAAAATACCACCAGCAAACCAAAAGGCTAAAAAGATATTATGGGGGCCAATGGATTTTTTAAATATCCAATTTTTATGTTCTTTAATACGTTCATTATAAATATTATGGTAAAGCTGATTACCATAGCCATAACCTTTTATCGGTTGTTCTAAAATAAGGTCTAGAGCTGCACCTTGAGTACCATTATCAAAACGTAATCCACTATTGGTTTGTGTTAATTTATGTTGAAGAAATTTGCTGACAACAGGATTTGTCGGTAAATTTATCGCACCAATAAATAATAGAGCGCAGGTTAACGCACTTATTATCATTAGTAACCATTGGCGATTAATAACTAAGATAAGTAATGTACTAATTGCTAATGCCATCCATGCACCGCGTGCTAAGGTTCCTAACATAATAAAAATAAATGTTAAACTAACAGTGGCGAGTAATAGCCAATTAATGATGGAATTTTGTTTTTTTAAAGCCCATAAAGCTAACACAATGGGAAAGAAAAAGAGAAGGGCGTAAGATATTTCTCTATGAATTAACTGACTTTTTCTCGTGAAGGCCCAAATATTTTTTTGATATTCTAAATAATACTGCACTAACTCCTTTGCCATAATCACCAATAACCCAATCGCAAAAGCCACCATCACCATCTTGGCAATATCGGCAGGTTTTTCTTTATATAATACAATCGGGAAAGTTACCGCAAAAAGCAGTAAGCCATTTAAAATGGGTTTATTAATCTCTTTTATACTGATACTGGGCTCGACAGAAATTACGATGGAATAGCCAATCACCAATAATAAAAATAGCAGAGAGAATGACAGGTTATTTTTAAAGATTTTACAGATAGCCTTAAAATCACGTACCAGATACCACAGTGCGGTTGCACCAATCAAGCCCATCACAATATTCTTATAACGAGTGATATCTGGTAAGTAGATCAATATAATGTAAAGCCCGATAATGGATAAATTCCACAGGGACTTTTTACTATAGTCTTTAAACACCATCATAATAATCTGCCATCATCCTTTATACTTTTAATAGAGTGGCGATCATACAATAAAATGCGGTTTATCGCTGTATCTCTTATCTGATAATCATGGAGCCATCTGTGCCTGAATTACCGGAAGTCGAAACCAGTCGCCGAGGTATTGAGCCTCATCTTGTCGGCAATGTGTTGCACTACGCCATTGTGCGCAACAGCAAATTACGCTGGCCTGTCTCAGAAAAAATAAAAACCTTACTGGATGAGCCTATCTTAAGCGTAAAGCGACGGGCTAAATATCTGCTAGTCGAGCTTAATACAGGATGGATCATTATTCATTTAGGGATGTCAGGGAGTGTTCGTATATTATTAGAGGAACAACCTGAAGAGAAACATGATCATATCGATTTGGTTTTTCGTGATGGCAAGGTACTGCGTTATACCGATCCTCGACGCTTTGGTGCGTGGCTATGGTGTGAAGATTTAGCCACCAGTTCTGTATTAGCCCATTTAGGGCCTGAACCACTTTCTGATGAATTTAATGCTGAATATCTCTATCAACAGTCCAAAAATAAAAAGACGGCGATAAAACCGTGGTTAATGGATAATAAATTAGTGGTTGGTGTCGGCAATATTTATGCAAATGAGGCACTCTTTTCATCAGGTATTATGCCAGATAGAAAAGCCAATAGTTTAACGACAGAAGAGTGTACTGTGCTGGTAACCGCGATTAAGCGAGTATTAACGCGCTCTATTGAGCAAGGGGGGACAACACTTAAAGATTTTCTGCAATCAGATGGTAAGCCTGGTTATTTTGCGCAAGAGCTCTTTGTTTATGGTCGTAAAGACAAACCTTGCTTGATCTGTGGGCAACCGATAGAAAGTATCAAACAAGGGCAACGTAGCACATTTTTCTGCCGACATTGCCAACATGGTGACAATGAGAACTAAATTTTACCGAGTTTTTTTAGCATGGCGGTGGTGACAACTTCAGGTAAAAATGTAGAGACATCACCGTCATGGCGCGCCACATCTTTAATTAAAGATGAAGAGACAAATGAAAGATTTTGAGAGGGGAGCAAAAACACACTATCAAGATCCGGTGCAAAATGACGGTTCATATTGGCAAGTTGCCATTCATATTCAAAATCAGAAACAGAGCGGACACCCCGAATTAAAATGGTTGCTTGTTGTTTTTTGGCAAAATTAGCCATTAACTCACTAAATCCCACCACTTCAACATTCGGTAAATGACTCGTTACCTCTCTTGCTAAATTAACCCGCTCTTCTAAGGTGAACATCGGATTTTTACGAGCACTATCAGCAATCGCTAATAAAACCGTATCAAACATACCTGCCGCACGGGTTAAAATATCAATATGACCATAAGTGATAGGATCAAAGGTTCCGGGGTAGATAGCTTTATTTTTCATGATTGATCGTCTTCTGGTTGAGTTCCCATAAAGAGGCATATTTATTAAAGGTATACTGTGCGTTAACAAATGCCAGTATTAACCCCTGTTTTCCGTCTAAAAAACCCGTTCTTAACAACCACGTTTTAAAAAAAGCACCTACTGTATGGCTTAATATTGAGCTAAAACTGGCTTTTTTACCTTGCTGATGGCGCTCTTTTGCCCATTCGGTGGCATATTTTAGCTGTTTTTGCTGAAACTCCATTAAATCACGGCAAGTAAGATGTAAGAGATCACCTTGCAATGTTTTAATTGTTGCACCTTGGGTTTCTAACGATTCATGAACCAAATTATTATTATATTGATAACGTTCACGAGCATATAAACGAGTCACTTTATCTGGATACCAACCACTGTGTTTCATAAACCGTCCCATAAATAAATTACGGCGAGCACAGTTATAAACCACATTTTCTTCAGGTTGTTGCAATATCGCGAGGATACTGTTTTTTAGTTTAGGAGTGACGCGTTCATCACTATCAATCATAAAAATATAATCGCCAGTGGCATATTGTTGCGCCAGTTGACGCTGTTTACCAAATCCTGGCCATTCACTATTGATAAAGACTTTAGCCCCTTTTTCTTTGGCAATATGACAGGTGTTATCTTGGCTACCTGAATCCAAGACAATGATTTCATCAGCCCATTGTACAGAGTCTAAGCACTCGCCAATGACATCAGCGACATTTTTACTGATCATCACCACAGAAAGGCGCTTACTTTGGCTCATTAGTGACTCCGAGGGGGAAGATAAGGTGAAAGTAAGGTAAGCAAACGCAGTAGTGCTCCTTGATTTTCATGAAGCACTTCAACAGCATGGCGACCATAGTAACGACGATAATCTTCATCATTAAGCAGTGAGGCAATCGCCGTTGCCATGGATCCACTGTCTGTAACGGTAATTAACCCTTCAGCTTGATCAAGCTTGGCACAGATATTTTTAAAATTAAAAGTATAAGGTCCCATAATCACGGGGATAGCGTGTGCGGCGGCTTCTAAAGGATTATGACCACCACGCTCAACCAAACTCCCTCCCACAAAGGCCAGATCAGCAATACCATAAAGTAACATCAGCTCGCCCATGGTATCGCCAATAACGACCTGAGTTTGTGCATCAGGCACAGCATCGGTGCTTCGTAAGGTATATTTTAACCCCGCCTCGCGTGTTAACTGTTCGGCTTTAGGAAAACGCTCTGGATGTCGAGGCACTAAAATTAATAAAAGCTGAGGAAATTGTGTTAGTAGCTTTTTATGTGTCTCTAAAATAATGCTTTCTTCACCCTCATGGGTACTTGTTGCAATCCAAACTGGGCGGTGAGCAGCCCATTGACGGCGTAAAGCAACGGCTCTGGCGGCTAATTCTGGGGTGACAGAGATATCAAATTTTAGGCTACCCGTTATATGTAAATGCGAACGTTTAAGCCCTAACTCGATAAAACGCTCACCATCTTCCTGATTTTGAGCAGCAATTAAGGTGATTTTTTGGAGCATCGTTTTGACAAAACTGCCTAATTTTTGATATCCGGCCGCAGAGCGTTCTGATAAACGAGCATTAGCGATAATCAATGGGATTTTTCGGTGATGTAGCTTTGAAATTAGATTAGGCCACAGTTCGGTTTCCATAATGATCACCAATTTAGGGTCAACCGTTTTAAGAAAACGATTAACTGAACCCGGTAAATCATAAGGAAGATAGACATGGTAAACATCATCACCAAATGCAGAACGAACACGTTCAGAGCCTGTTGGTGTCATTGTCGTGACCGTTATAGGCAAATCAGGATAGTGATGGCGAAGGGCGCGAACAAGTGGGACTGCGGCAAGTGTTTCACCGACAGAAACGGAATGTAATAATATCCCTTGAGGCACGACTTTGCCTTTGCAAAAGCCATAGCGCTCTCCCCACCGTTTACGGTAGGCGGGTGCTTTACGGCTGCGTAATAAAAGACGCAACCAAATCAGAGGTTGAATAAGGTAAAGAAGTACCTGATATAAACGCAACAACATGCTATCAAATTCACTTATCTGGACGAACGCTTATAGTATCACACTGTGTAGGAGAAAGTGTGTAAAAACAAACGTTGTGACGATAAACAACGCGGTATAATGTTTTTTTATTAATTTTAACAGGCTTTATTCAGGAAACTTGATAGAATTTTTTTTATAATCAAATCATATTATTAATTATTTACGTTCATTTGGAATGTTATGAGTGAAAAAATGAAGTTAATACAACGGGTTCTTATTATTAAGTTACGACATCATGGTGATACTTTGTTGATTACCCCTGTTATTAATACATTAAAAGCGAATTTTCCAAATGCTGAGGTGGATGTTTTAATTAATAAAGAAACAATGCCAATGATTGAGAATTTTTCTGCTATCCACCGTATTTTTGTGCTAGATAAAGCATGGAAAAAAGAAGGAAAAGTGGCAAGATTACGTTATGAATGGCAACTGTTAGCTAACCTTAGAAATCGTCAATATGATGTTGTTATAAACTTAGCAGATCAATGGAATAGCGCGATCATAACGTGTTTAACGGGAGCTAAAATACGTATTGGGTATGATATTTATAAACGTCAAAGCCCTTTTTGGAAAAAATGTTTTACCCATTTGATCCCTTTAGGCTCCGTTGATACTCAACATATTGTTGAGCAAAATTTAGCGCTTTTGCAACCGTTACAATTGCCTCAAATGGATACTCAAGTCTCCATGACATATAGTCATCAAGATAAACATATTGTTACCGAAAAATTAAAAGCACATAAAGTATTAGGTCGTTATATTGTTATTCAACCTACATCTCGTTGGTTTTTTAAATGTTGGGATGAAAGTAAATGGACTGAATTAATCGATGCCTTACAGCAAGATGGACATCAAATCGTTTTAACTTCAGGGCCTGATCTTCGTGAAAAAGAGATGGTGGAGACCATTATTGAAGGGTGTACTTCAAACAGTGTGGTGTCATTATCGGGACAACTCTCTTTACCTCAACTTGCTGCGTTAATTGATAATGCTCGCTTATTTATTGGGGTTGATTCTGTACCTATGCATATGGCTGCCGCGCTTAAAACACCACTTGTTGCACTTTTTGGGCCATCAAAATTATTTCATTGGTCACCGTGGGAACATATTGGCGAAGTGTTGTGGGCAGGAAATTATGGTGAACTCCCTGATCCTGATGATGTCAATACCAACACACAAACGCGTTATTTAAGCTTAATTCCTGTTGAAGATGTACTAAATGCCGTAAGAGGACAACTAAAATGAATTCATTCCGATTGGCTATAGTGCGTCAAAAATATCGACCTGATGGTGGTGCTGAACGATTTGTTTCTAGAGCACTTGAGGCATTAGATAATCAAGCCGTAGAACTTAATGTTATTACACGTTCTTGGGTTGGCGCGGTACAACCACAATGGCATATTCATCTGGTTAATCCCATAAAATGGGGGCGAATTAGCCGTGAAAAAGGCTTTGCTCAAGCAGCAAGACAATGTTGGCAAAAAGAAAAATTCGATTTAGTACAAAGTCATGAGCGTATAGCAGGATGTGATATTTATCGCGCGGGTGATGGTGTACATCGCCGCTGGCTATTACAGCGTTCTCGTGTTTTAAGTCCATTGCGTAGCAAATTATTGCTTAATAGCTGCTATCACCGCTATGTAATGAATGCTGAAAAAGAGATGTATCAAGCTCCAGAGCTGAAACGGGTTATTTGTAATTCAGAGATGGTAAAGCGTGAAGTGATGGAAGATTTTGGTGTTGAGAGTGAGCGCATTAGCGTAATTTATAATGCTATTGATAACCAACGATTTTTCCCAGCGACAGTGCTGTATCGTGAGCAATTGCGTCAACAATACCATATTCCTATTGAAGCAAAATGCTTTATTTATGTCGGTTCTGGGTTTGAGCGTAAAGGCTTAAAAGCGGCTATTGAAGCGATTAGTTGTACTCATGCGCACTTAATGGTTGTTGGACAAGATAAAGAGCAGAAAAAGTATCAACAACTCGCTCATCAATTAAAAAGCCATGATCGCGTTCATTTTTTAGGTATGCAAAAAGAGACCTTACCTTTATATCAAATGGCAGATGGCTTACTGTTACCCACGTTATATGATCCTTTCCCTAATGTTATTTTAGAGGCTATGGCATGTGGTTTACCGGTTATCACCAGTGATACTTGCGGTGGCTCTGAATTTATTGAGCAAGGTGTTAATGGTTTTGTCACGGATGCGCTAGATATTTCAGCAATGGTCAGTGCAATAGAAACAATTTCTGCCGATAATCTTGATAATAAGATGTCTAAAGCTGCCCGAAATAAGATACTGCCTTATACGCCAGAGCATTTATCTCAACAATTGATTGGGCTTTACCAAAAGGTTCTTAGTTTATGAAGGAACATATCCTTTTTATTATCGATGGATTACCCGGTGGTGGTGCTGAAAATGTCACTATTAGGTTATGTCATGGTTTAAGCCAGCGTGGTTATGCTGTTACGTTACTCTCTTTAGCCGAAAAGTGTGATTATTCTATTCCCGCTAATATTGAGTTATTGATTGATGCAGATAGTTACCGTGGGTTGTTTCATCGACAAACTGAACTGAAACGCCGAGCAAAATCGATGGATAACACGTTGAAATCACTATTTGCGCGTAAAGGTGCTCCATCACTTGTTGTTTCAAATTTGCATAAGACTGATAGGATTGTTGCTTTATCGAAAGAGCTGGCTGATAAAAATACGTGGTATTGTATTCATGGTATCTTTTCCCAATCTTATTTAGGTAATAAGACCGGTTTTTCTCGTTGGTTAAAGCAAAAGAAGATCCAAAAAGTATACCAAGGGAAAAATATTATTACGGTTTCCAATGCGGCTGGACAGGATTTGATCCAAAATGTGGGGATCTCGCCACAACAATTAAAAACAATTTATAATCCATTCGATATTCAAGAAATTAGAAATCTCGCGCTAGAAAATAACTCTTATCAGGGGCAAGACTATTTATTGCATATTGGTCGTTTTCATGAAGTTAAACGGCATGACAGGTTGTTAGAAGCATTTGCGTTAGCGGATTTACCTTGTAAATTATTTATTGCAGGGCAAGGCTCTTCTGAAGTAACAACTAAAATTAAAAATAAAATAGCAGCGCTTAATTTAGAAGATAAAGTGAGTTTAATTGGTTTTTTATCAAACCCCTTTGCTGTTATTAAAGACGCAAAAGCGGTTGTGTTAAGTTCAGACAGCGAAGGTTTAGGTAATGTATTAGTTGAATCCTTGATTTGTAATACACCCATTGTTAGTACCAATTGCCCCGGTGGTATTGGTGAGATTATGGAAGGTGAACTTGCATCTTATAAAGCGGAGCTAAATGCCGAATCGTTAGCAGAAAAAATGCGATTGATTTATTTTACGCCACCTAAAATCACACCAGAGATGTATCAAAAATTTGATATTGATGAAGTGATTGATCAGTATGTCTCACTCATAACACAATAAAATTGCTTAATTTATTTCTCAAAAAGACGTAAGGTATTTCAATGACTAAACCTGCATTTATTATCACATTAGATACCGAAGGCGATAATCTTTGGGAAAATGAGGGTGAGATCACCACTCAAAATACACATTTTCTACCCCGTTTTCAGCAACTCTGTGAGCGCTTTCATTTTAAACCCGTTTGGTTAACAAACTATGAAATGGTTATGGATGAGGCGTATATTGAGTTTGCTCGTGATGTTATTGCCCGTAATACGGGGGAAATAGGCATGCACTTACATGCTTGGAATAGTCCGCCATTAATTCCTTTAACGGATGACGATTTGCGTTATCAACCCTATTTAATTGAATACCCTAAAGCGCAAATGCGAGAAAAAATCGCATTAATGACTGACTTACTTGAAGATAAACTGCAAACCAAAATGTTAAGTCATCGTGCAGGGCGTTGGGCTTTTAATGAAATTTATGCACAACTCTTAGTTGAATTTGGTTATCAAGTTGATTGCTCTGTCACGCCTAAAGTGGATTGGCGATTTACCAAAGGCGATCCCGCACAGTCTGGTGGCACCAATTATACGGATTTTCCAAGTCATGCTTATTTTATGAATTTAGAGGATATTACTAAAACGGGAAATTCTTCGTTGCTAGAAGTGCCGATGAGTATTCAATATAAGCACTCTCCTTTAATGAATAAAGTTAAGCAGGGTTACGATAAATTAAGAGGTAAACAACGAGCACCTTCTGTCAATTGGCTACGCCCTAAAGGCGGTAATGCACAACAGATGATTGAAGTGGCTGATAAATCGTTATCTCAAGGCCACTCTCATATTGAATTTATGTTGCATTCGTCTGAATTTATGCCAGGCGGTAGTCCAACATTCCGAACAGAAAAGGAGATTGAAGGGCTTTATGACGATTTAGAAATGTTATTTAGTTTCTTGTCGGATAAAGTGCAGGGAATGACGTTAGCTGAGTATTATCAAACAAAAATTAGAAGATAAAATGAGCAGTAAAATAATTATCTCTTTGTGTTATAAAAAATAGAGTATTTAATTAGATAATTTTAAGGCATAGCATTATGTTAAAGTTTTTAGGATGGGAGAAAACGACATTTTCTGAATATAAAGAATGTTGTGATATTTATGGTTATAATTCTGAGTCATCTCCAGATTTTATTCAGTATATGCTGGATCAAGGTATTGAACTTACTTTCCTATCCTATATAAAAAAAGGTAAATTATTAGGGTCAGCTTGTTTAGATAATGGTTGGTTAGTTAATGATTGGAAGAATCCTATTAAAGAAAATAGAGAAAAAATAGCTCCTTTTATTCCCGAGTTTTCACCTTTGCCTCCTTTTGATCCATCGGTTAGATGTATCGCTCCATTTAAATCAAAATGTTTAAATCCACTTTCAACAAATTTTATTAATGCATCATTTTCTTTATTTTCAAAAAGAAAGATTGCTTTAAGTAAATCAATAAGCGAGTTTTCAAAAAAAACAGTGCAGACAAGAGAAAGAGATATTCGACGTTTTTGTAATGATGGAGGGGAATTTGTTGATATAAAAGAGATCGAGAGTAGCAAATTATATGATATTTTCAATGAGCTTTTTTTTAAACGAAGAAATATAGGTATTGGTGATCGAAATATCTGCATAGATTTTTTTAAAAGGTTTAAAAATAGTTTATTTGGGCAAGTGTTATATTATAAAAATACTCCAATATGTATACAGTTTTTAATATCGACACAATCTAAATTAGGCTTCTTTGTTGATTTTTGTAATATTGGCTATGATATGGAAATAAAAAAACATTCATTAGGCACAATAGCAATGTGGAATAATATAATTAAAGCTAATAATGTAGCTAATGAACTTAATTTACCATTATATTATTCATACGGCTTTATGTCTGGGGAGTATAAACAGCGCTGGTGTAACCCAGCGACGACAGGAAAAATAATAATGATTTAAAGTAGATAGAAGATAATAAGAATAAATCTTCTAGGGGCGTACTTTTCTTACCCAGCTACGGATGAAAATACGCCAAAATATTAATCTGATCGATTCTTTTAAGCTTCTTTTTCGTTTTTTTCTATCGAAATCAGTGAGATCAGCTCTAACTTCATTAGATATTGTCGAATTATCCGCATGTATTGTGAATGTGATTAAAGGTGGTACTATCGCTTTAATTGCTGAAATATTTTTTTCTCTGATGAGCTTCCATTCATCTGACACTATCCATATAGGTTGTAAAAATTTGAGTAAATTTTTTGCAGCTATTTGATTAATACAGTATCCATATGCACCAACGGAATCGATGACATTAACTAATGAATAAGTATCATTAAGTTTCTGTTTAAAGCTATCAATATACTCATTTACTTTATTTAGTAAGATAATTTCTGGCTTGTTAGTAAGATTTCGATGACTGAGTATATCTAAATATTGGCTTAAATTAGGATTAAGCTTTACATCATCTTCTAAAATAAGTGCAATATCTTCATTATTTTCAATAATTTTTTTATAAACGTTCAAATGACTTAAGGCACAACCTAATTCTGGCAATGTTAAACTGGTTTTCTCAAAATCAGGGCTTAAACGCGAAATTTCTTCTTGAGAAAGGTTTTTCCCATAAACGGCTGAGATAAACTCATAGTTTAAATTTAAATCATCAAGCTGTGCTTTAATTGATGCCTTTCTTTCAACATCTTTTTCTAAATTAACAATATAAATTTTCATATTACTATTCATTATTATTTAGCTTTATAAAAATATCCTGCGCACTTATCTCCCCAATATCCCCGCCTTCTGCTTTTACAGACGTTTGGTCTTTACCGTAACCGCCGATTAAACCGGGATCGGTAGGACCAAATAGGGTGATATTAGGCTTATCTAATGCGGCGGTTAAGTGGCTCAATCCGGTATCGACAGACACGACACTTTTCGCACCCGCAATCACTTGAGCAACATCAGCGAGTGACATTTTTGGCAACACATCAACATAGTCAAAATCTTTGGCTAAACGAATCGCGCGTTGATGTTCATGCTCTGCGCCCCAAGGTAATTTGATGCGCAATCCAGAATCGGCAAGTAGGGCAATTAATTTTCGCCAATGAGATTCTGGCCAATGTTTCTCATCACGTGTTGTTGCGTGCAAGAAGACCAAATAAGGGCGTTCATCAAAGGATGGAAGTGAGAGAAAATGCTGCGCAATCCCATAATCACCCTGAGATTGTGGAATAGGGTAATTTAAGCTTAAGGCAAACAACTGGCGAATTCGCTCAACGGCATGCATTTTTTTACTGACATCGTGGCGAATATCGTAAAAAAAACGGGCTAAAGGTTCACGGGCACTTTGACGAGAATAGCCGTGTTTAGTGCCTTTGGCGTATCGAGTGACCAAAAAGGCGCTTTTTAATAAACCTTGTGCATCAATCACAGCATCGTAATGATGTGCTTGGATCGCTTGACGAAATTGAGCACGTTCAGCACGAATAGGTGCACTAAACCAGTTTTTACGCCAACGGCGAATAGCCACAGGGATCACGGTATCAACGGCTTGATGCCAGCTTGGGATTTGTGCAAAACCTTCTTCAACTGCCCAATCAAAGCGGATATCAGGATATGCATTTATGGCATCAGTTAATGCTGGCAATGTATGTAAAACATCGCCCATGGAAGAGGTTTTAACGATTAATACCCGCTTCACGCTGATGGCTCCGTTGACAGTAAATTTTCTAATTCAGCAAAAACCTTCTCTGGCTGAATATCAATTAAGCTTTGGTGATAACCTTGTTCAGCATCCCCTTTACGTACTTTGTGATAACCCGTAATTAAACGGATCACGCGCGCTTTATGGGATAACGGTGGCGTAAAATCAGGGCTACTTGGGCCGTAAAGGGCGACTAATGGGCGCTCTAAGGCGGCTGCCACATGCATTAAACCAGAGTCATTACTGACGATGGCTTTACAAGATGCAATCAAATTAACCGCCTGTTCAAGACTGGTTTCGCCTGCAAGATTAAAACAGGCTTCACGAGCTTCTGGCGTTAAGGTTTGTTTGATCTCTTCACCAGCTTCGTTGTCTTTTTGAGAGCCAAAAAGGAAAATCTGATAACCCTGCTCAGCAATTAATTTTTGTGCTAAAGCGGCATAATGATAATGAGGCCAACGTTTTGCGGGGCCAAATTCAGCACCGGGGCAAAAACCAATCGCAGGGCGTTGTGTCGATAATGAAAATTGATGCAATGTGGTAGAGATATCACTCTCGGTGACTGATAGCTTAGGCCAAAGCAGAGGTTGAGGTAAATCTGTCGCTTTTTGTACTTTCTGCTTGTCATAAGCCAGCGCCACATAACGTTCAACCATTAGCGGAAAAGCGTCTTTATCTAAAGGGCGTAAATCATTTAATAAGCCATAACGCATTTCTCCACGCCAACCTGTGCGCTTAGGAATATCTGCAAAGAAAGGGACTAAGGCAGATTTAAACGAGTTAGGTAATACATAAGCATGGGTATAACCATTCTCTCTTAATTGTTTTCCTAAACGGCGACGTTCACCAATGGCTAACGCGCCATGGCCTAATGGCATTGGGATGGCATTATCCACTTCTGGCATTTTTTCGAGTAGTGGACGGCACCATGCTGGTGCCATCACATCAATCGTTGCCGCAGGATGTAATGCTTTCAATGTACGATAAAGACTTTGAGACATCATCATGTCCCCGACCCATGAAGGCCCTACCACAAAGATTTTCATAAACAGCGATTACTTACCTTGATTTAACCATTGCATATAAAGCTCGACACCTTCGGCAACTGTTTTAAACGGTGCGGTATAACCCGCTTTACGTAAATTCGTTAGATCAGCTTGAGTAAAGGCTTGGTAACGACCTTTTAATTTCTCTGGAAACTCAATGTGTTCGATAGAGAGATCTTTATCTTTATGATAAGCAATAACCGCATCTGCAACAGCTTGGAATGATTCAGCTCGGCCTGTACCACAGTTAAAAATACCCGATACATTATTGCGCCAGAACCATAAATTAACCGCCGCCACATCCCCAACGTAAATAAAATCACGCTGGAAGGTTTCGCTACCTTCAAATAATTTTGGATTTTGACCTGCATTGACTTGGTTATTTAAATGGAATGCAACACTTGCCATACCGCCTTTATGTCCTTCACGAGGGCCATAAACATTAAAATAACGGAAGCCACAAATCATCGATTCTGCTTCAGGTAAAATCTGACGCACATATTCATCGAATAAGAATTTTGAATAGCCATACACATTTAAAGGCGCTTCATATTTTCTATCTTCAATAAAGTTATCTGTACGACCACCATAAGTGGCAGCAGAAGAGGCATATAAGAAAGGAATTTGGCGCTCGAGACAGAAATGAAGTAGCTCTTTAGAATATTGATAGTTGTTATCCATCATATATTTGCCGTCCCACTCAGTGGTAGAAGAGCAAGCACCTTCATGGAAAACCGCATCAATATCACCAAAATCATCACCAGCAACAATGCTGGCAATAAAATCTTCTTTATCCATGTAATCAGTGATATTCAGATCGACCAAATTCACGAACTTGGTGCCATCTTTAAGGTTATCAACAACCAATATATCGGTATAACCTTCATCATTTAATGCTTTAACAATATTGCTGCCGATAAAACCTGCACCGCCCGTGACGATAATCATGTGGCTACCCCTTCCTATAAAAATCTAAAAATTAGCTCTAGGTCTATAATAACACTGAACAGCGTTAACGGTAGTGTTCATCACGGAATAACAGGCTGAAATTCTCGAAAAATACAGTGTGTATTAGTGATCTTAATTACACAAATAACATTATTTATTTACATTTGTCGTTTTTAATAGAGCAAAAGCATAGAATAAGAAACAATAACGACTACATTATAATCAAAAAATGTATGTTACCTCTTTTCGCCCTGCAGTCTTAGGAGAAAGTATGTCTACCCACTCTTTCTATCAACAAATTAATCAACAACTCGAACAAACTCGTCAAGATGGCCTCTTTAAAAATGAGCGCATCATCACTTCTTCACAAAGCGCAGATATCGCCGTTGCTGACGGAAGTCATGTTATTAACTTTTGTGCTAATAACTATTTAGGTTTGGCTAATCATCCAAAATTAATTGAAGCCGCAAAAGCAGGTATGGACAGCCACGGATTTGGTATGGCATCTGTACGTTTTATTTGTGGTACTCAAGATTCACATAAAACATTAGAAAATAAAATTGCTGAATTTTTAGGTATGGAAGATGCCATTTTGTATTCATCTTGCTTTGATGCTAATGGCGGACTATTTGAAACATTAATGGGGCCAGAAGACGCGATTATTTCTGATGCCTTAAACCATGCTTCTATTATTGATGGTGTGCGTTTATGTAAAGCGAAGCGTTATCGCTACGCCAATAACAATATGGCAGAGCTGCGTGCACAACTTGAAAAAGCCAAAGCAGAAAATGCTCGCCACATTATGATCGCGACAGACGGCGTGTTTTCTATGGATGGTGTGATTGCCGATCTTAAATCTATCTGTGATTTAGCGGATGAATTTGGTGCCTTAGTGATGGTCGATGATTCGCATGCCGTAGGTTTTGTGGGCGCTCAAGGCCGTGGTACGCATGAATATTGTGATGTGATGGGCAGAGTTGACATTATTACGGGCACTTTAGGTAAAGCATTAGGTGGTGCATCAGGGGGGTATACCGCAGCACGTAAAGAAGTGGTTGAGTGGTTACGCCAGCGTTCTCGTCCTTATTTATTCTCGAACTCGTTAGCGCCTGCGATTGTTTCGGCTTCTATTGCTGTTTTAGATATGCTGAAAACGGGTGATGAAATTCGTGCTCGTTTATGGCGTAACGCTTCGCTTTTCCGTGAAAAAATGAGTGAGGCAGGCTTTACATTGGCGGGGGCGGATCATGCGATTATTCCAGTTATGTTAGGCGAGGCTAAATTAGCCCAAGAATTTGCCACCCGCTTACTTAATGAAGGCATTTATGTCACAGGATTTTTCTATCCTGTTGTACCTCAAGGGCAAGCCCGTATTCGGACACAAATGTCGGCAGCACATACTACTGAACAAATTGAGCGTGCAGTAGCGGCATTTATCAAAATTGGCAAAGAACTTAATGTGATTGCATAAGGTTACTCTATGAAAGCATTGTCAAAATTAAAAGCACAAGAAGGTATTTGGATGACCGATGTTCCAGTACCTGAGCTTGGTCATAACGATGTGATGATCAAAATTCGTAAAACGGCGATTTGTGGCACTGATGTTCATATTTATAACTGGGATGAGTGGTCACAAAAAACCATTCCTGTTCCTATGGTTGTCGGGCATGAATATATCGGTGAAATTGTTGCGATAGGGCAGGAAGTGAAAGGCTTTAATATTGGTGATCGTGTCTCGGGTGAAGGGCATATCACTTGTGGTCATTGCCGTAATTGTCGTGGCGGTCGTACGCATTTATGCCGTAACACCATTGGTGTGGGGGTAAATCGCCCTGGCTGTTTTGCTGAATATCTGGTTATCCCTGCCTTTAATGCCTTTAAAATTCCAGACAATATTCCTGATGAATTAGCGGCGATTTTTGATCCCTTTGGTAATGCCGTTCACACCGCATTATCTTTTGATTTAGTCGGCGAAGATGTGCTGGTTTCTGGCGCAGGTCCAATTGGGATTATGGCGGCAGCAATTTGTAAACATGTGGGTGCGCGCCATGTGGTGATCACTGATGTTAATGAATATCGCCTTGATCTTGCGAAAAAAATGGGTGTTACCCGAGCGGTGAATGTCAGCAAAGAAAACCTAATCGATGTCATGAAAGAGTTAGGTATGACAGAAGGCTTTGATGTGGGATTAGAGATGTCAGGCGCACCACCTGCGTTTCGTACCATGCTGAATACGATGAATCATGGTGGTCGTATTGCGCTGTTGGGTATTCCTCCTTCTGATATGGCGATTGATTGGGGGCAAGTTATCTTTAAAGGGCTGTTTATTAAAGGTATCTATGGTCGTGAGATGTTTGAAACATGGTATAAGATGGCGGCACTTATTCAGTCTGGCCTTGATCTCTCGCCGATTATTACCCACGAATTCCCAATTGATGAATTCCAAAAAGGCTTTGATATCATGCGTTCAGGTCAATCAGGTAAAGTGATTTTAGATTGGCAGTGATATGTGATCATTAAGCTAAAAAAGAGCCTTCTAAGGCTCTTTTTTATTACGTTACTCTTTTACTTCACCAGTTTCATTTGGAGTAGGTGTTTTCTTTTTTTCTGCGGTGCTAAATCCACGGGATAATGTATTAATTAGCGTACTTTTTTTCATCGAAATAATCGCTTCTTGTGCTGGTTTTAACCATGAAGCGGGTTTTGGCTCTTGCGGCTGTTCTGTTGGAGGTGCAACTTTTGGCGGTTTTGGTTGTTCGGGCTTTTCTTGTTGTGGTTTTAACAAGCGACTTGGTGCCACAAGTTGAATATCTGCAGGTAATAAAGGCAACTGTTGTTGTAATGCTCTAACCGTTGAGGGATGAGGATGACCGATAGCAATTGCAGAGCCATTTTTTCGTGCTAAAGCAATGGCGCGAGCGAGTTGTTGCCTTGTTTCGGCTTCTGTTTGTACGTTATCGAGAAAAACATGACGACGTAAAGAAGGCACTCCCGCAGCTTTAGCCGCAATGGCTGCTTGTGTATTACCAATGGTCACGCTATCTAAAAAATAGAGATTAGAGTGATTAAGCGCTTTAATGACTCTATCCATCGCTTGTCTATCTGATGTCATCGCACTGCCCATATGGTTATTCATACCAACAGCGTAAGGCACATTATTAATAGCGTGTTGAATAATACGATTAATTTCAGCCTGATCCATGGAAGGTTTTAGGGTATCGCGCTCCAGAGGTTGCTTGCTAATGGGGGCCATTGGCATGTGGATCAGAATTTCTCGTCCTTGTGCATGCGCTTTAGTCGCCACCTCTTTACCATGAGGAGAATCAGGCAAAATGGCGATAGAAACTGCAGTAGGAAGTTGTAAAACTTGGTTATCCTCTTTTTTACGATAACCAAAATCATCAATCACAATGGCTAATTTAGCTGCAAATGCAGGCGTGCTCACAACGAGGCTTAGCAACATTAAACTAAGTAAAAAAGAGTGTTTGCGTTGTAATGTGCCAAGTAATTTCAAACCTACCTCCCAAGCCAAGGAACAGGGTTCACTGCTTTTCCTTGACGTCTGATTTCAAAATAGAGTGCTGAACGCTCTTGCCCACCACTGTTACCTACTAAAGCAATAGGCTGACCTGCTTTTACTTGCTGACCGACATTCACTAAAGCACTTTGGTTATAACCATAAAGGCTCATATCGCCTTTACCGTGTTCAACTACCACGACTAGGCCATAACCTTGAAGCCAATCGGCTAATAACACACGGCCATCAGCAATCGCTTTTACTTCTGTGCCTTGTGCTGCGGGTATGACAATTCCTTTCCAACGTAATTCACCAGAGCCAGAAATAGACTCACCAAAACGGTGTAATAAAGAGCCTCTGATTGGCCAAATTGCTTGTCCGGCGGGTTTACCTAAACCGCCAGTACGTGACATCAATGACTGTTCTTCAGCGGTTGGTTTATAGGTTGAACCGCGCTGTTGGGCTTCGCGTTGTTTTGCGGCAATACGTGCCGCTTCTCGGGCTTCACGCTCTGCGCGAGCTTTGGCTTCGCGCTCTGCTTGCGCAATTTTGTTTCTTAATTGTGCTTCGTTAGCTCGCATGGTGGCTAAGTTTTTCTGATCTGCTTTTAAGGTAGATTCAAGCTGAGTCAGTGTTTTTTGTCGTGCGGCTAAGGCATTATCAAGCTTTTGTTTTTCTTGCTGTTGTTTCGTTAAGACTTGTTTTTGTTCATTCTGTTTTGCTTGCTGCGCTGCTTTTTCAGCTTCAAGCTCTTTTGAGGTTTGAGCAAGCTCTGCCATTGTTTCTTTGCGTGCATCATTAATATAGCTGTAATACGCTAAAATACGCTCTTCACGTTGGCCTTCTTCTCCACGAAACAGAAGTTCTATACCTTGGTGTTTACCTTGACGATAAGCGGCATCCATTTGACGCGCCAATAATGCTTGCTGTGACTGATACTGTTTTTGCAGACGCGCAATATTTGCGGTAATGGTTTTTATCTCTTTACCCAATGTTTGTAAGCGGTTTTGGGTTTCATGCACCGATCGACCTGCACTAGAAATTTGGGTTTCTTGTGTTTTTAATTGATTAAGAAGGGCTGTACGTTGTTTTTGTTGTTCTTGAACCTGTTTTTCTTTTTCTGCAATCGTGGTTTGTAGATCTTTTAGCTGATTGCGGTTATCCGTTAATGTGTTAGCAAAAACAGGGGATGCAGAAAAGAGAGCGGTGCTAATAAGCAACGTGATTAACGGTAAAGAAAATACACGATAAGACGGATGTGTTTTTTTTTGAAGATCCATTTTCTCTGCCATCTGACCAACGTACCTTTCATAACAGTTTGTAAGATTATTCCATGCCATAAAACAACTGACCAGCTAACACGAAATAAAGCCGAAATTTCAGATAATACCTAACAGGTAATCTATTCAATTAATAAGAGATTATAAAGCAATAATCATAGGTGAGAGGAAAAAAGAGGTATTCTGTGTGACAGCGCAATAGAATATCACGCTGTCCACGAGAGAGATTATTCGACGATAGTACCCCAAAGGTCATATTCGTCTGCATGTTCAATAAGAACACGAACGATTTGTCCCGGTTCTACATCAAATTGCTCATTGAGATAAACTGCACCATCAATTTCAGGCGCATCAGCCATACTACGACCAATCGCACCTTCTTCATCCACTTCATCAATCATAACAAGCAATACTTTGCCGATTTTTTCTTGCAAGCGTTCCGTCGAAATTTGTTGCTGTAATTGCATAAAGCGATGATAACGCTCTTCTTTCACTTCTTCAGGTACTTGATCTGCCAATTCATTTGCTTTCGCTCCATCAACAGGGCTGTATTTAAAGCAACCTACGCGATCAAGGCGAGCTTCGGTGAGGAAATCCAACAACATTTGGAAATCTTCTTCTGTTTCACCCGGAAAGCCGACAATAAAGGTAGAACGTAAGGTTAATTCAGGGCAAATTTCACGCCAGCGTTTTACTCGCTCTAAGGTACGCTCAACGGCACCTGGGCGTTTCATCAGTTTTAAAATTTTAGGGCTTGCATGCTGTAATGGAATATCCAGATAAGGCAAAATTTTGCCTTCAGCCATTAAAGGAATAACGTCATCAACATGTGGATAGGGATAAACATAATGTAAGCGAACCCAAATCCCTAATTTTGCCAGTTGTTCACATAAACTGACCATACTGGTTTTGACAGGCATTCCATCCCAAAAGCCCGTTTGATGTTTAGTATCAACACCGTAAGCTGAAGTATCTTGAGAGATAACCAGTAACTCTTTTACGCCAGCATTCACTAATCTTTTAGCTTCGCCTAATACTTCACCAATTGGACGACTATCTAAATCGCCTCGCATTGATGGGATGATGCAGAAAGTACAACGGTGATTACAGCCTTCAGAGATTTTTAAATACGCGTAATGACGAGGCGTTAATTTTACACCCTGTTCAGGAACAAGGCTGAGAAAAGGATTATGATCAGGTTTGGGTACATAGTGGTGAATATGAGATAAAACTTGCTCATAACTATGAGGCCCTGTGATCTCGAGTACTTTAGGGTGCACTTCACGAATTTGGTTCTCTTTTGCACCTAAACAGCCAGTAACAATCACTTTACCGTTTTCATCGAGTGCTTCACCAATCGCTTCTAGCGATTCTTGTACTGCGCTGTCAATAAACCCACAGGTGTTGACGATGACTAAATCAGCATCATTATAGGTAGGAACAACTTGATAACCTTCTGTACGCAGTTCGGTTAGGATACGTTCAGAGTCCACTAAATTTTTAGGGCAACCTAATGAAACGAATCCAATTTTAGGCACTTGATTTGTTTGCGACATGCTCGTGTTCTCAATACTTTTAAATAAATAACAGATAGTTGTTGTATCTCAGACAGGTATAAATCTTACGTAATATGGGTGATTTTATACGTAAGTAGCCACTATTAGGGATGTTGATTTATTAATAGCTTGCCTGAAGAGGGATCCTGTAGAGTAAAAAGACAAGGCCTTTTCAATTCATCCTTTTTCACGGAACCGACGCTAATGGTACATAAATCCGTCAATAAAAAAAATGATTGTTGAGAAACTTTCCGCAAAAATAGAAAGAGAAAAGCAGGAATAGGCTGTAATTGCGCCATGACAAAGGTATACTTTGGCTCTTTGATACTATTTTTAACCAACGAGAGTGATTGCATCCTATGCTGCAAGAAGTAATGCAATTTTTCAACCGGCACACCCTGTTAAGCTTTGTCTGGGTCGCGTTGCTGGTGGCGGTCATTGTATTGACCTTTAAAGGGCTTTTTTCTAAGACGAAAAATATTTCCCGTACAGAAGCGATTTCTTTGATAAACAAAGAGAATGCGGTGTGTGTTGATATCCGTAGCCGTGATGAATTCCGTAAAGGACACATCATTGATTCTATCAATTTAACGCCTTCTGAAATCAAAAATAATAATATTGCTGAGCTGGAGAAATATAAATCACAGCCAGTTATTGTTGTGTCACCATCAGGTATTGAAGGTGCTAAACCTGCAGAAAGCCTAATTAAACTCGGTTTTGAAAAAGTCTTTATCTTAAAAGATGGTCTTTCAGGCTGGAGTGGTGAGAATTTACCACTGGCTAAAGGTAAAAAGTAACGAGCGGGCAGATTGAGTTCTATACTTACTGCTATTCAATTAATAAGGATATAAAAAGGTAAGATTATTATGTCAGAACAGCAAAACCAAGAGATGACTTTTCAAATTCAACGTATCTATACAAAAGATATCTCTTTTGAAGCGCCTAATGCCCCACAAGTTTTCCAAAAAGAGTGGCAACCAGAAGTTAAATTAGATCTGGATACTTCTTCTAATACTTTAGCTGAAAACGTCTATGAAGTTATTCTGCGCGTGACTGTAACCGCAACAATGGATAACGAAACAGCATTCCTGTGTGAAGTTCAACAAGCAGGTATCTTTACCGTTGAAGGTATCGAAGGCACTCAACTGGCACATTGCTTAGGTGCATATTGCCCTAACGTTCTGTTCCCTTACGCTCGTGAATGTATCACTAACTTAGTTAGCCGTGGTACTTTCCCACAACTGAACTTAGCACCTGTTAACTTTGATGCGTTGTTTATGAACTATTTACAACAGCAACAAACTGATGCGGCTAATGAAGGGGCTGAAGAAGCTTAATGAACGCTTCTATGACAGTTATCGGTGCCGGTTCATACGGCACCGCTTTAGCGATTACTTTAGCGCGCAATGGTCATGACGTCGTACTTTGGGGTCATGATGCTGAGCATGTTGCTGCGTTAGAGCAAGCTCGCTGTAATCAGGCATTTCTGCCCGATGTTTCCTTTCCTGATAGTTTATACATGGAAGCTTCTTTGCAAAAAGCCATTGAAGCCAGCCGTAATATTCTGGTTGTGATCCCAAGCCATGTTTTTGGTGATGTATTACAACAGATCAAACCCTTTTTACGTCAGGATGCGCGTGTTGTTTGGGCGACAAAAGGACTTGAGGCACATACTGGTCGCTTGTTGCAAGATGTAGCGCGTGAAGTATTAGGTAATGAAATCCCGCTCGCAGTTTTATCAGGTCCTACTTTTGCTAAAGAGCTTGCCGCTGGTTTGCCCACCGCGATTTCTGTGGCATCAACGGATAATACGTTCTCTGAAGAACTTCAACAGCTTTTCCATTGTGGCAAAAGCTTCCGTGTCTATAAAAATCCTGACTTTATCGGTGTGCAATTAGGTGGCGCGGTCAAAAACGTGATTGCTATTGGTGCGGGTATGTCTGATGGTATGGGCTTTGGTGCTAATGCGCGTACAGCGCTGATCACCCGAGGTCTTGCTGAAATGAGCCGTTTAGGTAAAGCATTAGGTGCAGATGCCGCAACGTTTATGGGAATGGCTGGCTTGGGTGATTTAGTGTTAACCTGTACCGATAACCAATCTCGTAATCGTCGATTCGGCATGATGCTAGGCCAAGGTTTTGACGTTGATACAGCCCAAGAGAAAATCGGGCAGGTAGTCGAAGGTTATCGTAATACCAAAGAAGTTCGTGCATTAGCTGAACAAGTTGGTGTTGAAATGCCTATCACTGAACAGATCTACCAGATTTTATATCAGCATAAAGATGCCAAAGAAGCGGCATTATCTTTATTAGGCCGTGCAACGAAAGATGAGATAGACAGCAATCTTTTCTAAGTCTATTTTAGATAATCGCCATGCATTTAGGTATTGGCTTAAGGCATCAGTCTAAGGTATCCATTTCGGTTTTAAACATAAGAAGCCTAAGTATTTACTTAGGCTTCAATGTAAAAAGAATGAGAGTGAGTATGTCGCTAGAAGAACTAAAAAAAGTCTGGGATCATATTAAAAATGAAGCAAAATGTTTGGCAGATTGCGAGCCGATTTTGGCAAGCTTCTTCCATGCGACACTACTCAAGCATGAAAATTTAGGCAGTGCCTTAAGTTATATGCTGGCAAACAAGCTGGCAACTCAAACTATGCCCGCGATTGCAGTACGTGAAATTGTTGAAGAGGCCTATCGTAGTGATGCTTCTATGATTGAATGTGCAGCTTACGATATTTCAGCAGTACGCTTACGTGACCCCGCAGTTGATAAATACTCTACACCACTGCTTTATTTAAAAGGTTTCCATGCATTGCAAGCTTATCGCATTGCGCATTGGTTATGGAGCCAAGATCGTAAAGCACTTGCTATTTACTTACAAAATCAGATATCTGTTACTTTTGGTGTCGATATTCATCCAGCCGCTCGCATTGGTCATGGCATTATGCTGGATCACGCAACGGGCATTGTGATTGGTGAAACCGCTATCGTTGAGAATGACGTTTCCATCTTACAATCTGTCACTTTAGGGGGAACAGGTAAAACGGGAGGGGATCGTCACCCTAAAGTGCGCGAAGGTGTGATGATTGGCGCGGGTGCTAAAATACTCGGCAATATCGAGATTGGTCGCGGCGCCAAAATTGGTGCAGGTTCTGTGGTATTACATGAGGTGCCTGCACACACTACAGTTGCTGGTGTTCCTGCCCGCATTGTTGGTAAGCCGACCAGTGACAAGCCTTCCCTCGATATGGATCAGCACTTTAATGGTGTTGTGCCCGGTTTTGAATGTGGTGATGGGATTTAATGGCATTAACCAAAGTTACACTTTCTGATCTTAAGGCTTGTTTACACGCTGAATATATTGGTGATAACAAGCCTTTTAATTGGATAAGACTTTTTCACCGCGTCTTTTTCTGCCAACGTTCTCGTTATCTGTTTTGGTGGCGCGTCGCCCAATTCTTTTATTTCTCTAAAAATCGGTTTCTTAAAAAATTAGGCATTCGTATTGGTGCTAAAAATAATCGTAAATATTGCAACGATATCTCATTAAAAACACGCATAGGTAAAGGCTTTTCATTACCTCATCCAATCGGGATTGTACTGACGAATTACTGCCAGTTAGGTGAAAATGTGACCTTGATGCAAGGCGTGACTATTGGTGTAAAAGAGAAAGACGGCAAAGCCAATATCCGAGTCGGTAATAACGTTTATATAGGTTGTAACTCTTCGATTATTGGTGGCGAGATAGAGATAGGCGACAACGCTGTGATTGGTGCTCACGCATTAGTATTAAAGGATGTGGGAAAAGGGTGTCGGTATATTACAAAAGTTGTTGCTGAAATAAAACGACTAAAAATAGACTAAACGAAGTTTTAATATCTTTGGATTAAATAGAAAAAAGCGCTTGCTCATTATTAATGATTAGCGCTTTTTGCATTTCAGTCTCTTAATAACGCACCAGGATAACCTAGCTGACGCCATGCCTCAAAAACGACAACGGCAACAGTATTTGATAGGTTCATACTGCGACTATCTGCAAGCATCGGGACTCTGATTTTCTGTTGTGTTGGCATATTATCCAACACATAAGGCGGTAAACCACGAGTTTCAGGCCCAAACAGGAGATAATCCCCATCTTGATAACTTACATTACTATGTGCAGGTGTCCCTTTCGTCGTTAAGGCAAATACACGCGCACCAGTGGGTGATTGTGCATTATCAGGGTTTAGACCTTCACTTTCTAAAAAAGCATAGTAATCGTGATGCTGCTTAATATCCGCAAATTCACGATAATCAAGCCCTGCACGACGTAGACGTTTATCATCCCAAGTAAAACCCAATGGTTGGATCAAATGAAGATGAAAGCCTGTGTTAGCACATAGGCGGATAATATTACCCGTATTCGGTGGAATTTCGGGTTCAAATAAGACGATATTGAGCATGGTTTATTTAACTTGATAATAATTTCTATACCAATCAACGAACTGTTTTACACCTTCATCTACACTTGTTTGAGGCTTATAGCCAGTTGCTTTAAATAAATCCTCAGTGTCTGCCCATGTAGTGTAAACATCACCCGGTTGCATTGGTAACATATTTTTATCTGCAACTTTTCCTAAGTGAGTTTCTAATGCACTAATATAATCCATTAAATTAACTGGAGAACCATTACCAATATTATAAACTTTATAAGGTGCAGAACTATTAGCTGGAGTTCCTATACTCACTTTCCAGTCTTGTTGTGGTGTTGGTATTACATCAGCGATGCGAGCCACACCCTCCACGATATCTTCAACATAAGTAAAGTCTCGTTTCATTTCACCATTATTATAAATATCAATAGGATCATCGTTGATAATGGCTTTTGTAAATTTAAATAATGCCATATCAGGACGACCCCAAGGGCCATAGACAGTGAAAAAGCGTAATCCAGTTGTTGGTATACCATATAAATGAGAATAGCTGTGAGCCATTAATTCATTAGCTTTTTTCGTTGCCGCATATAATGAAACAGGATGGTTAGCCTGATCATGAGGTGAAAATGGCAATTCATCATTTAAGCCATAAACAGAACTTGATGAAGCATAAACAAGATGCTTAACATTGTTATGGCGACATCCTTCTAAAATCGTTAAAAAGCCCGTTAAATTGCTATCAGCATAAGAAAATGGGTTAATTAGTGAATATCTAACACCTGCTTGTGCTGCTAGATGAATCACTCTATCAAATTTCTCAGTTTCAAATAGACTAGCCATTTTTTCCCTATCAGCTATGTCAATAAGAGAAAATGAAAAGTTATTTAATTGATTCAGAATGTTAAGTCTGGATTCTTTTAAGGAAACATCATAATAATCATTGAGATTATCGATGCCAACAACAGTTTCACCTTGTTGGATTAGTTTTTTTATTAGATGAAAACCAATGAACCCTGCTGCACCCGTGACTAAATATTTCATTACGTAATTAACCCGTATTTATTAATTAATCGTTACCAAAGAGGTCGCGAGTATAAACTTTTTCTTCAACATCGTTTAGCACTGATGACATTCTATTGGTAATAATAACATCAGAGATTGATTTAAATTCATTTAAATCACGAACCAATCTTGAGTTAAAGAAGGTCTCTTCTTTCATTTCAGGCTCATAGATTACCACTTCAATCCCTTTGGCTTTAATACGCTTCATAATGCCTTGGATTGAAGATGAGCGGAAATTATCAGAGCCAGATTTCATAATTAAACGATACACACCCACGATTTTTGGCGATTTGGCAATAATAGAGTCTGCAATAAAGTCTTTACGTGTGCGGTTAGCTTCAACGATAGCACTAATAATATTATTAGGAACAGAGTCGTAGTTTGCTAATAGTTGCTTAGTATCTTTTGGTAAACAGTAACCGCCGTAACCGAATGATGGATTATTGTAATGATTACCAATGCGTGGATCTAAACAGACACCTTCAATAATTTGTTTTGCATTTAGGTTGTAAGCTTGAGCGTAGCTATCTAACTCATTAAAGTAAGCAACACGTAATGCTAAATAAGTATTCGCAAATAATTTAATCGCTTCTGCTTCTGTGGAATCAGTGAATAGAACATCAATATCTTTCTTTAATGCACCTTGTTGTAAAAGGTCAGCAAATTTTTGCGCTCTTTCTGATTGCTCACCAATAACAATACGTGATGGATAAAGATTGTCGTAAAGTGCACGGCCTTCACGTAAGAATTCAGGAGAAAAGATAATATTATTCGTATTATATTTTTCTCTCATTTCTTTGGTAAAGCCAACAGGGATGGTTGATTTTATGATCATTGTCGTGTTTGGATTATATTCTAAAACATCACGAATAACTGATTCTACAGAAGAGGTATTGAAATAGTTCGTTTTAGGATCGTAATCGGTTGGTGTTGCAATGATAACAAAATCCGCATCTTTATAAGCAAACTCTTTATCTAATGTTGCAGTAAAATCAAGCTCTTTGGTTGCCAAAAACTCTTCAATTTCTTTATCAGAAATAGGAGAAATTTTTTTATTTAAGAGTTCGACTTTTTCTTTATTGATATCTAACGCAACAACTTTGTTGTTTTGGGAAAGAAGTATTCCGTTAGATAGACCGACATAGCCGGTACCGGAGATTGTGATTTTATACATAGCTTATCTTCTTAAAATGTTTGTTATTCAAAAATTTTCTTGCAAGTTTTATGGAGGGTTTTTCAATGAGAATATAAAGAAAGTAGGAAAATAATATACATAATAATGTTATTGAAAATAGTTTAAGTGTAGCATTCAATTGATTTATATATTTAAATAATAAAAAATTATCTTTTAATATTAATCTATATACTAATAAATGAGATAGATATAAAGAATACGATATATTCCCTAGTAAAATAAGTGGCTTTATAATAATAATGTTATTATTTTTCTCTAAAAAAATCAATGAAAATAAAAGAGCGAAACATCCTAAACCTATATTAAACACACCATGGCCTGAATTTGCAGGACTGATTATTAATACAATAGAAAATAAAAAAACGATACCAATAATTGGCATTAAATATAAGTTTATAGTTATATTTTTATAAATCACATACAGTATCATTCCCAAAATAAATTCAAATATCATTTGTGATGATAAAATTTTTAATAAACCACAAAAAAGACCATTGTAATTAATGGAACCATATGCGCTATAAGCATAATCATTGTTAAAGTATAAATTTATTATAGTAAATAGAAGAGCGATTAAGATAGTACAGATTATAACCCTATATTTATGTGAGATTGAATAAGAAATAAAAAATAAAAAATAAAAAATAATTTCATATGATAAAGTCCAGGCTGGAGTTATCATAGAATAGCCATAGAAAGGTGCTGATTTTAAATAATCAAGATGAATAAAAAATATTGACTTCAATAAATCGCTATTATTAATATGATTCCAATCAAGATATACATAAATAGACAGTATGAATAAATATACAGGGTAAATCCTGAATAGTCTTTTAATTATGAAGTCTTTTTTCTCTGATTTTTTTTCTGTGGATAGGACTATCACAAAACCGCTTATCATGAAAAAAAGATCAACCCCAAAATAACCATAATCAAAAAGAATATCTCCTAGTTTTTTAATTAATAAATTATCATTTAAATATATTCTAAAATGATATAATACTACGTAGATAGCAGCAATTCCTCTTAAATATTGAATAGATAAAAGCATTTTATTATAAATTCTCTTTTCCAATAATTATTTTAGTAATTTGAGGGTTAACATAATCTTTATTAAAATTTTCTTTAGCGAAATTATAGCTATTATTCCCCATCCGGATTATTTCTTGTGGTGATTCTATGAAATAAATCATTTTATCCGATAATTCACAAGGATCAAAAGGAGGAATAATAAAACCATTATACCCATTAATAACGGTTTCTTTACAACCAGGAACATGTGTGGTGATAATTGCTCTGCCTATCGCCATTGCTTCTTGAGTACTTCTAGGAAAACCTTCTCTATATGAAGGAAGAACGAAAACATGAGATGAAGAAATCCATTCATGGATATTTTTAACAAAACCAGGGTAAGTAATAAAATTTGAATTTATTAGCTCATCTAATTCTTCTTTTGATAAGCTAGATGGATTATTTATATCTAATTCGCCTAGAACAATGAATTCAGAAAAAGGATATTTTTCTTTCACAATTTTACAAGCTTCAATAAATTCAAAAATACCTTTCTCTTTTAATAATCGACCTATAAAAATAAATTTTATATTTTTTTTTATTTGAGGTTTTGAGTATTTATACTCAGTTAAGTTTAATCCAATTCCACCTAAAATATTAATCTTTCTTTTAGGAAGATAACAGCTTTTAGATAGATCTACTGGATCATCCTGATTTAAGAAAATTATATCATCAGCTAAGTGAAAACTAATAGAATAAAGAATACCTTGAATAAATTGTAAGATTCTTTTTTTTATATTAAATCCAGTTTTTGTTTTTGTATGAACATATCCTAATCCTTCAAGCATTGGGATTATTCTTGGTACATTTGCTAACTTGGCTGCAATAGTACCAAAAATTACCGGTTTTGAAAAATAGGATAGGGTAATTTCTGGGGAAATATTTTTTATAACTTTAGAGAGTTTAAATGTGTTATTTATATCACTAATAGGATTCAAACCTGTTCTACTAAATTTATATTTTATAGGTACAGCTCCTAGAGATAATAATTTTTTTTCTGCTTCAGCATCTAAATCAATAGCTAGAACAAATACATCATGTTTGTTTTCCACTAAATATAAAATTAAGTCCTTTCTAAAACCAAGTAAACTAGCTGAAGTAGTGCCAATAATAACAATTTTCATTTGTCACCCCAAATTTTATAATAATTTAAAATCATTTTATTGATACTGAAATTATTTAAAATATGTTCTCTACATCTTTTTTTTCTATTTTTCCATAATTCTTTATTATTTTTAAATTGAAAAATAGCATCTTTAATTGCACGTGCTAATTCAATATCATTCATAGGGGGAGTTACCCAGCCTGTATCAGCAATAATTAAAGCTGCATCACCTACATTTGTAGAAATACAGGGCGTGGAGCACGCCATTGCTTCTGCTATGACATTGGGGAATGCTTCTCCAAAAGAGCTAGATAAGACATGTATATCTAGCATGTTCATAATATTAGCAATATTATTTTGTTGATCCAGTAAGATAATATTATTTTCTAGATTTAAATTATTAATTTCTTCATTTAATAACTTGTTATTTAAATTTATATCTCGTCCTACTAGTAAAAATTTAAATTCAATACCTTCATTTTTTAGTAAGTATAATGAATTTAATAAGCCAGTATGATTTTTTTGAGAATCATATCTTCCCACCATACCTAAAATAGGAATGTTTTTATTAATGTTATATTCGTCAATTAGTTTGGTGTTAGCAATAAAACTTTTATATATATTTAAATCATATCCATTAGGAATAATAAAAAATTTATTTTTGTCATAACCGATTTCCTCATGTATTTTTTGAGAGCTTAATGCACAACATATGATTTTTTTTGGTAAATAATAGCTTAAAATAGAGCATGCTTTAGATATTAATCTTGTGGTTATTTTTGATTTCTTTTTATCTAGATTAGTATGTCTAATGTTCCAATAAATGTTTTTTATTCCAGCCATTCTTCCCAATATACCGCCAATTAAATCAGCATGATACATCCATGTTTGAATTATATCGGGAGATGAGTTTTTAATTATCCTATATAGAATAATTATTTTTTTTATATTTTTAAAAAAATTTTTATTTAAACCTAATTCTATTACTTCAATCCCATTTTTTTGTAATAGGGTGCCGTATTTTCCATTTGTTGTTAAAGATATTACTTTATGATTATATTTTTCAACTGTTGATATACATAGACGGTATAGAACGCCTTCTGCTCCACCATTTCCTAATCCTGAAATTATGTGTAAAATATTATTTTTCATCTTTATCTTCATTAAATATTGATGTTTTTAAATTAAAAAACTTTATTATCATTGCTGATATTAATCCATATATAATAACATTAATAAATGTACTAACCCATCCTACTAGAAGAGTAAATATAGCTAAATATAAAACTAACAAATGGTAGTTATATATTTTTTTTAGTATTGGAATATTATGAGCTATTATTAAAAGAGCAGAAAAATATATAATTAAAAATATCGATTGGAAAGGTGATATTATGAACCAAGAGCTTAGTCCTACTTGTACATTCCAGCCAGCATTATTATCTGCTATAAAGTTTTGAACAATATATTGGTTTAGAAGAATATAATCTGTACCTAATAGATTATGAAATAATCGTTGGGGTAAGCCTTCAGAGTAAACAGAAAGAAAGTTATTTTTTAATGGATAAATAGAATCTGAAATATCATATATATAGCTGATTATTGTTATATGCTGTAATCTGTTTATAATATAATTAAAAGTATCAAAAAGAGCTTGAAAATATCCCGTAGAAAAACTAAATAAGTTAACCATTAAGTCCCAATTTATATCTGAAATATTATGTTCTCTAAAAAACCATTTAGCATTAAATAAAAAAGGAAGATTAAGGAAAAAAAATATAGCTAAAGGAAATATTATTCGGATATTTATTTTTGAGGTGCAAAAAAGATAAGTAATAATTGGTAATATTCCCCCCATCCATCCTCTCGAGATTGTTGAAATTAAGAATATTGTTATATTGGTTTTTTTTAATAAGGATTTTTTAGCTATAAATATATAAATAAGACATAAGCTATCGGGATTAAATAATATGAAAAAATAATTTAAATACCAGGGGGAAAGTCCTTTACTATTGTATCCAGCAGTATTTATTTGATATATATAATTGAAGACTACAAATAAACATTGAAGAGTTAAAATAAACAATCCCAGCCTAAAGCTAACTTTATTATTAAGCTGATAACTTACTCTCATTTTTTGAATAAAAAATATAGAAATTAATAATAATAATAATAATAATGATATATATAGAAGAAGAGAAACTATAATTGATTCATAGCTAACTTCGAAAGTTTTATTTTCTAATAAAATAAAATTATTTAACAATGATTGAAATGTTATAACTATATTTGGAATAAAGCTAATTAATAAAATAACTAAAATTAATTTATAGAGTTTTTCTTTGTTCATAGTAAAGGCAACTATAGTTTTATATAATATTTCATCAATAATAAAAATAATTTAAAGTCTAAATGTTTAATTGAAACAAGTATAGATATTAGATTACTTCTAATAAAGGAAATAAAAAAAGATTTTTTATACTTAGGATATTCCTTTAGTAAAAATTTATACATGTTGTTAGATTTTTCTCGATGAGAAATTATTCTATCATGAGAAAGATTTGATTCAGACCATGATCCTATTGATAACTTACGATACACTGAAGATACTATAGGTAAATATATAGCTCCATTATCTATTGAACTCAAGATTTGAAGATAATAATCTCCAATAGGGGCGCTTTTAAACCAATTTGGAATGTTATTGAAAACGTCTTTATTAATAAATAGACTAGCAGTTGGCATGAAAGCCCCTCCATTTATAATTACATCTTCAACAGAAAATATTTTTGCTTTTTTATTATGAAATGCTATAACAGAATTATCATTTTCTGATGATTTTATTGCAGCTGTAAAGCATATTTTAATTCTATTATTTTTTTCTAAAGCTAATACTTGCTTTTGTATTTTATTTTCGTCAATCCAATAATCATCACCTTCACATAAGGATATATATTTCCCAGATGAAAATGATATTGCATTTAAACCAGGATAATTAGCACCATATTCTGAATAAATATTTTTAGCTGGCCTAATTATTTTTATTATATTTTTAAATTTTGATTTATATGAAGAAAGTATTTGTTCAGTTGTATCTGTAGAGCAATCATCATGTATGATGATTTCAAATTTATAGGTTGTTTTTTGAGATAAAAAACTATCTATTGCGTCAGAAATATATTTATCTTGATTAAAAGTACAACATATAATTGACACATAAACTATATCCGTATAAATCCATGATTGCATTATTTCTGTTTCTGATGATGGGGGGGGGAGTTTATTTATTTTCATTTTTTAAATATTCAGTCTCTAAAAGTAATAAGCTTTTTTTTCGTTCTTTAATTCTTTTGGCTGGATTACCAAAATAAATACCCCATGGCTTTGTACTTTTTGTTATCATCGATAAGGCACCGACTGCGGTTCCTTCAGCAATATTTACGCCAGGCATAATAATTGAATTTGTGCCTATAATTGAGTGTCGCCCAATAATAATATTTTTCTCTTTTAATCCTTTATATTCTAATGGTATGGTTGGATTTGTCATTGTTCTGCCACTATAATCATCGGTTCCTGTAAAGACATGACAGCCATATGCTAATCCTGAAAAATCTTCAAATAGAATACTGCATTCACCAGCACTTAAATTACAAAATGCAGCAATGTGAATGTTATTTCCTAAGTGGATTTTGCCAGATAAAATAACAAAATCATCAATACGACAATTATTACCTATCTCAATTTCCTCGGGTCTATATATTGAAGCTTTGCTACTTATTTTACAATTTTTTCCGATATTTTTAAATCCAATCTCTAAAAGTTGCTCTTGTGTATAAAATGACATATTTCACCTATATAACTGTATAATTATTTAGTTGGTTTATTATTTCATCTTTACTACAATTCATTAAAATATCGATCATTGAAGCATTTTTTATAAACTCATTTGAATTTATCTGAGTGTAAGGAGTTGGTATGGAATTTATAAAACCTAACTCAATATTTCTTTTTTTAAATTCATCTTTATCATAAAGAGACATTCCTCCATATGCATTTACATATTTATCTGCATTATTTATTTTACATAATTCATATATTTTTTCTTGGGCACTATTTTCCCGGTTATAATTTATTTTAGAAGAAAAATCATGATACAATTTTAAACCGATATATTGAAAAACTTCAATTATTGATCTTGATGTTATATGTGCAACATTTCTATTGTTGTCATTTAATATTTTTTCAATAAGAGGAAAAATAGAGGAAAAATATGGGGCTTTAGAATACGTTTGAGATATAGAGGTTAGAATTTTTCGAGTGTCTTCTTGAAAAGAAAGTTCATTTATTTTTTTAAAACTAGACGCTTTAATTATAGGAATAGTAAATAACTGAAAACCATTTTTTGTTAGAATATTATTACGATTTATGTATCCACCTTTAATATAGTTTACATCATCATAAAATATAAACATATCACTATGATAGGCAAGTTGATAATACCCTATATATGGAAAAAGGTATGGTTGCATAACAGCTAAAATCATTATTTTAAACTACCTTTAATTATCTCAATAATAAAATTAATATTATTTTCAGTTAAATTATGATGCATAGGTAAGCAAATAACATTATCTGATGTTTTTTTAGAAATACTAAGATCGTATTTTTTATAATCGTGGTTTTTATAAAAATCAAAATCGGTAATTAAAGGGTGAAAATATCGTCTTGATAAAATATTATTATCTCGTAGTCTGAAATATAAACAATCTCTAGATTCACCATATTCTTTTGAATTAACGATAATAGGGAAGTATGAATAATTTAATTTCACATCATCCTGTATATCTAAACAAGAAATACCCTTGATATTAGATAATTCTTTTCTATATAATTCTGCAGAGCGTTTTCTTGAAGCTATAGCATTATCTATATATTTTAAACTAGCTAGTCCATATGCTGCTTGGATTTCATTTACTTTAGCATTAGAGCCTAGCATTGGAATTTCAGTTTCTGATTCATAGCCAAAATTTTTTAACTGATCTAATTTTTTTTTCATTTCAGGGGTATGACAGATAATTGCACCACCTTCAATTGTTGAATAAGCTTTCGTTGCATGGAAACTTAAAATTGATAAATCTCCCCAATTTAGAATAGATACACCATCTTTTTTAACACCAAATGCATGAGCTGCATCATAGATGACTTTTAAGTTATGTTTATTTGCAATTTTTTGTATTGCTTCATTATCACATGGTGTTCCATATACATGTACAGGAAGAATTGCTGATGTTTTATCTGTTATTGCTTCTTCAATTTTTTTAGGATCAAGATTATAAGTATTGGGATCTATATCTACAAAAACAGGTTTTAAATTATTAAGAACAATTGCATGGCTAGTTGCTACAAAGCTATAGGGTGTTGTAATAATCTCACCTTGTAATTCTAATGCTTGTAATGCAGTAATTAGCGCTAATGTTCCATTAGAAAATAAACTAATATATTTAACATCTAAATATTTACATAATTCTTTTTCAAGTAATTGGTGATAATAACCATTATTTGTGAGCCATTTCCTATTCCAAATGTCTTCTAAATAAGGAGTTAACTCTTCTAAAGGAGGGAGTAGAGGAGTTGTAACTGTTATTTTTTCCATTTTTAAATTTTCTTCTTAAAAGTATTGGAGATAATAATATTAAATAAATCGTTTTGGAAAATACGGATAGAGATTATATATATGCTGGGTGTTATTGTTAACATTAATATTAACTGCATATAAATGTTTTTAAAATAAAATGATAAACTCCAGCTTGCTAAACTACAAATGATAGTAATTATCCAAATAGGAAATAAATTTTCAAATTGTTTTTTTATATTTATAGATGTTAATTTACCTGTATAGTACGTATTAATCAATAGTGCTAAATAAGATTGTATAACTATGCCTATACAAATAGCTTCAATACCTAAAGGAACAGTAATTATCAGTATAATAGTAACAAGCATCTTTTTTATTATTTCTAATTTTAGAAAAAGATCTGATCTGCCTTTTACCTGTAGGAGATTTAAATTTATTGCATGTATAGGATATAACATATAGCCAATGCATAATATGCTGAGTAATGTTGCCGCATAACTCCATTTTTCACCTAGTACAATTAGTATAAAAGGTTGCGCAATAATTCCTAAGCCGATTAGTAATGGAAATATTATAAGTGCAGTAAGTCTTAATGTTAAAAGATATATAGAGTCAAAATCTTCTTTATTATTTTTTACTTGGCTTAGCATTGGATATGTCACTCTTTGTATTACTGCAGTTAAAGACATTGCAGGTGTATACGATAAATTATTAGCCTGAGAATATAATCCAAGTTGGTTTGCTGAGAATATTTTTCCAATAATTATTTGATAAAGATTATTGTAAATTGTATCTATTAGGCTAGAAATCAATAATTTAGAACCAAAACCAAATAAATAAGAAAATGCTCTATTGGAAAATTTTTTTCTAGGAAACCATGGTAAATAAATATTTAATAAGATCGTATTAAGAATAGAGAAACTTAATATTTGGATTATTAATGCCCAAACACCAAATCCTAAATATGCAGTATATATTGATAGAACACTACTTAGGCATATACTAAATAATGATGCTTTTGCTTGAGTTTTAAAATCCATGTTTATAGTTAATTTTGTTCTTTGAATAATTGAAAAAGCATTAACTATAACAACTAAACCTTGTATTTTGGTTAGAATTTCTAATTGTGGTTGTTTATAAAATTCTGCGATATAAGGTGATATAATATACAAAATAGAATAACATAAAAATGATATAAATATATTAAAGTAAAAAGTTGTAGCATAATCAGACTCTGTTTTTATTTTCTTTCTGATTAATGCATTACTAAAACCACTATCAACTAATGTTTGTGATATAGCAATAAAAACAGCCAGCATTCCAATTAAGCCAAATACAGTTGGTCCTAGCATTCGTCCTAAAATCAACATAACACTGAGTTGTACTGCTTGTGTTATTAGTCTTTCTATTGCACTCCATTTTAATCCATTAGTTGTTTTTTGTTGTAAGTCATTCATTAGGCTATTTCACTAAAGTTAACAAATATTCACCATAGCTGTTTTTGGCCATTAATTGTGCCCGTTTTAATATATCATCTTTAGTGATCCATTTATTATTAAATGCAATTTCTTCTAGACAAGCTACTTTAAATCCTTGCCTTTTTTCAATAGTTTCAACGAATTGTGCTGCTTCAAGAAGGCTTTCATATGTTCCTGTATCTAACCAAGCAAATCCTCTTCCTAGCATTTCAACATTTAGTTTATTTTTATGTAAATATAATTCATTTAATGTTGTTATTTCTAATTCACCACGTTCTGATGGTTTGATTTTTTTAGCTAGGCTAATGACATCATTGTCATAAAAATATAGCCCAGTTACAGCATAATTGGATTTAGGTACTGCAGGTTTTTCCTCTATTGAAATAACTTTTTTGCTTTCATCAAATTCTACAACACCAAATCTTTTGGGATCTTTTACCTGATAACCAAATACTGTTGCTCCATTAGTTTTTGATGCCGCTTCCCTTAGTTTTGGTGAGAATGATTGACCATAAAAAATATTATCTCCTAAAACTAAGCAGACACTATCGCTACCAATAAATTCTTCACCAATAATAAATGCTTGTGCTAATCCTTCTGGTTTAGGTTGAATAGCATATTGAATAGAAATACCGAATTGTGAACCATTATTCAGCAGGCGTTGAAAACCATCTTGATCTTCAGGTGTTGTAATAATAAGAATTTCTCTAATACCTGCGAGCATTAATACCGATAATGGATAGTAAATCATGGGTTTATCATAAATAGGCAGTAACTGTTTAGATACACCCATTGTGATTGGATAAAGTCTTGTTCCTGAACCACCAGCTAAAATAATACCTTTCATTTTTAAACCCTAAGAAGGTATGTATATTTATTTTATATAAAAAATAAAATACATAAAATATTTACTAATTTCGTATAATTTAAATATTTTCTATTAAAGAAACTATAAATTTGATATAGCCTTTTCTACAAAGCTACCGCACTGGGTTTACGGCCCCCAGAGCGCCAAAATTTATCTTGAAAAAACCCTATCTATATGTAATGTAAGAGTTTTGTTATATAAGCATACTTTAACAATATGCGAAAACCGCAGTGAGAGTAGACTCTTCAAACCAGACGGTCAAGTAATAACTGGGTATTTTAGCATTGATTGAGGATATATAAATACTGGAATAGCACTCGATTCAGCCAGATCATTCTGAATTGCATCAACAAACGCTAACTAAAAGAATATGCCACCTATTCTTCAATAGATGGCAGTATATTTTGATACAACAGTTTAATTACTTGTTTTAAAACTTCGAGTGGTACTGATTACTCTTGAAATTGGTGCTAAATCTTAATGATAATGAGATATGGATTTGTGATAGTATTTGTTAGTTATGGTGTATCTTTATTGCGATTTAAGTCGTTTTTAGAAGTATATATTAAACACAAGATATCAATTTAAAGGTAAATTAAAAAATATATAAGTAATAACAGTGAATTAATAAGATATAGATATCTCTTTTTAAGTGAGGGACGTGAGTGAAAAGTGTAGGTACTAAGGCTCAAAGTGTAATTAATAAAATGTGATAGCATAAATCATTTATCATAAAAGAAATTATTCTTATATTAGTAAGGTAACTCGTTTTAAAAAGGTATTTGTAAGTAATAGATTATTTATTATGATTTTTTTTACTTTCTAAGTAATTTTTTTCTAAATCTAATAAGTCTTTTTTTCGTTCTTTAATTCTTTTGGCTGGGTTACCGAAATATATTCCCCATGGTTTTGTACTCTTTGTAACCATCGATAAGGCACCCACAGCTGTTCCTTCTGCGATGTTAACACCTGGCATAATGATTGAGTTTGTTCCTATAATCGAATGTTTCCCAATTATGATGTCTCTTTCTTTTAACCCTTTGTATTTCAATGGTACTGTTGGGTTTGTCATAGTTCTACCACTATAATCATCTGTACCAGTAAAGACATGACAGCCGTATGCTAATCCTGAAAAATCTTCAAATAGGATACTGCATTCACCAGCACTTAAATTACAAAATGCAGCAATATGAATATTATTTTTTAAATGGATTTTTCCAGATAAAATAACAAAATCATCAATACGACAGTCATTTCCAATTTCGATTTCTTCTGGTCTATATATGGATGTTTTTGTGCTTATTTTACAATTTTCACCGATACCTTTAAAACCAATTTCTAATAATTGTTCTTGAGTATAGAATGACATACTTAGCCTATATAATTTTAAAGTTATTGAGTTGATTAATTATTTCATCTTTGCTACAGTTCATTAGAATATCAATCATTGATAAATTACCTATAAAGGTCGATGAATTTATTTGTGGGTAGTTTGTGATTGATGATTCGATAAATCCTAACTCTATATTTCTTTTTTTAAACTCATCTTTATTGTAAAGTTGCATTCCTCCAATTGCATTTATGTATTTTTTTGCATTATGTATCTCACATAAATTATATATTTTTTCTTGGGCGTTATTTGTTCGAATATAATTTATAGTTGAGGAAAACTCATAGTTGAAACTTAATGATAGGTATTCAAATACTTTAATAATTGATAATGATGTGATATTGGCAATATTTCTATTATCAGTGGTTAATATATTCTCAATTATAGGGAATGCAGAAGAAAAATAAGGTGCTTTGGAATAGGCTTGAGATATAGATGCTAAAGTTTTTCGAATATCTTTTTGAAAGTGAAGTTCATTAATTTTTTTAAAACTAGAAGCACCAATTACAGGAATGGCAAATAATTGAGGGCCATTCTTTGTTTGAATCCTATTTCTGTTTATATAGCCACCTTTAATATAGTTAACATCATCATAGAATATAAATGTATCGCTATAATGAGCTAATTGATAGTATCCTATGTATGGGAACAAATAGGGTTGCATAACGGCTAATTTCATTATGATTTTATCCTGATATTTATTTAAATTTTTATTCTTTTTAATGATTTTTTTATCTTTTCTCGTAAAAACAAAATAGGTAAAAAATTCCTGTAATAATATATTTTTTTTTGATTTCTATTTATATTTTTATAAATGTTCCAAGATTTTATAATTAATGACTTGCAACTATTCCATTCTTTTTTAATGAATAACTCATTAGCATTTATTCTCATGAGATCCGCTAAAGCAAAATCTATATCTGTTTTATCTGCACCTAAATTAATTAATTTATATAGATATTTCTCGTATTCATTTATTTCTAGAATTAAAGTTTCTTCACTAATTTTTTTTCTACCTTCAGACCAAGAGCCTACAGCGTTGATACGATAGACACACGTAATGTCAGGTAAATACATAGCACCTTTTCCTATACTACCGAGTATTTGGCAGTAATAGTCGCCAATAGAGGCTTTTGAAAAATTATCTTTAAATAAGATAAAAATTTCCCTTCTAAATAAAATAGATGCAGTAGGCATGTATGCTCCACCTTGACGAATAACAGTGGAAAGAGGAGAGCAAAAGATATGATTATGATAATTTGCAATAATATCTAACTTTCCATTTGGCTGTAGTGTATATGCTGAGCTAAAACATATATTACACTTTTTTTCTGCTTCTAAAATTTCCACTTGTTTTGTTATTTTATTTTCATCTATCCAAAAATCATCACCTTCACATAGAGCAATATACTTACCTTTGGTAAATGAAAATGCATTAATACCGGGTTGTATTCCCTGTGAGTAAATATTTTTAGGTGGAATGATGTGTTTAATTATATTAGGGTAGTGATCTGCATATTCTTTTATTATATTTGACGTTGAATCTGTAGAACAATCATCATGTATAATAAATTCATATCTATAAGTTGTATTTTGGCAAAGTACACCAAGTATAGTGTCTTCTATATATTTCTCTTGATTATATGTGCAGCATATTACACTGACGATAACCTCTTCAGAGTTCCAATTACTGATTATTTCTTTTTCAGGTAGAGGCGTTTTTAATTTATTTATTTTCATTATTTTTAATAATGCTTATAATTTTATTTAAATCGTTATCACTTAATAAGTGATGAATTGGCAAGCAAATAACATTTTCAGATGTTTTTTTTGCTATTGGAGTTTCTACTTTATATTGATTGTAAATATTAAAATCAGTGATTAATGGATAAAAATATCGACGACTTATTATATTATTCTCTTTTAGTTTTAGATAAAGCTCATCTCTTTTTTTACTATATTTATTTTCATCGATTATTATAGGATAGTAAGAATAATTCCATATTAAGTTTTCTGGTATATTAGGTAAAGTAATGCCAGAAATATTACTCAAGTGAGAGTGATAATATTCAGAGACTTTTTTTCTTTTATCTATTGCTTCATCGATATAATTTAATGTGGCTAGGCCAAATGCAGCTTGTACTTCATTGAGTTTTGCATTGAAGCCTAGTTCATTAATTTCTGTTTCATTTGTGTAACCAAAGTTTTTATATCGATCTAGCTTTTCTTTCATTTCTTTGGTGTGGCAAATAATGGCTCCACCTTCAATGGTAGAATAGGTTTTAGTCGCATGAAAGCTTAGAATAGATAACTTGCCTTCATTTAATATTGATTGATTATTTTCTTTAACAGCAAAAGCGTGAGCTGCATCATAAATCACAGGAATATTATACTTATCTGCAATTTTTTGTATTGCTTTATGATTACATGGGCGACCATAAACATGAACAGGTAAAATAGCACTTGTTTTCTCTGTAATAGCAGCCTCTATCTTACTTGGATCTATATTGTAGGTATTAGGTTCTATATCTACAAAGACAGGAGTAATATTACTATGCAATAAGGCGTGGCTTGTTGCTACAAAGCTATATGGTGTTGTTATTACTTCACCTTTCAGCTCCAAAACATTTATTGCTGCAATTAAGGCCAATGTTCCATTGGAATATAAACTAATATAAGGAACATTTAAATATTCACAGAGTGCGTTCTCAAGACATTGATGATAGTGACCATTATTAGTTAACCATTTTTTATCCCATATATCTTTTAAGTAAGGCTCTAGAGCTTCTAGCGGTGGGAATAATGGACTTGTGACTGTTATTGTATTCATAAACATCTTCTCTGAAGGAAAAGCATAGCTACCGCACTGGGGAAGTACCCAGAGTTCATAATATGCATAATCCTCATATTATACATGATCTAAATACATTAATCTTAAAGAGTATTATTTGAAAGTATAATTATTAGTTTAGAAAAGTATTAATAAATTAATAAGTTAGGGAGGTTGAGGTTTCAAGTATAGTATTTGATAAATCTTTATTAAAATTAAGTAGCTATTGGATGTTTATATATAAAGTAAGAAGCTATTCAATTACTTATAGCTGAATAGCTTCTTGTCAGTTAATGATAGATTAATTTGGGTTTGATTTATTCACAACACTCCCCCTCGGCAACCAAATCTCAACCCTCAGCCCACCTAATGGGCTATCGTCGGCTTTAACATGGCCTCTGTGTTGACTGACGGCTGTCTCCACAATGGCTAAACCTAAGCCTGTGCCACCTGATTCGCGATCTCTTGCTTCATCAGTGCGATAGAATGGTCGGAAGATATGCTCTCTATCTTCAGGGCTAACACCTGGGCCATCATCATCAACAATAATGGTGATACCTTGATTTTGTTCAGTAAAGGCAACTTCAATGCGAGAGTTGGAATAACGCAAGGCATTACGAACGATATTTTCAAATGCACTCGCCAGAGAATAGGGATTGCAGTAAATCGGCCATGCTCCCGGCGGTGTTGTCACTTGTAGTGTTTTATTACTTTGTTCGGCCTCAAATTTAGCGTTATCTAAAATATCATCCCACAATTCATTGGCTTTTACCGTCTCACGTAATAATTCGTTTTTATGTTGATTACGAGAAAGAACCAGCAAGTCATTAATCATGCCATCAAGGCGCTGAGTTTCAGTTTCAATACGCTCTAACTCCTTACTTTCTCCACTGCGACGACGTAACAATGCGCTAGCTAATTGTAAGCGAGTTAATGGGGTACGTAACTCGTGAGAAATATCAGAAATTAAACGTTGCTGTGCTTCAACCATACGTTCAAGAGCACTTATCATCTGATTAAAACTGGTGCCTGCCGCTAAAAACTCTTGAGGACCCGTCTCTAGCTCTGGGTGAGGGCGTAGGTTGCCTTTAGCCACATCATCAGCCGCATTTTTAAGTTGCCTTGCGGGTTTTGCCAAGCTCCAAGAAAGCCATACTAATAATGGTGTGCTGATAAGCATGGTGAATATGAGTAGCAATAACGGTTTATCAAATAATAAGTTGATAAAGTCAGATTGAGGGCTACTTGAAGGGCGTACGAGATAAAGTTGGTAATGATCTTCACCGTCTCTTACAGAAAAGGGGCCTAACATTTCTGAACGACCATATTTTTTCTTTTTAGGGTGATCGGCGTTATCAGATTGACCAATAAAGTTTCTGACAACCTGCATCTCATTACGTTGAGCACCAATAATACGGCCTTCGCTCGTAACAATAATTAAGCGTTGACCAGGAGGTGCCCATTTATCAATGGCACGAATTAATCGACGCCACCAAAGAAGATCGTTAGCAGGATCTTGAGCTAATTCCGCTTCGATATGTTGTTCTAGCATAACGCCTTGACGGTATTCACTCTCTAAAAGAGGGGTAAGCTGGCGCGAGTCCAGCTTTGGAACCATCATAACTAGCACGAGAACTAATGCTAGCGTCAGCCAGAAAATTGCGAAAATGCGCGCTGACAGACTATTTATCATAAAGAATATTTATCAAGTTATTGAAACCATCAGATAACCGCGGCCACGTAATGTTTTAAACCAAGGTTGTCCATCTGTTCTTTCTGGTAATTTACGGCGTAAATTAGAAATATGCATATCAATCGCTCTATCAAACGGTGTTAAGCGCTTGCCAAGGACTTCTTGGCTTAGATGTTCACGTGATACGACTTGTCCTAAATGCTGAGCGAGAAGATAAAGCAAGGTAAACTCAGTTCCCGTTAACTCTAACGGTTCATTATCAAAACTCGCTTCTTGTCGACCAGGATTAAGTTGTAACTTATCGACCTGTAATGTTGGAGATGTATTGCTGTCAGTCTGTTTTTGTTCGCTCCAGTTAGAACGGCGTAAAATAGCTCTGATACGAGCAACCAACTCTCTATCATTAAACGGTTTTGGTAAATAGTCATCAGCACCTAGCTCTAAGCCAAGTACTCGGTCAAGATCACTGCCTCTTGCCGTTAACATAATGACAGGGGTCTGGAAATTTTGGCGTAACTCTTTGAGTGTCTCAATCCCGTTTTTACGTGGCATCATAATATCCAGTAATAACAAGTCGATAGAAGCATCCAAAAGTTTAAGTGCTTGTTCGCCATCAGAGGCGATTACAACATTAAAGCCTTCCATTTCAAGCAGTTCTTTCAATAGCGATGTTAATTCGCGATCGTCATCCACTAATAAGATTTTATGCATTCGTCAATTCCTCCAAGAGAAAAATACGATAATAAATAGCGCGAATCTATGACTTTACGTTCTTTTACACGCTCTGACGCTAGTTTGCAGCCGCAACGGTATAGTAATCCACATAGCAAAGAATTACACATATTTAGGTAGCATTAATTAGGTCGGTATGAAATTACCGAATTAGGAGTGAAAGCAATGCGTAAAGTAGCAGTAGTTGCATTAGCATCAATGTTTTTGGCAGCTCCGACGGTAGTGTTAGCTGAAACCGCCAACACCAACCCGCCTACTGAGCAACAGTATTCTAATGGTAATTATCACTGTGATTATGGCTATGGTATGCATGGTGACCGTGATGATCGAGGCCACCGCGGACAACGTGGCCATATGATGAACAACGGTGGACATATGATGGATCGTGGTTATGCCGAATCACGTATGTTTAACGGTATCACATTAACTGAGCAACAACGTACTCAAATGCGCGATTTAATGCGCCAGCATCATCAAGATAGATACAACGGAAACTACCGTCAACGTCATGAGAATATGCATAAATTAGTCACTGCACCTCAATTTGATGAAGCGGCTGTAAGAGCACAAATGCAAGATATGGATAAACAAGCAATTGAGCGCCATGTTGAAATGGCAAAAGTCCATAACCAAATGTACCAGTTATTAACCCCAGAACAGAAAGCGCAGTTGGAAAAGAATTACCAGCAGCAAATGTCATACTTTGACCAACAAGGTCAACAGAATCAGTAATGAAGTAAGAGTGTAGTAAAGCAGTACCTAGTTAGAGAGTAAGTAGCAACAACGAAGTTTTTTCCTTGCCATAGACACCATCCCTGTCTTTTGCAGCCCCTCTGGAGAGGGGCTTTTTTTTGCCCTTTTGTTTATGATTCTTTCTCAAGGGAATAATTGATCTTATCTTCAGGTAATGAATTATAGTCAATGTGTTCTTTTTGAAAATTAATAACCGTATCTTGATCATCACAAATATCATTAGAGATCATATGGCAATGATTAGGAATTTTTGAGTCAGTGATACCTGTCCATTCAGAAAAAAGTGACATAAAATATCTTCCATTTCTTCTTTCTGTAATATGTTTTTTTTCTTTGCTATCACTTGATAGAATAAATAGAGGGATTTCAAAGTTTTGTTTAAACTTATCATCATGAGTAAGTTTGGCATAACTTTCCCCTTTATTTTCATAAGATAATCCATGATCAGAAAAATAAAGTAAAGACCATGATTTACCTGTGTTATTTGACATGGTAACTATATTCTCTAATAACTTATCTGTATTTTTGATGCTTTGAATATAGCAAGATAGTTCAGTCGATTGAAAAAATTCATCATATTTATCTTGAGTTCGTGCGCAAGCTTGGGAATGTGAGCCTATTAGATGAACAACAATAAGTTTATTCTTTTCATTATTATTAGATAGTGCTTTTTGAATATCGGGCAATAAGTCATTATCAGTCGTTAAGCCATTATTATGATAATCACCTTTACTCAAAAAATGATAGGTATCAGCTCGTTTACCTATAGTAGAAATAATCGAATCTGAACCAATCATAGCGCCTTGATTTGAAAACCAATATGTATTTAACCCTGCTTTTTTTGCAAGTGTGATAATATTGTTTTGTAATTCAGTATTATTGGTATTTTTATCTGTTAATGTTAATGAGGGTGGTAATGAAAATAATGTTGAAGGAGCTGCTGAAATATAATTATTAAATTGAATAACAGGGCTTTTTTCTAAAAATGGCGTGTTATTTATAGGGAAACCATAGCTCTGCATAAAGTCTCTTCTAACACTTTCACCAATAACTAAAATATAATTATCATACTGTTCCTGTTTAATAGGATCCCAGTTATCTTTCTTTTTTAGCTCCACATTGATCCATTCACTTTCTATTTTTACACTATCATAATGTTTTTTTATATCATTGAAAAAACGCAGTATTGGCAACTTGACTTCAATATCATAACTACCATTATTCAAGAAACTTTTTATTGGCCAAGTCACACTCGTTATAATAAAAATAAAGGTGATGAAAAGAGCAGGTTTATTTTTAATAAAAATGCTAACTTTTAGGCTGAGAAAGCCAAATACAATAATAAAAAAACTAAATATTAGGTTTACGGGTGAAAGAGTCTGAATAAATTCTAGGGTCTCATTCGTATTTGTATAGAAAAATGAAATAACAGAATTAATGTTAGGTGAACCGTATTTTAAACCAATAGGGGTATAAATTGCCCCAATGATTGAAAGTAATATTATACAGATAGAATAACTTTTCTTAAAACGAGCTGATAAACATAAAAGAAAAGCAGTAAAACTTAGAACGTAAAAAAAACGAAGCTTATAACCTAGAGAGATATGTAGCAATAATACAAAAGTAAGCAAAATAAGGCACTGTATGACTTTGTTTTTATATAATATTTTCATGATTGGATTACGAATGATGTTTATTTATTAATTATGGCGATATGGGTGTCGTATTATAGTTTTTTTTTGTAAAGAGGAGAATAAAGGGAATACAATTATTCCCTTTATTTGAATGTAATCTACAACAGCGCCTCTGGAGATTCAGGTAAAATCTGTCCGCCATCGACGATAATTGTCTGGCCTGTAATATATTTTGCTTCATTCGACGCAAAGAATGCGGCGGCGTAGCCAATATCTTCAGGTTCGCCTAACGTGTGTGTTGGGATAGATGCTTTCATTTGGTTCAAATACGCTTCGCCCTGAGCTTGTAAGCCTTCGGTGAGGATATTTCCCGGCATTACAGCATTTATCGTAATACCATGACGTGCATATTCTAGTGCTGCACTACGCATAAAGCCCAATTGTCCTGCCTTACTTGCACCATAGTGGCTCCATCCGGGGTAACCCGTAATAGCCCCTGTAATGGAAGACGTAATAATTACACGACCTTGTTTTTGTTTCTCCATTACACGCAGTGCCGCTTTAACTAAAAAGAACATACCTTTTAAGTTAACAGTGTGCATTTTATCCCAGTCAGCTTCTGTCATCTCTTTAATGGTGGCTTGAGGGAAAATACCAGTATTGGAACAAAGAATATCGAGTTTACCATGTGCTTTTACCACGTCATCGACCACTTTTTCACAGGCTGTTTGATGAGTGACATCAAGATGCATAAAATCAACACCTAACTCATTTTTTGTTTTATTGCCTGCAACGTCATCAATATCGGCGATAATCACATGAGCACCGCTATTCTTCAGGGCAATGACAATGCCTTTACCAATCCCTTTTGCGCCACCTGAAACCAAAGCGATTTTACCCGTTAAATCAAACATAAAACCTCCTATTAAGTGTGTGAGTTTCACTGTATCAGTCTAGATTGAAAAGCGGTAAATCAACCAAAGAACTTTGTTGTTGGTCACAAATGTACCTTAGAACATTTTTTTCTTTGAAAGGATGACGTCACAAAATAGAGAGATAAACGGTAGATAGAACATCCCACCCGAGAAAACTGAATATTTATCAAAATATGCCGATGCTATTTTTTAGCATAAATAGCGTTTTTTTGAGATGAATGCAAAAAGGCAGTAAAGTGTCTGTATAAAAAGTGTTAACTTATTAGTGAAACATATTTGAGATAGACTAGTATAATCTTTATACAGGCTATCTGATTAGTTTAATACGCATCAAGTTTATGAAAAAAAATGTACGATAATGATGAACTGGCAAAAAATATGCGTACAATGGTATTGTTGAATCAATTCAGCATTTGCGATATCGGCACATAACACCAGACAAGCCGGTATTGAGATAAAAAGTTATTCCAACAATTTTGCAATAATTACATCGAATAAGAATCAGAGGTAATCATGGTCAATGGGATCAAAAGAATTGGGGTTTTAACAAGTGGTGGTGATGCACCAGGTATGAATGCCGCGATCCGTGGTGTTGTTCGTGCTGCACTAAGTGAAGGTTTAGAGGTTTATGGGATTATGGATGGCTATATGGGGCTATACGAAAATCGCATGAAAAAACTCGACCGATTTAGCGTGTCAGACATGATCAACCGTGGTGGTACATTCCTTGGTTCTGCTCGTTTCCCTGAGTTCCGTGAAGACAGTGTGCGTGCTGTTGCTATCGAAAACATGAAACAAAATGAGCTTGATGCCTTAGTCGTTATTGGTGGTGATGGTTCTTATCTAGGTGCAAAAAAACTCACGGAAGCAGGTTTCCCATGTATCGGGTTACCGGGCACCATCGATAATGACGTTGCCGGTACTGACTACACGATCGGTTATTTCACGGCATTAGAAACGGCAGTTGAAGCAATTGACCGCTTACGTGATACCTCCACTTCTCACAAACGTATCTCTATCGTAGAAGTCATGGGACGTTATTGTGGTGACTTAACACTGTCTGCGGCAATCGCCGGGGGGTGTGAATTTGTTGTTCTGCCTGAAGCTGAGTTACCTTTTAACCGTGATGAACTGCTGGCAGAAATCAAAGCAGGTATTGAACGTGGTAAACGCCATGCAATCGTTGCTATTACAGAACACGTTTGTGATGTGCATGAATTAGCGCGTTTTATTGAAGCTGAAACTAAACATGAAACGCGTGCAACGGTATTAGGTCATATCCAACGTGGTGGTTCTCCAGTTGCTTACGACCGTATTCTTGCTTCTCGCATGGGGGCTTACTCTGTACAACTGCTATTAGAAGGCTATGGCGGTCGTTGCGTCGGTATTCAAAACGAAAAACTGGTTCACCATGATATTATTGATGCGGTTATGAATATGAAACGTGTCTTTAAAGCTGACTGGTATGAAACAGCGAAAAAACTGTATTAATTAATAGATTTTCCGCAATACCAGAGCCTGTCTGAGTTCTATCCTTATTCGTGAACTGTTCTGATGCATTTTTCTTGTGTCAGAGCAGCTTCTCGAGTGAAAACATTTCATTTAGCGGTCTCTACCCTCCTTTATTTCTTCTTATCCCCTTTATATTGATAGCCATATTCCTGTTGTGTATATCTATCGGCTTTTTGTTATTTCATCGTTATAAAACTTTCTGTCAGCCTAGTTAAATACTTAATGATAGGGGGTGGATAGATATGTTTAAACAATGGGGCTTATTATCAACGGCTGTAGCGACATTACTTTTTTCCAATATTTTATGGGCTAAAGATATTCAATTATTGAATGTCTCTTACGATCCAACGAGAGAACTTTATCAGCAGTATAATCAAGCGTTTAGTCAGTATTGGGAGCAGAAAACGGGAGATAGAGTCACTATTCGTCAATCGCATGGTGGTTCAGGAAAGCAAGCAACATCCGTTATCAACGGTATTGAGGCGGATGTTGCCACATTGGCACTTGCCTATGATATTGATGCAATTGCACAGCGAGGAAGTATCAATAAGCAATGGATAACGCGATTACCAGATAACTCGGCCCCTTATACTTCAACAATTGTTTTTCTGGTGAGAAAAGGAAATCCTAAGCAAATAGTCGATTGGGACTCATTAATCAAACCGGGTGTTTCAATTATTACACCTAATCCAAAAACCTCAGGAGGTGCAAGATGGAACTATCTTGCGGCATGGGGCTATGGATTAAAAGCTAATCATCAAGATAGTGAAAAAGCCAAAGCCTTCGTAAAAGCGCTTTATCAACAAGTTGAAGTATTAGATTCCGGTGCGAGAGGCGCAACAAATACCTTTGTTGAGCGAGGAATTGGTGATGTATTGATTGCATGGGAAAACGAAGCTTTATTAGCGATTAATGAATTAGGCGCAGATAAATTTGAGATAGTGACACCATCAGTATCTATTCTTGCAGAGCCTACGGTGTCAGTAGTTGATAAGGTTGTCGATAAACGAAGAACACGAGAAATTGCTACCGCGTACTTAGACTATCTTTACTCACCAGAAGGACAAGAGATCGCGGCAAAAAACTATTATCGTCCCAGAGATAAAGTAATAGCAGAGAAATACCAAAGTAGTTTTCCAAAACTAGAACTCTTTACACTTAATGAGGTTTTTGGTGATTGGCAATCTGCTCAGAAAATACATTTTGCGACAGGCGGTGTATTTGATGAAATAAGTCGTCGCTGATCAAACGACTCGAAATAAAAAAATCACCTTCTGTTTGTTACCCAGTAAGGTGATTCTCTCTATTTTTTATCTCTTAACGGCAGAAGCCAAAAAGATAAAATTATTTTTTCGCTTTCGCAGCAGCAGCTGCTTTAACGATAACGGCAAATGCGTCAGCTTTCAGTGAAGCGCCACCCACTAATGCACCATCGATGTCTGGCTGACCAAACAGTTCTGCGGCATTTTTATCGTTAACAGAGCCACCGTATTGAATAATAACTTGTTCAGCAATAGCCGCATCTTTCTTCGCGATATGATCACGAATAAATTTATGAACAGCTTGAGCTTGTGCTGGCGTTGCAGATTTACCTGTACCGATAGCCCAGATTGGCTCATAAGCAATAACCGCATCTTTAAATGCTGCTGCACCATGTGCATTTAACACTGCATCAATTTGGCGAGCACAGACTTCTTGAGTTTTGCCAGCTTCGTTTTCTGCTTCGGTTTCACCAATACATAATACTGGGGTTAAACCTAACTCTTTTAACACGCCGAATTTTTGAGCGATAAACTCGTCAGATTCTTTATGATAAGTACGACGCTCAGAGTGACCGATGATAACGTATTTAACATCAACGTTTTTCAGCATTTCTGCTGAAGTTTCACCAGTAAAAGCACCTGATAAGTTAACACCTGTATCTTGAGCACCTAAGGCAATACGGCTTCCACCAATTTCATGGCGTGCTTGGCATAGGTAAACTGCTGGTGGTGCGATAGCAACATCACAACCTGCAACACCGCTAACTTCTTTACGTAATGCAGCAATTAATTCATGAACCATATGAATGCTGCCGTTGAGTTTCCAGTTACCCATGACTAATGGATGGCGCATAACTTTTCCTCCAACCGAGTGGTTTAAATTTAGTTTGCTAATAAACATGAATTCTGTTGATACACAACAGTATAGAGAACTCTGAATAGAATAGCTTTGTTTTTTATCACGGAATAGCTGAAACGATCTTGCTGTTTAAAGAAAGCTTAATCGGTTCAATAGCAAAGGTCGTTAATTGTTCACCTTCATGGGCAATAATATAGCGAATAGCACCCACATCGTGGCTAATATAATCAGAAGTTTGATTTTTAAAGGCGAATAAATTGAGAGCCTCTTGAATTTGCTCTTGGGTTATTGATGAGTCAAATTGAGCGACCAAAGTGATAATGTATTGCGTTGTGATCTCGCGATTTATCTTTTCTAATTCAGGTGAATCAGAGGCGTGGATCAGCGTAAGTTGCAAACTTTTTATTTTTTCGCTACCACGTTCTAATATTGCAGATGAATAGAGATAGGGCGTGATACGCGTTGCGGCTCTGACAAGAGGGATCGCAATATCGTGATTAGTGATAATTTTATATTCATTCAGCGATAACAACGGATTTTGTTGATTGAACTTAGCTCTTAGCTCCGGAATAGTTATCTCAAAAACAGGGGCATCTTGTTTAAGATAGGCAATCTCATCTTTAACGGGCTGTTTTTGTGCGACAGACATCTCTGTTGCAAAAACAGAAGTTGGCAAACAAAGAGCAATGCTTATGATTATCAGGTATAACGTAGAAAGTGTGTTTGCTTTTATCATCTGTCCTCCGCTTGTCTGTGCTGTTATTGGCTAGTCTGTATGATTTGATACTAAATGGACAGTGTAATTCACAAATTAAGTAAATTATTGAGAATTTATGACCTTACAACATTGGGCATTTTCATTCAAAGGACGAATTGGACGTCGTGATTTTTGGGCTGGTTTAGGTGCTTGTTTTGCTCTTTTTTTAGGCCTGTTTATTATCAATGATATGATTTATCCATTACCTGCCATTGTGACGTGGATATTGATTTTCTTTATTTTTTATCCATTTTGCGCCATTTTTACAAAAAGACTTCATGACAGAAATAAAAGAGGGATATGGCTTTTATTACTCTTACTCGCCGTGATGTTAGGATTAGCCGATACCAGTAGTTTAGAACCCTTTTGGCAATGGGCGATAGGTCGTTTTCTTCCTTCTTTTATTGGCATGATTATATTGCTTGATTGCGGCGTATTTGTCGGTAATGACGGTGAAAACTATTTTGGTAAACAGACTGAGCAAGTGGACTATCGTCGCTGGCGTTAATTCATGTTATTAAAATTAAATAAATAAGGGTGAGCTAAATAAGCTCACCCTTATTTTTGCCTGATTACCAATATTGCTCACTGGTGATATGCCCGGGTTTTCGTCGTAAGTGCTTACGCATTCCCCGTTGTTCTTTTAAGCGTTGTTGAGTGTCTCTGACCATTTGAGGATTACCACACAACATAATATGACTCTCTTCTGGGCTGATGGTTAAGCCAACTGTTTTTTCTAAAGCGCCACTTTCAATGAGTGCAGGAATACGTCCGGTTAATGAGCCAATATGATTTTCACGGCTGACAACGGTTTGAATGCGTAATTTGCCTTGATAACGTTCAACGAGTTTTTCCATTAAAGGTAAATAACTTAAGTCATTAGCATATCGAACAGCGTGAACAAGAACGATATTTTCAAATCGCTCGAGATCGTGCCCTAATTGCAAAATAGAGAGAAAAGGGCCAATGGCTGTTCCGGTCGAAAGCATCCAAAGTGTATTTGTTGTGGGAACTTCTTCTAATACAAAGAAGCCACTGGCTTGCTCCGTGACTAGTATTTCATCACCGATTTCAAGTGTGCTTAATTTAGGGCTTAATTTTCCATCGGGTACTGTCACCAGATAGAACTCTAAATTGGGATCATCTGGTGCGTTTACATAAGAGTAGGCTCGTTGGACTCGCTCGCCATCAATATCTAGCGCTAATTTTGCAAATTGCCCTGCTGTAAATTTATCAATAGGCGCATTGACGACGAGACTCATTAACGCATCAGTCCAGTGATGAACTTGAGTCACTTTTCCATTCACCCAATTAGCCATAGAGATTATCTCCTTTTGATAAATATGCTTATGTTGCTTATTTATTCTAAATAGGAAGCGGTTTTTTATTTATCAAGATGGTGTGGTGATGTGATTAATCTAAGATTTTGTCGATAAATGACACAATATGTACATTTATATTGACAACTATGGTGTATTTCTCTGACATTAATCTTTATACAAAAATTGCTGGCTATCTCGCAAATTTCTCCAAATTTGTTAACTTAGTCTCATTCTGAAAAGGCATGCATTTTGCGGAGTTTATTTTTATAAATTCTCTGTAGTGTGCGCCTGTCCGTTAATTTATTTATCTGAAATTCTTGAGCAAAGAAAAGAAATGAGAAAGTTAGAGCATGCAAATCTATTATTATTGATAATTGCACTGGTTGCTGTGGGTCAAATGACTCAAACGATTTATGTTCCTGTTATTGCTGATATGGCCGTTTACTTTGGTGAACCCACTGGGGCGGTACAGCAAGTCATGGGCGCTTATCTTTTTTCTTATGGTTTTTCACAGCTAATTTATGGGCCTATTTCTGACAAAATAGGGCGCCGCCCTGTTATTTTAGTTGGAATGACGATTTTTTGTTTATCAACGCTGGTGGCGATTTTCTCGCAAAATTTAACCACTCTGGTTATTGCCAGTACCTTACAAGGAATGGGAACGGGTGTTGCAGGTGTAATGACACGTACTCAACCTCGTGATTTATATACAGGAACAGCATTACGTTACGCCAATAGTTTGTTAAATATGGGGGTTTTAGTTAGCCCATTATTAGCGCCGATGATTGGTGGTGTTGTCGCTCACTTCTTTGGCTGGCATGCGTGTTATATCTTCTTATTATTATTGGGAAGTAGCGTTCTTTTCTGTATGTATCGTTGGATGCCTGAAACGCGACCTGTACAAGTTGAAAAACGTAAAATGTTGTCATCATTTTACTTACTGCTTTCAAATAGTACCTTTAGTGCATTTTTGATTATGTTGATTTGTGCATTATCTGGTATTGCGGTTTTTGAAGCATCAAGCGGTGTGTTAATGGGCGGAGTATTAGGATTAAATAGTATTACTATCAGTATACTATTTATTTTACCGATCCCTGCGGCATTCTTTGGGGCTTGGTATGCGGGTCGTGAAGGTAAAACTTTTGTGCAACTGATGTGGCACTCTGTTTTTTGTTGCTTATCTGCGGGTATCTTAATGTGGATCCCCGGTTGGCTAAATATTATTAATATCTGGACATTACTGGTACCTGCGGCACTGTTTTTCTTTGGCGCGGGTATGTTATTCCCGTTGGCAACGACAGGCGCAATGGAACCATTCCCTTATTTAGCGGGCTCTGCAGGTGCGCTGGTGGGGGGATTACAAAATGTAGGTTCTGGTGTGGCAACATGGTTTTCTGCTTTACTGCCACAACATAACCAATTTAGCTTAGGTATGATTATGTTTGCTATGTCAGTGGCGATTATACTTTGTTGGCTTCCTTTGGCTCATCGTTTTAGCCATGAAGAACATACTATTTAGTTGATTGATGCAGTGACTGAAATAAAAAATGCCGAAATAAAATTTCGGCATTTTGGTTTTGTAGCCTAGGCTACTTCTCTCTCAAATCGTTGTATCAATTAAGCGCGATCTTCCCACTCCTGAGCGCGAGCGACAGCTTTTTTCCAGCCGTTATAGCGATAATTACGCTCAGTGGTTTCGATGCCAGGGCGGAATTCTTTATCAATAGCCGCTTTATTCTTCACTTCTTCTAAGTCATTCCAGAAACCGATAGCAAGACCCGCAAGGAATGCAGCACCTAATGCCGTACTTTCACGAACAACAGGGCGTTCTACGCGAGTACCTAAAATATCGGATTGGAACTGCATTAAGAAGTTGTTGGCAACAGCGCCACCATCAACACGCAGTGATTGTAAACGCGCACCTGAATCGGCTTGCATTGCATCAAGCACATCGCGTGTTTGATAAGCGATAGATTCTAAGGTTGCACGAATAATGTGATTACGGTTAGCACCACGGGTTAAACCAAAAATAGCACCGCGGGCATACGGATCCCAATAAGGTGCGCCTAAACCGGTAAATGCAGGAACAACATAGACGCCATTAGTATCATTAACTTTAGTTGCGAAGTATTCAGAGTCAGTGGCTTCATCAATGAGTTTTAGCTCATCACGTAGCCATTGAATAGAAGCACCACCAACGAATACCGCACCTTCTAGTGCATAGTTCACTTCACCACGAGGACCACAACAGATTGTTGTTAACAAACCATGATTAGAACGAACGGCTTCTTTACCTGTGTTCATCAGTAAGAAGCAACCTGTACCATAGGTATTTTTCGCCATACCGCTTTGTACGCAAAGTTGCCCATAAAGTGCGGCTTGTTGGTCACCTGCCATACCTGCGATAGGAATACGTGTTCCGCCTTTACCACCAATGTTTGTTTGGCCATAAACTTCTGAAGATGGCACCACTTTTGGTAGCATATTGCGAGGAATATCCAGCAGATCGAGGATTTTTTGATCCCAATCTAAAGAATGAATATTAAATAACATGGTACGAGAAGCATTGGTGAAGTCTGTAACGTGTACGCGACCTTGCGTCATTTTCCAAACTAGCCAAGTATCAACAGTACCAAATAGCAATTCGCCTTTTTCTGCTTTTTCACGAGCACCTTCGACGTTGTCGAGGATCCATTTTAATTTTGTACCAGAGAAATAAGGGTCAACCATTAAGCCTGTGTTTTGGCGAATATATTCTTCAACACCTTCTTTATCTTTTAAGCGAGTACAGAAATCCGCAGTACGACGGCATTGCCATACAATGGCGTTATAAACAGGTTTACCCGTTTCTTTATCCCATACAATAGTGGTTTCACGTTGGTTTGTGATACCAATACCAGCAACGTGGTCAGATGGAATATCTGCTTTTGCTAATACTTCAACTAAGGTTGCACTTTGTGTTGCCCAAATTTCCATTGGATCGTGTTCAACCCAGCCTGGCTTAGGATAGATTTGGGTAAATTCACGTTGTGAAATACTGACGATATTTGCATCGTGGTCAATGACTACGGCGCGTGAACTGGTTGTGCCCTGATCCAGTGCAACAATGTATTTTTTCTCGGTATTCGATGTATTTGTTTCTGTTGTCATGTTAGTAACCTGTTCTGATAATCAACAATATTGCTCTTAACTTTATTTATCGTCTTCGATTTTGCAGGTATCGCAAGGTAAGTGACGGCCAATTAATTTACGGTAAGCCAATGCACCTAAAATACCACCGATAAAGGGAGCAATCATTGGAACTAAGAAATAAGGGATATCACGTCCACCAGTCAGTGCAATATCACCCCAGCCAGCAAAGTACGCAACTAGTTTTGGACCAAAGTCACGAGCTGGGTTTAAGGCGAATCCGGTTAATGGACCAAATGCACCACCGATTACGGCAATTAAGATACCAATTAATAAAGGTGCTAATGGGCCTTTAGGTACACCGTTACCATCATCAGTTAAGGCTAAAATTAAGCCAACAAGGATAACGGCAATGATAACTTCGACAACAAAGGCATGTGCAACGGAAATTTGAGCTGCGGGATAAGTAGAGAATACACCGGCAGTGAAGAGACTTTCTTGTGAGCCCCTGACAATGCCATTAACTTGTTCATAGTCAATAAAAACATTGTAGTACATAAAGTACACAATGGCTGCGGCAAAGAAACCACCTAACATTTGTGCAATAATATAAGGAACAACTTTTCTGCGTTCAAAGCAAGCAAATAGCCAAAACGCAACGGTAACAGCAGGGTTCAGGTGTGCACCAGAGGTGCCAGCGGTAAGATAAACGGCTAAGGCAACACCCAGCCCCCAGATAATACTTATCTCCCATAATCCTAGTTGAGCACCTGCAATACGTACTGCGGCAACACAACCAAGACCAAAGAAGACTAGCAACGCAGTTCCGATAAATTCAGAAATGCATTGACCCATAAGAGAGGTTTTCGTCTGGCTCATATATTCTATCCTGAAAGAGGGTTATTTATTGTTAGTATTCTTTTCGAATTGAAAAGATAACTGTAAATTTATCGTTAATGAGCGTAAACGAGAATAAGCGAAATTGAAATTTGTGTGTCCCATCAAGAAAATGAGTGAAAACGCTCTTAATTAGTGACTTGTTCGACATTTGTAATGTGATCTGACCAGTGTTTTTGATAAATTGAAAAAAGAATGTAATTCCTCGGAAGATGCTAGACAGTTGTTGATAGGCTACTTACAATCGGAAGTATCGATTATATGGGGGATTACAGTATGTCATTTGAAGTTTTCGAGAAGTTAGAATCAAAAGTACAACAAGCAATTGATACCATCACGTTATTACAGATGGAAATCGAAGAGCTAAAAGAAAAAAATGATGCGCTGAACCAAGAAGTTCAAGAAGCGAAAGGATCGCGCGAAGCCCTTGTTCGTGAAAATGAAGAATTGAAACAAGAGCAATCAAGCTGGCAAGAGCGTTTACGTGCGCTGTTAGGTAAAATGGAAGACGTGCAATAATTGTCTTTGTTTGCTTAATGCCTAAAAAACAAAAGCCACCGTGAGGTGGCTTTTGAGTATTGAAATCGTAAGAACATAGATAAAAAGTTACAATTACTCTTCAATCAAATCTTCATCTAAGCCTAATGGCTCTTCAGATAAAATGATCCCTGTGTTATCAGCATAAAGATAATCACCAGAGAAGAAAGTAACACCACCGAAGTTAACACGGATATCACTTTCACCAATGCCTTCACTTTGGCAACCTGCGGGGATAGCTGCCATTGCTTGAATACCTAAATCAAGCTCTGATAATGCATCAACTTGACGTACAGCACCGTAAACGACAATGCCTTCCCATTCATTAGAAACAGCAAGTTGTGCTAGCTCAGCATCAACTAAGGCTTTACGTACAGAGCCACCGCCATCGACCAAAAGAATACGACCTTTGCCATTTTCTTCAAGTAAGTCATAAAGCAGGCCATTATCTTCAAAACATTTAACGGTGATGATTTGCCCGTTAAAGGCACTTTGACCACCAAAGTTTGAGAAAAGCGGTTCTACGACATTGATATCTTCTTGATAGATATCACAGAGTTCAGAAGTATCATATTTCATAGGAGATTACGTCAGGTTGCCACAGGAAAGTTCAGTATATCCCTTAACAGGGGCAGTTGGCAAAAGACTCACTGAAAATTCAGTGAGTCAAATCAACAATCGAGTGAAATTATTCTAAAATTAAACCTAAAGAGAAAAGAACGTTAGTTAACAGTGCTGCTTTTACCATGTGTTCGAGTAGAGGACGCATCGCCTCACCGGAATGATCGGCATTCACACGTTTGATATGCAGTAAAAGCATAGGGGTGGCGAGTAAAAATAACCACGCGGTCCAGCGATGCATATAAAGTAGAGTGAAGATAATTAAGCAAGCAATAGAGAGAAAAATAACACACGTATGGTAAGTTCGTGAGCCAGCAGGACCTAAGCGAACAGCTAATGTATTTTTACCTGCCTGAATATCACTTTCTAAATCGCGCATATTATTAATGTTTAGAACAGCGACAGAAAGTAAACCACAGGCTGTGGCAGGAAGTAGGGTAACAATATCAAAGGTATTGGATTGTAAGTAATAAGTTCCGATGACACTTAACCAGCCAAAGAAAATTAAAACAGAAATATCACCCAGTCCCATATAACCATAAGGGCGCTTACCCACGGTATAAGTAATCGCGGCAACAATAGCGAGTAAACCCATCACTAAGAAGCCAATAGCGTCTTCTGGCTTTTTACAGGCGACAATAATCAGTGCAATACCACAAATACAGGAAATAATGACATTGAGGATCAGCGCTTTTTTCATTTGAGCCGCTGTTATGATGCCTTTTTGCATTCCACGAAGTGGCCCTAAACGCTCTTCAGTATCCGTTCCTTTTACGGCATCACCATAGTCATTGGCAAGGTTTGATAGGATCTGTAACGTTCCCGCTGTCAATATCGCAAGCAGTGCAATAGGTAGCTCAAAATGCCCCATCCAATACGCTAATGCGGAACCAGTGACAATGGCAATTAACCCTAAAGGCAGTGTTTTGGGTCGTAAACTTTCAAGCCAGGCTTGAGTCCGGCTAGTGGAATTTAGAGAGCTCATGCTGAAATTCGATACTCATGTTCGTTGTTATTATAAAAATAAGAATGGGAGGCAAGCCTCCCACGTAAATATTGCTGATAAGGATCGCACAAGTTGATTATAAAATAAATCGACTCAGATCTTCATCTGCGACAAGCTCATCCAGATGCTGTTTCACATATTCTGCATCAATCAATACTGATTGACCTTGACGTTCACTTGCATCGTAAGAAATTTCTTCCATCAAACGCTCTAAAACAGTATGCAAACGACGAGCACCGATATTTTCAGTGGTTTCGTTTACGCGCCATGCTGATTCAGCAATTTTGCGAATACCGTCTTCGGTGAAGCTAATAGAGACACCTTCGGTCGCCATTAATGCTTCATACTGTTTTGTTAACGATGCATTCGGTTCCGTTAGAATACGCTCAAAATCTTCTGCTGTCAGCGCTTGAAGTTCAACACGAATTGGCAGACGTCCTTGTAATTCAGGAATTAAATCAGAAGGACTTGAAACTTGGAAAGCACCTGATGCAATAAACAGAATATGGTCTGTTTTTACCATACCGTGTTTTGTTGAAACTGTACAACCTTCAACCAATGGTAAGAGGTCACGCTGTACACCTTCACGAGAAACGTCAGGGCCAGAACTTTGTCCACCACGTTTACAGATTTTATCTACTTCATCAATGAAGACGATACCGTGTTGTTCTACTGCATCAATAGCTTGCTGTTTAAGCTCTTCAGGGTTAACTAATTTAGCCGCTTCTTCTTCAACAATAAGCTTAAACGCATCTTTGATTTTCATCTTACGCGCTTTTTGTTTCTGACCCGCTAAATTTTGGAACATAGATTGTAATTGATTCGTCATCTCTTCCATTCCTGGAGGAGCCATAATTTCAACACCCATTGGTGTTGCAGATAATTCAATTTCAATCTCTTTATCGTCTAATTGGCCTTCACGTAATTTTTTACGGAAAGATTGACGTGCTGCTGAAGGTTCTGATGCTTGTTCTGTTACGCCCCAGTTATTTTTTGCTGGTGGAATAAGGACATCAAGGATGCGTTCTTCAGCCATTTCCTCAGCGCGGAAGCGATTTTTTTCAATTGCTTGGCTACGTACCATTTTGACCGCAGAGTCGGTTAAATCACGGATAATCGAATCGACTTCTTTACCCACATAACCCACTTCGGTGAATTTAGTGGCTTCAACTTTGATGAAAGGTGCATTTGCCAATTTTGCTAAACGGCGTGCAATTTCAGTTTTACCGACACCTGTCGGTCCAATCATCAGAATATTTTTAGGTGTTACTTCATGACGCAGCGCTTCATCAAGCTGCATACGACGCCAGCGGTTACGTAGGGCAATCGCCACAGCACGTTTCGCTTTATCTTGACCAATAATAAATCTATCGAGTTCGCTGGCAATTTCGCGAGGAGTCATTTCAGACATGCTCTCTAATCCTTACTCTTTTGAAGAGAGTTCTTCAAAGTTGACATTATGGTTAGTGTAAATACAGATATCTCCTGCGATGCTAAGTGCTTTTTCAGCAATTTCTCGTGCAGAAAGTTCAGTATTCTCTAACATAGCTCTAGCCGCTGCTTGTGCATAAGGGCCACCAGAACCGATAGCAATTAAATCGTTTTCTGGTTGAACCACATCACCATTACCCGTGATGATAAGAGATGTATTTTCATCTGCAACAGCAAGCAACGCTTCTAATTTGCGTAGCATTCTGTCTGTGCGCCAATCTTTAGCAAGTTCTACCGCAGCTTTAGTTAAATGCCCTTGGTGAAGTTCTAATTTGCGCTCAAACAGTTCAAAAAGAGTGAAAGCATCAGCAGTGCCGCCAGCAAATCCCGCAATGACTTTGTCGTTATAAAGACGGCGTACTTTGCGAACATTGCCTTTCATGACGGTATTACCCATCGTCGCCTGTCCATCACCACCGATTACAACTTGGCCCTTACGGCGAACACTTACGATTGTAGTCATGAGTCAGCCCCTGGTTTAATCAATAAAAAAATGAGACGGGACGTGCCTTTATTTAAGATAAAGCACGGCCCGTTGTGAGAATTAGAATTATAGGTGGGGGAGAAAATTTATTTTTCAACCCCCAGAAGAGCGAAGAATACAACCTGATACGCCAGCTCCCGCCGCTTGTCTACTCACGGAATTGGCCTGTTCTTTACTGTAAGGACCTGATAAGACGCGGATCCAACCATCATTACCTTTTGTTACTCGGCTTTCAACACCCGAAAAAGCCAGAGTTGCTCTCACTGATTCAGCTTGTTCGGTATTTTTAAATGAGCCACATTGCACTAAAAAGTTTGCTTCAGTAACCGCAGGTTTAGGCGGTGTAACAATCGCAGGTGCAGGTACTTGCGATTGTTGAGTTTGTACAGGATGTTGTACAACAGAAGGCGTTGTTGTTGCAGGTGGTGTTACAATCACTTGTGAGCGCGGTACTTCACCGTTGTAAGGCACTTCTGGCAGTTGAACGGCAGGTTGGCGCTTATCCGCTTCAATTTGTTGTAAAAAACGCAACTGCTCAGGCGAAAGTGTTGCTTTCGGATTAATCTGGCTACCCGATGAAGGATATTCAGGCTGTAAAGGTGTACCTACCTGACGATTTTCCAATTCTTTAATATATTGCCAACGCTCTTGCGGTTTTGGCGGTAGGCTATTCGCTGGATGTTGCCCAGTGACGGTTGGCGTTGTTTCTACGGCTTCTTTTTTATTATGTGTAATAAAATAGAGGCCGCCGACAAACAGCGCCACAATAGCGATTGCCGCAATAAGCGTCGTTAAAGGCAGCCCTTTAGCAGCCTTTTTGCTTTTACTTTTCGTTGTCTTTTTACGACGAGCAGATGTCTGCCCTCGTCCCACATAGTCTCGTTGTGCCACAGTTCGATTCGCTGATAATTAAAGGAATAGGTATCACAAACGATATGTTACTTAACATAGTGTGTTTTGCCTAGCTTTTCAGCCGACAGACACTGTCTCTTATAATTAACTCACAATCTAATAAGCGAGAGCCGGGTGCAACAGGTCTACCTTGTAGTTGATCGAGTAATAGCAGCATAGATTCACGACCAATTTGATAACGAGGTTGTTCCATGGTTGTCAGAGCCGGTTCGCTATAACGTGTGATATCAAGATTATCAAAACCAATCACAGAGAGGTCTTTAGGGAGCTCTAATCCTAATTTTTTCGCCTGCCACATAACACCAATTGCCATAATATCACTATGACAGAACACGGCTGTCGGTGGCTCAGGTAAAGAAATCAGCTTTTTCAGACTTTCTGCACCGCTTTCATGGGTAAAATCACCACGAATAATATAATCTTCGCGTAAAGGTACGCCTGTTCTACGCATAGCTTGAATATAGCCTTGTAAGCGATAACGACATAAAGGCATATCTTCAGGGCCCGTAATGCACGCAATACGTTTATGCCCCATCTGCTGTAAATAATGTGTTGCTCTAAAAGATGCGGTGAGATTATCAATATGAACGGTAGGTAATTCGAGTTCAGGTGCAAACTCATTCGCCATGATCATCGGCGGTAAATTTTTCTGTTCTTCTTTGGAAACATCAAAAGGAATGTGTGAGCCAAGAAGTAACATACCGTCAATTTGTTTGGTGATAATCAGATTAATAAAGGCATTTTCATGCTTTTGCTGATGCTTACAATCACCAATTAACACGAGATAACCATGTTGTGCAGCGGTTTCTTCGATGCCACACACCACATCAGTAAAAAATGGATCGCTGATGTTAGGGACGATCACAAGGATCGTTTTTGACTCGTTACGCTTAAGGTTTTTTGACAGGTTATGTGGGTAATAGCCCACATCAAGAACAGCCTGTTCAACTTTCTGACGGGTTTGTGAGGATACTTTTTCCGGATTCATTAAAGTACGTGACACAGTTGCTGTGGACACGCCGGCTGCAAGGGCAACATCTTTCATTGTTGCTTGCGTATTATCTTTATTATTCTGTTGCAAACCCCATACCTCCCTTTTGGATGGTTTAGTTAAACGATTGCTTTTTTATTGCAAAAAAACCGCCAATATTAAAAAAAGATTTTATCGACGGTTTTTAATTCAAGAAATATTCTAAATTGTTATTCTACCCGCTTTTTAAATAGATACTGTTACCTAGTTTGCATAAAAAGTGTGATACCAATCGTTTTTATGAGGTAGTTCGCAAAATTGATAAATAGTCTAGGGTGGTAACGAGTATTCAAGCAAAATTGTATCTTAAACATAAGTCTGGCTAAAATAGACTTAATTTATACAGAAATGATCCTTAACAATCTGTTGGGTCAACATCAATATTCCATTTCACTTTTTTACTCTCAGGTAAGGCGACAATCTGAGGATAAGTGACAGACATTAATTTTTGTAAATAACCTCGAGAAGGATGCTGGAGCAATAATTGCCAACGATAATTTCCACCTCGTTTAGCTTGAATTGCAGGAACCGGCCCCATTACCCATAAATTAGCATCTCGCATTGGGTGTTGTTCAAAAAACTGTTTGAGTTGTCGCAAGAACTGAGGCGCACGCTGATTATTGTGATCTTCAGAGCGGATCATAATATGGCTAGAATAAGGCGGTAAAAAAGTCGCTTGTCGCTCTAGCAAAGCTTCTTTAGTGAAAGCGTCATAGCCTTTTTCTAATAGTGTCAGCAACAGAGGGTGATCAGGCTGGTGAGTTTGTAAATACACCGCGCCTTGTTTACCGGCACGACCCGCACGACCTGATACTTGTATATAAAGCTGCGCAAAGCGTTCGGCTGCACGAAAATCACTGGAGAACAGTGCGCCATCTACATCAAGTAAAGCCACTAAAGTGACATCAGGAAAGTGATGTCCTTTGGCTAACATCTGTGTACCGATAAGAATACGTGAGCCACCTTGATAAATATCTTCCAGTTGCTGCTCCAAAGCGCCTTTGCGACTGGTTGTATCTTTATCAATTCGCGTCACTGGTGTATCAGGAAATAATTCACCAATTCCTTGTTCAAGCTGCTCTGTACCTAATCCTACGGGCATTAAATTGGTTGAGCCACATTGCGGACATTGTGCTGGAATTCGTCGCTGACTATCACATTGATGGCAACGTAACATGCTATGTTTTTGGTGGATCGTATAATAGTGATCACAGCGAGGGCATTCTGCTATCCAACCACATTCATGACATAACAATGCGGGCGAAAATCCTCGTCGATTTAAAAAGAGCATCACTTGGTTACCCGCATTAAGGTGCTCTTTTATTGCTTTAATAAGAATTGGAGACAGCCCTGTTGTCAGCGGTTGCCCTTTTAAATCAATTAAATGCTCTGTTGCGGGTTTTGCATTACCTGCACGTTGAGTCAGTGTGAGTTGTTGATATTTTTTTTGCTCAACATTAAAACTGGTTTCAATTGATGGCGTTGCGGTTCCCATCACGATAGGAATATTTTCTTGTTTTGCACGGAAAACGGCGAGATCACGAGCATGGTAACGCCAACCATCTTGCTGTTTATAAGAGCCATCATGCTCTTCATCGATAATGATAATACCAAGATGCTGAAAAGGGGTTAGAAGTGCAGAACGTGTACCAATAATAATGGCATTATCACCTCGTTTGGCTCGTAACCAAACGGTTAAGCGTTCAGTATCATTTAATCCTGAATGAAGCACATCCACAGGCGCATTAAAACGAGCCTTAAAACGACGAATAGTTTGAGGTGTTAAGCCAATTTCGGGCACCAATACGAGTGCTTGTTTACCTTGTGCGAGAATTTTTTCTAAAACACTTAAATAAACTTCAGTTTTACCTGAACCTGTAATACCCAGCAATAGCCAAGGTGAGAATTGATCGGCCTGTGCTGTGATTGCACCTACTGCAATAGCTTGCTCTGTGTTTAATTTAAAACGTTCGCCTTGAACCGCAAGATCATTGTGCCAGTGTATAGGCGCAGGTTGAATAGGGCGAAGATCGACAAACTCTTTCTTTTTTAAGTTATTGAGTGTTGCCGTCGTGATCTCAAATTCATCAAGTTGATGGCGATATAAAGGTGTACGGCGAAGGGCCGCTAGTGCTTGTTGCTGTTTTTTTGCCCCTTTTAAACTATTGAGATCGAGATTAATCCCCTCTTCAGTGGCATACCATTGCCATAATGGTGTGAATTCTGCGGGTTTTCCTTGTCGTAGCAAAATCGGCATAGCATGAAATAGCACTTCCCCTAAAGGATAGTGATAATAAGCTGATGCCCAATTTAACATATCCCATAAAACACCCGGAAAGAGAGTTTCACTATCAAGGATCTCATCAATAGGCTTTAGCTTTTCGATAGGAAACTCACTGTGTGTACTGAGCCCTTTGACAATACCAAGAGAGCGGCGTTTATGACCAAAAGGCACGATCACCCGGCTGCCGATAACAGGCGCATCGATCCCTTCTGGTAACAGATAATCAAAAGAGGAGAATAGTGGTACAGGTAAAATTACCTGAACTATGGTCATATCAGGGGTTCCGAGAGTTTTAGCGAAAAGATGGCGTTAAGAATATCACAAAAAGTGTGCAGATTTCATTGCGCGTTTAGTGGATATTCTGTATGATCCGCCCCCTTTGGTAGATAAATTACCAAACACTTAATTTCAATCAACACGACGTGTGGTGTTCGGCTGTGGGCTGAATGGCGACACGGCCTTAGTAGAGGTTTTCCATGCAAAAAGATATCCATCCTAAATACGAAGAAATTACTGCATCTTGTTCTTGCGGTAACGTTATGAAAATCAACTCCACTGCAGGTCATAACCTGAATCTGGACGTTTGTGACAAATGCCACCCATTCTATACTGGTAAACAACGTGATGTTGCAACTGGTGGTCGTGTTGATCTGTTCAACAAACGCTTCAAAATTCCAGGCAGCAAATAAGATATTTGTTGTCACAAGATGTCAGCCTAGTCTGGCATCTTGCAGACAGTTCGGAATTGAGAAAAAGCCCAAAGTTTTTGCTTTGGGCTTTTTTTATGGGCAAAGTCCTCTCTTTTTAGATAATGTTTTTGGTAGTGACAAGCCAGATCACAACTGATAAATTATCTATTCATTCATCTATTCACTTACCTATTCATAAAGCAATTAATATCATGACAATACGCTCTGAATTGATACGGCAAATACTACGTAATGAACCTAGGTCAGCAAGGCAACTTATTGATATTATGAATGTTAGTCAGCCAACATTGTCACGGGCATTAAACTCGATAAGTGATGATATTGTGCGAATTGGTTCAGGATCTTCTATTCAATATGCTTTACGCGATAGTTCCCGTGAGTTTAATTCAGTTCCTATTTATCGCATAAATGAAGAAGGTAAGGTCAAGCCACTAGGTAAATTGACGCCAGTTTTCCCAGAAGGTTTCGTCATGGAGCGGATAGACAATGTGAACCGACATAGTGAAGGTTTGCCGTGGTGGTTATTGGATATGCGCCCCCAAGGATATCTTGGGAGAGCTTATGCTTCAGCCTATTCGGCTGAGCTTGGTTTGCCCCAAAACCCAGATCGTTGGTCTGATACCGATATAATCAGAGCATTACTGACTCATGGACATGATGCAGTGGGAAATCTGCTAATAGGAGAGCAGGCAAGAGATCAATTTTTGGGTATGCAGACACCAGAAATTGTTGAGCGTGATAAAACTTATCCCACATTAGCACGAGCTGTTAGTTCGGGAGAGGATCCTGGTTCATCCGCTGGCGGGGAGCAACCCAAATTTTGCACCTATACAGAGAAAGGCCATGTTATCGTAAAATTTACGGCGCCTGACGATAATGCTGTTAGTGAGCGTTGGCGTGATCTGCTTCAAGCTGAGCATCTGGCATTAAAAGTACTTGGAGTTGAAACAGAGGTATTTGATTTTGAAGGGCAACGCTTCCTCGAAATCCCACGATTTGATCGTGTAGGCCCACTAGGCCGTATAGGTCTTTTTTCTTTACAAGCACTAGATGCTGAGTTTATAGGACGGGCAAGGGAGCCTTGGCCAGTATTAGTTAATGAGCTAATTAAGCAAAAACGAGTTCATTCAGAGGCTGCGATTAGCACGGCACGCCGTTGGGCATTTGGTATGTTGATTGGAAATACTGATATGCATCATGGCAATTTGTCGTTTATCAGTAGACATGGCCGCCCATATGAGCTTTCACCTGCCTATGATATTTTACCAATGGGATTTGCGCCTAAGTCTGGTGGTGAAATAGTCAATACACTTCGTCCAGTGACATTACTTGATGGGATCAGCTGTGAAATCTGGCAGGAATGTTTAGAGTTGGCCGAGCAGTTTTATACTTTAGCTGAGAGCTGTAATTGTTTTTCTGACAATTTTTCTCCATGCCTTAAAGCGTTACGTAGTCATCTTGATGAAGCAAGTTCGCGTATATCTCGTCTAGGATGATGACAAATAGACCTAAAAAATTAATTTAAGATGATGTGTTGCTGGATTTTGTTCATGCGGTTGATGAGAACAATCTTCGATACATACCGAAAGAACCCCCCTCTCGCTAAAAGCTAGGGGGGCATAATCTGAAGCCCAAAGTTTTTGCTTTGGGCTTTTTTGTTCGTGTTAATCAAGCAATAAGTCAAAAACTGACGCTGATTAATACTCCCAAGTATCGGGATCAACCCCGCGCTGGCGCATTATTTCTTTTGCCTCTTCAGGGATTTCATCGTTACGTTCTTTACGTAAGTCTTCATCATTTGGGAGAGGCTGTCCGGTAAATGCGTGCAAAAATGCTTCACACAATAATTCACTATTGGTTGCATGTTTTAGGTTATTAACCTGACGGCGAGTGCGTTCATCAGTCAAAATTTTTAGCACTTTCAATGGAATTGAAACTGTAATTTTTTTAACTTGCTCACTCTTTTTGCCATGCTCAGCGTAAGGGCTGATATATTCACCGTTCCATTCAGCCATGGATTACCTTAATTAATATCATTTAGTTGAAGTCAGAATAGGGTTAACCCACATTCTGATGGGCAATACCAGTTTATCATGACTTTTCTAAAACCACCGACTCTTCTGGCTGAAGGTGAGAGAAAAAGTAACAGTCACTGGCGATATTCTTAATTTGGGTATTATTCCATTACTTAATCTATCCGTAAAGGAGTTTAGATGTCTAGATGTATTGACGTCTTGGTGTCTAATTGGATATGCTGTTGCAGACTTCTCCACTTATCGCTGTGACAAGGTGCCTGTATGACGAAGAAAACAGCAACAATTGCTATCCATAATGGGATAAATGAAGACACTCAATTTGGTTGTGTCGTACCGCCTATCTATCTTTCTAGTACCTATAATTTTTTAGAATTTAATCAACCTCGTGAACATGATTATTCTCGTCGAGGCAATCCAACGCGCGATATGGTACAAAAGGCATTAGCTGAGCTAGAAGGTGGCGTGGGCGCTGTTGTCACGAGTAGTGGAATGTCAGCCATTCATTTAATTTGCACCGTTTTTCTAAAACCTGGTGATGTGATTGTTGCACCTCATGATTGTTATGGGGGAAGTTATCGCCTGTTTAACAGCCAACAAGAGCGTGGTGCTTACCGTGTGATTTTTGTTGATCAAAATGATGATATTGCACTTAAGCGGGCTTTAGCGCATCAGCCTAAAATTGTTTTTATCGAAACACCAAGTAATCCTCTTTTAAGAATCACGGATATTCAAAAAATCAGTGAACTTGCCCATCAACAAGGCGCTTTAGTGGTTGCTGATAACACCTTTATGAGCCCTGTCTTGCAAAAGCCGTTAGCATTAGGCGCTGATATTGTTGTGCACTCATGTACAAAATATCTCAATGGACACTCAGATATTGTCGCTGGGGTTGTTATCTGTCAGTGTCAGAAACAGCTTGAGGCGCTAAACTGGTGGGCGAATAATATTGGCGTCACATCTGGCGCATTTGATAGCTATTTATTATTACGTGGCATAAGAACATTAGTGCCTCGAATTCGACTTCAACAAGAAAATGCACAGGCATTAGTGGCGTTTTTACAAACACAGCCTTTAGTCGAAAAAATGTATTACCCTGCACTGGAAAATCATGTTGGTCATCAAATAGCAAAAAAACAGCAACAAGGTTTTGGTGCAATGTTAAGTTTTGAGTTAAAAGGGGGGTTGGATGTGATTAAACTCTTTTTATCTCAATTAACACTCTTTACACTGGCAGAATCTTTAGGTGGGGTAGAGACCTTAATTTGTCACCCCGCCACCATGACACATGCAGGTATGTCAGAAGAAGCGAAAAAAATAGCAGGGATCAGCCCCTCATTACTTCGTATCTCGGTGGGTATTGAAGATAGCCAGGATTTAATCAACGATTTGCAAAGTGCGTTTGATGCAGCAACTAAAAGGTAACCATGGATCATGAGCGTAGTGGCGATTAAACAACAGGCGGAGCCGATTTGCCGTCAGTTACATAAATTCGGTGGTAGCAGTCTTGCGGACATAAAATGTTATCAACGTGTCGTGAATATCATGACAAACTATAGCCAACCTAATGACCTAATGGTGGTTTCTGCGGCAGGCTCGACAACGAATCAGTTGATTAGCTGGCTGAAACTTAGCCAAAATGATCGTATTTCTGCCCATCAAGTTCAGCAAACGTTGCGCCGTTACCAGTTATCTTTAATTGAAGGGTTGCTTTCAAAAGAGAATGCAGAATTACTTTCTTACGCCTTTATTGCTGATCTTGAACGCTTAAGTTATTTATTGGATAAACCTATTACAGACGCAACTTATGCAGAAGTTGTCGGTCATGGCGAAATTTGGTCTGCAAGATTAATGGCGACCTTGCTGTCAGAGCAAGGTTTACCTAGTGTATGGTTAGATGCGCGTGAATTCTTATGTGCTGAAAGAGCGGCTCAGCCACAAGTCAACGAAATGTTATCTCGCCCATTACTCCAATCACTGTTAGCTAAACATCCTGAAAGCCGTTTTGTTGTAACTGGTTTTATTAGTCGCAACCAACAAGGTGAAACGGTCTTATTAGGTCGTAACGGCAGTGACTATTCTGCAACACAAGTGGGCGCTTTAGCTGATGTCGGTAAAGTTACAATTTGGAGTGATGTTGCGGGTGTTTATAGTGCAGATCCTCGCAAAGTAAAAGATGCTTGTTTATTACCCTTGTTGCGTTTAGATGAAGCGAGTGAATTGGCTCGATTAGCCGCCCCAGTATTGCATACACGGACACTGCAACCTGTTTCAGGCAGTAATATTGATTTGCAACTTCGCTGTAGTTATCAACCAGAACAAGGTTCAACGCGCATAGAACGTGTTTTGGCATCAGGAACGGGTGCTAAAATCGTGACTAGTCATGATGATGTTTGTTTGATTGAACTTCAACTGTCATCTCATCAAAATTTCGAACAAGTGGCGAAAGAGGTTGATGAATTACTTAAGCGTGCACAAATTCGGCCTTTAGCTACTGGTGTGGATAAAGACAGCCAACTTTTACAGCTTTGCTATACCAGTGAAGTCGCTAACAGCGCATTAGATGTACTACAAGATGCCGTTTTACCGGGTAAATTACATTTACGGGAAGGCTTCTCATTAGTGGCTTTAGTGGGGGCGGGTGTCTGTAAAAATCCATTACATTGCCATCGTTTTTACCAACAACTGAAAGATCAACCCGTTGAATTTATTTGGCATGCTGAAGATAACATCAGCTTAGTTGCGGTATTACGTAATTATACCGAGCATTTACTGCAAGGTTTGCATCAAACATTATTTAGAGCTGAAAAACAAATTGGCTTAGTGCTATTTGGTAAAGGGAATATTGGTTCACGTTGGTTAGAATTGTTTGCTCGTGAACAAGAGCCTTTATCGGCGCGTAGTGATTTTGAGTTTATTCTTGCGGGTGTTGTTGATAGCCGTCGTAGTTTACTTGATTATCAAGGTATTAATCCAAGCCGTGCATTGGCTTTCTTTGATGAAGAAGCCACTGAGCATAATGAAGAGTCGCTTTATCTTTGGATGAGAGCACACCCTTATGATGATTTAGTGGTTGTTGATATTACTGCCAATGAGTCTCTTGCTGCATCTTATGAAGATTTTGCTAGCTACGGTTTTCATGTTATTAGTGCAAATAAAATTGCTGGTTCAGCTTCAAGTTTACGCTATCGTGCCACACGAGATGCTTTTTCTAAAACAGGTCGCCATTGGTTATATAACGCCACAGTGGGTGCGGGTTTGCCAATTAATCATACGGTGCGTGATCTGCGTGAAAGTGGTGACACTATTTTATCCATTAGCGGTATTTTCTCTGGCACACTCTCTTGGTTATTTTTGCAATTTGATGGCTCCGTTCCTTTCAGTGAGCTGGTGGAACAAGCTTGGCAACAAGGATTAACAGAGCCTGATCCACGAATTGATTTATCAGGGCAAGATGTGATGCGTAAACTGGTTATTCTGGCTCGTGAAGCGGGTTATGACATCGAGCCAGAACAAGTACGCGTGGAATCTTTAGTACCGCTACAAGCGGAAACTGGTTCGTTAGAGGCGTTCTTCGATAACAGTGCATTGATCAATGAACAAATGGTACAACGATTAGCTGCCGCAAATGAAATGGATATGGTATTACGTTATATCGCCCGTTTTGATGCTAATGGTAAAGCCAAAGTCGGTGTGGAAGCCGTGAGAAAAGATCATCCTCTCGCTTCACTATTACCAGGGGATAATTTATTTGCGATTGAAAGTCGTTGGTATCGTGATAACCCGCTGGTCATAAGGGGGCCGGGAGCAGGCAGAGATGTGACCGCAGGCGCAATTCAGTCAGATTTAAACCGCCTTTCTCAGTTACTGTAATTTAATTTTTTCTCTTTTATAAAGATTATCAGTGGGTTATTTTTTGCTGATAATCTTTTGTCATTTTTGTGTCATATCACCCAATTTTTTTAATTTCTTTGGCTATACTTAATTTATCTCTAGTCACAAAGGAGCGATTGATGTCAAAGGTAGTAAGACAGATTGTCCCACTAAGAAATGAAATGACGGAGGTGAACCATCAAGCTAAAGAGAACTTTTGTCAGTCGCTCATGATGTGAAATTTAAGCGTCTTGAGTGGAAGTTGAAGTATGGTTACAACGTGTTAGAACGTTATTGAGAGTATAATTCGATTAACCACATTATTTACAACAGACAACTTAATTTACTGAAAGACAATTCGTTATTCTTAATTTAAAGCGCTGATATTCAGCGCTTTATTCGTTTTTATCTCATGAAAATCTTAATCGGAAATATTCATCTCGTAAAAATGTAAAAGAGAAGAAAAATAAGGAAGGAAATAGAAACATAAATTATAGCCCATCCGAGAAGTAAGCTAAAAATCAAAAAATAGACCAGACAATTTATCAATATTAAAAAAAATCATCTAAATTTCTCGCCAGATAAATTTTCACGTATCTCCCTCTTTCTAGTAAAAAACTCTTCGCAGTGGAAAAGAAACGAAAAAATGTCCTTATTCTTAATAAAATTGAGCTAGAAAAGCATGAATATTAGCCATTCTTATAAGACTAAAGCCGTAATTAAATTTCAGAAAAATCCCCCAAACCGATTATTTTCTGATATGAATAGTAGGCTAAGTAAAAAAAAGCAGTGTGGCTTATCACAAAAATCAAAATAAAGTCACATCAGAAATGAAAGTTAATTACACAACTGGGAGGACATGACTTTTCTAATAAGAAGGAGCATGTTGTTACCGCCACAAAGACAAGGTCAGGAGTCTTATGAATCAACAATATTCTGCGATGCGTAGCAATGTCAGTATGCTTGGCAAGCTACTTGGAGATACGATAAAAGAAGCACTCGGTGAAGAAATTTTAGATAAGGTTGAATCTATTCGAAAATTATCTAAATCGTCACGAGCGGGTAATGAAGTTCAGCGACAAAAACTGTTGTTGACGTTACAAAATCTGTCTAATGATGAATTATTGCCTGTTGCTAGAGCATTCAATCAATTCTTAAACCTGACGAATGTGGCAGAACAATACCATAGCATTTCGCCTCACGGAGAAGCAGCTAGCAATCCTGTGGCATTGGCAAAACTGATCACCCGACTAAAAGATAAGAATTTTACCGATGAGCAATTAAAAGAAGCCGTAGAGCAAATCTCTATTGAGCTGGTATTAACGGCACACCCAACCGAAATTGCACGTCGTACACTTATTCATAAATTGGTTGAAGTAAATACCTGTTTATCTCAACTCGACCATGATGATTTAGCAGATTACGAGCGTACGAATATTATGCGCCGTCTGCGTCAGTTAGTTGCTCAATCATGGCACACAGATGAAATTAGAAAAATTCGTCCAACGCCAATTGATGAAGCGAAATGGGGCTTTGCGGTTGTTGAAAATAGTTTATGGGAAGGTGTTCCAGCTTTCCTACGTGAATTTAATGAGCAACTTAAAGAGTCAATCGACTACAACTTACCTGTAGAAGCCTCACCTATTCGTTTTACATCATGGATGGGGGGCGACCGTGATGGTAACCCAAACGTGACAGCTGAGATTACTCGCCACGCTTTACTATTAAGCCGTTGGAAAGCCGCTGATTTATTCTTAAATGATATCCAAGTCCTCGTTTCAGAACTTTCGATGACAGAAAGTACACCTGAACTACGTGAATTGGCGGGGGGGGCTGATGTTGCAGAGCCTTATCGTGAAATTGCAAAACAGCTCCGCACTCGCTTACAAGTGACTCGTGATTATTTAGAGCAACGTATTAAAGGCCAGCAATCTCTGCCACCTGAAGGGCTACTAATTGATAACGCGGAGCTTTGGGACCCACTGTATGCGTGTTATCAATCGCTGACTCAGTGCGGTATGCGCATTATTGCTAATGGGCAACTGTTAGACACATTACGTCGTATCCGTTGTTTTGGCTTACAACTGGTTAAACTGGATATTCGTCAAGAAAGTACCAATCACACAGAAGCGCTCTCTGAATTAACACAATATTTAGAGTTGGGGGATTATGCGGCTTGGTCGGAAGAGCAAAAGCAAACATTCTTACTGGAAGAATTAAACTCTAAGCGTCCTCTTATTCCGACAAATTGGCAACCTAGTGCCCCAACACAAGAAGTCTTTGAGACTTGCCGTGTCATTGCACAATCACCAAAAGATTCTATCGCTTCTTATGTGATTTCAATGGCAAAGGTGCCTTCTGATGTATTAGCAGTAAAACTTTTATTAAAAGAAGCGGGTGCGGATATTCGCTTACCAGTTGCGCCGTTATTTGAAACACTTGAAGACTTAAATAACGCTGAAAGCGTAATGACACGCTTGTTTGATATTCCTTGGTATCGCGATCTAATTGATGATAAACAAATGGTGATGATTGGCTATTCAGACTCTGCAAAAGATGCGGGTGTGATGGCTGCGTCATGGGCACAATATCGTGCTCAAGATTCATTGATCAAACTCTGTGAAAAATCAGGCGTGACATTAACGTTATTCCATGGACGTGGCGGTACGATTGGTCGTGGCGGTGCGCCAGCTCATGCGGCATTACTTTCTCAACCACCGGGAAGCCTGAAAGGAGGCCTGCGTGTAACTGAGCAAGGTGAAATGATCCGCTTCAAGTTTGGCTTGCCACAAGTGACAATCAGCAGTCTTGCTCACTATGCCGGTGCGATTTTAGAAGCGAATCTATTGCCACCACCAGAGCCCAAAGCCCCTTGGATTGAAGTGATGGATTCATTGTCTGACGTTTCTTGTGCAATGTATCGTGACTATGTTCGAGGACAAGAAGATTTTGTACCTTACTTTAGAGCAGCAACGCCAGAAGGCGAATTAGGAAAATTACCTCTAGGTTCACGTCCTGCAAAACGCCGCCCAACGGGTGGCGTGGAAACTTTGCGTGCTATCCCGTGGATCTTCGCATGGACTCAAAATCGCTTAATGTTACCTGCTTGGTTAGGCGCTGGTGCGGCATTACAGCATGAAATTGATAGCGGAAAACAAGCGGTATTAGACGATATGTGTGAGAACTGGCCGTTCTTCAATACACGTATTGCAATGTTGGAAATGGTGTATGCCAAAGCCGATTTATGGTTAGCAGAGTATTACGATCAACGCTTAGTTGAAGAACGTTTATGGCCATTAGGCGCTAAATTACGTCAGCAACTTTCCGATGACATTAAAAGTGTACTCGCGATTTCAAAAGATGAGCATCTTATGGCGGATTTACCGTGGGTAGCTGAATCTATCGCCTTACGTAATGTCTATACTGATCCGCTGAATGTGCTTCAAGCGGAGTTATTGCAGCGTTCTCGTACTCATAGCGAGTCTGATCCCCGTATCGAACAAGCGCTAATGGTTACTATTGCAGGTATTGCAGCGGGTATGCGTAATACAGGCTAGGATCATCAGTATTTAGAAATAAAAACAGCGCTTAATAATAGCGCTGTTTTTTTATACTGATTTATTTCAATGAGGCAATAAATAGAAGGCTGTACACCCGGCAAATAAACCAGCGCTGATGCCAATTATTTACGCCTTTATTTAGCGAAGAAAAAAGCGCATGGGTACGAAATTGCTGTGCGATTAATTTTCTATTTTCTGTATCACAACATTTACGAAAAAGAATAAAAAAACTACCCAATTCACGAACTGCCTGTTGGCGGAGTGCTTTTGCTAATAACTGATCAGATTGTTTATCTGCTTCTTTTAATAGCTGTAAGATTATCTGCAAATAACTTTGTGTTCGTTTAGCTTCTTTTTGTTGGTCGGGTTTACGAGTAATAGAGTCAGGATTAGCGCAGTAATAATAGAGGGGTTGGTTATCAAAACCTATTTGTTCTGCAACAAGTGCTAATTGCGTTGTCCACAGAATATCTTCATGATAAAGCCCCTCAATAAATTGAAGTTGGTGCTTTTTTATTAAGTCATGTCGGATTAATTGCAACCAAACGAAATGTGGCCATTGATGTTGAGTGACGGCATGGATGATCCACTCACTACCTTTGATGACTTTTTGATAAGGCTGTCGTTGATGAATGGGTCTTTGGTGTTTTTTAAGATCACTTGGATTAAACCTTTCGCCATTGCCAATTAAAACATCAACGTGTTGCGTAACGGCTAATTGATACCAATGTGCGAGCAATTCAGGCTTAATAAAATCATCGCTATCAAAAAAAACTATCCATTCGCCTTGAGCATATTTTAAACCCGTATTTCTTGCGCTGGATAATCCTTGATTAGTTTGTTGATAAAGTTTCACTCTCGCATCTTTTTGGCAATACGGCATTGTGACTTCAACACTGTTATCCGTTGAACCATCATTAATAATAATGACTTCAAAATCAGTAAAAGTTTGAGTTATTAAACTATCCAATAATCTTGTGATACGCGAGGCTTCATTAAACATTGGCACAATGACAGAGATTATTGGGGGTTTCACAATATTGAACTCATTTTTGATAGATTACGTGAGGCTATTCTACCTTTTTTTTGCCTCTTCATAAGCCTCAATGGCATTTATTCGTGCTTTGGCGTGATCCACTATCGGTAAAGGATAATCGAGAGAATTATTAGTTTTTGCCGCCCATTCGTGAGGTGTATGAATATATCGACTTGGTACATTAGCAAGCTCAGGAAGCCAATGGCGGATAAATTCACCATCAGGATCAAACTTACGACCTTGGGTGGTAGGATTAAAAATTCGAAAATAAGGTACGGCATCAGTGCCTGTTGATGCAGCCCACTGCCAACCCCCATTATTTGATGCGAAATCACCATCAATCAGTTGTGACATAAAATAACGCTCACCCCAACGCCAATCAATTAACAAGTCTTTGATAAGAAAGCTTGCCGTGAGCATACGTAAGCGGTTATGCATCCAACCTGTTTGGTTAAGCTGTCGCATCGCAGCATCAATAATAGGGAACCCCGTAGCGCCTTGAGTCCAAGCACTAAATTCATCTTGGCTGTTACGCCAATTGATTTTTTCTGTCCAAAGTTGAAAGGCAATGTGTTTACATAAATTAGGATTTGCCACAATTAAGTGTTGGTAAAATTCTCGCCAGATTAATTCGTTAAACCAGACAAAAGCACCTGATGTACTATTTTCTAAAAAGTCAGGTTCTGTTTGGTAAAGGCGGTTAAAACATTGTCGAATAGACAGTAATCCAATCGAAAGATAGGGGGATAATCGACTTGTGCCATCAACTGCAGGAATATCTCGCCATTTTGCATAATGTGGGATGCTTTCATAACAGAATTGTTTTAAGCGTTTCAGTGCCTCTTCTTCAGTAGAGATAAATGAGAGCGAGCTGGTATTTTCAAGTGAAAATAGCGGTGCTTTTAAAGGTAATACTGCTTTTTGATGTGTTCTGACCTCAGGGATAGGTAATGAAGCGTTATCTTGTGAAAAAAAGAGTCGTAAGAATGCATTTCTAAAGGGCGTAAAAACCTTATACATCTCCCCTTGTTGGGTGACTACATTACCCGGTGGAATAAACACATTATCATGATAAGCATAAACGGTTGTCTTATTCTCTAGTAACTCAGTGACTTTTTTATCACGGCATTGTTCATTAAGGGCATATTGGTGATTGAAAAAAAGCGCAGTGACTTGATGTTGTTGGCAATATTCAGCCACTTTATGAGCTGCATTTGAATAAGTATCGCTAATCACCACTGTTAGTGGAATATTGAGTTTTGCCAGTGATATTGAAAGATCTAACAAAGCATGATGAATGAACGCCTGACATGACAAAGCCATATTGTGGGCTTCCCATTGTTCAGGCGTTACGGTGAAAATAGCATGCACCTGTGCTTGTTTATCTTGGCAAGCGTGAAAGAGTGCCTTGTTATCCGTCACTCTTAAATCATTACGAAACCAAACCAAATGAACAGAAGACGGGTGCATGTGACCTCTCTCTTAATCTAATTTAGGATGTTGATCGATAAGTGCTTGGCGTTTTTTCTGTAATGCTTCGATTTCTGCTTCAATATCTTCAACACGTTGTTCGATATTATCATAATGCTCAGACAGAATTTCTTTTGCTTCTGATCTATCTGATGCCGCAGGTGTTGCACCTCGTAACGGTTTATTTGCGGTTTCGATCATTTTGATACCTGTTATCAAACCGACAACAGCGACAATCATCAGGTAATAAGCTGGCATATATAGATCACCCGTTGCTTCAACTAACCAAGCTGCTGCTGTTGGTGTTGCCCCTGCAACTAATACCGAAATATTAAACGCAATGGCTAATGCACTATAACGAATATGGGTTGGGAATATGGCCGGTAAAATAGACGCCATAACCCCCGTAAAGCAGTTGAGTAGAACGGCAAGAATTAATAATCCTAAGAAAATTAAGCCGATTTCATCACTGTTAATCATCATAAATGCAGGGTAAGCAAGAATAAACAATCCAATGCTACCGCCAATAACAAATGGCTTACGGCCAATTTTGTCGCTAAGTAACCCAATGACAGGTTGCACAAACAACATCCCTATCATAATCGCGATGATGATCAGTACACCGTGGTCTGCCGAATAATTTAGGTTATGAGATAAATAACTCGGCATATACGTTAATAACATATAGTAGGTTACGTTAGTGGCAATCACCAAACCGACACATACCGTTAAGCTTTTCCAATATTTTGATGCAATTTCACGTAATGAAACACGCGGTGGATTTTCGATAGATTTACGGTCATCGCTGTTCATTTCATCAACATGTTGTTGGAATGCTGGCGTTTCTTCTAAAGCATGACGTAAATATAAGCCAATAAGACCTAAAGGTAATGCTAAGAAGAACGGGATACGCCATCCCCACTCATGAAAGGCTGCTTCTCCAAGGATAGTAGAGATAAGAACAACAACACCAGCACCCATAACAAAACCAGCAATAGAACCAAAATCTAACCAGCTTCCCATAAATCCACGTTTACGGTCTGGTGAGTATTCAGCAACGAAAATCGCCGCTCCTGAATATTCACCGCCAATGGAGAAACCTTGTGCTAATTTAGCGAGTAATAATAAAACGGGAGCCCAGATACCAATAGTTTCATAAGCAGGAATAAGACCAATGGCAAAGGTACTGAGCGCCATAATAATGATGGTGACAGATAACACTTTCTGGCGACCAAATTTATCCCCTAACATTCCGAACACAATGCCCCCTAAAGGTCTTACAAGGAATGGCACGGAGAATGTGGCAAGGGCGGCAATCATCTGTACACCTGGAGATGCACCGGGGAAGAAGACTTGACCTAAGACATATGCAAGGAAGCCGTAGACACCAAAGTCAAACCATTCCATGGCATTACCTAATGCCGCCGCCGTAATGGCTTTCTTCAACTTACTATCATCAATAATAGTTATATCGTTGATTTGTAGTGGTTTGTTTCTTTTTTTCTTCATTTTCATATTAAGTGACCTTTATTAAGGTAATTGTGATTTTTTTGTTTATCAATTAATTAAAAGAAATGAAGTGACTATTTGTTAGCGAGAAGAGTGAGTGATAAAAATTCACTAAAAAACAGCTTACTTCTACCAAATTTAAATAGTGGTATTAAGCTAATAGATAAGAGAATATTTATTAAGTATAGATGAGTTTGAATAAGATATGAGAAAGTTTTCTTTGTTGTTTTGATATAACAAAACAGGGCCTCTATGTATTAAAATGTGATCAATATCATAACGTAATTCTGCTTTTGTGTAAAATCCATGGCGTTACTGATGGTTAATTTGCGTTAAGCTAATCGAAAACTTCACGTAAACCAATAAAAAAACAAACTCATTTTTTATTTTAATAACAATATGTTATGTCTATTGCCTATTTCTTTTTGATATAGGCTAACGTATTTGTATGAGCATTGTGCATAATGCAAGGTCTGATAGATAAATAGAAAATAATAACGCTTTATTTTACTTAATTATTCGAGAGAATAATCAAGATGAAAATGTGGATAATAGAATAGATTTCGCTATTCTTATTATAAGATTATATCAAGATAGTTATGGGATATGACTACAGAGATATTAAAGGTCGCCAAGCGTTACCTATATTTAGAATAACAATTTATAAATTTAATAATTAACCGCGCATTTGTGCAGATTAACCCAGGTACCTCTATGAACATTAATCAACTGAAAAGCTTTGTTGAAGTCGTGAAAAATAATTTCAACATTACTAATGCGGCTGAAAAACTTTATACCTCACAACCGACAATCAGTAAGCAACTAAAAATATTAGAAGATGAATTAAGTGTGTCGCTGTTTGTGCGTAAAAATAATAACTTATTAGCATTAAGCCCGATGGGTAAAGAAGTCCATAAAATTGCTTGCGATATTCTTGGGCAAGTTGACCGAATCAAAAGCATTGTGGCTGAAGAAGATCGTAATAAAAAAGTCGATTTACATATTGCGACAACACACACTCAAATACGTTATTCATTACCGAATGTGATTGATCACTTTCGTCGCTATTACCCTAATATTTCGCTACATTTTCATCAAGGTGCACCGGCTCAATTAGCGGAAATGGTTAAAAATGGCGATGTGGATTTTGCTATTGCAACAGAATCTATGCACCTTTATGAAGATCTCATTACACTGCCTTGTTACCGCTGGACGCGTAGTCTATTAGTCCCTTATGACCATCCTCTTGCTTTATTGAAAGACGATGAGCCAGTTACCATCGAGCAAATGGCAGAGTATCCACTGATTACTTATGTTTTTGGTTTTACAAGAGGATCTAAATTAGACAAGGTATTTTATAAAAATAATCTTAAGCCTAAGGTGGCGTTAACCGCGACGGATACAGAGATTATTAAATACTATGTTAAGCGACATTTAGGCATCGGTGTTATTGCGGCAGCCTCTTATGATGAGACTGAAGATGGTGGCGCATTAAAATGTATTAATATCGATCATTTAGTGCAACCGAGTTATACCCATATCTGTGTCAGTAAACATACTCATATGAAAGATTATATGCATGAGTTTATTTCTCTTTATGCGCCACATATTGATAAAAATATTATTCAGATGCCAGAGCAGTGGGAAACCCAATGGCACAGTAACGAGGTTTACCAAGGATTACCTGATTTACGTTCAGTCAATGTGAATAATAGCGTTGCAGAATAGACGCCAGAATAAAAAAGCCCGTTTTGCGGGGGCAATAACGGGCTTAGGGCAGAATAATAAGAGATTATCGAGTCAGAATATTAACAAAAATCTGAGCTCCGACGAGTAAACAATCATCATCGACAAAATAAGGATTGGCGTGAAGGTAATTATTAATCCCTTTCGCTTGATTACCACTTCCTAAGAAGAACATTGCACCGACTTTGCCTTTTGTGGCGTTAACCATATAGCTAAAGTCTTCACTGCCTGTCATTGGCTTACCGTTCGATTCAATATTCTCTTCTGGTAAGAATTTACGCATCGCATCTAATAAACGCTGATGCGCAGTTGGGTGGTTCACAACAGCAGGGTATCCGCTATAGCTTAATGTGGTTTTAAATCCGCCAGCTGTACTGCGTGCAACGATTTCATCAAAACTTGCTTTTAGTACTTGGTCGGTATTTTCATCCATAGAACGGATAGTACCGCGAGCTTGTACGTGATCAGCTAATGCATTAGGGATAGTTCCCCCATTGATCATGCCACAACCAAAGACGGCTGGGCTAAATGGATCTGTTTTTTTCGCAACAACATAATCCATATAATCAATCAAGCGTGTTGCTTCACGAATGGCATCTAAACCTTTGTGTGGTGTTGAACCATGTGCAGAAACACCATAAACATCTAATGTCCATGCAGAGCCATAAGATGACATCACACCATCATTAAAGCGAACACAACCCGTTTCAATCGCTGCATCGTTATGAAGTGCGTAAGTTTCATCAACGCCTTCCATGCAACCTAGTTCAACCATTTTTTCAGCGCCAGGTACACGCATATCTTCTTCAGCCATTTGGAAAATAAAGCGAACGTTCGCGCTCATCTCTTCTCTATTTTCGGCAAGATATTTAGCACTGGTTAATGCCATGGTCATATGAGTATCGTGACCACAGTTATGCGCACAACCTTGGTGAACTGAACTATGTTCATTATTGGTTAAGTCTGGCATTTCTAATCCGTCCATATCAGCACGGATAGCAATTAATGGAAATTCAGAATTGACAATTAAGTCTGCTGTGAAACCGGTATATCCATCAAAAGTTTTAATTTGATAACCAAAACTTTCCATTAATTCACGACAGTATTTAGATGTTTTATATTCTTCACCTGATAGCTCAGGTATTTTGTGCAGATCTTGTCGTGTTTTTTTACTAAAATCATTTAATTGAAAGAGTTTTTCACTGACATTATAAATATTATTCATTAGATAACTCCCTGGATAGTAAATCCAATTTGCGCGACGATTGATGCGCCAAAGAAACAACAAGTAGAAACAATCATGAAAATAAGAATAACTTTCCATGACATTTTCTTAAGTTCTTCTAATTGACCACCAACAGATAAACCAGCAAATGCTAATAAAGGAACACAACAAGATAAGAAAGAAACTTTACCAATAGAACTAATAAAGAAATCTCTTACCGGAGTTTCGGGTAAACAAATAAGGATCCCGATAATTGTTGCATAAGCAAATGTTGGTAAAGATGAAGGTAAATAATGTTTTGCAACGAGTGAAATAAATACCACTAATGACATAGCAATAAAGCTATCCCACATTGCATAAAGAGCGATCCCTGATGTTAACGTCTGAGTAAACATTGCCAGTAAAATAGCAACGAATACAAATTTCATATCAATAATTATATTTTTCATGCAGTTTTGCCTCTGGTGAAAATTTTATAAATTTTTTCTGAAAGAGGTAAACCTAAATAGGTTAATGACAGTGCGCCTAATGCTGAAGATAATAAGTTAGATGCAGCGGCAACACTTAATACTTGCTGTGCTAATGCTTCATCAAGACCATTAATTAATGCACCTGATGCAGCACTTAACATTGAACCTGAACCCACGCCAGAGCCTGCTGCAAGAGCAAGTGGATGTAATCCAGTTAATGGAGCAATACTACCTAATACGCTAAACCATAAAGTGCCGATAACAGAACCACATAAATAAATGGCTAATACACCAATATATTCTTGAGAGCCTGTACCAAATTTACCTTGAATAACAGCGATAGAAGGTTCACGGCTAATAGATGAACAAGCACCAATTGCACGACGACCAAATCCAAATTTAATGGCTAATGGAACCGCAATTAATACAGGTAATAAGTTGCCGAGTTCCTGAACAAATAAAGGAATGCCGACACTTAAAATCATTTTAATATTAGGAACAATCATTCCTGCATATTGTGTGCCTAAAATAAGCAGGCTGAAACCTACCATTTTACCGCAGAAGCCTTCTTCTTTTTCTGTGAATAATTTACCCCATACTTTAATTTTTTTACGGGTAAATCCAGCAGATATACACATACCAATAATGACAGCAAATAGCATTGGTAAAATAGGTATTACTGCAATGCCAATCTTAATTTCTTTTTTACCAATAACATATTGTGAAATAAAAATTAAGAAAAGGACTGCCAGAATACTAATAAAGAAAACCTTTATCGGACTTCTACTTTTGTCCATCCGTTAATCTCCGTTGAAAAATAATCAGGCTTTATTCTAGAGGACAAAAAGCAAAAGGTAGCGTGACCAATGTCATGTTTATTTCATACCTCTTTTTCATGGGGCATGAAATAATACAATGGTGATAAATTTATTAACAAATAGGAGAAAGTTAAATTTTTCAATAAAGACAGCGAGTAAGGCTGAAATGAGTCAGCTTAATTGTTAATAAAAATGTGAAGAGAAAAATCATTATTAAAAATTATTTTAATTATTAAAATAATCCTATAATGAAGCATTGTCTATAATTTAATAAATAATAATACGTTATTAATGAGATATATTCTTATTTGATGCGGTTATTATAAATTTAATGAATGCATTTGGAAGTGATATTTTATTTTTGTGTTTTTCAGGGCTTATTTTATCTCCACAGTGACATTATAGTAATTGGTGTTATTCTTTATATTTGAGTTAGTAAGATGATTTTCTCTGCAAGCTGATGAGGTAAAGAAACAGAATATGGGAAGAAAATAAGTGTAGCTCGCAGAGGCGCGATTCACCCAAAACTGAGGAAAAACATCACCATGAGTAAGCAAACAGTTGCAACCTATATTGCTAAAGTACTCCATAATGCAGGTGTAAAACGTATTTGGGGCGTGACAGGCGATTCTCTCAATGGATTAAGTGATAGCTTGCGAAAGATGGGAACGATTGAATGGATGGGAACCCGCCATGAAGAAGTCGCGGCTTTTGCCGCAGGAGCTGAAGCCGCAGTTAATGGTCAATTAGCGGTTTGTGCAGGCTCTTGTGGCCCTGGAAATTTACATCTTATCAATGGGCTTTTTGATTGCCATCGTAATCATGTGCCTGTATTAGCCATTGCTGCGCATATTCCTTCTGCTGAAATTGGTAGCAATTATTTTCAAGAAACACATCCTCAAGAACTGTTTCGCGAATGTAGCCATTATTGTGAGTTAGTCTCTAACCCAGAACAAATTCCCCAAATACTCGCTATTGCAATGCGAACTGCTATTTTGAAAAAAGGGGTGGCTGTCGTTGTTTTACCGGGAGATGTGGCACTAAAACCCGCGCCAGAAGATGCGCATGAAAATTGGTATCCATTGCAGTTTCCTCTCATCATGCCAAATCGTTTCGAAATCGAAAAATTATCTGATGCATTAAATAATGCAAAAAATATCACCTTAATGTGTGGTGCTGGATGTGCTCAAGCTCGCGACGAAGTGATTAAACTGGCTCAAACTTTAAAAGCCCCAGTTGTACACGCTTTGCGGGGGAAAGAGTACATTGAGTGGAATAATCCCTACAGTGTCGGAATGACAGGATTAATTGGTTTTTCATCGGGTTATCATGCAATGGAAAATGCTGATACTTTGGTGTTATTAGGTACACAATTCCCTTATCGTGCATTTTATCCATCAAAAGCCAATATTATTCAAATCGATATTAATCCGAGCAGTCTTGGTTCACATTGCCATGTTGATATGGCGATGATTGGCGATATCAAAGCCACTTTAAATGCGATACAACCTCGTTTAAAAGAAAAAACAGATACAACGCATCTTGATGCTTCATTAAAACATTATGCTAAGGCACGACAAGATCTAGATGCGCTTGCACAACCTAGTGAGCGTGAGCTTATTCATCCACAATATCTGGCACGCCGATTAAGTGAATTGGCAAATGATGATGCGATTTTTACTTGTGATGTAGGAACACCAACGGTATGGGCAGCCCGTTATGTTGGAATGAATGGGAAACGTCGTTTACTGGGCTCTTTTAATCACGGCTCTATGGCAAATGCAATGGCTCAAGCCATTGGTGCGCAGGCGTTAGATAGAAAGCGTCAAGTGGTTGCAATGTGTGGTGATGGTGGATTTACCATGCTAATGGGGGATTTTATCTCATTGGCTCAAATGAATTTACCTGTGAAAGTGATTATTTTTAATAACAGTGTATTAGGCTTTGTCGCGATGGAGATGAAAGCCGGTGGTTATTTAACTGATGGTACGGATTTACATAATCCGGATTTTGCGGCTATTGCTAATGCGTCTGGTATCAAAGGTATTCGAGTAGAAAAAGGTGAAGATTTAGATAATGCTCTAAAAGAGGCTTTTGAACATGATGGCCCTGTGATTGTCGATGTGGTAACCGCAAAACAAGAGCTGTCAATGCCTCCTGAAGTGAAGTTTGAACAAGCAAAAGGGTTTAGCCTGTATATGATGAAAGCGATTATTAATGGTCGAGGAGATGAGATTGTTCAACTCGCGAAAACGAATTGGTTACGCTAGTTATTAAGTCAGGCTGAAGAAAAATAACCCTATCAATATAAACCGATAGGGTTATTTTTTTATTATTGGGTTTTCTCTGTTAAACAGAAGTTTTCAATTAATTGCCCCATTAATTCACGAGTTGGCTCAATAAATGCCATATCAATAAACTCATCAGGTTGGTGGGCTTGTTCAATAGAACCAGGGCCTAAAACTAAGGTAGGGCAGAGATCTTGAATAAACGGCGCTTCAGTACAGTAATTCACCGTTTGCGCTTTCTCACCTAATAGTTTTTCGATCACGGCGACCATTTTATGATCGGTCGGGCACTCATAACCCGGAATAGGATCGTGTAACGCTTCAACACTTAACCGTCCCGGCCAACGTGCTTTGACTGGCGCTAATGTTTCGTGAAGTAAATCATCCAAGTCTTGTAACGTTAATCCTGGTAATGGGCGAATATCCATATGTAATTCACAACAAGCACAAATTCTATTTGCTGCATCTCCGCCATTAATATAACCAAAGTTCATCGTTGGATAAGGGATAACAAACGCAGGGTTATTATAGCGAGTTTTTAACGTATCGCGCAGAGTACTAAGGTGAGTAATAGATTCATGCATCAGTTCTATCGCATTCACACCTTTTTCAGGATCACTCGAGTGCCCTGACTGTCCTGTAATACGTATTGCATTCGATAAATGCCCTTTATGAGCACGAATAGGTTTTAGCGATGTAGGTTCGCCAATAATGGCAAAATCAGGACGAATTGCTGTATTCGCGGCAAAATAACGCGCCCCTGCCATAGAGGTTTCTTCATCTGCGGTGGCGAGAATATAGAGAGGGTGAGCTAACGTCTTAGTATCTACATCTCGTAATGCATCGAGAATAAAGGCAAAAAAGCCTTTCATATCGGCAGTACCTAAGCCGTATAACTTATTTTCTTTTTCTGTCAGCGTAAAAGGATCTTGCGTCCAACGACCTTCATCAAAAGGTACTGTGTCAGTGTGACCACAAAGTAATAATCCCCCTTTTCCCGTTCCTAATGTTGCCAGAAGGTTAAATTTACCTCGTGTTTCGGGTACAGGTTGGATTTCAATTGAAAAACCCAATATTTCCAACCAATTAGCAAGCAAGTTAATCAATGCTTCATTACTTTGATCATTTTTAGCGTCTGTCGCACTGATAGAGGGTGTTGCAATTAATTGACGATAAATCTCAATAAATGTAGGTAATTTAATATTCACTGTTGACAGCCTTTCTTCATAATAGTATCAATATTCATGCACTTTTTTTGAATAAAAATACATTAATCGGTTTGTGTTCATAGTACAAGGTAAGAATGACATGTTAAATACTCTGATTGTAGGAGCAAGTGGTTACACTGGCGCTGAATTAGCCGCCTATCTTCAGCAGCATCCTCATGTGAATTTGAGCAGACTGATGGTATCAGCTCAAAGTGCAGATGCAGGAAAATGCTTTTCTGAACTTCATCCACAATATCGTGGTTTAGTGGATCTTCCACTTGAGCCGATGGTTGATGTCGCTAAAGCCGCTGAAAACATTGATATCGTTTTTCTCGCAACAGCTCATGAAGTCAGCCATGACATTGCCCCTATCTTTTTAGAGCAAGGTTGTGTGGTATTCGATTTATCTGGTGCCTATCGAGTACAAAACAAGCATTTTTATCAACAATACTATGGATTCGAGCATAAGAATACTGATTGGTTATCACAGGCAGTTTATGGATTGGCTGAATGGAATGCTGACATTATTAGTCAGGCGCAATTAATTGCTGTGCCGGGCTGTTATCCAACAGTCTCTCAGTTGTCACTAAAACCTTTAGTGGAAGCGGGACTTTTAGATACCGCACAGTGGCCTGTGATTAATGCGACTAGTGGTGTGAGCGGTGCAGGTAGAAAAGCCTCTCTAACCAGCAGCTTTTGTGAAGTGAGTTTGCAACCTTATGGCGTGTTTACGCATCGTCATCAACCGGAAATTGCAACACATCTGGGTATTGATGTGATTTTTACACCGCATTTAGGCAACTTTGCTAGAGGGATCTTAGCCACTATCACCTGTAAGTTAAAAGCAGGTGTGACACAAGAGGATGTAAGACAAGTCTTTGAAGATGCTTATCAAGATAAACCATTAGTGCGTGTTTATGAAAAAGGATTACCTGCATTAAAAGCTGTTGTAGGAACCGCATTCTGTGATATCGGATTTGCTCAACAAGGTGAACATCTGATTGTGGTCGGTGTTGAAGATAACTTGTTGAAAGGGGCTGCTGCACAAGCAGTGCAATGTATGAACATTCGGTTTGGTTTCGCTGAAACCGAATCACTTATTTAAATAATGAGTAGGGAAGTTTCATGGAACCATTAATTATCAAACTGGGTGGTGTGCTCCTTGATAATGAAGAAGCGTTAACACGATTTTTCACTGCATTACAACAGTATCGCTCAACACATTCACGCCCTTTAGTCATCGTACATGGTGGTGGCTGTTTAGTGGATGAGTTGATGGGCAAATTGCAATTGCCTGTGGTGAAAAAGCAAGGTCTTCGTGTCACACCCGCTGATCAGATAGACATCATCACAGGGGCACTTGCCGGAAGCGCCAATCAAACCTTGTTATCGTGGGCAACTAAGTTTGGGCTTAATGGTGTGGGGCTTTCTTTGGGTGATGGGCAATTAGCTAAAGTCACCCAAATCAATGAAGAGTTAGGTCATGTAGGAAATGCAAATCCCGGCTCTCCTGATTTACTCAATTTATTATTGGGTGCTGGCTATCTACCTATTATCAGTTCTATCGGTATGACTGAAAAAGGCGAACTGATGAATGTGAATGCTGACCAAGCAGCGACCGCTATTGCTGAAACATTAGGTGCTGATTTAGTTCTGCTTTCTGATGTCAGTGGCATTTTAGATGGTAAAGGCCAGAAGATTGCCGAGATGTCAGCTGAAAAAGCACAGATGTTAATCGACCAAGGCATTATCACTGACGGCATGATAGTGAAAGTAAACGCGGCATTGGAAGCGGCTAAAACGTTAGGACGACCTGTTGAAATCGCAAGTTGGCGCCATGCTGAAAAACTGACGGCACTGTTTAATGGTGTTGCAGTCGGAACTCGTATTTTAGCTTAAAAAATCACTCTAGAAATCTTATCGCTATTTGATCGTTGGCAGAATTTAAACAAATTGGGAATTGAAGGTTATTACTATGACTAAAGGTATTAAGAAAATCGTATTGGCATACTCTGGCGGATTGGATACTTCGGCAATCATTCCTTGGCTAAAAGAGCATTATGATAACTGTGAGGTTGTCGCTTTTGTTGCTGATGTGGGTCAAAGCCGTGATGATTTAGTGGGTGTGGAACAAAAAGCGTTAGCATCAGGTGCTTCTGAGTGTCATATCGTCGATTTACGCGAAGAGTTTATCAAAGATTATGTTTACCCTGTATTAAAAACAGGCGCGTTATATGAAGGTAGCTACTTATTAGGTACTTCAATGGCACGTCCTGTTATTGCTAAAGCACAAGTTGAACTCGCCTTAAAATTAGGTGCTGATGCGGTTGCTCATGGTGCAACGGGTAAAGGTAACGATCAGGTTCGTTTTGAAAGTACTTATGCGGCTCTTGCGCCACAACTTAAAGTGGTCGCGCCTTGGAGAGAGTGGGATCTACGTTCCCGTGAAGCGCTGTTGGATTACCTAAAAGTCCGTAACATCCCAACCACAGCAACCCTTGAGAAAATTTACAGCCGTGATGAAAACGCATGGCATATCTCAACAGAAGGTGGCGTATTAGAAAGCCCATGGAATGCCTCAAACGAAGATTGTTGGGCATGGACCGTTGATCCGAAGAAAGCGCCAGAAACACCTGAACTCGTTACTGTCACGGTAAAAGCAGGGGAAGTTGTTGCGGTAAACGGTAAAACACAATCACCTTTTGAATGTTTAGACACCTTAAATGCATTAGGCGTTAAACACGGTATCGGACGTATTGATATTGTTGAAAACCGTTTAGTGGGAATGAAATCTCGTGGCTGCTATGAAACGCCGGGGGGCACTATCATGATGGCTGCTCTGCGTGGTGTTGAGCAATTGGTGCTTGATAGAGATGCTTTTAAATGGCGTCAACAACTAGGCTTAGAGATGTCTTATGTGGCTTATGATGGTCGTTGGTTTACGCCAATTCGTGCTTCATTACAAGCCGCTGCAGAATCGCTGGCAAACGATGTGAATGGCGAAGTGGTTTTAGAGCTTTATAAAGGTCATGTAAATGCTATTCAGAAGAAATCAGATAACAGTCTGTATTCTGAAGAATTTGCAACTTTTGGTGAAGATGAAGTTTACGATCACAGCCATGCTGAAGGGTTTATCCGTTTATATTCCTTACCATCACGTATTCGTGCATTGAGTAAGAAATAAGGTTAAACAATAGAGTGATGCTATATATCTATATATAGGGCATCACTCTCACTCTTTTATTACATAGAATAAATACAGGAAGCGATTATGGCACTCTGGGGTGGACGTTTTAGTCAGGAAGCTGATCAACGGTTTAAACAATTCAATGATTCACTGCGGTTTGATTTTCGACTGGCACAACAGGATATCTTTGGCTCAGTAGCTTGGTCTAAAGCGTTAGTCACAGTTGGCGTATTGTCGCAAGATGAACAAGCTCAACTTGAGCAAGCTTTAAATGAATTATCAGAAGAAGTAACAGCAAACCCGCAATCTATTTTGCAAAGTGATGCAGAAGATATCCATAGCTGGGTTGAAAGTAAGCTTATTGCCAAAGTGGGTGATTTAGGTAAAAAATTACATACGGGTCGTAGCCGTAATGATCAGGTCGCAACAGACTTAAAATTATGGTGTAAAGAAGAAGTTATTCATCTTCGCCAAGCGATTGTGGAGCTACAAAAAGCCTTAGTGATCACCGCAGAACAAAATCAAAATGCAGTGATGCCGGGTTATACCCATTTACAGCGCGCTCAGCCAGTCACTTTTGCGCATTGGTGTTTAGCATACAATGAAATGCTAGCCAGAGATGAAAGTCGCTTAGCTGATGCATTAAAACGTTTAGATGTTAGTCCATTAGGTTGTGGGGCTTTAGCCGGAACAGCTTATGATATTGATCGTCAACAATTAGCGGGATGGCTGGGGTTTGCGGGGGCAACCAATAATAGCTTAGATAGCGTATCCGATCGTGATCATGTCTTAGAGCTATTATCCTCGGCAGCTATTGGTATGGTGCATTTATCTCGTTTTGCAGAAGATCTTATTTTCTTTAATAGTGGTGAAGCGGGTTTTATTGAATTATCAGATAAAGTGACTTCCGGCTCATCATTAATGCCACAAAAGAAAAACCCAGATGCACTTGAGCTTATCCGTGGGAAATGCGGACGAGTACAAGGTGCATTAACAGGTATGATGATGACCTTAAAAGGCCTGCCTCTCGCTTACAATAAAGATATGCAAGAAGATAAAGAAGGGCTGTTTGACGCGATCGATACATGGTCTGATTGTTTGCACATGGCAACGCTTGTTCTTGATGGGATCCAAATCCGCCGCTCTCGTTGTGAAGAAGCCGCAAAACAAGGCTATGCTAATGCCACTGAACTGGCAGATTATCTTGTTGCTAAAGGTGTACCATTTCGTGAAGCTCACCATATTGTGGGTGAAGTGGTTGTTTGCGCCATTGAGCAAGGGAAAGCGATTGAAGAGCTCCCTCTTTCTGAATTACAGATGTTTAACAGTAAAATTATGATTGATGTGTACGATATTTTATCGCTTCAATCTTGTTTAGATAAACGTCTTGCCAAAGGGGGTGTTTCTCAAAAACAGGTCGCTAATGCGATAGCACAAGCCAAAAAAGTTTTAAATATGGATAAATAAGAAAAGCGTTTATCTAAGACAACTTACTGTTATTCAAAAAGAACAGAGTGAATTTCACTCTGTTCTTTTATTTTACATTGCCGATAATATCTATACTCATTTTGGATCCTTTAGAGGATGAAGTAATGAGTGAAAAATGCCGTAAACTTTGTCCAGTATGGGTGAGGCAGTTACTTTTGTTTGAGTTGTTTATTCAGAAAATATCGAAAAAGAGAGACAGAATAACATTCGACTGATAGAAAAATTTATCAGTTACTATATTATCTATAGACATTAACTATCAGCAATAAATGTGGGATCTGCAATGAATATCCGTGACTTGGAATATCTGGTGGCTCTAGCTGAGCATAAACATTTTCGTCGTGCGGCAGATTCTTGCCATGTGAGTCAGCCGACATTGAGTGGTCAAATTCGTAAACTTGAAGATGAACTTGGTGTGATGTTGCTTGAAAGAACTAGCCGTAAAGTTCTGTTTACTCAACAAGGTTTGTTGCTGGTGGATCAAGCGAAAACCGTTTTACGAGAAGTCAAAGTGCTACAGGAAATGGCTTCATTGCAAGGTGAAAGTATGGCTGGGCCTTTACATATTGGGCTTATTCCTACTGTTGGTCCTTATTTATTGCCTCATATCATTCCTGAATTACATAAAAACTACCCTAAGTTAGAGATGTATCTTCATGAAGCTCAGACTCATAGCTTATTAGCTCAATTAGATAGTGGAAAACTCGATTGTGCAATTTTAGCAATGGTAAAAGAGAGCGCACCGTTTATTGAAGTACCTCTATTTGAAGAGCCAATGAAGTTAGCCATTTATGAAGGACACCCATGGAATGAACGTGGATCTGTACCGATGGGCGACTTAGCGGGTCAGCGTTTATTGATGTTAGAAGATGGCCACTGTTTACGTGATCAAGCGTTAGGATTCTGCTTCCAAGCGGGTGCAAAAGAAGATACTCATTTTAGAGCAACGAGTTTAGAGACTTTGCGTAATATGGTCGCTGCCGGTAGTGGAATAACCTTATTACCTGATTTATCTGTACCTCAAGAACAAAAACGTGATGGGGTTTGTTATCTAGAATGTACTGATCCCAATCCATCACGTTCTATTATTTTGGTTTATCGTCCCGGCTCACCTTTGCGTAATCGTTATGAACAGTTAGCAGAGACAATCCGTGAGCATATGACTGCATTTTATGCCGAAAAACAAAACGCATTAAAATAAGCGGTTTAAACCATTAAGTGCAGCAACACGATAGGCTTCTGCCATTGTTGGATAGTTGAAGGTAGTATTAACGAAATACTCGATAGTATTGCCTTCACCTTTTTGCTCCATAATCGCTTGGCCAATGTGAATAATTTCAGCCGCACGCTCACCGAAACAGTGAATACCTAAAATTTGCTTGGTTTCACGGTGGAAGAGAATTTTCAAACTCCCTACATTCATGCCTGCAATTTGTGCTCTTGCTAGATGTTTAAATTGAGAGCGTCCCACTTCATACGGGATTTTCATTGCCGTAAGTTGCTGCTCTGTTTTACCAACAGAACTAATTTCAGGAATGGTATAGATCCCCGTTGGAATATCTTCAATTAAATGTGTTTCTGATTTTCCAGTTGTAATTGCCAAAGCTGCAATTCGACCTTGATCATAGGCGGCAGAAGCCAGACTTGGATAACCAATCACATCACCAACTGCATAAATGTGTTCACAATGGGTTTGGTAATGTGCATTAACAGAAACTTGCCCACGACTATCTGTTTTAATACCCACGTTCTCTAAGCCGAGTGTATCTGTATTTCCTGTTCGACCATTCGCATAAAGTAGGCAATCTGCTTTGACTTTTTTACCTGATTTTAGGTGAACAATAACACCATCATCGACACCTTCAATGCTTTCATATTCTTCATTATGACGAATAACAATGCCGTTATTCCAGAAGTGATAAGAAAGCGCATCAGACATCTCTTGATCAAGGAATGACAATAGATGATCTCGAGTATTAATTAAGTCTACTTTTACTCTTAATCCTCTAAAAATAGAGGCATATTCACAACCAATGACACCAGCACCATAAATAATGACATGGTGAGGCTCATGCTCTAAATCGAGAATAGTATCACTGTTATAAATACGAGAATGAGAGAAATCGACATCTGGCGGACAATAAGGGCGTGAGCCTGTTGCAATAATAAAACTATCAGCTGAAAGAATATCGCAAGTACCATCAGGATAACGTACGCTGATCCTGTGCTCGTCAATAAACGCAGCCTCACCCGAATACATCGTACAATTATTACGCTCGTAAAAACCTTGACGCATTTTAGTCTGCTGACTAATTACGGTACTGGCTTGGCGAAGTATTTGAGAGAAAGAGGAGTTAATAAGGCGAGATTGGTCACTGTAAAGCGGGTTTTGGTTAAATTCGATAATACGACTGACTGCGTGACGTAGGGCTTTTGAAGGAATGGTTCCCCAGTGAGTACAGCCCCCACCGACTTTGTTATAGCGTTCTATAACTGCGACGCGTTTTCCTTGTTTAACAAGCCCCATGGCCGCGCCTTCACCACCAGGACCTGAACCGATCACAATTGCATCGAAATGAGAATGTTGCATAGGAAGAGACCTGTTTTATACAAAACGACAACGCTATATTAACATTAGAATGAATAATAGCCCAACTGACATTAAGGGCATTAGTCACACTTTATTGAGTTTTTATAATAATGTGTCTTGAGAGATGATTGTACGCACTGCTTTTTTAACAAAGTTTGATATATTGAGTATAAACCAAATTAGGATTATCAGGATTTCTGTGAGTAATAATATTGGCATCAGAGCTAAACAAAAAGAAAAAACCCGTCGCTCTTTAATTGAAGCTGCTTTTAGCCAACTGAGTGCTGAGCGTAGTTTTACAAGTCTAAGTTTACGAGAAGTGGCTAGAGAAGCGGGTATTGCACCCACCTCATTTTATCGTCATTTTAAAGATGTGGATGAACTTGGGCTCACCATGGTTGATGAAAGTGGATTGATGTTACGTCAATTAATGCGCCAAGCACGTCAACGTATTGCGAAAGGTGGCAGTGTTATCAGAACATCAGTAGCAACTTTTATGGAATTCATTGGCAATAATCCTAATGCGTTTCGATTATTACTTCGTGAACGTTCTGGGACTTCTGCTGAGTTTCGTGCGGCTGTCGCACGAGAGATCCAACATTTTATTGCAGAACTGGCAGACTATCTTGAGCAAGAGAGCCATATGCCACGTTATTTTACAGAAATGCAATCTGAAGCAATGGTCACTATTGTATTTAGTGCAGGCGCAGAAGCACTGGATATCGATATTGAAAAGCGTCAACAATTAGAAGAAAGATTAGTTATACAACTGCGAATGATTGCTAAGGGTGCCTATTATTGGTATCGACGTGAGCAAGAAACGCAAATACCTCTACAAGATAACCCAGAGATAAAGAAAAAAACGCATCAGAAAGGAGACAAATGATGGAACAAAATCGCTGTGAAAAAAGCACGCTATTACTTGCCGCAGTCATTGGTGTCGCTTTACATGGTACTTATTCAAGCCTTTTTAACCCGTTTATTGAGACGTGGTCAATTTTTCCACTCATCAGTTTAATCTTGGCAGTTTACTGTTTATATCAGCGCTATTTAAATCAACCCATGACCGATGGTATGCCTAAGCTGATTTTTTCATTCTTTTTATTAGGCTTATTCGGTTATAACGCTTACATCAGAACCGTTAACCCTGAATGGGGTTCAAATTTCTTCTCTTCCGTTTGTATTGTTATTGTTGCGTTGTGGATTTATCGTCAGTTCAAACAGCGTCAACGCTTACGTATACAGGCAGAAGAAGCTGAGAGAGCATCACAAGCAGAACAGTACTAGTCTGTACTTATCTCTTTGTTGTAAACACAGCGAAATTTTGACACCAGCAAGTTATCTTGCTGGTGTTTTTGTTTTTATTCGTGTTATTGGCGATTTTTTATCTATAACAAGTAAAATAAGCCGTTATCTTTGTTCTAATAACACACCGCATTCCATATGGTGGGTATATGGGAATTGATCGAATAAAGCTAATTTAATGATTTTATGCGTTTTTATTAGGGTTTCTAAATTTTGGCACAGTGTTTCGGGGTTACAAGAAATGTATAAAATGCTAGGGTAAGTTTTAACCAGTTCTATAGTTTTCTCATCTAAACCACTACGAGGTGGGTCAACAAAAATGGTTTCACATTGGTAATCTTTTAAATCAATCCCTTCTAGGCGTTTAAATTCCCTCACCCCATTCATTGCTTGAGTAAAATCTTCTGCAGACATACGAATAATTTTCACATTATCAATATGGTTCATTGCAATATTATATTGCGCAGCATAAACAGACGGTTTTGCAATTTCTGTTGCGAGTACGCGATCAAAATTACGTGCCAGCGCTAATGAAAAGTTACCGTTGCCGCAATATAGTTCAAGTAGATCGCCTTTTGCATTTTCCGTTGCCTTTAATGCCCATTCCAACATTTTAATATTGACCTGCGCATTAGGTTGCGTGAAGCTATTTTCAACTTGACGATAAATCATCTCTTTGCCAGCGACAGGTAACACTTCATCAATAAAATCATTATCGAGCATAATTTTTGTTTTATAAGCTCGCCCAATTAATTGAACGTCAAAACCTTGATCAATTAATGATTGGCGTAATGCCATTGCTTCTTGTTGCCAGATTTCATCAATTTTTTTGTGATAAAGCAGGGAGACAATAATTTTATTACTCAACGTAGAAAGATAATCAATCTGAAACAGTTTTTTTCTGAGTGTTGGTTTATCTTTTATTTCTGCCAATAAGGCAATCATCATTTTATTAATAAGCTGGCTGGCAACCGGAAATTGGTCAACACGAATGCGCTGCTTAGTCTCTTGATCAAACATAATATGATAGAGAGAATCTTCTTCATGCCAGATACGGAATTCCGCACGCATACGATAATGCTGTTCTGGTGATGAAAAAACCTCTGCTTCAGGCGCATTAAAAGGAGCCATCATTGTTTGTAGACGTTGTGTTTTTTCATTCAGTTGAGACTGATATGTTTGCGTTGGTAATGAATTCTGCATGGTATCTCGCCTTTTTTGGCAGTAATAAAGTTAAGCGAGCGAAATTGTAGAGATCCTCATGAAGATGTCCAGTATTCTTCATGTTCAATTTCTGGACTCAGTAGATTTGAAATCGTAGCATAGTTATTCGGTCTCCTAATAGGAGTGAAAAGGGAATCTGGTGCAAAGCCAGAACTGACGCGCAGCGGTAATAGGATCAAGGATAATAAAAGACACTGCAAAGCACTTAAATAAGTGCCGTGGGAAGTCATTATCTTAAAGACATAAATTTGTTTCTTTAACCTAAAGTCCGAAGACCTGCCGAAGACCTGTCGCATCTTAAATTAAATACGCGCTTTATTTAATTTTGGCGGCATCCTGCTACTTATTCTGTTGGATGCAGATTTTCATGAATAATAAAAAAGTTTTTTTCATTTCGAGTGTGGCTTTGAGTGTTATGGCGGGCAGTTTTGGTGTGTTTGCAAATAACAGTGATACGTTAAGCGTAACAGCAAACCGCTTTCAAGAGCCTAACTCTTCTATTTTAGCGCCGATAACCGTTGTTGAACGTGAACAAATCGAACGTTGGCAGAGTAATAGTGTACTTGATGTATTACGCCGATTGCCGGGGATTGATGTTGGGCAAAACGGTGGAATAGGGCAGATGAGTTCTATTTATGTCCGTGGATCTGAATCTCGTCATGTTCTTATTTTAGTGGATGGTGTGCGTTTAAATCAGGCTAATGTGTCTGGTAGTTCTGATATTAGCCAAATTCCCCTTTCTCTTGTTCAACGTATTGAATATATAAGAGGACCTCGCTCTTCGGTTTATGGATCTGATGCGATTGGTGGGGTAATTAATATTCTAACTGAAAGAGAAAACGAAGGTGGCACTCTCAATGCCACAATGGGTTCTCATGGTTATCAAGAATATGATGGCTCTGTAAAACAAAAAATCGGTGATAAAACAACACTAACGGTGGCAGGTAGTTATCTCTATACCAAAGGCTATGATATAGAAGCGAGAGGTAATACAGGTGGGTATCCTCAACCTGATCGTGATGGTTTTATGAATAAGTCACTGTGGTTAGGGGCTAATCACGATATCAATGATAACGTTTCTTTATTTGCACGGGCTTATGGTTTTGATAATCGTACGGCTTATGATGCTGAACCAGATTATAACGATAATACCATTATTGCTGATACTCGCGCACTGTTTAGCCGCACTTATGATGCAGGTATGCAATTTCATCGTGATAACTACTCTTCTTCTTTAAATACCAGTTATAACTACACTAAAGACTATGATTACGATCCACATCAAGGTCGCTATGGTAAAGGCAGCCGATTTACCAATTCTGAACAATATAATGTGCAGTGGGGCAATCACCTTTTATTAGGTAATGGCAGTGTAGGTGGTGGAGTAGATTGGCAACGTCAATCTGTTAAAGATGGATCTAATGGATTCCCTAATAAAGAACATTCCGACAATACTGGGCTCTATCTTACTGGTCAGCAAAAATTAGGCGATGTGATTGCAGAAGCTTCAGTGCGTTCTGATAAACACTCTGAATATGGCTGGCACACTACATGGCAATCTAACTTAGCGTGGGAGTTCGTTGAGGGCTATCGTGTGATTGGTGGCTATGGTACGGCATTTAAAGCACCGACACTGATGCAACTTTATAGTGAATGGGGAAGTAATCCAGATTTACAACCTGAAGAGAGCAAACAGTGGGAAGGGGGATTTGAAGGGTTAACGGGACCTTTATCATGGCGATTAACAGCATATAGAAACCGAATTAATAATCTTATTCAGTCAGATCCAAATCAAGGTTGGAAAAGTCATAATATTGGCGAGGCATTAATTAAAGGTACAGAATTTACGGGTGAAATGGATACGTGGATTTTTCATCACACTTTTAATTACCAATATATAGACGCAAGAAATGATGAAACACATCAACGCCTTGATCGTCGTGCTCGTCAGCAAGTGAAATATCAGCTTGATTGGCAAGTCGAAAAATTAGATATGGGGGTGACATACCAATATATTGGTCAACGTACAGATAAAGATTATGGGAAATATGATCTTGCGATAATGGATTATAAGCCAGTTTCACTCGGTGGAGTCAGTATTTGGGATTTAACTGCTTCATATCCTATTACATCCCATCTCTCAATTCGTGGTAGAATTGCCAACCTGTTTGATAAAGATTATGAGACAGCTTATGGCTATCGCACGCCAGGACGTGAATACTTCCTTACAGGAAGCTACAACTTCTGATGCACTATCTACCGCTAACCCTACTGTATTAGTTTTTGATTCAGGGGTTGGCGGTTTATCTGTTTATCGTGAGATCCGTGAAAAACTACCGGAGGCTCACTATATCTATGTTTTCGATAATGAAGCGTTTCCTTATGGTGAAAAGCCACAGGAATTCATTATTGACCGTGTTGTTCGTATTGTTAGCGCCATTGCAGAAAAACATGAACTTGCTGCGATTGTGATTGCATGTAATACCGCAAGTACAGTTAGCTTGCCTGCTTTGCGTGAGAAATTTACAGATATTCCTATCGTGGGCGTTGTTCCTGCTATTAAGCCAGCGGCTAAATTAACCTGTAATGGTGTGGTTGGGTTATTAGCAACAAGAGCAACAGTGAAACGTCCTTATACTCATGAACTTATTGAACGCTTTGCGACTGATTGCAAAGTTCACTCTTTAGGTTCGGCTGAGTTGGTGGAACTGGCTGAGAGAAAACTTCATGGCGAAGCCGTTTCTTTAGATGAGCTTCGTAAAATCCTTACACCTTGGCTAAAAATGAAAGAGCCACCGGATACTGTGGTATTAGGTTGTACTCATTTCCCTTTATTAGCGGATGAACTTCTTTCTGTTTTACCTGATGGCACACGAATTATCGATTCTGGCGCTGCAATTGCACGAAGAACTGCGTGGTTGGTCGTAAATCAAGCGAAAATAAAAGGTTCAAATGAAATTAGCTTCGCTTATTGCTTAAAAGAAGATGAGAATAGCGAATTATTAAAACCTGTTTTAGCGGGTTTTGGCTTTGAATCGCTCAGAAAACTGGCGCTTTAAGTGCAATTTGATTGAAAATTCAACGGTCAGTAAAAAAACTCAAAAAAAGTGTTGCCAGCTTCACAAAACTCCCTATAATGCGCCCTCGTTGTCACGGCAAACCACGCTAAGTGAGTTAGCCGAGAGAACGAAGAAAAAAGTGAAAAGCCTTGAAAATAAACGCTTGACACTGAATGAGGAAGATGTAGAATGCACCTCCTCGCAACAACGCAGA
>NZ_NBVR01000026.1 GCF_002607735.1 Proteus alimentorum
TTGCGCGATATCTTGCTGTTGATTGTCAGTATCACGCACTGTCCATGTACCTTGTGATATCGCAGATTGAGTGGTGTTTTCCACGCTGTCACTATGGTTGCCGGCCATGGCTAACGCATGCCCCATATTCGCCAGCAGATTGCCTTCAACGCCACCTGAAGTACTTACTCCCCCAGATTGATGTTCAACTTTATATTCTGCGTAGTTATGAATATCACTAAAGCCTAATGTGCCTGTATCAAGCTGATTATTTTTAGCTTCTGAGGTACTGCTGATCACTGCGCCATCAAGCTGGGTATGTTTACCCACGCTAATATCAAACCCTTGATTGCCTGCAAATAAGCCCGTTTGTTCTTCCACTGAGCGGTATTTGCTGTCCATTTTATCGCGACTAAACGAGATATTTGCCGAGCCTCCCGGTGTGCCCATTACATTGACACTACCACCCGCACTTTCACTCGATTGCTTCGATGTGTAATCATCAATCGCTTGCTGGCTTTCAAGATGTAAATCACCGCCCACCTTAGCAATAACTTTATCGCCTTGCGCTTGAGCGCCTTTTAAGGTCGTATCTTGACCACTTTGTAATGTGAGCGTTTGCCCTGCATTTAATGTGCTATTGGTGTAATAGGTGTGGTCGCCCTCTTCAAATCCTTTCGCTCGGCTACCATTGGCATTAATATTGACCCCAACACCACCAGAACCTACTGTTACGCCAACACCGACAGACGCACTTTTACTGCTGTTTTTACTGTCTATTGTCTCTTGGTTTTGTGCTGATTGTAATGTGATATCTCGCGTAGCACTTAAGGTAAGATCGCCACCAGCCTGTAGCTCACTGCCTGTAATAGTGATATCGCCTTGTGCTTTTCCTGTTGCCGTAATAGAGAGGTTTTCACCTGCACTTAAGCTACTGCCTTGGGCGATGTCTTGTTGCTGTATACGTTCAGACTCAGAGGAGCTTTTACCATAAGCAACATTAGCGCCAATTAATGTTGTACTTTCATTATCAGTACCAGATTGGGCATTATCTAATGCAATTGCACCTGCTGCCTGAGCACCCGAAAGTCCTGCTTTGATACTCTGCAAGGTACTAATTTGGCTATCATCCGTTTCTTTGGCTGCTTTGTATCCCGCAATAGCACCATTAATTGCACTTCCTGCGGTACCACTTAGTGCAACCGTCACGCCACTTTGTTTACTTTTAGTTCGACTTAATTCCGTATAGCTATTTTCAGAAGAGGAAATATCAACAGAATCCCCTGTAAGAGATATCTCTTTTTTGGCTATCATTTCACTGCCATCGATGGTGAGATTATCCCCTGAGCTAATGTGAACATTGCCATCAGTACTACCAATCACGCTGCCTTTTTGAGTCACGGCATTACTATTATTGAGTTGCTCAAATGCAGATTTACCCACAGTAAAGCCGATACCCCCTGTACCACCAATGCCTGATTTTTTAATTTTTTCTTCATAAGATTGGAAAGCAAGCTCTTCTGCTGTGGTTAGCGATAATTGATTACCCGCATCAAGATTGATATCTTGTGTAGCAATAATTTCACTACCCTGTGCAATTAAATCATGGCCAGCAGAAATAGAGATTTCATTTCCTTTTAGCTGAGTACCTGTTGCTTGTTTATTATGAATTTCAGCATGTGTAGTGCGAGTTTCCGAAGAGCCAAACGATTTATCTTTCGTCACACTATGTGCAATTTGGTCAATAGAGGAATAACCACTTTGTAATGAGATATCATTACCTGCATTTAATCCTAGTAAGCCTGTAGCTTGAATATCCGTTGCCGTCAGACGAATATCTTCGCCCGATGTTATTGAGATATCCCCCGCATAAAGATGAGATTCAATCTCTTCTTCAGTGGTTTTATGTAGATAGTTATTGCTGTCCCAATCAATATTTTCTTGACGACGTGTATTAATAGTACCTAATTCAATATTTTTACCTGCGGTTAACGCCAATTGACTGTTATCGCCACTCGCTAAAATATCTGTTGCTGTTAACGCTAAATTGCGCGTTGCTTTTAATGTAATTTCACCATCTGGCTCTGTTAAATAAATAGCAGCACCACGATTTAACCATTGGTCGGTACTATTACCCGATACGGTTGCTGTACTAATAATGTCATTACCTGCTTGCAGATTAATACGGTTTTGTCCTACAATTTGTCCGCCTTCATTTTTAATATCTTGCAACGCAAGTAAATCTACTGTTTGCCCTTTAATTAACCCTTGGTTAATTAAATTATCGGTTGATGCTTGTAATTCTGTTTTACTTAAAATGGTGCCTTTATTTTTTAATTCAGGAATATTATTTAAAATAACTTCGCTACCTGAAAGTAATGCACCACTGTTTTGTAAATCACCAGGTAGAACTCGCGCATAAACTTGAGGCACTAATATTTTTTCAGCGGAGCCATTAGGTAATGTGATCTCTCTACTGGTTAATAACACCATATCCGTTGTGATCATCGCCATCTGTTCAGCCGTTAATGTCACACCCGGTTTAATGCCAAACTCTTCACTAAAGCGGATACCCGCATCCATTAAAGCGTGATATTGCTGTTCGCTATCATTATGCCCATCAAGATATTGATTACCCGTTAGCTGAATAATTTGATCACGGACTAGGCGTTGTTCATAGAAACCATCACCAATACGCTTATGCGTATTATTATGATCAATAGATAATACATTCTGCATATAATCTGAGCTTAACCACTCTCTTTTATTGGTAAAGCGAGGGTCTGTTTCAACAATATATTGGCTATCTGTTCCTTTATTTAAAGTAAATAAGCGGTTTTCAGGGAGCGTTAATATAGGTGCCACTGTCTGAATTTTAACTTCTATGGTTTTCTCTGCAGTTGGCTTTTCTAACTGAGGAACGGTAATTACTTTACCAATAGGAAACTCAGGTTGTTTTTCTAACCGTTTTATTTCTGGCAATACGCTATTAGGCTGCGTAATTACAGTTTGCTCAGAATTAAATGTTGAAACCGTGTCACCACTTTCTAATACGATTTCTGTCGGTTGATTACCATTAATCGCATCATCGAGTTTTGTCGTGGCTATTTTATCAAAGAGAGCAAGATCACTTTGGTCTGTTAATAATCCCTCTTTATATTTTGTTAGTGATAGTCCATCACCCAAATCATAATCTATTTTTTCAGGCGTAAGAGCGGTTAGCTCCGCAGTATCAACATCGACTTGATTATGATGAGCAATTAATCGACCGAATCTTCGAGTAGTGAATACTTTTATTTCACTCTGCTCACTTAATTCTGGGCGCTTATCTGAGGTTAAATCGATATTTTCTTTATATTCAAGTAATCCTAATGATAAGGATTTAACCACTTCAAACGGTCCATAATGACTACTTTTAGATGAGCTCTCTTTCTTTTTACCACGAAGCCCTCTACGTTTACCCGGCTCGTTATGCTTAATTGCCGTTCCTTCATGATACTCGACTCTTTTACCTTCAGTTTCCTGATTATTTATATGTATGCCATCAATAATCAGTTTGCCACCTGCAATAATATGACTGTCAATATTATTTAAATTATCGCCTTTTAAAATGATGTCTTTACCCGCCAATATTAATGCCGGATCACGATGTAATAATTTTGACTCTTCTGTAATAATATTATATTTAAATTCATAGAAATTTTTATATTGGTGGCCATCAATATTTAATATATGCTCACGAGTCTTAGTTTTGTACCAAATTCGCTCATCATTAGAATCAAATTTATCACCACTATAATCAACACCAAATTGATACATTGGTACTTCAGACACTTTTTCGGGATCGCTGATTTTCAAATAGAGATCGCGGTTATTAATTTCTGAAACATGAGCAAATAAATTTCCACTCGCTTCAATTGATGCACTTTCATTATTTAATACATCAGCAGCAACACTTTCTGGCAGATTTTCTGTTTCAAAACCCGCAATTGCCATGTCGCCACCACTGTAAATAAGAGCGTGATTACGGTTATTTATTGTATTACTAAATAGTTGTAGGTTTTCACGAGAAGCTAATACCGGAGCAATATCTTCAAGCTGTGCATAATTATCAAATTGGTGGCTTTTTAGCTGAATATTATCACCATAAATGCGCCCACCAGCTTGATTATAAATAGCATCAGCCGTTAATGTAAGTGTGCCACCAAAAGCATCAATCAATCCTGTATTTTGTAGTTTTTCTGAAATAGTTAATATCAGCTGCTTTGCACTAATTTCGCCATTACGTTTTTCATTATCATCGATACTTCTTTTGCTACGAGCCGTAACCAAATAATCACTTTCTACTGGTGCTACTGACTCACTGTTATTTAAGTTTGTCGCTTGAAGTGAAAGCCTCTCACCCGCATAAATAAATCCAGCGTTATGAATTTCATCCTCTGAAGAGAGTATTAAAGAATTCTGCGCTTTAATTGTGGCATCTTGTTCTAACTTGAAGGCGGTTTTTAATTGAATTTCACTGTTACCAGCCGAAATAATTTCGCCATTACCACTCAGCTTTTCAGCCCATAAACGAAGCTGTTGTGTCGCGGCTAATAGCCCCTTTTTATTATCAACAGCTAATTTATTTTCACTTTTACCTTCAATGGCTAACATTGCAGCAGATATCAAACCATGCTGATTATTCAGGTTTTCAGCCGGAATTAATTTAAGTTGTTCACTGGCTTGAATAACGCCTTGGTGATTAAGCAAATCGTTCACTGTAATATGAATATTATTTGCTCTTAATCCTAGATTTTCATCGTCTGTTTGCTGATTATCAAGTTGTTGAGCCATTACAGTGAGTTGTTCTTGAGATTGGATCTGTCCTAACTGGTTATTTAATTCCTGACTGAGCGTGATTTCAGTATTGTTACCCGCAAGAATAACACCTTGTTGATTATCAATACCCTTACCGTTGATCAGTAAGTTATTTGCTGATAAGAGTGTTCCTTGCTGATTATCTAACTCACTTTGATTTAACTGAATATCCAGTTTGTCAGTTGCCTGAATATGTCCTTTTTGGTTATTAAGCCCTGCGACGTTAAGTTGGGTTTCAGTCGTCCCAATAATTTTGCCATTTAAATTGATCAGATCATTTTGTCTGGTATTTAACTTAAGCTGGCTATCTGATTGCAATAATCCATCGGTATTAACCAATTCTTGAGAATGGATATTTAACTCTTTTTGGGCGTATATGGTACCTTGATTATTCTGCAACTCACCGCTATTAATGGTTAGTGCATTAAGTGCAGTTATTTTCCCTTGCTGGTTATCAATATCGCCACTGTTTAATGAAATTGCACCAGAAGATACCAGCGTCCCTTCACGATTAATAAGTGGCGTATTAGAGTGACTAATCGTTAATAAATCGCCAGAAGAGATTTTTCCTTGATAGTTATTTAACTGCTCTGTTTGTAGTTCTGCTTTTTGGCCTACAGTTATCAGCCCTCGCTGATTATTTAATTTTTCAGGGCTAATTAGTTTCAGTATACCCGCGACAGAAATTAATCCATTTTGGTTGTCTAGCTGTTTAACCGTTGCGTTCAGATTATGTTGAGTAATAATGCCCGCTGTCGCTTTGTTATCCGTATTAATTAACTTACCATTTGCATTAATGGTAAGTGCTTTAACAGCGTAAATTAGCCCTTTCGCATTATTTATATTATTGGCATTAATGGTTAATTGATGGCTATTACTAGCGATGCTGCCTTGTCTATTATCAAGATCGCCAGCATTAATCGTTGCTTGCTGATTAGTGGTTATTTTTCCTGTTTGATTAACAAGTTGCCCACTATAAATAGTCAGGTTAGCTAATGCACTTATTAGCCCATTTTGGTTATTAATATTCTGTTTCTGCGTGTTAATAACAACATTTTGACTCGCACTAATCACACCTTTTTTATTATCAATTTCGGCTGATTTTAAATTTAACCCGCCCTGTTTGCTGCCTAATTGTGCTTGGTGATTAATCAGTTTTTCGCTAGAAATATTTAAGTCGTCGTCAGAAATAACGCGCCCTTGAGTATTATTAAGTTCACCACTTTTTAGGTCTAATTTTCCTTGGCTAATAATGCCACCAGATAACGTTTGGCTATTGTTTAATTCATAACCTTGTGTATCTAAAGTGAAATTACTGGCTGAGTAGAGTGTACCTTGTTGGTTATCTAACGTTTGAGTCATTAACTTAAAGCCATTTGCCTGACTTATGACTTCGCCACCACGGTTGCTCATCCCTAAATTATTAAGCAATAAAGATTTAGCAGAAAAGATATAGCCTAATTGATTATTTAAGTTACCTGTCACTAGGTTTAATACCCCATGACTAATAATTCCTGCTTGAGACAATGTGTTGCTATTATCTAATTGATTATTTTTCGTTGTGATATCTAATTGCGTTTTTGCCGTAATAAGACCATTTTGGTTATTAATAGCACCACTTTCGATTGATACGCGCTCTTCTATGCTACCAATCTTACCTTTCTTATTATTAATCTCTTCAACAAACAGTGACTGTTTAGCCGTTGACGTAATTTTACCGCCATGGTTATTAATATTACCGGCGTTAATTTCTAATTCGCCTTTACTTATAATACCGCCATTTGTTGCTGTATCACTATTATCAATGCGCTGTTTATCAGTGTTAATATTTAATGCTGTATTCGCCGTGATCAACCCTGCATGATTTAACAGTTCATGACTGGCGATAATTAACTTACCTGTTTGGCTTGCTAATACTCCTTGTGTATTATCTAGTCGCTGTCTGTTGGTATTAATATTTAATTCTGTTTTAGCTGTAATCAATCCTGATTGATTGAGCAGTTGAGCGCTTTCTATTACCAGTTTTCCAGCTTGGCTTGCTAATGTACCTTGGTTATTATTAATGTCACCTAACGTCAGCTTATTTTCTTGTTTCGCAATAATGCGACCTTGCTGATTATCCAATGACTTGGCTGTTATTTCGATATCGTTATGACTGATCACACCAAGATCATCTGACGTATTGTTATTACTAAATTGATCAGATAGTTCTATTTGCAGTTTTTCTGATGAATAAATCAATCCTTCATCATTATCAAGCTCACGGCCTTCTAATACTAAGTTTTGCTTAAGGCTTGCTAATTTACCTTGTTGATTATTTAACTGATTGAAGGTGATTTTGCTACCATTCTCAGCCGTTAAATTACCTTTATTATTGTTAATATTACCCGCATTAAGCGTTAAATTAGCTTTGGTTAAAATGCCACCATTATTTTTACTGTTGCTGTTATCAATAACATTTCCGTAGGTATTAATTGCCATCTCTTTTAGAGAAAAAATTAATCCAGATATATTTTTTATTGAGGCAGAATCAATAGAAATAGTGCCATTATCAGCGGAAATAATTCCGTTATTATTGGCGATTTGTTGCTGATGCATATTAATTATTGCGTTGTATTTAGCAACTAACTGACCATTTTGGTTGTTTAGTTCTCCACTATCAATGGTGATATTATTTTGGCTAACAATTCCACCACTTTTCAAAGTTTGCGAGTTATCGATAGCATATTTATTTGAATCTAATTTCAGATCACTTTGAGCAGAAATAACACCATTACGATTGTCAATTTGATGGGTATTTAAAGTCAGTGATGATTTCTCACTTCCTAAACGACCTTGATAGTTAATTAGATCGCCATAAGATAAAATATTCTCACTATTACGAGCAATTATTTTACCTAATGTGTTATCTAATTTACCTTTGGTTTCAATGGATAATGCATCATGGCTAGTGATTTTTCCTTTCGTATTATTTAACTCACTCCCCGTCGTAAGCGTCATTAATTTATTAGAGACAAGTGATCCTTGCGTATTATTCAGCGCTTTTTTTGCCTCAATTTCTAACGTCTCATGACCACTTATTTCTCCTTGGATATTATTTAATTCGCCATGAGTTAAAATATTAACAGAAGCATTACTGAACAACTTTCCTTTGGTGTTATCTAATTCACCTGTTGTAATATTGAGTGCATTTTTACTAAAAATTTGACTATTAACTTTAGTACTTTGGTTACTTAAACGCTCACCTTGTGTATTCATGGTGATGTTATTGGCACTTATTGAACCATTATCATTAATCAATTGTTTACTGGTAATTGATAAATCACTGTTTAGGCTACCTAATATGCCTTGTTGATTGATTAAATTGCCACTATTGACGGTTAACTGCTCAGCGGAAACAATACGACCTTGTGTACTATCAATATCACCACTATTAATAGTTAATGATCCCTTTGTTTCGATGCCTTTATTACCATCAACTGTTTGACGATTAATCAGGTTATCACGCAAAGTTAATTGTAATTGTTGAGGAGAAAACAGGTGCCCTTGGCTATTATCTAGCGATATTCCTTTTAGTGTTAAACTCGCTAATTCGCTAAGAATTTGTCCAGATTGATTAGTTACGATGTTAGTTTGTAAATCAACTTGCTGCTTAGCGAGAATTTGCCCTTGTTGATTATCAAGATCACCACTGTGAATATTTAATCCACCTTGGCTAACTATTCCGCCACTTTTTTGTGTTTCACTGTTCGTTATTTTTTGCTGGTGGCTATCAATAATGAGATCTTTATCGGTAATAATCAGCCCTGCATGATTATTTATCGCACCTGTTTTTAACGTTGCATGATCTGATAATGTTAATCGACCAAATTGGTTGATAAAACCGGCTTTAGCTGTATTTAGTTGTAATTGGCTAGCACTAATATCACCTTGGCTATTATCTAATAATCCGGTATTCAGTAGTAGATTTTGTGTTGCTTGGATACCTTGCTTTTTTTGTGTATCACAATTAACTAACTGCTGGTTATTTGAGTTAATTGTGATATTAAATGCCTGTATTAACCCTGATGTATTATTCCATCCTTGCGTATTAGCCGTAAAATCACCTTGTGTAACGATTTTACCCTGCTGGTTATTAACAATTTTACTCTGGTGATCAATACGGTTTTTAGCATTGATAATCCCTTGGCTATTGTTAATATCACCAACGTTTAGATGCAACTCCTCTTTACTAATAATACCGCCAGATTGATGCGTGTTTTGGTTATTTAATTCACCACCTTGAGTTATCAACCACAAGGATTTTTCTGATTGAATAACACCTTGGTTGTTATCAACGTTATTTGCAGTTAAACGCAATCTATCTTGTGAAATTATTGTACCTTGTTGGTTATCTGCATTTCCTGTTAAAGTGATATTTAACCCATTAGCACCAATTTCACCTTTAGCGTTATTTAATGTACTCGCTTTTATTTCGCTGTTATTTTTACTGACGATTTTTCCAGCCGTATTATCAAGCTTATTATTCAGGGTGAGATCTATGGTTTTATCAGCATGAATATTGCCTTGCTGGTTAGTTAATATATTGGCACTAAGTTTAAGAGTGTCAGCGGATATCAATGCACCTTTATCATTAGTAATAGTTCCTTTAGCCGTAATATCTAATCGATTTTGATTTAAGGTTCTTACCTCACCTTGCGTATTATCTATCTCTTGAGCATTGAGTGTTAATGCGCCTTGCGTCTGAATATTACCACGTCGGTTACTGAGTATTTTTTCTACGTTAATCGATGTAATTTCAGTACCTGTTTGCTTTAAATTCGCTTCATTATGATTAAGATTAACTGCGCTAATCTCTATTTTTTTCGCTTGAGTTGTGGCTTTGTCTAAATCTAAATTTTTCCCTTGCAGAGAAAGCTGCCCCGTTGTTAATAGCGAACCTTCTTTACCCAATAGGCTTTCAGTTTTTAGAGTAATAGCACCTTGTTGAGGTAGTGACATTGTGCCTTGTTGATTATTAAGCACTGTTGTTTTAATAATTAATTGGCGACCAAGGCTTTGAATATCACCTTGTTGATTACTCAGCTTTTGATGATTTAAAGAGAGGTTTCCTGCAGTATTAATTTCACCTTTTTGGTTATTTAATACAGCAGAATTGAGTTGTAATTCATGACGACCTAATTGACTTAATTTACCCTCGCTATTATCAATCAAGTTAGGCGCAATAAGTCGAAGCTTATCACCACTGATCTCGCCTTTACGATTTATAATGTCTGTTTTGGCATTAAGCATTACCGTATTAGCATTAACTTGTGCAAGCTCTGTTTTAATTTGCCCTACTGATGCACTAATTTGTAGATCTTTACTTTGTGTTTTGCTATTTGAAATATCGATATTTTTAGCAGTCAGGTTAATTTTATCACCACTTAGATGCTGACCAGCAGAAATAATATCATCCGTTACATTCAACGTTAACGAGGCAGAATTAACAGCATTACCACTATTATCAATGCCTGCGCCCAGTTGGCTCTTTTGTGTTGCTAAATATCCTTTAGCATCAATCTGAATATTTTCTTGTGCGAGTATTTTGCCTGATGCAGTTTGAGAAATGTTTTCTGCTGTTTTTAGTTGGATATTATTTTTAGCTTGTAATGTGCCGCTATTCACAAGATCACCGGTAGTGTTTAACGTTAAATTGTTATCTCCAGTGATCACACCTTGGTTATTTACACTTGCCGTATTAATTCTTAATTGTGCTTTAGACTGAATTAGCCCCGTATTTATTAACTGACCATTTTCATTTAGTGTTAAACCACCTGCTTCCGCACCAATCTCGCCTGCATTGCGTACACCAACACCATATTCAGTGCCAACAAGTTTAATTTTATTGGCATACATACCACCGACAAGTGCCACATCAATAGCATAATCATTTTGTTTAGTCGCCGAATTATCTTGGCTAACCACATCACCATCATTATCTAATGTATTTTTACCTGTCGTAATTTCTAATTTATTGGCTTGAATGCGTGAATTAACTTCTACGGCACGCGCTAAGATACGAGTGTAATCACTTTGACTATCATTTAGACCACTACCTGAAATGACAATCTTACCATTGTTAATTTCATAGCCAGAAATTGCACCTTCATGGGTTAATGTTTTACCTGCAACTAAAGTCGTATTTACAGCATTAATAAAGCCACATCCTTGGCAACTAATACCTGCTGGATTTGCAATAATAATTTCAGCGCGTTGTCCTGCTATCTCAATAAAACCATTTAATTGGCTCGGATTTTGGCTATTAATTTCATTTAAAATAACCTTAGCTTCACCATTAACAAGCCAAGGATTGCCTGTTACCATGCCCGCTAATTGAGTTTGAGTATCTTGTAGACTGTTATTAAGGATCGCACCTTTATTATCAACATCAAATTGCGTAAATTGGTTACGAGAAACGCCATGTTGATTCGGCTGCTGGATATTAACTTGAGCTAACCCATTACTTGTTTGTAATACCGTTGCTTGTTGATTTTTAGGCGCGTGTTGATCAGCAATAATTTGACTTGCTTGTGCTGAAAAACTCACTAATCCCTGCATCATCAATAATACAAATGCCACGCTATTAAATGATGCACTAATAGGTAATGAAAAAATATTATTCCGTTTATTATCTTCACTACTAGATTTCGTTAATTCAGAAACAACAACCATTAATTGTCGAGTACGATTATAAATAACGCGATAACATAATTTATTCATGAGTAAGTTCCTTGCCTAAAAGACAATATAAATTTCATTTAATTATTATTTTTTATTTAAAATTTGAGTTAATTCTGTATTTTAATAATTAAAGTTAATACTAAATCCCAAATTAACATGATCCGTTTTAAAACCATCGGGTTTAGATAATGGCGTACCAATAAATGAGTCATATTTTATTGTGGATGAAAATAACGAACCTTTTATACCCACAACACCACCAGCAAGATGTTTGCCTAATAATCGAGGATTATCCGTGTTTGTTTTTAACTCACCGTAATCTGCACCGAGATAAATAAACTGTTCCGATGCAGGATATCGCCAACTCAATGTATTTTGCAAAAACCAACCTTCATTTGCACTGAGTGTTCTTTCACCATCAAATCCACGAATAGTCCAACGATTACCAATTGCAAACTGATCAATGGGTGTTAATGCATCGTGTGTCATTTGTTTGCGATAACTTGCTTGATATTTAAACTGCTGCTGAGCAATAGATATTGGAATATCTAATTCAGCACGCCATGTTAAAATATTAGCTTTATCTGTTGCATAGTAATTATCAAGATACTTTTCTTCATAGGCAGCCATTGAACCAAACCAGCGTGTTCCTTTTTGGTAATTTATGCTAGCTTCCAAAGTTCCCAAACTGAAATATTGACGATGAGAGAGATTCATTAACCAATGACTAATTCGTCGGCGTTGTATTTCAATTTCAGTATTATCAATATAATTTCGTAAGACTTTAGCTTGAACACCATAACGTAATGTCGTTTTACTATTCTGATTACGAAAAAGAATGTATGACACACCTACATTAATGCTGTCACTTTCGCCTGAATAGAGAATATCTTTAATATGACCTGCTACTGTTTGAGAATAATCATATTTAGAGGCGTTAATATCAAATAACCAATAGCCAAAAGGAACTGAATAATGCGCCATAATATTTTGGTTATTCTTACTACCAACAAAATCTAAATCACGTTCTGTTGATAAATAGAACAAATCACTCATCGCTAAAGGATTATCTAGCGCTAACATTAAGCCACCTTGATAACGCCCCGTTGCGGGTGATCCTGCATCATTGATCCATAATGAAGTATGCCAAAAACGAGATTGTTTTCGTTTTATCACAATATCGCTTTCACCCGCATTTTCACCTGGTTTAATTTCCATTTCAGCACTAACAACGGGTAATCGTTGTAGGTTTTCTAACCCTTGTTCAATATCACGTAAATCGAGTAGCTGTTTTTTATGTGCAGGCATACTGGTATACAACAAGGCATATTTATCAGAATCATCAGTGAACTTAACATTGCGAATAATGCCGGGAACTATTGTTAAATATAATGTTCCGCGACTAATATCTTGTTCTGGTACAACAATGCGTGTTGTGATCCATCCATGTATTAATAGGCGATTTTGCATACGGGTGACAACAGTATTTATTCCGCTGATCCCCAAACATTGCCCTATAAATTCAGTTTTAAAAAGAGGTAAGTTAACCCAATGAGGAATAACCTCTGCATTGGTTATTTCAATATGTTCTATTTGAAAACAGAGCTTTTCTTCCGTTTCATTCTCTTTTTCTTCATATTGGCTAATATCAAAATATATATTAGGTGTTTCAGGTGTTAATTGTTGATAAAGAGCCTCTTGTTGACTTTGATTATGCTGTTGTTGCTGGTTAAAGATTTCAGTCGCTTTTTCAGAAACATCTGCTGAAGATATGGGAATATTAAATAGCGTAAAAAATACCCATAATTTTAAAAAGAGTATGATTTTTTTCATATTATGCAATAAATAGATTCTGTGCTTTTAATTGTATTAATTTAGGATACATCTAATCTTTAACATTATTGATATTATAATATATAAAGTAAATATCAATAATTGAATAACAAATAAAATACCGTGACTTTAACAATATAAAGATTAAAAAAATCAACCTATGTTAAAAAATTAGCCGTATATAATAACAAAAACCACTTAATAAATTTATTAATGTTAATCTCAATAAATTATAAAAATTAAAATAATTTATTATTGGAATATTTATTCCATTTAAAGTAAAGACTTTCCTATCAGGCGTCAAAACATCAATAAGATTATTATTTTGTCGAAAAAATTGTCCCCCGTACATACTTTCGAAGGTATTACCAAAATTTGATAAACTTACTGAAAAATTAAATTCAGGAGTGACGTAAACGGCCGTATTATTATTTGACGAGTGTGTTAACTTTAAACCATATTTATTAGGGTGATTAGGGATTTCAGTAACAAATTGTGCATTACATCTATCATCTTGCTGACTTAATGAAATAATTGCAAAATTTGTTGCCCATGCGCTACTACCACTTCCCGAATAAACAGGGGTTGCATTAAAAGAAGTCGTTCCCGACAAACTTCCTGATATTTGTTGCGACTGTGAGGGATTAATATTCATATCAATCTCTCCAGTTAAATTTAACGTCATTGATCCCTTTGATGTTGCCGCTATTGCATCAAATATAGGGGTAATTAACATCGAAACCAATGGTATCATCATCAATGTACGAATTTTCATCTTAGTGCATCCTATCAATTAAATAAGGATTGGCATTTCTTATTCACAAGAAAGCGACATTGTTCTTATTGGTTGCTTACTATTCACTTCAATATCACCCAACCCTTGATATGAAATATGGCAACTTTGTTGATTTCTATTACCCCATTTGATCAACAGTTCCCCATCTGAAGGTAATCCACTCATATACAGTTGCCCGTTCTCCCCGACAATTCCCGTATTAATCTCGTTAGGATTTTCTTTATCTATTAATGTGGCAATAGCACCGAATGGCACAATGCCTTGGCTACGATTAATATTGAGAATGGCCTGAAAACCAATTTTAGTTTTAAAGACAACTTTTACTATTGCCCCTTTTGTTGGCACAACATTTTGAGAGGTTGTTTTTAATGTAACGTCATCAGGTAATGTATTTACGTTTAATCCAACAGTATTTTCTCGATATTCAGATAAGTATGGAGATAAAGCATATCCTTGACGATTGATTGCACCATTACCTGAATTTAATTCTGTTCCTTTGGCGCCTTGAGCTTCAATAATCGCCATACTATTTCCCATACTTCTACCTAATAAAACACCACCAGAATGGAGAAGTCGTCCCCCATTCATACTGCCGTTCACACTGTAATAATCACTTGAATAGTTATAATTCAGCGAACTAGTGCCATAATTACCAGAGTAGTTTGCATATAAAGAACCATTATTAGGTTGATTCTGGTTCGCCCAAGATTGTGCAACACCATAAGATAATGCGTTATCAAAAGCGCTTCCTGATAACCCAACTTGCTGGTTTGTACGCCCATGATTATCATGAGTTAACATATAAGTACTGTTAAAATTACTCGCCATCGGATTATTGCTAAAGAGACTAAATGGAATATTAACGTTAAGGTTAATTTGTCTATTTTCCGGCCAGCTATCTTTTGATTTTATACGGTCAATACTATAGTTGATCCCGAAGCTAACGCCTTTTAGATAACCATTATAACCTGTTGTTAACTGAGTGAGTTTTTCATTTTGTTCCCAATAATTATAGTAACTACCTGACAGATAAATACTGCCATAGTTTCCTAATGTTTGAGAAAGTGATGTGGTAAAACGGCTCTTTTCGCGTTCACCTAACCAAGGTGATGTTCCTTCTTTTAACTGATAATCTGCTGTATTAAATTGGTTAAAATCATAATAGTGCTTGGTTGAAAAACGTAACGCAGTTAAGTCAACAGAGGTTCCTGTTGTGGTCATATTTTTTGAATAACGGAATCGATATGATTGCCCATCTTGAGAGCCAATTGAATCAAACTTTGCATGAGCATGTGTAATATCTGTTGACACTGCCCCAAAATCACCGAGAGAACCCCCAACACCAGAAACAATAGAAAAATAATCTTTTGCGCCTAACACACCACCATAAAGAGTAACATCATGAGGAAAACCAAATAGAATAGTTATATATACCTATTCTATAGGTGAATAAAACTAAACTTATAATTTTATCAAACATAATATAAAATAAAGATATAACTTTGTTTTTTTTAATTATACTTATTTAAATTTACACATTAACTTATTATAATTTAGAAAATATTTACGTAACTATCATTACGCAATAATTATTAAGTGATTTTTCTTAGCTATTTTTTATTTATTCTAATAACTATGATAAAGATCAAAATTATTAAACTGACTTTCTATAGTTACACCTTAAAATAATCAATCAAACGATTAAATATAAAGTCATAATAATTAATTTATGTGATTATAGGTATTAAATAACAATTGTAATTAACATTTCATTAATATTTAAAAACAAAAATATAAAAAATATATTTTGATATTTTATTCATAATGACACGATTATTTATTTTTAAACGTAATTCTTATCATCAAAAAAGGTGTAAACCACCCTATTTATCATTTATTGTTCAATATCCTATTTGATACAACTCACTTAATACTGATAATTTAGTATAGGCAAAAAAAATGGCTTCATTACTGAAGCCATTTCTACACTGATTTTTTATGACAATTTTTATCGCATTACTTTTCTGGCATTTGTGGCATTGGTCGACGGAATCGACGCGTGATCCACACCATATAAAGTATACCAATTGCGCCCCAAACAAGGCCTAACTCCATAGAGCCCGGTTCAAGGTTTATCCACAAGACGCCCATTGTCGCAGCACCAATGATAGGTAATATCAGGTAATTAATGTGATCCATTAATCCTTTATTACGACGCTCACGAATATAGAACTGTGAAATTACAGACAGATTCACGAAAGTAAAGGCAACCAATGCACCAAAGTTAATTAATGCCGTTGCAGTCACTAAATCAAAGAACACAGCACCTAAGGCTAAGAAACCGACTAATAGCACATTAAATGCAGGTGTACGCCATTTAGGATGTACGTAACCAAATGTCTTCTCTGGGAATACTCCATCACGCCCCATAACATAAAGTAAACGAGCAACACCTGCGTGAGCCGCCATACCGGATGCTAATACAGTCACACATGAGAACACTAAAATAATCGACTGGAATAAAGCACCAGCAACATATAGCATGATCTCAGGTTGTGATTCCTCTGGATTTTTAAAGCGCGAAATATCAGGGAAATAAAGCTGTAAGAAATAAGAAACAGCAATAAAAATTAATCCACCAATCAACGCTGTTAAGAAAATCGCCTTAGGAATAACTTTACCTGCATTTGGTGTCTCTTCTGATAATGTACTGATACCGTCAAAACCTAAGAATGAGAAACAGAGTATTGTCGCTCCGGTTATCATAGGTATAACTTCAGCATCAACAGACGCAAACGGTCTAAAGGTCCATAACTCCCCTGCACCTTCTCCGTTATAAACACCGTGAATAAGTAATCCAACAAACACAACCATTACTGCAACTTGCACAATAACAATTGCTGTATTTAAGTTAGCAACAACGTTAATACCACGTAGGTTAAAAAACGTCATTAAAGCCACTAAACCAAATACAAAGATCCACGGTTCAACGCCTGGGAATATTGCTTGTAGATAGATTTTCGCCAATAAAATATTGATCATTGGCATAAATAAATAGTCGAGTAAAGATGACCAACCCACCATAAAGCCAACATAAGGACTCATGGATTTTTGAGCATAAGTATATGCAGAGCCTGCAGAAGGAAAACGCTTAACTAATTTCCCATAACTGACCGCTGTAAATAAAATTGCAATCAACGCAATCGCATACGAGGTTGCTACGTGACCATTCGTAATGCCAGAAACGATACCAAATGTATCGAAAATAGTCATAGGCTGTAAAAAAGCAAGCCCCATCATGACTACCTGCATTAGCGTCAAGGTTTTACGTAATTGAACTCGATTGTTAGCACCTGTTTGGTTAGTGCCGATAGAGGAGATGACGTTATCTGACATTAGCGAACCCTCCCATAACTTCGGTTTGAGTATTAGATAAACTCAACCGACAGTTACTGGGAAGACTTCGCATCTGCCTATAAACAGAATAGAATGAAGTTTTTAAGGATGTGTATGTGTTTAGGAGACGCCGTGCTCCGTAGTCATCATTGCCCGCAGTGCCGCTAGGCCCGACTGCGAAAGAGAATAATTGTACCATATTAGCATTCCTCTATCATGACAACCCTTTCTCTAAGGGGCTGGCTGCTAATCAAATTATGTTATCTATTCAGACTCAAATGAATCTGACCTCTTGGTGTAGTAATAAGTAAAAATGCAAAAAAAAACCGATGCACTTTAAACGCATCAGTCATATTTTTAGTGGGCGCATTTTGCACGTCTCAGACTTAAATAGCAATACATTTTCATCAAAAAGCCCCCTTTTTTTACGATCTTTTCAATTCGCAAACTAAGTCAACACATAACGCCACATTTTATTAACAAAAATCGTGCTTTTATCACAACTCTTAAGTTTTAAATATTCTCAAAGCCATTACTACACTGAAAGGAAATAAAATACAACGCATTGATAAATAATGATTAAACTTTAGATTAGAATTAATGTCATTAACAAACCATCAAAATAAAGCATTTGAAATACATTAATAAGATTAATGCTAAGATTTTGTTAACTCATGCTTCTTTTATCCTCCAAAATAGACTTTTAATAAAAAGTGCCTATTTTTTAGCAACCTGTTTTATATAAATAAAAAGTAAGAGAATAAATTAAGAAAAAAATGGCGGATAATAAGTAGAAATCACCATCTAATAGTCAAAATAACACGATGAATAAGATGAATTATTGAGCTAAATATAAACCTCAACATTTAAACTTTCCAGTATTAATTTTGAGCAAATGAAAGAAAATCAGAGATAAAAAAGACTCCACAAGTGGAGTCTTTATGACACAAACTGAGGGTAATAAATTAGAAGTTGTAGTTCAGACCGATATTGTAACGACGACCTTCTAATGTGGTATTAAAATGCTCTTGGTCAATACGACGATCTAACACGTTATAAACACCACCAATCACATTAAGTTGTTTGGTTAAGCTATAGCTGGTCCCAATATCAACAAATGCATAAGAAGGTGTACCATGTGACATCGATGTACGTGATAAGTAATCCGAGGTTTTACCACGGAAATTAATACGCGCCCATGTTTCCATTTCTGGGGTGGTTTCCCAATTTAAGGTTGCATTCGCCATATGACGTGGTTGTTTATTTAATGGCTTACCTTTGAAATCACCACTTTTTTGTTCAGTATCCGTAAAGGTATAGTTAGCCGCTAAATTCCATTCTGGCGATATTGTCCAGTTAAAGGTCGCCTCAATACCACGCATATTAGCTTTATCTACGTTAGTTCTATCACTAACAAAGTCATAAGGCTTCCCATTGTTACCAACACCATCTGCTAATGTACAATCACGTAGATCCGTCATTTTAGAGCCGTCTTTATTGGTACGGCTATCACAACGACGATCTTCCATAATCTTATCTTTAAAGTCGGTATTGAAGAGACCTAAACTTGCCGTCAGGTTGTCACGGTTATCCCAAATAATCGAGATTTCTTCAGTCACTGATTTTTCAGGTTTTAAGCTTGGGTTACCATAAATAACCGCATCATAACTACCACCACCCGTGCCTTGACCCCATGATGCTGTTGCTTGACGTAAATCAGGTGAACGATACCCCGTAGATACCCCACCTTTTAAGGTCCACTCATCAGCAAGATGCCATACGCCATAAACTCGAGGTGTCCAATGCGTACCAAAGTTTTCATCTTTGTCCATACGCAGACCGCCCGTTAAAGCGAAATCGTTGGTCATCGCCCATTCATCTTCGGCAAATAATGCCCAGCTATAACGATCTAATTTATTGCTACCTTTAAGTTTATTTCCTTCATCTTTTAACTCTTCGTAACGATATTGAGCACCGACACTTAAAGTGTGATCGCCGAACATTAAAACAGTCTGATTACGCACGGTGGTGTCGTCATAATCCATTTTACGAGATGGATTACGGCTTTCATCACGCTGAACATAAGTATTCATGGTTCCAAAATCATAAATACCATCATGAGTCAGTGCATAATGAGTCAATTCATAGTCAGTAAAACTACTTTCAGGGGCTTTTCCTCTGCTAGGCAATCCCGATTTAGAATGCCAAACGCGAGAGTCACGATGTTGATTATCTTTTTTAAATTCAAAATCAATCGTATTTTGCTCATCAGGCGTCCAACTTAAAGTACCGCCACCTGTTGCTGTGATCTGGCGGTTATAGCCATTCACGATTTTATCTTCACTACGATGTGAATATTGCCCTTGAATTTTTAATCCCAGCACATTATCAATGAGTGGGCCAGCTGCATAAAAACTACCTTGATTAGTGTTACCTGAGTCTTTACGCTCTGTGATAGTGCTGTCTGCACGTACACTAAAGTTCCACTCTTTTTGCGCTTTACGGGTAATAATATTGATAACCCCACCCATTGCATCTGAACCATATAAAGAAGACATTGGACCACGTACAACTTCAATACGTTCAATAGCAGGTAAAGGCGGTAACCAGCCTTGTTCAATACCAGAGTTATCACTATTAGGACGCGTTTCACGCGATGCAACACGCTTACCATCAACCAAGATCATGGTATATTTTGCATCCATACCACGAATACTGATATCAGAGCTACTACCACCACCTGTCACTAATACACCCGGTACATCTTTTAGTGCATCCGTGACATCACGATAAGATTTAGTTTCTAATTGTTCACGAGTGACAACAGAAACCGATGCAGGTGCGTCTTCAACGGTTTGTTTAAAACCAGAAGCCGTGGTAACAAGTAGTTTTTCTACATTTTCTGCTGTTGCAGTCATAACAAAACTTGATGCAATTGCAGCAACAACGCCAAGCGCAATTTTATTTTTATTTAACACTACCATTCCCGATTCTCCAAGAATATATATTCTTTAAGTTTTATATAGATGGATATATCGACAGTTGCTCAGAAATTAGGGTAATAAATAAATTTAATTACCCTTAGTTATTTTAATATTATTTTTATATCCTTATTTACTGCATTCCTATATTTACTTCTTTTTTCTTTCTCTTTTACTTCTCTATATTTTATCCACTAAACCATCAATAATAATTTGAGGTATTCCTTGTGAACAATATTCCAATCTACCTTGAACACCATAAACATCGGCAAGGCTTTGCGCCGTGATAACCTTATCTGGCGTTCCTTGTGCAATTAACTGTCCTTGTTTCAACATTAATACATGTTCGCCGTGTCGCAAGGCGATATTAATATCGTGGACAACGACGACAGTAATAATATTTCTACGTTGTGTTTCTTTAACGACTAAATCCATTACATGATATTGGTAATTAAGATCCAACGCACTTAATGGCTCATCCAATAATAATAAAGAAGGCTGTCTAATTAATGATTGAGCAAGCCCTACTAATTGTTTTTGACCACCTGATAATTCATCTAAATAACGTAATGCTAAATGCTCAATACCTAATTGTCGTAATAAGTGCATGACCTGAGCTTCGCTATGTTCATTATGTAATCCACCTGAAGCACGCTGCGCCACAATGATGGATTCTAAAACATGTAAATGAACACCTGCAGGTAATGTTTGTGGCAAATAGACTACATTCTGAGCTCGTTGTGCAAAATTCATCGATGCTAAATCGTTGCCATCTAAACTGACAACACCTGATGATTTATTTAATCCCGCCAACGCTCTTAATAATGTTGATTTTCCGCTACCGTTTGGCCCCAATAATACAGTGACTTTTCCTTTTGGTAACGGCTCTACATCCAGTGCCTTAATGATAAGATGTTTAGCATATCCGGCACTAAAATCTTGGATCTTTAATCCTTCCATCATTAGATATTTCCCCTATGACGTAAAATCATGCTGAGGAAAAATGGCACGCCCACCAGCGATGTCACAATACCCACAGGAATAATGACACCCGGTATTAAATTTTTAGAAGCAATAGACGCCAAAGATAAAACTAAAGCACCAATTAATGCGCTTGCTGGCAGATAGAATCGATGATCTTCACCAAACATCATGCGAGCAATATGAGGGGCAACTAAACCAATAAAGGCAATTGGCCCAACAAAAGCAACTGCAAGCGCAGTTAAAATACTGATACGCAGTAATGATCCTAATCTTAAACGCTTTACATCAATACCAAAGCTAATCGCTCTATCTTCACCTAAGCGTAATGCAGTTAATTTCCATGAGCTCATCCATGAAATCACCATAATGACCGCAAAAGCACCCGCCATAACACCGAGTTTTACCCATGTTGCACGAGCTAAACTTCCCATAGTCCAGAAGACCAGACCTTGGAGAGTGTCTTCTGTTGCAATAAATTGCATCATTGAGACTAATGCATTAAAGGTAAATACCATTGCAATACCAAAAAGCACCACTCCAGATGTCGGAACACGCGTCCAACGAGTTATTCCGTCTAATAATAAAGCTGATAATAATGCAAAGAGAAACGCATTCGCCGAAATAAACCATTGGTCAGGAATACCCGGAATACCAATCCCTAAAACAATCGCTAACGCAGCGCCAAATGAAGCTGCATTTGATAAACCGAGTGTGAATGGACTTGCTAACGGGTTATTTAGAATAGTTTGCATTTCTGCACCCGCTAATCCTAGCGACATCCCTACCACAACCGCCATTAAGGCATAAGGTAAGCGGATATCCCATACAATCACTCGCGAACCCGCATCAACAAGTTCAGGTTGAAAAAGGGTTGTTAATAATTTATCAAGTGATAAACCAGAAGGCCCCATGGTGAAATCTAACACCACTGATCCACAAATAATTAAAGCGATAATGCCCAACCATAGCATGCGTTTATTCATCATTTTTCGATAATGAGCTTTCACATTATCTGATGCACTTTTCTCATGCTCTTGTGTAGCGAGTCTCTCCGATATAATGCTCATATCAATTGTTGTACCTAGTTTTTTTTCTACGTTTTTCTGCTCCTGCCAATACATTCACTAAGCAAAAACATACTGTACAACTCATCAACTGTTTCTTATAAACAAAAAGCCAATTATTAATTTGAGACAATTTATTCAACAAAGAAGTGAGTTGCCAAATTATTATACTGTGAAATATATTCGCTGTGTAACTTATTATATGGCGATAAACTGTTGGTTGGCTGTATTGAGCACTAGAAAGGCTAATTATTATCAGACTCATTACATTAAGAATATTATTTACAACCAGTAGTGCCATTATTTTATTTTTCAGCAAATAAATTGTGCGCTAACAATAAAGCAAATAATAACTATTATCAATGCGATCACCAATATAATTAGAGTTTTTGTATCTTTTCTATAACTGACTGGTTAAAAAATAAAAAAAACGCCCGTTTTATAGTGAGCGAGATCACGAAACAGGCGTTTTAATAACTTGATTTATAGGTTATTTTTTATTCGCAATATGTGTTGGAAATTCCATTTCGTTATAACGAATAAAGCGGGTTTTCTTCACAATCTTATAAGTAAACCAAATTAATAAGAATAATGGGATACCAATATAGGTTGCAATTGCACCATACCAATCAATCGTGTCTTCTAAGAAAGCTTGGTAATTTTGACCTAATGTAATAATTAAACACAATATAAAGGCAAAAATAGGACCAATTGGGAAGAAGCCAGAGCGATAAGGTAAGTCATTTAAATCACGGCCTTGTGCTACATAACCTTTACGGAAACGGTAGTGGCTAATTGCAATACCTAACCATGCAATAAAACCGGTCATTCCTGAGGTATTTAATAACCACAAGTAGACAGTTTGGTTTCCGTACATTGAACTTAAGAAGCATAGACCAGCAACAACTGTTGTCGCATAAAGCGCATTGCGTGGCACACCGTTTTTAGACAATTTACCAAAGCATTTTGGTGCTTTGCCTTCCCTTGCTAATGTAAACAGCATACGTGTTGATGCATACATGCCTGAGTTACCAGCAGAAAGTACCGCCGTTAAGATAACCGCATTCATGATGGCAGCCGCAGATAATAATCCCGCATTTTTAAAGACTAGTGTAAATGGACTAACGCTAATATCGCCCACATCATTACGCAGTAAGTTAGGATCAGTGTAAGGGATAATTAAGCTAATAATTAAAATTGCGAAGATATAAAATAATAAGATACGCCAGAACACTTTACGCACAGCTTTTGGAATATTTTTAGCTGGATCTTTAGATTCACCCGCTGCAATACCAATTAATTCTGTGCCTTGGAATGAGAAACCAACAATCATGGCAACACCAATCATGGCGGCAAATCCACCCGCAAAAGGTGCATCACCAATTTCCCAATTATGCCAACCTGCGTTTTCGGCACCTTTCATAATGCCAGTGATCATCGCAATACCCACAATAATAAAGATAATGACTGTGGAAACTTTGATTAATGAGAACCAATATTCTGCCTCACCAAATCCTTTTACAGAGATATAGTTGAGTAAGAAAATAATGCCAAGGAATAGCGCACTCCAGATCCAGCCATCAACATCAGGGAACCAATAGAGCATCACCAATTGTGCAGCAACAAGGTCAACAGCAATGGTAACTGCCCAGTTATACCAATAGTTCCAGCCTAATGCGAAACCAAAGCCTTCTTCAACATACTTAGAGCCGTATGTTGAAAAAGAACCGGAAACAGGCATAAATGCGGCTAATTCTCCAAGACTTGTCATTAGAAAATAAACCATTAATCCAATTAAAGCATAAGAGAGTAAAGCCCCACCCGGCCCTGCTTGAGCAACAGTTGCACCAGATGCGACAAAAAGCCCTGTACCAATTGAACCACCAATAGCGATCATCGCTAAATGTCGCGCTTTTAACTCTCGGCGCAAAGTACGTACTGCGCCCGAACCAGCAGTACTATTTTGTTGTTCTGACATAACATTCCACTTTTATATTCACTTTTCTAACGAGGATTGTAGCAAATCTGTCGTTTGTGAATAGCAAGGATCTAGGATTATAAGATACCTTCATGATCGGGCGTCAATTATTAGCAATTTATGAAAAATTGCCGATTAAGTGTTCAGCATGACAATACGTCAGAAGTTTTTTCAGTGCATCAGAGACATGTTTTTGACGATGATAAACAAGATATAGGGTACGTTGTAAGGCCAGCCCTTCTACTTTTATCTCTTTTAATGAGCCGTTATTAATCTGTTCTTCAATGACTCGGCGAGATAAACAGCTGATCCCCATTTCATACATCACGGCATGTTTTATCGCTTCTGAGTTACCTAATTCCATCTCAATGCGGTAGCCCGGCAAAGAAGCAAATAGAAGATGGTTAAGTACATCTCGAGTTCCCGAACCATTTTCTCGCAAAATCCAAGGAGCCGACTGTAAATCAGTTAAAGTCACTTTTGGTACTTTAGCTAACGGATGATCGGGCGAGCAAAAAATAACCATTTCATCTAAAAGCCATTTCTGGCTAATCAGTTCAGAACTTTGACAAGCGCCTTCAATTAATCCTAAATCAACACGGAATTCGCTCACTAATTTAACGACTTCCTCAGTATTTCCAATACTCATTTCTAGCGGAATATCAGGATAGTTGCGATGAAAATTCCCCAGCATTTGAGGTAAAATATAATTACCAATTGTTGTACTTGCAGCGATGCGTAAAGCACCATTTCCTTCTTGGAATAACTGCTCCACTTCAGTTGCTCGTTCAAGTAAAGATAATGCTCTGGGATAAAGCAATCGCCCATGTTCATTTGTGACAAGCCGTTTTCCCACTCTATCAAAAAGCTGTACGCCGAGTTGGCTTTCGAGATCCGTTAAAGATGCACTGACAGCAGATTGAGATAAAGCAAGCTGTTGTGATGCTTGCGTTGTAGAACCACTCTTGAGAACTTCAGTAAAGACTTCCAGTTGCCGCAACGTAATTCGCATATCCATTCCACCTTTGAGCTGTCATTGTAATAACATACTATCCACAAACCAGTAACATACCAAGTACATTTAAGAAAATACACCTATATTAGTTTTACTGGTTATTATTATAAAAATAATGAGTTTAATAAATAAGATTGCTTGTTATATGCTTATGCAAAATTCATATAAGCAAGGTTTTTCTATGTCAGAGCAAAGTCAACCTATTACATTGGCGAAAAAATGTTTTACTCCAGTCTATCGCTGGCTTCCTGGTTTATTACTAACAGGCGTATTAACTGCGCTTGCTATTTATATTGGTGATATTCCTTGGTTTTCTAGCATGGGTTTAGGCGCATTAACGCTGGCGATCTTATTCGGTATTATTGTAGGTAATACCTTTTATCCTGTTGCAAAGCCTTATAGTGACGAAGGTGTCAAATTCGCTAAACACTATTTATTACGTACAGGTATTATTTTGTATGGGTTTAGACTGACTTTTCAGCAAATTGCTGATGTAGGTGCCACAGGATTAATTATAGATGCCATTATGCTGACATCGACTTTTCTTATTGCTATGTGGATTGGTCGCAAATATTTCGGTTTAGATGAACAAACTGTCATCTTGATTGGTGCAGGTAGCAGTATTTGTGGTGCTGCGGCTGTTATGGCGACAGAGCCGGTTGTTAAAGCACAAGCAAGCCAAGTCGCCGTTGCGGTTTCTACTGTTGTGATCTTTGGGACTATTGGTATCTTTCTTTACCCTTGGTTCTATCACTTAAATGCATTGGCAGGCTGGCTACCATTTACAGAAGAAACCTTTGGTATTTTCTCAGGTTCAACAATTCATGAAGTGGCTCAAGTCGTCGCCGTAGGACATTCAATTAGCCCAGATGCTGAAAATGCGGCGGTTATTAGTAAAATGATCCGCGTAATGATGCTAGCACCATTCTTAATTATTCTTTCAACTTATTTAAGTAAAAAGAAAAGCAAAGCAAACAATGACGCACAAGCTACTGAGAAAAGCCCAATTACTATTCCATGGTTTGCCGTATTCTTTATTTTAATGGCAGGCTTTAACTCTTTGAATTTAATTCCAGCGTCTATTGTTAGTTACATTGTGACTATTGATACTATTTTATTAGCAATGGCAATGGTGGCTTTAGGTTTAACAACGCATATTAGCGCTATCCGACAAGCGGGCGTCAAACCATTATTATTAGCGTTATTCTTATTTTTCTGGTTAACCCTTGGTGGTGCGATAATTAATATTTTTATTCAAACTGTGTTGATGTCTTAATCAGCATTTTGATAAAAATTAGTCCCCCCTAAAATTTCGCCTTGAGAAGTACTTTCCAATTGCGCAACTATTTTTAGTTGCGCTTTTTTGCTTTTATCACCTCAATATGATGTTATACGCTGTATGTTTGTTATCATGGTGTAAAATAAATCTAAGGAGAGAAATAATGAAATTTGTTGGCGCACATGTCAGTGCTGCTGGTGGCGTCGATCAGGCGGTATTACGCGCACATGAAATAAAAGCGACTGCGTTTGCCCTTTTTACTAAGAATCAGCGCCAGTGGAAAGCTGCACCATTGTCCACAGAAGTTATTGATAAATTTAAAAAGAACTGCGAACTTTATAGTTATAGCCCTTCTCAAATTTTACCCCATGACAGTTATCTCATTAATTTAGGTCACCCTGAAGAAGATGCTCTCGAAAAATCGAGAGATGCATTTTTAGATGAAATGCAGCGTTGTGAACAACTGGGTATTGAGTTACTGAATTTCCATCCAGGAAGTCATTTAAATAAGATTGATGTTGATAAGTGTCTACAAAAAATTGCCCAATCAATTAACATCACTTTAGAGAAAACGAAAAATGTCACTGCCGTAATTGAAAATACAGCAGGGCAAGGAACAAATCTAGGTTATCGTTTTGAACATCTAGCCGCCATTATTGATGGCGTAGAAGATAAATCTCGTGTAGGCGTTTGTATTGATACTTGCCACACTTTCGCCGCAGGTTATGACCTAAGAACAATTGAAGATTGCGAAAAAACATTCGCTGAATTTGAAAAGATTGTCGGCTTTCAATACCTAAAAGCGATGCATCTTAATGATGCAAAAAGTGAATTAGCCAGTCGTGTAGATCGTCACCATAGTTTAGGTGAAGGTAATATTGGTAAAGTGCCTTTTAGTTATATTATGCAAGATAAACGTTTTGATGGTATTCCGCTGATATTAGAAACCATTAATCCTGATATTTGGCCTGACGAAATTGCTTGGTTGAAATCACAACAATACTAATAACAGCACTAGCAGTAATGAGATTTGCGGTTTATACAATTTTCGTTTTATAACAATAAACCGCAAATTACTTTATTTAATAGGTGTTAACTCAATCTTAGTCATCATGTCTGCAAGCTGGCTTCTGTCTTTTATTCCGACATCAGGCTGACTGACTGATAACGCAGAAATAGCGGTTGCAAGACGCAATGTGTGTTCACTCGTTTGGCTCATTAATAAGCCATAGACTAATCCAGCAACCATTGAATCGCCTGCACCAACCGTGCTTATCACATCACAATGAGGTGGTTTTGCAAGCCATGCACCAGATGCATTTACCCATAATGCCCCTCGTTCACCCAATGAAATAACGACATGTGCAATGCCTTTATCTCGCAGTTGATGAGCCGCGTTAATAATATCTGCCATTTCAGTTAATGGATGCCCAACCCATGCTTCTAATTCACGATGATTAGGTTTTATCAACCAAGGCGCTGCTTTTAACCCTGCGACTAAAGCATCTCGACTACTGTCAAAAATAATGCATGGGCATAATCTTCTTAACTTAATCATCCATTGGGTAAAGGCTTCAGGATCAACACCATTAGGTAAACTTCCACTGACAACCACCATATCGAAATGACCAAGCCAATTAAGTGAATCTGTTGCAAAACGCTGCCAATCTTGCGGTGATACTGTAAATCCTGAAAAATTAAAGTCGGTGACTTGCCCTTTTCCCTCGGTTAATTTCACATTAATGCGTGTTCGTCCTGACACGAGATAAAAACGGTTAGCCATACCATTTTCACTAAAGAAGTGCTGAAATTCTTCTTGATTTTCACGCCCCATAAACCCGCTAACAGTAATGTCGATACCTAAATCACGTAAGACTTTCGCGACATTATTGCCTTTACCCGCAGGATTAAGTCCAGCAGTTCGGACTAAATTAACTCCCCCTACATCAATAGCTGGACAAGCACCAACAAGATCATAAGCAGGGTTTAAGGTGATCGTAGCGACACGGCGACTCATGCCTTCACTCCCCAATCATTTTTTATTATGAATATTTAGGGTGCTATATATAGCATCAATTAACCTTTTATTCAGTGAAATTGCGCGTGTTCTCCTTGCACTCTATCCATCCTCATTGGAGAATATCGCCGATAAAAAACGACTTATTTTATACATTAACGATATAAAAAAGAAAAAAGGAGTCTCAAATGTCAGTCGTAGTCGGCGTTGGCGTAATTATCACTAATGAAAATGGTGAAGTATTATTAGGAAAACGTTGTGGAAAACATGCCCCTTATTGGTCAATTTTTGGTGGACATGTTGATGAAGGTGAAACTTTTGAGCAATGCGCTATTCGAGAAATAGAAGAAGAAATTGGTATTGCGATCACTGATCCACAAGTGATAGGTATTAGCAATAATCTAGAAACTTACCAATTAGAAGGTAAACACACAGTCTCTATTTGTATGATCGCACAATATCAAGGTGACGAGCCTAAATTGATGGAGCCAGATAAATGTTCTGAACTTCGCTGGTGTTCTCCAGATGATTTACCTGAGCCACACTTTGAAGCCAGTCGTAATTCCATTGCATTATGGAAAAGTAAGCAGTTTTATCAAGGCTAATTAAAAACACCCTATCACTTTCATTATTCTGGATCTTTTTTGTTCAGAATAATGTTCGGATCATCTATTTTTGCGCAAATTTTCACTTATTTATAGCAGTCTTTCTTTATCATTTCTAATAATCCTCACACTAATTTATTGATTTATATAACCCCATTTTCCTACTGTATTATTTTCACTCACTTTTTTCTTTTATAAAGCACAATAACCTCTATTTACACCTTTATAGCAAACGTGTATTCTTTACACCATCAAGCTAGTACATTGAGTCAATTATATAAGGACATCTTATGTCAGAAGTCACATCAATAACAAAGCGCCCATCCATACTTGGTGGTGCAATGATCATTGCTGGCACCGCTGTGGGTGCAGGCATGTTTTCCATTCCTATTGTGACTTCCGGTGTCTGGTTTACCGGTTCTATTTTTCTTCTGATCTACACTTGGTTTTGTTTATTTATGTCTGGGTTAATGATTTTAGAAGTGAACCTTCATTATCCTTTAGGCTCAAGTTTTCATACCATTACCAAAGATTTATTAGGAAAAGGCTGGAGTACTATTAATGGACTATCCATTGCGTTTGTTCTTTATATTTTAACTTACGCTTATATTTCTGCAGGTAGCTCCATTATTGTGCAAAACTTTGCAGAGGTGATCAGCGTTCCTCAAGCGATTGCAGGTTTAGTCTTTGCATTAATTGTGGCTTTCTTTGTTTGGTTATCAACACGCGCAGTGGATAGATTAAGCACCATTTTAATTGGCGGTATGGTAATTGCCTTTGTGTTAGCCATTGGTGGCCTATTTACGGAAGTAAAAATGCCTGTGTTATTTAACACCAATGAAAGCAATGCAAGCTACTTACCTTATGCTTTAGCCGCATTGCCTTATTTGCTAACCTCATTTGGTTATCACGGCAATATTCCAGGCTTAGTGACGTATTATCGTAAAGATGGTAAAGCTGTCATGAAAAGCTTGCTTATTGGTACATTGATTTCACTGGCGATTTATATTTTATGGCAGTTTGTTGTACAAGGTAATATTCCTCGTGAAGGTTTCAAGCAAGTGATTGCTGATGGTGGGAATATTGGTAACTTATTAGCACAGATGCGTTCAACAACCGCCAATGCCTCAGTATCAATGTTATTAGATTTATTCTCTTATATGGCATTAGCAAGTTCATTCTTAGGCGTGTCATTAGGATTATTCGATTATTTAGCCGACTTCTTTAAGTTTTCAAATACAGGAAGTGGTCGATTAAAATCTGCATTAGTAACGTTTATACCTCCAACTATTTTGGCGATTATTTTTCCTGATGGTTTCTTATATGCCATTGGTTTTGCAGGGCTGGCAGCAACCATTTGGGCTGCGATTATTCCAGCATTAATGGCAAAAGCGAGTCGTGAGCGTAATCAAAGTCAAAGCTTTAAAGCGCCTGGTGGTATGTTTATGATTGGCTTCGTCATTTTATTTGGTGTTATCAATGCTAGTGCGCATATTTTAGCAAACTTTAATCTTCTTCCTATCTACCGTTAATTTCTCTGCTTAAAGCGAGTATCTAAAGCCAGTCCATACTTGAGCTGGCTTTATTTTTTCATCAAATCTTATAAAAAAATGTGCGAATAACTTGCCAAGTTTCTGCACTGCGAGTAATTTTGTCGCCATTATCGTCAATGTTATTTAATGGAAGGTTTTATATGGCAAAAGCCAATGAAATTAAACGTGGTATGGCTGTTAGTTATAACAACAAATTATTGTTGGTAAAAGATATCGACATCCAAGCACCAAGTGCTCGTGGTGCAAGTACACTGTACAAAATGCGTTTTACTGATATCCGTACAGGCCAGAAAGTAGAAGAGCGTTTTAAAGGTGATGATATGATTGATACCATCAGCTTAACGCGTCGTGCTGTAAGCTTTTCTTACATTGATGGTGATGAATATATCTTTATGGATAATGAAGATTACACACCGTATACCTTCAAAAAAGATCAAATTGAAGATGAATTGCTGTTTATTCCTGAAGAAGGCTTAGCGGGAATGCAAGTATTAACAATGGATGGTCAAGTTTTAGCATTAGAACTGCCACAAACTGTTGATATGGAAATTGTTGAAACAGTTCCAGGTATTAAAGGCGCTTCAGCAAGTGCTCGTACTAAACCTGCAACATTACCCACAGGGTTAGTTATTCAGGTTCCTGAATACCTTTCTACTGGCGATAAAGTTCGTATTCATATTGCTGAACGTCGCTATATGGGCCGAGCTGACTAATCAACAGTCAAAAACCCTACTCATTAGCTTAACGTATCGCTAATGTTGCTTTAAATAGGTCAGATAATCGTAAGAAACCCAATGTGACAAACGATTATTTGACTTGTTTATCTCTTGTTGCCTACCTCTATCTGCCCACAGACGCCTTAAAAATACTGAACGTCAATAACACCATTCTTTTGGGTATCATCCATCCAACGGATCTCAGCCTTGCCCATATCTTGAGGCAAAATAATCGTTTGTTGGGATTTATCAAAAGACGCAGAAACAATAGATTGAGTAGATGTAAACACTTTGTTGTGTTTGTAACATTGGTATTCAGCTTTATCAAATGTGAAATTCATCTCACATGCAGGATCCACAATCGCACCCCGCAGATAAATCTGCCCTGTTGTTTGCATGGGATCAGATGCCCAAGCTAATGATATCGAACTGGAAACGAGAAGACTGCATACTACGGTCAGATATTTTCTCATAACGACCTCACTTCTTGTTTGCGCTAGCAGGCATGGGGATCACACCTACCCGACATATTTTCATCATAGCAATAAAATATGACATTTATATAGACATAAGAAGAATATTTGATGTCTATCAAATATAAGTGTTCGATGTTTATAAATAAGAAATCAACGTTGATTAAACTTAAGTCAAATATTTTTAACTTCAATAACAGTTCTATAAAAGCATTAAAATTTTATTTAATTAATACAATTACTTTTATTATTAGATCTATGGGAAATTAATTATAAACAATGTTCATTACAGCTAAATTGTCATTAATCCATTTAATATCCATAGAACCTTTGTTGTTAATCAATTTAGTGTTAAAGTGCTTATTCCTTTCTAACTGATATTGAGATTCCTGCATTTCACTACCATTCCAACAACTTGTTTTAAAAGTGTTTTTCTCTGTATCCATTAGACAATTGCCCTCAACAATTGCACCAACAAAAGTGATAGTTCCGGAACCAATGACTTTATTTTCCTTAGCAAAAGTAGATGTACTTAATAATAAAGCTAGGCATGTAGCTGTAATATAAAATTTATTCAAAAACTAATCTCCTATGATTATTGGGTGTATAAATTCCACAAGCCAATATGTTATTAAAGTCCTAACTAATATCGGCTTGTTACTTTATTTATTTAACTTTTATCTTTAATTAAAGAATAGAAAAAAATTATATAATACTCAAATTTCGAGTATCAAGAAAAAATATTCTAAATTTGAGTTAAGTAGGCATGAAAAAATCTAACAGAAATGAAACCAAAGTATAACATTTACATAGCCAGCAAATTGCAAAGATCTATTTTTTTATTTTGGTTATAGTCCTATAATCAAACTTAAACTTATTGTGATCTAGATCACCAAATACACGCAAAATTTGTCATGTTATTACTATGAAACTTTCTAATTTTTACCAAAAAGCATTGGCTATCTTTCTACTTAATCTTGCAGGCCTAATTATTTTTTTCTCTTGGTATCTTCCAGCGCAACATGGATTTTGGCTATCAATTGATACCCATATTTTTTATTTTTTTAATCAGCACATTTTACCCGATACTTTTTTTGCCTCTTTTGTGGCTTATATCAATAATAGAAAGTTTGATTTGGTTATTTTACTGGCGATGGGCGCGCTTTATTACAATACATTCCGTAAAAAAGATTATATGGGCAAACGCCATCTTGTCATTGTGGGATTAGTGATGGTAATAAGTGCTGTGCTCATTAATCAAATTGGACAAAATATTCCAATTGAAAGACCAAGCCCAACACTTCATTTTCAAGATGTGCATAGAGTAGGCATTGTGACAGGGATCCCTACAAAAGATGCCTCCGGTGATAGCTTCCCTGGCGATCATGGTTTAATGCTACTTATTTTCTGTAGCTTTATATTACGTTATCTCTCGTTTCGTTCTTTCTTATGTGCTCTACTTATTACTTTCGTATTTTCATTACCAAGAATTATGGCTGGTGCACACTGGGCATCAGATATATTGGTGGGTTCTATTTCATTAACTTTGATTACAACAAGTTGGTTGTTAATTACACCATTATCTGATGTTATTGTCAGACAATTAGAGAAATATCTTCCTTTTAAAAAATATAAGGGAAAACACATCTAATTTATTAAAAGAGAATAAGTGTAATCTTGCGCTTATTCTTTTGGTCATTTTTTTAACAGTTAAATGATATTATTATGACAAAATGAGATCTATTTTAAGTATTAGCACTTTATTATCTAATGTTTTGTAAATTAAGCCTCTTTTCTCTCGCCATTTAGTTCCTCTTTCTGTACACTTTTCTGGTTTCCACATTATTTATTGTTTAATGTGGACATTTACGTGCTTTAGAGCACGTTTTTCGCGAAATAGGGTTGCCAGAGTTAAATTACACTATATTCTCTGGTTATTTGGTGAATAATTCATGTGCGCTTCTGCACGTAAGGATGTAAGGGAAATCTGTCACAATGAGAACAAAACCGTATATGAGAATGCTCAAGCTCATACCGGCGTTCATTGTTGTAGCTACGCTATCAGCATGTAGCTCACAGAACGCAAATTCACGCTTAGCGAATTCAAGCACCACCCCACTTAATACATCATCAAGCACATCTATTTCCCAAGCATCACAAGATGAATTTGAATCATTGGTGAAGAATCTCGATATAAAATCTAAGATACTTGACCAATATGCAGACTGGAAAGGCGTCGCTTATCGTTTAGGCGGAGATACTAAAAAAGGCATCGATTGTTCGGCCTTTGTACAAAGAACCTTCCTTGATCAATTCGGTGTAGAACTCCCTCGCTCAACCTCAGATCAACAGTTCTCAGGTACTCAGGTTAATAAATCAAAATTACAAGCAGGCGATCTCGTTCTATTCAAAACAGGGCGCACTATGCGTCATGTTGGAATTTATATCGGTAATGATAAATTTGTGCATGCATCCACCAGCAATGGTGTAACAGTGTCAGAAATGTCTAATACCTACTGGAATAAACGTTTTTATGCTGCAAGACGTGTTATTGATAAAAATGACGCCGTACTTGTAGAAAACAACCTTTCGCAAAATGTATTAAGATAATTAATTCCCTTATATCTTATTGCAATAAAAAAGCCTCATTAAATAAAAATAATGAGGCTTTTTTTGTATTCTTGATCATGCTTAAACCGTACAGTAACTACGTTGGTTTTATAACATTAGCTCGTTGCTACAAATAAGAATATGCCGTTGGGAATGGCTCAGCAATAGCGACACCCGCGTTTTTTAAGCAACATAATGCAGCACATTCATCGTCGCTATGAAGGAAAAGACAAGGAGTGCCATCCCACTCAATCACAACGCTATCAATATGGAGATTACTCAGATACTGACGCAAATTCTGTATTGCTTCATCCAGTGTCATACCATCATGACTTAATAATTTTAAGCCAATCAGTGTATTTTGCTTTCCAGCATCATTTTCAGGCAGTATTTCTACTCTTGTGCCTGCAAAGCCTGCTAGCCACCGATAACTCAGCGGCAGCTTATGAACTACCGAAAGTTGTACATTATCCACAAATCAATCCTGTTTCATCAACACGTTAATTTAATACATCATCAATACGAGTTTGAACTGACTTGCTCACACGCATATTAGAACTTTGTTAATTATAGAACATGAATATTACAATTGCTTTACAAAAAAAGCGAAGAGACGTATCAAACCATTCATTTAGCTTAGTGTTTGCAGAGATTCATGTCTGCAATGCTTAATCTCTTCAATTATTCTTTCATTTATTTAACACTTTATCAACCATATAAAATAATTGTATAAAATATTACGCATTCAAGTAAAACAATCCATCAATTTTTATCACGATACTTCATATCAACAAAACAATAATAGATGATCATTAAAATAAATTTTACTTAATTTAACAAAAAAACAACATTGAGTATTGATTTAAATCAAAAAATCGCACTAATTTGAAACGATTCATGAAATACAGCAGAGGAAAATGTGGCATTTTTAGAGGAAACAGAGGCCGGAGAAGAGGAGCACGCTATAAATTTCTATCATTTATAGCGTGATATTCTTATTTATAACGACGAGCAAGCAAAATAAACCCCATAGCGAACAGTACACAAAATGCCATAGAGCTTACCATCGGCCATTCTGATTTTGCTGGCAGCATAGCAATAGCTGTTCCAACTAAAGCACCAACACCAAAACGTACTGTTCCTGCGAGAGAAGAAACTGTCCCTGCCATATGAGGATAATCATCAAGAATAACGGCCATCGCATTCGATGTGATCATCGCGATCCCTCCCACATACATTGCTACGCCCACAACAAGGAAATAGAAATGTAAATTAAGAGCAACCACCAGCAATAAAAAGATCCCCATAATACATTGAATAGTTAATCCTAGGCGTAACATATTCAACGCACCAAATCGACGAACATATCGCCCATTAATGCTTGTCATCACAATTAAGAAGATGATGTTAAAACCAAAATATAATCCAAATTGATCAAATGGAATACCATGTAATTCGATGTAAACAAAAGGGCCTGCACTAAGGAATGAAAACATGCCAGCAAAAGAAAAACCTGAAGCCAAAATATAGCAAAGGACACGACGTGTTCTAAACAGACTAATAAATTGGCTAAATGTCACTCTTAAGCTAAAGCGTTGACGGCGCTCTTTGGGTAATGTTTCTGGAATATAAAAAGCAATTAATGCAGATGCAATCACAGCGGCTATCGCGATACTCCAGAAAATAGCATGCCATGAAAACCAATGCATCACCCAAGCACCTAGTAGTGGCGCTAATAACGGTGCGATAGTCATAACAAGTGCAACAAAAGACATACTTCTAGAGAAGTCATCTCTAGAGAACATATCTCTCATCAATGCATTAATCACAACACTGGCCGCAGCAGCTGCAAAACCATGTAAAAAACGCATGCCAATCAACATATCTATTGATTCAGATAAGGCACATGCACTAGAGGCAAAAGCAAAAACAATTACGCCGCCCAAAATGACAGGCTTACGTCCCAAGCTATCCGCCATAGGACCATAGACTAATTGCCCAATCGCAAAGCCGAAAATATAGATACTTAATGTCATTTGCACTTTGCCACTAGGTACACCAAAATCTTGTGCAATAGTGGGTAAACTCGGCAAATACATATCTATAGCCAATGGCATAAGCATGGAAATAAGTCCCAGTATTAAAATGAGACTAAGGTACGACGAACGTTGCTGTTGCACGCAGATAAACTCCCAAAAACGACAGGATGAATAATAATTATTGAGGTAGGTGAATGCTGTTGATCTCTTCTTCTGTTAATGGACGATATTCGCCCTCAGCTAAAGTCTCATCTAATGTAATATCCCCAATACGTTCACGATGTAATGCACTTACATGATTACCTACTGCTGCAAACATACGTTTTACTTGGTGATATTTGCCTTCACTAATAGTGAGCTTAACTTCTGTTGGCGTCATAATTTCTAACGTGGCTGGTTTTGTTAGATCTTTTTCACCGTTGAGTTGAACACCTTTTTGGAATTGTTCAGCAACACCCTCTCCAATCGGCTCTTCTAACGTAACCAGATAGGTTTTCTCACAATGATGCTTTGGTGCCGTAATACGATGTGACCATTGACCATTATCTGTTAATAAAACAAGCCCTGTTGTATCAATATCTAAACGCCCAGCAGCATGTAATTTATGTGCCAAAGGTTCATCAATAAAATAGAGTATAGTTGGATTAACAGGATCGTCTGTTGAACATACATAGCCGATTGGCTTATTCAACATAAAGTAACGAGGCCCTAAAATTTGCGTTAAGACATTACCGTCGTAAGCTACTTCTTGCTCTGGTGCAATTTTGGTTGAACCGCTTTTCACCATTTCACCATCAATTGTTACAAGCCCTGCTCTTAATTCACGAAGGATTAAGCTACGGCTAATACCCAATTGCTGGGATAAAAATTTATCTAATCGCATGAATTTCTCTGAAAAATGGAAGAATACCATCTGATATGAGGCATCTATTAAAAATGAATATTAACAATAAAACAACTAATTAATTTATAAATAAACTATCACGCTCTTTACTCCCCCCTTATTCGCGCTATCCATAAAAAAATGTTACGCTGACGCCCTGTTTTATTTCTTATGTAGAGTTATGGCTTTTACACTCAGACCTTATCAACTTGACGCGGTTAACGCGACAATCTCTTATTTTCGCCAACACAATACACCTGCGGTAATTGTATTACCTACTGGCGCAGGAAAAAGTTTAGTGATTGCAGAACTCGCTAAAAGAGCGCGCGGACGTGTATTGGTGCTAGCACACGTAAAAGAATTAGTAGAACAGAACCATAGCAAATATGAGGCCTATGGTCTATCTGCGGATATCTTTGCAGCAGGCTTACAACAAAAAGAGAGTAGCGGAAAAGTTGTTTTTGGTAGTGTGCAATCTGTGGCCCGTAATTTATCACAGTTTAGTGATACTTTTTCTCTTCTTATTATTGATGAATGCCATCGCATTAGTTTGTCTAAAGATAGCCAATACCAGCAAGTCATTAAACAATTGCAATCCATCAATCCACAATTACGGATCTTAGGATTAACGGCAACACCTTATCGTTTACCTACCGGTTGGATTTATCAATATCATTATCACGGTATGATCAGAGGCGATGAAGACTGCTTTTTCCGTGATTGTATCTATGAATTGCCTTTGCGCTATATGATAAGCAACCATTTTTTAGTTCCACCAACTCGCCTAGATATGCCTATATTGCAATATGATTTTAGCCAAGTAAGAACAAGTCAAAATGGGATATTTAACGAAGAAGATCTCAACCGTGAAATAAAGAGACAAAAACGTATTACGCCTCATATTGTTGCTCAAATTATTGAATATGCAAAAAATTGCCGAGGTGTAATGATATTTGCAGCGACAGTTGAACATGCAAAAGAGATCCTTTCTCTTTTACCACAAGATGAAGCAGCATTAGTCAGTGCGGATACACCCTCTTATGAACGTGATGATCTTATTTCCCGTTTTAAACAGCAACAATTACGTTATATGGTTAATGTTGCCGTACTAACAACAGGTTTTGATGCACCTCATGTTGATTTAATCGCTATCTTACGCCCTACTGAGTCTGTAAGTTTATACCAGCAAATTGTAGGACGAGGATTAAGATTATTTGCAGGAAAAACAGAATGCCTGATTTTAGATTATGCAGGTAATCCTCATGATCTCTATCTACCCGAAGTTGGTACTAAAAAACCCAATCCAAATAGTAAGCCAGTACAAGTTTTTTGTCCTATTTGCCAATTTGCCAATACCTTTTGGGGCATGGTAGATGCTGATGGGGATATCATTGAGCACTATGGCCGCCGTTGCCAAGGTTGGGACCTCAATGAACAAGGGCAAAAACAGCAATGTGAATTTCGTTTCCGCTTTAAATTATGCCCTCACTGTAATGAAGAAAATGATATTGCAGCACGTCGTTGCGTTCATTGTGATGAGATCTTGGTTGATCCCGATGATATGCTCAAAGCAGCATTAAAACTCAAAGGGGCATTAGTTCTACGCTGTGGTGGGATGCAATTTAAATCAGGAAATGATGTTAAAGGTGAATGGTTAGAAATTAATTATTACGATGAAGAAGGCACTTCTGTCTCTGAACGTTTTCGACTAACAACACCCGCTCAACGAAAAGTATTTGAATTGAAATTTTTACGTGAACATCAACGCGCACCGGGCGTCCCTTTTGTTTGGCATAATGCCAACGATATTATTAAACAGTTTGATTTGTTACGTCATCCCGACTTTATTGTCGCCCACAAAGGTAAAAAAGAGAGCTTCTGGAAGATAAGAAATAAGATTTTTGACTATGTAGGTCGCTACCGAAAAGCAGATACCTTGTATTAATCTGGATTTATATTTGCTGTTAGAGGACTTTTTCGTTAAAATGCGCCCCGCTTTATCTATTTTTAGATAAACCAAATCTCGAGCTTGTTGCTGGGTCGCCTGTAACAAGTATGTATTTTCTTTCTTTTTTATAAGAGAAAAAAGATGTTAACTATCAAAGCAACTGTACGTAAAGAGCAGGGTAAGGGTGCGAGCCGCCGCCTGCGTGTGGCTAACCGTTTTCCTGCTATCGTTTATGGCGGAAATGAAGAGCCAATCGCTATCGATTTAGATCACAACGAAGTTATCAACCAAGAACACAAATCAGAATTCTATTCAGATTTCGTAAACCTGGTTATCGATGGTAAAGAAACTAAAGTTAAAGTTAAAGCAGTGCAACGTCACGAGTATAAACCAAAAATTACTCATATCGACTTCCTGCGCGCTTAATAAGCCACCCTTCGAGCTTTATTTTTCGGGACGCCGAGCATATAACGCCACTTAATGTGGCGTTATTTGTTTCTACTGTTTAATTATTTTTCTGATGCTCTACGCTGTAGCTGATCACGTAAATTAGGCGGAGTGCCTTTAATCGTGAGCGTATCTGTTGCAGGATCCCAGAATATTCTCTCCCCTAATAATTTCGCATCAAAATTCACGGTTAATCCACCACCACTTCCTGAGTACTTCATCAGTTGACGTAATGTACTGCGATCTGCTGGGAATGTTTCAGCTAATTCATAGCCTTTTTCTTCCGTGAATTGAGCAAAGTTTTGATCACCCAAAGACGGTAATTCTTCAGCAAGCTCTGTTAAGGCAATTTCTTCGCCTGATTGTAATTGCTCGTTACAATAGCTATAGACTTGTTCACGACAAGTTTGACGTTCTTGCTTGCCCATTTCTGAGGCCTCACAAAAATCGTCAACCGCCTGTAATAAGCCTTTATTTTGAACTTTCGCGTTTAAACCTTCTTGAGCACCTAAAAAGTCCATGAAGAAATCAGAAACTTTACGTCCAACACGACCTTTTAAAAACGTTAAATAACGTAAAGAGTCGGGAGCCGTTTCCCACTCAGTTAAATCAATACGAGCAATAATATCGGCATGAGGAATATCTAAATAGCGTGTTGATGACACATCAAGGCTGTCATTTACCCACATACTGTTACAACTACTCAGTACCGCAATTAAAAGATAATCCACCGCTAAATAACGATAGTGACAAAATAGAACGGTGCCACCTTCTGCAAAAGGGTATTTTGCTAATTCATCTTTTAGTCTTACGGTTGCGGCGCGTGAAAAACCTAAAAAGTTCTCTTCACCTTTACGTTGTAAGCGCAGCGCTTCTGCCAATTCGCTTTCTTCATTAAACAGACCATAAGCTTTACTTTTTGCACTGTATACACGATGCAACTCTTCAATCATCTCCTGAACAACGGGTTCAATTTCTAAGAGTGAATCACGTAGCACAACTTCTAATGTCTGCTCATCTCGCTTAATAAGTTGATGCAAAACTAATTGGTTAATATCTAGACTCATGGTCGTCCTCTTCTATTGCGTCTCTTTCTCGTGCGCGTATTCAAACACTCCCTACTTTCAGTATCAAGGGAAAATTAATTAATTTAATAGCGGAAAAAGGCCTAGTAATACGGTAATATATAGCGTTTTATTCATTTAGTAGGAATTCAGATTTTATGCCACAAAAATCCCGTTATAGTGATGAACAAGTTGAGCAATTACTTGCAGAACTTGTTAGTGTTCTTGAAAAACATCATACTCCTACAGATCTTTCTTTGATGGTGTTGGGGAACATGGTGACAAACTTAATTAATACAAGTATTGCCCCTGCTCAACGAATGCTGATTGCTGATTCTTTTGTTCACGCATTGCGTGCTTCAATTGATGAAGGCAATATTCACTAATAAACACAGAAAAATTATTTATAGACATGGTAACGAGACCTCAGTCCTATCGTGAAAAAGTATCCCAAATGATCAGTTGGGGTCACTGGTTTGCGCTATTTAATATTATTCTAAGCTTACTGCTTGGAAGCCGTTACCTGTTTATTTCTGATTGGCCTGCAACTTTTGCTGGTCGTTTTTACGCTATTGTGAGTTGGATGGGACATTTTAGTTTTATTGTCTTTGCTATTTATATACTCATCCTTTTCCCTCTCACCTTCGTTGCTGTTTCTCAACGGCTACTTAGAGTTATTTCCTGTGCCCTTGCCAGCGCTGGATTAACTATCCTTATTTTTGATATCGCCGTTTACCAGCAATTTCAACTCCATTTAACCCAACTTGTTTGGGATCTTGTGATTAATCCAGATGAAGGTGAAATGGCGCGTGAATGGCAACTTATCTTTATTGGCATTCCCATCATCTTTCTTATTGAAATGCTTTTTGCAACATGGAGTTGGCAAAAATTACGCAGCTTAAATCGTCAACGTTGGGGTAAACCCTTAGCCAGTGTCTTTATTACTTGCTTTATATTATCTCACTCTATGTCAATTTGGGCTGATGCTAACTTCTATCGCCCAATTACCATGCAACGAGCTAATTTACCGTTATCGTATCCAATGACGGCGCGTAAATTCCTTGAACGCCATGGTTTTATTAATCAATCAGAATATGAGCAACGTGTTATCAGTGAGGGTAATCCAGCAGCACAAGGTATCACTTACCCCCTTGCTCCATTAATCTATGCCAAAGATACCTATTCTTATAACTTGCTGGTGGTTGTCATTGATGGTTTAGGTAAAGAAGAAATACCTGAATTACCAAGCTTGCAACAATTTGCGCAAAATAATCTTTATTTTTCAAACCATTACTCATCAGGCATTAATAATGATTCTGCATTATTTGGCCTATTTTATGGTATTTCACCTTCTTATTTAGACAGTGTATTAAGTAGCAGAAAAAACTCTGCTCTTTTCGATGCGTTAAGTTATCGAAACTACCAACTAGCCATGTTCTCAACCAATGGTTTCCAAACACCACTGTTTAAACAAGCTGTACTATCAGATTTCTCACTCCCAACATCACGTAGTGGTGATAACAATGCCACAATTGATAGTTGGAATAATTGGTTAGCCAAAAACAGCCAAACAGCGCCTTGGTTCTCTTTCTTACAAATTAATGGTCACACCAATAATGCGTCTCAACGCGCCACATTAAATGCTCAACTAGAGACAATATTTAAGACATTACAAGAAACCAAAGTGCTGGATAATACTGTTGTAGTTATCACTTCAAGCTATCATCAAGACAACGATAAGAAACAGATTAATCAATGGCTTTCAGATAAGAGCACCTTTAATTTAAGCCAGTCACAAGTACCATTGATGATACATTGGCCAAATATGACGCCACAGATTATTGATCGCATGACAAGCCATCAAGACGTTATGACAACCTTGATGCAGCATGTTTTACATGTCATTAGTCCAACAGATAACTATTCACAAGGTGAAGATTTATTCGCAAGCACTCGAAATCACCCATGGATTTTTACAGGTGATGAAGAGGCGTTTGTCGTCTTTTTACAAGATAATACCTTGTTGATAGATAAGCATGGTCGGTATGCTTTATTTGATAAATCAGGACAAGAGATCAACTCTGCAAAACCTGATTTAAAATTATTACTACAAGTTCTGGCTGAGCAAAAACGTTTTATTGAACGCTAGCATTATTAAGTGACGTATAAAATTACGTCACTTAATTAGCAAGGGGTTGCTTTAGCAGTCAAAAACAGTAATATACAGGGCACAAACGGCATGTAGCGCAGCCTGGTAGCGCACCGTCATGGGGTGTCGGGGGTCGTAGGTTCAAATCCTATCATGCCGACCAAATATCCTTAGAAAAACCAACCGCTTACGGTTGGTTTTTTTATGTCTGAAATTTACTTGGTGTAATACTGGTGTAAAACTGGTGTAAAACCCCCATCAGATTTACCCTAGTTAGAGCTCAATTCTAGTCCTGCTTCTATGCTATAATTACCCTCAAATTTATTAATGTCATATATACCTACCAACAATCAAAGGCGACTATCTGAGTCAGGTGTCTATCAACACGGGCTCTCACTCTTTTTTAATAAGCTATAACTATGGTGATCAGTTGAAATCAGCAGTGAATAGTCAAGCAATTAGATTTAAAAATTAATATATTAAAGCTGATATTTTACTTTTTTGACCGAATATCATTAAATGCAAATTCAGATGCTCTCATCGTACACAAGTCGGAGATCATAACTGATAGAGGATCTTCCCCTGTTATGATGAATAGTACATAATTAATTGGTTTTCAGACACAACACAGTCCTTTATGGACTCTCTATTTTAATGAGATGGAATTCCTTATGAGCGTACCACAAACAAAAGTTGAACTACTTTTAGCTATTGATAAAAATTTCAATAAACTAATTAGTTATCTTGATGCTATCCCCTCAGAAATGACTTCGGAACGCTCAATGGATGGCCACGCTAAAGGAACAGTAATGAGTGTTCGTGATCTTGTTTCATATTTGCTTGGATGGAATTCTCTTGTTGTAAAATGGATCCACACTGATGCTAAAGGTTTACCTGTCGATTTTCCAGACACTGGTTATAAGTGGAACCAACTTGGTCTTCTTGCTCAAAAATTTTACTCAGATTACAGTGAGTTAAATTATGACTCGTTAGTAGCTGAACTTCAGACTGTGAAAAATGAAATTGTGACGCTTATTGATGAGCGAACTGATGATATTTTGTATGGTAAACCATGGTATACAAAATGGACGATGGGTCGGATGATCTCATTTAATACATCTTCACCTTATGCCAACGCTAATGGAAGATTAAGAAAATGGGCAAGAAATAATAATATTAATTTAAAGTAAGTATCAACATCAAAATTACCCGCAGTATTTAAAAACAGATCACCATTATAACTATAAAGTAGGTCTTTATAATTAAGTACTAATACTCAAGATTCATGCTTATGAGCTTATCTATCGTCTCATTTTACACTTGCTCCTCAAATGGCTATATAATAGATTACATATCGATAACAAAATAAAAAGTTGGAGAAGCCATGAAGTTATTTATGTTCTACATTGGTGGTAATGCCGGTAAGTCAAATATTGAAGTTCACGATGTCCAATTTGTTGTGGCAGAAAAACCTACAGATGCTTGGCCGGCGTTAAGAGATGCATGGTTTGGAGATAAAGATAAAGTACATATAGATGGTTATGCAGAAATCACTTGGGTTGATGGATTTAATATTACTCTTAGCGATAAGCCTAGCGATAGTAACGAGAATTTATATTTTGTTAATGTAGGAGGCTATCATCCATCAAATCTAGCTGAACTACATGAATTTGATTTATTTGTTGCTAAATCAGCAAATGAAGCGAAAGAGAGAGCGATTGCAACGCTTTTAGTAAATAGTCAGCAACAGCATAAAGACAATTTAAAAGATGTTGATGATTGCATTTTATTGAGCAAAATCGACGATTATTACATTCATCTAATACCAAATAATTCGGGTGAACATTTCAAACCTTTATGGCAGGGTTATCAACCTATTGGTGTTGAAAAGACTCAATAATTATTTTTACTGCGCTGTTATTCTTCAGCGTGGTAAATTTTATAAGTTACGCAATCATCAATTTATTTTTAAATATGTATCAGTTTAAACAACATTGACACCTCTATTTAAAATAACTTCATATTACTTTCTTGTTATTTTTATTATTTAAAATTCATTAGTTTCTTAAAATAAAATCCTTTTTTAGTTTTTGGGAATTTATTTCCATAATATATTTTTCGCTCATAATCTCGGCCTGCATAGTGATTATCACCATAAAATTGACCATATAATGCAGTTTTAGGACACACATCGTCAGAAAAAAATCTATGATTATTATCCACTTCAATTATCCTTATTTAAATAAAAATTTAGACCTCTTGTAGTTAATTATAAATATTTATCATTTATAATTTTAAAGTAATTATTTAATGCCATACTACTTTTATAAAATAGTTCAAACTCCTAATAGGGTTATTATTTAAATTAAAGAAAAAACATAATTAGACAAAAGAAAAATTGAGTGTATGCTATATATAAGACACTCAACTTATTAAAAAATTATTATTTATTATCTATTTTTCTATTCGTTATTCCAAAAGGAATATGCACAGAAGGTAGTTCAGATGATGATTTTAAATGCAGCTTTTGGTCATCAAAGAATATATGTGGTTTTAGAATTCTTAAAACATTGGCTTTCTCTACTCCCCCCATAAAAAAGGCTTCATTAACAGAAATTCCCCATGCCCTCATCGTGTTAATAACACGTTTATGAGATGGTGCATTGCGCGCAGTAACAATAGAGATCTTAAGTAATGGAATATATGTAGGATCCTGTTTTACTTTTTCTAATTCCAATTTTTGAATATCAGAAATACGTAGTAAGAATTTTTTTAATGGTCCAGGATTATGGGGGACATTAACCATTTTAGCTTCATGATTATGAAATTGAGACAACTCACCTGAAGTTTTATAAATAATTTCAGCTTCATCATCAGCAAGCACACCATCAAAGTCAAACGCAATTCTTAATTCATCGGCGTCATCATCATTAACATGACCTGCTAATATCTGCCCTGCTGGATAATTAGCATTAATTGCTTGTAAAACATCGTCATGATCAGCAGATAAAAATAATTCAATATCAAATGCTGGAATATAAATATGAGGCGATTTTCCTTGAAGAAATACAGCTCTGGTGATCCCTAACTTATAGTGTTCAATAGAATTCATTACTCTTAACCCAGTATCCGGATCATTTCTGGATAACAAAATAACTTCAACGAGTGGATCGTTAGGTCTAATGCTATTTAGCTTCAAAAGCCGACTAATAAAAGGAAATGCAACGCCTTTATTCAAAGCCACATCCTGCATCTTATGTTGATATTTTCGATAACCTTCCTCCCCTTGAGTGCGAAAAATATTATCTGATTCTTCTAAATCAAATAAAGCACTAGAGGAAAGTCCTATGACTAATCTCTTCGTTAAATCATATGCCATCGCCAAAATTCCCTGTTAGTTCCTTTTATTATTCATAATATCACTCTTTTAAGAGAGTGAAGATAAGAAAACTTATACAAAAAAAGCAGATAAAATCGTAGTATTTACTTACCCATAAGCACTTTATCATCAACCCACACAATAATCGATATTGATTATCATTTGCATTTAAAGAATATCCTTATTATTGTTATGACTACCGCTCATAAGGAGAAAGCTCATGGTTAAGAAAACGATACATTTACGCTCCCAGCACTTTAAAGATTTAGTCAATAAAATGAAAAAAATGAATGCTGTTAAAAATACAATAAACACTAAATCAGAAAATAGTGATCTTGTTGTTATTAATAATAAAATTCCAACTTTGGTCTCTGTAAAATAAGATAATTTGTTGGCTTTTAGTGTGAATAAATAGTAACCGTAGTCTTCATAGGGTTGACATATCAAATGATAATGATTATCTTTTAACTTGTGAATAGTTGAGTATTTTACTTGGTTTTTCACAACGACATTGCTCACATTGCTTCTAGTATTTATTGACCAACTCTCCTAGCGTTGGTCTTTTTTTATCTGCATTTCCCCATACTCTACTTAACCCAAAATGAAAGACATTCTTTCCTTCAAAATACTATTATCTTGTTGAAGCTAAAATAGTTTATAGTGAATTTAACACAAGATAATAATGTTATATTTGGGTATCATTATCTAAAAAAGAATCATGAAATAACCACATTATAATTAAACCATATCGTCAATAGGGATTTTAAATTATGGGTTTTATTTCCACCATCATTGGAAAAAATAAAGAGCTAACGCCAGAGCAGCAATGGGAACAACTTAATAAAAAATATGCAGATAATCCTATTGAGCGTATCCGTAGAAAATTAGCACTAGTAGCCAGTATTGATCACGAATATAAAGAATTTGGTGCTGATAATCATAAATATCAACTAAATTCTCCACTCTCAGTAGAAAAAGTTAATCAGCTACAAGCAAAAGCAGGATGTGAATTTCCTGAAGATTATATCGCCTTTATAACTCAAATTGGCAATGGTGGTACAGGCTCTTATGGTGGTGCGGGTCCTTACTATGGCCTATATGCTTTTGATGACGCAATAGATCGAAATGGTGTACAAAATTGTGCATTACCCTGCTTACTTAAGCCTAAAATGGATATCGATGAGTGGAAAACACTTTGTTATGTTCCCGAAGACTGTAGTAATGAAGACTTCGATATTATTTGCGATAGAGTTCATCAAGGTACGCTTTATTTAGGTACTTGTGGATGCGAATACGATCTTTTATTAGTGGTTAATGGTAAATATAAAGGCCATATTTTATATACATCCGATTGGGTTAATTCAGATACTCCTTACACATTTTCCTATGAAACTTCATTTACACAATGGTACGAACGTTGGTTAGATGAAGTGATTTTAGGCTATGACACAAGCTGGTTTGGTCATCGAATGGGAGGTAATGAAGAAACGTTACTTGATTTTGCCAAAAACAATGAAGATATTACAAAAAAAATTAGTGCTATCAACTCATTAACTAAGTTACCTAAATTATCCAACAACAGCTTATATTTTTTAGAGCAACAGCTACAAACTGAAGATATTGAGTTATATAAAGTTTCATTAAATGTTTTAGCCACCTATTTTAAAAAACAAGCACTGCCTTATATTCAGCAAGCTTTAGTTGCCCCATTTGATGAAAAAACAGATATTGTTATTCCTATTATTTACTTTAAATATAGAGATCAATGTTCTCTTTTCAAAGATAACCTTTTTCCAATTCTTAAATCAACGAACAGCGAAGATACATTGCGTTTTATCGGTTACTCTTTGACTGAATTAAAAGCTGTTTTAGTTGAAGATTTTCAACCATTTTTTACTCACCCAAACGTAGAAATAATAAGAAGTGCAATTTATGCAGCTTCTCATGATGTTAATTTAAAAGATAAAACATCAGCATTTTATGAACTCGCAATCTCTGAAAATGAAGAGATCAGCTTAGGTGCAATTCAAGCATTATCTAGCTCAAATTACATCGATAGTGAGTTGTTACCTTATTTACAACAAGCTTGGAAAATGTATCCCAAAGAAAAAACCCCTTATATACGCAACAATATCTCTTCTTATATTGCAAAGGTATATCGGAATAATGAAATTGATGTAACCAAATGGTAACTAACAGATAAATAAACGTTTTTTCTTTTATTTACTCTAGATAGGCAATAATTATCCCTTATTATTGTCTCTTTTTAATTCCAATATCATTATAAATATTCACATTGTTATTCTAGCCAATGAAGTAAATTATTAAGATTTTCAACTAAATGTATGCAAACTTTATAGTTAAACCAAGGTGGTTTTAGTTTGCATCATTTAACCTTACTGTTAAGTAAAATTTTAAGCAAATAAAATCAATCAGTTAAATAAAAAAACTTAAAAAATTTTTATCTCCTTAGAGAATCACTCTAATTCTACACTTATTCTTATTATTTCTTTTTAAAGTTTGTTACAGATTGATATCTTTTTTTCCCTTACTATTGTTTTTAGTATTTCATCAATGATAGATATTTAATTTTCTCCCCGCTTTGTGCGGGGCTTTTTTTATCTAAATTATCCTCTTAAGAGGCCAATCACTAAACTCTCACTGTTTTTAAACTAAACGTGCTTTTATATCTTTTCCCATAGCGAAAACATGTTATAGCACTCTTATTATTCTGTTCATTCCTATTTCCATATCGAATACTTTCAAATTATTTTTAGTGTTTTTATTTTTCAAGTATTCACTACTTTTCAAATTTCATGCATAAATATAAATTATCTCACCTGTAATTTGGTTCCCTGAAATTTCAAGTTCAACCCTATCAATTTAAAAATAATCGAATAAAGATGATTTTTTATTCTTAATAATCATTTTATTGTAATATTTTGACAAGTTTATTTGAACTCTGAAATTACTCATTTTATAAGTTTTCTATTTTAACGACAAAATGTATCACTCAAAAATCAAGCAACTTAACTAATATCAGAAAAAATTAGCTTATTAACAGAAGCACTCAAAAATAAATTTAACCATTAAATTTCAAGTGGTTAAATTATTATTAGTCAATTTATATAAATAACGTAGTACTAAAAAATTCATAGAATCATTCATAAATCTTTATCTATCTGTCATTAACCATCAAGATTTTTTACAGAATGATATATTTATTTTCTCTAATATTCCTTCCATCAACTTGGTACAAAAAAGATATTTATTCATCGTACAGAGAATAACAAATAAAAAAATTAAACAGATAAAAAATATTTAAGGAATATAGAATGAAAAAGAATTTTATTATTGGAACTTGTTTAGCACTTTTATTATCAGCCTCAACTATGGCAAATAATAATAATAAAGTAATTGGTTCAGGAACCATTACATTTACAGGTTCAATTGTAGAGGGTAATTGTATGACCAACTCAATAGGAAATACTTTTTCAACAAATTGCTGGAATGGAACTGAAATGGAAGAAACTTTACATAAAATCGAACCCAATAAAACGTTTAATGCTCAATTAGGTGAAAATAAAGGTTCAATGAGCATAAATTGGATCAAAGAAAATGTAGGAATAATGGATATCGCATACAACTAATCTAGTCACTTTAAAACCCTATATTTTTAATAAAAATTAATCTCTATTCAATAGAAATAATATTTATTATTAAATAATGAGTATATATTTTCCAAGAATTAGAATTCATTGCTATATAAATGGTATTTTCTATTATGGTTATAATATATTAGGCAGATATAATTTACCTCTATATCTGCTAACTCTGTTTTAACTTATTTATAAAATTGCTTATCTTCTTATTTTTTTATCTTCTTATCTTTTTTATCTTTGCTTTATATCCCTATCTTTATCTTCTAAATCCATATAAATCTTAGGGTTGACAAGTTAATTGATAATGATTATCTTTTACCTTGTGAATAGTTGAGTATTTTACTTGGTTTTTCACAACGACATTGCTCACATTGCTTCCAGTATTTACTGTGACCAACACATAATGTGTTGGTCTTTTTTTATATAATAATTAATTATAAAAACTAGCTTCACCTGCTGGTCGAGTTTTAAAACGACGGTGAGCCCATAAATATTGATCTGGAGCTCGCATAATTTCTGTTTCAATCAACTTATTCATTCTATCTGTATCATTTTGAATATCTTCAGAAGGATAATTAATCAGTTCTTTACCAATGATTAAACTGTACTTTTTGCCTTTCTGATTTTCATTTCTGACCAAAGTAACCGTTAAAGAAGGTGCCCCTGATAATTTTGCTAATATAGCCACTCCTTTTGATGTTGATGTTTTTTCAACAGAGAAGAATGGAGAAAATGTTGTACCTTTTAAACCAAAGTCTTGATCAGGAGCAAACCAAATTGCTTTCCCTTTTTTTAACTCCATAACCATAAACTTTAAGTTACGTCTATCTATCATGCCCTTATCTGATCGACATCTTGCTTTAGTTTGGATAAACTCCATCGCTTTATTATTATGTGGTCTATACATCGCATTCACAGGAAAACAAAGCCCCATAATGCGCCCGCCCAGCTCTAGTGACATAGAGTGTATACCAATTAGTAAAATTCCAGCTTTTTTATCATTTGCATCAGTAAAATTGGAGATCCCTTGTACTTCAAAGAGATTTTTTAATCGGCGATCACTCCAAAACCATGCCATTCCCGTTTCAAACAATGCGACACCCAGTGACGATAAATTATCCATAACAAGCTTGTTAATTTCATTTTCATCTTTATTAGGGAAACATAATTCTAAATTTTTCTTTATTATCGAGACTCTTCTTTTGACAAAAAAACGAGATAACAACCCAAGATGTTTACCTAAAAAAAGTAACCAAGAATAAGGAAGTTGTACTAATAAAAAAAGAATAAAGACACCAAACCAAGTTAAGAAATATTTTGGATGTAATAGATGCAATGAAAAAATATTTTTCGCGTACACAAGTTTGTCCTCTAGGAACTAAAAAAGCATTTAAGCTACATTGAATTAGACAGCAATTGTTTAAAATAAGTCATTAAATATTAATTTAATTTTTATCTTAAATTATTTTTTTATGATTTATCTGATATCTTTTTATTCTAATAAAAATTTTTTCTTTCTTTTGATTGAGAAGGCAATATCTTAACGCCTTTATTTTGCCATTATAAAAATTTATTTATCTAATAATTTATTTCTCTGTAAAAATTATTAGGCATTAAAGTAAATAACTTTCTATAATTTAAAATAATTTACATTAAATACTTACATAACTTTAATAATATTATTTTTTATACGCTTTACTAAATATACTTTAAATTTAAATAATACTAGAATTTGATATAAAAAAACCCCACCGAAGTGAGGTTTTTAGATCTTACTTGTATCGATATTGCATTAAGCAATATAGACACAGTAATAACAGCTCGATAGATTACAGAGCGATTACGTTCGCTGCTGCTGGACCTTTAGCGCCATTTTCGATAGAAAATGACACTTCTTGACCTTCTTTCAGAGATTTGAAGCTATCGCTTTGGATCGCTGAAAAGTGTACGAATACGTCTTTGCTACCGTCTTTAGGAGTGATAAAGCCAAAACCTTTATCATCGTTAAACCATTTTACTGTACCAGTCATTGTATTAGACATAAGATTTCCTTTAATTAATTATTTTGCCATAAGGCATTGTTTGCGGTTTGATTTCGGATTTTTACTTATGGTCACTATTTGAAGGAATTCGCAACGAAGAGGTATCAGGGATAACGCTAAACGGTGAACTACTTAAAACTGCACTAACATAAATAGGTCTGTACTTCCAAACCAGTGGCGCTATTAAGTCATATAATTCGGTTTATAGCAAATTATTTTCATCTTTATTTTAAAAAAACTTTTCACACACCAAATTAGAACATAGTTACAAAATAAAAATAATTATCTATTTCACCTATCTCATTATTTTAATTTAAGAACATGAATAAAAAAGTAGATACTGTTATTTTTTAAGATGACCAGTATCTACTCTATCATTAATGTACTACATCACCTTAATCAGCGAGTTCTAATAAAATTTCTTCTGTTTTCGTCCATAGCAATGAACCACCTTCTTCTGGCCATAAATGTCGCTCAGCATTAGGAAAACGTTGAAATAGTAAATCGCCAAAGTCCGGAGAATGAACTGTACTGGTATCTTTCATTCCATACCATAAGGTTGTTGGTGTCTTTATTTCTTCAGGTGAAAATCCCCAAGGTTGCAATGCAATCAGCAAATCTTGAGTGTATCCATCATTGCCTTGTTTAAAGGCTTCTACCATACATTCTTGATAAACAGGGAGAAAGTCAATTGATTTATAAATAGCCAAATCAACATCAGCACTGTCATTTAGAATAAAATCCATTAACCACTTGGCTGTTATATTTTGCTTAATCCAACTGGTTAACGAATCAGGTGATCCAACAGCTTGACGATACATATTAACAACATCATCTGTTAGTTTATTTTGTGTATCTGGGTAATCAAATTGATCTTGTCCTGCGACAATAAGTAATTTATCAACATGACAATAAACACAAAGAGCCATAGCAAAAACAGCGCCTTGTGAAAATCCCATTACATTAATACTTTTAATACGAAGATGGTCTAATAAAAATAAAATATCTTTAGAAAAAGATTTTAACGATTTTTGAGGATCAAAAGTGGAATCGCCTAATCCTGGACGAGTGGGTGTGATCAACCGAATATTAAGCTTATTTAAGAGGTCAACTTCTACTCCTAATAAACCGCTCATACCTGCACCAGTGCAAAATAATACAGGTTTACCTTGCTCAGGACCTGATTCATACCACGTTAAAATTCTATTATCTGGTAATGATACATGATATTTTCTTGAGTTTTTAATTTTCATTAGATTTTGTCTTTTATTAATTTTTGATAATACATTACCTGCCAATTTGGATAGCAATGTCTATTTTTAAGTTTTGCATTTAAAAATTAATGTTGAGACTAGCTAAGGATAAGACTTCATATGAACTCGCAATAAATTTTTTTCGTTGCAAACAAATGAATAAACCGAAATTTATTTTTTGTTTTTTTAAAATAAAAATGAGTAAATTTAATACTATATTATTTTAGTATAATCGAATTAGCCGTAATAGGTAAGAGAGCTATCATTGATCGCCACTGCGAAAGTCACAATATAATGACGAAGTTAAATCTATTTCATTTATGGTACTCAATGCCATAATACCTTCATCATCTCCCTCTGTTTATTTGTAAACACCATGGTTTAATTCAAAGAGCTTACCTTCTCGCTTACGCCATCCTAACAGAGAAGATAGTGGCACTCCCTTCTCTGAAACCGAAAGCAGCCCAAGCTGATAACAAGACTTGATAATACCATTTGCTTGAGTCATTAATTATTTACCTATTCTTTGTCGACGATAATCCTTTAAAACGGCCATTGCCTCAACATATCCCACCGATAAAGATAAAATAGGACATCTCCGCATTTTATTGAAACTAAAAATATATATAGCTATTTTAATTTGAAATTAATTTTAATAAAAGATAATCAATCTTTGATGAGTTGGTTAAAATACAAATTTTTAATTAAGGTCAATTTTAATTCAAATAAATTGCAATACATAACTTTACATTATTATCCGGCTATTTTACTTTATTCAATGTAACTATCACTATACGATATGCTATTATCCTAACACCTATAAATTTATTGTAGTTCAATAAATTAAGTCGATCTTGTTGAAAAATATCGATAGATAAAATAATAGGAATATTCATGCTACAAGAGAATGTTGTTAAAGATATCATCGTTTGGATTGAACAAAATCTCGATTCACGTTTATCGCTAGATATTGTTGCTGAGAAATCGGGCTATACAAAATGGCATTTTCAGCGCTTATTTAAAGCGTATACAGGAATATCTTTAGGAAAATACATACTCGCTCGTCGTTTATCTTGTGGTGCCTACGCGTTAAGAGTAACACGTTGTAGCCTGTTAGATATTTCATTGAAGTATCGCTTTGATTCCCAACAAACTTTTTGCCGAGCTTTTAAAAAACAGTTTAACATTACACCTTCGGAATATAGAAAAAAACCAGGATGGGATATTAGTGAACTGATTTTCCCTGCATTAGAAACCGTTGAACTGAGCGCTAAATATGAGGTAGTTACATTCCCATCTCAAAAATTAGTTGGTATGTCGCATCATTACAATAAGCCTATTTCAACATGGGATTCCGACAAGAAAAAATTTAGAAAAGAATTTTGGCGTAAATTTTTAAAAGATGTGCATACAATACCCACAGAGCTATATGCAATGCATCGAGCATCTGCAAGTACATTAGAAGATACTATGTATATTTATAGCACTGCCGTTGATAAAGAAAAGTTAGCAAAAACATCAAACGTTTCTGCCATGTCACAACTAGAATTACCAAGTGGCAACTATCTGGCCATTACATTTCATATGAATGAAATCTTAGATTCATTAACGGACTATGATGACATTATTTATACCGTCTATACCAAAATACTTCCAAAAATGAATTTATTGCGTAGGCCCGGCCCAGACATTGAACAATATATATTAAAAGAGTCTGTGGATTACGATAAATTACTTAGTCAAAGTGATCATTACGTACAAAAGATTAGCTACTATATTCCTGTTCTTTAATGAATTTCATCTATAAAAAAGATCCCAATTTAATTGGGATCTTTCTATTAAAATAGATATCTAAGATATATATCTTCTATCAATCTTTCTTAGACTTATTAGCAAAGAAAATATCATCTTGAATATCTTTTGTTCTTACTGTAAACAATTCATTCATTAAGCTTTCAGTTAATTTTTCAGCATCAGCCATGACTCGTAGATTAAATTCATTAAGCATTTTATCTGCGCTAGCTTTATCTGTTTTCACCATAGTAAGATATTTAGCTTCCATTTCTTTTTGCTCTAATGCTGTTTTTGCTTCCCACTCTTGATAAGCTTTTTTCACTATTGGTGCAAGTTTTGGATAATCCGTCATTACTAATGTTTGTAACTTACGATATTTCCAGTAAATAGAATCACTGTCTGCTTGATTGCGCCCTATTCCATAATGTTGCGGATAAGCTTTTAATCCACTGTAATAAGGAACAAATGCTGTTAAATCCGCCATGCCTAAACCAACATAGGTTACTTCACCTATTTCTTGAGGAAGCTCAGGACGAACTTGCATAATATGCGCTTCATAAGTTCTAAATACACTAATTGGACGCCAAGACTCTTGGCCATTTAACCCATTGGTATATGGGTCATGTTCTGTTCCTTCAAAGTGATTACGTAACATCGCTTTAGCTTCTTCTACAGATACTTTTTTCTCTGGCGTTAATAAAGGTGCGAAATGACGACCATCATCTACAGCTTGTTTTAATGATGGATTAAATTGTTGCTGTATAACCCATACACGCGGATCATTATAAGTACGATCTCGTTCATCATCTCGTGTATACGCTTTTGAAAAATTAAATGCCCCCTCTTTTTCAGGATTATAAAGCCCTTTTTCAACAGCAAATTCCACTAGATTTTTAGAGCCTAAAACATCATTACTATTAATATCATAGTGTTGTAATCGACCTTGATTTCCTGTCGCAAAGTATTTATCTTTAGGTAATTTTTGTGCGATCCAATGATGTCCCGTTCCAGTTTCTAAATACCAAAGCTCATTTTTATCAACAACAGCAACACCAAATCCTTCACCAGCACCTTGCTTTTCAATAATACTCCCTAATAATTCCACGGCTTCACGAGCTGTTTTTGCTCTTGAAAGCAAGACATCTGGAATATCATCTTCAGTTATCCCTGTCTCTTCAACATAGGGATCAAAAGAGAGTGCTTTAGGTGAAGCAAAAATAGATTCAGTACCACTGACACCCACACCCAGTTCATTAAATCCTGTTGCACCGTGAAGTTGTGTTTTCCAATTCGGTACAGTGGTATAACGTAATGAATTTTTAGGTAATGGATACGTAAAGTTATTAGCGCCGTTATATTCTTTGGTACTGTAAATACCCGTTTGGTTTGTTTTAGCTGGATGAATAACAAAATGTTGTGCTTTTAATGCATCGCTGTCTGCGCTACGAGCAATAATCAATGAACCATCATTTGTTGCTTCACTTCCCGCTAACAACGTTGTACAGGCTAAAGCTGAAGAAACTAATGCAATATTAACGGATAAGGCAATAATACCTTTTTTGAATAAAGACATAAAACTCCCCATTTGCTTGTTATTTATAATTTGTAGATCAATTAAGTATCTTTTTAGAATCAAAATAAAAAACCAGATAGATAATTTGATGCGAAATATTAACAATGAAAAAGAAAGAGATTCCGTGATTTATATCCCAATGATTATTATATTTCGAAATAAAAACATGAATTATGTGCATCATATTAATATCAGTGAGTTTTATAGAAAGATGTATTTAAAATATAAATAGAGTTTTTATTATTGATGAAATCTAAAAATGTAATGCAAATGAAACTTAATTATAAAAATAGCTGTAAACATTAAATTAAACAACAATTAATTAAATCTAATAATGTTCCATGTTAATAAAATATATTAATAGTAATAAAACTTAGACATAAAAATAGCCACTAAGTTGTTTACTTTTTTAGTGGCTATTTTATTAATCTTTATTCATTTATGAAGCGCATTAACTGCTGACGTAGTTGCTTATTTTCTTGTTTTAACTGTTCATTTTCATCTAATAAAGTCAGTGCTATGGCGATACCATGCCAATCTAATGCAAGCTCTTTATGGAGTTTTAATGCACGATGTGTCACCACAATAGCGTTATCATCAAAAAACCACTCCTGAGTTTCAATTTCTAGCGGTTCGATCACACCAAGAGCGACAAACTCTTTGAGCTCATCATTTGATATTCCTGTGTGATAACAAAACTCAGTAACAGTAAATACTGTTGTTGTTAATTGACCCATTATTTATTCTCCCAGTCTTTACGTGGATTATAATCGGTCTGGCTATCTGCAATTTGTTGCCATAATTCGCGTATCTTTTCATCAGATTTAGGTGGCATCACAATTTTTAAAATTGCATATAAATCACCGCTGACCTTTTTGCTAACTAACCCTTTTCCCTTAATACGTAGCTTTTGTCCTGCCTGACTTCCTGCTGGGATAGTTAACAATATTTTTTCTTTTATTGTAGGTATAGGAATTTTTGCACCTAATGCAGCTTCCCAAGGAGCTACAGGAACAACTATTTCTAAATCATGACCTTTAATATCAAATAGAGGATGAGGTGCAATACGAATTGTTAGCCATAAATCACCATTCTCACCTCCATTTTCACCCGAAGTACCTTGCCCTTTTAAGCGTATACGTTGCCCATCAATAACACCGGCAGGAATTTTAACATTCAGTGTTTTAGGAATTTCTTTTTCCAAAATACCGAAGACATTATAAACAGGTAATTGGTAACTTATTGTGCGCTTATGCTCTTCCTGTGATTCTTCCAGAAAAACAGCTAATTCTATTTCTAAATCATGCCCACGCTGTTTAGGCGCCTGTTGAGTTCGATGCCCTTCAAAGGGAGAATGTTGACCAAAAAATGAAGCATAAAAATCATCAAAATCTTCTTGGCTAAAGTTTTCTTGACCCTTATTTGAATGTTGTTGTGTAAATTGTCTAAATTTAGGATCATTGCGATGTGCCCATAGTTCATCGTATTCAGCTCTACGTTGCTCATCACCTAATATTTCCCATGCTTGAGCAATTTCTTTAAAACGCTCCTCTGCATTTGGCTCTTTACTGACATCTGGATGATATTTTTTCGCTAAACGGCGATAAGCTGTTTTAATCGTTTTAGTATCATCAGTGGGTTTAACACCCATAATGGCGTAATAATCCTTTAATTCCATAGTGATATCTCAATTATGTTAAATAATGAATTAAATATTAATATCCTAGACTTGATTAATTATAGAACAAAGAAACTATGTTGAGTGATGTATTATCTATACCTAAATAGATGCGGGAATATTGTTTTTCAAAAGCTGATCTATCATCCAATATCCTGCTTTTCCTGGCGGATTATTTCTCGACCAAACTAAATCGATATCTATTTTTTTCGGAAATTGATCATAATTCAGACTAACGAGTAAATCATGCCCAAATTGCTCAACTAACCAAGTGGGTAATATTGCCCAACCCATTTCTTGCTCTGCCATTTCAAGTAGCAATAAATAGTTAGGTGCCAGCCAATTTTTTTCACTGTTGATGACAAATTGAGCACGACTACTTAGCCGTAATTGACGATGCATGGTTAAATGTTGATAGCTAATTTGCTTTTCTTTCGCAAGTGGGTGAGTTTTATGTGCATATAATCCTAACTTACCACTTACAGGTAAGCGGGCAAAAGCAATATCGGCTGGATATTCTATTCGTGATTCCATCATACCGATATGTGCCTGATTATTTTGTAGCATATTAATGACATCATCATTTTCAGCGACAAGAAATTCGAATTCAATATGAGGGAATTCTTTATCTAGAGTTTTTAAGAGTTGCTCAGAATAAGGGGGTTGATACATATCAGAAAAAACGCAACTTAAACGAGGCTCCATTTCTGGTGATAGTTCTATTCTTAATGCTTGTAAGCGTTCATCCGCCGCTAATATATCTTCAACTAAGCTGAGTACCTTTTGCCCTGCAAAAGTTAGTGTTGATTCTCTTCCTTTACGCTCAAATAGTTCAAAGCCCATATCATCTTCAAATCCACCGATCGTACTACTAACAGTAGATTGGCTTTTATTTAATTTTCGCGCAGCCGCAGAGAATGATTTCAACGAAGCAGCTTCAATAAATGTACGCAAAGTTTCTATGGAATAGTTCATTATAGTATCGGTTTTTTCGATGGCTCCTATTTTGTATATATACAAAACATCATCAATAATTGCACTCGTTTTTTGCTAACTAATTAATTTGAGGTGGGATATGAGCCAATATCAAAAAACATTTACTGAGCGCGTTTTTCACGCTGTTTCATTTGAAGTGATAGCCATCGTAATAACAGCACCACTTAGTGCCTGGATTTTGGGTCGCTCAATTTTTCAAATGGGAACCGTTACTATTGTTTTATCGACATTAGCTATGTTACTGAATTTATTTTATAACATGATTTTTGACCATTATTGGCCTTTAATCAAAGGCTCAAGACCAACAAAAATACGAGTCATACACGCCATTGGCTTTGAATTAAGTTTTGTGATCATTGGTTTACCAATATTGGCATTTTTATTAAATATGTCACTGTGGAATGCATTCTTATTAGAAGTTGGCTTCTTTGCCTTTTTCCTTTTCTATACCTATGCATTTAATCTTAGTTACGATAAATTACGTAAAAATTGGTTTCATCGTAAACAAAAACGGGTTATTGCACGTCAATAATTACACAAAGACACCTTTTGAACTATCATTAGGTGTTTTATCACCAATCAAAAGTAGGCACTCATTATTTTATACCATTAAATTATAATATTAATATACTATTCTAATTATCTTCATACAGAGCAATTATTATGATTGTCGCTGTATCTAACTGGATTATGATTTAATGATGATATTAAATGATGAAATAATTAAAAATATAAAAAATGATATTGTCTCTTTTGCAATAACAGAAACAGAGAAATTTTTAACAGAAAAAAGTGGCGAAGTCTTTTACGCCTTTGCATTCGATTTAAATGCCGCATATGGAGAAGTCAATCTTTGCTTTAACACTGAAGAATATTTTCAAAAAACATTAAAACACTATCAAAATCAATCTGATGGTTACGCTTACCATTCACATGAAGAGATAAAAAGCTTAAAATACAATACAGGTGATTGGGAATACCAATGCTTTAGTACTCTTTATCCTATCGATGAAACATGCTTAGAACAACTTTATCATACGTCTTATGAAGACGGCTCTTACTCTCACGTTTTAACAAGAATGATTCACATATTTTCAGAATGTCTAACCCTGTTTAAGCAAACAGAGACTTACAAAAAAATCCCAAAAACTGATGATTTTATTGCTTTTACAATTGATCATGATGAAGATGTTGAAGATGCTTTAATGCGCATTGGAAAATATTAATAAAACTGTATAGAACGATAAATATCATAGATGTTCAAAAATAAAGCGATAACCGAACGGTTATTTATTATTGACACAAGAAGAGTATCAATAAATGATCTTTTTTATTAGTTCTATACTTTTTGCAATTTTTTTGACCACTATATTAGCCTATTGGTGTTTCTCTGCACTTTTTCCTAAAGCGCCACCCACAACACTTTCTTGCCTTTTAGCAAGAACGTTTCTGGGTGTATTGCTCATTATTATAGTGATCTGCCTTATTTTAACTTTATTAAGTCAGATACTCTGATTAGCCGAAGTGTAAATGAGTATAGAAAGCCCTTAAAAAACAAGGGCTATAATTAAAATTTTTATTTATCTGCTTTTGCTGCCCAAAGAAATTGAGCATTAGGTAATGTGGTATATTTTTCTATTATCTCTTTATAGGTGTTTTCTGGCTTTAATTCTGCAAATTGTTCAGGGTAAATGAAGGTTGCTAAATATTCTAAACCAACGATGTTATATGGATGATTATAGAAATTGTGATATATACCATATAATCGCTCATTTTCAACGGCTGCGATCTGATTAAATCCAATTCTGCTCTTCAATCGTTTGAAACCTTCCTGAGTCTCTTTGTTGGATACCCCATAGCCAAATGGTGCAGCAATATTATTCTTATTAATCCAGCGAGATCCCGTTACAATATATACATCAGGTTTAGTGCTAATAACTTGCTCTAAAGAAATAACACCCGAAGCGCCTGGTAAGAAATGACTGCCTATATTGTCACCCCCAACAGCTTGAATCAAACCACCCCAACCCGCATTATTATGTGTAAAGCAGCACCCATCACCGTTAGCTCCAGCCTTTGCTTCTACAAATACACTTGGTTTATTTTTAATTTCTTGAGTTTTATTTTTAATACTATCTAGGTGTTGTTGATAAAAATCTGTATATTCTTTAGCTTCACTCTCTTTATTTAAAATAATACCAAGAAGCTCAACACTTTCTTTCGTGTTTTTGACTGGCTCTAAAAAAGTATCAACATAAATAATAGGAATATTGGCCTCTCTTAAAATACTGACAACACCCGACCCTTCTAATGCAGGTTTGGCTCTTAGTTGAGCGATCAGAACATCTGGTCGTTGTGCAATAACTCGCTCTGCATTAACTTCACCTTTGTCATTAAATCCCATATCAGGGATCGCATTTATATTAGATTTCCATTTCTGTTCTAATAAAGAAACTGTCTGTGGATCCGATTTTTTCAGATTATTATTCCATGCTACAACTCTTTCAAACGGGTTATTTCTATCAAGCAAAGCCAGCGTTAAAATATCTCTACCATCTTGTAATACAATGCGTTTAGGTTCATGTTTTAACGTTATTTTTTGCCCATCTGTATCCGTAATTGTCACTGGATATGTTGTAGCCGATGCGGTAAAAGGAAGTAATGCAGAAAGAGATATTGCTAACAGGTGATATTTATTTTTCATAGTATACTCTCCATAATAGAGAGTTAATGCTAACAATTATCATTAGCATCATCAATAGAAATCATCTTTATCTGACTACCAAATAAATTCGTTTTAATAGAACGGTATCTAACAATAAATATTCGGGTCTGATATGCTCTCTAAAAACAAGTTTCGCTAACCACTTTGACGTTAAATGGTCAGTTTTAACTAACCTGTCCATTTAACAGCGTCACAATTAACCATCTTATTTTTGTCTGTATGCCTCTCTGCGCTTCTTCCATCTCATGTATTCTCACGTTATAGATTGGTTACTCTGGCATCTATACACGCACGGAAATAAAACGGTCATCAGAGATATCAATTGAGTCTTCATCATTGAGGCCATCAATTTCATTATTGGCTAACTCAGGCGCATTAAGGTGCTTACGATGATAGCTTTTAACGAGAATAGAACCGTCTTCATTAACTTTAGAGTTAATCCAAATGAGGGCTGTTTATTGATATTGAGAGGAATTTCAATACTGCTATCGACACCGCCCCATCCTGCATCTGAATTAAATCCAAGTATGCCTTTAATGAGATATTCGCCTTTAGCTATTCGAGTAGCAAGGTAGCGCTTTCAGGAAACAATGATTTAACAAGAAGATTTTATTTTACTGAGATTAGGATACGCTAGGAGATGATGAGATGGCGGAGGAGGAGAGATTCGAACTCTCGGATGGTTTCCCATCGGCGGTTTTCAAGACCGCTGCCTTCAGCCGCTCGGCCACCCCTCCGCAATGGGGAGCAATATAAACACCTAAGCTTATGTTGTAAAGCCCTTATTGTACTGTTTGCCGTAAAATTAAACGCATTACAAGTCAATGGCTTAATTTATCAACGATTTATGGGTTCTACTTGGGTATTTTCCTTATTTTTGCTAAATTAGCGGTATTATTTTTGATTGGTTGCTATGCACATGTTTGTATTTAACGGAAAAGAAATCGAGACAGATAGTCACGGTTATTTAAAAAATAGCAATGAGTGGAATGAAGATATGGTTCCAACATTAGCTGAACTAGAAGAAATTGAGCTTACAGAACAACATTGGGAAATTATTCGTTTTGTTCGCCAATTTTATTTAGAATTTAATACCTCCCCTGCTATTCGTATGTTAGTAAAAGCGCTTGCACAAAAATATGGCGATGAAAAAGGAAATAGCCGTTATCTTTATCGTTTGTTTCCTAAAGGCCCTGCAAAACAGGCAACAAAACTTGCGGGTTTACCAAAACCCGTTAAATGTATTTAATATTATCTTTCGATAAAAGATAATTAAAAATCATTGAAACTATATCACTCACAATGGTGGATTGAAAAATCTGCCATTTGTTCATATTCACAAGATATCGCTGACCAAAATGTAATTTTGGCACTTTTGGGTCCACCAACTTCTAACCAATCTTCAAATTCTTTTAATGCATTTTCTTTCGCGAAAGCCTTTACTCCCACACTACCGTCATCACGATTCCAAACATATCCTGTTATTGGTCGTTTTTTCATCCATTGATAAGTAAAAAAACGAAAACCAACACCTTGAACACGTCCTTGAATAATATATTCTCTACCGATTTTCATATGCCCCTCTAGTCGTATTCTTCAAATAAAAATTCTGTCTAGGTTATTGTCTTTTCTTTATACAATAGATAATCTGATTTTGTGAGGTTCTTTATTCATAATGAAAGCAAAGGATTATATTTTTTTCAAATCCTTGAAATTTCACTTTGTACCCTCATATATATAACCAATAAGCAAGGCTATATGGAGGTGATACTATGATGACCGCCAGCAAATTTGGGATAGGACAGCAAGTTAGACATAAATTACTCGGCTACTTAGGCGTTGTTGTCGATGTGGATGCTGAATATTCCCTTGATCAACCTAATGAGGATGATATTGCATCTAATGTGACCTTGCGAGCAGCACCTTGGTACCATGTTGTGATGGAAGATGATGACGGACAACCCGTTCATACTTATCTTGCTGAAGCGCAGATAACCTATGAAGTTTCAGATGAACACTTAGATAATGACTCATTGGATGAGTTATCACAGTCAATTCGTAGCCAATTACAGGCACCACGATTAAGAAATTAACTCAATTAATCTACATAACCAGTAATCTGAATAAAATGATAATCGCCGAATTTGTTTTCGGCGATTTTATTTTGGCGTATTACCAAGGAAGACCATGTGCTTCAATTTCTTTTTTAGGACAACGATCCATTACCACTCGTAACCCAGCATCTTCGGCTAAATTTTTTGCCTCTTCATTAATAACACCAATCTGCAACCATAATACTTTGGCATTAATTTCAATGGCTTCTTGCGCAATTTCCAATGCTACGTCAGATTGACGAAAAACATCAACCATATCAACAGCAACAGGAATATCTTTTAATGAGGCATAGCATTGTTGCCCCAATAAAGTTTCCCCTGACATACCTGGATTGACAGGGATAACATCATAGCCTTGTTCTAATAGGAATTTCATGACTTTATAGCTTGGGCGATCTTCTTTATTACTCGCACCAACAAGCGCAATGGTTTTAACGCTTCTTAAAATGTCATAAATGTCTGAATCCACCATTATCTACTCCGTTCATCATGAAGATTGAAAATATTATGATACATCATAGTATCTTGATCTGTTCATAGCTTATAAGATAAAAAAAAGGTATTTTGAAAACTGGAACAATTACTATATTTATTTTTAAAGGTATCAAATGGAACAAATTGACCGCACGCTCTTAAAAGAAAAAAATATCGCGCTTGTTGCCCATGATCACTGTAAAAGCTCATTACTGGAATGGGTTGAAAATAATCGTGAACAACTGTCTCTACACAAGTTATTTGCAACAGGAACTACCGGTAACTTAATTAATCACCACACTGGCCTTACTGTTACTCAAATGCTAAGTGGCCCAATGGGTGGAGACCAACAAATAGGTGCAATGATCGCTGAAAAGAAAATTGATATTATGATTTTCTTTTGGGATCCATTAAATGCCGTTCCGCACGACCCCGATGTTAAAGCGCTTCTACGCTTAGCCACTGTCTGGAACATCCCAGTTGCAACAAATCGTGCAACTGCGAATTTTTTAATTTCATCACCTCTCTTTTCACAAGAATCTACAATTAAAATTCCAGATTACGAAGGTTATTTAAAAGAGAGATTAAAATAATCCTAAGGTTTTCTCTGTATAGGAACACCTTGAGACTCTAGTTCTGAAACAAAACAAGATGGCTGTTGTTTATTAAATAATAGCCATACTTGTTTTTTTGCTCTTGTTAAAGCGACATACATTAAACGTCGCTCTTCCGCGTTAGGATAATCTTCAATACTAGGCAATAATGCCAATTCAATAATCGATTCTCTTGCTGGTGCTGGAAAAGCATCTTTACCATCTTGTAAACCTAAAATAATAACGTAATCTGCCTGTTGCCCTTTTGAAGCGTGAAAAGTCATAAATTGTAGATCTAATTTAGGCCAACGTGTTTTCGCTTTTTTTAATAATTCTGGTTTTAAATAGTGATAGCGAGCGAGTAAAAGAATGGTTTCATTTTCTTCTACATAACCACTCATTTTATTAAGTAAATTTTCAAGTTGATCGTCAGATAACAGCACAACTGACTTTTTATTACCTTTCACTAGACTATTTAAAGGCTTAGATAATTGAGCGGGATTTTGTTGAATAAACGTATTGGCAACATTTCCTATCGTGTCATTAAAACGATAAGTCGTATCTAATGCACATTCAGCACCTTCACCAAAAGAGTGATGGAAAGAAGTCGTTAATAATAATTCTGCACCACTAAAACGATAAATGGCTTGCCAATCATCGCCTACTGCAAATAGTGATGTTTGTTTATTTTGCTGTTTTAATGCAGTTAATAATGAAGCTCTTAATGGTGAAATATCTTGGAACTCATCAACAAGAATATGTTTCCATGGGCTAATAAAACGCCCTTTTTCAATAAGATTGATAGCTTGATGTAATAAGCCCGAAAAGTCGATTGCATCTTCCTCTTTTAATGCCGTTTTCCAAGCTTTTAATAATGGCGATAATAATTTTAAATACTTTTTAAAGACTTCTTTATATTCGGGTTGTACACTTTCAATCAGAGATTTTTGGCTACCTCCTTGCATCCTTAATAAACCGATCCAACGCTCTAATCTTACGGCAATTTGGTTTTCTAATTTTTTATCATGCCAAAACTCACCATCAGGAATATCCCATTCAAGCTCTTGAGATAACCACTCTCGCCACCCTTTTGCTTGTGCCTTTTTCTGTTGGCACTGCTCTCGCCACTCACCTAATAATAGTGCTCTTCTTTTTTCACTATTTATTTCAAGCTCACTAATTTTAGGTTGTTTTTTTGTCGCTTGCTGAATAACGGATAATGCCAGTGCATGGAATGTTTTTGCCATAATATCGGCATTTAAACGACTAGAAAGTCTTTCATTCATTTCTTGTGCAGCTTTACGTCCAAAAGCAAGTAATAAAATTTGATCTGGCTGCGCTAACTGACGACGTAATAACCAGCCTGCTCTTGCGACTAATACTGATGTTTTACCACTTCCCGCACCAGCGAGAACAAGAATATTTTCTTCACCATTAATTACGGCACGACACTGCGATTCATTTAATGGCGATGATTCAATCGTATTAAAAAATTCCGCATGCTCATTTAATATTTGAGTTATCCATGCAGCATTTTCTTTATTAACAAGTGCTTCACCGTGTTTTAGCCATTCTAAACATTGCTGATAAAGAGTATGGCAATTATCAAATTGAATAAGGCGTTCAAGAGGAAGGGGAATAGCAGAAAAGCTTTCTTTGATAGATTGTTGAATTTCACTCAGTTTAGACTGTCTTATCCATCTATTTGATTGAGTGATTTCATTAATATTCTGGAGTTGCTTCTCAAGCACCTGAGCGCTTATTTCGCTCATTTCTTTACTCCAATTTTGCCATGACTGATAAAGATAACGATAAAACTGCTGAGTTTCTTCCCAGTCTGTTCCATGTAATCGAACAACTTTATCTTCAGGCAATAAAAATTCTAACTCTCCCCACACAATCCCTTTTTTACAGAAAATATTAATCAATTCGTTAAAAGGAATTAAATACTGATGTTTTTCACCACTGACTTCAATACCTGCATTTAACAATTTGACTCTATTATAAGGATGCTGTGCTAAACGTTGTCCCATAGGGGTGGATTTCAGTTCCATACGTAATTCCTGCAATAAATAACAAATAGTCTGTTGTTAAGCTCTTTTTAATCGGTGATAAACCCTATATTCTAAGAGGTAATTATCTTCATCTTGTTTATTTAAGGGCTTTTTGTGTTCACTTTGCTAAATGGCGCCCGCCGATTTATCTATAATAGCCACTTTTTATATTATATTCGCATAATAATCGCGCTTACAGGAACGACTTTATTTCCTTGGATTTTAGGGCAAGAGCCTAAATACACAATTCCTCTAACGTTGGGTGTGGTTGCAGCAGCATTAACTGACTTAGATGATAGGCTTGTCGGTCGTTTAAAAAACCTCGTTATCACTTTATGCTGTTTTCTGCTTGCTTCAGCATCAATAGGATTACTTTATCCATATCCTATTTTATTCTTTTGTGGTTTAGCCATTTCTACTTGGGGATTTATTTTATTAGGTGCTTTAGGGCAACGGTACGCAACCATTGCTTTTGGTGCTTTATTAATCGCAATTTATACTATGCTTGGTATGCCGATTTTCCCTGAATGGTATGAACAACCCGTTTTATTACTGTTAGGCGCTATTTGGTATAACTTATTAACATTAATTGGTCACTTATTATTCCCAATTCGCCCAGTTCAGGACAATTTAACTCGCTGCTACCAACAGCTTGCAACTTACCTTGAAGCTAAAGCAACATTATTCGATCCTGATATCGAAGATGACTATCAACATTCGCTTTATAATTTAGCAATGGCAAATAGCCAATTAATTGACACAATGAACCAAACTAAAGTTGCATTATTAAGTCGATTAAAAGGTGATAGAGGCCAACGTAGTAGCCGTTTCACTCTTCATTACTATTTTGTTGCTCAAGATATTCATGAGCGAGCAAGTTCGTCGCATGTTCAATACCCACTATTAAGTAATGAATTGCGACATAGCGATGTGTTGTTTCGTTTTCAACGTTTACTTTCTATGCAAGCACGAGCTTGTGAACAAGTTGCACAATCTATTCTTTGGCATAAAAAATATCAGCATAACCCTTCATTAGAGCGTGCTATAAATTATTTAGAGAATGCATTAAATCATTTAAAAAACACGACGTCAGAACCACAATTAATAGCGCCTTTAAATAATTTACTGCAAAATCTTCAAGGCATTGATGCGCTTCTACGAAGTATTAGTACAGAGCAATACCAAATATCCCATGACCAAAAAGAAGAAACGCAACTTTCTGATGATGGTTTAACGGGATGGCGCGACATTGCACTAAGAATAAAAGAGCACCTCACGCCTAAATCGGCACTTTTTAGACATGCCGTTAGGATGTCACTCGTGTTATGTATTGGCTATGCCATTATTCAATTTTTCCAATTGGATAGAGGCTATTGGATATTATTGACAAGTCTATTTGTTTGCCAACCAAACTACAATGCCACTCGTCGACGTCTTACCTTACGTGTAAGTGGTACTATTATTGGTATTTTAATCGGCTTCCCTATTTTATATTTTGTTCCTTCAATTGAAGGGCAACTCGTTTTAATTGTGATAACGGGCACGCTCTTTTTCGCATTTAGAACCATACAATATGCACATGCCACACTATTTATTACTTTATTGGTTTTATTAAGCTTCAATTTACTTGGTGAAGGTTATGATGTTGCCCTTCCCCGTATTATCGATACCTTAATTGGCTGTGCCATAGCATGGTTTGCTGTCAGCTTTATTTGGCCTGATTGGAAATTCCGTCAACTACCTGTTGTTATTCAAAAAACAATGACAAACAACTGTTATTATCTTGATGCCATCCTTATTCAGTATTACCAAGGAAAAGATAATAGCTTGAGCTATCGTATTGCTCGTCGAAATGCCCATAGCAGTGATGGAGAATTAGCATCACTGATCTCAAATATGTCATCAGAGCCAAAAAGTTATCAAGCATCCCAAGAGGTCGCTTTCCAGTTGCTTTGCTTAAATCATACTTTACTCAGTTATATTTCTGCACTTGGCGTTCATCGTTCAAAAATAGAAGATGAGAATGTGCTCACGTTGCTTAATGATACGGTTTGTTATATCGATTCTGCTTTACGTCGAAAAATGCCACAAGATGAAGGATTTAAGCAATCTCATGCAGAATTAATTGAAAGGATCAATCTATTACCTAATGCAGATAATCCTCGCATTCAATTAGTACTCACTCAAATCCGATTACTATTGGATTTACTGCCACAGATTATTAGTTGTATCCAAATTATTGAGCAAAGCGAATCCAATAGCCTCCCTCAAACTTAAGCTAAATCTCTTACTGACGTTATTTTCTCTAATTCCCATAAGCATATTAGAGAAAATAACGGTCATTACTTTTATCTTATTGGAAAGATAATTCGTTGTACCAATCTAATAACTCCATTTTAAGTTGATTAGGTAATACAGAACGATGACACCCAACGATAGCGCCTGCCAATGAAAGTAAAAGTTCACTATTTCTCAAATTGTGGCTACGCACTAGTTTTAGATAACACGCTTTTGCACCGATTAAACGCAGTTCTTCAACTTGATTAATGCCAATTTGATTCAATCTTTTTTCTAACATCACACCTAGATTAGGTAAGTCTTTTATTCTGCAAGGCTTCTTTCGTTGTCCTAAATATTCTTGAATGCTGTAGTGATATGACATATCAATATATTGATCTAATTTTTGCTGATGTTTCCATAGCGAATCCGTTATATGGTAATAACGCAATATGATAGGAATTCCTTTTTTCAAATAGGTATAGGAACTCATTTTTGTTGCCTTAAAAAGAGTTTCTAAAAAGCCACTTCCTTTTAAATAAAACTCATTATCAGACGTAATAGCAAACATAACATCATCAATCATTAAGCTAACACCACCAAATTGAGACTTTGTTGTTAACTCTCCATATTGCGCAATACGCGATAACAAATGAGCCTTCCTTTGCTCAGGTAAAAATAACATTGAAACTCCGACACAAACTTTAAGATTAAATTTTTATCTTTGAATTCAAAAACATGCATAAGACATCACAAGAGAGACAATAAAGAATTTCTCTTTTATTGCCAATAGTTAACGGCTTAAAAATAATGATTTACATAAAATTTGAGAGGAACTTTCAAAAAAATGCGCTTGATTTAAGCGAAATATAGGGATACTGTATATTCATACAGTACACATGGAACGAGGTAAATATGACACTCTCAACATCATCTCCGACAAGACAGAACGCCATTCTCCAAGAGATCTCAAATGAGGTATTACCTCTATCTATCCCTTCAACAGTGGCGACTTACGATAGCAATAATAAACAAGGTATGGTGAGTGAACTTCTCTACCAAAATCCACTCGTCATTAATCACATCCTTTTGCCATTACTGAAACAGTATAGCCATGAATCACGTTGGTTATTGTGGTTAAACCCACAACAAAAGCTAAATCGGACTTGGTTAAAAAATGCAGGATTGCCTCTTAACAAAATAATCCAGTTAAATCATATAAATATGATAACTACTGTTGATTTAATGGAAAAAGCACTGGTGAGTGGTAACTACAGTGTCGTACTCGGTTGGTTACCAGAAATATCGCCAGAAGAGATGAAGCGATTAGAATCTGCTGCAAGTAAAGGAAAAAGCCTCGGGTTTATTATGCGACAGCAAATGAATACAAATATCCATTTAGAAAGTAGTAATGCATCTAAACGACATTTGAATTCCGTAAAAATTCATTCAATTCACTACCATTAGTGAAATTTAAGAGTTTTCCTAATACTCAAAACACTCCGATATCATTTAAGATAAGTCAAATGTATTTATAACCCAAATCATATAGTTACAGTAAATTTAACAAAAATACAGAATCTTTCCCATTGTGGAATAAGGCGGATCTTTTTAAAATTTTAAGTCGAATTTTAAAGGATTACTTGTAACTTTTTAAGTTCATTGTAGACTTTATGTCGTTAAGGTTATGCTTTAAATCCCATTTTTGGGATCATCATTTGATGAAAGCATTGGATTCCTAACAATAATTTAACCAAGGGCAAATAATAAGGCTTAAAGCCAAATGCCTAACTTGGATGATAACGAGGCGTAAAATGAAAAAGACAGCTATCGCATTAGCAGTGGCAGTGGCAGCTTTCGCAACTGCAGCGCAAGCAGCTCCAAAAGACAATACCTGGTATACCGGTGGTAAATTAGGTTGGTCTCAATACCAAGGTACTAGCAACCAATGGAATGTAGATGGTAAAGACGTGTCTATCGGTAACGGTAACACTCACCGTGACCAATTAGGTGCTGGTGCATTTGCTGGTTATCAGTACAACCAATACTTAGGTTTTGAGCTGGGTTATGACTGGTTAGGTCGTATGGCTTATAAAGGTTCATACAACAACGGTGCTTTCAAAGCTCAAGGTATCCAGTTAACCACTAAATTAAGCTATCCAGTAATGGAAGACTTAGACGTTTATACACGTTTAGGTGGTATGGTATGGCGTGCAGATTCTTCTGCAACTAAAAACGCTACTTTAGCATCTCCAGCTCAAAAACGTTTCTCTGAAAATGACACTGGCGTTTCTCCAGTATTCGCATTAGGTACTGAATACGCGATCACTCCAAACATCGCTACCCGTGTTGAATATCAGTGGATCAACAACATCGGTGATAAAGGTACTCTGAATGCGCGTCCAGACAATGGCATGCTGAGTGTTGGTGTTGCTTACCGCTTCAACCAAGAAACTCCAGCTCCAGTTGTAGCTCCAGCGCCAGTTGTAGCTCCAGCGCCAGTTGTTGAAAACAAAACCTTTACTCTGCGTTCAGACGTTCTGTTCAACTTCAACAAATCTACTCTGAAAGCTGAAGGTCAAGAAGCTCTGAATGGTCTGTACGCTGAACTGGCTAACATCGACCCAACTCAAGGTCGTGTAGTCGTTATCGGTTACACTGACCGTATCGGTTCACAAAACTACAACCTGCCTCTGTCAGAAAAACGTGCTCAATCTGTAGTTGATTACCTGGTTTCTAAAGGTATCCCTGCAAACAGCATCTCTGCAGAAGGTCGTGGTAAAGAAAACCCAGTTACTGGCAACACATGTGACAACGTTAAAGCTCGTTCAGCTCTGATCGATTGCTTAGCGCCAGACCGTCGTGTTGAGATCGAAATCCAAGGTACAACTGAAGTTGTTGTTCCTGCTAAATAATTCAAATAGTAGAATAATCTACTGTTGATGAATTCAAAACCCTGCCAATGGCAGGGTTTTTCTTTTATAGAGATAAAATTAAGTAAAAATATAAAGACAAGAACGTTTTCGGACGGGTATGAAATATCACAATAAAAACAGAGAACAAAAATAACGATGGAAATAATTGTCAAATCCAATAAGCCAAAATTAATGTAACTTATTTTTCTTTATCGCGTTCTAATAACTCAATAAGCCCATCTTTTAAACTATGTACCTTTAATGCATATTGTTCTTTTCGCTCAGCGTCTTCAATTAATTGCACAATCGTTTCTGACAATGTGATCCCTCTTCGTTGGGATAATGCAGATAAGCGTTGCCAGACTTTAAACGTTAAATCGATTGATTTTTTGCGCGTGTGTTGATGCTCAGCATTAAAATAACGTTTTCTACGAGCTCGAATAGTTTGCTTCATCCTATTAGATAAATCAGGATTCATATGCAAATCTATCCACTCTAAAACTTTTAATGGTTGCGATTCAAGAAGCAACAGTTGCTCAACAACTTCATCAGCAGCACTTTTTTCTATATAACGGGTAATTAATTCACCTTCACGGTGTTTTTTTACTAGATAGGCCCATTTCCAGCCACATTCTAGGTTCTCTAATTGTTGATATTTCATACAAAATCCCGTGACAACGTAACTATATAGTAGCATATCAACAATTTTACAAAAATACTGCCACTGAACCGAAATTTTTTGACTATTTTATAGGCGGAGTTATTTTAGATAATCTTTCTTATCAATTAATAACAAGCCTTGATAAGGGATAGTTTTCTGAGCACGTTATGATAGAATCGAGCGTCGCTATCATAAAACCTTAATGACCCATTATTAACTCGTCATTATAAGGTCGTAGCGGTACATATTCCCTGCCTATGCAGTTGATGACAGTTAAAGAACCGTCTTATTGCAGGATAGATATCGACTTATACGATATCTAATTATCTCTTTTCACTAATCAATAATAAAAACGGTAACCTTGAAAAACAACGAATTAGAATGGCAGGCGTTACGTCCTGATTACGCCTCCTACCAAACTTTCTTTCAAACAGCATCTCAATTACCTGCATCTCTACTTCGTGAGGTTCAACCTCGCCTGTATGAAAGTTTACAATGGTTAAACAATGCAGATTCAGGGCAGTTTATGCTGTTAAAAGCGGATGATTCTACTGCTTACTTTGATATGCTGACAGACACATTAACGCAATCAGGGATCAAAACTGATCCTATTGTTGGCAGTTATCAAGCAGAAACCAATAAAATCGATTGGCAAGAAAATGTACAAGGTGCATTTTCATCATCAGAATCTATTACTTGTTGCCAATGGATAGAGCCAGAACAACTCTTTGGTTCATTCTATTGCCATAAAGACGAAGTTACCCTCAGCCCAGGCTTATTGCATAAAGTTAATGGAGGCATCTTAGTCCTCTCTATAAAATCTTTACTTGCACAACCACTAATGTGGTTCCGCCTTAAAAAAATGGTTGAAGAGCAACGTTTTGAGTGGCTTGTCTGGAATGACAATCAATCCCTGCCTTTACCTATTGAGAGTATGCCACTCAATCTTCGTGTTATTTTAGTTGGTGATAGACTTAGTCTTGAAGAGCTTGAATTTATGGAGCCTGAGCTAAGTAGCACTGCTTTATATGGTGAATATGAATACGACATGTATTTAGAAGATGAAACCGCGCTTTCTCAATGGTGTGGCTTTGTCAATTCACTGTGCCAAAAATATCGCCTCCCATCTCTATCTGCGGATGCTTGGGAAGTCTTGCTAACACAAGCCGCAAGACAACATGAAGATCAACTCATTCTGAGCCTAGATTTAGAATGGATATTACGTCAGCTTCGTTATGCAATGCGTTTTAATCATGATACTTCTCTAAATGCTGAGGCATTGAAAAAAGCAGAAGAAAATCGCCTATGGCGACACAGTTACCTGTTAGAACGTAGCCGTGATGAGATTTTACAAGACCAAGTCATGATACAAACAGAAGGCGAAGCTGTTGGTCAAATCAACGGGCTTTCTGTCTTAGATTACCCGGGATATCCTGATTTAATTGGAGAACCGACTCGCATTACCTGCGTTGCACATATAGGTGATGGTGAGTTTACGGATGTTGAGCGAAAAGCTGAGCTTGGTGGCAATCTTCATGCTAAAGGAATGATGATTATGCAAGCTTACTTAAACTCAGAATTACGTTTAGACCAACCACAGCCATTTAGCACCTCGATTGTTTTTGAGCAATCATATGGTGAGGTTGATGGTGATAGTGCCTCTTTGGCTGAATTATGTGCTTTTATTAGTACACTGGCACAACAACCTATTGATCAGCAAATTGCTGTCACAGGTGCTGTCGATCAATTTGGTCAAGTCCAACCGATTGGTGGCGTAAACCAGAAAATCGAAGGCTTCTTTGATATCTGCCAACAAAGAGGATTAACCGGTGCTCAAGGCGTAATTATTCCTCTTGCCAATATTCGTCATCTGGTACTCAACGAAAATGTGCAACAAGCGGTAAAAGAAGAAAAATTTCATATTTGGCCTGTCACTCATGTAGCGGAAGCGATAACGTTACTGACTCGTCAGCCCTATTATGAAGAGCAATGTGAACCAGAACAATCAGACTCACACTTGTTAGCTGTTATTCATGATCGTATAACACTGGCAAATAATCAGGATAGACCTAAATTACCTTGGTTCTTACGTCTATTCAGATAATTCTGTTTCAAGTGATCGGAGTTGTTCAGCGTACAAGTGTAAGCTATTCTGTTGTCTTACACTTGATAAAGGCTATATAGACAATGGTTGATAAACGCGAATCTTATTCTAAAGAAGACCTCATTGCTTCAGGCCGTGGTGAATTATTTGGCCAAGATGGCCCACCACTGCCATCTGGTAATATGCTAATGATGGATCGCATCATTAAAATGACAGAAGATGGCGGCACCCATAATAAAGGCTTTATCGAAGCAGAATTCGATATCAAGCCAGATTTATGGTTCTTTGATTGCCACTTCGTCAATGATCCTGTTATGCCGGGTTGCTTAGGCCTAGATGCCATGTGGCAACTTGTCGGCTTCTATCTTGGCTGGCTTGGTGGTGAAGGTAAAGGCCGTGCGCTTGGTGTTGGTGAAGTAAAATTCACTGGACAAATATTACCAACAGCAAAAAAAGTTACCTATAAAATTGATTTCAAACGTGTTATCAATCGTAAACTGATTATGGGTATTGCCGATGGTGAAGTGTATGTTGATGGTAAGCTAATTTATGAAGCAAAAGACTTAAAAGTTGGCTTATTTAAAGATACAACGGCATTCTAAGATAGATACCCCCCCCTAATCTATACTCTAAATCATTCGAGTTGCAGGTAGGCGGCAAGCAAAGATATCCCGATGGGCATACTCATGTATGTGATTCGGATAGCTAGAGGCGCGTAGCCAACACCCCTGCAACTTGAAGGATGACGAGTATATTATAGAAATACCGTGTAATATAAAGTACACGGTATTTTTTTATCTATGCTAACAACATATTTATTTTTTATAAAAAATAGATCATATTCAATTTAGTTTTTATCAATACATTGCGTCGATTACTTATCTTGTAAATACTGAAAATAGTGTTTAATTTTAGCAGAGAAAAATAAGCTATATGTAAGATAAACAAATAAACCCATTAAAGATAAGACACCGAATAGCTCACCTAAATTTTCTGCTTGATTGCTACCACTTGTATTATCAAATGCACTTTGAATACCGATAACTATTGCAATAGAGATAGGTAACATTGATATACACCAGAAGATTTTCAGCATTATTGGTGCTATTTCTTTCTTCATAAAGATAACAACAAGAGTAATAACATATAAAATGGGTAGAGAAAAAGCTTGTATCAAACTCCACATAATAGAAAGGGAAGTTATTAAATTTAAATTTTCACTATCCTTTATAAATACGTCTACTAAAGTAGAAACACTAGAAAATGAAGATGTTAATTGCCCTAAAGTAAATAAAATAAAAGCAATTAATATTATCCATAATGATATTGGTTTTTTCATTGAAGTCTTCCTTGTAAATAAAGGTCGCTATAATAAATTAATCGATGTATAGTGTCATTAAATTAATAAATAAATTTTATATATAAAGATATATTTAAGTTAGGTGAGATTTTTTATTCCAAATAACTACGACACTAAAAAATTTATATCAACTTTGTATAAGTAAATTACATCAAGAAATAATCGTATGGATATGATTATAAGCGGAATTGTAGATTTTTTTAGCTTTCTGATTGAGCTTATTTTTCTTCTTTGTAAAGCAATTGGCTATAGACTCACGATTCTATTGATTATATTTATTTTTATGTATGCTAATCAATTCGATATGAAATGGATCTTAGGTTTCTCTATAACCTCATTATGTTTATATAGCCCAAACTTATATAAGTTATTTAAAAAGCCAAAGGATAACCCTTAAGCTAAATTAACCATCATAAAAAATAATTCAAGGAAAATAAGTGATTAACAAAGGAAAAGTATCTAAAAAACAGGCAGACTTTATGTTTTATTGTGGCATATTTCTGATCTTTACATCGTCTATACCGTGGTTTACTTCAGAAAAAATAGATTGGCTATATAATTCTGTCAATACAATACTTGCTATTTTTCTTACTATTTATGGCTTTCGTTTACGTAAAAGTTTTCATGGATCAGAATTAAAAAAATAATGGCAATATAACGTGAAAAGGCTTACAAAATGTAAGCCTTTTTATATCCAAATTGATTGTTTGTTATTTATACTCAAATTATCCTATGCTCAATATGTACATAGGAATGTATATAAATAACCCTCGTTTTGATTATCGGTAAAATCTTAGTGATAATATTTAATACAACTAAAAATAAGCTATTATCTATTTCACTACGACGGGTTATTTATTTTACTAGATTCGGGCGATCTTCCATGGCCTGTCGCCAACCTCCAAGCCAATGTGAACGCGCATCAATGGCGAAATAAGGACAAAGTTCTTTTGAGCGGCCTTGCATACCAGCTTGATAACCTTTCGATAATGCTCTTGCTAAACGATCTCGTTTCTGTCTTTTCATATCTAGACAACCCTCACGTTCTAAGTTTAAGCGGAAAGATAATGATTGTTTTTTCAACAACCACTATAAATTGATACGCTTTATTGAGCATTTAAGCAAGTAAAGAAGTTAATACAAATGTCATATTTGTGATGTCGAGCCAGTTACAAATTTAATAATCATTGTTATCATTTATTTTATTTAATGCTTTAATTGAAATATTATCTAATCATTTTGGTTAATTATCTCAATGAAATAATTAACCAGTTGATATTAAATGAGTATTTTTAAGTAAAAATAACTTTCTTTATTTTTATATTATGTAATCAATAAATTAAATAAGATAAAATGATATTTATTTTTAAATTTATGTCAATATAAGACTTGGTTTATAAATATAACTTTTTGCTCTATTTTTATTTTTTCGTAGAAAACGCTTTCTAATTACCTTTGTTTTATTAAGGAATTAGCCATCATTGAAGGTAAAATAAGCGATTAATGCCTCTTAGATACTTCTATTAATTCAAACTCTTCAAATACCGACTCCATATCTTCTGAAAAATGACCTTCTCGATTAAAAAAGCGTTCTCTTTTGCATTTATATACAAAAACCCAATATTCAACTTAAATACAATTTAAGAGAATATTGGGTTTGAATAAACGTAATGCTAAGTCAGTTAGTACTGAGCTTGAATTGCTTTCGCTATATCAGAAACAACTTGCTCCCAGCCCAGTCCTAATGTGCGTACTAAAGCAGGATAACCATCTTCAGTTTGTGTTAAAACTAAAGAAAATGGCTGATTAATCACTTTATTATTTTCAGTATAAATCCAGTCACCTGAAATAATTACCTGCCCATCATAGCGACCTTGAAAGTAATTCACGGTGACCGTTAATTTCGCCAAGCTATCTTCAACGGGTTGATTAGCAACAACGGTACCCGGCAATGCTTTTGTTAAACCTGAAATAAGGTTCTGTTGTAATTGCTGATCAAGTGGATTAATCCATAGGTGTTGATTAGCCACGGTATAGTTAATATCCGTCGTTTGATAAACAATGCCTGCATTAACTAACATATTAGACAAACGGATCGGCTGAACCCAAATTTGAGGCTTCTTGGCTGACTGTGTTGCCGAGACTTGTTCTGACACGCCACCTTGATAAACATCAGGTAACTGATAATACGTTTTATTAACCTGACTTGAACATGCCGTTAACATCAATACAAATACCCCAATGATGTATTTCATCATTTTTCAGCCCTCTTTGGTTCTGGATCTTTACCTTCCTTCGCTTCAAAAATCAATGCGTTGCTCTTATTGTTCAATGTTTTCAATAAAGGCTGCATCTCTCTTAAAACCTGATCAAGTTGCTGCATATTATCAATCATTTTTCCATAAGCAGGAGAACCCGGTTGGAAGCCTTGCATACTACGATTGATCTCTTTCAATGACTGCTGAATATCATTAGGAAGATTTCTAAATTCATCACTACCAATCATGGCATTTAATGATTTTAATGTCTCTTTCGCTTCAGCAACTGCTTTTTGGCTTTCAGTTAATGTTGCAGTCATCTCTTTAAGCATTGGCTCAACAGGAAGATTGTTGATCTTATCCAGAGATGTCATCACTTTTTGCTGAATTTGCGCTAAACCTGAACTTACAGTCGGTATTTGTTGGAAGCCCGCGACTTCTTGAGGACCTTCCCATTTTGTTGCATCAGGGTAGAAATCAAGATCGATATAAAGCGCCCCGGTTAAAAGATTTCCCGATTTTAAAGAAGCTCTTAAGCCATTATTAGAAGCAGAGGAAATTTCTTTGACAAAATCAAAGCTTTCACCAACATCATTCGCAAAGCGCTCTGGCTCTACATGAATTAACACAGGAATACGAAAATCTTTATCCAGTGATTGTTGCATGCCTTTTGTGTAATAAGGTACTTGAACAACGGTACCCATGCGAATTCCACGGAATTCAACAGGTGCCCCCGCCTGTAATCCCCTTACCGAATCAGAGAAAAACATAATGTAACTGCGATAATCAGTATATAGCGAGTTTTGAATGCTCTTCTCATTATCGTAAAGTTTAAATTCTGTTTTAGGTGCAATTTGATCACCTGGTAGCCATCCATCAGGAACATCAAAACTGACGCCGCCACTAAAGAGTGTAGAGAGAGATGCCATTTCAACACGAACACCCGATGAAGACATATCAAAAGCGATACCAGAATCTTTCCAGAACCGAACATTAGATGTCACCATTTTGTCATAAGGTGCTTTGATAAAGAGTTGATAATGCATGTCTCTTGTATCAATATTGAATTCACTGGTTTCAACAGAGCCGACTTGGTAACCTCTAAATAAAACTGGGTCGCCTGCATTTAATTGACCGGCTTTTTCACTCACTAAATTAATGCGAATACCTTTTGCATCTGGCGAAGCTAACGGCGGTGAGTCGAGAAGATTAAATTCATCTTCTTCTTTACCTTTTAATCCTGGCTGCAATTCTATGTAAGCACCAGAAAGCAAGGTGCCTAAACCTGTTACACCCTCTTTACCGACTTGAGGTCTTACAACCCAAAATGCAGTGTCTGCACGTAATAACTCTTTCATCTCTTTATCGAGGCGAGCCGTAATAATAACGCGACTAAAATTGCTATCGAGTGAAACACTTTCAACTAAACCGATATCCACACTGCGGCTTTTAATTTTGGTTTTACCCGCTTCAATGCCATCTGCATTATAGGTAATTAACGTAACTTCTGGACCCTGATGGCTGAAATGATAATAAAGTATCCACGCACCAATCAGTAAGGTGACAAGTGGTATGATCCAAACTGGAGACCAGCTTTTTAATTTGTTAATTTTTGCTTCAGTTAAAGCAGTTTCATTCTTTTCAGTCACCCTTAGGCTCCTTAATCGTGGGTTTATCATCATCGGTTGTACATTTATCCCACGTCAACCGAGGATCAAACATCATTGCAGAGAACATAGTTAACACTACAACCAATGCAAATAGCACCACACCAAAATCAGGATAGATGCTCATCAGACGTCCCATTCTGACTAATGAAGCTAAAACAGCAATTACAAAGACGTCAATCATCGACCAACGCCCTACATATTCAACAACTTCGTAGAGAAAATGCATTCTAGCAGGATCTCTTTTTCCATTGGATTTGTGTGCATCCCAACACAACCAAGCAATTGCTACCATTTTTAAACTTGGCACCATAATACTGGCAATAAATATCACCATTGCCACAGGATAAGAGCCATCTTCCCATAACAAAATAACCCCGGCCATAATAGTTGAATAAATGTTATTACCTAAAGATTCAGTGACCATAATAGGTAATAAATTAGCGGGGATATAAAGAATAAAAGAGGTAATCAACAAAGAGACCGTCCATTGTAAACTTTTAGGTCTTCTTGCATGCCCTTTTACTTCACAACGACTACATTCGTATTGATCTGCCGGTAAAATTGCCGTACATGAACGGCATAATCGAACCCCTTGTTTTAATCCCGATTTACCTGATTCAATCTCGGGATAACTTGGACGAGGTTCTAATTTTTCCCATAAAGTATGTCTATCAAGACACTGGAATGCTCGAATTTGAAATAAGCAATAAAGCACATAAGGTAGGAAACTGAGTCCTAATCCAATATCACCATAGGCCATTAATTTTACAAAGCTAACTAAAATTCCCGCAAGAAAAATCTCTGCCATACACCACGATTTTAATTGGAATAAAATACGTGATAACCAAATTTGTAGCTTTCTAGGTAATTGAATTGGTGTACAAAGAAGTAAGATTGCCAACATACAAAAAGCCGGCACAATTTGGACAAACAGTAGGAAAAATGCGCCTAACTCGACGTAATTTTCACTAAACATAACCGTTGGAATTTTCATCAGTGTGACATTGTTGGCGATACCAGCTACTTCCATACTCACGAAGGTGAACTGGCTTGCCATTAGCAACATAAATAATGCACTGATTGCTAATGCAACAGGTTGATAAAAAGGTTGGCGCCAACGTGCAATTAATACCGTATGACAACGAGGACAAGTTGCTTTTGTTCCTTGTGCTAATTGAGGAACACTGACCACCAGATCGCACTGAGGACATAATATTTGCTCATGTTTATGTTCATGACGATGTTGTTGACCAGAGCACACAGAGACACCTCTTATTTAGAATAATCAATAAAAGAATATTTGTTCCAGAAAGTAAAACGGGGCGTGATGCCCCGTTTTCGGTTGGCTATTCGCCGTTTTGCATCAATTCTAGCTCTTGCCATCTGTCAAAAGCGGTTTCAAGCTCTTGTTCTTTATCGGCAAGTGCCTTTAAGACTTTTTCTGTCTCTTCATGAGGGCGAGTAAAGAAATCCGCCCCACTTACTTCTTCTTGTAATGCACTTAACTGCGTTTCTAAGCTTTCTAATTTAGCAGGAAGTTGCTCAAGTTCTCGCGTCAAATGATAACTTAACTTGTTAGTACGCGTGTTCTTTTTAGAGCTATCTTTCACTTTTGCTGCTTTTTCAGCTTTTTCTGGTGCGTTACGTGGTTTATTTGTCTCATTCTTTAGTGAAACCGACTGTGCTCGTTGTTGTTGAGCATCGTAATATCCACCAACATAACTGTTAATAACACCATCACCTTCAAAGATCCAACACTCAGTAACACTATTATCAACAAATTCACGGTCATGGCTAACCAGTAAAACAGTGCCTTGGTAAGCATCAACGAGCTCTTCTAGTAATTCCAATGTTTCAACATCAAGATCATTGGTTGGCTCATCGAGAATAAGCAAGTTACTTGGTTTTAAGAATAAACGTGCCAATAATAGGCGGTTTCTTTCTCCTCCAGAGAGTGCGCGAACAGGCGTCATCGCACGTTTAGGTGGGAATAAGAAGTCTTGCAAATAACCAAGTACATGGCGAGGACGACCATTTACCATCACCTCTTGCTTACCTTCAGCAAGGTTATCCATCACTGTTTTATCAGGATCAAGTGCCGCACGGTGCTGATCAAAGTAAGCCACTTCAAGCTTAGTACCACAATGAACTCGTCCGCTGTCTGCTTTTAAATCGCCTAGCATAAGTTTCAATAAAGTGGTTTTACCGCAACCATTTGGCCCCACCAACGCAATTTTATCACCACGTTGTACTTTGGCAGAAAAGTCACGTACTAATTTGCGCATTCCAATGCTGTAATTAACATCTTCAAGTTCAAAAACAATTTTACCTGAGCGCGTTGCTTCTTCAACCTGCATACGTGCACTGCCTAGCACTTCACGGCGTTCACTGCGCTCAACACGCAGTGCTTTTAAGGCTCTTACACGACCTTCGTTACGAGTACGGCGAGCTTTAATACCTTGGCGTATCCACGCTTCTTCTTGTGCTAATTTGCGATCAAACTCTGCGTTTTGTTGCTCTTCGACACGTAAAGCTTCTTCTTTGCTTTCAAGATATTTATCGTAATTTCCTGGCCATGAAGAAAGTTTTCCACGATCAAGATCGATAATACGCGTTGCCATATTACGGATAAATGAACGGTCATGGGAAATAAACACGATACTTCCTTGGAAATCTTTTAAGAATTTCTCAAGCCAAAGGATCGTTTCAATATCAAGGTGGTTTGTTGGTTCATCTAAAAATAGCACTCTTGGCGCGCTGACTAATGCACGTCCTAAAGCGGCTTTTCTTAACCAACCACCCGATAAAGAAGAAAGCTCTGCTTCACCATCTAAACCGAGTTTTTCTAGCACTTCTGCAATTCGGCTATCAAGCAACCACAAGTTACGACTATCAAGTACTTCTTGTAGCTCTGCCATTTTATTGAGATTTTTATCAGAAGGATCTGTCTCAATCAGTTTAGAAATATGGTGATAATCCGTTAGATATTTAGCATCTTCTTCAACACCTTCTGCAACAAAATCAAAGATAGTACCTTCAATATCTCTTGGGGGATCTTGCTGTAAGCGAGCAGTGACAAGATCTTGCTCGTAAACAACTTGACCATCATCTAAAGGTTGCTCTTTAGATAACACTCTTAATAGTGTTGATTTACCCGCACCATTGCGCCCAACTAAACAAACGCGTTCATTTTCTTCAATAAATAAATCGGTGCTATCTAATAGCGGGGCATCACTGAAAGATAAATAAGCCCCTGTCAAACTAATTAACGGCATTGTAAATTATTCCTCACCAGCATGAGTTAACAGCCAGCAATTGTGAATTTGACGGTTACGTGCAAAGTCTTGTGATAATGTTTTCTGTGTTATCTCTTTTGCGCACAACCCAATTTTTGCTAACTCGTCATGTTCCATTTTGAATCCACGTTTGTTATTTGAGAACATAATTGTTCCACCTTTTCTCAACAAACGTTTCAGATGTTTCATTAGTTCAATGTGATCACGCTGCACATCAAAGGTGTTTTCCATTCGTTTTGAGTTAGAAAACGTCGGTGGATCGATAAAGATCACATCAAATTGTTCGTTGCTCTGCATTAACCACTGAATGCAATCTGCTTGCATTAAACGATGTTGTCTACCTGATAGGCCATTCGCTTGGAAATTTTTCTCAGCCCATTCAAGATAAGTACGGGACATATCAACGGTTGTTGTGCTTTTTGCACCACCGATCCCGGCATGAACAGAGGCTGTACCGGTATAAGCAAAAAGATTTAAGAAGTCTTTTCCATTGCTCATTTCACCCAGCATTTTTCGTGCAATACGGTGATCTAAGAACAATCCTGTATCAAGATAATCTGTTAGATTTACCCAGAATTTTGCACCAAACTCGTCAACTAAGAAAAAATCACCCTTTTCGGCCATTTTTTCATATTGCTGTTTACCTTTTTGGCGTTGGCGGGTTTTTAAAATCAGTTGATCAGAACGTAATGCCAGTACTTCCATTGTTGCACTAATCACATCGAATAAACGCTGACGGGCTTTGTGTTCATTGACGGTTTTAGGTGGCGCATACTCTTGAATAACCACTTTATCGCCATAGCGATCCACAGCAACATTATATTCAGGTAAATCAGCATCGTATAAGCGATAACATTCAATTTTCTGTTGTTTTGCCCATTTCGCGAGTTTTTTCTCATTTTTACGTAAACGGTTTGCAAAATCTTCCGCAAGTCCAGTATTAATCGTTGATGGTGTATCAGAAAGTAAATAGTTCTTTTGTACACAATCAAGAGGACCATTTTTTGCTTTGAACTCTCTTTCAGCACGTAATTGAATGCAACTTAACAATTCAGGTGATGCACTAAATAGTGACAATCTCCAACCTGGGAAATGCGCTTTTACCGCTCTTCCTAATTGGCTGTGTAGTGCAATTAATGCCGGCTCACTTTCTAAACGCTCACCATAAGGTGGGTTACTGATAATTGTCCCTTTTATTTCTGTTGAGACAGGGTTTGTCAGTTTAGCTGCATCACCATGAGCAAATGTGATTAATTCAGCAACATCCGCTCTACGGGCATTGGCTCTCGCCATATCCAATACGCGCTTATCAACATCAAAACCATAGAAACGCGCAGTGGTATTCTTTTTACCTTCACGAAAACGAGCAAAAGCTTCATGAGTGACTTCTTTCCATAACGCTTCATCGTGACCTAACCAATGGCGAAATCCCCAATGCACACGATTTAATGCTGGCGCACAATCCGTCGCCATCATGGCTGCTTCAATTAATAATGTACCAGAGCCACACATTGGATCGATTAATGGTGTATCCAGTTTCCAGCCTGAACGCATAATAATTGCGGCAGCTAAGTTTTCTTTTAAAGGCGCTTGTCCTGTTAAGTCACGGTAACCACGTTGATGTAAACCATCACCACTTAAATCTAAAGATAAAGAGGCTTTTTCTTTATGAAGGTGGATAGTTAAGCGGATATCAGGAGATTGTTTAGCAACATCTGGACGTTGCCCTATTTTACGCTGAAATGAGTCAACGATGGCATCTTTCGCTTTTAATGCGCCATATTGGCTATTACGAATAATGTCATTCGTGCCATTAAAATGGATAGCAAAAGTCTGATCAACAGTAAAAATCTCACTCCAATCAATTGCCTGCACACCAAGATATAAGTCTAAATCACTATAAACATTGAATTCATTTAACGGCAACATAATACGTGATGCTAAACGGCTCCAAAGTAAAGACTGATACATGGTTTTATCATCAGCACGAAAATAAACACCGCCTTGGGTTATCTGGCAAGCCTGAGCACCAAGGTGTTCAAGTTCAGATTTTAATAGTTCTTCCAGACCTCGGCCTGTGCTGGCAAACAGAGAGCGCATAATATTGTTACCACCTAAAATAAAATTGTTGGGCATTATAGCTAATTGTATTACGTTGTCATAAAGTTACTGGCTATAAAAAAATAATAATGTCTTTTGGGAGCACCGATGATCAACGTTTCACGCCTTTATATACACCCAGTTAAATCAATGAAGGGAATTCGACTTTCTCATGCATTTGCTCGTGAGAGCGGATTCACGTTTGATCGCGATTTTATGATAACCACCCCTGAAGGGACTTTTATCACGGCACGAAAATTTCCCGTTTTGCTGTGTTTTATTCCTACTGTCATGGCAAATGGCATTTATATTCAAGCACCTGATGGTGAAGGTATTGCTATCACCTATCAAGATTTTGAGACCACATTGCAACCGACAGAAGTTTGGGGTAACCATTTTACCGCGTATGTGGCTCCAGATGAAATAAATCAGTGGTTCAGTCGTTATTTAAAAATGGATGTTCAACTTCGTTGGACTGGCGAAAAATCGACACGCCGAGTGAAAAAAAAACCAGAAACCGCTGTTTCTTTCGCTGATGGTTACCCTTACTTATTAATTAATGAAGCCTCATTTCAATACTTACAACAGCGTTGCCCCGCTTCAATTAATATTGAGCAATTTCGAGCTAATATCCTCATAACAGGTGCAAAGCCTTTTGAAGAAGATACTTGGCAGACTATTCGTGTTGGCTCTGTTGTAATGGATCTGATGAAACCTTGTAGCCGTTGCATCATGACCACAATTAGTATTGATAAAGGCGTTAAACATCCTAACACAGAACCACTCGCAACACTGCAAACATTCCGTAGTGATGAAACCGGTGATGTCGACTTTGGACAAAATATCATCATTCGTCAAACTGGCATTATTCGTGTAGGGGATACTGTTGAGGTAATAGCCTATAAAGAAGCGAAACAATACCTTGTAACAGCGCCTGTTGAAGCACAATCAACACCTATTATTGAACACTCACAAGAGCAAACTGTCAGCATTGAATTTAATGGTGAGACTTTTGAGGGTAATAACCAAGAAGTCCTGTTAGAACAGCTTGAAAATAATGGTTATGTTATTCCTTATAGTTGCCGGGCTGGCCTTTGTGGCTCTTGTGTTATCCAACTAGATGAAGGCGATGTTAATGCATTAAAAGCCGGAGCAATTAAACGTTCAGGTAAAATTTTAGCCTGCAGCTGTGTGCCTAACGGTAATGTAAAACTTTCACTTAATAAAAAATAACACTTATCTTTATCTCAAATTAAAAGAAGGTAATTTCCCCCTTATCTTCTTTTTTATTTTAAATAAAACAATTTATTTAATAAGAATTGTCTTATTAATAACTCAATAATAAGTTATCAATAAATTCATTTCATTTTTTAGAAAAAGATCACAGAAAGAGAGTAATGAAGATTTGATTTTAGGCAGTATTGTTTGGGGTGGATTTGTTTTTAGAATGTTATAAATAATGAGTGACGATAAAAAGAGTAAGTCCTTTTTACTCTTTTTGTTAAATAACTTTCTCGTACAAAAATGATCCTGACTCTGACTCTTTATGGTAATTGCTTAACCTATCATTCATAATTTTTATTGGGTCACAAAAATTAAGAGTTCTATCAAATAATGTTAACTGAGGTTGAGCTAATAAACATAAACAAGCTTGAGCCCCCACTTCAGTCACTAAAAAAAGAGCGGTTTCGTCTTCTTCTTTTAATGAGGCTTCTACCACTTGAGATAAATAAGGGTTGATTTGATTATTGTTAACTGCAAAATACCAACTCTTAGGCATCAGTGGCTTTAAAAAGCGATGGGCTATTAATGCATTTAAAGCTAATTCAGCTCTTGATTCAGATGGCATACCTATTTGTCGAATTTGCTCATCGTATCCATAATAAAGAGCTGCATCATCAACGGTAAAAGATGCTGATTGTCGAGCACTCTCACTCAACATTTTGCTTGGAAAGCGGGAACGAAAAACCATACCATTTGCTAAATCAAGCATTAATTTTTGTTGCTCAACATCAAAATACCAACGCCAGCGATCATCGGGTTTTATTATCACTAATTAATCCCCCTTCGATTCATTCCCTGTTTTATACTCTGATAAACAATCAAAATTAAATGACCTAAATAAAATATTTAATATCACCTAACAAAAACAGGATTCATTTTACTATTAATTAAGCACAATCAGTGCAATTTAATAAAAAATAACCAACTAGGGGCAATATAAACGAGTTAGGGGCAGAAGAAAAGCCCCTAATTCATTATTAAATGTATTTAGATATGATTAATTATAGATTTGATAAGTGCAGGACCTTGATAAATGAATCCTGAATAGACTTGAATAAGAGAAGCGCCAGCATCCATTTTTTCTCTAGCTGCTGTTAATGAATCAATTCCACCAACACCAATAATAGGTAATGCACCTTTTAATTCTTCATTTAATTGACGAATTATTTGTGTGCTTTTTGATTGTACTGGGCGACCACTTAATCCCCCAGCTTCATTACAGTGATTTAATCCACTGACTAATGATTTATCTAATGTGGTATTTGTCGCAATCACGCCATCAATATGATGACGCACTAAGCTATCTGCAACTTGAATTAATTCTTCATGCGTTAAATCTGGGGCAATTTTAACAGCAACAGGAACATATTTTTGGTATTTACCCTGCAACTCTAATTGTTTATTTTTAATTGCTGATAGCAGATCGTCTAATGCTTCACCATATTGTAGTGTACGCAAACCTGGGGTATTTGGTGATGAGATATTGATTGCGATATAACCAGCATGAGCATAGACTTTTTCCATACAAATCAGATAATCATCTTTACCTTGCTCTACTGGGGTATCTTTATTTTTACCGATATTAATACCCAGTACGCCACCATAACGAGATTGTTTTACATTTTCAATTAAGTTATCAACGCCAAGGTTATTAAAGCCCATTCGGTTAATTAAACCTTCGGCTTCCACTAAGCGGAATAAACGAGGTTTATCATTTCCCACTTGAGGACGCGGTGTCACTGTACCAACTTCAATAAAGCCAAATCCCATTGCACCCAACGCATCTATACAATCACCGTTTTTATCAAGACCGGCAGCAAGACCAAGTGGATTTTTAAATGAGAGCCCCATACAGGAAACGGGTTTAGAAGGAAGTGACTGCTGAATAAGAAATTGAAATGGGGAATGAGATAAACGTTTTAACTGGCGGAAGGTAAAATCATGGGCACGTTCAGGATCTAGCCGAAACAATGCCTTCCTTACTAAGGAATAATACATACGATCTCCATTGAGAATATCGGGTATTAGGAATGATATGTCTACGACAATTTAAGCGTCGTGCATCATATAGATAAAAGCACGAAAAGTAAACGTTTCAATTTCACAATTTGCCATAAAAATCCCCAGACTATGCTGGGGATCTAGTTATCTTTCTGATTTTATACTATTTACTCACTCATAAAGTGATATAAAACATCATATTAATCAGCTAATGCCTTGGTGATTTTCTCATATAAATCACCTGATAAATTCTCAAGTTCTTTCAGTTTTAATAACTCTGCACGCATTTTTTCTTGGCGTGTTGTATCGTAACGTTTTAAACGAATAAACGGTTCAATAAGGCGTGATGCAACTTGTGGGTTACGGCTATTTAAATCAGTCAGAATTTCTGTCAATAATAAGTAACCAGAACCATCTTCAGCGTGGAAAGCGACCGGATTATTATTTACAAATGCACCAATTAACGCACGAGTACGATTAGGGTTTGCAAGTGTAAATGAGCGATGAGATAACAGACTGCGGACTTTCTGTAACACCTCTTTTGCTGGGCTCATGGCTTGTAAACTAAACCATTTGTCCATCACTAAACCATCTTGATGCCATTTGTCATCGAACTCTTGTAATAGTGTATCTTTACAAGGTAGCTGCGCCATGACAGCAGCATTAAGTGCGGCAAGCGCGTCGGTCATGTTATCACTGTTGTGATATTGCTCATCAACAAGCTGATTACCTGTTTGCTCATTTTCAACCGCTAAATAAGCTAAACAAACATTACGTAAATCACGTTTTGCAATATCATCATGATTAACACGATAAGCACCAATATGCATTGAATGATAAACAGCAGAGAATTCATCAGCCATTTCAGTTGCTAGGGTTTTACGAATAAAACCAAGCGCTTTATGGATAGCAACGGGATCAATAATACTAAATGATTCACCCGCTTCGACATCTGTCGGTAATGTCAGAATAAGTGCAGCTAATGCAGGATCGATATCTTTATCAAGTAATACTGCGCGGAAAGCATCAACTACCATTTCAGGTAGAATGCAGGTTTCACCCTTTTGAACTCGAGCAACATTTTCTTTGATATAGCGACCTAATAATGCTTGAGCTGCATCCCAACGTGAAAATGCATTACGTGCATATTTCATTAAGAAAGAGAGCTGTTCATCCGTAAATGGATAATCAAGTTTTACAGGTGCAGAGAACTCACGTAATAAAGATGGGATTGGCTGTTCTGGCACATCGTCAAAGACAAACCGTTGCTCTTCACGTACCACATTCAAGACATTAGAAATCGCCTGACCTTGTGAACGCAGTGGGATCACATTGCCTTTGGTATCGTATAATTCAATATCTAATGGGATATGTAATGGCTGTTTTTCAGTTTGATCAGCTGTTGGTGGTGTCATTTGACTAACAGTTAAAGTGTATTGCTTTTTATTCGCATTATAACTATCACGAACGGTCAGTTGTGGCGTACCTGATTGACTATACCAACGACGGAATAAGGTAAGATCAACATTAGAAGCATCTTCCATTGCTTGAATAAAATCGTCGCAAGTTGCAGCACTGCCGTCGTGACGATGAATATACATTTGAATACCCGCTTGGAACTGATCTTCACCTAATAAGGTGTGGATCATTCGGATCACTTCTGAACCTTTTTCATATACTGTTAAAGTATAGAAGTTGTTCATTTCGATCACACTATCAGGACGAATTGGATGAGCCATTGGGCTTGCATCTTCTGCAAACTGAGCAGTACGCATCACTCGTACATTATTGATACGATTCACTGAGCGTGAACCTAAATCAGAGCTAAATTCTTGATCACGGAAAACCGTTAAGCCTTCTTTTAAGCTTAATTGGAACCAATCACGACAAGTAATACGGTTACCTGTCCAGTTATGGAAATATTCATGACCAATAACCGACTCAATACCTAAATAATCTTTGTCAGTTGCTGTTTCACTTTTCGCTAGCACATATTTAGAGTTAAAGACGTTCAGTCCTTTATTCTCCATCGCCCCCATATTAAAGAAATCAACAGCAACTATCATATAGATGTCGAGATCGTATTCTAAATTAAAGCGAGATTGGTCCCACGCCATCGCATTTTTCAATGATGTCATTGCCCAATCAGCACGATCTAAATTACCTTTATCAACAAAAAGCTCTAAAGCAACTTCACGGCCACTTTTGGTGATGAAAGTATCTCGTAATACATCAAAATCCCCCGCTACCACAGCAAATAAATAACTTGGTTTTGGATGTGGATCTTCCCATGTTACCCAATGACGACCATCATCCAGTTCACCTTGCGCAATACGGTTACCATTAGACAATAAATAAGGATACTGTTTTTTGTCTGCAGTGATTGTTGTGGTGTAACGTGCTAATACATCAGGTCTATCTAAATAGTAGGTAATATGGCGAAAGCCTTCCGCTTCACACTGTGTACATAATGCATCACCAGAAACATACAACCCTTCTAACGCGGTGTTAGCCGATGGATTGATCTCGTTAACAATTTTTAATGTAAATTGCTCTGGCAGTTGTTCAATGATGAGTTTGCCATTTTCTTCTTTATAGTGTGTCCAAGCAACATCATTCACCGCGATTGATTTTAATGTTAAGTCTTCGCCATCTAACACTAATGCGGTCGCATCTGAATTTAGGCGTTTACATTGGCTTATCGCTGTAACCTGGGTATTTTCTTTATCTAAGATAAAATCAAGATGTAAATCGGTGATTGTGTAGTCAGGGGCACGATAATCTTTGCGAAATTTCGCGATTCTTTGTTGTGTCATAGAAAAAACCTTTTAGTTAACACGACTATTTAACGGTTATATTGCCAAAGCTTACTCGTCAAAAATCTGTTTAGCCAGTCGAATATTCAATTGAAAACATTAAAAGTCAATAGAATGTTAATAGCTTATTAATACATGTAATCAATTTATTTGGTAAATGATGCTAATATACTCCCAAATTATGTTTAACGTGATAAACTCATCTCAGTTTTACAGCTTGTTTTTATGTCGCAGAGAAATATTGTTGAATAGTGACGCTTTGTCGTCATATTCGGGTATACTCTCCAACCTTAACGATTTAGCTGACATAAAAACGCTCCGTGAGGATGCTTGACGCGCTATGATTTTAGACGCTACACCGATTATTACATCACTGTTGGATACCGATGCATATAAGCTCCACATGCAACAAGCGGTTTACCACCATTATAGTGATATTCCTGTCGTTGCTGAGTTCCGCTGTCGGAGTGATGAACGTCTAGGTGAATATGCAACAACCTTACGCCATCAGGTTAATATGATGGCAGACTTGTCATTAACGAATGAAGAATTTGACTATCTTCAGAGCCTCCCCTTTTTCAAAAATGACTATCTGCAATGGTTTAAGCATTTTCGCTTTAAACCAGAACAAGTCCAAATTTCAACAACACCTGAAAACCAACTGACAATCAGAATAACGGGCCCTTGGCGTGAAGTTATTCTATGGGAAGTTCCTTTGTTGGCTTTAGTGAGTGAAATTGTACATCGTGCTCGCTCTCCTCAAATCACACCTGATGATGCAGTTAATCAATTACGTAAACTCATTGATATCTTCTACCGTGATGCTGCAGAGCAACAGATTGACTTAGCTGATTTTAAATTGATGGATTTTGGTACTCGTCGCCGTTTTTCTTATGATGTGCAATGTGCCATTGTGGATGAGCTGAAAAATCATTTCCCTTATCTTATTGGTACAAGTAACTATCATTTAGCTGAACGTATGCATTTAGCCCCAGTGGGAACACAGGCTCACGAATGGTTTCAGGCTCACCAGCAGATTAGCCCTGAATTAGCAAACAGTCAGCGTGCAGCCTTACAATCTTGGTTAGATGAATATCCCGATCAATTAGGTATTGCATTAACCGATTGCATTACAATGGATGCGTTTTTACGTGATTTTGATAAAACCTTTGCAGAGAGCTACCAAGGTTTACGTCACGACTCTGGCGATCCCATTGAATGGGGTGAAAAAGCGATCGCGCATTATGAAAAATTGGGCATTGATCCAATGAGTAAAGTATTAGTCTTTTCTGATAGCCTCGATTTTCAAAAAGCACTTGTACTTTATAAGCATTTCCATAAGCGTATTCGTCTAATCTTTGGTATTGGCACTCGACTCACGTGTAACATTCCTGAAATAACGCCTCTTAATATTGTAATTAAGCTGGTGGAGTGTAATGGTCAGCCCGTTGCTAAATTATCAGATAGTCCAGGTAAAACGATTTGTGACGATAATGACTTTGTTGACAAGCTACGCAAAGCCTTTGACGTTCCTCTTGTTAAACAGGCCTGTTAATTAGCCAAAATCTTCATTAATAGAAGAAAGGGTAATAATTGCCCTTTCTTTTGTCATAACCTCTACTTTTATCAATATTTCTCCTATTTTTATCAATTTATTTTATACAAAAGCTTTTCTCTTCTTTATTGACTCTTTAAACTAAAATTTCCTACTTGTTTCCTGCGCTATTGCAAGTAACATAGAAAAACTGTCCGACAGGGGCAGAGTGAATTAACCAAACAATTATTTTAATTAAACGAAGAGAGATTTATTTATGATCGTTGCGCCTGTAGTCGACGTACTGCAAGGCCGTATCGCGGTTGGCGAAGACGTCACCGTTCGCGGTTGGGTACGTACAAGAAGAGATTCAAAAGCTGGTATCTCATTTCTTACCGTCTATGACGGTTCCTGCTTTAATCCAGTACAGGCCATCATTAATAATAATTTACCGAATTATCAAGATGAAGTGCTGCACTTAACCACAGGCTGTTCTGTGGAAGTCACCGGTAAAATTGTTGAATCTCCGGGCCAGGGACAGAACTTTGAAATTCATGCCACCCATGTTGTTGTGGTAGGAATGGTCGATGATCCGGAAACTTATCCGATGGCCGCCAAACGTCATAGTATTGAGTACCTGCGTGAAGTTGCTCACCTTCGTCCTCGTACTAACTTAATTGGTGCAGTTGCTCGTGTTCGTCACACATTAGCACAAGCACTACATCGTTTCTTCGATGAACAAGGCTTCTTCTGGGTTTCTACGCCACTGATTACAGCGGCTGATACAGAAGGTGCAGGCGAGATGTTCCGTGTCTCTACATTAGATATGAACAACCTGCCACGCACAGATAAAGGCGACGTTGATTTCAGCGAAGACTTTTTTGGCCGTGAAGCATTTTTAACGGTATCTGGCCAGCTAAATGGTGAAACTTACGCCTCTGCATTAAGCAAAGTGTATACTTTCGGTCCAACATTCCGTGCTGAAAACTCAAATACCAGCCGTCACCTTGCTGAATTCTGGATGGTTGAGCCTGAAGTCGCATTTGCTGATCTTAACGATATCGCAGCGCTTGCTGAAAAAATGCTGAAATACACCTTTGCAGCTGTATTAGCAGAGCGTAAAGATGATATGGAGTTCTTTGCACAACGTGTCGATAAAGACGCTATTACACGCTTAGAGAACTTTATCACCTCTGACTTTGCTCAAATCGATTATACCGATGCGGTCACTGTGCTTGAAAACTGTGGTGAGAAATTTGAAAACCCAGTTTATTGGGGGGTTGACCTCTCTTCTGAACATGAACGTTATCTTGCAGAGAAACACTTTAAAGCACCGGTTGTAGTGAAAAACTATCCGAAAGACATCAAAGCATTCTATATGCGTATGAATGAAGATGGTAAAACAGTTGCCGCAATGGACGTGTTAGCGCCAGGCATTGGTGAAATCATCGGTGGTTCTCAACGTGAAGAGCGTTTAGAGATGTTTGATAAACGTTTAGACGAAATGGGAATGAGCAAAGAAGATTACTGGTGGTATCGTGACCTGCGTCGTTACGGCACAGTGCCTCACTCAGGATTTGGTTTAGGTTTTGAACGTTTAGTTGCTTATGTGACCGGTGTCGCAAACGTTCGTGAAGTTATTCCATTCCCTCGTACACCAAGAAATGCGGATTTCTAATTTAGTGATTAATTAGTATTCAGCTAAAAATTTGCATTGCTGCTTTATTGCACAATTTTAACTTAAGTGAAGAAGCCAACCTCAAGGTTGGCTTTTTTTATGCATGGCTGTTATTTGATTCAAAAGTTCCCCAAAATACATACTTTGAAATACATAGTTACAATTTGTTACACTTTTTTCGTTTTTGTAGCAAATTGGGGGTAGATAAAATTTTTTACCAATGGAACACTGTCACCCGACACAGACGACACTTAACTCTCATAAATAGTTCCATAAAAATTAAGAAACTATTTCTGGCAGTGGCAAAGGTGTCTGAATAACACCAATGAGGGTAATAATAATGATGAAGCGCAATCTTCTTGCAGTGGTAATCCCAGCTTTAATGTTTGCTGGTGCAGCAAACGCAGCTGAAATGTACAACAAAGACGGCAACAAAGTAGACATCTACGGTAAAGTTGACGTTCGTCATTACTTCGCTAATGCTGAAAGTGGTGAAGATGGTGATGCATCTCGTGCACGTATCGGTTTCAAAGGCGAAACTCAAATCAATAAAGATTTAGTTGGTTTTGGTCGTTTTGAATACGAAATCCGTACAAGCAACACTGAAGGTGACACTGATTCACGTGCTCGTTTTGCTTATGCTGGTTTTAAATTTGCTGACTTCGGTTCACTGGACTACGGTCGTAACTACGGTGTAATTTACGACACCAACGCATGGACAGACGTTCTGCCTTTATGGGGCGGCGACTCTATGGCGCAAACTGACGTTTACATGACTAGCCGTACTACTGGTGTTTTAACTTACCGTAACACTGATATGTTCGGTTATGTTGATGGCCTAAGTTTTGCTCTGCAATATCAAGGCAAAAACAACGAAAACACTGGCAACTCTCGCGGTGAATATGATTCGAAAAACCCAGGTGACAGTGATGCTAGCGTAAAAGCTAACGGTGATGGTTTTGGTTTCTCTACAGCTTATAACTTAGGCTGGGGCGTAACTCTGGGTGGTGGTTATTCAAGCTCTGCTCGTGCAGCGTCACAACAACACGCTAGCTTAGCTGGTGGCGACCGTGCTGATGCATGGAACGTTGGTGCTAAATTTGAAGCAAATAACGTTTACTTAGCGGCTATGTACGGTGAAACCCGTAACATGACTTACTTCGGTAAAGCTAAAGATGCATTAATTGCTAACAAAACTCAAAACATCGAGTTAACTGCACAGTATGACTTTAAAGATTTAGGTATCAAACCATCTTTAGCATATGTTCAGTCTAAAGGTAAAGATTTAGCTAGAGACACTGATTTAACAGAATACAATAACAATCAAGATTTAGTTAAATATATCTCTGTAGGTTCTTTCTACAAATTTAACAAAAATATGACTGCAGTTATTGATTATAAAATCAACCTGTTAGACAAAAATCAATTCACTAAAGATGCTCACGTTGCAACTGACAACGTAGTTGGTTTAGGTCTGACTTATCAGTTCTAATTACCACTTAATTGGTAATTAAACAGTCAAGTTAATTGATTTGAAAAGCAACACTTCGGTGTTGCTTTTTTATTTTTAAATCTAACCATCACCACCACACACCCTTTATTTATTCACTTAAAAATATCCCCTCTTTTCTTTGTTTTTCAAATTATCAAAAAGTTTATCGCACTAAACAATTAGGTGTTTTTAGTGATAATTTTTACATGTTAATGTAATCACAGGATATTCACTTATTTACATCTTGATTTGCTATTTATTCTCACTTAGTTCACAACTTCTTGTTAATTTCTCTACAAACAGTTGGCAAAAAGCCTTCATAGCGTTACTCTTGATACTCATATTTCGGCTTCGTTTTGAGCTTAGGGAACAATTACACTATGTTTGAGAAAATCATTGCTGCACCAGCCGATCCTATTCTGGGTTTAGCTGATAGTTTCCGTTCTGATCCTCGTGAAAACAAAATTAACTTAGGAATTGGTGTTTACAAGGATGAAACAGGTAAAACCCCTGTTTTAACCACTGTTAAGAAAGCAGAAAAATACCTGTTAGAAAACGAAACCACCAAAAATTACCTTCCTATTAGCGGTATCCCTGAATTTGGCAATGTAACCCAAGCACTTTTGTTTGGTGAACAACATCCTATTATTACTGAAAAGCGCGCACGCACAGCACAAGCCCCAGGTGGTACAGGTGCTTTACGTATTGCCGCTGATTTTATTGCTCAGCAAACCACAGCAAAACGCGTCTGGATAAGTAATCCAACTTGGCCTAATCATAATAATATTTTCCAAACTGCAGGTCTTGAGATCTGTAATTATGATTATTATGATGCAGAAAATCGTGGGTTAGATTTTGAAGGCATGTTAGCCAGCCTTGCTAAAGCTCAAGCTGGCGATGTTGTTTTATTCCATGGTTGCTGTCATAACCCTAGTGGTATTGATCCAACAGAAGAGCAATGGCGCCAATTAGCCACACTATCAGCAGAAAAAGGCTGGTTACCTGTTTTTGACTTTGCATACCAAGGTTTTGCGCGTGGCCTTGAAGAGGATGCACAAGGCTTACGTCTCTTTGTAGAAAAGAATCCTGAGCTTATTGTTGCTAGTTCATATTCTAAAAATTTCGGCCTTTACAATGAACGTGTAGGTGCATGCACCATTGTCACCAAAGACAGCGACACCGCTGAGAAAGCCTTTAGCCAAGCAAAAGCCATTATTCGTGCAAACTACTCAAACCCACCAGCACATGGCGCTTCAGTAGTCACAACGATCCTTTCTAATCCAGAGTTAAAAGAAGAGTGGATTGAAGAACTAACAACCATGCGCGAACGTATTCAGCGTATGCGTCAACTGTTAGTGACTACTCTGCAAGAAAAAGGGGCTAAACAAGATTTTAGCTTTATTATCGACCAAAATGGTATGTTCTCATTTAGTGGTTTAAATAAAGAGCAAGTCGAACGCTTACGCGCTGAATATGGTATTTATATCGTGGGTTCAGGCCGTATTAACGTTGCAGGTTTAACCCTTGAGAATATGGTTCCACTGTGCGAAGCCATTGTTGCAGTACTCTAATATTTTTAGAGATTAGATAAGATAAATGCCATGTTATTAAATAACATGGCATTTTTATTGGCATAAAAGAATATAAACTTCTCTTTTTTATCCATAAAAAAGCGCTTTATAATAAAGCGCTTTCATTTATTTACTTATATCAGTACACGATTACCAGATTGGCATTTCATCTTGTAAAAAAGGATTATATTGGCGTTCATGTCCTAAATTAGACATAGGGCCGTGTCCCGGAATAAACAGGTAATCATCGCCTAAAGGTAAGACTTTATTTTTGATTGAAGCGATAAGATCAGCATGGTTTCCACGAGGAAAATCGGTACGACCAATACTTTCTTTGAATAATACATCTCCCATAGAGATAATTTTATTCTGGTGATTTACAAAAATAATATGTCCCGGTGTATGCCCAGGGCAATGTAATACAGATAACGAAATTGTTTTACCTATCGTGACGGTATCACCTTCATTTAACCAGCTATCTGGTGTAAATGACTTTCCACAAGGAAAATTAAACATACGGCATTGTTGTTCTAATTCTTCTAATAAGAAATTATCCTCTTTATGAGGACCATAAACAGGAACATTGAAGTGCTCGACAATTTGTGATGTGCCTGCAATATGGTCAAAGTGTCCGTGTGTTAATAATACTTTGGTCAATGTTAATTGGCGTTCTTCTATTTCTGCAATTAACGTTTCAACATCACCACCGGGATCAACAATTGCGGCTTCCTTCGTTTCATCACACCAAATAAGGGTGCAATTTTGCATATAATTTGTCACAGGTACAATGTGATACATCATGAATCACTCCACTCTTTATTATCTAATTCTCAATAGATTACCATGAGCGGACAGGTCCTGTATCAATATGCACAAAATTACTTCTTGGATAATAGCCTACACCACCCGCTTTCATTCTTAATGCAACTTGGCGAACTTTAGAAAGATCTGTGCCGACTAAACGAAAATCCATTGCTTGTCCACGCGTATGATAGCTCTTCTTTGCCACTCCGCTACTACTATGACGTAGATTATTATTCGTCACTAAAGAGCGATAACCTGAAATAAGTTCGACGGGTTTATTGTTATTAAGCATCACTTGTAATAAGTAGATTTGGTCAAACAGTGCAGGATCAATGGTTTTGATTTTGTTTTGACGGTAATCTCTAAAAAGATGATTTAATTTAGCAAGCTCATGTTTATTATAACGTTTTCCATCAAAAAACTCGGCTTTAATAGTTTCACCAGTATTTAAATTATTAAAGCGAAGGATTTTTGGACGAGGTGTCGCTAATGAAGCAAATGCATGAGAAGGCAATAACCCTAACCCTACTGCGGCCATACCAAGCCCCAGCCACTTACGGCGATGTGAATCAATGATATCCATAGTATATGCACTCAACAAATTATTTCAGGAAGAAGAACCTTTATTATGACAATGTTTTTCTCGAATTGTTTCTGATAGTTTGTATAGTATTGTAAATAACACTTCATTTCAATTTAACGTCATTAGTCATTTTATAAGTTTAGTTATTTATACTAAATTCTATTTTTATCATTCTATTTTTAATGGAAATTTTAAAAATATTTAATAATTTATTATATTTTTAGTTCTCTTATTAATAATCATAAGAGAACCACTTTATCCTATTGATTTATATAAAAATAAAGGGTAACCAAATTAGCTACCCTTTATTCAATTTATATTTATTTATATTAAAAGTATTTCTTAATATTCTCTAAATAGGGTTGTACGTTTGCAATGCTTTTGTCATAACCATAAATATCTGCACGATATTGAGGTGCATTTTCCTGAGCCACCCATGCTGTTTGATAATATAAATAAACCGGTATACGTTCAGGAATTGGCGCATATTGTGTTGAACCACGTTTTAACGCCGCATCAATTCTATCTTGTTTCCATCCAGCATCGCCCAATAAAATTGAAGCTAGTTCAGAGGCTTTATTAACACGAATACAGCCTGAACTGATTGCCCTCATATTTTTTGCAAACAGTGAATGATTTGGGGTGTCATGCAGATATATCGCATCTGAATTTGGCATATTAAATTTATAGCGCCCTAATGAATTTGTTGGCCCCGGAGCCTGCCAAATTCGGTAAGGGAAGTTATTAGCACTCATATTTTGCCAATCAATATCGTAAGGGTTAATAGGATAAGCATCATTCCCCCACCCTGAATAAATGGTATATCCCTTACGACTAAAGTAACTCGGATCTGCTTTGCCTCTAGGTACAATATCTTTACGAGTCATACTTGTTGGCACATTCCAAGGTGGATTAACCACAACATTATTCAGCGCACTACTCATAATCGGTGTTTTTCTATCAGGACGGCCGACAATGACTTTTGAGTCAAGAATAAGCTCGTTGTTAGCATAAAAATAGAGTGAGAAATCAGGAATATTAACCCAAATTCCAGTATCACCAATAGCTGGCGTCAGGCGAAGACGTTGAATATTTAATGCCATAATACTTGCGCGTTGTGCGGGTGTTATATTTAACCACACTCGTGTTTGTCGCCCAATAACACCATCGGGCTCTAACCCATGGGCAGTTTGAAATAATTTAACAGCCGCAACTAAAGGCGCATCATAAACAGTTGTCGCTATTTCCTGTTCATTCGCTGTCAGCTCAGGAATTAATTTTAAATGACGTAAAATCCGTCTCAGTGGTACAACTTCTTGTGATGATTGATTTGGCTTTAATGATGTTGTTCCTTTCATTTCTGGCCAAGCAACTGAACTATGTAACTGCTTTCGCACTTCCTCTTTCATTAAGGCGTAATAAGGATGAGACGGTGCATAAGAAATAACAAAACTACCTAAGGTGTTATTTTGAATATTTTGCTGGAATTCCACGACTGATTTATCGGTTGGTGATGGTAATGTTTGCATCACATCACGATACAGTAAAGATATGCCTGATTTATTCACTTGCTCAACAAAACTGATATAGCCTAAAAAAGCATCTGATAAAATAAGGTCGCGCGCTTCTTTTGTTAATTCAGGCGACTCTAGTTGTATTAACCATTGCCCAAATTGAGGTTGGATCCCTGATATCGCGACTTCAGCAATTTGTTGCTGTAATTGTTGTACTATTTTTTCATCTTGCCAGATTAATGTTAAATTATTCGCTTGGTAAACTTTCACTAGCTGGGTTAAAGATAACGGTTTATATCCCGTAGGGATCCATGATTGTAGTTTTGTTCTTACTGCTAACTCAGTCAGTTGTGGAACATTCATAACCACAATTGCAGGTGCTGGCATAGCTTCGTTATTCACAGGAACTAATGTCGTATTTTCTGTTTCGGGTGCAGATAAAGTCACCGGCTCTATTTCTGTGGCCATTGTATTATGCCCAGAAAGAAGTGTACCTATAACAACTGAATATGCGATTGCTCTTTTAATTGGTTGATGCGCCATAAATCCTCTACCCTCATCCCTTATTATTATTTTGGTATCCTAGAATATTAGATGAGCTTGGAAAAGAGTTTTATAGGAATAAACTAATATTTTTAAAGTTTTGTAAGCCCTTGGTGGAAATTTAATTTTATTCAATCAAAAAAAGACTATTTAGCTGTTTTTATATTCAAATATATAATTTAAATAAAGGCGCAATAAAAGAACAAAAAACAGACAAGTTGAAAATAAGCTTTTAGGAAAAAATAAAGAATTCTAAATAGATAAATAAATAAGATATTAAAATGGAAGGGATTTTAAAATAGAAAAAGGCGCAGTTACCTACGCCTTACAAATAAAGGTAAACAAAGGGTAAAGATTAATACTCTGAATTAATAACGACTTCTTCACCAAACTGACCTGCTTTTGGCAGTGGTTGGTAAGAAGAGTTAGCCGCACGCAGAATACGAATACCACGGATGTTCAGTTCATCTGCTGCTGCGATATCAGCATCAGCATCACCGTAGTAAATTTTCAGCTTGTGATCACGCATCCAACTTACTTTGTTATTTGCGCCAGGTTGGTCACCAGCAAAAATAACAGGTTGCATTTTATCAGCCGGAATGTTCAAGCCTTCTTGTACATATTTGGTCACAGTCTCAGTTTTAGTTTGAGTACGACCAGTAATGAAATAAACAGTATCCCCACGTTTTAAGTGCATTTGAACAAGATCGATACCGACTTGTTTAGGCATACTGAATTTATCCCACTCGTTATTCATTTTTTCCCAGAATTCTGGGTTTTTCAGGTAGCTGAAATCGTTTGGAGAGTATTCCAGTTTACCACGGTAGAAACCTGGGCTTGAGAATAGAACCGTGTCATCAATATCAAAACCAACCGCCATCGGTGCTTGACCTGCAAGGCTTTTTTCAATATCAGCAACAGAAACCCAATGAATTGGTTGTTGTTGTGCAAGCTGTGCAACAGTAACTCCTGGGCTAACAACTTCTGGCAGGTGTACTTTTGCCATTGCTGCGCCGTTTAAGCTTAACGCTAAAGCAATTGCACTAAAAGCTAACGTGACTTTACGCATTCTTTTTCCTTTAAATTTTTATATTAATCACATACGGGAACAATCATAAACATCATGATTACATTTAAATGAGACATGGCGCACGTTATACCATTTAAAATTTCATTCTTTGTTAATTTACTTTCATTTCTTGATCTACGTAACACTTTAAAAAAAGAAGGCGCTATAAGAGCATAAGCCCGTAGCGCCTTTATTCTTGCCCTATCGGGCTGAGAATGGAATAAAGTTATTCTGTTATTTCAGCAACATTTGATGATGCAATTTTATCTTTTTCAGCCTGTTGACCAAAACCTTTTAACCCAACAACATGTACATGTTCTGTACCATTGAACACTTTACGTACTAATTTATAGGTTGTTCCTTTTTCTGGGCTAATATTTTCTGGTGCCGCAATAATTAACTGCATATCAAGACGGTCGCAAAGCTCAAATAACGTCGCAATAGATTTCGCATCTAAACGCGCCGCTTCATCGAGGAAGAGTAAACGACAAGGAGAAATATCTTTTCCTCTTAAGCGTCGTGATTCTTCTTCCCAGCTTTGTACCACCATCACCAGAATTGACATCCCCGTACCAATCGCTTCACCTGTTGATAAAGCACCACTTTCTGCTTTTAACCAACCTTCTGGTCCACGATTGACTTCAACATCCATTTCAAGGTAATTACGGTAATCTAACAGCTCTTCACCCACGGTTTGTGGCATACGTTGACCAATGTCCACTTGAGGGTTTAAACGCTGATAAAGCTTCGCCATTGCTTCAGAGAAAGTCAGGTTTTGGTTTTTAAATAAATCTTGATACTGGTTATCTTCTTCAGATAACACATCCAATAACACTTGATGACTTTCACGAATATTGACGTTGAGTCGGACACCACGCACCTGACCAAATGAAACCGCTTGCAAACCTTGGTTTAACATACGGATACGATTTTGCTCACGCTGAATAGTTTTACGAATAATATTCGCGACACTTCGTGAACTAATCGCTAATTTTTGCTCACGGCTAGTTAATTCTTCAGTTAAGCGAGCAAGTTCGATTTCCATCTGTTCAATTGCATCAACCGGATCATCGGTTTTAATGATGTCTTGACGAATACGTTCTCTTAAATGCTGGTATACCGCAATAAAGAACTGAACTTTACGATCAGGATATTTTGCATCTTCTGAGCGACGTAACGCATCACGTAAATATTCATTATCAGCAACCGCTTGGCGTAAAGCACCTAACGCTTTATCCGACATTGAGCGTAATTCATCAGCAGAAAGATAAGCAAAGTCGCGTCGGTGTAAACGACGCTCCATACCATTTTCTTTCACTAATCGCATAACTGCACACCAACCCGCTTTTGCACTCACAACATGCTCACGAATTTGAATGTAGTCACGTTCAAGTTTACGAATTTTTTTGGTGAGATTATCGCGCTCAGCTTCACTCAATGCGATATCTCGCTCAAGTTGACTAATACGCGTACGATTTGCACTTACCGCAGAATAGCGCTGATCACGAAGCTCTTTAGCTCTGGCCTCTGCACCAATATCAATATGGATCCCTGTATCTCGCATCTCTTGCTCAAGTTCTCTGAGTAATTCAGATTTAGTGTCAAAGGAGCTTTTTAATGATGCAAGCACTTGATTAAATTGAGCACATTGAGCTTGTTGTTGACGATAGAGATCTCTTGCCGTAGCACGTTCTGTTTCAGCCATCTCTAAACGGTGACGTAGTTTCTCGTTAAGATCACTATTTTCACTCACAATCTCAACGGCATCACTATAACTAAAGTGAGGGCGACGCTGTACCACTTCCACCAGCAAGAAAGCCTGTTGCTGATAACGTTGCTGTTCTGCTTTTGCTTGCTCATAATCTTGCGCTAATTGCTCATGCGCTTGTGGATCACTTTGTAAGATTGAAGCGATAGGCTCTAATGCTGCTAATGATTTTTCGTGACGCTGTAAATGACGCATTGACTCTTCTGCGGCGTACAGCTCTTCACGTAACTCTTCCACACGATCAATCAGTGTTTCATCCATCAAGATATTAACTTGAGGAATAAGTTTATTAAGAAGATTTAGCGATTCTTTCGCACGCGCATAATGTTGACGCTGTTGCTGAGTACTCTCTTCGTATTGTGCTAACGCTCTTTCTAACTCAGTACGTCGTTGGTTAAGCTGACGAATATTCTCTTCAGGATCAGCCTCAAATGCCACAGAAATATGTTGTCCCACAAACTGACTAAAGGCATGGTGAGCACGTTGGATCTTCTGTACATCAAAAGCTTGTGTTGCGTAAAGCTCAGAAAGCTCATCACGCTGACGCGATAAAATTTCTAATTGATTTTCACGCGCAGCACGACCAAAAAGCGGAATTTCAGGGTAGCGAGAATAACGCCATTGTCTATCAGTACTCTTGATAAGAACGGCTTTATCCATCTCTTGTGCATTAAATACACTGTCATCGAAAGATTGTGGATCGCCTTCGATAAAATAGAGATCTTCAGGGCAATCTTCTAACGTTTCTAATTGTTCCTGAACCAAAGAGAGATCTTGAACAACAATCGCATGGCGTGCTGGACCATATAATGCAGAGAAATAAGGCGCATCGTCTAACGTAATATCATCATAAATTTCTGATAATAAAACACCATTAAAACGTTCCGCTAACGTAATTAATCGCCCATCTTCAGCACCACTTGGCTGACTTAAACGTTCAATTTGCGCTTCAATCTGTTGTTTGCGAGTTGCAGTTTCATCACGTAATACTGTTGCTTCACGCTCTTTTTCAAGTAACTGTTGCATATATTCTGTTACTTGATGACCCGTTTCAAAAGATTGGCGGGTCTGTTCACATAATTGTGTTAACGCATCTTGTGCCGCAATCCATGCTGGTGCTTGTTTTTTCAGCTTTTCGATTTGTTGTTTAAGTTGATCCAGCTCTTGGCGCATTTGCATGCGGTGTTCGCCAGACTCGTTAACATAATCGCTCAGCTCTTCAATTTTAGCTTCTAACTCATCTTGTAGAATTAATAGGTCATCTGGCTCCATTGATTTGCCATGATGTTTATTAAATTCTTCAAGTTGACGTTCTGCATTATTTCGTTGATGTAAACGCTGTTCTAATTCAGCCAACTGCATACGAATAGGATGAACCCTATCCGCTTGATGTCGATGGGAAGACCATTCACGTAATGCCGTTTTTGCTGCATCCCATGCGTTTTGACGTTCAACCTCACCGACAATTGAACTCACCAGTTTATAGGCTTGATCAAATTGCGTTTTCGCCGCTTCAGAAACATTGAGTTTCTGCTCCATAGAAAGCAATGAATGTGTAATGGTTTGGATTTTTGCTTGGATCCGTTCAGCCCACTGCTCTGCATTAATTTCGTCTAAATCCGCAATATCACATTGTGCTTTAGCACGCTCTAAAGCCTGCACAGCTTGGCGATATTGGATAGCGCGTGTCTGTTGTACATCTAATGCTTGCTGATAATCTGCTAACTGATTTTTCAGTTCATCGACTTCTTCTTCTGCGGCTCCTACACGTTCTTCAAGCTCTTCTTTCTTAGATACGGCTTCTTCAACCACTTCGCTTTGTTCTTCTAAGCGGAAAGTGATTTCTTCCACATCAGCAACATAGCGGTCAATTTTTTCTTGTTGGCGAACCGCATTTTGCACTAAGTTTAGTCGGTCGCTTGCCGCTTGATAATCCGCTTCAAGATCAGAAGATAGCGCCTGTTGCTCTGCTAACTCTTTACCCATCTCAACAAAGCGATACGCTTCGTTATTAATTGATTTACGCTGACACCATAACTCACGACGCACGGTTAAAGCTTCATCAAGATGAACGCGTCGTTCATTAGCATGACGCATATAGTCAGCGGCAACATACGATGTCGCTTCTGTAATTAAGTGCTTAAATAAATCACGATCAGATTGAGTGACACGAATAGCTTCAAGTGTCATTCGGTTTTCACGTAATGCACCTTCCATATCTTGGAACGCTTTTCTTACACCACTATTTTCAGGGAGTAAGTAATCACGTAAAGAGCGGGTAATCGCACTTGAAATACCGCCATACAATGAGGCTTCAATTAAACGATAGAATTTGGCACGATCACTTGCTGAACGTAAACGTTTAGGAATAACCCCTAAATCAAACATCACCGCATGGAAATCAGTGATAGAGTTAAATTGTCTAAAAACAACCCCATCAATCGCTTCAACTTTTTCTTTTAATTCATTAAGCGGTAAAACACGAGCTTGGCGATCTGCAACAGCTTGCGTCAAAATTTCTGTTGGGTTTTCTGCCATTGGCAACCCTTGGATCATAAAGGGTTTGATATCAACTTTTTTATCACGCCCTGCAATTTGCTGTAAACGAACACCCACTACAGCACGTAAGTGGCGCGAGTTGATCACATCTAAGACGGCATAACACACACCAGGACGTAGTTTCCCGTATAATCCTTTATCACGAGATCCACTTGTCGATCCTGCTTCTGTGGTATTACGGAAATGAAGTAAAGTAAGATCAGGGATCATAGCTGTGATAAATGCAGCCATAGTGGTTGATTTACCCGCACCATTCCCCCCTGATAACGTAGTCACCAACTCATCTAAATCAAAAGTACGAGCAAAAAACCCATTCCAGTTGATAAGTGTTAATGAGCGAAATTTTCCCCGTTCAATCATTTATTTTCTCCCTCCGCGTCATCTTCACTGGATTGTAATTGCTCATCTTCATTTTCTTCATCATCGTTAAGTGCTTCTGAGCTATCTTCAAGCGCCATTGCTTCACCATCTCGGATCATTCGCATTTGCGCCTCAAGTGGAGAATCGCCACTGCGTACATCTGCGCCAAAACGGAAAACAGATTCCGTGATCGAAAAACGCTGCATATCATTTAATAAGAATGAAATCATGCCTAAACGACGTAAACGATTTAAAGAGGTTCTCATTTTTTCTTGTAATTTTTGCAAATCAAGATCAGACCCCGTTGAGCGTTGATTCACTAAACGTAAAAGTTTGGTTTCATCCGCTAATGTTCTTAATTCATCGAATAGCTCTTGAACGGTGAATATTCCCTGATTCGCTAATCGTTCAGGGCTAAGATAGAGATAACAAAGAATTTTCCCCACCAGCATATCCATTTCAGAGAGGACAGAACGTGGAATAAGTGTGGTTGAACGCGGTCGCAAATAGAAAAAGCCTTCTGGCGCTCTAATTAGCTCGACGTTATAACGCGCATAAAAGTCTGTTAACTCATCTTGGAAATCCATCAAAAAAGCATGATTATCCAGAGAATCTATACCGATATGTCGACCTGCACGTAACTGGCTATCCAGTTCAGGAAAAAGTGAGTTCGCTAATGCCTGCGCCAGTTTTACTGGCATAAATTGTTCAGTATGTATCGATGACATGCGCTTGTACCTTAGCTCCATATTCGTTAATTTCTGACCATTTTGCAGGTAATCCTGCGAGCTCAGCTTTCGCTACACCTAATCGTACTGCTTGATCAATAACAATACGTGCAACATCAAAATGTTTCTGTTGCGGATAACGATTAAGGTATTCAACTAACACTGAACTGAGATCTAATGCTCGTTGTTCTAATTTGTAAGAAGCAAGCTCTTGCTCTACCCATTGCGCTATCTGTTCGTTCACTTCACTGAACATTTGATATTCAAGCTCTTCGGGTAACTCACCCGTGACTTCTTCATCACGTAGAGTCAGCTCTTCATCACGCATATCAAACAACCGATCAGCATTAGCGTAAGTTAATGCCCATGGGCTGTCGAAATAGTTTTGTACGGATTGACGTAAGCGGCGAGAGAAAATACGGTTTTTATCCATATCAATCGCTGTACGAATAAATTTATGAACATGTCTATCGTAACCAATCCATAAATCAATAGATTGCTGACCCCAACTAATAATGCGGTCTAACTTACTTTGAAGTTCAAACACTAAGGTATCTATTTGCTCAACATGGCCCGTATTCATGTTTGCTTCTTGAATACGTAAGAGATTGGCTTGAAGTTTATCACCGGCGGCTTCAAGCGTATCTTGCAGCTCTCTTAATGTACCCGAGGTTTCAGATAGCAACTGTTCACAGTTTGAAATAGCCGCTTGCCAATCTTGATTTAATAACGCAGCAATATCTTCTTTTACTGTATTTTGCTGCTCATCCATAATTCGCTGAGACAAATCAATGCTATCGAAAATTTCCGCCACTGAATATTTTAGAGGTGCGAAAACATTACGATGCCAATGATATTCATCACCGCCGTCCTCAGCAGAGCTAGCCGCTGAATCAAGCTCGCTTGCCACAATAGAAAGTTGCATAGATAAGCGCAATGATGAAAATTCACGTTGGCGAATATAGTAATCACTAATTCCGATCCCCAACGGGGTTAAACGGTATATTGCATTACCTTCTACCAATTCACTGGTAAAACGGTTAAAAAGTCGCTGCTTTACCATGTCATTAATGGCATTGTTCGCGCGAACTTGTATTGATTCTGCAGGTTGTTCGAAGCCTTTACACACTTCCCTAAAGGCATCAATTAACTCCCCTTCACTGATTTCGCCATCAAGGCGCTCGCTGTTTAATACAGCGACAGCCATCAAAAAAGCTAATCTTTCTGGTGGCAGTGAGATTGAGAAATCATTTTTTCTCGCCCAAGACACTAACTCAGGAACGGTCTGGGTAAAATCACTCATAGTACATCCTTAATTTACACGCTTTTGTGCCATGACATGAATGTAACGCCCCAGACTGATATAGGGCTCTTGCCGACAATATCGTTGCTCTAATGCAAGCAACGATGGAAAATCTTTATTTTGCAACTGGCGACTTTGCAAATAATCATGGAAAACGCGGACACCGGTTTTTCCTAATATTGTCATCGAAAATGCATCTAACCACTGATAAACATCTTCTGGTTGTAATGGATTTTGAGGTGATAGCGATTTTTTTCTTCTACGTGGGATCTCTGGATTTGCCAGATGAAAATTTCCTAAAATCGCATTTCTCATGACAATACCATTCGCATTGTAAAACATCAGCGATAAGATACCATTAGGTAGCAACATATCGGTAAGAACATTTACGGCGTCTTTCTGATCCGTGATCCATTCCAATACTGCATGAAATAGAATTAAGTCAACCCCTTCATCTATATGCTCTTTAATCTCTTGAGCGGCACAACAAATAAACGTCATGTTCTCGACAACACCTTCTTCAATCGCAGCCTCTTGCGCGCGATTAAGCATCTCTTGTGATAAATCACATAAGATAATTTGATGTCCTAATTTAGCAAGCTGACGAGAGAAATAACCTTCGCCTCCACCTGCATCTAAAATACGCAAACTCCGGTTAGGTAAGAGGGTCAATAATTGTTGTAAATCTTCCCAAATCACCGCTTGACGTATTTTACCCTTTGTTGTGCCATAGATATTGCGGGAGAATTTATCTGCAATATCGTCAAAATTACGATCTGACATTAAAACGCCTCATGATAACAACTTACTACTTGCGCTCTTTGCGTTCTGATAAATTCAAAAATATGAGACACTGTACATAAATAAAGACGGCAATTTTACCAGTGTTCTATGATACTGACTGTTTTCTCTAAAGAAATAAGTCATGAATCAGACTATTCGCAAAGCGCAGTATAAATATAACGCTTATTAATGAAAAAATTAACGTTCAAACGTTTATCGTTTTATAAATAATTAAACGGTTCTTTATTTCTATTGATGAAAACTTAGTGAAACGTTGTTGTGTTAGCTATTTTGACACAACGTCTTGGAATTCCCCTAGTTTTCACTAAGCTTTCGCTATCAATTGCATGTATTTCACTCAATCTAGGATGATTTATGCTGTTTTTGCTCAAAAAATATGTTGCCGGCTTCCTGATGCCCTTGCCTTTGCTCTTATTAATTGCCTTTTTCGCATTAGCACTACTTTGGTTTACGCGTTGGCAAAAAACCGGAAAAAGCCTACTCACAGTTGTGCTTATTCTGTTAACTATTTTAGGCATACAGCCTGTTGCCGATACACTATTAATGCCAAGTGAAAAAGAGTATCAAGCTCGTTATGAATTACGAGAAAATTCGCAACAAGATGTGAACTATATTGTTGTTTTGGGGGGTGGATTTACTTATAACCCAGAATGGGCACCAAGTTCTAATCTTCTTAATAATAGTTTGTTTCGTGTTGCTGAAGGTGTCAGGCTTTATTATCGCAATCCTAATGCGATACTGATTTTTACAGGGGGGGCAGGTGTTAACCAGATAAGTAGTGCAGAGGTAGCAGCTCAGGTGGCACAATCTTTAGGTGTACCTGCTGAGAAAACTATCGCATTATCAACACCGAAAGATACTGAAGAAGAAGCCTATGAAGTTGATAAATTAATTGGTAAAAAACCATTTTTACTTGTGACATCTGCCAACCATTTAGCACGCGCTGAACGTTTCTTTTTAGCACGAGGTATGAAACCTATCGTTGCGCCAGCTAACCAATTGGCTATCACATCACCGTTACATTCTTGGGAGAAATATTTTCCCTCCGCCACTTATTTTCAACACAGTGAACGTGCATGGTATGAGTTTTTAGGGTCGATGTGGCAATCCGTAAAACCTGCTGGACAACCTGCCACTATTCCTGAAAATGAAGATCTTCAATCTGATAAAGAAAAAAACCAATAATTAAAAATATCTTTGCTAACTGATACAAAAACGGCACTTAAATAAAATTAAGTGCCGCTGGGGTTATTTGTTGTCGCTTAAAGATTAAAATTCTTGGTTAAGCGCTCGATAGGCAGCTCTAGCTGCAATCAGATCATCTTGTGTATCAACACCGACACCAGGAACTTCTAATGCTTTTGCAACATGGATTTTTTCGCCATACCACAGCACACGCAGTTGCTCTAACATTTCAATAGATTCTAATGGGCTTGGCTCCCAAGTAATATATCGACGTATAAAGCCTGCACGATAAGCATAAATGCCAATATGGCGTAGATAATGCTCACCAATTTCATCATGAGATAAATTAAAACGGTCTCTTTCCCAAGGAATGGTTGCACGAGAAAAATAAAGTGCGAAACCTTTTGCATCCATCACGACTTTCACTGCATTAGGGTTAAAAGCTTCTTTTGAGTCAACAATAGGCACCGCTAATGTTGCCATTCCTGCCCCACAACTCGCCAAATTTTCGGCTACTTGAGTAATAATGGCGGGAGGAATAAGAGGCTCATCACCTTGTACGTTAACGATGATTTCATCATCTGCAAATTGATATTTTTCAATGACTTCAGCTAAACGTTCTGTCCCAGAATGGTGATCTTCGCGAGTCATACACGCTTCCCCGCCCGCTTTTTCAACTGCTGCGACAACATCTAAGTTATCAGTTGCGACAATGACACGGTTTGCACCAGAGCGCATAGCCTGTTCCATTACACGAACAATCATAGGTTTGCCATGAATATCCGCGAGGGGTTTACCCGGTAAACGGGTCGATGCATATCGACCAGGGATAATGACCGTGAACATGAAGTTACTTTTCCTCTTCTAGTGATAATTCTCTTGCTTCATTCTCCAGAAGAACGGGAATATTGTCACGAACAGGATAAGCTAAATGATCAATTTTGCAGATAAGCTCTGAATTTTCTTTATCAAAGATAAGTTTGCCGTGGCAAACTGGGCAAGCAATAATTTCAAGTAAGCGGTGATCCATTTTGTCCCTCTCAAGGGTTAATCATTTTATATGGCGAAAGGATATCATAAGGAAGGATCAGCGTTAATACTCAAAGCCTCTCGTTTAGTGATAATTCGAAAATTATTTTCGTTATTAATAAATTTATTATTTTCTGTTTTACTATAAGCAACAAAAAAGCCACATTAATGTGGCTTTTTATCGTTGAGTATGCAACATCATTAATAAAGAATTACATTCAGCTTTTATTGATAATAATTTAACCTTTTTATTATCTTTATTGCATTCTAATTAACGAAACGACTCTTTTATATTACTTATTCAGCTTAGTGGTAAGCTATTTTCGCTTACCCACCTAAAAATAGGCATAAACGATAATTTAATCTCAATGCTAAACTATCGTTTTATCTACATCTTTAACAAGGCTAAGCCTTATTTAAAACCCGATAACATCAGCGGCTTCTAAACCTGCTGCTGTTCTGATAACAGAAAATTCAACGTCTTGACCTTCTGTTAATGCTTTATTTTTTGTATTGGCAATCGCTTTTTTATTGACATAAACTTCTTGTTCAATATCTCTTGCAACAATAAGACCATAACCTTTGTTATTGTCAAACCATTTTACGCGACCCATTCTTAATTGTAATGTCATGATAGATAAACTCCTTTTGTTCTTTGTATAGTTTTATTTTTCTATACAAATGCATCCTACTTTTTATTAAGTCTTCTTATATAAAACCCCAATTAAATTCTGAACACATTAATTTAAGTAGTGCATTTTATTATTCAATATAAATGTTCAAAATCGTGATAGCTAAACCTAATAAATATCATAAAGCTCAATAAATATTTACAGTATCAACATGACAAAAAGATGACATGTTGATATTTATTGCGCACTGATAAAAAAGATAACCGAATATAGAGATAATTAGTCGCCATCAAAAATGGTTTTTATCATTCTTTGTACACAAAAGCCGACGCTATTTACTGCACAAAATATTAACTCTACATTCAAGATCCACAAACTCTCCACACAAGGCTTTTGAGTAGATAGGGTATTGGCGAGTTAAATTGAACTACGACAAAAGCGATATGCAACTGTAGGTAGGTAATCTTTTATGTAACGCTATCCTGATTTCCACTATAAATATCATTGTTTCAGATCAGATACAAGTTTTTTTCGAGCCGTAAATTAAATTGCTGACTTGTTTTAGCACAGATTGACTATTTAATTTAGCGCTAACGGGTAAATACCACCAATTGTCTTGTGCAAAATGCTGGCATTTAACCGCATCCTTTTCTGTCATAATAAGGGGTTCTAAATCAGGTGTTAGATCCTGTAATTCTTGAGCACTATAATCACTATGATCACTAAATGCTTTTGTTGTGATTAACGCTATCCCTTTTTCATGCAACGAATTAAAAAATCGAGGAGGATGACCAATTCCAGCGATAGCAACAGCCTTTTTAATTTGCTGAACTGATTTCTTTTCCCCCGTTTTAAGATTAACCACAATATCACCTTCCAGCACCATGCCTATCTCGTTATCTTGGCTTATTCCGCCATTAACGATAATTGCATCTACTGAATTTAAGCGCTGTGCACGCTCTCGCATAGGGCCTGCTGGTAACCACCAACCATTACCAAACCGACGCTGACCATCAATGACAACAATTTCATAATCACGCTGTAATGCATAATGCTGTAAACCATCGTCAGTGATGATCACATCAATCTCATATTGAGCTAATAACGCTTTTACTGCATCTCGTCGATTCGGTGCAACCGCAACAGGCGCTGTTGTTCGATGATGAATCAATACAGGTTCATCACCTGCCATGGCAGGTGTCGTATTAGATGTCAAAAGTAATGGATAATGGTCTGATTTGCCGCCGTAACCACGAGATACGACACCTGGTTTAAACCCTTGCTGTATTAATTGCTCAACAAGCCATATCACAACAGGTGTTTTGCCATTCCCACCTGCGGTTAAATTGCCAACAATCACAACAGGAACAGGGGCTTTCCATGATGCTAACCATCCTTTCTGATATGCAAAACGCCTTAACAGTGTGATAGCACCATACAACCATGAGAATGGAAGCAATAGGATATAAAACCAAGATTTACCAGACCAAATCCGTTCAATCATTTGCCAAATTGCATCCTGTGAAGTTGTGCATAAATACCTTGTTTCTCAATCAAATCAAGGTGTGCGCCACGTTCAACAATTTCACCATCTTCAATAACTAATATTTCATCCGCTTTTTCAATAGTTGATAAGCGGTGAGCAATCACTAAAGAGGTTCTGTTCTTCTGTAGTTCATCAAGTGCTGACTGGATAGCACGCTCAGATTCTGTATCTAGTGCTGATGTTGCTTCATCAAGAATAAGAATTGGTGAATCTCGTAATAACGCTCTTGCAATTGCAATACGCTGACGTTGTCCACCTGAAAGTAACACGCCATTTTCACCAATTTCAGTATCTAAACCTTTATCCATTTTTTGGATAAAATCCATCGCATGTGCCATTTTCGCTGCTTTTTCAATATCTTCACGGGTATACTGATCTTCACAAGCGTAGACGATATTGTTTGCCACCGTTTCATTAAAAAGATGCACATTTTGAGAAACCAAAGCAACTTGGTTACGCAAAGATTTCAAGGTGTATTCCCGAATATCATGACCATTAATCAATATCTCGCCTTCATTAATGTCATAAAAACGAGTGATCAAGTTTGCAATCGTAGACTTACCTGAACCTGAACGACCAACTAATGCAACGGTTTTCCCTTCAGGGATAGTAAATGACATGTTTTTCAGTGCTGGTGTATCTTTCGTGACATATTGGAAAGTCACATTACGAAACTCAATATCACCAGTTGGTTTTTTCAGTTCAAGCTTACCCGTGTCTTTTTCTTGCTCCATATCGAGGATAGCAAATAGCGTCTGACAAGCAGCCATACCACGCTGAAACTGAGCATTCACGTTAGTTAGTGATTTCAACGGACGCATTAATGCAACCATTGAGGAGAAGACAACAGTGATTGTACCCGCTGTTAATGTATCCATAATTTCAGGGAAACTTGCTGCATACAGGACAAATGCTAATGCGAAAGAAGCAATCAACTGAATAATAGGATCTGAAATTGACGATGCGACAACCATACGCATACCTTGACGGCGAATATGATTGCTCACATGATTAAAGCGTTTATTTTCAACTTCTTGACCATTAAAAATCAGAACTTCTTTATGCCCTTTTAGCATTTGTTCTGCGCTAGTTGTCACTTGTCCCATGCTATTTTGGATCCGTTTACTGATAATTCTAAAACGAGTCGATACCAAACGGATAACAACAGCCACAATAGGTGCGATAACGATAAGGATCAGGGATAATTGCCAGCTATAGTAAAACATCAAACCAAATAGTCCGATGATATAAGCGCCTTCACGTACAACAGTGATTAATGCACCTGATGATGAAGAGGCAACTTGTTCTGAATCATAGGTGATACGGGAGAGTAAAGTCCCTGTTGATTGCTGATCAAAAAAGCTCACTGGCATTCCCATAATATGAGAAAACAGTCGGCGACGCATATTCATTACCACTTTTCCTGATACCCAAGAAAGGCAGTAACTTGAAACAAAGTTAGATATACCACGCAGAACTATCAGCCCAATGACGGCAAGAGGCATCCATTTTAATACGTCATTTGTCGCTTTACCAAAACCTTCATCAAGCAGCGGTTTTAATAAAGAAATCATAAAGGCATCCACGCTTGCATTGATAATTAATGCAATTGCAGCCGCGATTAAACCCGCTTTGAAAATTCGGATCATTGGCCATAAGCGGCGGAATGTTTGCCACGTTGATAGATCTATATCATTCATATGTATTACCAAACTTTTAATAATTAGCCGGTCATTCTACTCGGGAAACGTCAAAATACCAAACCACTGATGATACCAACGAGGTAAAATATCTCGTCTATAGGTAAATACATCAATATTATCTTGATTAAACTCGATAGAAACTTGCCCACTATTAGAGGTTGTTAGCCAATTAATAGCTTCTTTTTTATAGCGATGATGTACTTTATCAGAAGGTAAACGCCAAAATACCAAACCACTGATGATACCAACGAGGTAAAATATCTCGTCTATAGGTAAATACATCAATATTATCTTGATTAAACTCGATAGAAACTTGCCCACTATTAGAGGTTGTTAGCCAATTAATAGCTTCTTTTTTATAGCGATGATGTACTTTATCAGAAGGTAAACGCCAAAATACCAAACCACTGATGATACCAACGAGGTAAAATATCTCGTCTATAGGTAAATACATCAATATTATCTTGATTAAACTCGATAGAAACTTGCCCACTATTAGAGGTTGTTAGCCAATTAATAGCTTCTTTTTTATAGCGATGATGTACTTTATCAGAAGGTAAACGCCAAGGGCTATAACGAGCAGCCGAAACGAGAGCAATTTTAGGTGATACTGCTCGGATAAACATCAATGTGGATGATGTTTGGCTACCATGATGAGGGACTTGTAAAACATCTGCTTTCAGTTGATCTTTTTTTACTTTTACCAATTGAGCTTCAGCTTCTTTCTCTATATCTCCAGTTAAAAGAATATTGTATTTACCATCGCTGACATTAATCACACAGGATTGATTGTTCTTCGGGGAGAATAATTTATTCGGTGGCCATAATGCATCAAATTGGATCCCTTTCCACTGCCATGATTTATTGCTTAAACACGGTAAATGCGAAGGATCGTCAAAACTACTGCGAATACTTAAGTTAGGATAAGTTTTTATTAAATCTTTAATCCCCCCGTATGATCAAGATGATCATGGCTAATTATCAATGCAACCGGTTTAAGTCGATGATTTCTTAAATAAGGAATAATGACACTTTTTGCAATTGAACCCCCACTTTTCCAACGCATTCCAGTGTCATAAATAATCGCCTCCCCTTCTTTTTCAATAATAATCGCCAAACCATGTCCAACATCTAGCATAGACATTCGCCATTGATATCGCGAAGAAGTGACGAACTCACAATATAAAAGAGTACCAATAGCCACAATACAAATAAAATGATGATACCACCATGACATTTTAATGATTAAAATAATACCAATCCCCAAAAATCCTAATAATAAAGGAATAGCGCCACTCTCTTGCCAAAATGGTAAAAATAATGGAGTACACCAAAAAGCAAGATTAATAGAAAGATCAATCCAATGCCAAATGAGTGGTTGTAAAAATGAAAGAAAGAATGTCAATAATCCAAACATTATTAATGGCACGGTAACAAAAGAAATAACAGGAACCGCCCATAAATTAACGATAAAACTAAAAAAATTAGCACCATTAAATAAATATAATTGAAATGGTAATAAGATAATTAATAAACCAAATTGTAAATGTATCAATCTTAAAATAAACCACCTCTTTTGATGATTATATTTAGTTTTTAATGGGTACATCCAATACCAAAAAATAATGGCAAATACAGCAGAAAATGAAAGCCAGAAACTGGCTGAAAGAATAGAAAGAGGATCAACAATAAGAATAAGAGCAGCACTCCAAAGTGCCCATTGCCAAGGTAAAAATAATCGGCTCCCCCAATGTAAAATAACCCAAACGGTTAATCCAATAACAGCTCTTGTTGCGGGTATTCCCCAACCTGATAACGCGGCATAGAAAACACCACATAGCCAAGCTATGACTAATGGAAACTGAGGATTAATCCATTTGATAGGAAAAAGAAATTGAATACCTCTTGCAAGAACCCAACCAGAAAAGGCAGCTAAGCCTATATGTAAACCCGATATCACAATTAAATGTGCAACCCCTGTTTTCATATAGAGATCTTTTTTATCAGGTTCAATATATCGCTTATCACCTAAGACTAAAGCAATAATTTCACCTTTATTTTTTGCTGTTTGCCAATAAGCTGAGATTGTCTGAATAAGTTGAGTACGCAGTGATATATCATCACGGATAAACGTTGCCGTCATCACTTTACCCGTTAACGTTTCTTTCATAGAAACAGCATATTTTTGGCTATCAAACCCACCTTCATTTAAATAGCTATGTACAGCTCTGAATTGGATTTTAAACCTCCAATATTGCCCTACTATGATATTTTTAGGCGGATTTCGCCAATACACGTTCGCATAAGCAGACGATGAAAAAAGCGTTCTTTTCGTAATAGGTATTTTGATAATAATATGACCGTCTGTTAACTGACGATAATCTATAATTTTGGTTTCAAGTGTTGCCATATTATCAGCAAACTGCTCTGTTCTCGTCATTAGCGATGATGCGGTCATATTTGAATAAACCCAGAAAAATAGAAATATCGCTAAAAATCGGAATGAGCAAAAAGGAATAAATAATAGAAATAGAGCAACAAGAATGATAATAGAGTAAATTGTCTGGCTAAAAAGAGTATGTTGAACTAATAACGGTAAGCTACCTAATATGATTGCCAAAGCAATTTTATCTAAAGTTAGCTTTGTGAAATAGAGTTTTTGAAAATAGGTTGAATGAAAGCATCTCCGTTTTATTGATACTGCCCCTAGCTCAAAAAAATTTATCATTCGATTCAATACAATCATTTTCAGCATCCTTACCTTCAATCATTCTTTAAATATCATGGTGTTATCATTTAGTTAAAGAAAGGCTTTTAGGTCATCTTTTAGCGATACTTTATAAAAAGAAAAAGATCTCTTGTTACATACAATAAATTTTGAGAAGCAACTCGTAAAAAATAAAACAACTAAGTGATATAGGTAATTAAATAGAGAAATTAAAACTAAAGCAGAATACAGTAATAAAGAAGAAAGGAGCTAGTGAGATAAAGTAAATAGAACGAATCGATCATTTAGCATTAGAGATGGAAGATGGAAGATGGAAGATGGAAGATGGAAGATGGAAAAAAGATTAAGGAGTAAAAAAACACACTAAAAGTCATAATAATTGGTAATAAAAAAACGGCACCTAAGCACCGTTTTTGAGAAAGTTAACTAACATCGTGCCATTTCGACAGGAGTTATTATTCCGTATAAATATTTACACGGTCACGTAACTCTTTACCTGGCTTAAAGTGTGGAACGTATTTACCTTCCAGATCTACTTTATCACCAGTCTTCGGGTTACGACCCGTACGCGGCGCACGGTAGTGTAGAGAAAAACTGCCGAATCCGCGGACTTCGATACGCTCACCATCAGCTAAAGTATCAGCCATATGATCAAGCATTTCTTTTACAGCTTCTTCAACCGTCTTAGCCGAAAGATGAGATTGTAGGCCTGCAAGTCTCTCGATTAACTCAGACTTGGTCATATTACCTCCCTAAACTACCGATAAATAGGCAACGATTAACGTTGCCTTCCGTTAATAACTTAAATTATTCGCCTTTAGCTGCTTTGAAAGCTTCAGCCATAGCGTTGTTTGAAAAACCAACTTCTTCTTTATTGTTTACAGAAGCGATAGCGTCTTTCTCGTCTGCTTCGTCCTTAGCACGAACAGATAAGTTGATAACGCGGTTTTTACGGTCAACGCCAGTGTATTTAGCTTCTACAGCTTCGCCAACATTCAGAACCAGAGTTGCATCTTCAACGCGGTCACGTGAAGCTTCTGAAGCACGCAGGTAACCTTCAACACCGTCAGCTAATTCTACAGTTGCGCCTTTAGCGTCAACAGCAGTTACTTTACCAGAAACAATAGCACCTTTTTTGTGAGCAGACAGGTAATTATTGAATGGATCTTCTGATAATTGTTTAACACCCAGTGAGATACGTTCACGTTCAGCATCAACTTGCAGAACTACAGCAGCGATTTCGTCGCCTTTTTTGTATTCACGAACGGCTTCTTCACCTGCAACATTCCAAGAAATGTCAGATAAATGAACCAGACCGTCGATACCGCCGTCTAAACCGATGAAGATACCGAAGTCAGTGATAGACTTGATTTTACCTTCAACACGGTCGTTCTTGTTGTGAGTTTCTGCGAACTGCTGCCATGGGTTAGATTTGCACTGTTTCAGACCCAGTGAAATACGACGACGTTCTTCATCGATGTCAAGAACCATAACTTCAACAACATCACCAACGTTAACAACTTTAGATGGGTGAATGTTTTTGTTAGTCCAATCCATTTCAGAAACGTGTACCAGACCTTCAACGCCTTCTTCGATTTCTACGAAGCAACCGTAATCAGTCAGGTTAGTTACACGACCAGTCAGTTTAGTACCTTCTGGATAACGTTTAGCGATAGCTACCCATGGATCTTCGCCCAGTTGTTTCAGACCTAATGATACGCGAGTACGTTCACGGTCGAATTTCAGGACTTTAACAGTGATTTCGTCGCCAACATTGACAATTTCGCTTGGGTGTTTAACACGTTTCCAAGCCATGTCAGTGATGTGCAGTAAGCCGTCAACACCGCCCAGATCAACGAATGCACCGTAGTCAGTAAGGTTCTTAACGATACCTTTAACTTCCATGCCTTCTTGCAGGTTTTCTAATAACTGATCGCGTTCTGCACTGTTTTCAGATTCGATAACCGCACGACGAGATACAACAACGTTGTTACGTTTTTGGTCTAATTTGATGACTTTGAACTCAAGCTCTTTGTTTTCCAGATGAGTTGTATCGCGAACTGGGCGAACGTCTACCAGTGAACCTGGTAAGAACGCACGAATGCCGTTCAGTTCAACAGTGAAACCACCTTTAACTTTACCGTTGATGATACCAACAACAGTTTCGTTTTCTTCGTAAGCTTTTTCCAGCATCAGCCACGCTTCGTGACGTTTAGCTTTCTCACGAGACAGAACGGTTTCACCGAAGCCATCTTCAACCGCGTCCAGAGCAACATCAATTTCGTCGCCCACTTGGATTTCTAATTCGCCTTGAGCGTTTTTGAATTGTTCTACAGGAATAGCAGATTCTGATTTCAGACCTGCATCAACCAGAACAACGTCTTTATCGATAGCAACTACAACGCCGCGAACGATAGCGCCAGGACGAGTTTCGATTGTTTTTAGGGATTCTTCAAAGAGTTGAGCAAAAGATTCTGTCATGTTAATGATCTTCAAGTAAATTTAATTAACGTCCATTTAGCATCCGGCCGAATGGGGTTGTTTCACATACCTCGTTACATCCTTTGTGACAAGGTCATCGGGCATTGTTGTGTTTTCATTAACACGTCAACCCGATTTTGATAATTACCTAGTATAAACGAAATAAAAATTAATTACGCTGATAATTGCAGATTTTTTTTAGCATAAGTCAACGATTTTTCAATGACTTCGTCAATAGACAAGCTTGTAGAATCGAGAATTAATGCATCTTTCGCCGCAACAAGTGGCGCAACAGCGCGATTCCGGTCACGGTGATCGCGTTCTTTTATCTCGGATAAAAGGCGCTCAAAGTTAACATTAAAGCCCTTTTCCTGCAACTGTAACATGCGACGACGCGCGCGCTCTTCTGCACTCGCTTCTAGAAATATTTTTACTTGGGCATCAGGAAAAACGATTGTGCCCATATCTCGGCCATCTGCAATTAAGCCCGGCGCTGTACGAAATGCGCGTTGGCGACGCAGTAATGCTTCTCTTACACGAGGAAAAGTCGCAGCTTGTGATGCCGTGTTCCCAACGGTTTCTGTTCGAATTTCAGTTGAAACATCTTCACCTTCAAGAATGACACTTAAGCCATTCTCATTAGGAATAAAACGCACATCTAAATTTGCAGCCAAGGGGACTAAAGCATCTTCTGAGGTGATATCAACATGGTGATGTAAAGCCGCTAATGCCAATACACGATAAATAGCGCCAGAATCGAGTAAATGCCAGCCAAACGCTTTCGCTAATGCTTGGCATAATGTTCCTTTACCTGCTCCGCTAGGCCCATCAACAGTTATAACAGGGACGATAACCGCCATGAGTTTCTCCTTTTCGTGGGCACTGCATTTCTGTATTTGTTGCTCTTATTACATTGATATAATAGGCATAGTGTTCAAACAGAGAAAAACAGTATTAATATATGCGCGACATTATACGCATACAATGTATAGGAAGAAACAAGCAGATAAGCACTAAAGCGTCTTATTTAATATTATTTTTTCGAGATAGTGTATTTTTTAGAAAATTTAATCTAATCACCATAGAAAATCGGCAGTATTGTTCTTCAAAAAGTCCAATACTGCCGATTTAACTGATTTAATTTTGACTTATTTTAATTAATGCTTTTTACATTAATTATTACGCTGAGAAAGTGTTTCTAATTTCTCAAAATAATCAGGGAAGGTTTTTGCAGTACACCCCGGATCAAGAATAGTAATTGGCGTATCTGAAAGCGCCACCAATGAAAAACACATTGCAATACGGTGATCATTATAAGTTTCGATATTCGCAGTGGTTAATTGCTTTGGTGGCGTGACTTTTAAGTAGTCGTGCCCTTCTTCAACAACAGCGCCCACTTTTTGTAACTCTGCAGCCATTGCCGCTAGTCGATCAGTTTCTTTTACGCGCCAATTATAAATATTGCGGATAACCGTTTCGCCTTCTGCAAAAAGTGCTGTGGTAGCAATGGTCATCGCTGCATCAGGGATAGTATTCATATCCATATCAATGCCTTTTAACGTTCCACGCTCACACTCAATATAATCATCACCCCAGCGTACTTTTGCACCCATTTTTTCAAGCACAGAAGCAAAATGAATATCCCCTTGTAAGCTATTTTTACCTATACCTGTAACTCGTACAGTACCGCCTTTAATGGCAGCAGCAGCTAAAAAGTAAGAAGCAGATGAAGCATCACCTTCTACAAGGTACTTTTCTGGAGATTGGTATTGCTGACCACCTTTTATAACAAAGCGTTGGTAGTCTTGGTTTTCAATTTTCCCACCAAAGGTATTAATTAAGGCTAAGGTAATATCAATGTAAGGTTTTGATACTAACTCACCTTTAATGGTGATAATCGTATCTTGCTCAGCTAAAGGTGCGGCCATTAATAATGCAGTCAAAAATTGGCTAGAAACACTGCCATCAACCTCAACATTGCCCCCTAAAAAACCACCACGTAAGCGAATTGGCGGATAATCCGTTTGTTCAAGATAATCAATTTTTGCGCCACCTTGGCGTAAAGCATCAACTAAATGCCCAATTGGACGCTCTTTCATACGAGGTTCGCCAGTAAGAATAATATCATGCTGACCGAGATTTAAGGCAGCCGCTAATGGGCGCATTGCTGTACCTGCATTACCTAAAAAGAGCTCTAATGGTGAATTGGTTTTAAATTCGCCCCCTAGCCCTTCAATATCACATACCGTATTGTCATTTGATAATTGATATTGCACACCTAATGCTTTTAATGCATTAAGCATATGACGAATATCATCACTATCTAATAAGTTGGTTAGACGAGTTTTACCTTTAGCTAAAGCCGCTAATAACAACGCACGGTTAGAGACACTTTTTGATCCTGGTAAATTAATAACACCTTCGATATGAGCGATAGGTTGTAATGTTAACGATTCCATAAACAGGTAAAAACTCCAATAAACAAGTAGATTAAACAGGGATGTTATTTAATTAAATATAAAATTATTTAGGTACTTGTATTTTTATTTATTAATTCTGTACTCGGTAATTCAATTTTAATTATTAACATCTTAAATATTGAATAACTAAGAAAACCTGTATTTTAAGCAGGTTTTCTTAGTTGAGAATTTTATTTATTACGCATGGCGACGTTCAAAATCAGCCATAAAATCAACTAATGCTTGAACACCTTCTAATGGCATTGCGTTATAAATTGAAGCACGCATACCACCTGATACACGGTGACCTTTTAAGGCGACTAACCCTTGTGCTTCTGCCTCTTTTAAGAATACAGAATCTAACTCTGGAGAAGACATTTGGAAAGGGACATTCATTAGTGAACGATTCTCTGTGGCAATACGATTGATATAGAAATCACTATTATCAATTGCACTATAAAGAAGTGCAGCTTTCTCATAGTTACGTTTTGCCATCTCTTGCAACCCACCTTGTTCTTTTAGCCATTTAAAGACCATACCTGATAAATACCAAGCAAAAGTAGGTGGTGTATTAAACATGGAATCATTTTCAGCAAGTACGGTGTAATCAAACACGGAAGGTGTCTCTTTGCGCGCTTTACCTAATAGATCTTCACGAATAATGACAATAGTTAAACCCGCAGGACCAATATTCTTTTGTGCACCCGCATAAATAACACCAAAACGGCTAACATCTATCGGTTGAGATAAAATAGAAGAGGAGTAGTCAGCAATAACAATTTTGCTGTCATCAAAATCTGGCTCTTCATGAATGGCAATACCATCAATGGTTTCATTTGGGCAATAATGCACATAAGCAGCATCAGCACTTAATTGCCACTCTTTCATTGGTTTAACACCAATTTTGCCATCAACTTCTGTTTTAATTTTAATGATATTTGGCGAACAATATTTTTCAGCTTCTTCAGCTGCACTTTTAGCCCAATAACCACCATCAATATAATCAGCGCTTGCTTTATCGCCTAATAAATTGAGAGGTAAAGCAGCAAAATGGCCTCGAGCACCACCGTGACAAAAAAGAATTTTGTAGTTTTCTGGCACATTGAGAAGATCGCGAAGATCTTGTTCTGCCTGATGAGCAACTTCAAGAAACTCTTTACTGCGGTGGCTAATTTCCATAACCGAACGCCCAAGTTCATGCCAGTTGCATAATTCTAATTCTGCACGACGAAGGACTTCTGCCGGTAACATAGCCGGACCTGCACTAAAGTTATATACCTGACTCATTCAAATTCACCCTATCTGAATATGTTTTTACAAAATGACCTTTATCGGTTGTATCATTCCCGTTAAATTGGCGCAATGATTATTGTGAACTAACGCATAATATACAGAGCATAAAAATAAGGGTTAGGAGTGTTTTATGTCGGGGAGTGTAAATAAAAAAGAAGAAGCGAGCTGGGGAATGCTTCTGCATGGAAAAAATAGTCTAAAATCGCTCGCTTTAGCAGGAGGTGTCGCATTACACGCAATTAATGTCTATATTACGATCACAACGTTGCCTTCAATTGTACGTGATATTGGCGGGCTTAATTTATATGCATGGAACACCACTGTTTTTATTCTAGCTTCAATTCTCTCTTCCGCATTAACATCTCGATTACTGAGTGTATTTGCACCTCGCAATAGTTATCTTTTTGCCACAATTTGCTTTTTAGCAGGTTCTGTTATTTGTGCGACAGCGCCCTCAATGCCGATATTACTTTTAGGGCGATTTGTTCAAGGCGCAGGCGGAGGAATGTTGCTGGCACTTGCTTACTCTTTAGTTAGAGTCATGTTTCCTCAACCACTTTGGTCTAGAGCCATGGCATTAATGTCTAGCATGTGGGGAATATCGACACTATTAGGCCCTGCATTAGGTGGAATATTTGCTGAGTATGATGTTTGGCGTGGTGCATTTTGGTCTATTTTATTTGTAGGTATTCCTTACGCTATTTTATTATTTACTATTCTTCCTACCGAAAATACTGCTGATATTATCGTCGCGAAAACCCCGTTACCTTATCAACAGCTTATTTTACTCATGTTTGCTGTATTATCTATTTCTATTGGTAGTCTCTATCACGTTATTTTATATAACGTTTTATCCTTTGTATTTGCTTTTATCTTTATTCTACTGCTAGTCAATATTGATAAAAAATCAAACGATGGCTTATTTCCTAAAGGAACATTTTCTTTTTCTGCACCACTAGCCCCCATATATCTCACCATGGCTTTATTAGGGATCAGTGTACAAACAGAAGTCTTTGTGCCCTACTTCTTGCAAATTATCCATCATATTACCCCACTGCTTTCGGGCTATTTAGCAGCATTGGTTGGTGCGGGTTGGTCTTTCTCTGCCATTATGTCTTCATCAAGCAAACAATCTACTGCTCAGAAATTAATGCGTTTTGGCCCAATGATTAATTTTTCAGCCATTGTGATCCTTGGTTTATTTATCTCTAATGTTCTAACCATACCTTATGCGCAAATTATCATTATTTGTATAGCCCTCTTTTTTACCGGTGCCGGAATTGGTATGGCATGGCCACATTATTTAACCCGTGTTTTACACGTTTCTCAGGGGCAAGAAGCGCAAAAAGCAGCAACATCCATTACCACTATCCAATTGTTTTCAACGGCTGTTGGCGCCTCTATTTCTGGGACTGTGGTGAATATGGCTGGATTAACAGATCCGGGCGGTATAATAGGTGCTCAAAATGCGGCACATTGGTTATTTATTGTATTTTCTTTTACACCTTTTATTGCTTTTTGTACCGCTAATATTGTTGTCAATCGAATCAAAGATCATTGAATCCTTGTTTCTTTCTTTATGATAAAAAACAAATAACAATTTTTATTCCTTGTTATTTGTTTTTTTATTATAAATAAAAACCCTTTTTATTTTATAAGGTTTATTCCTCTTAATATTGTCGATAAATTAACTTAGACAAATAGATAAAAGGAAAACCCTATGAAATTAAAAATTATAACTATGTTTATCGGATTCATATCCACATCATCAATATGTTTCGCTAGTAATGAAATAATTATTGAACCCAGTAATGAAAAAAAAGTATCTTACAATAAACACGAGTCGTTTAATGTCGATAAATCAGGATTAACGTTAAATAACATTGAGGCAAAAGCAGATTATATTATTAATGAAGTCATCAACGGCCCAAGTTCTTTATTGGAGGGTAATATAGGCGTAAAAGGGCAAACTGCTCATGTTATTATTGCTAATCCAAATGGGATTATTTGTGATAACTGCAGTTTTTCAAATACATTATCTGAAACTTTAGTAACGGGGAAACCCATTATTGAACAAGGAGAATTGATAGGCTACCATTTAGAAAATCACATTTCATTTCATGACCCACGATATTATAATGAAAATATTAAAGAAAATTTTGGTCGCATAATTTTACGTAGTGATAAGCATAAATTTAATATGGCATTTAATCAAATTAATATTATTTCTAATAATATTAATTTAGAAAAAGGTTTTATCTCTTCAAGAGGAAATATCGTTATCGATACCGGTGTTATTCGATCTTATCTCAATAAAAATAAGTCATATCCACTCATAAATGGCATGCGTACATTGGAGGCTGCTTATGAAGTCAGGCATCAAATAACCCTCGGCAATAAAAATAATACCGCACTCTCCCAAGGTTTATTTTCATTAAATAGAGTGATTATTAATGCCGATAATACAACTCTTGATAACTACGGTATTATTAGAGCCAATAATAAGAGTAAAAAAAGTATTTTATTTAACCTTAGCAATACAAAGTTTAATAACTATCATTATATTTCGACACAAGGACTTACCCTCAATCTCAAAGGCTATTCTACATTTACCAATAAAAAAGATGGTTTTATTATACAATCTTTGGGAAATAGAATTGACAGAAGACGAGGTGTTACACTAAAAGATACTGCGGTTCCCATGAATAATTTGACAATCGCTCTTAATCATAACGGTCAATTTATTAATGAAGGTGTATACAAAACAATTCGTTTATATACCCAAGATAAAAAAATAGATCGTATTGATAATCATAATGCAGTACTAAACAGTTATGATAAATTACTTAAAATAAAATAATTATTTCAAAAGAGAGCCATCTATTTATTGATATACTTAAGATGGACTCTCTTTTTTTAAATTTCCGCTAAAAATTTAACCTACATATAGCAGAAATTAATATTTTTCAAAGTTCTTTTGAATTTTTGCTGGATCTTGAGTTTCAGTCAGTGATAACTGTAATAACACTCTCGCTTTTTGTGGGTTTAAGCGCTCTGATGCAACAAAGCCATATTTTGCATCATCAACTTCACCATTTTGTGTAGTAAAACCGACTGGTACGCGACTTGCACGTACAACAACGACACCTTTTTTAGCACCATCAGCTAAGGTATCAAAAATATCAGTATATAAATTACCGTTACCCACACCGGCACTGACAATACCTTTGTAGTCGTTATCAATAAAGGCTTTTGCTGGTAAATTAGAGGCATTGGAGTAGTTATAAACAATACCCACTTTTGGTAATTCAGTCAGTTTGCTGACATCAAATGCAGGTTTGTCAGCACGAGGTAATGCCGCGGTATAATAATGAACCTTACCGTTATGTACATAACCTTGAGCGCCTGCGTTAACAGGCTGGAATGCTTGTACTTCAGTCGTGTTCATTTTCACAACATCTTTACCACTGATAACCGCATTATTCATGGTCACTAATACACCACGATCTTCAGAGGCTTTATCACTCGCAATCACAACCGCATTAAAAAGATTTAAAGGGCCTTCAGCACCTAATGCCGTTGCAGGACGCATTGCCCCCACCATAACGACCGGTTTTTTACATGCTGTAGTTAAATCAAGGAAATAGGCGGTTTCTTCCATGGTATCTGTACCATGGGTGATCACAAAGCCGTCTGTTTTGTCGCAATCTGCATTAATTTTATTAGCCAGCTTAAGCCATACTTGATCATTCATATCTTGAGAGCCGATATTCACGACTTGCTCGCCTTTTAAATTAGCGACTTTTTTAGCTTCAGGTACTGCATTAATCAATGTATCAATACCTAACTTGCCTGCGGTATAACTTGATGTTGTTGCTGAATCACCACCACCAGCAATTGTGCCACCTGTTGCTAAAATGGTGACATTAGGTAAGGCAAAAGCAGAACCACTGATTACAGCTAACAGGCTTGCGAGCAATGTTTTTTTCATCATCGAACTGATCCCTTATGAGTTTATAAATAAATCCAATTATGATGATTTAAAATTATTAATTCCGTGATAAATCGAACGAATTTATTAAAAAAAATCATATATCAAATAAATTATGAACGATAAATATAGTTAACCTTGGGTAAATGAGAGAAATTATTAGTGCATTACAGGGAGTTTCAGTATCATGTGCCCCTAACTATCACCAGCAAAATATTGATGAAACCTGCCATGTCACAAACATTTATTCCTGGCAAAGATGCCGCACTGGAAGATTCTATCGCTAGCTTTCAGCAAAAATTAACCGACTTAGGATTTAACATTGAAGAAGCTTCATGGTTAAACCCTGTTCCTAACGTTTGGTCTGTTCATATTCGCGATAAAGATTGCCCTTTATGTTTTACTAACGGTAAAGGCGCTAGCAAAAAGGCAGCATTAGCCTCTGCACTAGGCGAATACTTTGAACGTCTTTCAACCAATTATTTCTTCTCTGATTTCTGGCTAGGTGCTGATATTGCCGAAGGTGAATTTGTTCACTATCCAAGTGAAAAATGGTTCCCACTCACAGAAGATGATTCCGTTCCTACTGGCTTATTAGATGCGCGTTTACGCGAGTTTTATGATCCTGAAGGTGAGTTATGTGGTAGTGAGTTAGTTGATTTACAATCAAGTAATCATGATCGCGGAATTTGTGCTCTACCATTTATACGTCAATCTGATGAAAAGCCCGTTTATATTCCTGTAAATATTATTGCTAACTTATATGCTTCTAATGGTATGTCAGCGGGAAATACAAAGAATGAAGCACGAGTTCAAGGGCTTTCTGAAGTTTTTGAACGTTATGTCAAAAATCGCATTATCACTGAAAGAATTAGCTTACCTGAAATTCCTAAAGTAGTTTTAGCTCGCTATCCTGCTGTTATTGAAGCGATTGAAACATTAGAGCAAGAAGGTTTCCCAATCTTTAGCTTTGATGCCTCTTTAGGTGGTCAATTCCCTGTTATTTGTGTCGTGTTATTCAACCCACAAAATGGCACCTGCTTTGCCTCTTTTGGTGCTCACCCTGATTTTGGTGTGGCTTTAGAGCGTACTGTCACTGAATTATTACAAGGCCGTAGCCTTAAAGATCTCGATGTCTTTAATCCACCAAGCTTTGATGATGAAGAAGTCGGTGATCATACTAACCTTGAAACACACTTTATTGATTCAAGTGGTTTAATTAGCTGGGATCTATTTAAGAAAGATGCCGATTACCCGTTTGTTGATTGGAACTTCAGTGGTACGACAGAAGAAGAGTTCCACACCTTAATGTCACTTTGCCAACAGTGCGATGCAGAAGTCTATATCATGGACTACTCACACCTAGGTGTATACGCTTGTCGTATTTTAGTACCGGGTTTATCAGATATTTATCCTGCTGAAGATTTACAATTAGCCAATAACATTATGGGTGTACATTGGCGTGACACTATTCTTTCTCTACCAACAAGCCAAGGCTCTCAAGAAGAGTATCTTTCTCTTATTGGTCAATTTGATGAAGATGGTTTAGACGACTTTACACGTATCAGAGAGATGATTGGTATTGCTCCTGGCAAAGATAATGGTTGGAGCCATTTACGTGTAGGCGAATTAAAATCAATGTTAGCACTTGCGGGTGGCGATCTTGATCAAGCGCTCGTTTGGGTTGAATGGACTCAAGATTTTAATGCTTCTTTATTTACGCCAGAGCGTCAAAACTACTATCGCTGTTTACACAATCTCTTATTATTACAACAAGAGACTGAACGTGAATCAGAACAATATACGCACGCATTTTCTCGTATGTATGGTGAAAAAACATTACAGGCAGCCTTAAATGCAATGCAAGGTAAACAAGCATTTTACGGATTACAGACTATTGATCCTGATTTAGCTAATTTGCCTGTTCATCAGTCGTTACTTGCAGCCTATGAGAAATTACAGAAAGCAAAACGTCAATCGACGAAATAAGACTATTTTGTTTAAGGTTATTTATTAAATAATAACTAATTTTAACTGAATAATAAGCGCGTATTTAAATTGAAACACTCTATTGAAAAGTAGAGTGTTTTATTTTGCTGAAAATAAAATATTGACAGATTTGTCAACATGACAAATTTGCCATCTGACAAAATTGTCAAAATATGGCAAAAGTGACGATTTAAGGCATTTAATATGACACTATAAACTTACATTGAATTTTTACACTAAGAATAGCGCTTAATTCTAGATTAAATTGCTATTTATTTAACCAGATCTCAAAAATTAAAAAACCTTATTTTTATAATGGATATATGTCTGGAGTAATCACTAAAGATTAACCACAAATAAAGTAATGTTTATATTTATGACAAAAGTAAATAAAGCGTTAAATTTAATTTTTAATTCTTAACATACGGGGTTTAAATAATACTTTATATTTACTTTCCACTTTATTTATCCAGCTAGTCTAAAATTTTTTGATAATTTTTAAAAAATTTTTTCATTAATTTAATCAAATAGTTATAGCTAAAATAGCGGGTTTTTACGCACTAAAAACAGGATTCTAATGAGCGACCATGATCCATATCAATTTTAGAAGTAAGCCCCTTTGCTACTATTATTGCGTGCTATAATTATTCCAACATATAAGAGAGTGTTAGTATGAAAGCTGACAGCCCTTTTAATTTATTATCACCTGCAGATATGGCAAAAGTTGCCGATGATGCATGTTGTTATAAAGCAAATAAACAGATCCCAACGACTTACTTATCTGCATTTACTGCGGGAATGTTTATATCCATTGCTTTTGTTTTTTATATTACTGCTACTACAGGTACCGCATCTGTTCCATTTGGGCTGGCTAAATTAGTCGGTGGGATCTGCTTCTCTCTGGGGTTAATGCTCGTTATCGTTTGTGGCGCGGACTTATTCACCTCAACTGTTCTGACTATTATTCCTAAAGCAACCGGACGTATATCTTGGGGCAAAATGTTTGCTAACTGGATAAATGTCTATCTTGGTAACTTTGTTGGCGCACTCTTTTTTGTCGCCTTAATGTGGTTTGCTGGTCAGTATATGGCCGCAAATGGGCTTTGGGGGCTGAATGTTTTACAAACTGCACAACATAAACTAGAGCACACGTTTATTGAAGCAGTCTGTTTAGGTATTCTAGCTAACTTAATGGTCTGTCTTGCAGTATGGATGAGCTATGCAGGTCGTACACTGATTGACAAGCTTTTTGCACTGATTTTACCTATCGGCATGTTCGTTGCTAGTGGTTTTGAGCACAGTATCGCTAACATGTTCCTTATTCCTTTAGGTATTGTTATTAAGAATTTTGCACCCGCAGAATTCTGGACTAAAGTAGGTGCATCATCCGAACAATTTTCAAATTTAACTGTATCAAATTTTCTCTCTCATAATTTATTACCTGTCACTATCGGTAACATTATTGGCGGAGCAGTCCTAGTTGGTCTGGTATACTGGTTAATGCATCTGCGCGGTGACAAACATTAATCCGTGCAGGTATGACTGATTTCTTAAGTTCCATTGTAAAAAGGTAGAAGTATCATGTCTGATTTAAATGAAAAATTTGCTGAAGCATGGAAAGGTTTTTCTGAAGGTGAATGGCAGAACGGTGTTAACGTTCGTGACTTTATTCAAAAAAACTACACTCCATATGAAGGCGACGAATCTTTCCTAGCAGGTTCCACTAAAGCAACTGATACACTTTGGGAACAAGTTATGGAAGGCATCAAAATCGAAAACCGCACGCATGCGCCGGTTGATTTTGATACTTCTGTTGCTTCAACTATCACATCTCACGATGCGGGTTACATCACTAAAGATTTAGAACAAATCGTAGGTTTACAGACTGATGCACCTCTGAAACGTGCGATCATCCCATTCGGTGGTATCCGTATGGTTGAAAGTTCTTGCCACGCTTACAACCGTGAGCTGGATCCAGAACTGAAAAAAATCTTTACTAATTACCGTAAAACTCATAACCAAGGCGTTTTCGATGTTTATACTCCAGACATCATGAAATGCCGTAAATCTGGTATCTTAACAGGTTTACCAGATGCATATGGTCGTGGTCGTATCATCGGTGACTACCGTCGTGTTGCACTGTACGGTATTGAGTTCCTGCGTAAAGATAAATTTGCCCAATTCACCTCTTTACAAGAAAGAATGGAAAAAGGCGAAGATCTGGAAATGACTATCCAACTGCGTGAAGAAATCGCAGAGCAGCACGCTGCTTTAGGTCAAATCCAAGAAATGGCTGCGAAATACGGTTACGATATTTCTCGCCCAGCTCAAAACGCGAAAGAAGCAGTACAATGGACTTACTTCGGTTACTTAGCCGCTGTTAAATCTCAAAACGGTGCTGCAATGTCATTTGGTCGTGTATCTACTTTCTTAGATATCTACATCCAACGTGATATTGAAGCGGGTCTACTGACAGAAGAACAAGCTCAGGAATTAATTGACCACTTAGTCATGAAATTACGTATGGTTCGTTTCTTACGTACTCCTGAATATGATGAACTGTTCTCTGGTGACCCAATCTGGGCAACGGAATCTTTAGCAGGTATGGGTTTAGATGGCCGTACTCTGGTCACTAAGAATACTTTCCGTTTCTTAAATACCCTGTACACAATGGGTCCATCACCAGAACCAAACATGACCATCCTGTGGTCAGAACAACTGCCTATCAACTTCAAAAAATACGCAGCGAAAGTCTCAATCGATACTTCTTCAATCCAGTACGAAAATGATGACTTAATGCGCCCTGATTTCGACAGCGATGACTATGCAATCGCATGTTGTGTTAGCCCAATGGTTGTTGGTAAACAAATGCAGTTCTTCGGTGCTCGTGCAAACTTAGCGAAAACCTTACTGTATACCATCAATGGTGGTGTTGACGAAAAACTGAAAATCCAAGTAGGTCCAAAACATGCGCCAATCATGGACGAAGTATTAAACTTCGATACCGTGATGAACCAAATGGATCACTTTATGGATTGGTTAGCAACTCAGTACGTAACTGCACTGAACGTTATCCACTACATGCACGATAAATACAGCTATGAAGCAGCTCTGATGGCACTTCATGACCGTGACGTATATCGTACAATGGCATGTGGTATCGCAGGTCTGTCTGTTGCTGCTGACTCACTGTCTGCTATCAAATATGCAAAAGTTTCTCCAATCCGTGATGAAAACGGTTTAGCGATTGACTTCAAAATTGATGGCGAATACCCACAATTCGGTAACAACGATTCTCGTGTAGATGACATCGCTTGTGACTTAGTTGAACGTTTCATGAAGAAAATTCAGAAACTGCGTACATACCGTAATGCGGTACCTACACAGTCTATCCTGACTATCACTTCAAACGTTGTTTACGGTAAGAAAACAGGTAACACGCCAGACGGTCGTCGTGCAGGCGCACCATTCGGACCAGGTGCTAACCCAATGCACGGTCGTGACCAAAAAGGTGCGGTAGCTTCACTGACTTCAGTTGCTAAACTACCATTTGCTTATGCGAAAGACGGTATTTCTTACACCTTCTCAATCGTACCTAATGCATTAGGTAAAGATGATGATGTTCGTAAAGCGAACCTTGCTGGTCTGATGGACGGTTACTTCCACCACGAAGCAGGCATCGAAGGTGGTCAACACCTGAACGTCAACGTGATGAATCGTGAAATGCTGTTGGAAGCAATGGAAGACCCTGAGAAATATCCTCAGTTAACTATCCGTGTTTCTGGTTATGCAGTTCGCTTTAACTCACTGACTAAAGAGCAACAGCAAGACGTTATCACCCGTACATTTACACAAACAATGTAATTTGATAACTCATGCATTTATTTACTGAGAAAGTAGATAAAATCGCTTAGAATAAAGGCCCCTACTTTGGGGCCTTTTTATTAGACAGTTTTGGAGTAACCCTGTTATGTCCGTACTTGGTCGTATCCACTCATTTGAATCCTGCGGTACTGTTGACGGTCCCGGAATACGTTTCATTGTTTTCTTTCAAGGATGCCTAATGAGATGCCTCTATTGTCACAACCGTGACACATGGGATACTCATGGTGGGCAAATCGTCACAGTTGATGAACTAATGAAAGAGGCGGTTACCTATCGTCATTTTATGAATGCTTCTGGCGGCGGTGTTACTGCGTCAGGTGGCGAAGCAATTTTGCAAGCAGAATTTGTGCGTGATTGGTTCCGCGCTTGCCAGAAAGAAAATATCCATACCTGCCTAGATACTAATGGCTTTGTTCGTCGTTATGATCCTGTTATTGATGAATTAATGGATGCTACTGACTTAGTGATGCTCGACCTAAAACAAGTCAATGATGAGATCCACCAGAAACTGGTTGGCGTATCAAACCAGCGTACACTTGAATTCGCACGTTATCTAGCAAAACGAGGCCAAAAAACATGGGTTCGTTATGTTGTTGTACCGGGTTGGTCTGATGATGATGATTCGGCTCATCGTTTAGGCGAATTTATTAAAGATATGAAAAATATTGAAAAAGTAGAACTTCTTCCTTACCACGAACTTGGCAAACATAAATGGGTAGCTTTAGGAGAAGAATACAAGCTAGATGGCATTCACCCACCGTCAAAAGAGACGATGGAAAATGTAAAATCAATTCTTGAATCTTATGGCCATAAAGTGATCTACTAAGCTTTTCTACTTAAGATTAATTTAAGAAGCAGCACATCAAAGTGCTGCTTTTTTGTTTTTATATAATTAAAAATATTCAAAATAAATAAAGTTATTTTTTAATTAGATGAAGTTAACTTAAATTATTTAAATCATTTTGTATTAATTAAAGAATGGCTGTCCCCACAAGTAAAAATATACATTCTAAGATTATCCTTATCCTATATTAAGTTGAATACAGTTGATTAATAACAAAACAAAAAGATATTATAGAAGGCTTATATTTATAAACTAAAGATATTGGGATTAAGGTACAGGAAATGGAACAAGACAATAATTCATCGCTAATAGAACCACAAGAGGTATTTACACCTATTCCTCAAGCACGAGGCGCCTCAGGCGGAGTACGTTGGTTAGGACTGGGATGGGATTTAATAAAAGAACGTTTTTGGATGTGGATAGGTGTTATTATTATCTACTTTATCGTTAGTCTTATTATATCGACCATTCTTGGTTTTATTCCGCTAATAGGTCCAATCATATCACCTTTTATTACTACTGTATTAGCTACGGGCCTTATTGCCATTGCCCATCAGCAATATGAAACCCGACGGATGGATGTTGATAATCTATTCTTTGGTTTTTATAACAAACGCTATCTAAGTATAATGGGCGCTTACGGTATTAGTTTCCTTATTTTTCTGTTTGGGATTATTCTCGCAGTTATTATCTCTGGTGCAGCCATGATGGACGTTATCTATGCGGCTTCTAGTGATTACTCTGAAGAAATTATTGCTGAAATGATGGCTGATAACACATCAGGTTTTACTCTATTTATCATTATTATTGCTATTTTCGGTACAATTAGTACTGCTGCATATTGGTTTGTCCCTGCGTTAATATTAGTCAACGGCTATAAAGCACTCCCTGCTGTTAAAGCGAGCCTTTCGGCAGTAAAAATAAATTTAGCAGGTGGGTTCTTCTTCTTTATTTTACTGTTATTTATTCTGGCCGTGAGTGTTATTCCATTTGGTTTAGGGTTATTAATTACTATTCCTCTTTCTTACACTGCGATGTATGGCTCTTATCGTGACGTTTTTTATCACCATAATGTAGGCAACCAAGGAAATAATGGTGGAAACGATGGAAATGGAACGATTTCTCTAAATAAAACTGCTGAATCCAATATTGGCAAATTAGTCAGTTAATTCTTAGCATTAACTGACTTAAGTACCACCTCTAAAAGAGGTGGTACTTTACTAATCGATGTAACTGCTGTTTAAAAACTATCATAGAGTATGCTCTTTTGTAAGGTTCTTATTAAATAGGGATGCCTTAAAATAACGGAGGTAAATTCAAGCAATAGATCTAATTTAACAGCATAAATAGGATCTGCCGTGATCGGTTTAACCAAAGACGGATTGCGTTATATTCTTGTTAAATAGTCATTTCTTTATTAAAATCCTCTTTATAGTCTCCCTATAATAAACAAAAAAAGTGGCATAATTTCTTACACCACTCTTTGATACATTAACTTGAGAATCGATTGATTATGGAACTGGAACTGCCTCACCTTTAAAGGTATCCAAAATAAATTTTTTGGTTTCCGGTGCTTTTAGCTGCGCCATTAATTTAGCGATACGCGGATCGTTTTTATCTTCTTCTCTTATAACAACCACATTGGCAAACTTACTGTTAGCCGCAGGCTCTGTATAAATAACTTCTTTAGTTAAATCAAGCCCTGCATTAATGGCAAAGTGCCCATCAATAGAAGCGGCATCCGCTTCACCATTTTTGTAAATTTGTGGCAATAATGGGCCGTCATAAGTAAATAAAAACTTAATGTTGCGAGGATTCTCAACAATATCATCAATCGTAGAATCATCAGGATCAATGCCACCTCGCAATTTAATTAATCCCTCATCTTGGAACAATTTTAATATATGTCCATGCTGTGCCAGATTATTACTACTAATCATTTTTGCACCATTAGGTAAATCTTGTAAGCTTTTATATTTCTGCGAGAAAAAACGATATGGGTGCATATGCACTGCGCCTGCTGATACTAATTTCCAATCTGGGTGATCAGCAAGTGTTTTATTTAAATAAGGCACATGTTGAAAGAAATTTGCATCTAATTCTTTTTCTGCTAATGCCTGATTAGGAATAATATAGTCATTGAAAATTCGAATATCTAACTCTAATCCTTCTTTTGCTAATTGTGGTTTAATAAATTCTAAAATTTCCGCATGAGGCGTACTTGATGCACCGATAATTAATTTATTTTCTGATTTTTCATCTGATGGTTTACAAGCAGAGAGTGCTAGGCTAATAAGTAGCAGTGATCCCAGTTTTTTAAATACTGTTAATTTCATTGTTATAACCTTATTTTTAAATTTGATTTTTAATTGAATTAATTTTTTAATTAGCGTTTATCTATATTTCTTACAACACTATCTCCCAATAACTGAATACATAACACAATAAATAAAATCACTAATGTTGCAATCCAAACCACATCAAGATGGCTGCGCTGAAACCCTTCTAAATAAGCTAAATTGCCTAACCCACCTGCACCTATTGCACCAGCAACGGCCGTTCCACCGACTAAAGAAATGAATGTTACCGTTAAACCAGAAACAAGCGCGGGTGAAGATTCGGGTAATAACACCTTAAGTATTAAAGTCGGTAGATTAGCGCCCATAGAGAGGCTTGCTTCTATTACACCTTTGTCTACTTCACGTAATGCTAATTCAACTAATCGAGCATAAAAAGCGGCAGCTGAAATCACTAATGCAGGTAGTGCTGCATTAACACCTAAGATGGTTCCCACAATTAATTTAGTAAAAGGAAATAATAAAATAATTAAAATAATAAAAGGAACTGCTCTAAATATATTTACAACGAACGAAATTATTCTATATATAGAAATATTTTCTTTATAACCCTCTTTGGCTGTTAAAAATAATGCCACACCAATTAAAATCCCTAATAAGCAGGATAATGCTCCAGAAACCAATGTCATATATAATGTATTTAATGTCTCTTCACCTAATACATTGAGTTTTAAATGAGGCAAATAGCTATTAACCCAACTTTGTATTTCATCCATATCACACGACCGCTATATCAAATTTATTATTCTCAAGATATTGGATAATTTCATCCGATTTATTATTTAGCTGTAAATAAATAAACCCGTTATCTTGTGAAAAACTGCCTTTTATTAAATTAACAGGTTCATTAAATTTAGAAATTAAATCATAAAGTAAATAGTCATATTTTTTACCCTCTTTCAGTAACAGTTTTATTACTGTGTTTTGCTGTTTTATATTATCAATATCATCACTGTTATCTGTTACATGTACGGATTGTGATAAAAACTGCTGTGTCACTTTATGTTTTGGTTGGTTAAATATTTTGACTACTTCGCCCTGTTCAATTATTTTTCCTTGCTCAATAACTGCGACTTTGTTGCATATCGCTTTTACAACTTGCATTTCATGCGTGATCAACACAATCGTAATATTCATTTTTTTATTAATTTCAGCGAGCAGTGCCAAAATTGTTTGTGTTGTTTTTGGATCTAATGCAGATGTTGCTTCATCACATAATAAAACATCAGGATTGTTTGCTAACGCTCTAGCAATACCAACACGTTGTTTTTGCCCACCACTTAATGTTGATGGATATTCATCAGCTTTATCAGCAAGCCCAACTAACTCCATTAATTCAGTCGCACGTTGAAAGCGTTGCTTTTTATCTGATCCTGAAATTTCGAGTGGAAATTCAATATTCTCTCTAACTGTGCGTGACCATAGCAAATTGAAATGTTGAAATATCATACCAATTGAGTGACGGATTTTACGGATCTCACGTTCACTGCTGGTAGTAATGTTGTATTTACCAACAATCACTTCCCCTTGTGTTACAGGCTCTAAGCGATTCAATAAACGAATTAAGCTACTTTTCCCAGCACCACTATAACCAATGATGCCAAAGATATCTCCCTGCTCAATATTCAAATTAATATCATCAACAGCAATAGTTTGCTTTTTCCCTCGCTGATAAATTTTGCTGACATTTTTTAGTGTTATCATTTTAATCAACCCATCATTAAATAGAAATCCAGATGGCTAAACATCTAGAAATCCAAATTAATGTTAGTGAGAGAAATTGTCAAGCAGGGAATGAAAATGTGATAAATAAAAATGATATACCTTAGAATTAAATTATTTTTAACACCCTCTTTATTGATGATTAACTCTATAAAGACCCAATTAACCAGCCTTAACTATCAGCATAGAACAAATTGGTAGTGATAAATGTTTAATGCGGGGCAATAAAAAACCCCCTGCCTAAGCAGAGGGTTAAATTATTAAAACTCAGTTAATTAGATAATAATTAACCGATATATTCTAAACCTTTCATGTATGGGCGTAACACTTCTGGAATTTCAATACGGCCATCCGCCATTTGATAGTTTTCCATAATTGCTACTAAAGTACGGCCTACTGCTAAGCCCGAACCATTTAAGGTGTGAACTAACTGAATTTTCTTATCACCTTTAGAACGGAAGCGCGCTTGCATACGACGAGCTTGGAAATCCCACATATTTGAGCATGAAGAGATTTCACGGTAAGTATTTTGAGCGGGTACCCAAACTTCTAAGTCGTAAGTTTTACGTGAACCAAAGCCCATATCGCCAGTGCAAAGTACCACTTTACGGTAAGGTAGATTCAGTAATTGCAGTACTTTTTCAGCGTGACCAGTCAGCTCTTCTAATGCTTCCATTGATTTTTCAGGATGAGCGATTTGAACTAGCTCAACTTTATCAAATTGGTGCATACGAATTAAACCACGAGTATCACGACCATAAGAGCCAGCTTCTGAACGGAAGCATGGTGTATGGGCCGTCATTTTCAATGGTAAGTCGTCTTCTTCAAGAATGACGTCTCTTACCATATTTGTCACTGGCACTTCTGCTGTTGGAATAAGTGCGTATTGGCTTTCTGCTTCTTCTTCTAACGGTTTAGTGTGGAATAAGTCTTCACTAAATTTAGGTAACTGACCTGTACCGTACAGCGTTGCATGGTTAACCAAGTAAGGAACATACATTTCTTGGTAGCCGTGCTCTTCTGTGTGCAGATCCAACATAAATTGTGCAATAGCACGATGTAGACGTGCAATTTGACCTTTCATCACAACAAAACGTGAACCGGTAATTTTTACCGCAGAAGCAAAATCTAAACCATCTGTTAGCTCACCTAAAGTCACATGATCTTTTAATTCAAAATCATAAGTTTTTGGTGTGCCCCAACGAGAAACTTCAACGTTTTCGCTGTCATCTTTGCCATTTGGAACCGCATCATCTGGCATGTTTGGGATAGTTAAAACGTAATCACGAATTTCCGCTTGAAGCACTTCAAGTTCGGCTTTTGCAGCTTCAAGTTTTTCACCTAACAGGTTAACTTCTTGACGAAGTGGCTCAATATCTTCACCACGCGCTTTTGCCGCACCAATGGACTTCGATCGGGAATTACGTTCTGCTTGCAGGGATTCAGTTTCAACCTGTAACACCTTACGGCGTTCTTCTTGTTGACGAATTTTTTCCACATTGAGGGTGAATCCCCTGCGAGCCAGTTTTTCGGCGACCGCGTCTAGCTCATTACGCAGTAGATTTGGATCGAGCATGCTTATCCTGTGCTTATTGATAGATTAATAAAAACCTTCTCTCCTATCTTATAAAAAAGATATCTGAGACAAGGCATAGTTAAGAAATTAATGATAATTGAATAACCTTACCGCATCTTTACATTTTGCGATAGCGTTTTGTCGTACTATTTTGATCTTGCTGAGCAAGCCAGTCTAATTTCTCTGCAAGCTTGATCTCTAACCCTCTTTTCACAGGGTAATAGTACTGTGTATCAGCCATTTCTTTAGGAAAATAGACCTCACCCGCAGCATAAGCATTAGGCTCATCATGGGCGTACCGATATTCAGCACCAAGCCCCATTTCTTTCATTAATTTTGTTGGTGCATTACGCAAATGCTCAGGTACATCATAATCAGGTTTACTTTTAGCATCAGCAATGGCTGCTTTAAATGCGGTATAAACAGCATTACTTTTGGGAGCACAAGCCAAATATACAATTGCTTGTGCAATGGCGCGCTCACCCTCTGCGGGGCCAACACGCGTAAAGCAATCCCATGCAGCAATTGCCACTTGCATCGCGCGAGGATCGGCGTTGCCCACATCTTCTGATGCAATTGCCAATAAACGACGAGCAACATAAAGCGGATCGCCGCCAGCTGTTATGATCCTTGCATACCAGTAAAGCGCAGCATCAGGTGCCGATCCCCTGACTGATTTATGTAATGCAGAAATAAGATCGTAAAAACGATCACCTTTATTATCAAAACGAGCACTCCGCTCACCACTGATTTCTGTCAGTAGTGCTGGTGTTAATACGCGTTTTCCTTGATTATCAACTTCAGCGATATCCGCCATCATTTCAAGTAAATTCAATGAACGACGCGCATCACCATTAACCAATTGTGCAATCATTTTACGTGTATCATCTGGCAGGATAATATTGCGCCCGCCTAAACCTCGTTCGAGATCGTCCAGCGCTTGTTGTAGCACTTGCTCAATATCCGTTTCGGTTAATGAACGTAATAGATAAACCCTTGCTCTGGATAGCAACGCCGAATTTAATTCAAAAGAGGGATTTTCTGTTGTTGCACCAATAAAAGTGATTGTACCGTCTTCGATATGAGGCAAAAAGGCATCTTGTTGACTCTTATTAAAACGATGAACTTCATCAACAAACAGGATCGTTCTGCGCCCTGCATTGCGGTTTTGGCGCGCAATTTCAATAGACTCTCTGATTTCTTTAATACCCGATGTTACCGCAGATAATCGTTCTATATCAGCTTGCGCATAGCGACCAATGATCTCAGCAAGGGTGGTTTTACCCGTGCCAGGAGGCCCCCATAAGATCATGGAATGCAATTGACCCGCTTTAATCGCACGAGGTAATGGTTTACCTTCGGCAAGTAAATGAGTTTGTCCGATATATTGTTCCAACGTTTCAGGTCGCATTCTTGCGGCTAAAGGTTGGAACTCATTGCGTGAAAAATCGAGTGATAAATTACTCAAAATATCCTCACTGACGTTGGTCATCCACAGTCACACCTGTAGGAGGTGTAAAGCGGAACGCGGATGCATCGATTGGCGTGGCAGTCTGTGCGGTCAATTGATAATTACTGACTTGACCGTCTTGTTCTGTGGCTGCAAATTGCTGAATTTGTCCATTAGGTGATACTGTTATCGTAAAATGTTTTAAGTTATTTTCTACTTTCGGTGTTAACTCAAAACGATCACCAGACTGTTTTACGTCATAATTTTGCCACTCTTTACTGTCATTACGGGCAATCAACATAAAAGGCGTATTGGTTGTGGCACTTTCAAGCCAAGTTGCAGTAACTTGCTCGACAAAAGGATTGTAAAACCACAATGTTTTGCCATCAGAGATCAGAGTACTCTCATCCGGTGCGGTCATGTGCCAATTAAACAAATCAGGGCGTTGTACTTTTAAACTGCCTTCCCCTTTTTGGATAAGTGAGCCTTCATTGCTAGTCACGGTTTGACTAAAGTTTGCTTGAAAACTATTTACTTTATTTAATCGTTGTTGCAAATCCTGACGCGCATCAGCCCAAGCGGCTTGGCTACTTATTAATGTCATCGCACACACTGCAAATAATACTTTTTTCATTCTACAAGCCTCGGCATGAGATAACGCCGACATAATGTCGGCGTATATAAATTATTGATGATATTGTGCAGATTATCATGCTATCTCATTAGCTGATAACTGTGTTTTCAAGATATTACATATCTGAAGGTGGTGGTGAAAGCACATCACGCGTATTGTTGTGGTTTGGCGCACTCACGATACCTTGCATTTCCATTTGTTCCACAATTCTTGCCGCGCGGTTATAGCCAATTCTAAATTGACGTTGTACACCAGAGATAGAAACACGTTGTTTTTCAACCACAAATTCTACAGCTTGGTCAAACAACGGATCAAGCTCTTCACCATCATCATATCCACCGCCACCATTGCCTTCACCTTCTTCGCTACATTTAGTAATGGCTTCAATATATTGAGGACGACCTCGTGCTTTCCAGTCAGTTGCCACAGCATGAACTTCATCATCACTGACAAAAGCACCGTGAACACGTTCTGGCGGATAACCATTAGGGGCATAAAGCATATCCCCCATGCCTAATAAAGACTCTGCACCACCTTGATCTAAAATAGTTCGAGAGTCGATTTTACTTGATACCGTAAAAGCGATACGGCTAGGTATATTGGCTTTAATTAACCCCGTAATAATATCCACAGAAGGTCTTTGCGTAGCAAGCACAAGGTGAATACCAGCTGCACGCGCTTTTTGCGCTAAGCGAGCAATCAACTCTTCGACTTTTTTACCTGCAGTCATCATTAAATCAGCAAATTCATCAACAACAACCACGATATAAGGTTCTTTTTCTAGCATTGGCATTTCTGTTGCCATGCTATCCGTTGGTTTCCAGAATGGATCTGGAATTGGGCGCCCCATCGCTTCTGCTTCTTTAATTTTTTCGTTATAACCTGCAAGATTACGCACTCCTAATCGTGACATCAGCTTATAACGGCGTTCCATCTCGGCAACACTCCAACGTAGCGCGTTGGCAGCATCTTTCATGTCGGTAACCACTTCCGTTAGAAGATGTGGAATTCCTTCATAAACTGAAAGCTCAAGCATTTTAGGATCAATCATAATAAAGCGAACATCTTCTGGTTTCGCTTTATAGAGAATGCTGATAATCATCGCATTCACACCAACAGATTTACCTGAACCTGTTGTACCAGCAACAAGTAAGTGAGGCATTTTAGCCAGATTGGCAACAACTGGCTGGCCGCCGATATCTTTACCTAAAACAACAGTTAATGGAGAACGGCTATCACGAAATGTATCGTTGTCTAATAACTCACGCATATAGACGGTTTGACGTTTTTTATTCGGTAATTCCAGACCTACATAAGGTTTGCCCGGAATAACTTCAACAATACGCACCGCAATAGCAGACAATGAACGCGCTAAGTCGCGTGATAAATTGGATATACGTGCAGCTTTTACACCCGGTGCAAGTTCAAGTTCAAAACGAGTGATAACAGGCCCCGGTGAAATACCAACCACCTTGGCTTTAACACGGTAATCATTAAGACGCGCTTCAATAAGTTTACCAATACGCTCTAGCTCAAACATATCAACAGGTTCATCGTCTACTGGTGGCGTTGTTAGTAGATCCAGAGAAGGCATTGGTGTTGTTGGCTTCTGCAACGGTCTATCATTACGCATCAAGAATGGGTGAATTAACGATTCTTGCTGTTGCTGTTGCTGTTGCTGTTGCTGTTGCTGTTGCTGTGCAAAATGCTGAGCCATATTCGGCTGAGGCTCAATACGTGATTGCGGTGCAGTTTGAGGTGCAACTTGTGGCGTAACTGGTTCTGAAACAATCGGTGTAAACACCGGCTCTATCGGATCTTCATCTAATAGATCATCAATTGGCGAGAATGCCTCTAATGCTGTGAGCTCTCTTTCTAACTCAATTTTAGGGCTGTATTCTTCCTCTTCTTCATCACGAGGCGAAATGTGTAGAAATGCATTACTGGCTGGGTATTCAACTTTTTTCTCAATAGTTTGCGTCGGTTGTGCTGATTGTGAAGCAAATGAATGTTGAATATGAGGTTGATAACCCGTTGTTGCTTGCAATGAAAGTGCCGATGTTGATATCTGAGGTAAAACTTCATCTTCGTCATCATCTAACGAAACATCATCACCATAGCGATCCTGCAATTGTTGCTTGAACTGTGCTGCTAATTGTTGCTGATATTGCTCATCTTCATCAATATCGTTGTTATTCTCTTCTGTGGAAGAGAAAGTATTCGCGGTAACCGTTGGTTCATCACGATAATCATCTTGTTGATGACTAAATGAAGATATTGGTGTTGTCATATTTGGTTGAGGGGATCCAATAATATCGTCAGGATCAGCACTCTCATTCTCACCATAACGTTCGCGTTGCTGTTCGAGGAATTGCTGACGCAACTCTTGTTCGAAATTCGCTTGTTCTTGAATATCAGCTAACTCATCTTCAGGTTCAGATTTAACGGTTTCCTCACGACGACGCAATTCAGCTTCGCGTTGTGAAGGTATATGGATGCCATAAAGCTCACGACGTGTTGGTAATCGCACTGGATTTGGGCGTGGTAATTCAGGGCCTAATCCTTGTTTAATTTGAGAGCCATGACTAACAAGCGCACTAGTCGCCACACCAGCGGCTACCGTAGTTGCTTGCGTTAAAGGATCTGTATCAGGTGTTAGCGAGAATGCAGGTTCAGCTCTGCTTGCTGGCATAAAACTATCTGTTGATACGGACGATGGCTGTGCCATTGGTTCATTTTCGAATGGCATCACAGAAGGTGTATTCTCTTCTGGTATTGAGTAAGCAGAGCATTGAGGAGCATTGACTTCTGATTGAGCTTCTTTTTTCAAGGATGCTTCTGGAATATCAAAACGGTAATGTTCTGGCTCTTCCTCTGTATGAGTGGGTTGTGAAACTGTTGCTGGCGCCAGAGGAGCAGTTTGCGATTGTTCATCTGCGATATCATTTGTTGCAGCGAAAGAGGGTAAATCATCTTCTTGTTCTGCTTTAGAGTGTAATGTGTCTATCTCTTGCTGACGAGCGAGTTCAAGAGCTGAAGGTGCAGAAAATAAAATATCATCACTCTCTTCTGTTGCTAATTCAGATTGCTGATTTTCTTTTTGATTTGAATTTTCAACTATTTCTGTCACAACATCTTGAGTATCATCTTCCTCTTCTTCATCTTCGTAATCAGCTTCATTTTGGCCTCTATTGGTAATAAAACCAACACTTCCCAAAATAACGGCACCAATTTTTTCTGTGATTGTTAACCAAGACCAGCCAGTAAACAGTGTAAAGCCAATTGCCCACACAGATAACAGGGCAAGAGTCGCCCCTAAAACATTAAACCACGGTAATAGAGCTTTGCTAAACAAACTTCCAATAACACCACCAGAGCTGAAATTATAGATATCATCAAAATTGAGATCAGCCAATGCACAAGAGGTAAAGATCAGGGCTAAAGCACCAATCGTGCGAAGAGCAAGGGAAAAGAAGTCGGTGTATTCACGGTTTTGTTGGTAGCGTAAAGAATTCCAGCACCCAAAAACCACGACAACAGGAATTGCATAGGCCAGTAAACCAAATGCAGAAAATAGAATATCAGCTAACCATGCTCCGATACTGCCGCCTAAATTTTGAATAGGCTCATTCCAAGTGGTTTGTGACCAGCTAGGATCAGAGGGATGAAAGCTAAGTAATGAAACCATTAAAAAGACAGCACCAATACCGATGAGGATGAGAATAGCCTCCCAAATACGGCGACGGTTGCTTATCTTTGTTAAACGAATATTTTTATCTTCTGTATATTCCTGGCTCAAGGAGGGCTCTCCAGGTTTAACTTAGGGTGAATTAAAACGGAACAACGCTGAGATATCCCAGCGTTGAAACTGTATGCATAAACAGGAGTGTACCTAACTTTTTCCTGCTTTGCACCAACCTATTAAGTTGGCTTAGCGAGTTTTAATTACAAGGCGGTTGCTTTGTTTAACTTCTTCCATAACCACGTATGTACGTGTGTCATTAACACCAGGAAGACGTAACAGTGTTTCACCTAGTAATTTACGGTAAGCGGACATATCAGGTACACGAGTTTTCAACAGATAGTCAAAATCACCAGAAACTAAATGGCATTCTTGGATTTCTTCAAGTTTTTGAACAGCCATATTGAATTGTTCGAAAACATCTGGTGCACCACGGTTTAATGTGATTTCCACGAATACCAGTAATGATGCATCTAAGTAATGTGGGTTTAACAGTGCAGTATAACCAGAAATAAATCCTTGGCGCTCTAAACGACGTACACGCTCTAAACAAGGTGTTGGTGATAAACCTACACGTTTAGATAGCTCAACGTTTGAAATACGACCATCTTTTTGAAGCTCATTTAGAATATTCCGGTCTATTCTATCAAGATCTTTACCCGGACGTTTTTTATTATCAATCATCTCTATACTCTCTTTCTCTTTTTCTCTTACTTTATTTTCCTATACCCATACCTGTACACCTTCAGCATCACTGTCGAAACTTCGGTATCAAACGGTCAGAGCAAACTACCAATCTATTTTCTTTTAATGCCAGATAAAAGTTCTATTTTATCAAAATACTCATTAGCAAATATCGCAAAATAACTATCCCATGCCCTGTCTGTCTAAAAAATAATACGTATAACATCCGAGGATAATTATCTTTAACAATCATGTTTTCGCAAATGTACAGCGGATTGTCAAAGCAAATGAGTAAAAATCAGAACAAGGCGCTATGTTATTCTCTATATACGCAAGATAAACATCAATTGTAAAGCAAAATGTTTCATCTTAATTCGATGATGTTAGCCCAATATAACTCTATAATTATTAAACTATATTAGTATTAACTATTGCTAAAATAGCTAAAATATTATGTCTATTTCTCGTCATTGGCTTTTTTTAACGTCTTATTTCTCCTACAATCCCTCAATTCGCATCACGCCTAATCAGAGATGAGGTATACATGAGCACCATCAAACATAGCAAACTTATTATTTTAGGTTCTGGCCCTGCGGGTTATACCGCCGCCGTTTATGCTGCAAGAGCAAACTTAGAACCAGTACTGATTACGGGTGTTGAAAAAGGCGGTCAGCTGACAACGACAACAGAAGTCGAAAACTGGCCCGGTGACCCAGAGGGGTTAACAGGTCCTGGATTAATGGACCGCATGTTTCAGCACGCTGAAAAATTTAATACAGAGATTATCTCTGACCATATTAATAAAGTCGATCTGAAAAACCGCCCATTCCGCCTATTTGGTGATGAGCAAGAATACACTTGTGATGCATTAATTATCGCGACAGGTGCTTCTGCACGTTATATCGGTTTACCTTCAGAAGAATCATTTAAAGGTCGAGGCGTTTCTGCTTGTGCAACGTGTGACGGGTTTTTCTATCGTAACCAGAAAGTCGCTGTTGTTGGTGGCGGAAATACCGCTGTAGAAGAAGCACTTTATTTAGCGAATATCGCATCAGAAGTTCATCTGATCCATCGTCGTGATTCTTTCCGTTCTGAAAAAATCTTAATTAACCGTCTAATGGATAAAGTAAATAGTGGCAATATTATTTTGCATACTGATCGTACCTTAGACGAAGTTCTTGGCGATGATATGGGTGTAACAAAAGTTCGCTTAAAAGATACTAAAAGCGATAAAACCGAAGAATTAGATGTGATGGGTGTCTTTATTGCTATTGGACATAGCCCTAATACCACTATTTTTGATGATCAATTAGAATTAGACAATGGTTACATCAAAGTACAATCAGGTACTCAAGGTAATGCAACACAAACCTCTATCGAGGGTGTTTTCGCAGCAGGTGACGTTATGGATCACATTTATCGTCAAGCAATTACCTCCGCAGGTACAGGCTGTATGGCTGCTTTAGATGCAGAACGTTACTTAGACGCACTAAAATCCAACTAAAATCATCACTTCCTTTCAAGGCGCTATTTCAGTAGCGCCTTTTACCATGTAACATACTAGTCTGGTTGCCAACGAGTACAATTACTTACCCTTGGCCTTTCTGATACTTTGTATCTCACCTGCAGATTTGAATCTTTTCTTATGGATAAAACAAAACAAAGTGAATTGGTTCGATGGCTGAAACAGCAAAGTGCTCCAGCCCGTCGATGGCTGCGGCTATCAATGATCCTAGGTGTTGTAAGCGGTTTACTAATTATTGCACAAGCATGGTTATTAGCTGTTTTACTTCAAGCATTTATCATGGACAGTATGAGTCGTGATACGCATATACCTACCTTTCTCACCCTTATTGGTATTTTTATCTTACGCGCTGTAGTAATGGCGATACGCGAGCGTGTAGGTTATCGCTGTGGTATGGCAGTCAGGCAACAAATTCGTAAAATTGTGCTTGATAGACTTGAAGAGCTAGGTCCTGTTTGGGTTAAAGGCAAACCCGCAGGAAGCTGGGCAACAATTATTCTAGAACAAATAGAAGATATGCAAGATTACTACGCGCGTTATATTCCGCAAATGTATCTTTCGACTATTGTGCCTCTCCTTATCCTTATCACCATCTTCCCTGTTAACTGGGCTGCTGGCTTGATTCTATTTTTCACCGCCCCACTGATCCCGCTATTTATGGCATTAGTTGGATTAGGCGCAGCAGATGCTAACCGTAGAAATTTTCTCGCATTAGGTCGTTTAAGTGGTAACTTCCTCGATAGATTAAGAGGGTTAGATACATTACGGCTATTTAACCGTGGTAATGCAGAAGTTAAACAGATCACCGAAGCAACAGAAGATTTCCGCAAACGTACAATGGAAGTGCTAAGAATGGCATTCCTTTCATCAGGCGTATTGGAATTCTTTACCGCGGTTTCTATTGCTGTTGTGGCTGTTTACTTTGGCTTTTCTTACTTAGGTGAACTTAGTTTCGGTAGTTATGGCTTAGGTGTCACACTATTCTCAGGCTTTTTAGCGCTGATCTTAGCCCCTGAATTTTTCCAACCTTTGCGTGATTTAGGAACTTACTATCATGCCAAAGCACAAGCTATTGGCGCGGCTGAATCTCTGGTTGAATTTTTAGAAGCAGAAGGTGAGAAACCACAATCCACAGGCAATGAGCGTATCAATACAACAGAAAGTATTGAGATAACAGCTCATGAACTAGAAATTCTATCTCATCAAGGTGTCAAACTTGCGGGCCCATTAAACTTTACCATTAATCCTAATCAACGAATTGCGATTGTGGGTCTAAGTGGTGCAGGCAAAAGCTCGTTATTAAATGCGCTACTTGGTTTTTTACCTTATCGTGGCTCATTAAAAGTTAATGGCGTTGAATTGACACAGCTCTCACCTGAAGCATGGCGTCAATGTTTAAGCTGGGTTGGTCAAAATCCTAATTTACCAGAACAAACCTTGCTGGATAATATTCGCTTAAGCAAGCCTAATGCCAGCGATGAACAAATCAATCTTGCCATTGAAAAAGCGTATGTCAGCGAGTTTATTAATGAGTTACCTGACGGCTTAAATACGATTATTGGCGATAGTGCTGCACGCCTTTCTGTGGGCCAAGCTCAGCGTATTGCTGTTGCTCGTGCGTTGTTGTCACCTTGTCAATTTTTGTTATTAGATGAGCCAGCAGCAAGCCTTGATTCTCATAGTGAACAACGAGTGATGCACGCGCTTAATAACGCCTCATTAAATCAAACAACATTACTTATTACTCATCTACTCGAAGAGACATTGGATTATGATCAAATTTGGGTGATGGAAAATGGTCAGATTATTGAAACTGGCAGTTATGCATCGTTAAGCCAACAGAACGGCACTTTTGCTCGCCTTCTTGCTCATCGTAAAGAGGAACTTTAATCATGAGAGTATTGCTTCCTTTTCTTGCACTCTATCGCCGCCACTGGTTTATGTTATTGTTGGGGATTATTCTTGCTATTCTGACTTTACTGGCGAGTATTGGCCTTTTAACACTATCAGGTTGGTTCTTAGCAGGCACATCGCTTGCGGGTTTTGCGGGCATTTATAGTTTTAACTATATGCTACCAGCAGCGGGTGTTCGAGGTGCTGCAATTTTTCGTACTGCGGGTCGTTATTTTGAAAGACTTGTCAGCCATGACGCAACGTTTCGTGTATTGTCGCATCTACGTGTATTCACCTTTAAAAAGATCCTCCCTCTTTCGCCGGGGGGCATTGCACGTTTTCGTCAAGGTGAGTTACTAAACCGCTTAGTTGCTGATGTTGAAACGCTAGATCACCTTTATATTCGCGTTATTTCCCCTATCATTGCCGCTTTTGTTGTCATTATGGCAATTATGTTCGGTCTGGGTTTAATCGATGCACGTTTAGCCAATACACTCGGTGGCATTATGCTTACCTTGCTGATTGTTTTGCCTTTCGTATTCTATTACGCAGGTAAACCTATTGGTCGTGATCTCACCGATTTACGAGGTCAATATCGCACAGTATTAACCAGCATGTTGCAAGGACAAGCTGAGCTAACTGTTTTTGGCGCATTACCTCGTTTTAGACAAAATTTAGCGCAACTTGAAGCTAAATGGCTGCGTAGACAAGCACAACAAGCAAACTTAACTGGTTTATCACAATCATTGATGATCCTCGCATCAGGCCTAACAGCAACATTAATTTTATGGCTGGCAGCGGATGGCATCGACAATAGCTTTATGCCAGAAGCGTTAATTGCCTTATTTACGTTCTGTGCATTGGCAGCCTTTGAGGCTTTAGCGCCAGTGACTGTCGCTTTCCAACATTTAGGACAAGTGATGACATCAGCAACACGTATTTCTCATTTAATTGAGCAAAAACCTGATGTCACTTTTCCTGAAAAAGGGGGAGAAACAAACCGTCGTGCCACACTGACAATGCACAATATTTGCTTTACTTATCCAACCCAACCAATGCAAGTCATCAATCACGTTGATTTAACAATTGAAGCAGGACAACACATTGCCTTATTAGGAAAAACAGGGTGTGGTAAATCGACACTATTGCAGTTGATCAATCGCGCTTTTGATCCGACTCACGGTACTATCAGCTTAAATAATTTACCTATTGCTGATTATGATGAAGCAACATTACGTTCAATGATGTCCGTTGTCCCTCAACGCGTTCATGTCTTTAGCCACACATTAAGAGAAAATCTATTGATGGCAAAAGAACAGGCAACAGATGAAGAGCTTAAACATGTTCTTCAGCAAGTTGGTCTTGAGCAACTACTTGAAAATGATGAAGGCTTAAATGCATGGATAGGTGATGGTGGTAGACAACTCTCTGGCGGCGAGCAGCGACGTTTGGGACTTGCGAGAGCCCTACTCCACAATGCACCGCTTGTATTGCTTGATGAGCCAACAGAAGGCCTTGATGCTGATACAGAACAGCAGATCCTTGCGCTCTTGCATCAGCATTGCCAAGATAAGGCCGTATTAATGATCACTCACAGACTTCACGGTTTAGATAAAATGGATAAAATCTGCGTTATGGATGGCGGAAAAATCGTTGAAACTGGCACTCATGCTTCGTTGTTACAACAACAAGGGCATTATGCTAAATTTCATCAAAGACAGGCTCTATTAACACCAACTCACGAGGCATAATATGCCGCTGTTTCAATTAGATGATAGTGATTTGGATTTTCCAGAGCCTCATTTAGCTTTAAAAGAGCCTAATGGTTTATTAGCGATAGGGGGAGAAATCTCCCTTTCACGATTACGTGTTGCGTATCAATCGGGTATTTTTCCTTGGTATTTCCCTAATGAAGAACCATTATGGTGGTCACCCGATCCAAGAGCCGTTTTACCGGCTGGTGATTTACATATTGGGCGTAGTTTACGTAAATTCATTCGTCGCCAGCCTTATAAAATTACGTTAAATCATGCTTTTGCTTCAGTTATTGAGGCATGTTCTGTACGTGAAGAAGGAACCTGGATAGGTTCTGATATAAAAGCAGGTTATGAAGGTCTTCATCAACAAGGTGAAGCTCACTCTGTTGAGGTTTGGGAAGGTGATGAACTCGTTGGAGGATTATATGGTGTAAATATGGGTGCCATTTTTTGTGGTGAATCTATGTTTAGCCGTAGAGATAATGCCTCTAAATGTGCCTTTATTGCTTTTTATAACCATTTTCTTCGTTATGGGGGTCAACTATTTGATTGTCAGGTGCTAAACTCTCATACTGCCTCGTTAGGTGCCTCTGAGATTTCACGTGAACATTATTTAGTTGCGTTATCTCGTTGGAAAAAAGTGATTATTGATAAAAAGTGTTGGTATCAGCAATCGTTGGAATTATAATCACTGCTTGTTTTTGTAAAGCCCTTCTTATTTAAGACAGAATCGATAATGTTATTCTGTTATTTATGCAAAAAGGTTTATACAAAAATTTTATCTTACACACCCATTATGTGGTTGGGGTGTTGTTATTTTATTGCTACAAATACCACAAAATAAAGAATTACAACTTCTGTTATTACTTTTACTTTAGCAAAGTAAAACGCAAGTTGCGGTAAGGATGTTAACTGCAATAGCAAGGTGAACACCATTGCTATCCAATAACATTCCTTTACATAGGACAATATTTTCGGCATTATCTTGCCGTTTAAAAAATATGGTTATTAAAACTTAGAGGATTAGATGGCCAAAGAAGACAACATTGAAATGCAAGGCACTGTACTGGATACTCTGCCAAACACGATGTTCCGCGTAGAATTAGAAAACGGACACGTCGTTACCGCTCATATCTCAGGAAAAATGCGTAAAAACTATATTCGTATCCTGACAGGCGACAAGGTTACCGTTGAGCTGACCCCATATGACCTGAGCAAAGGCCGTATCATCTTCCGTAGCCGTTGATCCCAATCTGTTCTCTCCCGCTATTGTCATATATCGGGTGAAAAAAAACACCACAGGCAAGGCATTTATTGATGCTCACCTGTGGTGTATGCTTTTATAGCTTAGTGAGATTAACCGCTATCCTCAGATAACGGCATCTTCATTCTTGGCCAGTTTCTCTTGGCTAACAAACTCATAATTCAATTTGCCTGCCAGCTTATCGAGTGTGACAGACACTGAGCCACCATTAACAAGAGAACCAAATAAAATCTCGTTAGCTAATGGTTTTTTCAAGTTTTCTTGAATAACACGAGCCATTGGCCTTGCCCCCATCGCTTTGTCATAGCCTTTATCACACAGCCATTGGCGTGCTTCTTGGCTAACTTCTAGCGATACGCCTTTATCATCTAACTGCACTTGCAACTCGACAATAAATTTATCCACAACCATAGAGATAATTTCTGGTGATAAGGCATTAAACCAAATAATACTATCTAAACGGTTACGGAACTCAGGTGAGAAGGCTTTTTTGATTTCGACCATCGCATCAGTGCTGTTATCTTGCTCTGTAAATCCAATCGATTTACGTTGCGTTTCGCGCACACCCGCATTGGTTGTCATCACTAAAATAACATTACGGAAATCTGCTTTGCGACCATTATTATCCGTTAATGTACCGTTATCCATGACTTGTAACAGGATATTGAATACATCAGGATGTGCTTTCTCAATTTCATCAAGTAACACAACGGAATATGGATTTTTAATCACGGCGTCTGTTAATAATCCACCTTGATCAAAACCAACATAACCAGGAGGAGCACCAATTAAACGACTGACCGTATGTCTTTCCATATATTCCGACATATCAAAGCGTAGCAGTTTAACATTCAACGCTTTTGCTAACTGCACAGTGACTTCCGTTTTACCTACCCCAGTAGGGCCTGCAAATAAGAACGATCCCACTGGTTTATTATCTTGGCTTAATCCTGCACGGCTCATCTTAATCGATTCAGATAAGGCATGAATGGCTTGATCCTGACCGAATACCAACATTTTTAATTGGTTATCGAGATTTTTTAGCATTGATTTATCGCTACTAGAAACTGTTTTTTCAGGAATTCGTGCAATTTTAGCCACAACCGACTCAATATCTGAGACATTAATGGTTTTTTTACGTTTACTTGGTGCAACTAAACGTGTTTTTGCACCCGCTTCGTCGATAACATCAATAGCTTTATCAGGTAGGTGTCTATCGGTGATGTATTTAACCGATAAGTCTACCGCAGCTTGAATGGCTTTATTGGTATAACGTACATCATGGTGCGCTTCGTATTTCTGGCGCAATCCTTTGATGATCAAAACCGTCTCATCTGGTGATGGCTCAGTCACATCAATTTTTTGGAAACGACGTGCGAGCGCTCTGTCTTTTTCAAAGATATTGCTAAATTCTTGATAGGTCGTAGAGCCTATAACGCGAATTCGGCCACCAGATAACAATGGCTTAATTAAGTTTGCTGCATCAACTTGTCCCCCTGATGCCGCTCCTGCACCAATAATGGTGTGGATCTCATCAATAAATAAGATGCTTTTTTCATCTTTTTCGAGGGTCTTCAGTAATGCTTTAAACCGTTTTTCGAAATCGCCACGATATTTAGTTCCCGCTAATAACGAACCAATATCGAGTGAGTAAATGGTGTAGCCTTTCATCACGTCAGGCACATCATCTTGCTCAATACGCCATGCAAGCCCTTCTGCAATAGCCGTTTTACCGACACCCGATTCGCCCACTAATAATGGGTTATTCTTGCGCCGGCGGCATAACACTTGGATTGTTCTTTCTAATTCAGCTTGACGCCCAATTAGGGGATCAATTTTACCTTGGCGCGCTAACTGATTAAGGTTAGTGGTAAAATTATCCATATGATCGTCACCTTGAGGCATCTCTTGCTGAGATTGTGCGTTCATATCATTCATGTCAGAAAGATCGTCGTTTGGTTGATCTTCTTTTGAAATACCATGAGAAATAAAATTAACGACATCAAGGCGACTAACGTCGTGTTTACGTAATAAGTAAGCTGCGTGAGATTCTTGTTCACTAAAAATAGCCACCAGCACATTAGCGCCAGAGACTTCATTCTTGCCTGATGATTGGACATGAAAAACAGCGCGCTGTAATACACGCTGAAAACTCAGCGTTGGCTGTGTTTCTCTGTCCACATTTTCAGGCAGAATTGGGGTTGTTTTACGAATAAAGACTTCAAGCTCTTCGCGTAAGACTGCCAGATCGACTTTACAAGCTTCCAATGCTTCGCGTGCCGATTTATTACTTAATAGCGCCAACAGCAGGTGCTCTACAGTCATAAATTCGTGTCTGTTATCACGGGCTTTCGCGAATGCAACATTAAGACTCAGCTCTAATTCGTGATTAAGCATAAGCACCTCCTCCTTAAAAGACTAACCGGATCATGCCTGTTCAAGAGTACACAAAAGTGGGTATTCGTTTTCTCTCGCATACAGATTAACTTGGGCCACTTTTGTCTCGGCAATATCCGCACTATAAACCCCACAAACTCCTTTTCCTTTATGATGAACGTCCAACATAATTTGCGTTGCTTTTTCCTCGCTAAGGAAAAAATACATCGTAAGCACTTCTACAACAAAATCCATGGGGGTGTAATCATCATTATTCAAGATCACCTTATACATTGCTGGTGGCTCATTTTTCTGATGAACATCTTCCCTTAACGTGGTTTCTGTTAAAAAATCAAACTGACCCATTGTTTTGCATTACTCATCGTGTTGTTAAATGTCACTTTCAATTATGACATTTAGTTTACCATCTCACAGGAAAGTCTGCCTATCAACGCTTTTTTATTCCTTCTTTTTACATTCAAAAAATGACAAAGCGTTAGCTACATCAAAAATTCATCTACTCGAAACACTTTCTATCCCCTTCACCTCTTGACGATTGAAACAATAAAATAGAGTATGTTTTATGAACAGCTCAGTAAATATACTGAAAGTGATGTGAACGAAATAAATACAAGTATATGAGAGAAGCTAAGTATGGAGACAGGTACAGTTAAGTGGTTCAATAACGCTAAGGGTTTTGGTTTTATTACCCCAGCAAAAGGTGGCGATGATATTTTTGCCCACTATTCAACAATTAGAATGGAAGGTTACCGCACACTTAAAGCGGGGCAGAAAGTTAATTATAGCACGATAAAAGGACCTAAAGGTGATCATGCTGACCTTATCATTCCTATTATCGAATAGAAGATAATTTACAGTATAGATAAACCCAATAAAAATACCTTTTACTCACAACAGTTGGGTATTTTTAGTTAAATAGAATGCCTAATTCATTCAAATAAAAGCCCTTTCTATTTTAAGGGCTTTTATCTTATCGTTTGAGTTATTCTCTCGCGAGAGCATCTATTGGATTCATTTTTGCTGCACTTCTTGCAGGTAAAAATCCAAAAATAACACCAATGGCAGTCGAACAAATAAAAGCACTCACTAATGCGATGGGCTGGAATACAAAATGCCAATCAGGCAACATAACACTTGCCACCATCGCAATACCAAATGAAAGGCCTATTCCCAGTAATCCGCCGACTAAACACACTAATACGGATTCTATAAGAAATTGTTGCATCACATCACTCGCTCTGGCACCAACCGCCATTCTAATACCAATTTCTCGTGTTCTTTCAGTTACGGAAACTAACATTATATTCATTACACCAATACCACCAACCACCAGCGAAATAACAGCAACCAACGTCAGAAACAGTTGCATTGTCTGTGTGGTTTTTTCAGCCGCTTTCAACAAGCTGTCGATGTTATAGGTGAAAATATCTTTTTTACCGTGTCTAATCGTTAATAAGCGAATTATTTGTTGCTCTGCCACACTGGCATCATAGCCCTCTTTCGCCCGTACAGTGATGTTATCAAGGTAAGCCCGATTTAATATTCTGCTATTTAATGTGCTGTAAGGTACCCATACTCGTAATGATTTATTATCACCAAAATTCGATTTTTGTTCAGCCACCACACCTATAATCGTAGAGGGAATATTACGGATAATAATTTGCTCACCAATCACCTCTTTTTTAGTAGGAAAAAATCGGCGTAATGTATTTTGATCAATCACCACAACTTGAGCTTGCCGTTGGATCATATCAGGTGTAAATGAATGTCCTTGAGCAAATTTCATGGCATAGACAGAAAAATAGTCATCACTGACTCCCGCAACAGCCGCGGGTGAGTCTTGATTTCCACGACGTAATCGCGTACTAAATTGCACCTGTGGTGTTACCGCTTGTATGTAAGATTGTTGCTTAAGTGCATAGACATCTTGCAGTGTTAACGATTGCCGATCTTCGGGTGAATCACTGCCAAAATCTTTCCCGGGATAGATATCAATCGTATTAGAGCCAATGGCTTTTATATCTGCCAGTACCATGCTTTTAGCAGCATCACCAATCACAATAATCGTGACAACAGAGGCTATACCAATAATAATGCCGAGCATCGTTAGCAAAGTGCGTACTTTATTCACAACCATTGCACGCCAAGCCATATCTAATGCTTGTGTAAAACGTCCAAATATTTGCCCAAAATAAGAAGAGGCTAAAACAGTTGTTGTCTCTTTTTTAACTTTATTTGCAGTTATTTGATGGCGATTATCATTAATAATTTTACCATCTTTTATTTCTATAATTCGCTCAGCTTGTGCCGCAATTAAAGGATCATGAGTGACGATAATAACCGTATGCCCTTGCTCATTTAATTGCTTAAGAATAGACATAACCTCTTTACCAGAATGGCTATCCAATGCCCCCGTGGGCTCATCAGCAAGAATGACTTCGCCCCCATTCATTAATGCTCTAGCGATACTTACACGCTGTTGCTGACCACCAGAGAGTTGATTGGGACGATAATCAACGCGATCACCTAATCCTAAGCGTGTTAATAGTTCACGAGCCCTTTCTTTTCGTTGAGTAGCATTTTTATCTGCATAAATTGCAGGAATTTCGACATTCTGTTCCGCACTTAAATGCGACATTAAATGGTAGCGCTGGAAGATAAAACCAAAATGCTCACGGCGCAATGCAGCAAGTTGGTCGCCTTCCATTTTCGCAACACTTTGACCGGCAACTTTATATTCACCGCTACTTGGCTTATCTAAGCAGCCTAAAATATTCATTAAAGTTGATTTACCGGAGCCAGAAGCCCCAATAATCGCCACCATTTCTCCAGCATTAATCGTTAATGAGACTTTATTGAGAACAACGGTTTCTTCTTCGCCATTGGTATATAAACGGCTGACCTCATTGAGCACTAATAATGCAGGCATCATGCTTCTCCTGCACTTTCACCCAAAATGACTTCATCGTTTTCTTTCAATCCGCTAAGAACTTCTGCATAAACATCAGTACGCATACCTATTTTTACTTTGCGTTTCTCTGACTGACCATTAACCAAGACATCAACATAATATTCATTAATTCCGGCATCATCACCTAATACAGAAAGCGGGACAAGAAGCACATCTTTCTTATTTTCGATAAGAATTTTAACTTGTGCTGTCATTTGTAAGCGTAATAAATGCTGTTCATTAGGAACTTCAAAACGGGCATAGTAAAAAATAGCATCATTAATTTTTTCTGGTGTAGGTAGGATATCTTTCAACTGACCACTGAAAGCTTTATCCGGCGCACCTAAAACCGTAAAAGAGGCGCTGAGATTGGGCTTTAAATAAATAACGTCAGCTTCGGATACTTCTGCTTTTACCAGCATTGTGTCTAAATCAGCTAACGTTAAAATAGTCGGCGCTTCTTGTGCGGCAATCACTGTTTGGCCTTCAAGCGTTTTAATAAAGGTAACAACCCCATCCATAGGCGCAGTTATCCGCGTATATTGCAAATTCGTTCTCGCAGTATCTAACGTCGCTTGGTTCTTTTTAATTTGTGCTTGATAAGTGATGATGCGTGCTTTTTTTACTTCAACATCGGTTTTAGCGCGATCAAGTTCATCTTGCGCAATAGCGTGAGTACCAATAAGTTTTAATTGCCGTTGATAAGTTAATTGAGCTAAACGTAATTCAGCCTGTGCTTGTTGAAGATTGGCTTTAAGCTCATTATTTGTTTCTTGAGATTCAGTGACATCATTTTGCGCTTTTTTAGGATCTATAATGGCAAGTAAATCCCCTTTTTTAACCACATCCCCCTCTTTTACAAACAGTGATTGTAACTGACCACTGACTTGTGCACCCACATCAACTTTACGCACAGCATCAAGCTTACCTGTTGCGGTCACTTCTTTTGACAGATCACCATGAGTGATCTGTTGCGTTTGATATATCGGAGTCTTCTCTTTTGGCAAAAGAAAGTACGCAACAACTGCTGCAACAATTAAAATAAGGGTAAGCACTCTCCCTCGCTTTTTTAAAGATAAAAAAGCCATAAATTTTCCTTCTTAAACATAAAGATGCAATAAATCATACAGAGCTTTAGCTATAAGATTTTATTCTCATAGCTAAATAAAATAAGTGTAGATCTCGTGGATTTATCTTACTTACACAAGTGTAACGAACTCGAATTAATTCGCCTTGCCTCTTGCAAGCCATGCAACACGAGAGAACATACTTTTCAGTATGGAAGGGATGGAGTCTACTCCACGTTGAGCCGCATTGTTAGCCACCGTTAGTGCGAGATCAGGCTTGGATGAACGTTGAATAGCTTTAATGATCACGCGTCGAGTTGGCCATTTTTCATTATCTGGCACTCCTGCAACATCATGATATACATTACGAAAGCCTTCTTTGTATAAAAAGTGTTCCATATCTAACGCAGGAAGCTTCGTTAATCTATCACGCTCTGCGTCATTACTTTTTAACGCAAAATCCTTAACGGTAGCAGCATATTTTTTACCCGCTTCATCACCATCCACTAAGGTATGCCATTCTATGCCCATATAAGTTGCGTACTTTAATAATGGCTTAAGACCACATTGAGCAAATTCAATGACTTTTATTCCTTCCGCTTCAAAGAAATAATTACATTGCCTTGCCAATTCGTTCATTAACCAAATCTCTGTTTCACCTTCAACCAATAACCAACAACGCGCAAATAACGCAGAAGGTCGGTTATAACGAATATGAAATGAGATACGCCGTTCTTCATCAGAATGTAGTTGCTGATCTCCAACACGGTAAGCAGCAACTTTATCGGTATCACGCACTAAACGGCAAACGCTCTCTAATGGTGCAAGTGACAATAATTCACCTGAGTTTGTGGTTGTGATCCGTTGTAATGAGAAAAGATTGAGTAATCCCCAAGCCACTGAAAGCATAATAGGATGTAAACGCGTTTCTGGGTTTTCAACAATCACGATAGGTCTTGCATAAGGATCAAGCGCGACGCTACCACGAGATTGTAAGATAGAAGAAAACATTCCCAAGATAATTAAGCGAATACTTCTCTGATTAGGTTTTGCCAACACTTTATTGATATTTTCTAAGGCATGCCAGCCACGTACATGAGGCTCGCTGATTTTGCGATGATGAGAGCGAGATTTAAACAGCAACGAACCGTGATCGGCAAAATAGTGCCCTAACAGTTGTTGCATTGCATCAAGACCTTCACGTAAATCTTCATCTGACAACTCGTCAGGATTTTTGACTAACGCTTTGGTTAACTCGCTCATTTTATTATTAAATGCTTCTCGATGAGGATTATTATGAGGATCGATAACATCTGAGGCAAGATCACGAACAAAACGCGCATCTTGTAAGCGAAGAACAGGATAAAGCCTCACTATTTCTGCAATGATTTCTTGAGTTTGCCCATTAGGTAAGCGAATTTGCTTTCCTTCTTTATCAAGAAAATAACGGAATGTTTTTACATTCTTTTGTTCATCTAATTCCGCACTGATACGGTAATAGATATGTTTAAGATCATCACCATTTTCAACCCATACAGGCGCTATTTTATGGAAACGATAAGAGCGATGACGTCCTGGGCGAGATTCGGTAAACGTTAAAATAATTTGTAGGCTTTTTTTACCATTTTCCTCAGGCTCATTCGGCAAACGATGGAAATCATCAGGTGTAAATGCATATTGATAAGTTTCAATACCCAAACTGAGTGTTAACGCATCAAGTAATGAGCTTTTACCCCACGCATTTTCACCCACCAAGACTGTATTCATATCAAGAGGTAATGAAAGACGATTAAGTCCACGGAATCCAGCTATTTCCACTCTTTCTAAATACATAAATTTCCTCGTTAGTTACGACTAAGCTATGGTTTTATTTTATTCTTCTTATCTTCATTTTATGCTTAGTCAGCTAATAATTTCACTTAATGGATATTTTCATTAAATCACAGTTCAAGATAGCCGTAATAAAATTTACTCAACTATTCGATATATACCCATTTTGTTCGCTTTTCAATCAATTAAAGCCTCTTAAGCTTAAACGTGGTAGGCTCGTTACCCTTAGTAAATATTTTAGATTTATCTTAATTTCTGTATCCACAACATCATAAGCAAATGTTATAATCCAATTCACGTTATTAGTTTATTTTATAATTTGAGCACGCTCAGTAAGGAATCGAAATGCTATCAGGGTTATTGATTATCCTACTTCCGCTTTTTGTAGGGTATTTGATTAAGTTAAACAATCGCCCATTACTTCATTTGGCAAACCGCCTACTTAGCGCGATGGTTTACGTGATCCTATTTCTAATGGGCGTTAGTTTAGCCATGCTAGATAATATTGGTGAAAACTTAGTCTCGATTCTTTCTTATGCCAGTGTTTTCTTTTTATGTACATTTGGCGCCAATTTACTGTTTTTATGGCTACTGGATAAAAAAGATCCGTGGCATGTTCCTGCTCATAAGCAATCTAAGCCACCATCACGCATAAAAATGGTACTTGAATCACTGCAATTATGTGGTGTCGTTGTTGTGGGTTTCTTTGTAGGTTTAACAGGCTGGTCAATTTTTCATTATGCCTCTCATGCCAGCCAAGGCGCGCTTATCTTCTTACTTTGGTTAGTCGGATTACAATTACGTAATAGCGGAATGAGCCCAAAACAAATTCTTATCAACCGTCGCGGAACAACGGTTGCTGTCGTTATGGGCGTTAGTGCACTTGCTGGGGGTGCCTTAGCTGCTTACTTACTGGGATTACCGATGAAAATGGGATTAGCCATTGCATCCGGTTATGGTTGGTACTCATTATCAGGTATTGTACTCACTGATGCATTTGGCCCCGTTATTGGTAGTACGGCATTTTTCAATGATTTAATGCGTGAATTAGCGGCAATCATGCTTATTCCTATCATTGTTAATCGTTATAGAAATACAGCATTAGGAATTTGTGGTTCAACCTCCATGGACTTTACCTTGCCTGTTTTACAAAGAAGTGGCGGTGTATCTATCGTTCCTGCTGCTATTGTACATGGATTCGTTTTAAGTTTAATCACACCAATCTTGATGGCTTTCTTTACTTCATAGAAAAATCAGTAACAATAGAACGATAACGTTCTCTTTTTACAATGGATTAACAATGAATCAACAGCGTGTATTAGTACTTGGTGCAAGTGGGCATATTGGTCAAAATCTTATTCCAGCTCTGATAAAACAAGGTCATCAGGTCACGGCAGGTGCCCGTAGAGTTGACTGGATGATGTCTCAAGGTTGGGAAAATACACGCTGTATTTTTGTCGATTTACATGATCCAGAAACCTTAAACAAAGTCATGCATCATACTGATATCGTTTATTACCTTGTTCATAGCATGGGTGATGCGCGTAATTTAGTTGAGCAAGAGCGTAAAGCGGCAATCAACGTTGTAGAAGCACTAGAAGGCAAAAATGTTAAACAAATTATCTTTTTAAGTGCCTTACAGCATGAGGATCAACAATATTCACCTCATCTTATTGCCCGAAAACTGACAGGTGAAGTGTTAAGAACCAGCACTATTCCTGTGACTGAAATCCGTACCTCAATGATTGTAGGGCCTGGCTCTGCCGCCTTTGAGATTATGCGTGATATGGTTTATAACCTTCCTATTCTTACACCACCACGTTGGGTGCGTTCTAAATCCTCCCCTATTGCGCTCAAAAATTTAATTCACTATTTAACTGAAATTATTCATCACCCTACCCATCAACATCGTATTTTTGACGCCGGTGGCCCTGAATATATTAGCTATCAAACCCTTTTTGAGCGCTTTATTAAAATCTCAGGTAAAAAACGAGTGTTGATCCCGCTACCGATGCCGGGTAGTCTTATTTCTGCTGGCTTTATCAGCATGATAACATCAGTGCCAACCTCTATTGCCAAAGAGTTAATCCAAGGACTTAAATACGATCTCCCTGCCAACGATGAGCCATTACGTAAACTTATTCCTCAATCCCTAATTAAATTTGATGATGCGGTGACAGAAACACTCGCTGATGAAGAAGCGGCTTTAGATAACCAAGATTGGGGTTACTCTCCTGCTGTTCGCAGTCGCTGGAAACCTGGCTATGGTTATTACCCTAAAAATGCAGGTTGCACCGTATCCACACCAGCAAGCGCCGCATCTCTTTGGCATACCGTGCAACAAATCGGCGGAGAACAAGGTTACTTCTATGGAAATGCTTTGTGGAAAACACGCGCCATCATGGATGATATCGCTGGAAATAAAGTCACTTATGGACGCCCATCGAGAGAAACATTAGAACTTGGCGACATGATTGATGGTTGGAGAGTGATCAAACTTGAGCCTGAAAAACAACTCACACTGTTATTTGGAATGAAAGCGCCTGGTTTAGGCAGACTCTCTTTCACAATCCACGACAGTGGTAATCTTCGTTCAATCGATGTTCGTGCTTGGTGGCACCCAGCAGGATTTAGTGGATTACTTTATTGGTTTGCCATGATGCCTGCGCACTTATTTATTTTCAAAGGTATGGCTAAAACAATAAGTACTAACGCTTACAAACTGGATAAAAATTCATCTAGCAGTGAAAAAAAATAGCCAAATTACCCATTTTTACGTAAAAAAACCACTTTATTATGCAGTTTTAGTTGCATAATTATTCTTACCGTTTTATTATTTGAACCAGTTAATGACTATTCAGAAAAAACGCATGAGTATTCAATTAAAAAACATAAATTGTTTCTACGGTTCGCACCAAGCACTCTATGATATTAATCTAGAATGCTCTGCCGGTGAAACAATGGTTCTATTAGGACCAAGTGGTGCAGGTAAGAGCTCATTAATGAGAGTTCTTAATTTATTAGAAATGCCACGTTCAGGCGAATTAGAAATTGCTGGTCTACATTTTGACTTTAGCCAACAGCCTAACGCAAAGGCAATTCGTTCATTACGCCAAAATGTGGGCATGGTATTTCAACAATATAATTTATGGCCACATTTAACGGTTCTTGATAACTTAATTGAAGCACCTTGTCGTGTATTAGGTTTATCAAAACCGCAAGCTAAAGAAAAAGCAATGAAATTACTTGAGCGTTTACGTTTAAGTGATTATGCAGGACGTTTTCCTCTGCATTTATCTGGAGGACAACAACAACGTGTTGCTATTGCAAGAGCATTAATGATGGAGCCTCAAGTTCTCTTATTTGATGAACCTACGGCAGCATTAGATCCTGAAATTACAGCTCAAGTTGTTGATATCATTAAAGAGCTATCTGAAACGGGTATTACACAAGTCATTGTGACCCATGAAGTTGAAATCGCACGCAAAGCCGCGAGCAAAGTTGTATATATGGAAAACGGCCGTATTATAGAGCAAGGTGATAACTATCATTTCACTGCTCCACAAACGGAAGCTTTTGCTAATTACTTGTCACACTAAATCAGGATCAGACAATGAAAAAAATATTATTTGCAGCACTTCTGACCAGTATTACACTTTCTGCAACTGCGGCTGAGAAAGAGACAATTCGTTTTGCAACTGAAGCAACGTATCCTCCATTTGAAATGATTGATGCGAATAATCAAATTGTGGGATTTGATGTTGATTTAGCCAATGCCATGTGTGCAAAAATTAATGCTGATTGTACCTTTACCAATCAGTCATTTGATAGTTTAATTCCTAGTCTGAAATTCCGTCGTTTTGAAGCATTGATGGCAGGTATTGATATTACACCAGAGCGTCAAAAGCAAGTTGACTTCACTGACTCTTACTATGATAACTCAGCAGTATTTATCACTGTAACAGGTAAAATCTCTGATGTAGCGAGCTTAAAAGGCAAGCAAATTGGTGTACAGAATGGAACAACCCATCAGAAATTCATCAATGAACAACACAAAGAGATGAAAACTGTTTCTTATGACAGCTATCAAAATGCAGTATTAGATCTTAAAAATGGTCGTATCGAGGCTATCTTTGGTGACACTGCTGTTGTTAATGAATGGCTGAAAAAGAATCCAGAATTAGGTATTGTAGGCGATAAAGTTGCAGATCCTAACTACTTTGGTACAGGCCTTGCGATCGCAGTAAGAAAAGGTAATGCTGATTTACAAGATAAATTAAACAAAGCATTAGCTGAAGTAAAAGCTGATGGCACCTATGATGTCATTTATAAAAAATGGTTTGAATAACGATATATCAATAACAACAATAGCTTAATAAATGAATGAAATAACAACTCTAGCAGGTGCGGCCGTCACAACGGTCTCACTTGCTATTTCTGCTCTTATCATCGGATTAGTTCTAGCCATGCTGTTTACAGCTTGGGAATCCGCAAGATGGAAAGCCTTTGCTTTCTTAGGAACATGCTGGGTAACACTGATTAGAGGACTGCCAGAAATGCTGGTGGTTCTTTTTGTCTATTATGGCACCTTGCAAGGCGTCATGATGTTAATGGATGGGATTGATTTCGGTGCTTTCACCTTACAAATTGATTTTGGTGATACTGAATCATTGCCTTTCTATTGTGGTGTTATCGCCCTTTCACTTCTTTATGCTTCTTATGCTTCACAAACGTTACGTGGCGCATTAAAAGCAGTACCAACAGGACAATGGGAAGCCGGCCAAGCATTAGGTATGGGTCGTATTACTATTTTCTTCCGCTTTATCATGCCTCAAATGTGGCGTCACGCTTTACCGGGTTTAGGTAATCAGTGGTTAGTTCTATTAAAAGATACGGCTTTAGTCTCATTAATCAGCGTTAACGATTTAATGTTACAAACACAAAGTATCGCTAATCGAACTCAAGAGCCTTTTACTTGGTATAGCATTGTTGCATTGATTTATTTGGCAATTACATTGGTCAGTCAATATATCCTGAAATGGTTAGAAATGAGAACGACCCGATTTGAACGGAGTGCCTCATAATGTGGGATTATATTGTTGATATATTACCGGGATTACCAACCAGCCTTTCTTTAACGTTTGTGGCTCTATTGGTAGCATTTACACTTTCGGTTTTAATGACTTTTGTTTTGGCACTAAAAACGCCCGTTATTAGCCAAATAGTAAAAGCCTATATTACCTTATTTACGGGTACGCCTTTATTAGTACAGTTTTTCTTAATCTATTATGGCCCTGGGCAATTTCCTGTGTTGAAAAACTTCCCAACAATGTGGGAGTTACTATCAACACCCTGGTTTTGTGCAATGGTTACACTAGCATTAAATAGTGCGGCTTATTCAACCTTACTTTTCTATGGTGCTGTAAGAGCTATTCCGTCAGGACAATGGCAATCTTGCCAAGCATTAGGCATGTCACCTGTACAAACAGTAAGAGTGATATTACCTTACGCATTTAAGCGTGCGCTTTCATCGTATTCAAACGAAGTGGTCTTAATCTTCAAAAGTACCTCACTTGCCAGTACCATCACCTTACTTGAGTTAACAGGTTATAGCCGACAAGTCTTTGGTCAAAGTTATGATGTGATGGTTTTTGTGGCCGCAGGTATTATTTATCTGTGTATCAACGGAATACTGACACTCTTAATGCGATTAATTGAGAAAAAAGCCTTAGAGTTTGAGCATCGTAATTAAAAACGTGTAAACCGAACTGTCGATATAACAAACACCCCAGCAATGTGAACTGCACCCCAAAGTTGGACACAACTTTGGGGTGTTTTTATGTCTGAATAAACAACAAATCGTTGTTCTATTCTTGTATAGCCTGTTTTTCTATTAATGTTTCTTTGTGGCTTACTCGATAAGCGTTCAACGCTAATAAACTGCCAAGTAACATCACAATGGCTAATGCTAATTTAGGTTGTACAGGTGAAGCCAATGCCGTTAAACCAAAGGCTGCACCACCTGCCATTTGGATAAAACCCACTAATGCAGAGGCAATACCTGCCGTTTGTGAATAAGGCTCAAGTGCATAACTTGTCGCTGGCCCCATAATAAAAGCAAGGCCAGCACAAGCACTTGCCACAGGAAGCATATAGATCAACCAATGATCCTGCATTTCGACAGGAATAAGCAACAAGCTACCTAACAAGCTCACACAGCCTAATCCCATTAGTCCGCTTCCGAAGATCAAACAAATAGGTCTGCCAGCACGATGAATAACGCGGTTTGCATAAAAACTGACAAACATGATCCAAAAACCATTGATACCAAAAACAATAGAAAAAATCAGTGCTGATAATTTTGCATCATTCATCAATACAATTGGAGCAAATGACACATAGGTTAATGCCATTCCCATTGTACCTGCATTCACTAAAGCAAAAGTCAAAAAGCGTTTACTGCATAAAATCTCAAGGTATGTTTTACCTAACTTTTGTTTTGATTGAGCAGTATTTTCAGGTTTTGTTTCTGGTAAAAAGCGGGTGATCAAAATCAACACCAGCGCTGAATAGAAAATTAAAAAACCAAAAGGTGCACGCCATCCCCAATATTCTGCCAATAATCCACCTAATAATGGTGCCAATGCAGGGATAATATTTAATGTACCATTTAAAAAACCAAAAACGCGGGCGGCTTCATTACCATTAAAACAGTCACGAACACAGGTAAAAGCGACAACAGAAGTACAGCACACAGCTGAAGCTTGTAATAATCGCGAGATAATAAAAAGCGTTGAGTCTGTCGAAATTGTTGCAATAACAGAACCCACAATATAGATAAGGATCCCCGCAATAGCGATAGGTTTACGACCAAACTTATCCACTAAAGGCCCTGATATAAGTTGCCCTACACCTAAGACTAAAATAAATAAAGCGATAGTTGATTGAATAAGGGATACACTACTTCCTAAATCTTGAGCTATCGCGGGTATCGTCGGCAAATAAAGATCGATCCCCAAAGGCCCCAATAACACCATCACTAATAACAACGCTTTTAAATTCTGCATAAAATAGAATGCCTATCTAATAAAAAAGAAAACGCCCGATGTTATCCATCGAGCGTTAAATGCTTATTTATACTAACATCCAATCACTATTTTGTAATAAATATCTTAGTTGTCTTGTAATACCAATAACGTAAGAACTTCATAGTGAGAAGTATGAGGAAACATATCAAACAATTGCACTCTATCTATTTGATAGTGTGAAAGTTGCTGAATATCTTTTGCCATAGTTTGAGCATTACAACTTGAGTAAAGGATAAAGCGAGGTTTCATTTTATTTAGATAACCGCACAATGCCTCACCAATACCTCTCCTTGGTGGATTAACAAGGACTAATTCAGGAACAGACTCTTTAGCTAATGCATAACCTGTTGAATCTAGCGCTTGAAACTCGACATGCTCTAACCCGAGTTCCTGAGCTGATAAACGTGCACATTCAATGGCTTCTGGACTAATTTCAATGCCTGTTAATTGGGTTGATTTATCTGCACAATGCAACCCAAAGCCTCCAGATCCACAAAACATATCCCACAGATGCGTGATATTTAATTCTCTTACCCAACGACCTGCCGTGGCATAAAGTGATGAAGCCACCGCCGGATTAGTTTGAAAAAAGCCTCTAGGGCGAATATGCAATGGAATTTGGTTAAACGATTCATCCAAGAACGTTTTTTCTGTCAGAATAATTTCTTGCTCGCCTTCCAAAATAGCCATGTGTACCGGTTGAATATTAACGGAGATCACCGCCAATTGAGGTAATTGCGCTTGTAACCAAGGAAGTGCTTTGCGAAGTTGTTCTAGTTTTTTTTCTGAACGCAAAACAAAGCGCAACATCATGGTGCTATTACTGCGACTCTCTGTTAATAAAATAAACTTGAGTTCACCACGGCGACGCTCGATGTCATAAGGTACTAACCCTGCTTTTGCAATAAATGTTTTTAAAACAGGAAACACAAGTGCAAAAGAAACTGGGTACAGTGGACATTCGCATAAATCGACAGCAACACCCTCTTTAGTTTTTAAACCTAAGACGGGTCTTTCGACACTCCCACTGACCACCATTTTTGCTTTATTACGAAACTGCGCCTGTTGGCTTTCAACTGGCGCTAATTTATCAAAAGCATAATCTTCAGGAAGTAATGCTAATAGGCTGTGCTGTTTTTTCTTGATTTGTTCTGGATAAGCAAGAGAAAGCCACTCACAAGAATGACATTCACCCGCACTAAATCGTGCGCATTGCATAAGATTTTGTGACCGTTATGGAGATTAATATTAATGTACAGTGTAGGAGGAGTCAGTTGATGTGTTATTTATCTCAACATCGTCTTCTTCATCTTCTTCGTTTTCACTTTCTTGTTTTTCGCCATACAAGAAACCGTTATTAAAAATTTCACTGACAACTTCAGCTGATTGCTCTTCTGCTTTTTGTAAGAACAGATCAAATTGATTAAGTGAGATACCTGCTGCAACCGGAAATGATTGGCAGAAAACTAATTTTGGTAAGTTCTCATCACTAATTTCTAGAAATGTTTTAATAAATAAAGAGCTTGCATTAATTTGGCTTAGATTTGCCATTAATGGCACTATTGCTGACGGTTTTAGTTCAGCGATAGCGGTAAATACAAGTACATCCTCAAGAATATCAATTTTGGCATCAAAAATACCACTGATATATTGAAGATGCGGTAAATGTAACGCCTGACAAGAGTCACATTCATAATAAGCAATCTGTAGTTCATCAAGCCAAGACTTTAGCTGATCCAGATCGGTAGTCACAACAGCGTTCATTCAAATAACCTTTACGCGCAAAAAAAAGAGTGCCTTTTGGCATTGGCGCTATTTTGCCACTATTTCTATCTTGAAGGCACTAATAAATAGAAAAACTAAGAAAATTAAGCCAATTTACACATTGGATTTTCTTCGTTTTTAATGCATTTTTGAGCAAAAACAGAGCGCTATTCTTCGTTATTCTCTTTTTTCTTTTTACTATTTGTGGATTTATGATCAATCCCTAAAAAAGTTAATCGATAAATAGCACGCCATACAATATGGATAGCCGGCGGGATCATGCAGATAACCCCTAAAACAACTAGCGTTAATTGTCCTGTATATGTTCCTAGCCACTGCGGAGAGGTCATATATTGATTGATATAAAGATAAGCTATCACCAATAGCATAATCCCAATTATTTCAATGACGATAATGGGTTTTGGCATATCTGACAGTGATTTCATATCTCGATTTGAAGGCTTTTCCATTATTTCTCCGCTAAATGCTGTGTTGCAGTCCTATCTCATTATTCGGCAAATTGGTATAATTTATCACACTAAAAGGCAATAACTGTTTTTGTTTAGCCTAATAAAAGGGCATAGTAACAACCAATAGAAACTATTATGCCTGAATTTTATTTCCTCAATAAGGAGTGTCGTATGTTTGTTGTCATTTTTGGTCGCCCTGGTTGCCCATATTGTGTTCGTGCGAAACAACTGGCTGAAACTTTGTCTGAAAAACGTGACGATTTCGATTTCCGCTATGTCGATATTCAAGCTGAAGGAATTACAAAAGCTGATTTATCTAAAACTGTCGGTAAGCCTGTTGAAACTGTGCCACAAATTTTTATTGATGAGAAACACATTGGTGGTTGCACTGATTTTGAAGCTTATGCTAAAGAAAATTTAGGCATCTACAACTAATTTAAAAGCGCTAAAACAGCTTATTTATCAATATGTTTTAGCGCTTTCTTTTTTTTGCATCATCCCTCTTTTCATTATTCTCCCTCTCTTTCTAAAAAAAATTCTATTTTTTTTCATTAGCCAGCGAACTTTCTTTCTAACTCGTAGTCTGAATTAGTGCCACTGCTTTTCTTTGATGTCCCCAAATATTGAGGAGCCCGATAGTTTCAACCCCTTTGGTGAAATAACTGTCGGGTTTTTTATTGCTTCAAATTTAATAATATTCACCTTGTAATGTCACAATAATACGACGATTACCGCCATGATTACGATGTTCACCAAGATAAATCCCCTGCCAAATCCCTAAATTCAGCTCACCTTGACTAATAGGAACCGTGATACTTTGTCCAAGTAAGCTACTTTTAATATGTGCAGGCATATCATCGCTGCCCTCATAGGTGTGAAGATAATAATCTTCGCCTTCTTTTACGCTGTGATTAAAGAAGTTTTCCAAGTCACTTCGTACTGTCGGATCCGCATTTTCATTAATCGTTAATGAAGCCGATGTATGTTGAATAAAAAAATGAGCAATTCCGATTTTGTATTGTCTTAGTTCCGGTAATTCTTGAATCAATGCTTGTGTAATTAAGTGAAATCCTCTTGGCCTTGCATTAAGGACTATATTTTTCTGGAGCCACATAAAATTATACCTCGTTGAAGATAAGAAAAAGAACGATGTGAGAGCAATAACATAAGCGCAATACTCTTTTTAAGCGTGCTTTAGCTCAGTTTGATATAAAACTGACAAATCTTTTAAAAAAAGCACAATTAAATAAGAAAAAAACACTTTACCCCTATTACTCCCTCATTTACCCTTAAAAACTTGCGTATTATGTATCATAAACATCGCTTATCAGTACGACATGTATGGAGCCTACTTTGCTGGAACAATTCAATTTAGCCGTATTTTCAATGATGAATGCAACACCTGCGGCATCTCCTTTAGAAATCGGTACGGCGATAATTATTGCTAAGTACCTTGTCTATCTTTTTCCGTTATCTTTAGTGTTCTATTGGTTATGGGGTAATGAAAAATATCTTAGCCAGCAAAGAACATTAGTATGTAAAGCGGCTGTCTCTTTAGGTATTGCACTTTCTATCTCTTGGGTGATTGGCGCTATTGCGCCTCATGAACGCCCTTTTGCCGCCAACATTGGCTACAACTTTCTTGATCATGACGCAACACCCTCATTCCCAAGTAACCATGGTACGTTTGTTTTCACCATTGCTTTAGCTTATCTCTTTTGGCATAACAGCAAACGCATTGGCTATATTATGATCGGTTTAGGACTTGCGATTGCTTGGGCACGTATCTATCTTGGCGTACATTGGCCAATTGATATGATTGGTGCTTTTATCGTTGCGCTACTTTCTTGTGGCCTTTGCCAGATCTTCTGGTCTAAAGGTGGTGATACACTCCAAAAATGGGTACAACAACTCTATCAACTCTGTTTTGCTTATCCCATTCGCAAAGGTTGGACAAAGGCCTAACCTTTCTAATCCCGAAAAAGACCACATTCATTGTGGTCTTTTTTATATTTAACTTAAGTAATACCGCCCATCAATATATTAATATATAAATAAAAATATTCTCTACTATTATATTATTTGTCCAAAAAATAAATATGTTGTTATTTTAATCAAAATAAAACTTTTATATTCGTTATATAACAACCTACCAAACTCATTTATTAACACATTCATTGTCGTATTTATAAACAATATTCTACTTATAAATGAAATATAGGCATATTCATTTCATAAAACAAAAGAAATTCATTAATAAATAATCATATTGAAATGTTTCTATATTCTTTTGTCTATTTTTAAACATTAATTAAAGAAAATAATTTATTATTATATTTCAATAACATATATGGTTAATGCAATGTTTTAATTGTAAACAAAAATAACCTCATTGATTTTAATCATTTATTTTCTAGTTAATAAAAACACCTAAAAATAATCATTAACATGTGAACATTTAAGTATTTAGCTTTATTTTGTACTTACTTTAAAATTGGAAACTTATTTCAAAATGTTTTAAAAACCGCCGAGAAAAACACAAAATATAAAAAATGTTACATTTTCAGGTTTTTCAGTTATATTTAGCATTTGAGATGGCGATCACGGTAGTTTATCCTGAAAAACACTATATTCTGCACCTCTTAAGTCTGGATATAAACTTATTGAATATTTTTTCAAATTTTGAAAGAGTCTAATTTTTTTGAAATTTAAAGGCTTTGTATGTGGTAATTGAAGATATTGAGATAACACCAGGTACTCAATGCACTCATTTATTCATAATTAAATTTATGCCGTGATTATTTCTAAAAAGAAATACAATCGCGTCCTTATTTTTATTCATTATTTTTTTTACCGCGTTATTTCGGAGAGTATTATGGATACAACCAAAGTTGGTTCTATCGCGTCGGGTAACACCCAAGGTGATTACAAAACATGGCGTAAGTCAGATACAGTATGGATGTTAGGTTTATACGGTACGGCTATCGGTGCTGGCGTGCTATTTTTACCTATCAACGCAGGGATTGGTGGTTTAATTCCTCTGTTGATTATGTTAGTACTTGCATTCCCAATGACTTTCTTTGCACACCGTGGTATGTGTCGCTTTGTGTTATCAGGTAAAAACCCTGGTGAAGATATCACTGAAGTTGTTGAAGAACACTTTGGTAAAACAGCAGGTAAATTAATCACCCTGCTCTATTTCTTCGCAATTTACCCTATTCTATTGGTTTATAGCGTTGCTATCACCAATACAGTAGAAAGCTTTATTGTGAACCAAATGCACATGGCGGCTCCACCTCGCGCAATTTTATCGCTAGTACTGATTGTTGGTATTATGTCGATTATTCGCTTTGGTGAACAAGCTATTGTTAAAGCAATGAGCGTTTTAGTATTCCCATTTGTTGCTGTCCTGATGGTCTTAGCACTGTATCTAATCCCAGAGTGGAATGGTGCGGTTCTTGATACTCTCTCTTTTGATCACGCAACAACATCAGGCATGGGTCAAGGCCTATTAGTAACCCTATGGTTAGCTATCCCTGTCATGGTGTTCTCTTTTAACCACTCTCCAATCATCTCTGCGTTTGCTGTTGCAAAACGTGAAGAATACGGCGAAAACGCTGAGAAAAAATGCTCTCGCATTTTAGCTTATGCGCACATCATGATGGTTATCACTGTCATGTTCTTCGTGTTTAGCTGTGTATTTAGCTTAACACCAGAAAACTTAGCTGAAGCAAAAGCACAGAACATCAGTATCCTGTCTTACCTTGCTAACCATTTTGAAGCTCCTGTTATTGCTTATATTGCTCCATTTATTGCTTTCGTTGCGATTACTAAATCTTTCTTAGGCCACTACTTAGGTGCTCGTGAAGGTTTCAACGGTTTAATCATCAAATCGCTGCGTGAAAAAGGTAAAACAATCGAAAAAGATCGTTTAAACAAAATCACTGCACTGTTTATGCTGGTTACAACTTGGATTGTTGCAACATTAAACCCAAGCATTTTAGGTATGATTGAAACATTAGGTGGCCCAGTTATCGCAATGTTACTGTTCCTGATGCCAATGTATGCAATCCGTAAAGTACCAGCAATGAAGAAATATGAAGGCCATATCAGCAACGTATTTGTTGTAATCATGGGTCTTATCGCAATCTCAGCAGTTTTCTATAGCTTAATTAACTCTTTCATGGGCTAATAAAGCATCGAATGGCTACTTTCTTAAAAGAGAGTAGCCATCGCTTTAGGCTTCAAAACTGACTCTTAACACTCTAATAATCACACAGTTGCGCCTTTAAATTAATTAGGGAGGCGAATATTATGGTTAGCGTCTTTGATATTTTTAAAATCGGTATCGGCCCTTCAAGCTCACACACTGTAGGCCCAATGAAAGCAGGTAAAGAATTCGTTGATTTACTTGCTGAAAAAAATCTTCTTTCTTCTGTTTCCCGCGTTATCGTTGATGTTTATGGCTCTTTATCTTTAACGGGTAAAGGTCACGCAACGGATATTGCTATTATTATGGGACTCGCAGGAAATTTACCTGATACAGTCGACATTGATTCTATCGCCCCATTTATTAAACAAGTGGAAACAACCGGCCGCTTAATGCTGGCAAATGGCATACAAGAAGTCGATTTTCCGGTTGAAGGCGGTATGAATTTTCATAAAACCAATCTACCCCTTCATGAAAATGGCATGACCATTACCGCTTATAACGGTGAACAGGTTTTATTGAAAAAAACCTATTATTCTATCGGTGGCGGTTTTATTGTTGATGAAGAGCATTTTGGTCAACCTGAAGAAAATGCCGTCCAAGTTCCTTATCCTTATCAATATGCGGCTGATTTACGTCGCCATTGCAAAGAAACAGGTCTTTCTTTATCAGCATTAGTGATGCAAAACGAATTAGCATTACGTAGCAAAGAAGAAATTTCGGCTCATTTTGCGGCTGTTTGGGAAGTAATGAAGTCAGGTATTGAGCGCGGTGTAAATACCGAAGGCTTATTACCGGGGCCATTACGCGTACCTCGCCGTGCTTCTGCATTACGCCGTATGTTAGTCACAGAAGATAAAACGACAACAGATCCAATGACCGTTGTTGACTGGATTAATATGTTTGCTCTTGCCGTAAATGAAGAAAATGCGGCTGGTGGACGTGTTGTTACAGCCCCCACAAACGGTGCCTGTGGCATTATTCCAGCCGTATTGTCTTACTATGATAAGTTTATTCGTCCTGTAAATGAAAACTCTTACACTCGCTTTTTCTTAGTTGCGGGTGTTATTGGTTCACTTTACAAAATGAATGCATCTATTTCAGGTGCTGAAGTCGGTTGCCAAGGGGAAGTTGGTGTTGCTTGTTCAATGGCTGCAGGTGCATTAACTGAACTTTTAGGCGGTAGCCCAGAACAAGTATGTATTGCAGCGGAAATTGCAATGGAGCATAACTTAGGGCTTACCTGCGACCCAGTAGCAGGACAAGTACAAGTTCCGTGTATTGAACGTAATGCTATCGCAGCGGTACAAGCAGTAAACTCATCTCGTATGGCTTTACGTCGTGTCAGCGATCCTCGTATCTGTTTAGATAAAGTCATTGAAACAATGTATGAAACAGGTAAAGACATCAATGCTAAATATCGTGAAACCTCTCAAGGTGGATTAGCCATTAAAATTTCTTGTGACTAAACCTGAGCGTTTTAAACATAGATATTTATAATAGATAAGGCGCTGATATCAGCGCCTTTTTTGTTTATTCACATCTATCTTGATGCTCTTCTTTTTTAATATCCTCTTTTTTGTATGAGATTAAATTGTCATCCTTAGCTAAAATACGTTTTTTCAAAAAAGCAAAACATCACTCAATAGAGATAATTTAAAGAAAAAATAGGAGCTAATAACAAAAATTATTTAAATGACGTGACGATAAGCGCGTTATCTAAAGTAAATAACTACAAATTAATCAATCTATTGGCCATATTTAGATTATTGTCTAAAGTTGATAAGTAAAGATCACTAGAGACATCATCTGCGGGATAAAAAGAGAATTAAAATGAAATCAGATATTCAAATCTCCCAAGAAGCACACCTCTTACCTATTCAGGACATTGCTAAAAATTTAAATATTGATCAAGACGATATCGAGTTTTATGGCAAGTATAAAGCTAAATTTAGCCACAGCATTTGGTCAAAAATTGCGACAAAAAAGCCCGGAAAATTAGTTTTAGTTACAGCAATTAACCCAACACCTGCTGGTGAAGGTAAAACAACCGTCACTGTGGGATTAGGGCAAGCACTTAATCATATTGGAAAAAATACCATTATTGCATTGAGAGAACCCTCTTTAGGCCCTTGCTTTGGCATTAAAGGTGGTGCGACGGGAGGTGGTTATTCACAAGTCGTTCCAATGGAAGATCTTAACCTTCATTTTACTGGCGATTTTCATGCAATTACCTCCGCCAATAACTTACTTGCGGCCATGCTCGATAATTCCATTTATCAAGGTAATCCTTTAAATATCGATCCTAAGAAAATCGTGTTTAAACGTTGTATGGATATGAACGATCGTGCTTTGCGTAATATTGTTGTGGGATTAGGGGGAGAAAAAGACGGTATCACAAGAGAAGATAACTTTGTTATTACTGTTGCTTCTGAAATTATGTCTATCCTTTGTTTAGCAGTGGATATTGATGATTTAAAACAACGACTTTCTCGCATTATTGTTGCTTATTCTTATCATGGTGATCCTGTTACCGCAAACGATCTACATGCAGTCGGAGCAATGGCGAGTTTATTAAAAGATGCCATTAATCCTAATTTAGTCCAAACTCTCGAAAATACCCCAGCCATTATTCATGGAGGCCCTTTTGCTAATATTGCTCATGGATGTAATAGCGTAAGGGCGACAAAACTTGCTCTTCAACTTGCGGATATTACTGTGACAGAAGCGGGTTTTGGTGCTGATTTAGGCGCTGAAAAATTCTTTGATATAAAATGCCGGATCAGTGGATTACGCCCTGATTGTGCCGTTATTGTTGTCACCACTAAAGCGCTAAAATATAACGGTGGTTTAGGCAAAGGCGAATGGAATAATGAAGATTTAGTGGCCCTAGAAAAAGGCATTGTAAATCTTGAAAAACACATTGAAAATCTTAAAAAATATGGCTTACCCGTCATTGTCTCTCTTAATGCTTATGTCACTGATAGTATTGCAGAGCACCAGTTTATCGAACAATTTTGCCAAGACAGAGGTTGTCGCTTCGCAATGACCAAAGTGTGGGAAAAAGGCGGCGAAGGTGGTATTGAATTAGCTAAGCAAGTGATTGATACGCTTGAAAATGAACAGGGCCAATTTCAATTAATTTATCCTGATGATGCCTCACTGAGCCAAAAAATCGATATTGTTGCCAAAGAAATTTATGGCGCAGAGGGTGTGACTTATAGCCAACACGCTCGTAACATGTTGGAAAAGATAGAAAGTATGGGCTTTGCTCATTTCCCGGTTTGCATGGCAAAAACGCAATATTCACTCTCAGATGATCCCACATTATTAGGCCGCCCGACTGGCTTTACAATCAATGTTCGTGAAGTGTATGTTTCTGCTGGCGCTGGCTTTGTTGTCGCCTTAACAGGCGCTATCACAACAATGCCTGGATTACCCAAAACACCTGCTGCTATCGCTGTTCATGTTGATAATCAAGGTAAAATCGATGGGCTTATTTAAGTTCTAAAATAGGATATCACTCTATTTTATTGAGTATAAAAAATCCGTAATCGTTAAACAATTACGGATTATTTATATAAAGATAACGGCTAGTCTTTCTTTTTGGGTGAAAAACTCAGTAACGCTTTGATAGCTCCATTATTGGTAAATTAACCAAAAATAGCATTAAACCAACCGGATACTGTTTTAACAACAAAATCCCAAATACGACTAAAGAAACCGCCTTCCTCAACCGCTTCTTTTACGACTAATGGGCGTTGTTCAATCACTTCATCATTTAATAAAAAGTTAACTGTACCTACAACCTGATTTTGAGTTAATGGCGCTTCTAATACAGGATTGGTTAAAGTAAAAGAGGCTTTCAGATTTTTCAATTCACCTTTAGGAATGGTAATTGAGGCATCATTAGCAACCCCTAATGCAACTTCGCCTTTATCACCGTACCACACTTTTTGCGTTGTCAGTGGTGTACCTGCCTTTACGGGTGTTACCGTTTCAAAAAAGCGGAAACCCCAACCTAATAATTTTTCACTTTCAGCAAAACGCACTTTATCTGATGGTGTTCCTAAAACAACAGCAATCAAACGCATATCACCTTCAGTTGCCGACGAAACAAGATTGTACCCTGCGCCATTAGTGTGGCCTGTTTTCACACCATCGACATTCATATTTTTATTCCACAATAAACGGTTGCGGTTTGGCTGACGAATATTGTTGAATGTAAATTCTTTTTCTTTATGAATTTCATACTCTGAAGGAACATCGCGGATCATGGCAGCGGTGAGTAAAGCCATATCTTGTGCGGTTGTATATTGCCCATCAGAATCTAACCCATGGACTGTTTTAAAGTGCGTATTTTTTAAACCCAGATTGTTAGCATAGGAGTTCATTAAATCAACAAAGGTTTCCTGACTACCCGCAACATGTTCTGCTAATGCAATACTGGCATCATTACCAGATTGAATAACCATACCGCGATTTAAATCAATCACTTTGACCTGATCACCCGGTTTCAAGAACATCAATGATGATCCCTTTAATACCGGATTTCCCGTTGCCCATGCATTACGCCCTACAATCACCATATCGTCAGGTGACATACGACCTTCTTTGATAGCTTGTCCAACAACATAGCTACTCATGATTTTTGTAAGACTGGCGGGATCTAAACGCTCATCAAGTTTTTCTGATGCCAGAATTTTTCCGCTGTTGTAATCCATTAATACATAAGATTTTGCCTCTATTTGAGGAGGTACCGGATTATTTACTGCAAATGAAGGACTAGAAATAATTAGCAGTAAACCCATTCCCGCGGTAACCTTACCCAGAACAGATGGAATATTTTTTTTCATTACCGATCACCCTTTTATATCAATTTGTTAAAGCTTTCCTACTATATGGCTTTCTGGAATAAGACGCCAACATTGATATATAGAGATTTATCTTATATTCATATTTAGCGCCCTATAGAGGGAAATTTTATTACTTATCGTGGTTTAGGAGACCTTTATGTTAAAAGTCTGGGGTAGAAAAAACTCATCTAACGTTAAAAAAGTTCTTTGGTGCTTAAAGGAATTAAATGTTCCTTATGAACAAATCGATGTTGGCGGTCCTTTTGGTGGACTCAATGAAGCAAATTATTTAGCGATGAATCCCAATGCTTCTATTCCAACCTTACAAGATGATGACTTCGCTTTATGGGAGTCTAATACCATTATTCGTTATTTATGTGCAAAATATGCAAATAACACACTCTATCCTGTTGATCCTAAACAACGAGCTAATATAGAAAAATGGATGGATTGGTCAAATGGCAGCCTATTTGCTCCCATTCAACAAATGATGATCATGATTGTTCGCACACCTAAAGAGCAACAAAACCCTGAGATTGTTAACACGTTGAAAGAGAAGCTTAATAAATTAATGAAAATCGCTGACGATCAACTTGCAAAAACAACTTATTTTGCAGGAGATGCATTCTCTCTTGCCGATATGGCGATCGCACCATTGGTCTACCCGTGGCTCGAAGTTTGCAAAGATAGACCTCACTTCCCTCACATTGAGCGTTGGTTTGCGCAATTAAGTGAAAGACCTATTTTCCGTGATATCGTGTTACTGCCTGTAAATTAAGTTAATTCATTGGCATTTTGTCGGGATCTGGATAATGGTAATGAAATCCAAGATCTCGACAGATCTCCTGACCATCAATTTCTCGTATTAAAGGCTTATCTTCCTCGGCAAATTCAGGCGGAATAAGATCGAGTTGATTAGACACTCTTGAGTAAAAATCTTTCTTTTTAGGGTGAATTGGGGCACATAAATTATATAAATGGCCACCTTCATGCTGCGCAAGAAGTTGTTCGACAGCAAAAATCACATCGTCTAAATGGACTAAGTTAACGCATTGATGAGCGCCTTTTACTTGTTTCTTCCCTGATAAAAAACGTCCTGCATGACGACCCGGTCCGACTAATCCAGCTAATCGAAGAATATCAACCGTAGTCAACGGTAAACGATGTAGCCAGTTTTCAACTTCTGCTAACATTTTTGCTGATTGTGTTTCTGGTCGAATATCCATTTCTTCTGTGATATTACCTGTCTGATTGCCATATACAGAAGTAGAGCTAATGTAAATGATTCTCGTAACATGGCGAGACATTGCACTATCCACCAGCGTCTGAATGGCTTCAACATAATCATAACCTCCACCAGCAGCACTGGGTGGTAATGTGATAATGAGGACGTCAGTTTCCATTAAGTAATCAAAATCATCTCTATCGCATTCAATTGCGGGTGTTAAATTCACTAAACAGCAGTCAACACCACTCATTCTTGCTGCTTCTACGCCATCTTCGGTGGTTTTAGTCCCTTTAACTTGGTAGCCTGCATCACGCAACGCAGCGGCAAGTGGTAAACCTAACCAACCTAATCCTACGATGGTTATTCGTTTCATTTTGCTCCCCTACTTAAATGGCTTAGTCAAAGTATGCTATAAAATTTTAGTTTCGCCATTACTTATAAATACTACTTATATTTCGTGAACGTTTAGCATCTCCCTATATACTCGCCTACTTGTGCCATTAAGTAAATAAGAGAAATATTAAAATCACATTAAAAACAAAAGGTTATAAAATAATTAAATTATTATTAAAAAATAGGTTGCTTTATGCTTTGTAAATCATGTAGGTTGAAAGGCAGACAAATTCTAAATGCAGGTTACTAAATACTGGTTAACAGTAACAGGCATTACTAAATAACAAATAGTGTTATTAGCTAGGAAAATAATTATGTATAGCATTCAACTAAACCACCATCATCACCATCACCCTGACTAGTCTTTCAGGCGATGAGTGCTGGAAGACGTTTAAGAAACGCTTCCGGTGGTCTGAATGCAGACAAACAATAAAAACCCCGGAAGGCAACTTCCGGGGTTTTTTTATAGCTAATTTTCATCACAAAAATATGGACAATGATAGGGTAATATTATGTTAGATAAAGCAAGATTAAGGATCGCAATGCAAAAGTCGGGACGTTTAAGCGATGATTCTCGTGCTCTTTTAGCTCGCTGTGGGATCAAAATCAACTTAAATCAACAACGCCTGATTGCTTACGCTGAAAATATGCCAATCGATATTTTGCGTGTGAGAGACGACGATATTCCGGGATTGGTAATGGATGGTGTTGTAGATTTAGGGATCATCGGTGAAAACGTTTTAGAAGAAGAGTTATTAAAGCGTCGCTCACAAGGTGAAAATCCAAGTTATCTGACACTACGTCGCCTTGATTTCGGTGGCTGTCGTTTATCTCTAGCAACCCCTGTTGATTTCGATTATCAAGGTGCGGAATGCTTAAATAATACGCGTATCGCAACCTCCTATCCAAATCTCCTCAAACGCTATTTAGACCAAAAAGGCATCAAGTTTAAATCCTGTTTATTAAATGGCTCTGTTGAAGTCGCCCCTCGTGCGGGTCTTGCTGACTCTATCTGCGACTTAGTTTCTACTGGCGCAACATTAGAAGCCAACGGTTTAAAAGAAGTTGAAGTGATTTATCGCTCAAAAGCCTGTTTGATCCAACGCGACGGTGAAATGGAAGCCGATAAACAAGCCCTGATCGACCGCTTACTAACACGTATTCAAGGCGTTATTCAAGCTCGAGAATCCAAATACATTATGTTACACGCCCCCAGTGAGTGTCTTGAAGATGTCATTGCATTACTTCCGGGAGCTGAAAGACCGACTATTTTACCTCTGGCAGGTGACCAAAATCGCGTTGCAATGCACATGGTAAGTAGCGAAACCCTATTCTGGGAAACAATGGAAAAGCTTAAAGCATTAGGTGCAAGTTCAATTCTTGTTTTACCAATTGAAAAAATGATGGAATAAGGTGAAATGATGAAAACGGGTTTTAATACATTAACTTACTGGAATAAATGCACTAAAGAACAGCAACAAGTGCTATTAACTCGCCCTGCTATTTCTGCATCAGGTTCAATTACAGAACTAGTTGCTAGCATCATTTCACAGGTACGCAATGATGGAGATAAAGCGCTTAAAGCACTTAGCCAAAAATTCGATAAAGCAGCGCCGGAAAGTGTTTTGGTGTCAAAATCGCAAATCAATGAAGCCTCATCAAGGCTTGATAGCAAAATAAAACAGGCAATAGAACAGGCGATGAATAATATTCGTTGCTTTCATGAGGCTCAAATTCCTAACGCTATCAACGTGGAAACTCAACCTGGTGTATTTTGTCAGCAAGTAAGTAGACCGATTGATGCAGTAGGCCTTTATATTCCTGGAGGTTCGGCACCATTACTTTCAACAGTAATGATGTTAGGTATTCCAGCCCGTATTGCTGGTTGTCGCAAAATTATTCTTTGCTCACCGCCCCCTATTGCTGATGAAATTTTATATATTGCACAACAAATTGGTATTGATGAAATCTTCCAAGTAGGTGGTGCACAAGCAATTGCAGCGATGGCATTTGGTACTGAATCTATTCCTAAAGTTGATAAAATTTTTGGCCCTGGTAATGCTTATGTAACAGAAGCGAAACGCCAAGCAAGTCAATCGCTACAAGGTGCCGCAATCGATATGCCTGCGGGCCCTTCTGAAGTATTAGTGATTGCGGATGCGGATGCAAATCCAGCATTTATTGCCGCTGACTTACTTTCGCAAGCTGAACACGGCCCAGATTCACAGGTTGTATTATTAACACCCGATGAAACACTTGCTAAAGCCGTTATTGCTGAAACTGAAACACAACTGACGCTATTAAGTCGCGCTGAAATCGCTAAACAAGCACTAGCAGAAAGCCGCGTCATTATTACTCGTGATCTCGATCAGTGTATCGAAATTAGTAACAGCTATGGCCCTGAACACTTAATTATTCAAACCAATGATGCTGATACTCGTGTTGATAGCATTACCAGTGCTGGATCTGTTTTTCTTGGTGCTTGGTCACCAGAGTCTGCCGGAGACTATGCTTCTGGTACTAATCACGTTCTACCGACTTATGGCTATACATCAACCTATTCAAGTTTAGGCTTAGCTGATTTTATGAAGCGTATGACAGTACAGAAACTCACAGCACAAGGTTTATCTGATTTAGCACAGACCATTGAAATATTAGCGCAGGCAGAACAACTCACCGCACACAAAAATGCTGTCACACTCCGCATTAACGCTTTAGCTCAGGGGAAAAAAGAGTGATGAAAACTCAATTTGATATCAATACACTTGCAAGAAAAAATGTACGTGAATTAACCCCTTATCAATCTGCTCGACGCTTAGGGGGAAAGGGTTCTGTTTGGTTAAATGCAAATGAATACCCTATCGCGCCTGACTTTACTTTTAATGAAAAAAACTTAAACCGTTACCCTGAGTGTCAGCCAGTTAGCGTTATTAGCCGCTATGCAAAATATGCAGGTGTAGATACGAATCAAGTCTTAGTTAGCCGTGGCGCCGATGAAGCGATTGAACTCCTTATTCGTGCTTTTTGTGAGCCGGGTAAAGACGCAATGCTTTATTGCCCACCGACATATGGAATGTATAGCGTTAGCGCTGAAACTTTCGGTGTAGAACAGCGAGTTGTCCCTGCACTTGCTGATTGGAGCCCTGATGTCAATGCCATTGCATCACAACTTGATAATGTAAAGCTTATCTACCTGTGCAGCCCCAATAATCCGACAGGAAATATAGTTGATCCTTCGCTTATTCGTGATGTATTAGCCTTGGCTAAAGATAAAGCCATTGTTGCGGTAGATGAAGCTTATATTGAATTTTGCCCACAAGCATCAATTGTTTCATGGCTTGAAGATTATCCGAATTTAGTTATTTTGCGAACCTTATCGAAAGCTTTTGCTTTAGCAGGACTTCGTTGTGGCTTTACACTTGCCAACCCACCAGTCATTGAATTATTACTAAAGGTGATCGCACCATACCCACTTTCAACACCAGTTGCAGATATTGCTGCGCAAGCATTAACAGAAGCAAGTATTGAGATAATGAAAAAACGAGTGGCCGAAATTTCACGCAATAGAGCCATTTTATCTGACACGTTAAAAAAATTGCCTAATGTTGAACAGGTTTATAACAGTGAAACCAACTATATTTTAGTGAAATTCACTGATGCGACTCTGGTTTTCCGTACTTTATGGGAACAAGGGATTATTTTACGCGATCAACAGCGTCAATATGGACTTAATGGCTGTTTGCGTATTTCGATCGGTACAGCAGAAGAATGTGATAGCGTGATTAATGCCATAAAAAATATTCAAACTGCAAACGTATAAAACATTAAAAATAATAACAACAAAAAATCGCAACTGAGGAACCTCAACCATGAGCCAAAAAATTCTTTTTATCGACCGTGATGGTACTTTAATCACTGAGCCCCCCACGGATTACCAAGTTGATAGACTTGATAAGCTTGCTTTTGAAAATGGCGTGATCCCCGCACTGACTGCGCTGCAACAAGCAGGCTATAAACTCATTATGATCACGAATCAGGATGGATTAGGTACAGAAAGTTTTCCTCAAACAGATTTCGATCCTCCTCATAATTTAATGATGCAAGTTTTCTCATCTCAAGGGATCACATTTGATGATGTTTTAATTTGTCCTCATAAGCCTGAAGACAACTGCCCTTGTCGCAAACCAGAAACAGGGCTTGTCACCCAATATTTAGTTGATGGTGCACTAGATAAAAATAACAGCTATGTCATTGGCGATAGGCAAACTGATATTCAATTAGCTGAAAATATGGGTATCAAAGGCATACTTTATAATATTGGTGAGCTAAATTGGGCAGCTATTACAGAGCAACTGACTAAAAAAGATCGCTATGCCCACGTTGAGCGAAAAACAAAAGAAACACAAATCGCGATCGATGTTTGGCTTGATCGTGAAGGCAATAGCCAAATCAGCACAGGTGTCGGTTTCTTTGATCACATGCTTGATCAAATTGCCACACACGGTGGCTTTCGTATGAATATCAATGTAAAAGGTGATTTAGTTATTGATGATCACCACACGGTGGAAGACACCGGCCTTGCTTTGGGGGAAGCATTACGTGAAGCATTAGGTGATAAACGAGGTATTGCTCGCTTTGGCTTTACATTACCAATGGATGAGTGCCTCGCAAGTTGTGCGTTAGATATTTCGGGTCGTCCACACCTTGAGTACAAAGCCGAATTTAAATATCAACGTGTCGGTGATTTAAGTACAGAGATGATTGAACACTTTTTCCGTTCACTCTCTTACACCATGGGTTGCACACTACACTTGAAATCAAAAGGTAAAAACGATCACCACAAAGCTGAAAGTTTATTTAAAGTCTTTGGCCGCACATTACACCAAGCCATTCGTGTTGAAGGCAATACTTTACCAAGCTCAAAAGGTGTTCTGTGATGAAAGTGGTTATTCTTGATACAGGCTGTGCCAATTTAGCCTCTGTCGCTTACGCCGTGAAGCGACTTGGTTATGATCCAATAGTGTCCTACGAAAAAAACGTGGTGTTATCTGCAAATAAACTCTTTTTACCCGGAGTAGGAACAGCAAGAGCGGCAATGGAACAGCTCAAAGCTCGTGAGCTAATCCCTTTAATTAAAGCCTTAACACAACCCGTTTTAGGGATTTGTTTAGGTATGCAAATATTGGCCTCACTCAGCGAGGAAGGTAAAGACATTCCTTTATTAGGTTTAGTTGATGGCACCATAGATAAGCTTGATACCGCAGGATTACCATTACCTCATATGGGGTGGAACCAAGTATTAGCGAAACCTGGACATCCTCTTTTTCGTGATCTTGGTGACGATGCTTGGTTTTATTTTGTTCATAGCTATGCTTTAGCGCTCAATCAATCTACGATTGCTGAAACTGAATACGGATCGCGTTTTAGTAGCGCAATTCAAAAAGATAATTTTTATGGGGTGCAATTTCACCCAGAACGTTCAGGGAAAGCGGGTGCTCAACTTATCAAGAACTTTTTGGAGATGTAACCCGTATGATTATTCCAGCATTAGATTTAATTGATGGGAAAGTAGTTCGTCTTCATCAAGGTGATTATGCAAAACAGCGTGATTATGATGATAATCCGCTGACACGCTACCAACAATATGAAAAAGATGGCGCAAAATTGCTTCACTTAGTGGATTTAACAGGTGCAAAAGATCCTTCAGCTCGCCAAATTCCACTGTTAAAAGAACTTGTTGCTTGTGTCAGTGTCCCTGTACAAGTGGGTGGTGGCATTCGCACTGAAGATGACGTGAAATCACTACTCGATGCAGGAGCAAGCCGAGTTGTTATTGGCTCTACCGCAGTCAGTCAACCTGAAAGGGTGAAAACATGGTTTGAGCGCTATGGTGCAGATGCCATTGTATTAGCCCTCGATGTTCGCATTGATAAACAAGGCAAAAAGTGGATAGCCGTTAGTGGTTGGCAAGAAAACTCATCCTACACACTTGAAGATATTATCGAGCTTTATCAAAGTGTGGGTTTAAAGCATGTGTTGTGTACCGACATTTCTCGTGATGGCACATTAGCGGGTTCTAACGTCGAATTGTATAAAGAAATTAGCCAGCGTTTTCCTGATATTTTATTCCAAGCTTCGGGGGGTATTGGTGATTTACAAGATATCGCAGATCTTCCAGCATCGGGTGTTGCCGGTATTATTGTTGGTAGAGCATTATTAGAAGGCAAATTTACATTAAAAGAGGCGATATCATGTTGGCAAAACGCATAATTCCTTGTCTTGATGTCCGTGACGGGCAAGTCGTTAAAGGTGTTCAATTTCGTAATCATGAAATTATTGGTGATATTGTCCCTCTTGCTGAACGCTATGCCAAAGAAGGCGCTGATGAACTTGTGTTTTATGATATTACGGCATCTTCTGATGGTCGTGTTGTTGATAAAAGTTGGGTATCGCGTGTCGCTGAAGTGATTGATATTCCTTTTTGTGTTGCTGGTGGTATTCGCTCTGTTGAAGATGCTGGGAAAATTCTCTCATTTGGTGCAGATAAAATTTCAATTAACTCTCCTGCCCTCTCTGATCCTTCACTGATATCTCGTTTGGCCGATCGCTACGGTGTACAGTGTGTTGTTGTGGGCATTGATACTTGGTTTGATGAAAAAACAGGTGAATATTTAGTTTATCAATTCACGGGCGATGAAAAACGGACACAACAAACGCACTGGAAAACCCTTGATTGGGTACGTGAAGTTCAGCAACTTGGCGCAGGTGAAATTGTTTTAAATATGATGAACCAAGATGGCGTAAGACAAGGCTATGACCTAAAACAACTTGCCCTAGTACGCCAAGTTGCAGATGTTCCTATTATCGCATCAGGGGGCGCTGGCGAAATGTCACATTTTCTTGATGCATTTAAATTAGCCAATGTTGATGGCGCTCTTGCAGCCTCTGTTTTTCATAAACAAATAATTAATATTAACGAACTAAAACAGTATCTTGCAAAGAATGACGTTAAGGTAAGAATATAATGAATAGTGAAACATTAGTGCAACTAGATTGGGAAAAAGTCGATAATCTCATGCCTGTGGTGATCCAAAATGCCATTTCAGGTGATGTATTAATGCTAGGTTACATGAACAAAGAGGCACTAAATGTCACACTGAAAAGTGGAAATGTTACTTTCTATTCACGCACTAAACAGCGTTTATGGACAAAAGGTGAGACCTCAGGCAACTTTCTCAAGTTAGTCAATATTTATCCTGATTGTGATAACGATACTTTACTTATTTTAGCCAATCCTATTGGCCCAACTTGCCATAACGGTACCGAAAGTTGTTTTGCCCCAGCACAAAGTCAATGGGGATTTCTCTATGAGCTTGAAAACTTATTACGTGAACGCAAAAATGCCTCACCAGATAGCTCTTATACTGCCCGCCTTTATGCCAGTGGTACAAAACGTATAGCCCAGAAAGTAGGCGAAGAAGGTGTAGAAACAGCATTGGCTGCCACTGTTAATGACAGAGAAGAACTAAAAAATGAAGCCTCAGACTTGCTCTATCACCTAATGGTACTATTACAAGATCAATCATTATCACTCTCTGATGTAATAGGTTGCCTACAAGCGCGTCATAAAAAAGCAGAGTAATTGAATTAACATTAATATGAAAAAAGCCGATACAAACTAAGTATCGGCTTCATCTTTAAGAAAAAAGTAATGTCTTAACTACTTTTTGATTCTCTTAGCATTACATTGCTTGGCGGAATAACTCGATAACATCACTTTCAGAACCCTGAACTGGGTTAGTGATTGCACAAGCGTCTTTCAGCGCATTTTCAGCTAATGTTTTGAAATCTTCTTCTTTCACGCCTAATTCTTTCAGGCCTGCTGGAATACCCACATCTTTAGCCATTTTACGAATTTCTTCGATACACGCTTTTGCACCTTGCTCATCGCTCATTGCAGAAACATCAACACCCATAGCTTGTGCGATATCTTTTAAACGACCAGCGGCTGCTTGAATGTTATAAGCTTGAACATGGGGTAATAAAACCGCATTACACACGCCATGAGGCAAGTTATAGAAACCACCTAATTGGTGAGCCATCGCATGTACATAACCTAAAGAAGCGTTATTAAATGCCATACCTGCTAAGAATTGAGCGTAAGCCATGTTTTCACGTGCTGTCGCATCACCACCATTATCAACAACTTTACGTAAAGACTCGCTGATCATAGTGACTGCTTTTAATGCACACGCATCAGTGATTGGATTTGCAGCAATTGAAACATACGCTTCAACAGCATGAGTTAATGCATCCATACCTGTTGCAGCGGTTAAACCTTTTGGCATACCAATCATTAATTCTGAGTCATTAACAGATAAGATTGGGGTAACGTTTTTATCAACGATAGCCATTTTGATATGACGCGCAGTATCTGTGATGATACAAAAACGTGTCATTTCCGATGCAGTACCTGCTGTAGTATTAATTGAAATCAGTGGTAATTGAGGTTTTGCAGAGCGGTCAACGCCTTCATAATCTGCAATTTTCCCACCATTAGAAGCCACTAACGCGATGCCTTTTGCGCAGTCATGTGGTGAACCACCCCCTAAAGAAATCACACAGTCACATTGATTTTCTTTCAGCAGAGCTAAACCCGCTTCTACGTTTTCAACAGTAGGGTTTGGTGCAGTCCCGTCATAAGTCACGCTAGAAATACCAGCCTCTGTCAGTAACTTGCTGACCTTATCAACAACACCCAGTTGATTTAAAATACTATCAGTAACGATTAATGCTTTATGAAAACCGAAGTCTTTCATTGAACTTACAGCATCAGCAAGACAACCAGCACCAATTTTATTTACAGAAGGGATATAGAATGTAGAAACAGCCATTATTGACTTCCTTTTTAGTAATTAAATCTATGTTTTAATATGTTCTATTCTTTTTGTTCTTAAATTGATCATCATCAAAATAATGAATAGATATCAATTTATTTATAATATTAGTATATGAATATAATTTTAGTAATTTAATTACTCTATTAATTCAATAGGATAATACTATTAACATATTATTATTTGTAACAAAATAATTTGAAAAGCTTATCAAAATAATCAAAACCAGCCGTGAACATCACAGCAGAATATTTTTTTTAAAGTCGTATAATGACATCAAAGAAATAACTTATTAAATTCAGGAGTCATTGATGTCTTTGACTATTTTTGAGCAGCTCACCACTCTATTAAATGACAACCATGCCACTTATCGTGTTATGAAACACCCTACCGCAGGTCGTTCTGAAGAAGTGGCAAAAATCAGAGGAACACAATTAGGACAAGGAGCGAAAGGACTTGTTTGCCATATAAAAGGTAACGGCGTTAAACAACATGTTCTGGCGATATTACCTGCCGATAAACAAGCTGATCTCACAAAACTCGCTCACAAAATTGGGGGAACAAGAGCATCACTGGCAAGCCCTAAAGAAGTGGATGATCTTACTCAATGCGTATTTGGTGCTATCCCCCCTTTTAGTTTTCATCCAGCATTAAAGCTTGTCGCTGACCCACTGCTTTTTGAACGTTTTGATGAATTAGCTTTTAATGCAGGCACATTAGAGCGTTCTATTATTCTTAATACGCAAGATTACAAACGTATTGCACAACCTGAATTAATCTCTTTTATTCGTGATGAAGAAAACGAATAATAAAAACGGTTAACTTATCCCTAACAATTACCCTGTTCATAAGTTTAGCTATGGGTAATTGTTATTATGATAACTAATCTTACTGTATGTATATATTTACACACCTAAATATAATATTAGATAATATAACCCAAAACACCACCAGTATTTAACACCACAAATAATAAAAAAATCAGAATTAATCCCATCAATTCTGTATTATCTTAGCGATAACGCTATAAAATGAGCCAGCCATAAAATTTTAACTATTTTTTCGATTCAGCACTCAATAATTAACTAAATAGATTTTATGTTATTGCCCTGATTTACTCGTACATTTAAGTTGGCATCAATAAAAATACAATAATGTAAATTTTTTTTACAATTCAGTTACTTTCTATCATACAAATATATAAACAATGTACCAATAGGTGCAGGGAAATCTTCATGCATAAAAAACAACCGCTTTAGTTTGTTGAAGATATCCCACTAACGCCTATTGAAATTGAGTCTGATAACTCAATTAAAATTCCAGTAAAATGAAGATCATTTTCTATAATCCATAAAAGAGCGCATAAGCGCTCTTTTACTTTTTAGACTTCCTGTCGCTACGAATAAATGCTTATTTGTGTGTTAGTTAGAGTTTATTTATAGTAAAAAGCTTATCAGCAGTTCATTTTTTATTAAAAAACAAACCAAATAAAAACAAATAATTATTGTCAAAACGCCCTTCATATATCTCACTTTCCACATTCATTTACATTTAAACCATTTTATTCACCAAAAAATAAAGCTAAACACACATATTTTTAAAGAAACACGGAAAATTAAAACAAAATACAATTCCATTAACTTATTGATTTAAGAAAAATAAATTCTACAAATGGCGGTAAATTGAAATTAAATCTAATTTTTTAGATGAAGAGCACAATATTTGATAAAATCAACTTTATTTTATTGACCTGATTTACTCATACCTTTAAGTTATTCCCCACAACAAAATAAATGTAAATAATAGTTTACAACATGATGTCTTTTTAATTATTCAAATATTTTTCAGTTACAGGGAATTTTTTATGCAAATTTCATCCCGCAAGCTCCCCTTTTATCGTGTGTTATATATCCAAGTCATTATTGCTATCATTTTCGGTATTCTGTTAGGCCATTTTTACCCAGATATTGGCGAATCTTTCAAACCTTTAGGTGATGGATTTATCAAAATAGTAAAAATGATCATCGCGCCTGTTATTTTTCTAACCGTAGTGACAGGTATTGCGGGTATGAATAATATGAAAGCTGTCGGAAAAGTAGCAGGTAAATCGATGATTTACTTTCTTACATTTTCTACAATTGCACTTGTCATTGGATTAATCACTGCCAATATTATTCGTCCCGGTGACGGTTTAAATATCTCTCCTGAATCATTAGATAGTAGCCGAGTAGAAATGTATGTCACTCAGGCACACAGCGCTTCTCTTGTTGATTTTTTTATGAATATCATCCCTGATACTATCATTAGCCCATTAGTTAACGGTAATATCTTACAAGTATTGTTTGTTTCTGTGATTTTTGGCCTCGCATTGGCATCGATAGGCTCTCGAGGTGAACCTGTATTAAAATTCTTACAGCATCTTTGTGATCCAGTTTTTAAAATGGTCGGGATGCTAATGAAATTAGCACCTATTGGTGCCTTTGGTGCAATGGCTTTTACAATAGGCAAATATGGTATTTCTTCTATTGGCAATTTAATGTTGCTAGTAATTACCTTTTATTTAACAGCATTACTTTTTGTTTTAGTGGTTTTAGGCGCTGTTGCTAAATATAACAGTTTTTCTATTCTCTCTTTAATTAAATACATAAAAGATGAGCTCTGGCTCGTATTAGGTACCTCGTCATCTGAAGCCGCATTACCAACCTTAATGAGTAAAATGGAGCAACTGGGCTGTAAAAAATCAGTCGTTGGTTTAGTCATTCCTACGGGTTATTCCTTTAATCTTGATGGCACCAATATCTATATGACTATGGCGGCTTTATTTATTGCTCAAGCAACCGGCATTGAACTGTCGTTAACGGAGCAAATCACGTTGCTGTTTGTTGCCATGATTAGCTCAAAAGGTGCAGCGGGTGTCACTGGAGCAGGTTTTATTACCCTCGCTGCAACACTATCAGTTGTCCCCAGTGTTCCTGTTGCAGGTATGGCGCTTATCTTAGGTATCGACCGTTTTATGTCAGAGTGTCGTGCATTAACCAATATTGTTGGTAATGCTTGCGCTTGTATTGTTGTCGCTCGCTGGGAAAATGCCTTAGATAAAGAGAGAATGAACGCTGTTTTTAGTGGGAAAATTTCTAGAGAAGACTTTGATGATAATAATTTAGTCTCTGATAAGGCAAACGAAAAACCTCATTATGTAAAAGCCGCTGAGCACTAGATTAGACTATTTCTTAACTCAATAATAATAAATTTACTGCCCTGTTTTAATCTGTCGTGGTGATAATGATATGCTTGCTTCTTTATCTCAAACTCAAGAAATGGTTGATGCTATCAGTTCTGCTTCACTGTTGAATGTACCTTTTGCTCACACAGTGTTCACGAAGAAAAACCTCAATGGCTAAATAATATCTTTAATGATTTTTTAAATAATACTAATCCCGTTTAATATCAAAACATTAAATCTATAAAAAAGGTGCTCTATTTGAGCACCTTTTATTGTTATATTTCGATTAATATAACCGAATATTTACTCTTATTTATTCCATCCACTCAGTATGGAAAACGCCATCTTTATCAGTACGTTTATAAGTATGCGCACCAAAATAGTCACGTTGAGCTTGGATTAAATTTGCGGGTAATACTTCTGCACGATAACTATCGTAATAAGAAATAGCCGCAGAGAATGTTGGAGTAGGAATACCCGCTTGAACGCCATAACACACAACATCACGCAGAGCTTGTTGATAATCGTCAGCGATTTGTTTGAAATATGGTGCTAACAGCAGATTTGCAATGCTTGCATCTTCGTTATAAGCATCAGTGATTTTTTGCAGGAATTGAGCGCGAATAATACAACCCGCACGGAAAATCTTCGCGATTTCACCGTAGTTTAGATCCCAATTATATTCGTCTGATGCGGCTTTCAGTTGTTGGAAACCTTGAGCGTAAGAGACAATTTTACCTAAATACAGTGCGCGACGAACATTTTCAATAAAGGCTTTTTTATCACCCGTAAATGCTTTAGGTGCTGGGCCTGATAATACTTTAGATGCTGCAACACGTTGATCTTTTAATGAAGAGATATAACGAGCAAACACAGACTCAGTGATAAGTGTAACAGGAACACCTAAATCTAAAGAGCTTTGGCTTGTCCATTTACCTGTACCTTTGTTTGCCGCCTCATCAAGAATAACATCAACAAGGTATTTACCTTCATCATCTTTTTTGCGGAAGATATCAGCGGTAATTTCGATAAGGTAGCTACTTAATTCACCTTTATTCCATTCAGTAAAAGTCTCTGCAAGCTCTTCGTTAGTTAAACCTAAAGAGTGTTTTAATACGGAATACGCTTCTGCGATGAGTTGCATATCACCATATTCGATACCGTTGTGAACCATTTTTACATAGTGACCTGCGCCATCAGCGCCAATATAAGTCACACAAGGTTCACCTTCAGCAACAGCAGCAATCTTTTCAAGGATAGGTGCGACAAGTTCATAAGCTTCTTTTTGTCCACCCGGCATGATTGAAGGACCTTTTAATGCACCTTCTTCACCACCTGAGACACCCGTCCCAATAAAGTTGAAACCTTGCTCTGATAATTCACGATTACGGCGAATAGTATCTTTAAAGAAAGTATTTCCGCCATCAATAAGGATATCGCCCTTATCTAAATGAGGAGTCAATGCAGCAATTGTTTTATCTGTCGCTTCACCCGCTTTGACCATTAATAAAATACGGCGCGGTTTTTCTAACGAATCAACAAATTCTTCAATAGAATAATTCGGAACCAGTTTTTTACCTGGATTTTCAGTGATAACTTCGTTTGTTTTATCACTTGAGCGGTTGTAGATAGACACCGAATAACCACGGCTTTCAATATTAAGCGCAAGGTTACGTCCCATAACGGCCATACCAACCACGCCGATTTGCTGTTTTGACATGAAAATGACTCCCGTCTGAAAATATACCTGCCAGTTTCCAAGCACTGGCAATGTGTTAACCTGATCACATAGTAACTCACTCTCATCATTGGTGGTAGTTATTGATGCAATCGATATCGCACTCTTTCACGTAAAATGAAATTATTGCCTTTATATTGATAATAAATTATTGAAAAATTCCTGCAAATTGCTCATTATTCTCAAGTCGGCATATGCCGTCTTTATAGAAGGTAAAACAAACTGTATGGAATGGATCTTGGATCCGACAATCTGGGTAGGGCTCTCCACCCTAATTGTTCTCGAAATCGTACTTGGTATTGATAACCTTGTTTTTATTGCTATTCTGGCAGATAAACTCCCAGCAAAACTAAGAGATAAAGCACGTGTAACAGGCTTATTGTGTGCCCTTGTTATGCGGATTGTGTTGCTATTTAGCCTCTCTTGGCTTATCACTCTGACAAAACCTCTCATTACACTGTTTGATCATCCTTTCAGTGCAAGAGACTTAATTATGCTGCTCGGAGGGATATTCTTGCTGTTCAAAGCCACTATGGAGCTTAATGAACGGCTAGAAGGTAAAGATCATAACGAAGGGAAACAACGCAAAACGACCAGCTTTTGGTCTGTCGTTGCACAAATTATCGTGCTGGATGCGGTATTTTCGCTTGATTCAGTGATAACCGCTGTTGGTATGGTTGATCATTTAGGCGTTATGATTGCGGCTGTGACTATTGCAATGTTCTTGATGATCCTTGCAAGTAAGCCTCTAACAAATTTCGTCAATAACCACCCAACCATTGTTATCTTGTGTTTAAGCTTCTTGCTGATGATTGGTTTTGCATTAGTTGCCGAAGGCTTTGGCTACGCCATTCCAAAAGGTTACCTATATGCAGCGATTGGCTTCTCTATCATGATAGAAGTCTTTAATCAGCTCGCACAATTTAACCGTCGCCGTTTCTTATCTGCCTCTCGCTCTTTGCGTGAACGTACAGCAGAAGCGGTTCTACGCATTATTAATGGTAAGCCTGAATCTTCTGAATTAGATCCTCACACATCTGATTTAGTCTCCAGTTCAGAAGAAGTGTTTGATCCTCAAGAGCGCCAAATGATTGTGCGTGTGCTTGGTTTGAGCCAACGTAATGTTAACAGTATCATGACGTCTCGCCATGATGTTGAATATGTAGACTTAAATGCAACACAAGATGATATCCGCCAATTATTGGAAAAGGATCCTCACTCTCGCCTAGTGATCACTGATGAGCAATATAGTGATGAACCTGTCGGTGTGGTTAATGTTATTCAACTGCTGAATCAACAATTGCGTAATGAACCTCTAAACTTACGTTTATTGGTCACTCAACCTTTGATTTTCCCTGAAGGTTTATCCTTACTGCAAGCGTTAGAACAGTTCCGTAGTGCTCACACTCACTTCGCTTTTGTTGTAGATGAGTTTGGTTCAGTTGAAGGGATCGTGACGCTGACTGACGTTATGGAAACTATTGCGGGTAACTTACCTGTCAGCTCTGAAGAAAACGATTCACGCCATGATTTGGTTCAAAATGAAGACGGTTCATGGACTGTAAACGGTTTTACACCACTTGAAGACTTAGTGCTTTATATTCCAATCAAATTGGATGAAAAACGTGAGTATGAAACCTTAGCTGGCTTATTAATGGAGCATTTACAACGTGTTCCAACCGTTGGTGAGAAGATCCTTATTGATGGCATTGAATTTGAGCCATTAGAAGTGAATAACCATCGAATTAATAAAGTTCGAATTGTTGAGCCTAACACTGACGACAATGAGGGCGTGGACGAAGCGTAATCTCAATGAGGTCTTTAAATATCCGCCTTTATGGCGGATATTTTTTATCTGAAGATAATGCCTATTGGAAAATAATATGTATACCAATGTCAATGTTAAAATCATCTGGTTAACTTGCATTGAAGGAGGAAGACAATCACCACCTCCTTTAACTGGTTTTTATTATCCAACCACTCAACTACCTCATGAACCAAATAGCTGGAGCCTTGCGATTGAAATTATTCACACACAGCAAGAGCCTGAACATTGGATAAGTGAGGGCTATATGCAGTTTTTAGTTGAACATGCTCCTCATCACTTATTAGAAGAATTAGAAAAAATTGAAATTTATGAAGGTTCTAAAAAAGTCGCAGATGTTTTTATTCAATGTCAATAATCACTTTCTATACGCTTTTTAAGCAAATAAAAAAACGGGCTTTGTTTTAACACAAAGCCCACCAATAAAATTTAAAACAATAATTTTAGATTAATTCAATACGATAAAAATTAACCTAAAGTACTTGGTACAAGAATTTCTGTAGCAACAATCACAATAACAAGACCGACTAACACAGGTACAGAAACACGTTTCATCACTTCAAATGGTGAAATTTTTGCCATACCTGACACCGCAACCACAACACCAGAAACTGGCGATAAGGTACGGCCTAAGTTTGAAGCTTGTAACATTGGAATAGTTAAATAAGCTGGGTTAACACCCATATTGCTTGCTAAACGAGGAATTAATTCAACGAATGCATAGAATGGTGCGTTACCAGAGCCTGTGGTCATTGCCGCTAACATGGTAATTAATACTAGGGCAATCATCATTACAATCGCACCCGAACCTAATGACTGAGCACCTTCAATTAACGCATTGATAAAGCCAACCGTTGTTAAACCTTGAGCAAATACCCCGGCTGCAACTAATAACATCACAACTTGAGCAAATGCATCTGCCATACCACGGTAAGCAACTTCTAAACCTTCAAAAACTTGTTTTGCGCTAAAGCTACGAATAAATTCGATAACAGCCGCTAAAATCATGCAGATAATAATAATGGCAACAATATGAAGTTCTGGTAACCATTTACCATCAAACACGAGAACACCGATAATTGGCGTGAAAGGCAAAATCGCATAGAAACTTGGTGCGTGAGTTTTGATCTCATTTACATCTAACATTTCTGTTTCGATATGCTCTTTACGGTCAAGATAACGCTGCCAGAAGAAGTGAGCGATACACATACCAATAATTGCAGCAATAGAGATAGGCAATGTGGTTTTAAATGCAAAATCGATCAATGGCATTTGAGACGCTTCAGCAGCTAAAATAACATCACCTGATGTTGGCGCTAAAATAATAGAAGCTGGAGACGCACAGATTGCAGCGGCTGCGCCGCGGCTAATTCCCATATTCACCATAACAGGGAACAGCGTTGCCATTAATAACACACCTAAACCTGTTGCTGATGAAACAGCCAGTGACATCAGGCATGCAACAATATAAGCCGCGACCATCAGCAGATAAGGTGAGTTAATCATTTTCAGTGGGCGTGATGCTAATTTAACCACAACATCATTAGCACCGATATGTGTCATATAAGAAGCAAAACCACAAAGTATCATGATCATCATGCCTAAATCGCCACCACGGCTCATTAGTAGATTTTTCACATACTCAACAATATCGATTAAACCATAACCTGTCGCCGTTGCGCTTGCAGGTAAAACAGCCCTTCCCATAATAACGCTGATGATCAGTAATAACAGACCACCTGTCATTAATACACCCGTTGGAGAATAGCCTTTTACAATATAACGTCCAACACCTACAGCAACGAAGGCGCCGATAAGAATCTCAATCATTTATTTATCCTGTCTATAAAGTAGTCATTTATAAAATGAAGTTTTTTATTTTTATCATCATTTTTGCGTTTAGTGCGATTGACACACTCTGCCCAAAGGCAACGTTGCAGTGTATGACATATATCAAAAAAAACGACTATTTTTTTACATATATATAGCACGAATGCTTACTTTTCATTCAAAACATAAATTAAATGATAGATATAAAGCAAAAAGCACACAATTATCAAAATAGTGTGCTTTTATTAAGAATGTGATGAAGTTAAAAATCGTGAAATTAGATTTTCTTCAATAACTGATTAAGTGCTTTTACTTCGGGGCTTTCAGCATCTTGTTTATTTAACCAATTATCGATAGCTTGCTTGGCTTTTTGCTGTAATTGATCACGCAATAATTTTTCAATATTCAATTCATATTGAATAGCATTCCAATCCCCATAAAGCCTTAATGGAATTTCAATTTTAGCCAATTGACGGATAAATTCATTTTCTTTACCCCAACCTTTTTTGATATTAACGAGTAACATCACATCAAGATCATGGCGCTGAAGATCCACTTTGCCCTGCCCTTTAATTTGATAAGCCTCTGCTTGAGCATCAAGTGAATTAATGGTTACTTTCCCTTTTGGCGCTAACTTAAATTGAGCAATCACATTATCTGCTTGGGTATAACTTTCAATATCTTCAGGGTAAATCACTTTATCTGTCGCTTGCGCGACGGATTGCTGAATAACCTGTGGTACATTTAATCCCTGCATTTTAAATTGGCTAACAGAGGTATTAAGCGTGCCTTGCCAATAATGATAAAAAGCTTTTCGGTTATATCCCGCTCCTTCTAAATTCCCTTTTGCTGAAATTAATCCACTGAAGTTTTCAGGTTGATTAAAGACACGCAATAGTGGCTGTAATGGAATATTATTCATTGTGATGTCCATGCTGATATGCGCTGGCACAATGCTTGTAGAGATAACCGTTGGTAGTGAAAAATCACCTTGAAGGACTTGTCCTGTTAAGGTTTGAATATTCAGCGAATTAGGATTATTTAAAGCATCAAGTTTAAAATTATTGATCTCTAAATTTTTATAAAGAAGCTTATTCAGGGCTAATTTCAATGTAAATTCAATATTACTCCAATGTGTTAAATCATATTCTTTACTTTCAACAGTGACTGAAGTAATAACGGGTTTTGCCATAATGGTGGCATTTGGTGCGGGTGCCGCATGCGCTGTACTAAATAATGAAAATGCAGGAGGTATATGATTATCCGTCATTGGCGCTAATAATGCATTTTCTGATACATTAGCCGTTGCTAATTCTGGCAATAATGTATTTAAATTTAGCACATTACCTTTTAAATCAACTTGATAGCGAGTAGTATCCGCAAATTCCGCACTGATATTGCCTTGCAATTGGCTATCATTAGCCGTGAGATTTAAGTTATCAAGTGAAATTGTTCTCACACCCTCATTTCGGATCGTAAAATCTGAAGTTAAACTTCCTGCAATTCCATTTTCAGGGATCCCGACACCTGATAAAGCGTAATCTAACTGTGTAATATTACCTGTAACTTGGTAAGGATAGCGGTTCATGTCCGCGTCAGCGGCAACATTTAGCGTGATCTCGCGACGGTCACGATTCACTTTCGTACTCATCTCAAGACTAACTTGTTTTTTCTCGTCTGTTTTCAACGATAAATTAATATCACGTAAATTAAGTTGCTCACCGTCTTTCATTTGCCAAATAATTAAGCTATCTGAAATCCTTACTTTAGCGATATTCAACTGCCAATTATTGGCTCTAGGTTCGATAACAGGGTGAGAAATATCTCGAGGAGTAGAAGGTGGTGATATTTTAGGAATAGCCTTACTTTCAGGTGTTTGGCGAACTACAGCACCTTTAAGCATGACTTCTTTTACTTCAAGTTGATGAGAAAGTAGCGGTAATAACTCAACATCAAGACGCATATTATCGGCTGTAATTAAAGGCATTTCAGCACCAGGGGCTGTCAATGACATTTTACCACTGATAATGCTTAACTTTGGCCACACATGCCAACGCATATCATCTTGTAATGTGAGTTTATAACCGCTTTGTTTTTCAACCCTATCAATAAGATATCCACGGAAATCATTCGGGTTAATGAGTAAAACTAACGCTGTTAAGCCTGCCAAAATAACCACAAGCAAAATAGCCAGTGTTGTCAAAAACCTTTTCATATAATTACCCGCTTAGTGAACATGATAATGATGATTATAAAGATAGTTAATCTTCACTAATCCGACTACCAACTGCACCTTGTTGATTTTTATATTTTGCATCTTGACGACGATTATAAGGCCTATCAGCAGAACCCGACATAGGTTCAAAGCTTAATGCACCAATAACCATACCCGGTCTTAATGCAAGAGGAAGTTTACCTGAATTAAAAAATTCTAATACGATTTGTCCATGCCAGCCGGGATCAATACGATGAGCTGTGACATGCACCATTAAACCTAAACGGGCTAATGATGAGCGTCCATCTAACCATCCAACAACATTATCAGGCAAAGTGACTGACTCAAGTGTTACAGCTAACGCCAATTCACCAGGATGTAAGAAAAATGCCTCACCTTCTGGTAAAACAATTTCATCACTCATTACACGCTCTAGCGCAGCGTTCACTTCAGCCTTAGGGCCACTCAAATCAATATAAGCTGCAGTGTGGCCTTGGAAAACACGAAATTGATTTCCTAAGCAAACATCTGCTGTTGCGCCGTTAATTCGCTCGACGGGCGGGCGGGGTTCAATGACTAATTTACCTTCATCCAGCCACTGAATAATATCACGGTCGCATAATCGCATTTTATTTCCTTCTTCAAATTAAACAGGCAGTTTCATCATGCATGAAAGCTGCCCATAAATGAACCTATTATTCGCAGAACTGCCCAATTTTTGCTTTCAGAATATCAATCGCAACGCGATTTTTACCCCCTCTAGGGACAATAATATCGGCATATTGTTTAGAAGGTTCAATAAATTGGAAGAACATAGGACGAACGGTTTTATTATATTGTTCAATGACTGAGTCTAAGCTACGTCCACGTTCATTCACATCACGTTTAATTCTGCGCATTAAACAAATATCTAATGGCGTATCAACAAAGATAGAAAAATCCATCTCTTCACGTAGGCGTTTATCTGTTAATAACAAGATACCTTCAATGATAATAACTTTTTTAGGTTGAAAATGAATGGATTCTGTTTTGCGTGTGTGAGCAACGTAGTCGTACTGAGGGAGTTCAATGGCATTTCCTGCTTTTAGTTCACACAAATGCTGGTATAAAAGTGCGTGATCCATCGAATTAGGGTGGTCATAATTGACCTTATATCGTTCTTCCATCGTCAAATCACTTTGGTCACGATAATAACAATCTTCTGGTATCACACCGATATTATGATCACCTACTTGCGCTCTTAATTCGCGGTAAAGTGTACTTGCAATAAGACTTTTACCCGAAGCAGAGGCTCCAGCGATACCTACAATTGTGCACTGATGTGCTGTGTCAGCCATAATCAAAAACCTGGTTTGAAATAAAAAGAGGGATAACGTAATAATATGTAAATATTACGCTAGCGCAGATTATAGTTTTGAAATCACTCTGGTTCCAGCGTAAAACCAGAAATCTATTTGTTTTTTATCAAAAACAGCCGGAAATCGCCTGTAAAAAATGGAAAGCCAAGTGGCTCTCCATTTAAATCAGCAAATAATTCAACGTATTATTTTACTGTAATTACACTGCGCGGAAAGAAATTTCCGTTGGGATTGCATCACCATCCCAATACATTTGAGCAGATACTGTTGATGCGATTTCGCGATAAATATCAGCAAACTCGCCTTCAGGATCACGCATCACTGTTGGTTGCCCGCGGTCTAAGTCTTCACGTAAAGAGATATGAAGAGGAACTTGACCTAATAATTGGCAATGATACTTCTCTGCCAATTTCGCCGCCCCCCCCGTACCAAAGATAGGTTCAAGGTGACCACAGTTACTACAAATATGTGCGCTCATGTTTTCAATAATGCCTAATACAGGCACATTGACTTTCTTAAACATGACGATCCCTTTCATTGCATCCACCAGCGCAATATCTTGTGGTGTTGTTACCACAACCGCAGCGGTTACAGGGATATTTTGAGATAAGGTTAATTGGATATCACCTGTTCCCGGTGGCATATCGATAACCAGATAATCCAAGTCAGGCCACAGCGTATCTTGGAGCATTTGCATTAATGCTTTGCTCGCCATAGGACCACGCCATACCATGGCATTATCATCTGTGACTAAATAACCGATAGAGTTAGACGCTAAACCATAAGCCATAATTGGCGCCATATGTTGTCCATCAGGAGACGTTGGACGCTCCATTGTGGTACCCAACATATTCGGAATAGACGGCCCATAAATATCAGCATCAAGAATACCTACTTTAGCGCCTTCTTGTGCGAGCGCTAATGCAAGGTTAACTGCGGTACTTGATTTACCAACGCCACCTTTACCAGAGCTCACAGCAAGAATATTACGCACACCATTAACGCCTGGCAGATCATTTGCACGGCGTAAGGTTGAAATATTGTGCTTGAGTTTCCATTCAATGGCTTTTGCACCAGTGATGTTGCGAAGTTCAGCTGTTTTTTCTTCGATTAGCACTTGGAAAGGTTTTTTCCAAACAAACGGCATCACTAACTCGATATGAAGAACATCATCAATCATCGCACATTGATGTAATGCTTTTAGAGAAAGCAGATTACGTTTCAATGTCGGGTGTTCAAAAGTAGACAAGACACCTGAAACTTTTTCGTTCAGAATCTCAGGGGTGGTCTGCTCGGGGGATTTATCACTCATCCCGGCTCCTCTCGTTTTCATTATTTATTAAATATATGAGTGCATCTATCATATCAGATAGTAGATGACTACGATAATGCCTTACCTCAATTTGCCAACTGAAATTTCTCTTGCAAAAACTCGATTATTGCCCTAGCGACATCATGACGGATCGGTTAACATCAAAGTCCCTTTTATTAATTTTATGGAAGTAAGATCCTTACTATGTCTCACGTCGCGAATAAATTATTGGTAACCTGCGCGTTACCTTATGCTAACGGTTCAATTCATCTCGGTCATATCCTTGAGCACATTCAGGCAGATATCTGGGTCCGTTATCAACGAATGCGCGGCAAAGAAGTTCATTTCATCTGTGCTGACGATGCCCACGGCACGCCAATTATGCTCAAGGCACAACAACTAGGTATTACACCAGAAGCCATGATTGAAGAAATGAGCAAAGAGCATCAGCAGGATTTTGCTGGCTTCAATATCAGTTATGACAATTATCACTCTACACACAGTGAAGAGAGTCGCCAATTATCGACTAAAATTTATCTTGCACTGAAAAAAAATGGCCATATCAAAAGCAAAACCATTTCTCAGCTTTATGATGAAGAAAAAGGCATGTTTTTGCCTGATCGCTTTGTAAAAGGCACTTGCCCTAAATGTAAAGCGCAAGACCAATATGGTGATAACTGTGAAGTTTGTGGTTCAACTTACAGCCCAACAGAATTAATTAATCCACGCTCTGTTGTATCAGGCTCAACACCTGTTATGCGTGAAACTGAACACTATTTCTTCGACTTACCGGCATTTAGCAACATGTTACAAGCGTGGATCCGCTCTGGCGCGCTGCAAGAACAAGTTGCAAATAAAATGCAAGAGTGGTTTGACAGCGGTTTACAACAGTGGGATATCACTCGTGACGCACCTTATTTTGGGTTTGAAATCCCTGATGCGCCGGGTAAATATTTCTATGTATGGCTAGATGCGCCTATTGGCTACATGAGTTCATTCTTAAACTTATGTGAAAAACGTGGCGATTTAAGTTTCGACGAGTTTTGGAATAAAGACAGCAAAGCTGACCTTTATCACTTTATTGGTAAAGATATCGTCTATTTCCACAGCTTATTCTGGCCAGCCATGTTAGAAGGCAGCGAATATCGCAAACCAACAAACCTGTTTGTTCACGGTTATGTCACTGTAAATGGCGCGAAGATGTCAAAATCTCGTGGCACCTTTATTACAGCGCGCGCTTATCTTGATCATTTTGATGCAGATTGCCTGCGTTACTACTATGCAGCAAAACTTTCATCACGCATTGACGATATTGACCTAAACTTAGAAGACTTTGTTCAACGCGTAAATAGCGATATTGTGAATAAAGTCGTTAACCTTGCCTCACGTACAGCCGGCTTTATCAGCAAGCGTTTCGATGGCAAACTAGCGAATACTTTAGATGATGCTAAGCTTTATCAACACTTTGTTGATATGAAAGAAACTATCGCACAATCATTTGAAAATCGTGAGTTTGGTAAAGCGGTTCGTGAAATCATGGCATTAGCGGATGAAGCCAACCGCTATATTGATGAAAAAGCGCCATGGGTTGTAGCAAAACAAGAAGGTCAAGATGCACAGCTACAATCCATCTGTACTATGGGTATTAACTTATTCCGCGTACTGATGACTTATCTAAAACCCGTATTACCTTCATTAACAGAGCGGTCAGAAGCCTTTTTACAAACCCAATTAACATGGGATGCACTTGAACAACCGCTGTTAGGCCAAGAAATCACTAAATTTAAAGCATTGTTTAACCGCATTGAAATGGATAAAGCAAATGCAATGGTTGAAGCCTCTAAAAGCACCATTGCACCAGTGAAAGAAGTGACAGGCCCATTAGCGGATGATCCCATTCAAGAAACCATCAAATTTGATGATTTTGCGAAAATCGATATGCGTATCGCCGAAATTAAACAAGCTGATTTTGTGGAAGGATCAGACAAGTTACTGAAACTCATTTTGGACTTAGGCGGTGAAACTCGCCAAGTATTTTCTGGTATTCGTACTGCATACCCTGATCCGAAAGTATTAGAAGGCCGCTTAACGGTAATGGTGGCAAACTTAGCACCTCGTAAAATGCGTTTTGGTATTTCAGAAGGCATGGTAATGGCAGCAGGACCTGGCGATAAAGATATTTTCTTACTTAGCCCAGATACTGGTGCAAAACCGGGTCAGCAAGTGAAATAACACCCAAATTCATTTGCCAAATAAATAAGTGGCGAGGTTCTATAAGAGCCTCGCTCTTTTTTTATTGTGATCCGTAGCACACTTTCAAAATCGGTGTATGATAAATCTGTTAGTTGATTTAGGACACTTACTTATGAAATCTAAACGGGCACGAGTGCAAATTACACTCTGGCATTTTCTACGATCTTTTTTGATACTTTATCTTTGTCTTTTTGCAGGTAACCTGATTTCAGCCCTTTTGCCCTTTGCGGTTCCAGGCAGTATTGTCGGCTTACTTATCCTTTTTGGTTTACTTGCTTTCCAGCTTATTCCATTACGCTGGGTCAAACCGGGTGCCAATATTCTGTTAAAAAATATGACATTACTCTTTATTCCTATCGGGGTAGCCGTCATGAATTATTATGATTTATTAAGTCAACAACTCTTCCCGATTGTTTTAGCCTGTGTGGTCAGTACCTTTGGTGTAATGGCATTGGTTGCTTATTGTTCTCACTACGTTCATCGTGAACGTATTATTGTTGGCGCAAAGCCAGACCAAGTTGAAGATGTTGTTATAGCAAAAGAAAAAGACGACGATAACGCGTTAAGTGAGAAGAAAAAATGTTAGTATTGATGAATATTTGGTGGTCGCTTCCTCTCACCATAATCGTTTTTTATTTATCACGTAAACTTGCTGCTCGCTATAAATTACCAATATTAAACCCGTTACTTATTGGTATTGCGGTGATTATTCCCATTCTACTAATCACACATACACCTTATGAACACTATTTTGCGGGTAGTCGTATTTTAAATGATTTATTACAACCGGCGGTTGTCGCGCTTGCTATCCCACTTTATCAGCAACTTCACCAAATTCGCGCGCAGTGGAAATCATTAATTAGTATTTGCTTTATAGGAAGCATTGCTGCAATGGTCAGTGGTACGGCAATTGCCTTATGGGCAGGAGCAACACCAGAAATTGCTGCTTCAGTCTTACCTAAATCAGTGACAACGCCAATTGCAATGGCTGTCGCGGACTCCATAGGTGGTATTCCTGCAATCAGTGCTGCATGTGTTATTGCAGTAGGTATTTTAGGTGCCATTTTTGGTCATACTTTATTTAAGATACTGCGTATCCCTACTCACGCCTCTCGTGGTTTAGCAATGGGTACTGTATCTCACGCTGTGGGTACAGCAAGAGCAGCAGAAGTAGATTATATTGAAGGTGCTTACAGTTCATTGGCGTTAATGACCTGCGGGATTATTACTTCCCTTACAGCGCCATTTATCTTCCCTCTTATTTTGCATCTTTATAGTTGATACCTTTCTTACCCTCCATTCTTAAATCCTCGATTTAATTAAATTTATTTCGGGGATTTTTACTATAAATTTGAGATACATCTCTCAATTAATGAATTTGTTGCAATTGTTTCATTGAAAATATGATTTTCATCACATATAAGAATGGGTAAAGATGCCTAGAATCTTATAATACAGAAAGATTAATGGGAGACTCATGTATGCATACTCGTTTTCAGGCAATTTGGTCAGATTTATCCCCTCAGTTACAACAAGCACTTGCTCCTTATCTTGAGCAGGATGAATTCCCTGCAATGTTTACGGCAGAGCAGGTCAATGCCATAAAAACACAGTTACAATGTAATGATGATGCCTTAGCCCTAGCACTTTTACCCGTTGCTGCCGCTTGTGCTGTTGTACCAATCTCTAATTTTAAAGTTGGTGCCGTTGCGCATGGTGAAAGTGGTAATCTCTACTTCGGTGCCAATATGGAATTTGCTGGCGCCCCGCTACAACAAACTGTTCACGCTGAACAAAGTGCTGTGACTCACGCATGGTTACGTGGTGAATCTCGCTTAATTTCAGTTACCGTTAACTATACACCTTGCGGTCATTGTCGCCAGTTTATGAACGAGTTGAACAGCGGCACCCATATTCAAATTCAGTTACCGGGTAGAAAAATGGCCACATTAGGTGATTATTTACCGGATAGCTTTGGTCCGAAAGATCTCAATATCACCTCTTTATTAATGGACAAAGTTAATCACGGTTACAAGATTGATAATCCTAGTGAATTAGCACAACAGGCGCTGCAAGCAGCTAACCGTAGCCATGCACCTTATAGTGGATCGCACAGTGGTATTGCAGTTCAAATGAAAAATGGCAAAATTTTCCAAGGTAGCTACGCTGAAAATGCCGCGTTTAACCCAAGTTTACCGCCATTACAAGCAGCATTAATTTTATTAAATATGGCAGGTGAGTCTGTGATGGATATTGAATCTGCTGTCTTAATTGAAAAAGCAGAGACAATTTTAACGCAGTGGGATGCAACACAAGCAACATTAACTGCTTTAGGTTGTCGCCAAATGCAACGCATCACTTTGTAAAAAGTTTTAACTTATTCCGCTAAAAATCTCTCCTAAAAAAGCATCAGCATGTAAATTTTGCTGATGCTTACCAGAAAAAGTTGTAACAACCGTATCTATCTCTCATTTCTAAGCATAAAAATCATAAAAAAATAACATAAGCTGTACATATTTTTATTATTTTGTAGGATCTATAATTGTCATGTGACTAACTGCCTTACAAGAGTATTTTTCATGGAACTGGAACACGAAAGTAAACGCCCTCTCTACATCCCGTATGCAGGCCCAATCCTGCTTGAATTTCCCCTGTTAAATAAAGGTAGTGCTTTCAGCGAAGAAGAACGCAGCACCTTTAACTTACATGGTTTACTGCCTGAAGCAGTTGAAACCATCGAAGAGCAGGTTGAACGCGCTTATCGCCAATATCTTGATTTCAAAAACGATAACGACAAACATATTTACCTACGAAATATCCAAGATACCAATGAAACCCTGTTTTACCGTCTATTAGAATCTCACCTAACTGAAATGATGCCAATCATTTACACACCAACAGTGGGTGAAGCGTGTGAACATTTCTCTGATATTTATCGTCGTGCTCGCGGTTTATTTATCTCTTACCCTAACCGTGCCAATATCGACGATATGCTACAAAACGCCACTAAACAGAACGTAAAAGTCATTGTTGTAACAGATGGCGAACGTATTCTTGGTTTAGGTGACCAAGGCATCGGTGGTATGGGTATTCCTATTGGTAAGCTCTCTTTATATACCGCGTGTGGTGGTATTAGCCCAGCATACACACTGCCTGTTGTACTTGATGTGGGTACTAACAATCCACAACGCTTAAACGATCCTCTATATATGGGATGGCGTCATCCTCGTATTACAGGTGATGAATATAACGAGTTTGTTGATGAGTTTATCCAAGCGGTTAAACGTCGCTGGCCAAATGTTTTACTGCAATTTGAAGATTTCGCACAAAAAAATGCGATGCCTTTATTAAACCGTTATCGTGATGAGCTATGTTGCTTTAATGACGATATTCAAGGTACAGCGTCGGTCACTTTAGGTAGCCTAATTGCAGCAAGTCGTGCTGCGGGTCGCCAATTAAAAGACCAAACTGTCACTTTCTTAGGTGCAGGCTCTGCAGGTTGTGGTATTGCTGAGCAAATCATTGCCCAAATGAAATCTGAAGGTTTAAGTGATGAGCAAGCGCGTGAACGTATCTTTATGGTTGACCGTTTCGGCTTATTAACAGACAAACTGCCTAATTTACTTGATTTCCAAAGCAAACTTATCCAAAAAAGCGAAACCATTGCAGATTGGGAAACCGGAAGCGATGCGATTTCACTGTTAGAAGTGGTTAAGAATGCAAAACCAACTATTTTGATTGGGGTTTCAGGACAAGCAGGTTTATTCACTGAAGAAATTATTCGTGAAATGCACAAACACTGTGAACGTCCTATCGTAATGCCATTATCTAACCCAACGTCTCGTGTAGAAGCACGTCCTGAAGATATTATCAACTGGACTGATGGACAGGCCTTAGTGGCAACAGGTAGCCCATTTGCACCCGTTAAATACAAAGATAAAGAGTACCCAATTGCACAATGCAACAACTCTTATATCTTCCCAGGTATTGGATTAGGTGTTATCGCATGTGGTGCAAAACGTGTTACTGACGCCATGTTAATGGTAGCAAGTCGTGCATTAGCAGATTGTTCACCAATGGCAAAAGAGGGTGATGGTTCCCTGTTACCTTTACTGTCTGATATTCAGCAAGTTTCGCGTTATATCGCCAAACAAGTTGCAAAAGAAGCACAAGTACAAGGTGTTGCTACTGTGACTTCAGACTCTGCATTAGAAGAAGCCATTGAACGTAACTATTGGTCACCAGAGTACCGTATTTACAAAAGAACCTCGTTCTAAGTAGTTTGAAACACTAAGTACCATTCTGAAAAGCGCGTCATTACTTAATATGAGGCGCTTTTTTCTTGCTTCCCTATCCTTGCTCAAGTAGCCTTAAGCATTATGAAAGTCATTCGTTATTTGCGTCATTAAGGCAAGGACATGCTAAAACGCCTCATTTATCTCTTTCTTACACTTTTTATTCTATTTGCAGTCACCTTGATTGCCTGCGATCGCTGGATCGGATGGAAAACCAATCCTTATATCTTTGAAGATGTGGATACATTGCCCGCTAAAAAAGTGGGTATGGTGTTAGGGACATCAAAGTACTATACCAGCGGTTATATAAATCAGTTTTATCAATACCGCATCCAAGGTGCTGTTAATGCTTATAATAGTGGCAAAATTCAGTATTTATTACTCAGCGGTGATAATGCAAAACATAGCTATAATGAGCCGAATACAATGCGTAAAGATCTGATTAAAGCGGGCATTCCGGCCTCTCGTATTGTGATGGATTTTGCAGGCTTCAGAACACTTGATTCAGTAGTACGAACAAAAGAGGTATTTGGTACTGATGGATTTACCATTATTACTCAGCGTTTTCACTGTGAACGTGCTGTTTTTATCGCATTAGAAAAAGGAATTGATGCGCAATGCTTTGCCGTTGCATCCCCTAAAAGCATGTTTAAAGTACGCGTACGTGAAGTATTTGCCAGAGCAGGTGCAATGATTGATGTTTATATTCTAAACCGCGAACCACGCTTTTTAGGGCCACCAGAAACTATTCCCGCAATACAATCAATTCCTGAAGGCATTAAAGGTTATCCTGCGGTTTCACCGGAGGAAGTCGAATCACTTCCTCTGAATGAAAATAATCACGAAAAACCCTAAAAGAATTGGGCTAATTTCGAGGCTGATTTACGCCAGATCCACTCTATTGGCCCTTGTGGAAAATAACGTAGCCAAATTACAGCAAAAGCAATATTGATTGCCCAAATGACCGCAACAAAAGGCATCAGTTCAGGTAAAGTAAATTGATTAAATAGCCCCATATGCTGGAATAAATAAATACCGATAAGGCTTTGCATTAAATAGGTCGTTAACGCCATTTTGCCGACACAACGTAAAGCATAAGCAAAATAAGAGTGTTGAATAATATTCCAACTCCAATAAAACAGCGCAATATACCCCAAACTTTGCATCACTTGGATTAACATAGTTAAAGGTTGTGCCAAAATAGCCGCCCAGCGGTAATCCCAATCAAGATAATAATCCACCAGTACAATAACCGTTTGTAAGCTTAAACTTATCGTGAGGAAATAAAGTGCCACATGACCATAATGAGCGCGACTAAATTTCTGCTGCAACCAACCTGATGCCATTAATGCAGAACCCATCAACATCGCACCAAACAAAAACCAACTGTATTGACGTACTAGATTAAAAACAAAAAGACTTAACTCATTCAAACGATAATAAACACTATTTAAATAAGGCCCTGTTTTCCAATCTGATTCAGCCAATTGAGAGTATGGCGTGCTATACCAAACGGTATCAATAAAATCACGATAATAGTAAAACAACACACCTAAAATAAGTGCACCACAAAAATAGAGTATCGCTCCTAATATAAATTGGTGCTTTGTTGCTATTGACTTGATAAATGCAAAAACAAATAAACCACATATACTATATGGAAATAAAATATCACCTTCCCAAATAAATAATGTGTGAATAACACCAATCAATGCCAGTACAACTAACCGCGATACATTAAAACGTGTTCCTTTATACAAAAGAAGATAAAGCGAACCACCAAATAGCAGCGCAAAAATAAAGAGGAATTTGCCTTGAGCAAACAGATTTAATGCCATCCATGTTATACGATCACCAAAAGAGGCTTCTCCCGAATGTAATGGGTTAAATGAAGCCACTCTTAATAATGCAAAACCTGAAATATTGAGCAATAAAATGCCAAGGATCGCCATTCCTCTCAACGCATCAAGTGCTTCAATACGTTGATGAGACGATTCATTCATTTTTATTTAAAATCTCAAAGATGACGAACAGCGCGCAAAAACTCCTGACGCGTATTTTGACTCGATTTAAATAACCCGCCTAACGACGTTGTTGTTGTTGCACTCGTTGCATCGCGAATACCACGAGCTTTCACACAATAGTGAACCGCATCAATAGAAACCGCCACATTTTTTGTGCCGAGTAACGTTTGTAATGCAATAAGGATTTGCTGTGTTAAGCGTTCTTGAACTTGAGGGCGCTGAGCAAAGAATTGCACAATTCGATTAATCTTAGATAACCCAATGACTTTATCTTTCGGGATATAAGCCACAATGGCTTTACCATCAATAGTGACAAAGTGATGCTCGCAAGTGCTTGTTAATGTGATATCTCGTACTGTCACCATTTCATCAACTTGCATTTTATTTTCAATTAGCGTGATTTTTGGGAAGTTGTGGTAATCCAGCCCTGAGAAAATTTCATCAACATACATTTTAGCAATACGACGAGGCGTTTCAGCTAAACTATCGTCGCTTAAATCTAGATTTAACAGCTTCATCACTTCTGTCATATGATGTTCAATTTGCTGTTTGCTCTCACTTGGAGAGAGTTTTGGTTCACGAAGAGGCGTTTCCAAACCGCGTTCAACTAACGCAGCGTGCACCCATTGCGCCTCTTTACTTAATGATGACATTGGACTCTCCGATAAACACATTAATTAAGTAGTTGTTATTGCGCTTAGCAATAACAGCCTACACTTTAGATGACCTCAATCACATTATCCAGCAATACCGCATTTTTCGTTATGAAATTATTGCATTTTTGTATGCGCTAATTTTAGTTTACTGGCACTCTTTTTCTTTTAAACACACCAGAAAACCACCGATTATCAATACAATAAAAGCAACGTAAAGTGCAGGTTCTAATTTTCCTGTCAATGCCGTTGAAAGTGAAGAAATTACGGGACCAACTAATTGCCCGATGGCGTAAAAAGTGGTAAGTAAACCCGCCATATAACGCCCATGATCAGGTGCTAATTCTCTGCCCCGTAAAAAAGCAAGTTGTACAGCGCACATAAGACCCCCACCAATTAAAAAAGCACCAATCGCAAGCCCTGTTATTGTCGGGATCCACTCTGCAATCAAAATGCCTAATGCTTGTAACCAAAGCGTAATGGCTAAGCGTAACTGCGTGTTTAATACATTACGCGTTAAAATAGCGATCCCAATACATAATGCCGCAGAAGCACCAAAGACAGGCCAAACAAATTGTGCGATTAAGCTCCCCGGAAAGCGTTCTGCCGCCATTTGAGAAAGAAATGTTGCGGGTAAAATATAGCCAAATCCGGCAAAGGTATAACCCAAAATCAGCTTTTTCATCGCTGGAGTAAGCGTTAAAGGAGCAACTTTTACTTCTTCTCGGCTCATTTTCCAAGGCTTTGGGAGATGATAACGCACATATATGGCACAAATAAAAGCAAGAGAACCATAAATTAACCACCCCACCGTCGCACTCATTTGCCATTTCATAATTAACACAGCAAGAATACCGCTAATAAATATACCTGCGCCAGTTCCTGCATAAACAGCCACACTTAATGCAGGTCGATTAAGGCGAGCCAGTAACTCGTTAGCCCATGAAGCCACCAACACTAATGTCCAACCACTTGCCCAGCCAATAAAAAAGCGTGCAATACTATGTGTAAATGCATCATTTAAAAAAGCAGACAACAGAGTGATTATCACTGCTCCCCAAAGTCCCGCCCACAAGCGATATCCTACACCTTTAACGGCTTTCATTGCATCATACGAGCCTGCAAGATAGCCAAGGTAATTAAATGCAGCGACAATCCCCGCACTTGTTAGCGTCAATTGATATTCTGCAATCATCAATGGCACTTGCGGTGTAAATGTAAAGCGCCCTATTCCCATTGCAACCACTAAAGCAAGAAAACCACTAAAAGCGATATGAAAAGCTTGTGCTGAATGACTTTGGTGATTTGAAGTATTCATGGAGATCCATTATTTTGTTTTATCATTTTAAATGTGCGGCTCATTAATAACAGAACAAGCAACACATTAACCACAATCAGTTAATATTTTTGCAATAAAAAGTTTCATTTCTTTCTATTCACAAGATGATCTCTGACATGATGATGTTCATCGTGATAGATTAGTATCATGAAATAAAACAGAACATTTCGATAGATCTTGGAGTATATGATGAGTCAATGTCACGTTAGCGGTTTATTATCTCTTGATGAAGCGCTAGAAAAACTACTTGAAAAACCGCTGGCAATTACCAATACCCTTAACATTCCATTAAATAACGCCGCAGATTATATTCTAAGTGAAGATATTACATCTCCACTAAATGTTCCGCCTTTTGATAATTCGGCAATGGATGGTTATGGACTTCGTTACGCTGACTTAGAAGCACAAACTCCACTTCCTGTTGCAGGTAAATCGTTCGCGGGTATTCCTTTTGAGGGAGAACTCCCTGCTGGACAATGTGTGCGTATTATGACAGGGGCAATGGTTCCTGCTGGTGTTGATACTGTCATTATGCAAGAAGAAGCTGAAGTGACTGAACAGGGTGTTCGTTTTTTACAACCCGCGAAGAAAGGCCAGAATATTCGCCGTATTGGTGAAGATATAAAAGAAAACGACATTGTATTACCTGCTGGTACTAAGCTTTCAACAGCGCAATTACCTTTAATTGCCTCTTTAGGTGTGGCAACCGTACAAGTTTATCGTCGTTTAAAAGTGGCTGTTTTCTCAACGGGTGATGAATTACAAACCATCGGACAGCCATTAAAAGCGGGGCAAATTTATGATACCAACCGCTTTGCGGTACGTTTAATGCTTGAAAAACTAGGCTGTGAAGTTCTAGATTTAGGCGTTATTCCTGATTCACCGGAAAAACTACGCGAAACCTTTAAAAAGGCTGATCAAGAAGCAGATTTAGTGATCAGCAGTGGTGGTGTTTCTGTGGGCGAAGCCGATTACACCAAACAAATTCTTGATGAAATTGGTGAAATTGGTTTTTGGAAGCTTGCCATTAAACCGGGAAAACCTTTTGCTTTTGGTCGATTACATAATGCATGGTTCTGCGGTTTACCGGGTAACCCAGTATCAGCCACTGTGACATTCTATCAATTGGTTCAACCGTTAATTGCACGCCTCTCTGGTTTTAGCCAATGGAAAGCACCGCAACGTTTCCAAGCGATTGCACAATCTCCATTGAAAAAATCAGCGGGTCGCCTTGATTTTCAACGTGGTATTGCAAGTATTAATGCAAATGGCGTATGGCAAGTGGAAACATCTGGACACCAAGGATCACATGTTTATAGCTCCTTTAGTGTCGCTAACTGTTTTATCGTTTTAGAGCGTGAGCGCGGTAAAATTGCGGCTGGCGAAACGGTGACTATCGAGCTATTTAATTCTCTATTAAAAAGTGAATAGCCTTTATGAGTATTGAATTAACCGATGAAGAAACGCTACGTTACAATCGCCAGATTGTATTAAGGGGCTTTGATTTTGATGGCCAAGAAGCACTGAAAAGTGCTTCTGTATTGATTGTTGGCGCTGGTGGCTTAGGGTGTAGTGCTTCACAATATCTTACAGCCGCAGGTGTAGGAAAACTCACATTATTAGATTTTGATACGGTTTCCCTTTCCAATCTTCAGCGTCAAATTCTTCATCGTGACGCCACGATTGGTCAACCTAAAGTACTCTCTGCAAAAACAACATTAGAAGCCATTAATCCTCATGTCACGATAGAAACCGTTGATGCATTACTTGAAGATGAAGCGTTAGCGGAGCTTATTAGCCACCATAATATGGTTATGGATTGCACTGATAATGTGACAGTACGTGAGCAACTTAATCGCCTCTGCTTTCATCAGAAAAAACCGCTCGTTTCTGGGGCAGCGATTCGAATGGAAGGCCAAATCAGTGTATTCACCTATCAAGATGATGAGCCTTGCTATCGCTGTTTAAGTCATCTTTTTGGTGATAATGCGTTAAGTTGTGTTGAAGCCGGTATAATGGCACCTGTAGTCGGCACAATTGGCACATTACAAGCCGTTGAAGCTATTAAATTACTTACTGGCTACGGTGAAAATTTACAGGGTAAGGTATTGATGTTTGATGCCATGCGAATGCAATTTCGTGAATTCAAATTACCTAAAAATCCACATTGTGAAGTGTGTTCTGCCAATTCAACCGATAACTAACCGCTTTCTATCCTAGATAGGGTAAGTCTAACTTCTTTAAACTTACCTTATTTTCTCTCAAAGACAGCGCTATTAATCTGTTTTCAAGCATTTTTATCGCCTTATAAGTCGTATTTTTCGTTAAGTTGATGTAACAAGCTTGTAGTATTCACTTTGATTTAATTCTACTATGACCGCCCGCGTCAAAACGCAATAGGATCCTCTATAAGCAAAATAATCATTTAAGCACGCATTCTACGTGCTAAAAAAGCAATACAAGGTAGAAAAATGACATTTCAAATTGCAGACACTCTCTATTACAACGGACTTATTTACACCGCCGATCATCATAATAATATTGTTGATGCTATCGCGATCAGCCAAGGTGTTATTATTGCTTCAGGTAAAAAAGAGGGGTTACTTTCTTACTGTAATGAAAATACTGAGCAGATTGATTTACAGGGAAGAATGGCCATGCCAGGCATTATTGATGCACATATGCACCCATTCTGGGGAGGCACAACGCTAGCGGGTTGCCATCTTGATTATCAATCACTCTCTATCGATGACATTTTATTCCATATTCAAAAATACCTTGATGAAAACTTTATTGATAGTGATACCGAATGGTTAAAAGTCTCCGCATGGTATCGCGAGGGTATGCAACCTGAAGGCGTGCAAATGACACGTTATCACCTTGATACCTTAAATACGACTCGCCCTATTTTGCTATTTTCTAGCGATTGCCATAGTGTTCTTGCTAATTCTCGTGCTTTAGCGTTGTTAAATATCACCGCTGAAACTCCCGATCCGCCTGATGGAAACATTGAACGTGATGGTGATAGAACACCTATTGGTATTCTTGAAGATGCGCCAGCAATGCAAGCCATTGACAACTTACCGCCACTGACTGAAGCTCAAAATTTACAGATAGCTCGTCATGTTCAAAAGTTATTAAATGAACAAGGCGTGACCACCATTATGGATGCACGAGTAGGTGAGCCTCAATTACGTGCCTTTAATACATTAAGAAAAGCAGGCGAACTAACGCTTCGCGTAGAAAATGCCGTTGAAATCACGCCAGATGATGTACCTTGTATTGAAGATATTCCAAACGCGGTACGCCATGCTACCACTCGATTTTCACAATGGCATCAAATCAGTAATGGCGCGCAACCCAGTGTTGCGATCCGCCATATCAAACTTTTCCTTGATGGTGTATTACAAGCGCCGATTATGACAGCACGTTTACACTCACCTTATCGTATTAATGTTGGCACTGATGATACGCCACACTGGCAAAACTCTGAACATATTGGCGATCTCTATTTCTCACCTGAGATTTTAACGCCATTAGTCACAGAAATTGCCCGCGCGGGTTATCACCCTCATATTCATACCGTTGCCGAAGGTGCCATTAGTACAGCTCTTGATGCGATTAGTGCAATGCGCAAAGCCTTACCTGAAAAAGACATAAGACCGGGACTTGCACATAATGAATTGATGTGTGAAAAAGATTACGCCCGTTTTACACAACTAAAAGCCTACCCTTTTCTCTCCTTCCAATGGGCGGCTGCAGAACAGAGCAATATCGAAAAAGATATTGAAATGTTGGGGAAATCTCGCTGCGATTATTTAGAGACTGCTGGCAAGTTTATTGATGCTGGCGTTACTGTTGCTTTCGGGAGCGATTGGCCGATTGATCCACTTAATGAATGGTACGATTTTAAAGTCGCGATGACTCGCCAAAAAGATGCAGCAAGCCCACGCCTTGATAATGATCGTAACCTTACGTTAATTGAAGTCCTACGCGCAGCGACCATTAATGCTGCTCAGGCATTAGATATGGATAAACACATTGGATCATTAGAAGTCGGAAAATTTGCCGATTTTATTGTATTAGATAGAAACTTGTTTGAAATATCGGCAGAAGATGTTGAAAATGTCAGGGTATTGTGTACGATCATTGCGGGGAAACCCACAATTTAGCTGAATAATATAATTAATAAACCCGCCTTTAAAGCGGGTTTATTTTTATCTATGCACTTAATCCTATGAGAATTAACGTAAATTTGTCCTGTTATAAAGCAATAGCCATTACTGTGCTCACTTCTTTTAATCCTTCACGTTCGTAAAAACGTTTAGCTGCACCATTTTCAGCTAATACTGATAACTCAAGATGTGTCATTTTCTCTGATTTAGCCCACTCTTTCATTGCGGTCAACAATAAACGCCCCACGCCTTGGCTACGTACCGTAGGATCAGTAACGATATCGTAAATATAAGCATATTTACGTTGAACTAAACAATTAAACAGAGGGGTTTCTTGAATTTGTGCCATGCTAAATCCAACCACTTTACCGTCTAGATCTGCCACTAAAAGATGAAACTTATTATTTTTTATTCCATTAATAATAAATGCTTCATCTTGCTTACCCGGTTTTAATCGATCAGGTTGTAAATTCGCCATTTCATTAAATAAGTAAGTGTAAAGCGTATTAATTTCTTCTACATCAGACAAAATTGCTTTTCTTATTATTATCATTTTTTTACCTTTATTTGTTGTAGGTTTTTACAGGAGGCGCAATATACGTTTCAAATTTATCTAAAAGTTGAATAGGACATTGTTCCACAATCGCCATATTCCGGTATTTTTCATGTAAGAATTGTTCATCTGCCATTTTATCAATCATCATTAATAATGGAGAATAGAACTGATTGATATTCAGTAAGCCTAATGGTTTTTGATGCAACCCAATTTGGCTCCACGTAAAGACTTCACTAAACTCTTCTAATGTACCAAAGCCACCGGGTAAAGCGACAAAACCATCAGCCAATTCAATCATTTTGCTTTTACGCTGATGCATTGTTTCAACAACATGCAATTCGGTCAGATTCTTATGTGAAATTTCACGCCCTTCTAATAATACGGGAATAACACCAATTACCTTTCCGCCCTCGGCTAATACAGTATCAGCGAGAGTGCCCATAATGCCAACACTGGCACCACCATAAATTAAGGTAATATTACGTTTAACCAGCTCTTTGGCAAAAATAATTGCTTGTTCTTTATAAATAGGTGAAGCCCCTAAACTAGAACCACAATACACTGCGATAGATTTTATTTTACTCATTTTTTATTCTCATTTAGCTAGTTAAAACGAGCTTGAAATTATACTGAAGGTACTTTTAATAAAAAAGGTTAAAAAAAGTGTTTTTACGCTTTTTATCGCATATATATATTTAATCATTATTAATACTTATATTTATGAGAAGTTATTTTTTATTTTATTAAAAATGAAATAATTTTTATTTTAGCTAATCTCACTCGACTAAATTAAAATAAAAAATATTTATTAATGAATAGCTATATTAAAGCTGGTGATTTTATTTTATATTATATTATGCGATCCTTTGTTATCTACTAACAGAGAACACATACAATTGATTATTGATGAGGTTTTATAGGATGTTGTCAGCCAGACACTCAGCTAAATTACAGGTATTTTACCCTGTACTTCTTTTGCTTCTCTCCATGCTTTCAATTCAAAGTGGCGCATCCCTTGCTAAAAGCCTATTTCCTGTTATTGGTGCTCCAGCTGTAACGGCGTTACGTCTATTATTGGGTACATTGATCCTCTTTTTTATTTTTAAACCGTGGCGACTCAAGTTTACTCGAGAATCAATTATGCCACTGTTTTTATATGGTTTATCGTTAGGAGCAATGAATTACCTTTTCTACCTCGCGCTTGAAACCATTCCTTTAGGTATCGCTGTTGCCCTTGAATTTACAGGCCCTCTAGCTGTTGCTATGTTTTCATCGCGCAGAGCCATCGACTTTTTATGGATAATTTTAGTCATTGCAGGATTAGGGTTATTGCTCCCTATTGGGGATAATATTCATGATGGCCTTGATCCACTAGGTATGCTTTACGCCTTAGGTGCAGGTGTGGGTTGGGCATTATATATTGTCTTCGGACAACGTGCAGGAAAAGGCTATGGTGCTGCAACTGTCTCTGTGGGTTCATTAATTGCCGCATTTATTTTTGTGCCTATTGGTATGTTACAAAGTAGCCCTGACATTATGTTTAGCTGGTCAATTTTACCTGTTGCATTAGCTATTGCGATTTTATCAACCGCGTTCCCCTATACTTTAGAAATGATTGCTCTTACACGTTTACCGGCCAAAACATTCGGTACTTTAATGAGCTTAGAGCCTTGTATGGGTGCCTTTATCGGTATTATTTTCTTACACGAACATTTGACATTAATTCAATGGATTGCCCTTGCCTTTATTGTATTAGCCTCTATTGGTTCAACAGCAACCATGAAAAGCAAAACCAAAATTGAGGAAGTAAAATAGATATTTAACTCATTTTACTCAGTAAGAAATAAATATTAATTTAAAAAGGATCTTATGATCCTTTTTACTTATTAAATAATAACTTTACTGACCTATCATTGCTATTTTTCGCTCATTGTCTTACCCTAAATAGGTTATTTCGATAGATTAGATTTTTTTAATAGATGACCTATCAATTTAATAGTATCAATCGATAAGACTAACCATTAATAATTCACTATCATGATTAACAGAAATTAAGATATTGAGTTATTAATTATTTAGGGAGAACGATTATGAGTACTGCTAAATTAGTCAAATCCACACCTTCAACTCTGCTCTATACCCGTAATAACCTCGATGACAGCGTAAAACTACACGCGATTGAATTATTGCAACAGATGGTGACGCAGTTTATCGACCTATCTCTCATCACAAAACAAGCGCACTGGAATATGCGTGGCAGAAACTTTATTTCTGTTCATGAGATGGTTGACGGCTTCCGCGATACCATTAATCAGCACACCGATGAGTTTGCAGAGCGTATTGTTCAATTAGGTGGCACTGTATTAGGTACTGCACAAGTGGTGAGTAAGAAAACACCATTGAAAGCTTATCCTCTGGATATCCACGATGTGCAAGATCACCTAAAAGCATTGGCCGATCGTTATGCTGTTGTTGCTAATGATATTCGTAAAGCGATTGACGAAGTTGAAGACGAAGATACCGCAGATATGTTTACTGCCGCATCGCGTGATCTTGATAAATTCTTATGGTTCATTGAAGCCAATATTGAAAATTAATTTACATGTCGCCATACATTGTTAATAACGAAAAAGGCTGTCATCTAAGACAGCCTTTTTCTATTTTCTATTTTCTATTTTCTATTTTCTATTTAGCTAAAATTTATAGACAACACCCGCATTAACGCTAAAACCATTTCCTGGAAAAAGTAAGGCATCATTTTTATTCACACTTGGATTAGCTAACGTACTTGCCGCATAGCGTTTATTCGTTATATTGTCTAAATTCAAATAAGTAGACCATTGATTATCATATTGATAATGTGCATTAAATCCTAATAATGCATAGGGTTTACTCTTTTGAATATTAAAATGGTTACCATGATCGACAGCAACATTTGTGGGTGACCAATACACTGTAGGGCCGAATCTTAATCCATTTAATTGATAGTTAATTTCACCCGAAATAAGATTTCTAGGAACGCCTGCAATATATTTGCGATTATATTCCCCGCCCATAAAACGAAAATCATTATACGTCCATGTTGCTCGATAAAGAATATCGCCTATTGAAAGTGGTTGAATTGCATCTAAACCTAATTCCACACCTTGATGGCGTGTTTTTTCTGGATAATTATAAATATCAACAATATTCCCATCGGTGTCATGCGAAGTGATATATTCATCTTTAACAAGGCTGCGATAAAATACCGCACTTAAACTTATGTTGTCGGTTAATTCAATATCACTACCAATTTCAAAACTGGTTGCTTTTTGAGGCGAAAGTTTTAACAGATTGACCTTATTTAACGGTACCTTAGGATTAATAATATCATTAAAAGAAGCTGGCTCTTGGCTCATACTGACATTAGCAAATAAGCGTGTATTGTAATTAGGATACCAAATCAGCCCAACTTTAGGTGTTAAGAAATTAAAGGATTGTTCAAGGGAGTTATGGCTCGAAAATACATCTCTTTTCGCATGAGTTCCTTTTATATCCAAATTAAACAATACACTATGACTAATATGTATTCCTGCGCCTAAAGATGCATAGATATTTTCAGCACGTCCATCATATCGTCCTAACCAGCCTTTTGGATTTTTCTCAATATCATCTTTCATTATCGAATGATCCCAAGCTAACGCGGCACGATAACTAATATGCTGAGTTTCTAATTTATAATTAAATTGAGCGCCTTTAGTGTAATAATTTACAAATTGATAATGGCTAGGCGTTTTAAAATTATCGTGTGTTTGTGAATACCACCATCCAAATTGGATATCCTGAGCACCACTATTCCATGTCGATTTATTGGCTATACGCAATTGTTCGACATTCCTATGAGGATCTTTTTTCTTAATAGCAGGTAATACGCTTTTCGGATCATCGGTAAGCATTTGTGATGTTGCAGGACCAGGAACATCAAAACGCAAATCAGTCCAATTAATCCATGTTCTATTTTCAAAGTTATCTGAGGTATACCCAAGTGTTGAGCGCATTGTTTTACGCTGAGAAGCTGAATGCTCACGATAACCATCATAATGGTCATAGCTTAGGCTTATTCTGGCATCAATAGGATGATTATCACCATAACCCCCTAATGCCATTTGTAAACCTTGACGCCCAAAAGAACCTTGCTCATAACGTAATTGGTTTTGGTTATCTCGTCCTGTATAGGTGATAAAATCAAGCTCACCGCCTAAGTTATTGCTTTGCAATTGTGTGCTATTTGCACCACGGCGAAGACTAATAAATTGTGCATCTCGTACATCAACCATACTGGAGTGAAAACTGCCATCGGCTTCATTGAGGGGCAGTCCATCTTGTAGTAACAATACCCCTCTAGAAAGTGGTGCACTTTGAACGCCTGAACCTCGGATACTTAAACGGGGTTGATCTAATCCACCAAATAAACTTTGTATCACAACACCGGGTTGATTTTTTAAGGCATCATTCAATGTTAATAAGCGGTTTTCATGATCAACAGTGATTAAGTTTGTTCCACCAGCAATATCACTTATTTTTTCAGATTCAATTTTATAAATACGATTTGACGTATTATCTTCTTTTTGTCCACTGACAATAATGTGTTCTGATTTATTTTCATCTACTTGGGCATAACTGCATATGGGTGTAATCGAAAGCAAAGAGGATGAAATAAACCATAAAGATTTTTTTAAAATAGGCATATTTATCGTTCTGTTTATTGTTAAAGGAAAAAATAAAAATATTTTTTGGATTTTATTGATAAAAAAATGCCCAATAAAATTGGGCATTAAATTAATTAATGTTTGGCGTTATCATGTTCAATAATGCGGAAGTTTTCGCAGATAAATAAATAAGCAAGAACACCCATTGCAACAAGACCAATAGTGATCGTTAATTCTGGTAATGATGGCCAATAAGAAACACCCGTTGATGTGACCATACCTGTCACCACCACATTGTAGCGGTTTAAAATAACCCCTGAAGCCACTAATGCACCAAAAGTCACCAGCCAGCCACGACGTTTTATTAATGGAGAGAAACAGATAATTAACGGCACAATAACGCCGAAACCAACTTCAATCCAGAAAAATAAAGATTCAAAGCTACCTTCAAAAAGGTAATGCACTTTACCCTCTACAATAATACTGCCGAATTTCAACGCTAAATAAACCAGCATTGCATAACCTGAAATTCGCACTAGTCCACTTAATACAGACATAGGAACTTTATGATTAAATGCTCTACCTGCTAATGCAGTTTCAACAGCAATCATGGCAGGACCGACAAAGAATGACGAGATTAAAAATTGAAAGAAAATAATTGGCGACCACCACAATGGATGCAGTTTATCGACCATTAATAAATAAAGCGCCCCAAGTGATGATTGATGCATTGATGGAATAGCAATACCAATCACCAGTAAAACAGGTAATATTTTGCGGAAAAATTGATGGTATTTACGCCCAATACGTTCAGTGGCAACTTCACCAAATTCAATTAATTGCACACTGGTATAAACAGAAACACAAATAAAGACTTCAAAAAGTACTGAACTATGCCCTTGAGAAACTAATGGTCGCCAGAAGTTCCACCACTGCCCAATATCAAGGAAAAGCCCTACCATCACCAATAAATAGCCAATTAATGAGGTTAATGCCGCACTGCGTGCAATACTTGAAAATTGTTCTTGTTTAAAAACATAAACAATTAATGCAGTACCATATCCCCCGCCAGCTAACGCTACACCACACATCACGTCAAACGAGATCCAAAGACCCCAAGGCCACTCATCATTAAGATTAGTGACTAATCCTAATCCAGTGACTAAGCGAAATAAAATAAGCCCGACAGCAATCAAGCTAATGACCACAAGTACCCAGCGTACGGGTGTCATAGGAAAACGCCACTTGTTAAAGCGGGTTGTATTATCGATAACACTCATTCTGATCTCCTTGTTTCTTCATCAGTGCTATTCTTCTGGTTATGCTCTATATGCTGATGTGATTGCTCATCTCGGCTCACTTTGTCTTTTCTATGATTAAACATTGCAATACCACCAAGGATCACAGCCCAAGTTGCTCCTGCAATTGGCGTATATTTCATAAAATCAGAAGTGTAAGAAGAGAGGGGTTTTTCAGTTAACCCTGTTTTAAAGCCTAGTTTTTCGAATGGCACATCCGAAATATAGAGCCATTCAGTACCCCCTACTTCTTTTTCACCATAAATATGCTGAACATAGCTAGGGTTATTCGTAATGGTTTCTTTCGCTTTTTCTAATAAGGTTTGTCTATCACCAAAAACTAAAGCTTGTGTTGGGCATACTGCGACACAAGCTGGAGATTGTCCCTCTTCAACACGAGAGGAACACATCATACATTTAGTGACATAAGGAAGTGATTTTTCCCACTCATATTTAGGAATATCAAATGGACATGCCACCATACAATAGCGGCATCCCACACAGAGATCAGGATAATAAACCACAGGACCTGCTGGCGTTTTTTGAAAAGCTTTAGCAAAACACGCTGATGCACAAGCAGGATCAATACAGTGAAAACACTGTTCTTTGACATAACGCCACACCGCTTTATCTTCTTTTTCAACCGTGACTGTTTTGATAACCGTCCAGTTTTCATCCGCGAGTTTGGCATTTTCACCACTTGTGGGTTGTCTGTCTTCTATCCATTTATTTTCGTTGTACATTTTACATGCAACTGTACAACTACCGCAGCCGATACACTTTGTAAGATCGACTAATACACCTTTAGACATAATGTGTTTCCTCAATCTTTAAGCTTTCTTTTTGTTAAAATGAATACTGCGATCTTGGTAATGCGTATGAAGCAACTGGTGAGCGCGTTCACCACAAGGTTCGCCTAAAAATTGTTCGTAAATACTTTGGATTTCGCTGTTTTCATAACTTAAGCGAATGGTGGCGCGTTCATCTTTGCTATACAGCGCTTTCATACGCAAAGCACGTATTTCATCTGAAGGTGGTAATGCTGAGCGAGGTTGACCACCACCAGCAATACAACCCCCAGGGCACCCCATAAATTCAACAAAATGCCACTGTTTTTCCCCTTTTTGGATCGCTTCTAAAACAGGACGTGCATTTCCCATACCAGAACAAACCGCGACACGAATTTCACCCACACTCGGGATATTCACAGTAGCTTCTTTAATACCTTCTAATCCGCGCACGGGTTGCAAATTAAATAGAGGCTCTGGTGGTCTTTCACCTGTAATAAAGTAATAACTGGTTCTTACTGCGGCTTCCATAACACCGCCTGTTACGCCGAAAATAGCACCTGCGCCACTGTATTCAGACATCAGACGATCATAATTTGCGGGTTGAAGTGAGGTTAAATCGATATGGTGACTTTTAATTAATCTTGCGAGTTCTCTTGTTGTTATAACGATATCAACATCACGAAGATTAGGTTTTTCCCATAACACACTTGCGCCATTCATTTCAGGACGAGCAGCTTCTGATTTTTTAGCGGTACATGGCATAATGGCGACGGAAACAATTTTACTCGGATCAATATCTTGCTCTTTGGCGTAATACGTTTTTATCATCGAACCAAGCATCGTCATTGGTGACTTTGCAGAAGAGAGATTAGGTATTAATTCAGGATAAAACATCTCACAGAATTTAACCCATCCAGGAGAACAAGAAGTAAATTGGGGCAAGACACCATTATTTTGAATTCTTTGCAGTAATTCTGTTGCTTCTTCCATAATGGTTAGATCAGCAGAAAAGTTTGTATCAAAAACTTTATCAAAACCTAATTTTCTCAGCGCCGCAACTTGAAGTAATTCGATATCTTCACCAGGTTGCATACCAAATTCTTCACCTAGTGCGACTCTTGTCGCAGGGGCTGTTTGTACAACAACATGCAAGGTTGGATCTAATAACGCCCTAATCACCTTATCTGTGTCGTCAACTTCTGTTATTGCCCCAGTTGGACACCAAAGCGTACACTGTCCGCAATCAATACAAGGAACGCTATCAATGAGCGGTAAATCATAGTTTCCCATTACCGTTTGTACTTTTTCACATACCTCAACGCATTGACCACATAAAATACACTTTTTGTCATCACGACAAATGGCTACGTTATTAGGGTCAATAGGAATACGGCCTCTCACTTGGACAGGAAAAGTACCTTTCGCATTATATTGCTCAGGAACCCAACCTGTACCACCAGAAATATTGCCATCACATCCTGCAGTAACAGCGGTTACCCCTGCGGCAAGGCTTACCTTTCCAGCAAATGAAAAGAAAGAGCGACGAGATAATAATTTCTCGTCACTTTCTTCTTTTGTAGGAAGAATAGATTTCATTTTTTACAATGCTCCTGCTTTAATATATAAATAAAATTACCCTTTAATGGCAATAATATATAAAGAGTTAAAATTTATTTTTGTTAAAAACAATTTTTATTATTTTATTAATAAAAAGATCAATACTTGAAATAAGCATCAACCTAAGTGAAATCGATTTATTTTGTGTAAAAACACCCTATCAGCAATCATCGTTTCATTTAAGAAAATCAGGAGAGATTTTTTTAATTCAATAAGTGATAGGGTGTTTATGAGAGATATTGTACTGAAGAGAAATCAAAAAAAAACAGCTTACAACCTTATTAATTAAATATATTTAATTTTATTGATTCATATCAAAATAGAAATACAAGAATAAAAATAACCCCATCAAAAAAGATAAAAATAACAAAAAAATTAAAATAAAAATTACTTTAAAATCAACAAATTAAAATAAGTGTTATTTTTTATAAAATTATTGAGCATTTATCTTAACTAAATAAAAAAGAGATTATTGCATAGAATTTAATATAAATTAAATAATTAAAAAAATATCATTGTAATATTTTCTAAATAAATTATTCACTTTTTCTAAATTAATAAAAATAAGAAAATGACAATATAATTGTTTGTTTTGTTATAATTATATTAATTTATGTAAAATAATCACTTTGTTTTAAAAATTAACTATTTTTATTTTTTAAGTATTAATAAGATTCATAATAAATACAAGTTAATAATATCGGCCGGAGTATTAAATAAAAACAAAAATGAAATGATTAAATATATTTAACCTTAAGATGACTTGTATTATTTTAAACAAAAAACACAATCGCTCTTTTATTAAAAATAAAACTTATAGTAAATAGTTTATATTTATTAATAACACGTTAATAACCTATCTGCGCAAATCAGAGAAGAATAAATCACCAATAAAAACGAAATTTACACAATATAATAGAAAATCACTTCTCTTTAGGCATATCAGGTTGATAAATAGGGAAAATAGGTAACGCCGTTAATAAGCGTGAACCGTAGTTTTTTGTTAATAAACGTCTGTCATAAATCACAATTTCACCGTGACAATGATGACTACGAATAAGACGCCCAACTTGCTGAATTAAATTAAACGATGCACTGGGTAAGCTTTGCACTTCAAAAGGATAGCGCTTTAGTGATTTAAGCCACTCGCCTTCTGTCACAATCACAGGATCCGTCACGGGCGGAAAAGCAATTTTATGAATATGCACCTGCGTTAAATAATCACCTTTTAAATCGAGTCCTTCGGCAAAAGACTGCAAGCCTATCAATACACTATTATCACCCGCATCAATGCGTTTACAATGTGTTTCAACTAATCGATAGCGTGGCTGATCGCCTTGTACTAATAAGCATAAGCGCAAATCTTTCACTTCTTCTAAAAAGCCTTCCATTGCCCGTTGGCTACTAAATAAAACTAACTGACCTCTGTGGTTGTTCTCTTCCATGCTGTATCGAAAATATCGCGCCATCTCTTTTAAATGTTCACGTTCATGGCTCATTGTGGGTTCATTACGCATCTTAGGGATAACTAATCTACCCTGCTCTTTATGGTCAAAAGGTGAAGACAACGTAATAAAGCGATCATCAAAATGTTCACTTAGCCCCGTTAATTCTTGAATACGAGAATAGCTATTTAACGAACGCAAGGTTGCAGAGGTAATAACCACATGCGGGATATTTTTCCATAATAGTTGCGTCAGTTGTTCGCTGACACGGATACCCGCACAATGAAAATAGAGATGAGACTGTTTTTTATCGTAACGGCGAGTTAGCCATTTGGATACAGGTGCTTTTGAGGTTTGCTCTAACGTGGCTAAGCGCCAAAGTTTCGCCATATTCTCTAAATAACCGACCATTCTACTGGTCGTTAAAATGGCTCGATGTAAACGCACAACATCTTCTTTCGCTGTCCGTTCCGTTAAATCGTTTAAAATAGCTTCTCCCAGCATTTTTAAACCATCCGTTAGCTTAAATAATGTCTGGCAACTTAACAGAAGTTGTTCAGGCAATTCACCTAACGGGAAGAGATATTCATCTTGTTCACTGCGCTCTGGTAATAGTGCGCGTGTGAATGTATCAACCTCTTGATAAGCTTCACGTAACTTAGCAATATGCGCATCAAAACGAATAGGATCCGCCAACTTAGGCGGTCTTACAGGAATAAATTGCGCTAAATACTGACTAACATGACGAGTGATATTATCAAGCTGATTATTAAGGGAAACTAAGGTTATTTCCCCTTCGACTTCAAGTGCATCGCGCGCAACATCAGGAATATGATGCCCTTCATCAAGTACCAAAAGCAGATTTTTAGCATCAGGTAACACGGATTCACTTTCCATTGCCGCCATCACTAAAGCGTGATTGGTAATGACCACATCGACTTCGTCAATTTCACGACGTGCAATAAAGAAAGGACAGCGATGATAGTATTGGCAATTACGCCCTAAGCAATTCATTTTATCCGTGCTGATTTTGCGCCATAAATTGTCTGTTAGTGCACGTTTATGGTGATCACGTAAACCATCCCAACCAAAGCTAGTGAAATCATTTTTGAGCTTTTGGCAAATTTCTCTTTCTGCGCTGGTTGCCACGTCCACTTTATCTTCAAGCAAAAACATTAAGTCAATTTGCTCGCCTTCTGTTGCACAAATCGCATCTAAATTGCGAGGGCATAAGTAACGTCCACGACCAAAAGCACCAGTAAATGTCAGATCAGGAATGATTTTTTTAAGTAATGGCAGATCTTTGCTATAAATTTGATCTTGCAGTGCCACATTGGCGGTACTGATTATCAGTGGTTTTTTCTCATCACGGCTAATTGCAATACCCGGAATAAGATAAGAGAGTGTTTTACCCACGCCTGTTGGGGCTTCTATCACCAAATGACGTCCCATTTCATCAGAAAAAGTCTTAGCCACCTCAGCGATCATTTCACGCTGTGGCGCACGCGGAATAAACCCTTCGATATACTCTGGTAGGGCTTTATACCACTGACTTATTTGATTTTTAACGGATTGAGAAAGGGACATAACCACTCTGTAACTGATTTTAAGAAAGGTGCCATTATCTCATAACACTGTATAAAAATCAGTAGTTACCTTCGTTTGCTCTCCTTTTTCATCAAAGAATGGATAACTTCTCGAAATTATTGCGCTTTGTTATGGATTATTCATTCAACTCTTCATAGTATGAGTATTGGTTATGTAATATCTAAAATAGTCTTATAAAAAATATTTTTCTTTTGTTTTAGTCAGCACAACAACACCAGTTAAGAGATATCTATAATGACTTCCGCAAAACGCCCTATTTTTAACTTAGAACTTGATTTACTCCGAACCTTTGTCGCCGTTGTCGATGGTAATACTTTTGCTGCGGCAGCAGAATCCGTTTGTCGAACACAATCTGCCGTTAGCCAACAGATGCAACGACTTGAGTCTCTACTTGGAAAAGAGCTTTTTGCTCGTCAAGGCCGCAATAAAACACTGACAGAAGCGGGTACACAACTGCTTAATTACGCTCGCCGTATTTTGCGTTTGAATGATGAAGCGTGTCTTTCATTAATGCATGAAGAGATTGATGGGATCTTAAAAATTGGCTCTCCAGATGATACGGCAAACACAATTTTACCTGATCTTCTCGCGCGTTTTTCTGGCGCCTATCCTCGCTTGATCATGGAGATTATTGTTAAACGTAGTCCGTTTTTAATGTCGATGTTAGAAAATAACGAGCTTGATTTAGCCATTTCCACCGAAGAACATGTGGGGTATCCCAAAATTATCCTACGTGTTTCCCCTTCCTTATGGTATTGCGGAAAGCATTTCCGATTTGATCTTGATGAACCGTTACCTCTCGTGGTACTAGATGAGCCAAGCACTTATCGCGATATGATGATAAACCACCTTGATCAACAAGGTATTCGTTGGCGGATCGCTTATGTTGCTACCACACTTTCAGGAGCCAGAGCCGCAGTACGTGCAGGTTTAGGTATTATGGCGCGTTCAATTGAACTTTCAGGTGATGATTTGCGTATTCTAGGCGAAAAAGAAGGCTTACCTGCTTTACCCGCCATTCGTTATAATCTGTATCTCAATGCCAATAGCCCAGGAAAAGCTGCCCAAATACTGTTTGATTCATTAAAAAATGAACAAAATGAAGTGATTAACCATGCTGATATAACGCTGCAACAAGAATAACCCAAATAGATAAAATCATTGCAATCACTCATCAGAAAATGAGAAGAAACAAAGGCTGGATTTTTCCTATTCTGGCCTTTGTTATCTATTTAACGTAAATTTTGCATCCCAAACACAGACCAACACTGTACGATATTGAATAAGAATGAAATAATAATCACCGTCGTTGTAAAACCAAGTCTGTCCTATCACCATAACGAGGAGAAAATGTATGCCCATTTCCGTCAGTGAAATAATGGAAATATTGCCTCATCGTTATCCATTTTTATTAATTGATCGCGTTATTTCTAAGCCAACTGAACTTGCCAATGGCAAATTAACAGCCATTAAAAATATCACAACCAATGACATCGTTGTTTTTGGCGAATTTTACCCTCCCTTACTGCTCCTTGAAAGCATGGCTCAAGCCGCTGGAGTTCTTGCACATTACTATCTTTCTCCCATGGAAGAAGACCAGCAATGTTATTTTGCCAGTATAAAAAATGCACGGTTTTATGATGTGATAAAAGCAGGCGATCAGTTACTTATTGAGATCCAATTTCGCCGGCAACGACGCACTATTGTTAGCTTTTCAGGTTCAGTGAAAATTGGAGAAAAGACAGTTTGTACATCTGAATTTATGTGTGCAAGGCAATAGATTAAAGGATTGGTAGATAACACCAATCCTTCACACAATCATCTTGTTTGTATTATTTCGGCTTAACCATCTATTTCGTTAATACGTAATAACTGTGTTATTTCTGAAATAGTGACATTGTCAAAATGCAGTATTTTTTCAACTAATTGTGCCGATTGTTCAGCATCTATCACCAAAGATGCATTATCGTAAAACTTACTGATCACATCGTTATCTGTCATTGGATTTTTCGGATTACCATATTGAATATCTAATCTCTCCGTGATCTTCTCGCCATTTTTTAATGACACAAAAATTAATCCGGGAAAATAAGTAGGAAATGGTATTTCTCCTTTTTCGGGATAACGATAACTTACACGCTTCGCTAACGATTGAATATCTTCCCGTTGTAGGTTTTCTGGTAATAATGAAGATAGCGTTAAAGCATTATCTAAAAAGCCCGCAGCAAATAACCATGGCAGACTAAATTTAGCGCCATAAGCGGTTTGAGGCGCCCATTTTGTTTCAGGTGGCTCACAAATCAAGGCAGCAGCTACCGGATCGACAACGCACTCGACACTCTCGATATCATCAGCCGTGATCTCTTTTTTCAGTAAATGACGCCCGCAATCAACAGTTGCATGAGCAAAATGGCACACCGGATAAGGCTTAATAGAAACATTTAAAAATTCCCATACTTCACCTAATCCCAATGCCACTTGTTCTGGTTGCGCTTGCTCTCGAATACCATGTGTTTGATAAAGGCTATAACGGCCTTCAAATATTGTTTCAGGGCCTGTCATGCCTCCTTTTGCTAATGATGCTGCGATAATGCCTGATTGCGCAGCCCATCCGGCATGAAAGCATTTAGAAGATGAACTATTAGTAAGATATTCCGCCACTCCTCCTGCTTGGCTTCCTGTTAACCCTAATGCATTCACAGTTTGTTCAGACGTCAATTTTAATAATGACGCGGCACAAGCCGTTGCGCCAAAAATACCCGCAATTGCGGTGGCATGAAAACCACGCTGATGAAATCCACTATGGCTTGCTAAACCTACTCTTGCTGCGACTTCCCAGCCAATCACCCACGCCGTTAAAATATCTTGTGATGATGCACCGATAGATTCACCCAATGCAAAAGCAATCGGTGTTAATACCGCACTACCATGTGCAATAGAATCAGTGTGGGTATCATCAAAATCTAATGCATGTGATGCAATACCATTTGTAAGTGCTGCCACAGTGGCGCTTGCTGTTAGTGAACTTCCCCAAATGGGCACATTACCTTGACTATCAGGCAAAAAAGTCACACCTTGGCGACTTTGGATAGCACTTGGTTGCACACTTCCAGCAAGGGCGACACCTAATGTATCTAATAAATGAATTTTGGCTCGGCTAACAACTTGAGCAGGTAAATCAGAAAATGTGGTCGTGGTAATAAATTGGGCTAACTGCTGACTCAATGTCATAAACACCTCGAAATAGATAAGAAAAAGCCAGCAATATCACCGGCTTTTAGATAATAAGAAGGTTGGATGTAATTAAGTCACTTAGTCATTTAACCAGCCAGAGGCTTTGGTTTGTGCGACAACACGATCAACTTGAGCTGGCGCATTACCAACATATGTCGTTGGATCTAAAAGTGCATCAAGCTCTTCTTGCGTAATATGATCACGAATACGAGTATCGCGATTAATCGCTTCAACGAAGGTGATGCCTTCTTCTTGCCCAGACATTGATGCTTCATACACAATTTCATGTGCAGTTTGTTTACCTGCTTTATCAGATAATGCAAACATCACACGCTCTGCCAGCATAAAACCGCCCAAAATATCCATATTTTTGCGCATTTTCTCAACATGCACATTCAGCCCACCTATTACTGTTTTCATATTGTCGAAGATAACAGACAGCATCAGGCACATTTCAGGCATGATCTTCCATTCCATTTTCCAGATTGCACCATCACGCTCATGTTGATGTTTCATCATATCGGTTAAAACAGAAAGGTTTGCTTTTAAGGTATTGCTAACACAAGCGGCATTTTCAACAATAGCCGGATTGCGTTTATGAGGCATCGTTGAAGAACCGACTTGCCCTTTGCTGAAAGGCTCTGATAATTCATCAATTTCGTTATGTGCTAAAATCAAAATTTCATTGGCTATTTTACCTAATGTACCGCTGATTAAGCCAATCAACATACCATATTCGCTGAATCTATCACGCGCAGGTTGCCATGAAATTTCAGGTACACCTAAGCCTAAGCGTTTTAATACGCGAGCTTCTAATTCATCAGCCTTATCGCTTAAAGAGGCTTTTGTACCCACTGCTCCGACAACACTGCCAACAAATAAGCGAGGTTCGATCTCTTTAAGGCGTTGATAATGACGCGCTAACTCAGATAACCAAATCGCAGTTTTATGACCAAACGTAATTGGCAGAGCTTGTAATGCTAATGTACGCCCAACCATTGGAGTGTTGCGATGTTGTTCACTTAATGAAAGCAATGCTCGACCTAATACTTTGATATCACGCAAGAAAGTATGATGAGCATCTTTTAGTTGCAGCACAAGGCCAGTATCAATAACATCTTGTGTTGTTGGGCCAAAGTGAACATATTCCCCATAATGTTCTGGGCAAGCATGTTCTAAACCACGAATTGTTGGCACTAATGGATGGCGAGTAAGGCGCACTTGTTCTAATACATAATCCATATCAAGTTTTTCAAGTTTCGCGGTGTCTGCAATCACTTTTGCAGCATCTTTTGGGATTAACCCTAATTCAGCTTGCTCAATCGCTAATGCAGCTTCGTAATCAAGCCAATTTTGCATTCTGGTTTTATCAGAAAAAATAGTTCTCATTTCTTCTGTTGACCATAAATTCTTTAATAAAACCGAATCAAAAACGCTGGTTCCCATAATTATTTCCCCTGTTAAAAGAATAATAAAAAAATCGTTTTTTTAATAAAACGACTTGTTAGATTGTTATTTTATTTATGCAACATAATCTCAATAAAAACACTTTGATAATTTTAATCTAATTTAAAATATTTCTAATCAATTAAAAAATAACACTAATTCAAATGGTTATAAATAAATCTTTATTTATTACTTATAACTTTTGAATCTTAAATGTTATTTAAGATTTAATTAGAATAATTAATGCTAAAAAGTTAGAGGAAGATCATCATTTTTATAAAATAGCTATTTTAAAAATAAATAAGTTTGTTATAAATAATAGAAACAAAATAAGCACAAACAGTAATTAATTCTTTTATTTAATTACCGGGGAACTCTATTTCTATATTTGGAGATATTAATAATGAAACAAAATAAACAAACAAAACTGATACACAGTGGACGCCAAGCAATCAAAACTTCAGGCCCAATTAATCCACCAGTAATGAGAGCCAGCACTATCGTTTTTAATTCGATTAAAAGCTGGCGTGAAGTGCGTGATCGTCGTGCAACAGAGCGTGTTTTAAGCTATGGCGCGCGGGGTACCGAAACCGCGTTCGCCCTTGAAGCTTTAGTGACTGAATTAGAAGGTGGCTATCGCGCTCAGTTATTCCCTACCGGATTGGCGGCTATCGCTGTCACTATTATGGGATATGCGCGCAGTGGTGGACATGTTTTATTTGCTGATTCTGTTTATGAACCTGTGCGTAAAATTGCATCGGCATTTCTTGAACCTAATAACATTGCTTATAGTTTCTTTAAAACCGATGGTTCTGATTTTGAACAAAAAATTAAAGACAATACACAACTTATTTTTGTCGAATCACCGGGCTCATTACTTTATGAAATGCTCGACTTACCTGAGATTTGCCGTATTGCTCATGAGAGAGATATTCCTGTCGGTGTTGATAATACTTGGGGCTCTGCATGGCTTTATAACCCATTGGAATTAGGCGCTGATGTCTCTGTTATCGCAGCGACTAAATATTTATGCGGTCACTCTGATGTGATGATGGGCATTATGATTGCAAATGAAAAAGCATGGAAAAAAATGGGTGCTTTACCTGAAGCATTAGGTCAAGCCAGTAGTCCTGATGATGCAGCATTAGTACTTCGTGGTATGAGAACATTGGGGCAACGTATTGCAGCTCATGGAAAATCTGCTCTTGCTATTGCGCAATGGCTAGAAACACGCCCTGAAGTTGAAAAAGTGTGGTTCCCTGAATTACCTAATCACCCTCGTCATGATTTATGGAAACGTGATTGCAAAGGCAGTAACGGTCTATTAACTATTGAATTTAAAAAAGAATATACCGCCAAACAATCAGAACAATTTATTGATGCGCTGGAGCTTTTTGGTATCGGTGCTTCTTGGGGTGGATTTGAAAGCCTAGCTTTACCTGCCAATGTTGTCGGTGCAAGAACAGCTTCTGATTGGCGTGAAGGCCATGGCCCTTTTGTTCGTTTACATATTGGCCTTGAAGCAACAGATGATCTTATTGCAGATATTACACACGCTTTTTCAGCATTAAACCAATAACAAAAAATATTGCACCATTACCGGGGAATTCACTATGACAGGTTTAATCATTGCCGCGCTGGTCACAGCGTTGGTGGTTTATTTACTGGCGCGAGGTTATAAACCTCAGCCAGTATTATTACTCGGCGGGTTATTGCTATTGCTCTTAACGGCATCTCTCGACCTTAATCCGTTATTACCAGAAAATAAATCAACGCAATTTAAGTATTTTGATATTTTCCAAATCTTTACGGATATTATGAGTTCTCGCCTAGCGGGTCTTGGTTTAACATTAATGGCCATTGCGGGTTTCTCTCGTTATATGGAACACGTTGGCGCAAGCCGTGCTTTATTCGCTATTTTTGAAAAACCATTAAAAGCGATAAAATCGCCTTACTTATTATTAGTGATTTCATTTCTAGTTACCCAAATCTTGGTTATTTTTATTCCTAGTCATGCAGGTTTAGGTATGCTGTTAATGGTCACCATGTATCCGATATTAATCCGTTCGGGTATTAGCCCACTCTCTGCTTTAGCCGTTATTGGATGCTGCCAGTTTATCGACCATGGTCCCGGCTCTGGTAACGTGATTATGGCGGCAAAAACAGCGGATATTGAACCTGCCGTCTATTTTGTTCAGCACCAATTACCCATCACTATTCCTATTATTATTGCTGTTGCTATCACTCACTTCTTTATTCAACGCTGGTGGGATAAACGTGAAGGATTTGTTTTTGACCCAACAACAATTGATGCCGTAAAAGAAGAAGGTAATAAAATCCCATTATCTTACGCCTTATTACCTGTGATCCCTTTAATTCTGATTATCGGCTTCAGCCCTTTATTACACCCTTATATTAAATTAGAAGTCACCACAGCGATGATTATTAGTACTGTGATTGCTCTTCTTTTTGAATATGTTCGCTTACGCGATGCAAAAGCGGTAATGAATAGCTTTATGCTGTTCTTTGAAGGGATGGGTAAGCAATTTGTCTTAGTGGTGTCGTTAATTGTATCAGGTGAGTTCTTTGCGAATGGCTTACTTAAAAGTGGTGCCGTCGATACGCTAATTAGCTCTGCTCAAGATGCCGGTTTTGGTATTGCAGCCATGATCATTGTTATGAGTGCCATTCTTGCATTAGCGGCCTTTTTAATGGGATCAGGTAATGCAGCATTCTTCTCATTTGCAGCCTTAACACCCAAAATTGCAGCATTCTTAAAAGTAGATGTGATCACCTTAATTTTACCAATGCAAATAATGACCAGCTTTGGCCGTACTGTTTCACCCATTACTGCCGCTATTGTCGCCATTGCAGGTATTGCGAATGTCTCACCTTTCCAAATAGTTAAACGTACCGCTATTCCTATGGCTGTCGCGGCCATTGTGAACCTAGCCATGACGTTCTGGTTTTTATATTCCTAATGAAGTTGCGTTACCCCTTTCCCTTAAACTCGTTTACTCCTGAGTTTAAGGGATTTTTTCTTATCATTGACTGTAAGCTTTGATTGAAATAATTAACGTCAACCTTAATGCAACTCAGGCTATTTACAAAAAATAAATAGCCTGTTTATTTATCTCTCCGCCTCTTTTTTTGCCTAAAAAAACAGGCGTTTTAACCACGATCATTTGCCGATTAAACCGACTTAGCACTTGTTTCAACTTCATATCTCGATATACTTTTGCGTAACATTCATCTGCAAATGAACATTATGAAAAAAATAATTATTGTTATTATCGCGCTACTTGCCTTTGGTTCTATCGGTGGTGTTTTCCTTGCGGGCTTAAATATCTATACACGCTCCACAACACCAATAGAAACAGAGCAAACTCAACCTGAAACATCACCTACACAGCAATTTCCAGCTATCCCAGACAGCTCACCTTCTGCTAAATAAATGAGGTCGCACCGTGGAATACGATTACTTTGTTACTCCCCAATGGTTATTTGAACATCAAAATAACGCTGATCTTGTGATCCTTGATGTAAGTGCACCAATGCCAACTCAACACATTGATTATCAATCGCTTTATTTTGAACGTCATATTCCACATGCCCACTTTTTTGATCTTGATGAAGTCGCAGATAAAACCACCTCATTACCCCATATGCTGCCTTCTGATGCACTATTTTCAGAAACACTGACACAATTGGGTATCTCTAATACCACGACAGTCATTCTTTACGATCAAGGTAATTTATTCTCGGCACCAAGAGGTTGGTGGACATTAACAACACTCGGTTGTCGTAATGTGCGTATTCTTGCGGGTGGTTTACACGCATGGGTTGAAGCTGGGTTTGAGACGGAACAAGGTGAGGCAATAAAAGTACCAACACAAACGCCTTTTATTGTTGAACGTCATGCTCAACGTTACGCCAATAAACAGCAACTTATTGATAATTTAGAGACTAAACAAAAACAGATGATTGATGCTCGCTCCGCTGATCGTTTTTATGGCAGAGCACCTGAGCCTCGCCCAGGCTTACGCAGTGGACATATTCCCGACAGTAAAAACGTTCCGTGGAATGAACTCGTGACTAATGGGCAACTGAAAAGCAACGCTGAGCTAAAGCAAATTTTTGAACACGCGGGTATTGATTTATCACAACCGATTATTGTCACTTGCGGCTCGGGTATGACAGCAGCAATTTTATTTTTAGCGCTAACCGTCTTGGGTTGCCAATCTATTGCACTTTATGACGGCTCTTGGGCGCAATGGGGTGCTGAAAGTGCCCTTCCTTGTGAATGCTAGTTTGACCTGTTTTACCTAAGAAAAGTAAACCCGCATTATGCGGGTTTATTATCAATCTTTATTCGGTGTGTAGGTATTAACTGGCAAATACCTTTGCAAGATAGAGCACCACAATGGCACCGATGACGGCAACAACAAAGCTACCAAAGTTAAAGCCATCCACTTTGCCTTTACCAAAAAAGCTACTAATTGCACCACCAACAACCGCACCCACAATCCCCAAAATACAAGTCCATATCAGACCAATATCATAAGAGCCTGGCATTAAGAATTTTGCCAAAATACCGGCGATCAAACCAAAGATGATCCAAGCCAGAATTCCCATATATCCTCCTAAAATAGTCATGATATAAACAATATACCTAAAAATGTCACTTATTGCGTGTAAGTCGAAATAGTTATTTTTTCCAATTATTGGCGATAATTGACATTATATTTAAGATAAATAGAGAGATTGTTACTTAATAAACAAAAAAAATAGCACTGATTAATTAGCGCTATTTTTATCGAATAAGATTATGTTTAAGACTACAGCGCCTCTATTGCAACTGCAATTTCTGGCGACGTTTTTAATGTTCTGATTTGCCTAAATAATTCATCTGCCTCTGGGTACTCTTTGCGTAAATAGCTAAACCACTGCTTAATACGTGATGCATGATAAATCGTTGTATCGCCGCGCTTTTCTAAACGAACATAGCGCTTTAATAATTCAATAACTTCTTGCCAAGGCATTCTCGTTTCTATGCCTTTTACAACACGGCTTAAGTTAGGGGTATTCATTGCACCACGACCAATCATTATCGCATCGCAACCTGTTGTGGCTAAGCAGGCTAAGGCATCTTCACGGTTCCAAATTTCACCATTAGCAATCACAGGGATTGAAAGCCTTTGACGAATATCACCAATCGCCTGCCAATTAATTTTTTCGGCATTATAGCCATCTTCTTTTGTTCTGCCATGTATGGTGATTTCTGTAGCGCCACCTTGCACCACAGCATCTGCAATTTCATGGCTATACGCAGAAGAATCCCAGCCTAGTCTCACTTTAACAGATACAGGCAACGCCAAAGGCACCGCGTCACGCATTGCTTTTGTTGCTTGATAAATCGTTTCTGGTTGTTTTAGAAGTGAAGCTCCACCGCCACTACCATTGACGGTTTTTGAAGGGCAACCACAGTTTAAATCAACGCCCCAAGAGCCTAAAGAAACCGCTCTAAAGGCATTCTCAGCCAACCATTGTGGATGTTGTCCTAATAATTGCACTCGTACCAGTGTTCCACTTTTAGTGCGGCTTTCTGTCTGCAATTCAGGACATAAGCGATAAAATGCTTTCGTTGGCAGTAATGCATCTACAACTCGTACAAATTCTGTAATACAGAGATCGTAATCGTTAATCGAAGTAAGTAATTCTCTCACAAGGGGGTCTAAAACCCCCTCCATTGGCGCTAATAGAACTCGCACTTTTTAACCTCAAAACTCTTTTCTAGCTTTTGACCAAGGGCTTTGATTATCACTACCTTCATCACTTTTACGTGAACGGCGAGGCCCTAATTTTCCGGTACGAGAACCCTCTTTATTACGGTAATTTTCTTTGTTTTTATTACGTCCAGATTCTTTACCGTCGCTATCGCCGTCTTTACGACTATTATTGCGATTATCTTTACCGCGAATATCTGCACGACCACCACTTCTACGTGGTGCATTATTCTTCGGTTTTTTATGTAAAGGAGCCGCTTTAATTGAAGGATCAGGATCGTAACCTTCTAATGCTAAACGTGGAATTTCGCGTTTTAATAAACGTTCAATATCAGCTAATAAACCATGTTCATCAACACAAACAAGCGAAATAGCCTTACCCGTTGCAGCAGCACGACCCGTTCTACCAATACGGTGAACATAATCTTCTGCCACTTGTGGTAATTCAAAATTGACCACATAAGGCAGTTGGTCGATATCAAGACCACGAGCGGCAATATCTGTTGCGACTAACGCTTTTAATTTGCCATCTTTAAAGTCAGCTAAAGCTCGCGTTCTTGCACCTTGGCTTTTATTACCGTGAATAGCGGCTGATTTAATCCCATCTGCATTTAAATGTTCAGCAAGTTTATTTGCACCATGTTTAGTACGCGTAAAAATCAACACTTGTGGCCAATTTTCTAAACCAATTAAATGTGATAACAGTTCAGTTTTACGCTTTTTATCCACTAAATGTACATATTGATCAACAGATTCAGCAGCTGAGTTTTTGGGTGCAACGGAAATACTTACCGGATCATTTAACAGCGAATTGGCAAGACCGGTGATCTCTTTAGAGAACGTCGCTGAAAACAGTAAGTTTTGACGTTTTTTCGGTAATTTACTAATCACTCGGCGAATATCGTGGATAAAGCCCATATCTAACATACGGTCAGCTTCATCAAGCACTAAAACTTCAACACGAGAAAGATCAACCGCATTTTGGTGTTCAAGATCGAGTAAACGTCCCGGTGTTGCAATCAGTACATCAACACCACCACGTAACTTCATCATTTGTGGATTAATACTCACACCACCAAAAACGACTAACGAACGAATAGGAATATAACGACTATACGCTTTTACGTTTTCAGCAATTTGAGCCGCAAGCTCGCGCGTTGGCGTCAAAATCAACGCTTTAACGGGTTGACGGCCTTTTATTTTTGCTGCTGATTGAGATAACTTTTCCAATATTGGTAATGTAAAAGCAGCTGTTTTGCCTGTGCCTGTTTGCGCACTTGCTAATACATCTTTACCCGCCAAAATCGGCTCAATCGCCTGCTGTTGAATAGGGGTTGGGGTTTTATACCCTTGTTCATCAATAGCGCGGAGAAGCGCCTCACTTAAACCAAGCGATGTAAAATCGGTCAAAACAGTAGTCTCCTACAACCAGAACGTATAACACGGTGATTGAAATTAAAAATGACGGGCTTTCATACTGTCAATCTATAGGTATTATTACGCTATAGATACTATCATTTCTCGATATAGACAGTGATGAAAGAGAATGAACCTTGTTAGGTTAACCTAATAACCCCTATTCTAACAGTTTTTGCTATATTCAGAATACAAAAATAATTTTCGATAATAGATTGTGCTTTTTTATTACACATCACCTTTATTCGATTATTTATCACAAATTTTTCCTATTGTTCAATATCATCTAATATAATACGCCTTGTTATCGCTGTTTTTAATATCATTGGTTTTGTTACATTTTACTTAAGTGAGGTATCTTCTATTATGTCCGACATCCAACAGAAGACGACGCGCGGTGAACTAGCAAAACGACAATTATTGAAAGCGGCATGTGAGATCTTTGGTAAAAATGGGCCAGATGCCGCCACAACACGCCAAATTGCACAAGCTGCTCAACAAAATATTGCCGCTATCGCTTATTATTTTGGTTCGAAAGAAGGGTTATATCTCGCCGTTGCACAACATATTGCAGATCTTATTCGCCTTGATTTTGAACCGACAGTGGTCATTATTGACGAATTTCTTGAACGGCCTAATCCTGCAGAACATCTCCCATTACTGCAAACGCTTATTACAGACAGCTTTTTACAATATGCTCGCCTTGTGCTTGATAAAGAAAATATTCATCTTAGTCGCATTATGGCAAGAGAACAGCTTGTCCCAACCGAAGCATATTCTTTGATCCACCAGCAAGCGTTATCGCCTCTTTTAATGCGTGTAAACAAGCTATTAGCTATCTATATTGGTTTAGATGCCGCACTGCCTACAACCATGTTACATACTCACGCTATATTAGGGGAAGTGTTATCATTTCGTTTAGTTAGGGAAACTATCCTAAGACAAACTGGATGGGATAGAATTGGTAAAAATGAGTATCAGATTATCTCCAACACCTTAAAAACGCATATTGATTTATTACTCAACGGATTAAGAGAGATTTACACTAACACCCATCACGCATAGATAGAGTTATTATGAAAACTAAAAAAGTCAGTTTGTTTATTATCTTAATGATTATTATCGGTATTATTGCAGGTATCTATTATTATGAAGAAAACAAAGAGTCTGAATTAGTACTCTATGGCAATGTCGATATACGTACAGTCAACCTTAGTTTTCGTGTTGCAGGAAGATTAGAGTCATTACAAGTGGATGAAGGTGCTCCTGTCCAAAAAGGGCAACTACTAGGCAAGCTTGATGATGCACCCTATCGCAATGCGCTAAATAAAGCGTATGGTGAGCGTGATAGTGCAATTGCTTCGCTAGCTTTAATGGAAGCGGGATATCGCACTGAAGAAATCGCGCAAGCTCAATCTGATGTGTCATTAAAGCAAGCCGCTTGGCAATACGCGGATAACTTTTATAAACGCCAGCAAGATCTTGCTAACCGAAAAGTCATTTCAGCCAATGATTTAGATAGCGCAAGAAATAATCGCAATCAAGCGGCAGCAGCCTTAAAAGCAGCGCAAGATAAGCTAAATCAGTATCAAAATGGTTATCGAAAAGAAGACATTGATGCGGCGAAAGGACAAGTTATGCAAGCTAAAGCTGCCGTTGCACAAGCTGAATTAAACCTCCAGGACACGCAATTAATCTCTCCATCACAAGGTACTGTGCTAACTCGAGCAGTGGAACCCGGTACGATGTTATCTGCTGGAAGCCCTGTATTTACGGTGTCATTAACTAACCCCGTTTGGGTCAGAGCTTATATCAGTGAAACTCACTTAAGCGAAGCGGTTCCTAATCGAGAAGTTTATCTATACACCGATGGACGTAAAGATAAGCCTTATCACGGTACAATTGGTTTTGTTTCACCAACAGCTGAATTTACCCCAAAAAGTGTTGAAACACCGGAGTTAAGAACGGATTTAGTTTATCGCCTCAGAGTGGTTGTGACGGATGCCGATGATGCATTGCGCCAAGGTATGCCTGTCACCTTAAAATTTGCCTCCTCTCATTAAGTGTGGGGGCAAAATGGAACACACTGATTACACTATCGAACTTCAAGGTGTTGAGAAACGCTTTACAGGGCTGGAAAGCCCCGCGGTTTCGTCATTAACAGCCACCATCACCGGTGGCTCTGTAACAGGGTTAGTTGGCCCTGATGGTGCAGGCAAAACAACCTTAATTCGGATGCTTGCAGGTTTATTAAAACCTGACGCCGGTGATATTCGTATTTTAGGCATGGATCCGCAACAACAGAGTGTCGATGTCAGAGCTATTCTTGGCTATATGCCACAAAAATTTGGGCTCTATGAAGATTTAACGGTATTAGAAAACCTCAATCTTTATGCTGATTTAAAAAATGTCGTGGGTGAAGAGCGTAAAAGAATTTATCAACAACTGCTGACATTTACTGATCTCACTCGCTTTACATCTCGCCTTGCAGGTAATCTGTCTGGGGGCATGAAACAAAAGCTTGGGCTGGCTTGTACTTTATTAGGTCGTCCTAAAGTTCTGCTTCTTGACGAGCCAGGTGTGGGTGTCGATCCCATTGCACGCCGTGAGCTTTGGCAAATGGTGCATACTTTAGCCAGCGATGGCATGTTGATACTGTGGAGCACCTCTTATCTTGATGAAGCAGAACAATGTAAAAACATTCTGTTACTTAACAAAGGTGAGCTACTTTATAGTGGCATTCCTCAAGATTTAACTGCAAAAATGACAGGCCGCTCTTTTCTACTTAATGTTGAAGGTCATCAGCGCAGAAAAGTATTGCAACAGGCAATTATTCAGCCTCAGGTCACTGATGGCGTTATTCAAGGGCAATCCGTTCGTTTGATCCTGAAAAAACAGAGTAATCAAACTGAATTACTGAATGCTTTAGGTAAACCTGATGCAAAGCTTATTCCTGCTACACCTCGCTTTGAAGATGCTTTTATAGATTTATTAGGCGGCGGCCCTTCTCATAAATCTGAATTAGCTGAAATTATGCCTCAAATTCCTCCCGCACCTAATGAAACCGTGATTGAAGCACAGCAACTAACCAAAATGTTTGGTCAATTTGCGGCAACTGATCACGTTAATTTTCAAGTTAAACGAGGTGAAATTTTTGGGTTATTGGGGCCTAATGGTGCAGGTAAATCAACAACCTTTAAAATGATGTGTGGTTTATTAGTTCCCACCAGCGGTAAAGCCCTTGTGCTAGGTATGGACTTGAAAGAAAGCTCTGGTAAAGCACGCCAACATTTGGGTTATATGGCACAAAAGTTCTCACTTTATGGCAACCTTAAAGTGGGGCAAAACTTAAAATTCTTCTCTGGTGTTTATGGCTTACACGGCAAACAACAGCGCGATAAAATCAACGATATGATCACAGCCTTTGGTTTACAGCCAATGGTTAATCAAATCACTGAAACCTTACCTTTAGGTTATAAACAGCGCCTTGCCCTTGCGTGTTCATTAATGCACGAGCCTGATATTCTCTTTTTAGATGAACCCACATCAGGGGTTGATCCTTTAACGCGAAGAGAATTTTGGCTACATATTAATGGCATGGTTGATAAAGGAGTGACCGTGATGGTTACCACTCACTTTATGGATGAGGCTGAATATTGTGATCGCATTGGTTTGGTTTATCGAGGAAAAATCATTGCAGCTGGAGAGCCTGATTCGCTTAAAAAAATGGTTGCCAGTGACGATAATCCAACCCCTTCAATGGAAGATGCCTTTATTGGTTTAGTGCTGGATTACGATAAAAAACTTGAAAGTGAAAATGATAAAGGGAGCGAAAAACATGCCTAATTCAGCTCAATCATCTCATGCTCGCTTTTCTTGGCGACGTTTATACGCACTGTGTTTAAAAGAAACCAAACAAATTACGCGTGATCCCAGTAGTGCCCTCATTGCTATTGTTATCCCACTTACTTTGCTGTTTATTTTTGGGTATGGCATTAATTTAGACTCAAGCAAATTGAATATTGGTATTTTAACTAATCAACAAAGCCAACCCGCGCAAGAGCTTGTTTACACCTTCACGAATTCACCCTATATCAATGCAACTATTAGCGATAATCGACAATTATTAATCGATAAAATGCAGGCGGGGCAAATTCGTGGCATTGTGGTTATTCCTGTTAATTTTGCTGAATTACTGGTTCGCCAAGATACTATAGCCCCCATTCAAGTGATCACCGATGGCAGTGAGCCCAATACCGCAAACTTTGTACAAGCTTATAGTAAGGGGGTTTGGCAAATTTGGTTGCAGCAACAAGCCATCAGTAAGGGGATTGATACTACGCCATTAATTGAAATAGAGCCTCGTTATTGGTTTAATCCTGCAGCAATGAGTCAGCACTATATTATTCCGGGTGCTGTCACGATTATTATTACGGTAGTTGGCGCTATTCTTACCTCGTTAGTGATTGCTCGCGAATGGGAAAGAGGCACGATGGAAGCCCTACTTTCTACTCAGATCACACGCACAGAACTCTTACTTTCAAAGCTTATTCCTTACCAAGTGTTAGGTAGTTTTGTCATGGTGTTATGTATGGTAGTCACTGTATTTGTGCTTGGCGTGCCTTATCGAGGATCGTTGTGGATTTTAGGCGGGATCACCTCGCTCTTTTTAGCGACTGCTTTAGGTATGGGGTTGCTTATTTCCACGCTAACACGTAATCAATTTAATGCCGCGATGATTTCATTAAATGCAGCATTTTTGCCTGCAATTATGTTATCAGGCTTTGTTTTTGAAATTGACAGCATGCCGTTTTTTATTCAAATCGTGACTTACTTTATTCCAGCTCGTTATTTTGTAAGTAGTTTGCAAACGCTATTTTTAGCTGGCGATATTCCGTTGATATTAATGCTAGATATGTGGCTATTAATCGTATCGGCGATATTTTTTATTGGATTAACGGCGTTAGCAACACGTCGTCGATTAGATTAAAGGGAGAGCTTTATGTTTTATCGCCTTCTCACCTTGATAATGAAAGAGTTACAATCATTATTACAAGAGCCTCAAACGCGTATTATTTTAATAATGCCGGTTATCTTTCAGATGATCTTATTCCCTTTTGCCGCAACATTAGATGTTACCAATGCCTCGATTGCTATTTTTGATGAAGATAATGGCAAACAATCTATTGAATTAACCCAGCGTATCGCCAAAGCAAGTGCGTTCTCTCAAACTCTTTTGCTTAAAAATGAACATGAAATAAAAGAGACGATTGATAATCGCAAAGCGCTTTTATTAGTTCGTTTTCCACAGAATTTTAGTGCTGATTTAGAAAGTCGCGTTCCTGTTAAATTGCAAATAATCCTAGATGGCCGAAATTCTAATAGTGCACAAATTGCCGCTAATTATGTACAGCAAATCGTACAAAACTATCAAACTGAATTAGCAGGCAATACACCGTCTTTGCTAAATAAAACAGAACTTGTTGTTCGCAATTGGTATAACCCGAATTTAAACTATAAATGGTTTATTGTCCCCTCTTTAGTGGCATTGATTATTACCATTGGCGTTATGATAGTCACTTCACTTTCTGTTGCCAGAGAGCGTGAACAAGGCACATTAGACCAACTGTTAGTTTCGCCCCTATCAACATGGCAAATTTTTATCGGTAAAGCGGTTCCGGCCATGGTAGTCGCTGCCGTTCAAGGCACCATCGTATTAATTATTGGGATATTTGGTTATCAAATTCCTTTTTCAGGCTCTCTACTCCTATTCTACTTTACCATGTTGATTTATGGCTTATCGCTAGTCGGTTTTGGCTTATTAATATCGGCATTGAGTTCAACACAACAACAAGCTTTTATTGGTGTTTTCGTGTTTATGATGCCTGCTGTTTTATTATCTGGCTATATTTCCCCCGTAGAAAACATGCCCGTTTGGCTACAACATGCCACATGGATAAACCCAATTCGCCATTTCACCGATATCACCAAACAGATCTACCTTAAAAATGCCGACATCACTGTTATATGGCACAGTTTATGGCCTTTATTGGTGATTGCAGTAGGAACGGGTAGCATTGCCTATTACCTTTTCCAAAGGAAGATAGCTTAAAATCTGTACTTTGATAACTAACTCTAATAGACTGATACCAAAGAAAAAATCAATAGGCGTGCAATATGCAAATCAGCAAACTACGACTTGAAAATTATGGTGTTTTTACTGATGCTGACATCACGTTAGCCACAAAAGATGACAACGAAAATGGCTCAAATATTACTGTATTTATTGGTAATAATGGTTCAGGTAAAACCAGTATTTTAGATGCGATTGCAACAGGTTTAAGTTGGTTTGTAGCGAAATTTGAAGATAAAGATGCTCAGGGTAAATTTGCAAATAAATCCCAAATTAATGTGTCGTCTGATTATTGCCTAATTTCCTTTCTCAAAAGAGATATCGAACAAGAAACCAATCTTTCATTTTATAAATATCATGATGATCTCTCACTAGAATTAATTACAGCACTTAAAAACTCAAAAAAATATGCTTTAGGTTCATATGCAATAGATTCTGATCTAGCTCAGTACGTATATAGCCGTTATAGAATTTCCTCAAGACAAACAAAGTATCATAGAAATTATCCTATTGTTGCCTACTATGGTGCAACTCGCCACACTTATGACTCAACAATTAATACTGCAATTCAGCCTATTAATAGTCATCCATTTGATATGTTAGCGGGTTATAACGGGAGTTTAGAAGCTAAAACAGATTATGCCGATTTCTTTGCTTGGTTTCGTTACCGTGAAGATATCGAAAATGAAACGGCTCCTCACACAAGCATTATGAAATTGTTAGAAAAACATACTGATGTAAACAGTGAGATTTACCAAAGTATGTTAGCCGAGCAAAAGAAATTGCAAGATAAAGCACTCAGTGCTGTACGTGAAGCCATTAAGATTTTCTTATCTGATGATAGTTCAACAATTGAAAATATCTATATTGAGCGCACACCTGATCTTTCCATGAAAGTAGTTAAAGACAGTACTCACTATTCAATTGAACAGCTCTCTTATGGTGAAAAATCACTACTTGCCATGATTGGTGATATTGCACGCCGTTTAACGCTTTTAAATATAACTTTGGATAATCCTTTAGAAGGCAAAGGCATTATTTTAATTGATGAGCCTGACGTCCACTTGCACCCTCAATGGCAACGGCGATTAATATCCTTATTGGATAAAACCTTTCCTAACTGCCAATTTGTGTTAACAACACACTCACCATTATTAATCAGTGAGCACAAGAATATTCTTGTTTACAGCATTGAAAAAGGCCAGGTTGAAAAAGTCTCTTCGCTTTATGGACAAGATATCAATAGCGTACTGTCAGAAATTATGGATACTGACTTTATCAATCAAAAAGTGCAAAGCCAAATCGGCGATATTCTTGATGCTATTCAAAATGCCGATATTGCAACAGCAAAAGATTTATTAGCTAAATTAGAACAAGATGTTTCAACAAATAATATTGAGCTAGTTAAAGCACGATTATTGCTAAAGAAAAAGGAAGTTCAACTTGAGAAGAATCAGCAAAAGAAATGATTATGAACCCGCAGGTTTAACTCAATGGAAAAGGCAAAATAAACATAAAAAATACGCTGATTTACCCCCAGAAATTCGAACAGAAATAAGAGAAACATTGCTAGAAGAGCAGTTCTATTTATGTGGTCATTGTTGTCAGCAAATAAAATCAATTCATGACTGCCACAATGAACATATCGAACCTCAACAATTAGCACAAAATAAAACACTTGAGTTCTCTAATCTTATCGCTAGTTGTAATGCCAAGAAACAATGCGGCGATTGTCATCAACATCACGCACTTCCCCTCACTCCACTTATGGATGAGTGTGAGACTGAATTACAGTTTTCAATTAGTGGTAGAGTTAATGGTGTAACGTCCCGTGCTGAAAAGGCAATTGAAATATTGAATTTAGGCTCTAGCACTCTTCCCAATAACTTATTAATCAGTAAAAGAAAAAACGCTATTGAACAAATTCTATTTATTAATGGAATTGATCCTAGTGAAGGACTAGAAGATGATGATTTACTTAATGATTTAATCCTAGAGCTAGCAAAACCTAATGATGATGGAAAACTAGAAAGCTTTTCACCTATTATTATTAATATATTGAAACAGTGGTTAACTTAACAGTAAGGGTAATATTATGACTCCTGCTATTTCTGGTATAAACATTCTCTTTGTTGCCGGTTTTGGTCCTATTACTCGCAATAATGCACAAAGCCAGCTTTTTTATAAAGATGCGCTTAATTTGCCTTTAAAACCAATGGAAGGTAATAGTGATTATTTATCAACATCAGAAGGTGAATTAAAAGGTGTTAAACATTTTGCACTGTGGCCTTTAGAGCAAGCCGCTATGTCTTGCTTTGGTAATGATGTTTGGCCAAATGATCTACCGATACCACAATATTGGGTTGAATTTGAAGTTGAAGATATTAATACCGCCACTCAAACTTTAAAACAAAAAGGCTATCAACTGCTTGTTGATAATCGAATTGAACCTTGGGGACAAACTGTCACACGGTTATTAAGCCCTGAAGGGGCTTTAGTAGGCTTAACTATTACGCCTTGGTTACGAGATAATTAAACTTCATTCTATTTCAATTATGTGCGACAGAAAAATTCTCTTAATAAATGCACAAAAAAATCCCACAACTTATAAAAGTTATGGGATTTATTTTTTATGCTGTTTTTAAACTACGTTTATCCGTAGATACCGTTAAAATTAACGACGGTCGCCTAAAATACGCAGTAACATTAAGAACAGATTGATGAAATCTAAATAAAGCGTTAATGCACCCATAATTGAGTAACGACGCATATTTTCTTTATCTTCTTGGTTAATTTCATTACCCATATCTTTTAATTTCTGGGTGTCGTAAGCCGTTAAGCCTGCAAAAATTAACACACCTGCGTAAGAGATAACCATGCTCATCATCGAGCTTTGCATAAAAATATTCACGATAGAAGCAATAATGATACCGATAAGCCCCATAAACAGGAAGCTACCCATACCCGTTAAACTACGCTTAGTCGTGTAACCATAAATACTTAATGCACCAAACATAGCCGCACAGATAAAGAAAGTGCTGGCAATCGAAGATGCGGTATAAACCAGTAATACGCTTGAGAGAGTGACACCGGTTAGCACAGAATAGAGCATAAATAATGAGGTTGCCATTGCACCACTCATTTTATGAACCATACCTGATAACACGAAAACTAATCCTAATTGAGCAATGATCAGACCAAAGAAGACGACCTTGCTAGAAAAAATCATGTCTTGTAATGCATAGCTTGATGCAACGTAGTATGCAACAAACGCAGTTAATAACAGACCTACCGTCATCCAACCATAAACCTGAGCCATAAAGGTTTGTAGGCCAGAACCAGTACGCTGTACGATTGAATCATTTGAACGTGAAAATCGATCCATGATGATTACCCTTTAATCATAGTGATAACGTTAGATTTAATAATAACGTTTATTTCAGTAAAGAGTCCATTATGGACTCATTAGAATTTAATTTTATCACACTGATTTTACATTTCCATGAAATAAACTGTATGAAATGTCACCATAAAATAAATTTGGGTAAAGTAATGTAGTGTTTAATTGAGTGTAGTGATTTATTCCCAACGCTCGGCTGAATCATAATCACTTTGGCGCGCATCAACCCATCTGTTTTTATTTTCAGACAGTCCTTCTTTTTTCCAAAACGGTGCACGTGTTTTTAAAAAATCCATAATAAATTCAGCGGATTCAAACGCACTATTGCGATGAGAACTGGTGACACCAACAAACACTATCTCTTCACCAATTTGCAAAGTTCCAACGCGGTGAATAACACTTACACGCTGTAAAGGCCAACGCGAACGCGCTTCACTCACGATATCATTAAGCGCTTTTTCGGTCATTCCAGGATAATGCTCAAGGGTGAGTGTACTCACTTCATCGCCGAGATTATGATTACGAACTTTACCCGTAAATGTAACAACAGCCCCATCGCTGTCGCACTCTGAAAGCCATTGGTATTCATCACCAACGCTAAAATTTTGGGTTTGTACTGAAATACGAGTTGATGTGCTCATCTTATCCTCCTGTAACAGGTGGGAAAAAGGCGATTTCATCACCATCATTAATAACGTGAGAACCTTGAACAAAGGATTGGTTTACCGCAGAGAGTAACTTGCCATCTTCTAATGCGAGTGACCAACGTTCACCTTTAGTGATTAATACTTTACGTAAATCGTCTACTGTGTGGTATTCACAATCTAATTCAAGAGAATCAACCCCCACTAATTCACGAACTTGAGCAAAGAAGAGAACTTTAATCATGCTTCCACCTTAAAGTGACCTGATTTACCACCTGTTTTTTCTAATAAACGTACAGGCCCTATCACCATATCTTTTTGAACGGCTTTACACATATCATAAATCGTCAACGCTGCTACCGATGCCGCCGTTAATGCTTCCATCTCAACCCCTGTTTTACCCGTTAAACGGCAAACAGATTCAATGCGCACACGGTTAGATCCTGTGAGTGCTTCTAAACGCACTTCAACTTTAGTTAATAACAGCGGATGACATAATGGGATCAATTCCCATGTTCTTTTTGCTGCTTGAATACCTGCAATTCTTGCGGTCGCAAATACATCACCTTTATGATGTTTACCTTCGGTGATCATGCTTAATGTTTCTGCTGACATTTCAACAAAAGCTTCAGCACGCGCTTCTCGCACTGTTTCAGCTTTAGCGCTAACATCCACCATGTGGGCTTCACCGGCAGCATTAATATGAGTTAGTTGAGACATGCACAACTCCTGAAATTAACGAAATAACAGAGCGAAAAACTATCCACCAATAACAGATAAATTCGGTGTAATACCACTATCGCCTTGATGAAGGAAATGGGTTTCTCGTTTATGAAGAAGACCACCCTGAATACGCTGTTGTAATGCTTCTTGTTGACTATCATCAGCAAGTAAGTCGCGCAAAGGAATACCATTTTCACCAAATAGGCAAAGATGAAGATTACCAATAGCTGAAACACGTAAGCGGTTACAAGTGACACAAAAGTCTTTTTCATAAGGCATGATAAGACCAATTTCACCTTGATAATCAGGATGGGTAAATACTTGAGCAGGCCCGTCACTACGAGCGCGAGGAATGTGTAACCAACCTTCATTAAGTAAGCGTTGGCGAATAACATCACCAGACAAATGAAAGCGGTTGAAAATATCACTACCGTCACCGGTTTCCATTAATTCAATAAAGCGCAGCTGAATGGGTCTGTCTTTGATCCAATTAAGAAAATCAGGGAGGTTTTTATCATTCACATTGCGCATTAGCACAACGTTAACTTTTACTTTTTCGAAACCCGCAGTAAATGCCGCATCAATACCTTCCATGACTTGGCTAAATTTATCTTGTCCAGTAATAGCATGGAATTGTCGAGGATCGAGGCTATCAACACTGACATTTATTGCACTTAAACCCGCAGCACGCCATTGTGCAACATCTCTGGATAAACGATATCCATTGGTTGTTACTGCGATTTTTTTGATAGACGCGTTGTCTTTAATGGTTGCGATAATATCAGTAAAATCTCGACGCATTGTAGGCTCTCCCCCCGTTAGGCGGATTTTTTCTGTCCCTAACGCGGCAAAAGATTGTGTTAGCCTGCTGATTTCATCTAACGAAAGAAATGATTTATGACCGTTAGGCTTATAACCATTAGGCAGGCAATAAGTACAACGGAAATTACACACGTCTGTAATTGAAAGACGTAAATAGAAAAATTTGCGGGAAAACGCATCAACGAGTTGTTGCATAGTAACACCTTTCCAAATCGGGAGATGCTGGCATTTCTACCTTGCACCCTGGTGACTTGTTTCGTCACGGCCAGAACATCATATCTTGTAAACACATGACTTAGACGTTAAGGCTAGGAGTTAATCTTTACCTGTTTTTCACAGGTTTCTAATACCTATATATTTATTCTGAATTCTACCTGCTAATTTTTCAAAAAGCGAATAATGTTTTCGCTATATAATTTATAATACAACGACTTACGACACTTTAGTCACTCCAATAACATAAGTAAAAACACTTTTATTGATTAAATATTAAGCTAAAAAAAGTGAAATTAAACTAGGAATGTGATGAAATCACGTCGTGATCATAGGCTTAAAATTTAATTGTGATAAATTAGCGGCAAATTTTTAAAGATGAGTAGAACAAATATGCGAAATCGCACGCTAAGTGATTTAGATCGTGTTGTTGCCCTTGGTGGTGGTCATGGCCTTGGACGTGTGCTTTCAGCACTCTCCTACTTAGGCTCTCGTCTTACTGGTATTGTTACAACAACAGACAATGGCGGTTCTACTGGCCGTATTCGCCAAGAAGAAGGAGGCATTGCGTGGGGAGATATGCGCAATTGTATTAATCAGTTAATTACTGAGCCTTCCGTTGCTTCTGCGATGTTTGAATACCGTTTTTCGGGTACTGGCGAACTGGCAGGACATAATTTAGGTAATCTAATGCTTAAAGCACTTGATAACTTAAGTGTTCGACCTTTAGAAGCCATTAATCTTATCCGTGGATTATTAAGAGTAAATGCTCACCTTATTCCTATGTCTGAACAAGCCGTTGACCTTATGGCGATAGACGACCAAGGAAATGAGATTTATGGTGAAGTCAATGTTGATATTTTACCTAAGATCCCCCAAAAGCTTGATCTCTACCCGAAAGTACCGACTACACGAGAAGCCATTGAAGCGATTGAACAAGCCGATTTGATCTTAATTGGTCCCGGTAGTTTTTTTACCAGTTTGATGCCTTTATTATTACTGCCAGAACTTGCACAAGCATTGCGCCGTAGCAGTGCAACAACGATTTATATCGGTAATTTAGGCAAAGAACTAAGCCCTGCGGCTGCCAGTATGACGATGTCTGATAAAATCGCCATGATGGAGAATTATATTGGTTTACAAACCATAGATGCCGTGATCATTAGCCCTGAAACACAATATGAATCGATGAAAGGTCGATTAATTGTACAGGCTCAATTGGAAGCCAAAGATATTCCTTATCGTCACGATCGTCATCTATTAGGCAAAGCTATTGAGTTAACGTTGCAGCAATTAGGGCAACGTAATGCATCATCTCAAGCCGTTAAATAGTATTTAATTACCTGCTTTCATAAAAAAACCGCATCTGTATAAATAACAAGTGCGGTTTTTTGTCGATAAAAACACAATATCACTATTGGTTTTCAACGCGTTATTAGCTATTAAGTTGCTTTAAGGTAATACGTTGGCTAATCGTTTCTTCAATTTCATCAAGTGTCATTGGTACATCATTTTTCATCAGGCCAAGACCCGCCACAGTACGAGAAAATGATATTAAATCTAATGGCGGTAACTCCATGATCCAATTATCTTCTGTTGCCAGCGTATCTTCTGCATTCAGAATATTTTGTATAACATCTGTAAAAGCTTGATGAGAAGATACCCAATCTTGATCGCCACTTGCCCAAAACCAACGAGTAGCAATAAAGTTTCTCCACATATCTTCCCAACCATCATAAATCCGACGCAACATTGATGCACTCATTAATGACCATGTTTGGGCTTCTTGTTGAGTAATATAACCTTGCTGGCAACCTTCTAAACAGAGTTTGTTAAAACGGCAGAGATCCCAAATAAGGTATTTCACATTTTGGATATTCATGCGATTTGTGCTCATCATATCGATTTGCCATAAACGCTCATTTTTATCGTGTTCAGTTAACTCAGAAAGTAAAATATCATTTTTTAATGACTGAACATCATCTTCTTTACCATCCAAAATTTGGTCACGTAGCTGATAAAAATCATTAGTGTGACCTTGAGTAATCAACCAAAATAGTTGATAGACTAAATCCCAACGGTCGTTAATTCCCCAACCTGCTGATAACCCACCATCATCTTTACCTTGATCATATTCATTATATGCCCACTCATTCATTGCGGCATAAGGCGCTGCAACATATAACCCCCATTCATTGGGTAACAACTGACCTGACGTATTTTCTGCTTCAGATAAAATGGGCTCCTGCCCTGCTGTTGATGGTTTTTGCAACTCACTATCTTGTACAGTAAATTTTCGTAACCATTTAAAAAGCAAAATAAGAAGAATAACACCAAGAATTACCCCAGCAGAGCTGGGAAACCCTGCATAAACATAACCACTCATTCACTGTCCTTAATGTCTTTTTTATCTTTGTAAATAATTGACGCTTTGTTTGTTGTGGTATTTAAACAGTTGAACGCCATTAAGGGAATATCAAACAAGGCAAAAAATGGAAGATAGAAGGTAAAAAGGGATAATCTCTGTAAAAATACGGATATCCCTTGACAGTTTGTGAATTTAATTTCTCTAATTAAGAGTTAGCAATAAATTGAGCACGTAATGCTTGCAACTTATCACGAGTGCTCGCCGCTTTCTCAAATTCAAGATCTTTTGCGTATTGATACATTTCGGCTTCTAAACGCTGGATCTCTTTTTCCAATTCAGCCGTTGATAACAACGGATAATTTTCATGAATATCTGTTGCTTTGTGTCCTTTCTTATTACGTCCTTGAGAAGGCTGACCAATCTTAAGGATATCGCCTACTTTCTTATTTAACCCTTTAGGCACAATGCCATGTTCAAAGTTAAATTGTTGCTGTTTCTCACGACGGCGTTCGGTTTCGCTTATTGCTCTCGCCATTGAATCGGTAATTTTATCGCCATATAAAATCGCTTTACCTTCAAGATTACGAGCTGCACGACCAATTGTCTGGATCAATGAACGCTCTGAACGTAAGAAGCCCTCTTTATCAGCATCTAAAATCGCCACCAAAGAGACCTCTGGCATATCCAAACCTTCTCGAAGTAAGTTGATACCCACTAATACATCAAACTCACCTAGGCGCAAATCACGAATAATTTCGACACGTTCAACAGTATCAATATCAGAGTGTAAATAGCGAACCCGTTCACCATGTTCTTCAAGATATTCGGTTAAGTCTTCAGCCATTCGTTTTGTCAGTGTTGTAACCAATACACGTTCATTTTTTGCTGCACGAATACGAATTTCAGAGAGTAAATCATCAACTTGTGTGGCAACAGGTCGCACTTCAACGATCGGATCAAGTAAGCCGGTTGGTCTTACAACTTGCTCAACAATTTCATCACCCGATTTTTCAAGTTCATATTTACCCGGTGTTGCTGAAACATAAATTGTTTGTGGTGCTAACGCCTCAAACTCTTCAAAACGTAATGGCCGGTTATCAAGCGCAGAAGGTAAACGGAAACCATATTCAACTAAGGTTTCTTTACGGGAACGGTCGCCTTTATACATGCCACCAATTTGAGGAATAGTCACGTGTGACTCATCTATCACTAATAAACCGTTAGCGGGAAGGTAATCAAATAGGGTTGGTGGTGGTTCACCGGGACCTCTACCTGATAAATAACGTGAATAGTTTTCGATACCGGAGCAATATCCCAACTCATTCATCATTTCGAGATCAAATTGAGTACGCTGTGTCACTCGTTGCTCTTCAACAAGTTTATCGTTAGCTAGAAGTACTTTGCGTCTATCTGCGAGTTCTTTTTTGATTTCTTCCATCGCTTCAAGAATACGTTCACGTGGAGTGACATAGTGCGTTTTAGGATAAACAGTAAAACGAGGCACATTGTAGTGAATTTGCCCCGTTAAAGGATCAAACAGTGAAAGGCGTTCGACTTCTTCATCAAATAGCTCAACACGTAATGCATAATCATCAGATTCAGCAGGAAAGATATCAATCACTTCACCACGTACACGAAATGTGCCCCGCTGGAAGGCTTGATCATTGCGAGTATATTGTAAATCAGCAAGGCGACGTAAAATGGCACGTTGGTCGATTATCATGCCATTAGTCAGATGAAGCATCATTTTTAAATAGCTATCAGGATCACCTAAACCGTAGATAGCAGAAACCGATGACACGACAATAACGTCTTTACGTTCTAGCAAAGCTTTAGTAGCAGATAGACGCATTTGTTCGATATGTTCGTTAACAGAAGCATCTTTTTCAATAAAGGTATCAGAGCTTGGAACATACGCTTCTGGCTGATAATAATCATAATAAGAAACAAAGTATTCCACTGCATTTTCAGGGAAGAACTCTTTCATTTCACTATAAAGCTGTGCTGCCAATGTTTTATTTGGCGCCAACACCATAGTCGGACGATTTAGATTGGCAATCACATTGGCAATCGTAAAGGTTTTACCAGAGCCTGTTACCCCTAAAAGCGTTTGATGAGCAAGACCATCATCTAATCCTTCACAGAGTGAGGCAATAGCGGCAGGTTGATCACCACCCGGTTTAAATTCAGAATGCAGTTTAAAATCTTTGCTCATATTTTCTTCTCCTCGCTGACACTCCTTATGATACTGGATAAAAATCCAGCTTCAATCTCTATCTCATAAAATTTGTCTGAATAATTAGCATAAGTTATCCCCAGTTTTGGAACTGGGATTTTTTCAAAAAGCAACCCCCCTTTTTGTGAATTATTCAAAGAGACACTCCAACACCATTCGCTCTATTGATTTTATTTAATTAATTGATATATAAGAATTAAAAATAAAAGTTGAGAATAACACCAATCTTTAGCAATGCCTTGTATTCTCTCTATTCAGAGTATTTTTATAATGGTAATACACAAGGTTATCCACAGGAATAGTGGATAACTACACAAAGTTGTTATCTCTCGGTAGGTTACGTCTTTTTTTCCACCTTAAAATATCCCTAAAAATTGACAAAATTTATTTTTTTTATTTTTTTATTGGTATGAAAAATAGACTTTTATAATTTACTTAATAATGGTCTATCAACTGGGTTTTAAACAGGAAAGATCGAGGTAAGAAGTAAAATTATGCTCTTTTACTTGGTTTAAATAGGGTATTTTGCCTAAAAGTGGTGCTTTAATATGCTGTTTTAATGTTGCCAGATATTCTTTCTGATATCGCCCCGCAGGTTCAACTTCATTTGCAACCCAACCTGCCAATGTTAAACCAGACTGAATAATTGCTTGTTGCGTTAATAACGCATGATTAATGCAACCCAATTTAACACCCACAGTCAAAATAACGGGTAGCTTTTCATTGATAGCCCAATCAGAGAAAAATTGGTTTTCTGACAGTGGCGTAAACCAACCACCAGCGCCTTCGACTAACACCCAATCGGCTTGCTGTTTTAAGTAAGACAAGCCTTCTGACATCACATCAAAATCAATAGGCTGATTCATTTCTTGGCTGACAATATGTGGCGATGTTGGCGTTTCAAAACAATAAGGGTTAACGCGGTGATAATCTAACTTTACCGTACTAAATTTTTGCAGTGTCAGTGCATCTGAATTACGTAAACCTTCATTTAGCCACTCACTTCCTGATGCAACAGGCTTATAGCCCGCAGTTTGATACCCTTGATGCGCTGCACATTGTAATAGAGCACTACTTACTACAGTTTTACCCACTTCTGTATCTGTGCCTGTTAAAAACCATGTTTTAGCCATGTGATATTTTTCCTATAACAATTTGATAAGTGAGTAAGTATTTACCTGACTTTGTTTTCCACACTTTTTCTAACGCTCGAAATTTCTGCCTTGTCATTAACCCTTTTTGTCGATCACCTTGCACAAAATTAGCACCAACGCCCTTCAAAGAAGCAAAGAGCGCATGTAATGAATCATATTGTTCTGTGACAGTTTCAGTAGAAAATTGGCAATGAAAGCCACAACACGCTTTTTCTATATCGTGAAGTGATAAAAAAGGATTTACATGGGGATGTCGATCAAGCGATTGCCAAGCATCTCTGACTTCTTGTAATGTCAAGGTAGTCAGTGTTGAGAAATAAAGTGCGCCTTTTACATTGACGGTATTCATTAATGTTTTAATAGCGCCAGATAAATCATCACACCATTGCATCGCTAAATTACTAAATACAATATCCACACTTTGTGGTGCAATCGCACAATGTTCGATATCACTTTGTAAATAACTATCAGCCCGCTGTTGCTGCTTTGCCACCTGTAACATGGAATGTGATAGATCAAGCGCAATGACAAATTTGCCTTGTTGCTTCCATTTTTGGCTGAAATATCCGGTTCCACATCCTGCATCTAACACAATATTGCCACTGTCATGACGTGCTAAATCCATTAATTTATTGCCGCTATAACGCTGAATATTGGCGTGGTGATCATAATGAACAGCTGCTTTACCAAATGTTTGAGCTATACGTTGTTTATCTGTTTTGACTGAAGAAAGCATGAAGCGTCTCGATTAACAGCTTAATATCTGAAAGGTGATGGCGAGTCGTTAACGTTATTCGTAAACGCGCACTTTGAGGAGGTACTGTCGGTGGAAAGATTGCCTTTACCCAAAGCCCTTTAGATTGCAGATAATCTGAAAGTGTTTGGCACAAGTGTTCATCGCCAATAATTAATGGCTGAATAGCCGTTTGCGAAGGCAATAATTTAATAGGAAGCGAAGTAACACCTTGGCGAAAAATATCAATGAGTTGTTGAAGATAGTCCCGCTCATTATCTGCTTGCTTAATGACATTTAGCGCAGAATTTAAAGCGATAGCTTGTGCTGGCGGCATTGAGGTACTGTAAATAAGATGGCGAGCATATTGTTCAAAAAACGCTGCCGTTGGCTTGTTACAAAGCACAGCCGCCCCACTGACACCAAAAGCTTTACCAAAAGTGACAACCAATATTTCAGGTTTAATACCCGCGTCATCACAACTGCCTCGGCCTTCTTTACCTAAAACACCAATGCCATGCGCATCATCAACCATTAACCATGCATGATGTTTTTGGCTTATTGTTGCTATTTCGCTTAATGGTGCTTTATCCCCGTCCATGCTAAATACCCCTTCTGTTACCACAAGAGTTTTATTAGCCGACGTTTTATTCAGTCGTTGAGATAAAGAGTCTGGCGAATTATGCAAAAATCGCCACAATGTAGCGGGTGATAATACTGCGGCTTCCATGAGTGAAGCATGGCAAAGTTTATCAGCAATAATGGCATCGTCTTTTTCAAGTAATGCCGTAATCACACCTTGATTAGCACTATAACCGGATGAAAATAACAATGCGTTATCGTAACCTAACCAATCTGCAAGATGTTGTTCTAATTGCGCATGAGCTTGTGTAAATCCGGTGATATGCCCTGATCCACCGCTACCTACACCATATTCATCAGCACCTTGTTGCCATGCGTTAATGACGCCTGCATGTTGGCTAATACCTAAATAATCATTGCCTGAAAAATTAAGGTACTTTTCGCCTGATATTGTGATCAAAAAACGTCCATTCGCTTGTTTTATCACTTTGCGTTTTCGCCATAATGGCGTATTTCTACGCGCATTAAGTTGTTCATCTAAATAGGTTTTCCAGCTCATTACAGTGCCGCGTTATAAAATTGTTCAGTGTCTTTATTGGCAACAGCTTGTATCAAGGCTTCTTCTTGCTGATTGTCACCCATAGATACTGCTAATCGTTCAGGGTTTAAACCTAACTTACGGAATAACTGGTGATCTTTATCTTCAGTCGGATTGGTTGTCGTTAATAATTTGCAGCCATAGAAAATAGAGTTAGCCCCAGCCATAAAGCAGAATGCTTGTGTTTGTTCACTCATTTGTTCACGCCCAGCAGAAAGACGCACATAAGAGCGTGGCATCATGATACGAGCAACAGCGATAGTACGAATAAAATCAAAAGGATCGACATCTTCATTATCTGCAAGTGGTGTCCCTTTTATTTTAGCAAGCATATTAATCGGCACACTTTCAGGAGGCTGTGGCAAATTCGCTAATTGCACTAACATTGCAGCGCGATCTTTCACTTCTTCTCCTAACCCTAAAATTCCGCCAGAACACACTTTAATACCCGCATTGCGCACTTTATCAAGCGTATCTAAGCGATCTTGATAGGTACGTGTTGTCACGATACTGCCGTAAAATTCAGGTGAGGTATCAAGGTTGTGGTTATAAAAATCCAGCCCAGCATCGGCTAATCGATTTGCTTGTGAATCATCTAATTTGCCGAGTGTCATGCAGGTTTCCATACCAAGCGCTTTCACTTCTTTTACCATTTGCTCAAGGTAAGGCATATCGCGCTCATGTGGATTTTTCCACGCTGCTCCCATACAAAAACGGGTTGAACCTGCCGCTTTTGCTTTTTTTGCAGATTCAATCACTTGCTGCACTTCCATTAAGCGCTCTTTTTCTAATCCCGTTTTATACCGTGCGCTTTGGGCACAATATTTACAATCTTCAGGACACGCCCCGGTTTTAATCGAAAGCAAAGTACTCACTTGGATTTGTGAAGGGTCAAAATGTTGACGATGAACTTGTTGTGCTTGAAAAACCAAATCTAAAAATGGCATATCAAACAGTGCTCTGGCTTCTTTTAGTGTCCAACGTTTTAGTGCGCTCACAATACAATCTCCTGTTTAAAAGTGATTGCCAGTTTAAATAATAGGGTTATCATGTCAACTAAAATTGATCACCATTGGTTTACATGATTAAGTGGAAATAGAATGACACCTGAAGATATCGCTTTCGATTTACGTCACATTTGGCATCCATACACTTCGATGAGTAATCCGTTACCTGCTTACCCTATCGTCAGTGCAAAAGGCGTTGAATTAGTCTTGGCTGATGGTAGAAAACTGATTGATGGAATGTCTTCATGGTGGGCTGCAATTCATGGCTATAATCACCCAGAACTCAATAATGCCGTTACAACACAGCTAAGCAATATGTCTCATGTGATGTTTGGGGGCATTACTCATCCACCCGCAGTATCACTTTGTCGAAAATTATTAGCGATAACACCAGAGCCACTTGAATGCATATTTCTAGCCGATTCTGGCTCGGTTGCTGTTGAAGTTGCGCTGAAAATGGCATTGCAATATTGGCAGGCTAAAGGTGAAAGACGCCAACGTATTGTGGCGTTAAAACAAGGCTATCATGGTGATACATTTGGTGCCATGTCAGTGTGTGATCCAGATAACTCCATGCACAGTCTTTACAAAGGTTATCTGCCTAATCACCTCTTTGTGGATGCACCCAAAACAGGTTTTTATGAAGAGTGGGATCCGACTGATATCCACTCATTACGCTCAACACTAGAGCAACATCATCAAGAAATTGCTGCCGTGATGCTTGAACCCATTGTTCAAGGTGCGGGGGGAATGCGAATTTATCATCCTGAATATTTAAAACAGGCTAGAGCGTTATGTGATGAGTTTGATGTCTTATTAATTGCTGATGAAATTGCCACAGGATTTGGCAGAACAGGCAAACTTTTTGCCTGTGAACATGCAGAAATATCGCCAGATATAATGTGTGTAGGCAAAGCATTAACGGGGGGTTACATGACCTTATCAGCAACCTTAACCACTCGCCATATTGCCGAAACCATCAGCCAAGGTGATGCCGGTTGTTTTATGCACGGCCCTACTTATATGGGGAATCCATTAGCTTGCGCTGTTGCTGACGCCAGTTTATCTCTATTAGAAAAAGGCGATTGGATAAATCAAGTTGCACAACTTGAAGCTCAACTTAAAAAAGAGCTACTGCCATTAAAACAAGCAAAAAGTGTCAAAGATGTGCGCGTGTTAGGCGCGATTGGTGTGGTTGAAATGAACGAGCCCGTCAATATGGCAAGATTACAAAAAATCTTTGTTGATGAAGGGGTTTGGATCAGACCTTTTGGCAAGCTGATTTATATTATGCCACCCTTTATTATGCCACCAGAAAACCTCACTAAACTCACTCAAGCTATTGAAAAAGTGGTTAGTCTTTAAAGTGAAATAATGCGATAACCTCTAGCGACAGACTATTTTCGCTAGAGGTTAAAGGATCCCCTTTATTTCGTTACAATCGTAACCCACATAGCACCTTTACCTACTGGGTAACATGCTAATTCAGTTAATTCGCCAGTATGTTTATCAATACGAGAAACAGAAGCAAAATCTGATTTTTGACCACAAGAAATCAGGTAATTTCCAGTGTTATCAATATTAAAACCACGAGGCTGTGTTTCTGTTGGGTAATAACCCACAGGTTGCAAATAGTCGCCCGTCTCTGAAATTGCCATCGCACAAATAAAACTTTCAGAGCGTTCACTCGCATAAAGAAAACGTCCATCAGGTGTAATATGAATATCTGACGCCCAACGGGTACTGTTAAATGTTTCAGGGACGATATCGACCGTTTGCATTAAACGATATAAATCCCCCATACGACGATATATATTGATTGTCGCATCTAATTCATTTAGGCAATAAAATACATCACCATTAGGATGGAATGCCATATGACGAGGCCCTGCGTTTTGTGCGGTTGTCAGCTCTTCGGTACCCGCTTCTGTTAAATGCCCCTTTTCTGATAAATCAAATAAACGTATATGATCTTCACCTAAGCAAGGCACAATCAGTTGTTTATTATTCCAATCGATATTAGATGAATGAGGCTTATTTAACCCTTCAATAATTTGAATTGGCGATTGAGGGATCCCCTTCGCATTAATAGGAAAAACGGCTAAATTGCCTTGGTGGTAAGAAGGTACAAATAAGAAACGCCCTGTTTTATCTAAGCATAAATGAACCGGAGTACTTGGAATGGAAGTGATAGCCTTTTGTTCTAACTGACCATCGACAGCAATCGCAAATGTCACCACACTAAAATGAGGTCGAATACCGACATAAAGGTATTTTCCATCTGCACTTGCAATCATCGGCTGTACTTGCCCTGCAACCTCAACAACCTGCAATAAATCCATTTCACCTTCGGTGTTTAATGCATAAACATGGATTTGTTGACTCTCTGGACTTGCTACGTAGACTACTTGTTTCATCCCTTCTCCTTAAAACCGATTACCCATTGATTTATAAAGAATAACAGAACAACCAACGATAAACTGTCACGATTAAGCTAGTTTATCTTTTATTGGTTAACGTGTAACATCAACAGCATTGCATCTTAATACTATCAAGGGGCTTATTTATGTCATATCGCGTTATTGCATTGGATCTTGATGGCACACTGCTTGATGACCAAAAACGTATCCTGCCAGAATCTTTAGAAGCACTCAATCTTGCAAAAAAAGCAGGTGTTAAAGTTTTAATTGTAACAGGTCGTCATCATGTTGCTATTCATCCATTCTATCAAGCTCTCGATCTCGATACCCCTGCGATCTGCTGTAATGGGACTTACCTTTATGACTATATTGGTAAAAAAGTACTGGAATCTGATCCATTAACCACACAAGAAACCAGAGCAGTATTAGATCTCGTTAAACAAACAGATGTACACCATTTAGTTTATGCTGACGATGCAATGATGTATGACCAACTCACCGCAGCAGTACAACGTACACTCAATTGGTCTGATACATTACCAGTAACGCAACGCCCGAATCTTGTCAAAGTTGATGATTTCTATAAAGCGATGCATGATGTTAATGCCATTTGGAAAATTGCGACAACAACGCCTGATCACGATGAATTACGTGCTTTAGTTGAGAAAATTGAGCAACAAGTCGGTTTAGAGTGTGAATGGTCTTGGGTTGATCAAGTTGATATCGCTAAAAAAGGCAACAGCAAAGGCCGCCGTTTACAACGTTGGGTTGAAGCGAATGGTATGAATATGAGTGATGTTATTGCTTTTGGTGATAACTTTAATGATCTTAGTATGTTAGAACATGTTGGTTTAGGTGTTGCAATGGGTAATGCTTCAGATGAAGTAAAAGCGCGTGCAAAAATGGTTACTAAAGTGAATTCACAGCCAGGTATTGCTGAGACTATTTATAAATATATTCTGTCTTGATACTTTAAACGTTAGTAAACATAAACTGAGCCAAGCTTTATGATTATTACAATATATAGTCATATTTCGAATTATTTGGCTCAGTTTATAACTAATTCACTAAAAATAAGCTATTTTTTACTTCTACACTTTTTACACCAGCTTTGATTTGTCGCACCTGATGGCATAGTTCTAAGACCAAAAATAGCTAATAATTCTTGAGAATTTTTAGCAGTAGCACCACATTGTGGACATCTATGTTCTAATTCAATACTTCCAGCCATATCAAACTCCATATATTAATGTAGTGAACTAAAGTATAAGATAAATTGTAGATTTTATCTAATACTTGACTAGAAATGGAAAAAATAAATGAACAATGAGATAAATTACTGGTTAGTCGGAGCAAGTTGGGATGGTTCAGACCATCAAGATAAAGAATTTATAGAAAATAAAATTTGGGTTTTAGGCTATCAAGAAAATGAAAGTAAACAACAATATCAAAAAGCTCAGAAAATTAAAAAGAATGACCGAATAGCAATAAAACGAATGATGGGAAAAGGTTCTCCTGAAATAAAGATACTACATATAGGTATTGTTGAAGGAGTTGTTGATTATGGCAATTTAGTAATCTGTGTAGTTAATTGGCTAGTAGTCAACAAAAATAAAACCATTGAAAGTAAAGGATGTTTTGCTAGTATTCACGGGCCATATAAAATTGGATCAAGCATAGAAAAAGACAACTGGCTAAATGATATTTTCTCTTTATAACCTAGTTCTATTTTTCCTATTCTATAAGAATAGAAAATAATAATAAATTTTTCAAAGGCCTTACCAATAGGAGGTCTTTTACATATGTTTATTTTATAAATAATATTCTAATTAAATATAATCACAAAGGAAAACTATTTTAATTTAATTTAATTTTTTTAGATTTCGATCATATATTAGATATGAAAACCTTGAAAAAAAATCAGGCATCAATGATATTTGATTAGATATTAACTAAGTAATATGGATTAAAAAAGAGGTAATCCTATGTATTTAGAAAGTCTAACAATAGAAAACTACCGTAAATTTTATAATGAAGAAAACAAAATTTGCTTCGTTAAACCAGAACCAATTATTGTAAATAATGAAAAAAAATCAACTATAGGAATTGCTCCTTCAACAACACTAATCATAGGTAAAAATAATACAGGAAAAACAACAATTGTTAATGCACTAAGAATGTTAAGATTTAAAGAACAACCTATAGCATCAGACTTTAATTTATATTACTTAAATAAATTATTTGAAGAGTACAAGAAAGAATTTAAAAAGAATCCATCGACAACATTTGATAAATTAGAGACACCATATTTAAAATTTACCTTAAATATTAACATAAGCTTTAAAGATGAAGATTTAATATCCAATTTATCACCTTTTATTCCTATTAGTGAAAATAAAGATCCCATTAAGATCCCAATTGTAATAAAAGTGATTTTATCTGAAACCCCAATATTCAAAGAGAATGTAAAAAAAATATTTAAAAATATAACAAATGAAGAAGAAAAAGAAAAAGAAAAAGAAAAAGAACAATTTGAAAAATTTTATTCATTACTTTCAAAAAATAATGGCTTTGAAAAAACAAAAAATAATCTTTATAAGTTTCTATTTCAAGATTTTTTAGGGAATATAATCGATACATTTTCTCTTAACAATTTAATTAATATTAAAGAAATTAAAGCTAACAGACATCTTAAGGATGGTGTACTGAGCGAAATTTTTAATAAGATAATTGGTTTTCAGTTCACAAATGATCGTCAAGCATATTCAAGCTTAGAAGAAAGTATAAAAAAAATAAATAAGAACATATCTAGTAATGTAGTTACTAAAAATAATAATATCTCAGAAATATTGGAGCAAATAGAAAATAGAAATAAAGTTAATCTTGAATTATCAGGTAATGTTACTTATGATGCAATCTTAAAAGGACTCATAAAATATAGTTTTATGGATAATGAAGATTATATTCCTGAAGATCAGTTTGGATTAGGTTATATAAATTTAATTAATATTATTGGCGAGATAATCCATTTTGTAGATAGCTATGAAGAAAAAAGCCAATTTAGTTGTATCAATCTATTATTTATTGAAGAACCTGAAGTTTTTATGCATCCTCAGATGCAAGAACTCTTTATTAAACGCATTGATAATGCGGTAAAAAAAGCATTAGAATTAGCAAATAAAACCTCAGAACACACCAAAATATTACAATGCCAAATTGTAATTACCACTCACTCTTCTCATATCGTCAACAGTAAAATCCATAGCAGTCATACTTTCAATAATTTTAACTATTTAACAATAAAAAATAAATGCACTAAAGCAATAAATCTAACCGATGATATACTCGTTTCTAAGAACGAAGAAGATGCAAAAGAAAAACTTAATTTTTTAAAAAAACATATAAAGTACAAAGTATCAGAATTGTTTTTCTCTGATGCAATTATTTTTGTTGAAGGTATAACAGAAGAAACTTTATTAGCTTACTATCTAGAAAATCATCCAACTCTCTGTAACTATTATATTTCCATATTTAACATCAATGGGGCTCACGGAAAATTATATTTACCATTAGCTAAAAAACTTAGTATTCCTTGCTTAATTATCACTGATTTAGATATCAAGCGCGAAAAGTGCGAAAAAAATGAAATACATACAAAAAATGAAAGTTGTAACATCTGTGGGCAACAAGCAAAAAAAGAGCATACAGAATTTATATCTGGTTCAGATCCAACATTCGCTCAGATCCGTAAACTCGAAGGGCGAAGAACAACTAATTCAACACTCAAAGAATTCAATCTACAACTTCGAAATATAAAAGAGGATGATGCAGATAAACTTGATGATATAGAATTTTTTGAGGATGATGATTTTTTTATTATTTTTCAAAAAGATCCTATAGAAGGACAATACGCTACAAGTCTAGAAGAAGCTCTAATTTTAACAAACTATCAAAATGATATAATTAATAATACAATTAAAGAATGTAAGCCTAAAATATATAATGATATTTTAAATAATAGTAATTCCTCTAGAAAAGGCTTAATTGATAATTCATATAAATTACAGAAAAAACTTTCTGATAGTAAGAGTGAATTTTCCAATACATTACTTTTTAGCCTTATATCAGCTGAAATAAATGATGGTATACCTAACCTACCTAACTATATAAACGATGGTTTAAATTGGCTTGTTACTAAATTACAGAGTAATGAATCTTCTTCATTAAATGATACCGTAGTACCCGTTTATAGAGAAGAAGTTAACGATTCAACCATTAAAAGTGTAGAGGTCAAATCTGATGACCGAGAATGAAATTCTAGAACTAGATATTCAGAAGAATATCATTAAACATATAGATAATTTTAAAAGCTTTCGTTTCAATGCGGGGGCTGGCGCTGGAAAAACTTATTCATTAATAGAAGCATTAAGATATGTTGCTATTAATAAAATGGCTAATAAAGAAAACTCACAAAAAGTCGTTTGTATCACTTATACTAATGTTGCAGTAAATGAAATAAAAAATAGATTAGGAAATTCAGACACTATATATATTTCTACTATTCATGAACGCCTATGGGAAATTATTAAAAGAGCTCAACCTCAGCTTTTGATTTGTCATCAAGAGAAAATAAAAGAGACCATAGAAAAAAATAAGATTAATTTATTCAAACCAAATAAAGACAATTTTTTTGTTAGATTAAAAGAAAAACAACAAGAATTTATTAATTTCATTGAAGAAGAAAAGGAACTTTATTATAAAAATAAAGATTATGATGCAAAAAAATTCAGAGAATCTTATCAAACTTATATAGGTGAAAATAGGCCCATTTTTTTAGATGAAGCATTAAGTAACATTCGAGATTTTAAATATGTTTCTAATTTAATATTAAACAATCAAAAGTTAGAAATTTGTTTGGAAAAAATAGAAAAAGGTGAAGAAAAATACGTTAATTATGATAGTGAAATAAACTCTGACATATTACATAGAATGAAATTTAGCCATGATACCTTACTTGAATACGGACTAAAGCTTATAGAAACCTATCCTACCCTTTGTCGTATAATTATTGATAGCTATCCTTATTTCTTTATAGATGAATATCAAGACACAAACCCTAATGTAATTAAGTTTATTAATGTCATTAATAATTATGCTATTGAAAATAAAAGAAATTGGATGGTAGGATATTTTGGAGATGTCGCACAATGTATTTATGATGACGGCGTGGGAGAGAATATCATTGAAATTCATAATAAGCTTGAAAATATTAATAAAGATTTAAACAGACGTTCACACACTCAGATAATAAATATAGCAAATAATATTCGTGATGATGAAATAATTCAAAAGCCTTTTCTTGAAACAAGAGATAAAGGTAGTGTTATTTTTTTTCATGGCGATTTTGAAGATAAGCTTCTTATAGCTAAAGAATTCTTAGCTGAGTATAAAAATGATTTAATAAATACAAATAGCGAAGAAGTACCTAAATTACACTGCTTAGTATTAACAAATGAACTTATGGCAAAATTCAATGGATTTGGTGATGTTTATAAAGAATATAAAGAGTCAGCTATCTATTTTGAAAACTTAAATACTCAGGTATTATCTCAACAACTAGAAAAGTTACATCCCACAGTATTACATATTTATTATTTTGTTAAACTTTATCAAGATATACAAAATGGCATAGCTTCGTATTATGATATTTTTGGTGTGTCAAGTGAGAATGTAACCTTCGCTAAAGCAAGTTTGCTTATTCGTAAATTAAGGAATATAAAAATTATCTCTTTAAAAGAGTGGTTAGACTTTATAATTAAAGAACTTAATAATCATCATATTAAAGATATATTAAAGCTAGTATTAATAAATTACATTCATTATCAAGTAGATAAAGTAAACTCTTCCGATATATTTGAATCAACATTATTAGATGATATAAACATACTGATAAATAAAAACAATGAAAATGAAGACAAAACTAAAGAAAAAATTGAAAGCTTTCTCTCCTTGCCTATTTCATCTTTAATAAAATGGGTTAATTTTATTGATGGTGTAGAAACTGAAGATATAATCTATCATACCTATCATGGTACTAAGGGTGAAGAATATACTAATGTCGCAATCATTCTTGAACATAGCTTTGGGAAAAGGAATAAAGATAAATTTAAAAAATATTTCTCTTTCATACAAAAAAATGATGATGAAAGAAAAAAGTTACTCGATTGTCCTGATTTTAAAACGAAACATATAAATACAAAAAATCTACTGTATGTAGCTTGCTCTCGCGCAATAAAAAATCTTAGAATATTATATTTAGATGATATATCTGAAATAGAAAATGGAATTAAACAAATATTTGGTGAAGTAAAGCCTTGGACAACAAAAACTACTACTGATTAACATATTCCTTTAACAGGCCTAATTTAAATTAAATTTTAAATCAGGCCTTAATAAGGTTATCTATTTAAAAATACTGATGTTTTAACTTAATGATAAAACAAACGTATCAAAGATGACGACTTAGCGAAATACTCTTAATTTGCGCATAAAGCCATTGCCCTTCTTGGATATTCAATTCATCTTTTGCCCAAGGCGTGATCCTTGCCCATAAATAATTACCATCATTGACAAGTTTTACATCGACTTGGCCATCATTCGTTATGGTTTCAACCACTTTCATATGCAAAATATTACGAATACTGCTATTTGAAGGACGAGTGGTAGTTAGTGATACATCAGAAGCATCAATACGCACACGCACGTCACGACCGATTTTCGCCTCTATTTGAGGCAACCACAGCACTTGATTACCAAAAGCCGTTGCCGTCATATCGTAATGGTTATGATGCTCTACTACCATCACATTGGCGATACTGCTTAATGTCTCTTTTTGTAACCAAGGACGTAATGCACTACTTGCCCATACATCTTCCAATTTACCTGTCGCCTTAATTTTTCCTGCATCCATCACGATGACGTTATCTGCAAGTCGAATAATTTCATCAAGGCTATGACTCACATATAAAATAGGAATTTGTACATCTTGTGAGAGCTTTTCTAAATACGGCAGTAATTCACGTTTACGCGGTAAATCAAGCGATGCTAAAGGCTCATCCATTAGCATAATATCAGGCGCTGTCAACAAGGCTCGCCCTATGGCAACACGCTGTTTTTCCCCCCCTGATAAGGTGATAGGGAAACGTGAGAGTAAATGTTCAATACCTAATAAATGAATAATGCGATCAAACTGCACTTTCATTGTCGGTGACATACCGTAAAGCAGATTTCCTCTTACTGTGTAATGAGGAAACAGTCGGGCATCTTGAAATACATAACCCACTTTACGTTTTTCAGGTGGCAGATAAATTTTCTTTTCAGTATCAACCAGTGTGTGATTATTTAATACAATCCGACCTGAATCGGGTTTGGTTAAACCGCCAATCACATTAATCAGTGAAGTTTTACCCGCCCCAGATAAACCAAAGACTGCGGTAATACTTTCTGTTGGCAGTTCAGTATTGACTTCCAGACGCAGTGATCCTAGCGTCTGTTTAAAATTCATCTCTAGCATACGCCCCCCAATCTTTTACGACCCCAACGAGTTAGCCACTCTGAAGCCATTAAAGAGACGAGCGCCAAAATAATTGCAATCACACATAAACGGGCGGCATCCATTTCCGCACCGGGTGTTTCAATCAAGGTATACATTGCCAGAGGAATGGTTCTTGTTTCCCCCGGAATATTGGAGACGAAAGTGATTGTTGCGCCAAATTCTCCCAATGAGCGCGCAAATGCCAACACAATCCCTGCGATGATCCCTGGCATAGACAAAGGTAACGTTATGGTAAAAAAGACTCTTATCGGTGATGCCCCTAAGGTTCTCGCCGCTTGTTCCATCCGTTGATCGACAGCTTCTAATGCTAATCGGATAGCTCTTACCATCAATGGAAATGCAACTACTGCAGATGCAAGTGCTGCGCCTCGCCAACTAAAGGTAAAGCTAAAACCAAACCAGTCATACAACCATTCACCAATAAATCCACGTCTCCCCATACTGATCAGTAAAAGATAACCGACCACAACAGGAGGTAGAACTAAAGGTAAATGGATAATACTATCAAGCAATGATTTACCGGGAAAACGTACCCTAACTAAAAGCCAAGCCATAAAAATACCAAAAGGTAGACTGATAATAACTGCGACAGTCGATACCTTAAGGCTTAATATGATGGCTTGCCATTCGTATTCACTTAACATCTCCAAAAGTATAATTCCTACAGTGGGCTAAAGCCGTATTTCTTAAAGATTTCTGCGGCTTGAGGTGTTTTCAGATAGTCATAAAAATCACGAACTGCTTTATTGTCCTGACCTTTTACAACTGCCATTGGATACTCAACAGGTTTGTGGCTATCAGCTGGGAATACGCCGACCACTTTCACTTTATCACTCGCAACCGCATCAGAACCGTATACGATACCTAATGGTGCTTCATCACGCTCAACCAATGCCATACCGCTACGTACGTTATTAGTACGAGCCATTTCTGGGCTTACTGTATCCCATGCACCTAAATATTCTAATGATTCTTTTGCATAGATACCAACAGGCACATGATCCGGATCGCCAACAGCTAGTTTTCCGCCATTAAGTAAGGATTTCCATTTGGTTTCCTTATTAATAACAACGTCATTTAATTGACTATCTTTAGGGGCAATGAGTACTAAATCATTACCTAATAGTGTATGACGTGAATCTGCAACCATTAAATTTTTATCGATTGCATAGTCCATCCACTGCTGGTCTGCCGAAATAAACAGATTTGCAGGTGCGCCTTGTTCAATTTGACGAGCCAGCGTTGAAGAAGATGCATAAGATGCAACCACTTCACCTTGTTTATCTTGCTTATATTGTGCCGAAATTTCATTAAGAGCATTGGTAAGAGAAGCAGCAGCAAATACCGTTACTTTTTCCGATGCAAAACTTTGGCTTACTAAAGCAAAAGAGATAACTGCGCCAGCAAGTAACTTGCCTGATAATTTTTTCATGTTCTAATTCCACTTAAATTAAAGGATGACCACGCTGTATATACCAAGATACAGCGTAAAATGAAAGGATTAGATGTTAGAAACTGGTTATATATCAATAAATATAACCATTAAAAAGAAACAGAAAATGGAGATAGAAATAGAGATAGAAAAATTTACATACTCTAAATAATTCAAGTTGCAGCTAGGCGACAAGTGAATGAGTCACTAGGAGCATACATAAGTATGTGACTAGTGTGAATGAACGCAGTCAACAACGCTGTGGCTTGAAGTATGACGAGTATATATATTCTAAATAATTCAAGGTACAGCTAGGCGACAAATGAATGAGTCACTAGTCACATACATAAGTATGTGACTAGTGCGAATGAACGCAGTCAACAACGCTACGGCTTGAAGTATGACGAATATGGCGAATAAAAAAACAGCCCTCTAAGCTAAAGGGCTGTTCTAAATCAGGGAGGGAGATTTTATGATTTTTTATCTGCTTTTGGCTGACTTGGTGAAATCAGGTTAAACACTTCACCTAAACCATAAATGATGCCCATAATGAGTACCATTACAACGGGTACCATCAAGAGAGCAAACCCTAAACTTTTCAATAATTCAAGCATGATAACCTCTTTATCATGGTATATTCGGAAAGCCAGAGTTGGCATTTCTTCACGAATGACGAATAATAACGCTATAGTTGTATATATTCTAGAGAATTATCGCTTTGTGTCGGTACAAAAAATGCGATAAACACACAAAAAAGAAGAAGCCTATCATTATGCAAGCAGAAATATTATTAACACTAAAACTTCAAGATAAGCTCTTTGCCGATCCTCGTCGTGTTGCGCTGTTAAAACAGATCAAAGCGACGGGTTCAATTAGTCAAGGGGCAAAAATGGCAGGCATTAGCTATAAAAGTGCTTGGGATGCCATTAATGAAATGAATCAACTCGCAGACGAACTTCTTGTTGATAGAGCGACTGGCGGTAAAGGTGGCGGTGGTGCAACCCTTACTCATTATTGCGAGCGCTTACTTCAACTTTACGATCTGCTAGGTCAAATTCAGCAAAAAGCCTTTGATGTATTAAAAGATGATTCACTCCCTCTTGATAGCCTTTTAGCGGCGATTTCTCGCTTTTCATTACAAACGAGTGCCAGAAACCAGTTTTTTGGTACGATTATTGAGCGTGATAATCTTCAAGTTCAACAGCATGTTAATGTGCAACTTGCAGATAGAAAAACGACTATTCGTGCTGCGTTAACAGAAAAAAGTGCAGATCGCTTAGGCCTGAAAAAAGGCAAAGAAGTACTGATCTTAATTAAAGCGCCATGGGTTAATATTGAAAAAGGGACTTCTTTAGCACAACAATATGACAATGCCCTTTCAGGCACACTCACTCAAATTGAGACGGGTAGTGAAAACAGCGAATTAGTGGTGACATTAGAAGGTGGGCAAGAAGTGTGTGCCACCTGTTCTAATCAGCATGTTAAAGAGCAAAAATTGCATATTAATGACAGCGTAAGGGCTTTATTTAATGCCGATCAGGTGATTGTCGCCACACTGTGTTAATTATTAGTATGGTTGCTTTTAAATAAAAAATAAAACCATCACTTGCTAATTATTTAAATAAATAATATTAAGTGATGGTTTTTATTTTAGAAGAATATTTTTATTAAAGAATAAACAATTAAAATTATTTATTCTGAATACATGCGAGTAAAATAATCGCTAATTTTATTGTTATCGAGCAATCTATCTTTGGTAAAATCAAGACTATCAGAGACTACGATATATTTTCTTAACTCTTCTGGAATATCTTCTATCGTTGCATAAATAGTTGGAACAATAAAACGAAAATAGTCACCCATTTTGGTTTTTCCTTCATACCCTACGGGGTGATCTTCATATAATTCATTAAGGGCTTCAAAAAGAAACATCCCCATTTTAGCCCCTATTCCCGCATCAGAATGATTCCCATCCCATTTTTTTAATTCAAAATCAAATTCTTTTATTATTTTATTATTTTATTATTTTATTATTTTATTATTTTATTATTTTTGATTTATCATATTTTCTATAAGTATAACTTGAATATAAATCAATAATATAGTTAGACTTCTTATTTATTTTATTGTTGTATTTTTCTGATTCACCATCAATATATTCAGATAAGTCATCCAAATATAATTTAATATCAGGTATCGATAATAGTACTTTAGGTAACCACCCACTATTGTTATTATACATTTTTGCTAGATACCCTTGATTATCCATGGCAACCCATGCATACGTATAAGATGAACCTGGTACCCATTCTGGGCTTAGAGGTAAAACCATATATCCTCATTTTAATTGATAGGCCCATCCCATCGTAATTGATGACGTAATTCATTAGGGACCAAGTTAAATAACATTTTAATATACTTGATATTACCATCATATAATATACTTATTTTTGAACTACATTTTTCAGTATATGTTTTAGCTTGAAAATTTAAAAATGAAATATCACTTTCATCAAAATCTTGATTAAGTATTTTTTTTGGTAAATTATGAATTAACTGTAATTCATAATAACAAGATTTATCCTTTGCTTTTGCTATCATTCCTCTAGACTGAATATTTCTTAATTGAGGCAAAATCCAATACATCATATCTATGTATATTTCATTTTTAGTCATATATTCTCACTTTATTTTTCTTACAGGTAATGGTTTTGAATCAACTATAGGATTGTCTATTTTAGTCCAGCTTCCATTATCTAACAATTGATTAATATATTTTATTTCTCCTATTTCATTATATATTTCCACTGCAGCAACCATCCTATGGTTGCCTTCCGTTACATAATAAACACCCTTTTTGTCTATATAACCAGCAATAATACCTGATGGAGTTTTATAGCTATAAAAGTTTTTAAGCATATCAGCTTTTATTAAATCAACTGCATCAGGATCACTTAATCCTACTTGTCCACTTTTTATAGAAGAAATCAATTTATTTCTTGTAGTAATTTTAGCTGATGTCTTAGCTATAAGCTGAGAACTTCCTTTCGCAACTCCAACGCCACCAGCAAATAAACCTACAAGATCAAAAATGAGTTTTCCACTTTCAACACCAGCATTAAATGAACCAGATACACCTGCTTTTTGATATTCTTCCTCTAGCTTTTCAATACGATCGATATACGATTGTTTAACAGCTTGGGTTAATGTATCGAAAGCATTATCACTTTGAATCACCGCTTTGATAGCTTGGTATGTTTCTAACGGATTTATAGCAAGAGAAGCGAGCCCTTCTATCGTTTCATACAATCCTGTTGGTATACCTGCTAAAAGACCTGCATTAAACCCTGTATCTTGTCCTATATCTGCTGATAGCCATTTAAGATAAATTGCTGTCTTTTTAAAATAATTAGTTTCAGCAGATAATTCTTTCTCCATTAATTTTTGCTGATGATGAGAGAGATAATTGTAACGGAAACTATTTTCAGCCCCTCTAGCGCCACTATATACACCACCTGGCTCACCAGTAAAAATACCGCCTGCAATGCCACCAAATAATCTAACAAATTGAGCTTGTGATTCTGATTTTTTATGCCACTCCTCAGCCTTAATAGTATTATCGCCCAACGAAATAGCCGCAATTTCAGCAGCCAAACCACCTATAATTGCACCTTTAACATTTCCTCCACTAATTTGTGCAGATAAACCGGATAATATTGCATGACTTAAAACCTTTCCTGCATGTCCTAATACCGTACCGTTATCACCAATTAGGTTGGCACCTTCTGCATAGAATTGACTGCCAATATTGCTTAATAGCGCGATTTTAAAATTATCAATAAAACTGCCGCCTTGAATGGCAGTACCGAGGGTTGAACTGACGATTGAATGCGAGGCAACACGCTGGGCAACTTGATTCCATGTTGCGTTATCAGTAAGCAATAACTTACCTGTTGAGGGTAAAGACACCGCAGCTTGCGATACTAAAGAGGCAAAACCGTTAATGCCTGTTCTAGTGATTGTTCTTTTTGGGCTTTAATATCCGCAGATATGCCTTTTGGGGTATCAATGGTAAGCTTTCCGCTAATATAAAGTTCAGGTAATTATTGCTATTCTTTGTTAATTATTAGCATGATTATTTTTATTTAGTATCCATTTAAATTTTACGACTAATACAACGCGTAAATGCTTCTTTTATTGAAGCACCTAAATCCTCGTCACTACAATTGGTTTTTAATGTAATAATTGCACTATCAGGTATTCCCTCACCTACCCAATGATCCATACGTAAATGNCAACGCGTAAATGCTTCTTTTATTGAAGCACCTAAATCCTCGTCACTACAATTGGTTTTTAATGTAATAATTGCACTATCAGGTATTCCCTCACCTACCCAATGATCCATACGTAAATGATTTTGGGGTCTAATAATAATTTCATTATCTACAATACTTAAACCACATAAATTCATATTTTCAAATAGAGCTGTTTTATTTTTATAGCCATACTCTTTAATAATTTTTTTTATCCATTCTGGATAGGATTTTTTATCATTATACATCTCATGAAATTCTTGTGAGTTACTTTCTATTTTTCTGCTATTAATTAAAGAAATTTTTGCATAATAACCTAACTTAGTATTAGTGATATCATTAGATAAAATATTATATCCATTTTTAAAATCCATAAAATGGATATAACATCCAGAAATAGTTACTATAATATAATAATCATTATTAAAGTAAATATCTGCATATAAATTATAATATTTAGATTTAATCACTAATCAATCCTCAATTATAGTAATATTAATCCTAATATTCTTTGATGATGCATTTTTAATAGAATTATTTATTATATCCCATTATTCTTTATTTGTATTTTCTGGTATACCCAATTCTATTGTTTTCTGTTTTATTTGTTCAGGCATAATTCTCATACTTCCTTTTCTTTCACCATTATAACTATCTATTTTTGAAATATATGTATTTAATGTATTTTCTATTGATCTTGGATTTTCAATCCTTGAGGCTGTTTGGGTATTTAATGTCTTTACACTAATATATTAATCTGTATTACCATCATAATAGTCAAATGTTTTGGCGTTAAGATGTAATCGTGTCAGTCGTTTATTTGATAGACCAATGTA
>NZ_NBVR01000039.1 GCF_002607735.1 Proteus alimentorum
GATTTGATCGAATGCACGAGCAGAACCACCGTAAGTTTTAGCTAAAACTGTAGTGATTGCAGCAGTCAGAGTTGTTTTACCATGGTCAACGTGGCCGATAGTACCAACGTTAACGTGCGGTTTGGAACGTTCAAATTTTTCTTTAGACACGACTATATTCCTTAATATCGCTCCCTCAAGTAGAGGGAGCGTAAACTAAATTGAACTCGAAAGGATCTTATTTCGCTTTACGAGCTTCGATAATAGCCTGAGCGACGTTGCTAGGCGCTTCGTTGTACTTCAAGAACTCCATAGAGTAAGAAGCACGACCCTGAGTTTGTGAACGCAGGTCAGTTGCATAACCGAACATTTCAGCCAGTGGTACTTGAGCACGGATGATCTTACCGGTAGGCAGATCGTCCATACCTTCAACCATACCACGACGACGGTTTAAGTCACCGATAACGTCGCCCATGTAATCTTCTGGCGTTTCAATCTCAACTTTCATGACTGGCTCAAGCAGAATTGGCTTAGCCTTCATGAAGCCGTCTTTAAATGCCATTGATGCGGCAATTTTAAACGCGATTTCTGAGGAGTCAACATCATGGTAAGAACCGTAATGTAAACGAGCCTGAATATCCACAACAGGGTAACCTGCTAATGGACCAGATTTCAGCTGTTCTTGAATACCTTTATCAACAGCTGGGATGAATTCTTTAGGAATTACACCACCAACGATATCGTTGATAAATACGTAGTTCTCTTCACCACCTGCTGGTAATGGAGACAGGTCGATAACAACATGACCGTACTGACCACGACCACCAGATTGTTTCGCGTGCTTACCTTCGATATCAGTGACTGTATCACGAATAGTTTCACGGTAAGCAACCTGTGGTTTACCTACGTTCGCTTCAACTTTAAATTCACGACGCATACGGTCAACTAACACGTCTAAGTGCAGTTCACCCATACCAGCAATGATAGTCTGACCAGTTTCTTCGTCGCTTGATACGCGGAAAGATGGATCTTCTTGAGCCAGACGGTTCAGAGCGATACCCATTTTTTCTTGGTCAGCTTTAGTCTTAGGTTCGATAGCAACAGAGATTACTGGCTCTGGGAATTCCATACGTTCTAAGATGATTGGTGCATCAATCGCACACAGAGTATCACCCGTAGTTACGTCTTTCAGACCGATAGCAGCAGCGATGTCGCCCGCACGAACTTCTTTAATTTCTTCACGCTTGTTAGCATGCATCTGAACAATACGGCCAAAACGTTCTTTTTTGTCTTTAACCGGGTTCAGAACTGTGTCACCTGAGTTAATCACACCAGAGTACACACGGAAGAATGTTAAGTTACCAACAAATGGGTCAGTTGCGATTTTGAATGCCAGAGATGAGAATGGCTCTTCGTCGCTTGAATGACGTTCTGCTGGAGTATCTTTACCGTCTGGTAAGATACCATTGATTGCAGGTACATCTGTTGGTGCTGGCAGGTATTCAATTACCGCATCCAGCATTGCCTGAACACCTTTGTTCTTAAATGCAGAACCACAGGTAACCAGGATAATTTCGTTATCTAGAACGCGTTTACGCAGAGCAGCTTTGATTTCTGCTTCTGTCAGTTCTTCACCGCCCAGATATTTGTCCATCAGTTCTTCTGATGCTTCCGCAGCAGATTCAACCAGGTTGTTGTGCCATTCTTCAGCTAAATCTTGTAGATCTGCTGGAATGTCTTCGTATTCGAAAGTAACACCTTGGTCTTCTTCATTCCAACGGATTGCTTTCATTTTAACTAAGTCAACAACACCGGTGAAATCTTCTTCAGCGCCTACTGGAATTTGCAGTGGAACTGGGTTTGCTGCCAGACGTGTTTTGATTTGTTCAACAACACGCAGGAAGTTTGCACCCATACGGTCCATTTTATTAACGAACGCGATACGTGGTACATGATATTTGTTAGCCTGGCGCCATACTGTTTCTGACTGAGGCTGAACACCACCAACTGCACAGTAAACCATAACCGCGCCATCAAGAACACGCATAGAACGTTCTACTTCGATTGTGAAGTCAACGTGTCCTGGGGTGTCGATGATGTTTACACGGTGAGGCTCAAACTGTTTAGCCATACCAGACCAGAATGCAGTAGTTGCTGCGGATGTGATAGTAATACCACGTTCCTGCTCCTGCTCCATCCAGTCCATTGTTGCTGAACCTTCGTGAGTTTCACCAATTTTATGGTTTACACCGGTATAAAACAGAATACGTTCACTTGTAGTGGTTTTACCGGCATCGATGTGCGCACTGATACCGATATTACGGTAGCGTGCTATGGGGGTTTGACGAGCCATTTTTTCCTCTCTCGTGGGCGTTCAATTCAGGTAAAGGACAGCAGAGCTGTCCTGAAAAGAGTTGCGATACTCCGTGGATTACCAACGGTAGTGTGCGAACGCCTTGTTTGCATCTGCCATACGGTGAACGTCTTCACGTTTCTTAACAGCAGCGCCTTTGTTTTCAGCCGCATCAGATAATTCATTTGCCAGGCGAAGAGCCATGGATTTATCACCGCGTTTACGAGCAGCTTCAACAATCCAACGCATTGCTAATGCATTACGACGAACTGGGCGTACTTCAACTGGAACTTGGTAAGTTGAACCACCAACACGGCGGGATTTAACTTCCACAGTAGGACGTACGTTATCTAATGCGATTTCGAACGCTTCCAGTTCAGTTTTGCCTGAACGCTGAGCCAGGGTCTCAAGCGCATTATATACAATAGATTCTGCAGTAGATTTTTTACCGTCTACCATCAGAATGTTTACAAATTTAGCCAGCAGTTCTGATCCGAACTTAGGATCTGGCAGAATTTTACGTTGACCAATTACACGACGACGTGGCATGGAAATACTCCGTTTAAAATTCAGGGTTGTCCAAAACTCAATGAGTTTATTTTGACATTATTGGTGAAAAAATGTTTGGCCTTACTTAACGGAGAACCATTAAGCCTTTGGCTTCTTCACACCGTACTTAGAACGAGCTTGTTTACGGTCTTTAACACCAGAACAGTCCAGCGCGCCGCGAACAGTGTGGTAACGCACACCTGGTAAGTCTTTAACACGACCACCACGGATTAAGATTACGGAGTGCTCCTGCAAGTTGTGGCCTTCACCACCAATGTAGGAAGAAACTTCGAAACCGTTAGTCAAACGCACACGGCATACTTTACGCAGTGCTGAGTTTGGTTTTTTTGGAGTGGTAGTATATACACGAGTACATACGCCACGTTTTTGCGGGCAAGCTTCCAGAGCTGGAACGTTGCTTTTAACAACTTTCGAGCTACGAGATTTGCGTACCAGCTGATTAATAGTTGCCATTTAAAAAAAGCTCCTGGTTTTTGCTTCGTAAACACGGATTTGAACTCTGTCTTGTCAACAAGACAAAACATGAGGACGCAGAATTTTATTGCTGACGGGCTCATGTGTCAAGAATTATACAGCAATTCTACGCTCCCCAATGAATTTGTTGGGTGTGTTTTACCGTTAAATCGACAAAATCACCATAATTGATGAGTTTAATATGATGAGATACTTGATCTTTTAAGCCTCTTGCCAAAACATCATCAATTAATGCGTAAACTGAAATTTGCTGTTGAAGACAATATTTTAATAAAGGATTGTCATCAAGGACTGCCAGTACACCATCTTGTATTAACAAAACATCATCTTCTTTTGTCAATAAAGATAAAAAAGCCTCTAAATCACTTTGATAAATAGAGACAGAGTAAGTATACAACATAACCGTTCAACCTTCCTGACTAACTTCTGTATTAAAAGCGTAATACCACATCATATTCACTCAATTTTTGAGCAATATCTTGTTGGGATATCACCTGTGCATCCAATACAAAAGCAGTTTGAGAGGATAATCCACGATGAGCCATGTCTTTCTGTGATATATAGACGTTTGTCACATCATACAAGGGTAGTACTTTAAATGTTGCCGCATGGTGACGTGACAGCACCCCTTCAGGCTGTTGATTTTCAACGAGTTGAAACACACCATCAGAAATAAAAAAAACGCCAATATCTTCTGTTAATGCAGAAGTTGCGAGTAAAGCATCTAAACCTTCTCGCCCTGCACTATTACCATGAGGTGCTTGAGTAAAAAGGAATGCGGTCGAATTCATTTTCTTCATTAAAATTGCACCACTCGGGAACAGGTCAACATCGCTTGAGCCAGTGAGCCCAAACCACTTAGCTCAAATTCAGGTGCCATGTTATAGCTATCCATTTCCTGCTCTTTGGCCTGCTGTTCATCGATAATGCCTCTACGCAATGCAGCGGCAACACAAACATGCAAGGGAATTTGATGTTTTTTCGCCAATGTCACCCACGCTTTAGGAAGATCAAACTCATCATTTGCAGGCGATACCAATTTATTGGCGTTCACAACACCTTCCCGATAAAAGAAAATTTGTGTAATTTGATGCCCTTTTTCAAGAAGGGCATTTGCGAATAAATAGGCACTTGAAGCTTGTTCAGTTCCGTAATGAGGCCCTGTAACCACTAAACAATATGTCAAGGAACTCATAATGTTGCCTTATTCCCCATTTTTAAACTGGCGAATATAGAGATACACCGTATGTTTTGAGATATTTAAGCGGTCTGCAACCTGATTAATGGCATCTTTAATATCAAAAATACCTTTCTCATAAAGGCTTAACACGACTTGTTTATTCTTGGCATTATTTGCGACTTCACGATCATTATTTACTTCTTCAATCGTGAACTCTAATGTTTGCGCCACTAAATCATCAACAGATGAGGCAAAGTTAACATCAGATGCAACTTCATGTGTTTCTTCAGGAATAAAGGTTTTAATTATTTCAGAGAATGGAACATCAAGGTTCATATTAATACACAATAAACCAATGACACGACGTTCACGATTACGAATGGCAATCGTGATTGACTTCATCAATGCACCACTTTTCGCTCTAGTAAAGTAAGCCTTTGAAAAACTTGAATCTTCATCTGTGATATCATGTAACATTTGTAATGCCAAATCGGTAATTGGAGAACCAATCTTACGACCAGTGTGTTCTCCATTTGCGATTTTAACCGCTGAACATTTCAAATCTTCCAGAGAGTGCAATACGATTTCGCAATGATTGCCGATGAGCATTGCCAGACCATCCACGGCAGCTTCATAGGACTTTAGTATTTCGTGATCAGTTTGAGTAAAAGGTCGGCTATCTAGTTTTTCAAACTCGCTGCTGTCACCATTAAATAACGGGCTAGACATTTGATTATATAATCCTTAAAGGCTTTAATTATGATAATGACTTGAGGTTCTATTTTTTATAACGATTCGTCATTGCGGATCAATTCAATATTAAAAAAATTTAAATATAAAAACAGAATTAAGAACGATTCTGACGTTAGATCGCCAGAAGATCTACGTCAAGTGACTTAGAATAAGAGCTTTGTGATAGGTCACAGCTTTTTTCATTTTTCTTTATATTTTGTACTCATCCCCACCGTTTATTTTTGAAACTTTCCTTTTTAGGCCCGGGTAGGATAAAGATTGACACTATTGAATAGATTACCTATATTCCAAATTATTATTTTAACGAGTGATTAATCCTATGAATATACTGATGATATGCCAATCTCAGCGAACTTCATCAACAATAGGATTAATTTCTGTTGCTTCTATACCTATTGAAATTCTCTCTTCACCACCTCCGCCTGTGAAAGTGGTTGTAGTCAATACAACGGTTGTTGTTGCAACTCACGTTGCTTGATTGATTTGCTTAGCTTAAGAACAGACTTAACCAACATCTATATCTTATCAATTAGCTAATAATCACTAAAAATAATCAAGCTCTCTTATTGCTTATTTTACAGGTATGTCATCATGTACTTACGTCAATATTGGGCAAAATTCGGCCCAACGACATTATTCGTTTTATTGTGGAGCAGTGGCGCTATCTTTTCTCGTTGGGGTTTAGATAATGGTAGCTCATTTGCTATTTTAACTTGGCGTTTTATTATCGCTTTAGCATTTCTCTCTTTTTTGTGTATTCAGCGCCATCGCTTTTTGCCACCCAAAGGAAGTCGTTTAAAAACGGCATGGGTCGGCTTACTTATTATTGGTGGTTATTCCATTTGTTATCTTTTAGCACTCGCTAATAGCATTACACCGGGAATGTTAGCCACAATTATGGGTGTTCAGCCGATCATTACACTATGGATAATTGAACGTAATTTTACAGCGACACGACTATTAGGGCTTTTAATCGCTTTGGCTGGATTAGTGTTAGTGGTTGCCCAAAGTTTATTTAATACAGCCTTCTCATTAACAGGAATGATTTATGCATTAGTTGCACTACTTTGTATGAGTTTTGGTGCAATCTCACAGAAAAAACTGCAATTAGCGCCAATGGATGCCCTACCGCTACAATATGTTGTTAGCCTTGTGTTGTGCTTGTTATTTGTGCCATTCCAGCCTTTTCATGCTTCATTCGATATTGGCTTTATCATTCCTGTACTTTGGCTTGCCGTGATCATTTCTGTTGTTGCTCAATTGCTACTCTACCGTTTACTCACAACAGGTAATTTAGTTAACGTCACTAGCTTATTTTATTTAGTTCCTGGCGTGACAGCATTAATGGATTACATCTTCTTAGGTAATAAAATGTCTTGGCTGAGTTTAGCTGGGATGGGGGCAATCATTGTAGGCTTGCTGTTTGTTTTTAAAAAACCCAAAGCCATTATTGTAGAAGAGACAGTAGACTAACACGATGCGTTAATAAATGATGAGTGATACATTAGAAATAAAAATGCTGACATGAATGTCAGCATTTTTTAGTGATATTTAGAAATAAGTGAATTACTTATCGCTTTCAACACTCAGTAATTCAACTTCAAAAACTAATGTTGAGTTAGCGGGAATACCACTTGTTGCACGTTGTCCGTAGCCTAATTCTGGTGGAATAACTAACTTGATTTTACCGCCTTCTTTGATGTACTTCATACCTTCAGTCCAACCAGGAATAACGCTTTTCAAGCTAATTGTCAGAGGTTCGTTACGATCATAAGAGCTATCAAATTGTTTACCATCGATCAGCATGCCTTTGTAGTTTACGGTAACACGATCAGCATCTGTTGGTGTTTTACCTTTACCCGGATTTTCAACTAAATACAGTAAACCTGACTTAGTTTTTACTACACCTTTTTCCGCAGCAAACTCTGTACGGAATTTATCACCCGCAGTTTTGTTCTCTGTTGCTTCTTTTTCCATTTTTGCTGTTGCAGCAGTACGGACTTGATCTTCAAAAGCCGCTAACGTTAATTCAATTTCAGAGTCTGATAATTTTGATTTACTATTAAATGCATCCTGAACACCGGCCAGCAGTTGTTTAGAATCTAAAGTAATACCAATATTTTTTTGTTCTTGTAATGCAGCTTCCATATAGCGACCCATCGACGCACCTAACGCATAGGCATTTTGCTCATTTTGAGTTTTAAATGCACTATTTAGTGTTGGCACTTTAGCTGCTTCTTCAGCGAATGCATGAGGTGCACTGAATGCGAAAGCTAAACTGGTTGCCAGCAACGTCGTTTTTAATAAAGATTTCATCCCATTCTCCAGTATATGTTAGTGAGTCGCTACGTTTTACAAACGATCATCATCGATCTTAGCAAAATCGTTTTGCATCACTTCTTGCTGTCATTGCGGTATAGATCTCATCCGCGGGTAGCGATTTTATATGAATTTAAAAAATTTGCCGACACTCTTAACAGTTAATGTTAGGATTTTTGTCAGCACAGAGTGCTATCACATTAGCAAAATAGTCTTTTATCTCAAACCAGATTTATGTCTTCCTGTGTATATATCAGTAAATAAGATTAAATTTCGCGATTTTGTTAATCATATTCGTCGTAATAGGACATTTTAAAGGAGGAAAAACACAATGGATATTAAGGAAGTAGAGCGATTGCTCATTCAATTAGAAAGCAAAGTTGCTTTCCAAGATGCGACTATTGAAGAATTAAATCAGGTGGTCACACAGCAGCAAATTGAAATCAGCCGCTTTAAAGAAGCCTTAAAAATTGTTTCTGAACGCCTAAAAAATTCTCAAACCTCAATACTTGCTAGGCCTGAGGATGAAACGCCGCCACCTCACTATTAAATCGTTGTTCGCTGTTAATATCAAAATTGAAAACAAAAAAGGAGCGCTTAAACGCTCCTTTTGATCTTTTCAAAGAAAGATTAGTGCTGGCAACCACAACCGCCATTACCGTGGCCGTGACCACCATGACCATGGCCGCCACCACCGCAGCATCCACCTTCTTCACCGTGTGAATGACCATGACCATGACCATGACCATGACCACCGCCACAGCAACCGCCTTCTTCACCGTGACCGTGGCCACCACAACATTCGTGCTCTTCTTCTTCACCATGTACGTGACCGTGAGCTAATTCTTCTTCTGTCGCTTCACGAATTGCAACGATTTCAACATGAAACTTCAGGTTTTGACCTGCTAACATGTGGTTACCATCAACGATAACTTCGTCACCTTCAATACCAGTGATTTCTACTGGTACGGGGCCTTGATCGGTATCAGCAAGAAAACGCATACCAACTTCTAACTCATCAACACCCACAAAAACATCTTTTGGTACGCGTTGAACTAAGTTTTCGTCGTATTGACCATATGCATCATCAGAAGCGACTTCTACGTCGAATTTTTCACCGACTTCGCGACCTGTTAATGCATTTTCTAAACCACTGATTAAAGAACCACGGCCATGCAGATAGTCTAACGGTGCGCTCACCGTGGACTCATCAACTAAAACACCGTCTTCTGATCTTACTTGATAAGCCAGACTAACTACCAAGTCGTTTGCTACTTTCATGACATCTCCTACATACCCGTGGGCAAAATTTTCCCGATTGTAACGAAAAATAAATCTTCTGTATCGGGTTATATCAAAAAAACCTACAATTATTGTGGTGTAAAGATCCCAATGACTTGTTCATTTTCACGAACAAGCGAGTTAACTTCACCCTCTGTTTGCCGTTGCTGATGGCCACATTTCGCACATTCCACAATATCCACTTTATCTTCACGCCACATTTTGAGTGTATCTTGAGCTTGGCAGTGTGGACACACGGCTCCTGCGATAAAGCGTTTACGGGTTGCAGACATGGGGTCAGTTCTCCTATTTATCAATAGATTTTTTTTCTTTATGTATTTGAGGAATATCTTCTGTTAAAGATTCATCCCAAATATCAGGCTGATGGTGTTCTTGACGAATTTCTTCACTAAAGAGCTCCTCAAGTTCCCGTCTCGCTTCTTTGACTCGTGAAACGTTAGAGACTTCTTCAGGAGATTCATCCACCAGCTTTTTCAATAAGTTCATATCTAGACGACGAAAATGCTGTTGTGCTCGATAAGCTTGATGAGGATGCATGCCTAGTTCAATTAACGTTTTACGTCCTAATTCTAAGGCGCTAGAAAATGTTTCACGACTAAAATCGGTCACACCCGCCTTGAGCAACTCATGAGCTTCAACACGCCCTCTTGCCCTTGCAATAATATGCAAGTTAGGAAAATGATGTTGGCAAAGATGAACAATTTCCATCGTAGCTTCGGGTTCATTACTAGTGATAACAATGGTTTTAGCATGCTCAGCACCAGCAGCGCGCAATAGATTGAGATCGGTTGCATCACCGTAATAAACTTTATAGCCATATTTTCGCATGGTGCTTATGCTGCCGACATCATGCTCTAATACCGTGACGTTAATCTTGTTTGCCATTAACAAACGCCCGACAACCTGCCCCATTCGCCCAAATCCGACAAGAATGACCTCTGGGTGGTTATTTTCAACAAAGGGCTGTTCATCTGTTTTAGCCTCATTATAACGACGCGATAACACTGCGTCTGTCATTTGCATCACAAGTGGCGTTGTCATCATTGAAAGCGTGACAACCACCAGCAATAATGCCATTTGCTGACTGTCTAATACGCCCATTACCATAGATGTCGAGAAAACAACAAACGCAAACTCCCCGCCTTGGCTTAATACGGCTGAGAATTGTAAACGTGTAGAAAAACGCAATCTGGCTAGCCAAGCAATACTATAAAGTATCAATGCTTTCACAATAACCAGAACTAATACGCCCAATAATACTTGTGGAAGATAACGCCATAAAATACCGATATCTAAAGACATACCGACAGAGATAAAAAAGAGTCCTAAAAGTAAACCTTTAAAAGGTTCAATGGAGATCTCTAATTCATGTCGATATTCTGAATCTGCCAATAACACTCCTGCAATAAAGGTTCCCATTGCCATTGAAAAACCGAGGGTTTCCATAAAAATAGCCGCACCTAATACAACAAGTAGTGCAGCAGCAGTAAAAACTTCCCTTACTCCAGATTTCACAACTAAGCGTAAAAGTGGACGTAATAAATAACGACCACAAATCAGCAGCCCAGCAAAAGCAGCCACTTTCACGCCAATGCGATACCAATCACTGCTTGCCGTTTCTCCAGCTAACAAAGGAATAACGGCAAGGATAGGAATAACCGCCATATCTTGGAAAAGTAAAACGGCAAAACCTAATTGCCCCCCTTCATTGTGGTTCATCCCTTTCTCGTTCATCAGTTGCAATGCCATCGCCGTGGAAGACATCGCAATACCTAATCCACCAATAACGGCTGCCTGCCATGAGAAAGAAGTAAAAACAAGAATGAGCCCTGAAAAAATAGAAGCGGTTAATACCACCTGCATTGAACCAACACCAAAAATAGCACGTCTCAATTCCCATAACTTGGCTGGATTTAATTCCAAACCAATAAGGAACATTAAAAAGACCACACCTAATTCAGCAAAATGTAAGATGTTATCGACATCTTTAAACAGCCCTAATCCCCAAGGTCCAATGGCAATACCAGCAATCAAATAACCGAGTACTGCACCAATTTTAAGACGTTGTGCAATAGGTACCATCACCACGGCAGCACACAGGAAAAAGAGCACAGCCTTAATCATCCAATTATCTTCCATTAAGCTTGCTCCCCTTCAAGTGGCGCACTTAACCAATGGCGATAAGCTTCACTGATATGCGTCAACGCTGTTTTAGATTGTTGTCTTGCTGAATACACAATCATTGGTGATAACCAGCGCATACCACACATTTCTGCCATTAATTCAAAGGGACGTAATAATTCTGTGAGTGTGTAGTGATTCTTCCCATTACGTTGATAAGCCTGCTCAGGCTCTCCCGTTGTAATAACACAACGAAATGATTTACCTTTTAATTGCGCGCTACCTGCTTTGTTCGCGAATGGACGTGTTAACACTCTGTCTTGCCACTCTTTTAATAACGCAGGGCAACTATATGTTTGCAATGGAAATTGAAAAACGATCACTTGATGCTTACACAACAAGGATTGTTCATGGTGTATATCAATAAAGAAATCAGGATAAGTAGCATATAAATCATGGATAGTTATATTCTCTAAATCCCTTACCGCGTTTAATAACGCTTTATTGGCAATTGATTGGCGCGGCTCGGGATGAACATACACCAGCAATACATTTGATGCGTTTAACATCATTCCTCCTTACAAAACGTGTCAGAAACTGTTTTTTCCGTTACCATGCACGCATTGTGACCAACTGTTACGAACAACTTACTCTATATATTAATTTACATACTCTTAATAGACGATATTTATGATTGTTTTTTCTTCTTTGCAAATTCGCCGTGGTGTCAGAGTGTTACTGGACAATGCCAGTGCAACCATTAATCCAGGGCAAAAAATTGGTCTAGTCGGTAAAAATGGCTGTGGCAAAACCACATTACTTTCTTTATTGAAAGGTGAACTTCAAGCTGAAGCAGGCAATGTCACCTATCCTAGTACATGGTCAATGGCATGGGTTAACCAAGAAACTCCCGCACTTGATGTACCTGCTATTGATTATGTTATTGATGGCGATAGAGAATATCGCCAGTTAGAACAACAATTACAAAAGGCTAACGAGATAAACGATGGTCACGCTATTGCACTGATACACGGGCAATTAGATGCAATTAATGCATGGACAATACAATCTCGTGCAGCGACCTTACTGAATGGTTTAGGTTTTAGCCAACAACAGCTTAGTGAACCTGTAAAATCATTTTCAGGTGGCTGGAGAATGCGTTTAAACTTAGCACAAGCGCTGATTTGTCGATCAGATTTACTGCTACTTGATGAGCCCACCAACCACTTAGATTTAGATGCCGTTATTTGGCTAGAAAAATGGCTAAAAAGCTACACTGGCACGCTTATTTTAATTTCCCATGACCGTGATTTTCTTGATCCTATCGTGGATAAAATCTTGCATATTGAGCAAGAAAAAATCTTTGAATATTCAGGTAACTACTCTTCGTTTGAAATGCAACGTGCAACCAAACTCGCACAACAACAAGCTTTGTTTGAAAATCAACAAGCCAAAATTGCACACTTACAGAGTTTTATAGATAGATTTAAAGCAAAAGCGACAAAAGCAAAACAGGCTCAAAGCCGTGTAAAAATGCTTGAACGAATGGAACGAGTTGCTCCTGCACATTCAGATAACCCATTCCAGTTTAGTTTCCGCCAACCTGAAAGCTTACCTAATCCACTTTTATCAATGGAGAAAGTCAGCGCAGGTTATGGTGAAAAAGTTATTCTTAATGACATCAAACTCAATTTAGTTCCCGGCTCACGTATTGGATTATTAGGACGCAATGGTGCAGGTAAATCGACACTGATCAAATTACTTGCAGGAGAAATTCAACCATTACAAGGGAAGTTGGCTCTTTCTAAAGGTATTAAACTGGGTTATTTTGCCCAGCATCAATTAGAATTTTTACGCGCTGATGAGTCGGCACTACAGCATTTAACTCGTTTAGCCCCCAAAGAAACTGAACAAAAATTACGTGATTACTTGGGTGGTTTCGGCTTTCATGGCGATAAAGTCACTGATGCTTGTGGTCAATTTTCTGGAGGTGAAAAGGCTCGTTTAGTCTTATCACTTTTAGTTTGGCAACGACCTAACTTGCTATTAATGGATGAACCAACAAACCACCTTGATTTAGATATGCGCCAAGCATTAACCCAAGCTTTAATTAGCTTTGAAGGGGCAATTGTTGTTGTATCCCATGATAGGCATTTATTACGCTCTACCACGGACGATCTCTATCTTGTACACGATGGCCAAGTTGAGCCATTTGATGGCGATCTAGATGATTACCAACAATGGTTAGTTGATCAAAATCGCCAAGAAACTCAGGCAAACAAGAGCCAACAAGATAACGACAATACCACGACAACCGCCAATTTAAGTGCTCAAGATAAAAAAGAGCAAAAACGCAAAGAAGCTGAGTTTAGGCAACAAACCCAGCCTCTACGCAAGAAACTCACAACATTAGAAAGCAAGATGGATAAATTAAGCCAAGAGCTTAGTGATATCGAAACCGCGCTTTCTGATAGTGGTATTTATGATACTAGCCGTAAAAATGAGCTTTCTGATTGCTTAAGCCGACAAGGTGTTGCGAAATCCGCACTGGAAGAAGTGGAAATGGAGTGGATGGAGTTACAAGAAACACTGGAAGAAATGACAAACGCATTTGAAGCCCAGTAATACAGCGCCATTCATTAAAAAAGGGACTATTTAAAGTGAAATAGTTCCTTTATTTTTGCCTTTCAATTCATTCTAAAAATTTATACAATTCATTTCACTTACAGTATTTATATCATTTTACAATAGCACGATTTACACAAAACATAATCTCACCCTATCTAGTAATAACCCAATAAAAATAACCATCTAACGTTTATTTTCTACCTATTTATATTAAGTAAGGGAAATAAATTCTTTCACTCTAAAGTTTTTAACATTCCAGCCGAATTAATCATTCTGCTAAGTGGACCTCCCACTTACCAATGAAAAGGCAAAGCTAATAGGTAGGGTTATGTTAAAACGAATTAAAATCTCTCAAGGTTTAATGTGTGTCTTGACTCTGTTTTGTATTATTCAGATCATTTCTGGAGTACAAAGCATTCTCGATGCCTACCAGACTCAAAATACTCTTAAAAAAATTTCATACAGTTTCGATCAACTACGCACCATGGATAATACCTATGCGGAGTTGAATACATTACGTACTGATGTTATTGCGCAAGCATTTAGTTATATTTCAAATCCTCAAGCAGAGGATGAAAACATCACCACATTTATGCAAACCATGCCTGCACGTAAAGCGCAAGTTGATGCATTGATGAATGAGTATGTTGAACTATCCGCACAAACAGGTTTCGATCAGCAACGTATGGCACAGATCAAACAGCTCTATCAAAAGAGCCGAGCTGATCTTGATTTACTGGTGCAGTATTTAAGTGAACGTAACACTAACGCTGTTCGTTTAATTTTAAAAAGCCCAGCAAACACTAACTTCACAAATTCATTGTATGAAGCCACAGACTTTATTACCGATGAAGTTGTTAATCCTTCGGTGATTGAAGCAGAAAATAATTACCACAGCATGTTGTGGATAGCATCGCTCTTTATGGGTATCTTCCTCATCTTTACCACTTTAGTTCTTATTTGGATCCGCAAATACATTATTGTGCGCATTAACCAAATGATCATCTATCAAGAAGCAATTGCTAAAGGTGATTTAGTCAGTCGCATTGATAGTGATGTTTCAGGTAAGACTGAAATCGATCAGCTCATGCTCGGCTTACAACAAATGCGTGCTCAATTAAAAGAGATGGTAAGTTCTATTCGAAATACTAGTGCAACGATTTACACTGGCGTACAAGAGATTGCTGCAGGTAATAATGACTTATCGAGCCGGACTGAAGAGCAAGCCAGCGCATTAGAAGAAACAGCATCCAGTATGGAGCAGATGACCGCAACGATTCGTAATAACACGGAAAGCGCTCGTGAAGTAACAGAGCTCGTTATGAGTACTGCTGATATTGCCGTTCAAGGTGGTGAGCATAGTAATAAGATGGTGATGACAATGACCGACATTGCCGATCGCTCACAAAAAATTGGTGAAATCACTGCGGTTATTGATGATATTGCCTTCCAAACCAATATCTTAGCTCTTAACGCTGCCGTTGAAGCGGCCAGAGCGGGCGAACAAGGTCGTGGTTTCTCTGTGGTGGCAAGTGAAGTTCGCAATTTAGCACAGCGTAGTGCAGAAGCAGCAAAAGAGATCAAAGAACTTATTGAATCAACAATATTACGTGTTAGACAAGGTAATGACCTCGTCGAACAAGTGAGTTTATCAATGGGTGAGATTGTTACATCTGTTAATCATGTCTCGGGGTCGATGAAAGAAATTTTATCTGCATCAGAAGAGCAAACGCGTGGTATTGCACAAATCAGCCTTGCTGTTAATGAGATGGATAAAGCAACCCAGCAAAATGCGGCGATGGTTGAACAATCAACAGCGGCTTCTGCCACATTGAGTGAACAAGCAAGTATGTTGGATACGATTGTGAATACATTTAAAGTTGAGCATGAAAAAGTCACACCCGTTAACGCTAAGTTGCCTACATTTTCAGCTAAATCACAAGACACGGGGACACTGAAAACACCAACAATCAAAACCCATAATCATGAAACAGACGATAATTGGGAAAGCTTTTAATGATATCTCTCACACAGCATTGTGTGAGAGAGCTGTGTAGAAAATAGTCCAAAACATATAACAAAACCTCTACCTACCCTACTCCCAGTCATTTTTCTGGGAGTATTTCAGATCTCTCCGCACATAAACACAAAAATAGATCGTTTTTCATACGAAAAAAAATGAATTTTTTAAGAAATATTAGGAATGTTTATGAAATAGATAATTTTATTTTACTTATCATAAGATAAAAAGATAAATAAAAATAAAATACTGCTTATTATCGTTTTAATATTCAACAAAACATTATTAATATTTATATTTTAATAATTAACACAAAAAACAAGTAAGATAATATACTTATAGACTATTCTATTAATCATTAGAAAATTTTAGCCATTAGCTGGCAATTAAAGCTAAAAAAAGAAATATAAGTCGTCTTTACTATTCAATAGAGTAGAAAAGGTAAAGTTTTTAAATATTAAGCCGAATAAGTTTAATTGATAAATAGTTATCGCTCCTTGCTGTGTGTCCTATAAACCAATTAAATAGGTAAGGCTATGCTGAAACGAATAAAAATATCTAATGGCTTAATGTTTATCTTAATACTGTTTTGCGCCATTCAACTTTTTTCTGGTGCAATGAGTATCCGTGATGCGAGTTTAACAAATAAGCGGATCTCACAATTAGCGAATGGCTTTGAACAGATAAAAACGATGGATTATGGTTATGCTGAGTTAAATAAATTACGTGAAGATATGCTAAATGTTATGTTTGAAGCTCATCTCACACCTGATATTGCAGAAAATAAAATCTCTGATTTTCTTTCCTCTTATCCAAAGAGAAAACAAGAAGTTACTCGTATTATTACCGCATACTTCACTGCTACTGAAGAGGCAAATTTTGATCCCGAAAAAATAGAGAATATGAAAAAGCTCTTTAAGCGCGTAATTTACGATCTTGACCAACTTGTCTCATGTTTAGAGATCCGTGATTACTACGGTTTTCAATCTCTTTATGCTCATAATACCAATGAACGCTTCACTCAATCCCTTTATGAAGCAACAGATTATCTCAGCGATAATGTTGTTACTCACGCAGTAAAAGCGGCTCAAGGTAATTATGAACGTACCTTAGTTTTAACTTTTGTCTTTATGCTTGTTTTTATTCTTTTCACTGTCCTTGTTGTAATTTGGATACGTCGAAATATTGTTTTACGTATCAATCAAATTGTCGATTATATGTCGGAAATTTCACAAGGAAACTTATTAGAAAATAAAAATGTCACAGCAAAAGGAAATAATGAAATCGACCAATTAATTACAGGCATTCAATATATGCGTACCGAACTGTCATTAATTGTGAATGCGATCCGAGGGACAAGTCATCATATTTATACTGGTGTCCAAGAGTTATCCGCAGGGAATACCGATCTCTCTTGTCGCACTGAAGAACAAGCGAGTGCATTAGAGGAAACGGCATCAAGTATGGAACAACTCACAGCAACAGTGAGAAACAATACAGAAAGTGCTCGTGAAGTTTCACACCTGATCAGTCAAACCTCCAATATTGCCAGCAAAGGGGGGGATGTCACCAATAGAATGGTGAAAACAATGACTGACATTGCCGACAGTTCACAAAAAATTGGTGAAATCACTGCCGTTATCAATAGCATCGCCTTCCAAACCAATATTCTCTCGTTAAATGCTGCGGTTGAAGCCGCTCGAGCGGGTGAACAAGGTCGAGGTTTCTCAGTCGTTGCGACCGAAGTTAGAGCATTGGCGCAACGCAGTGCTGAGGCCGCAAAGGAAATTAAAGAATTAATTGATGCCTCTATTAGCCGTGTTCGCCATGGTAATGATCTTGTTGAACAAGTTAGCATTTCTATGGGCGAAATACTGACATCTGTAAAACATGTTGAAGATTCAATGACGGAAATTTTATCTGCGTCAGAAGAGCAAACTCGAGGTATTACTCAAGTCTCTCTTGCTGTCACTGAAATGGATAAAGCAACACAGCAAAATGCGACTATGGTTGAACAATCTTCCGCTGTTGCCAGTTTATTGACTGAAGAAGCTGGTAACCTTGAACAAATCGTTGAGCAGTTTAAAACAGCTGAAAGTGAACAGTTCAATAAAAAGGCTCAACATAAGGTCATAGAAAAACAGTTCTCATCTGAAAAATCACTACATACAAAAGATGAAAAGCTAAAGAATACCGTCAAAGCAGAAGCCAAAGAGAAAAAATCGACAAAAGAAACGACAGTAAACGATGGTGAAGATGATGATTGGACAAGCTTTTAAGTCATTGATTTGATCATAATAAAAATGTGATTTAAATAAACACAAAGACACCTATTTTTAGTAGGTGTCTTTTTCTTTTACTTCTTAAATAATGATAAATTAATGAAATACATTGATTGCACTAACTAAGTAGTTAGTTTGTACTTTCATTTCACCTGAAATCATTGAGGCTTTCGAAACATAATTCGCATTTTCATGCGTAATCGATTCCAATTTTTCGACAGCACGACCAAGCTCTTTTAAACCCGCACTCTGCTCTGATGATGCAAGACTGATTTCACCAATTAAATCGGTCACATTTTTAACATGCACCACAATATCTTCCATTGTTCCGACTGTTTCATTGACTTGCTTTGAACCGACTTTGATATTACCACTCGAAGCATTGATCAATGTTTTGATCTCTTTAGCCGCTTCTGCACTGCGCTGTGCTAATTCTCTAACTTCGGTCGCAACGACTGAGAAACCTCGACCTTGTTCACCCGCTCTAGCGGCTTCGACGGAGGCATTAAGTGCCAAGATATTCGTTTGGAAAGCAATGCTATCAATCACACCAATGATATTACTAATGCGATCAGAGCTTTTCGCAATATCATTCATTGTGTTAACGATATTATCCATTGCATTACCTCCTTTTATCGCTGCTTCACAAGTGATATTAGAAAGATTGTTTGCCTGCCCTGCCGTTTCACTATTACTGCTTACCGCCGTTGTTAATTCATTCATCGTTGAAGCGGTTGCTTCAACATTACTGGCGGTTTGCTCTGTTCTCACATACAGATCGCGATTGCCTGCGGCTAATTGATCACAAGAGATATCTACTTGATGAATTTGATGACTCACATCACTGACTAACCAGCGGAACATACGTCCTAATTGATTAACGGAACGCTGTGTCATACCCACTTCATCAATGCGATTTATATATGTAACGTTATGTTCATCGCCAGTTGCAACTCGATTCGCTTGCTCATTAAGTCGTCTAATTGGCTTAACAATTTGAAAATACAGAATACGTTCATTTGCCATCAGTAATACCAGCAAAATCGCGATATGAATAAAAAGAGTATAACCCGATAAACCGGCAAACCATGCACTTAACAACATAAAAGGTAAGGGTAAGAGGATAAAAAGACGGAGTCGTTTTTTTAATGAGATTGTTTGATTCCATGAGCGCCAACGTTGCCATCCTTTATAAACAAAAGCACCTTTTAAAAACGTGTGAGAAGGATACTTACCTTGATTAAATGCGTCATAAAGTACGGAGGCTTGTGCTATTTCCTCTTTTGTTGCCGCAGTCCTTACTGACATAAAACTTTGAATTTTACCCTGACGTATAATAGGAGTGACATTCGCTCTTACCCAATAATGATCCCCATTTTTACGCCGATTCTTCACGATCCCAGTCCAAACCTCGCCTTGCTTTAAGGTTTTCCACATATCCTTAAAGACTTCTGAAGGTATATCTGGATGTCGGACAATATTGTGGGGTTGCCCCACAAGTTCTTCCACTGAAAAACCACTGGCTTCGACAAAGTCCTCGTTGGCATAAATAATATTACCATCAAGATCTGTCGTCGACATCAGTGTTGCGTTTTCAGATACCGGGTATTCTCGCTGTGTCACCGGTTGATTGTTACGCATTAGTTACTCTCCTCGACATTGAAATTAAAACATCTCAACAAAAAAAGACTGCCTAAATAACTATCGTTTCGGCTGTTAGGAGAATAACTTTAGCAATAAGTGTAAATACCTACATTTAAATATTAGTTTTTTGAATCAGTTCAAAATTTTTAATTATCCAAGCTATTAATTAATGCCTGTGAACTTAGCACTAATGTCTTCGCACACTCATCACGTTTCTTTAATAATGCCATAAAAATAAGGTCGGTGATCGTATTCTGTGCTGTACGTGAAGAAATTGAAGCACTTCGCCACTCACCTTCATCCGCAATTGTTTCTAATATATAATCAGAAATTCTTCCTAATGGAGAGTGTTTTTCTCCAGTAATAGCAATGATTTTTGCTCCCTGTTTTTTAGCCACCGAGGCCGCAACTAACATATCTTTTCTTTTGCCACTATAAGAAATAACTATCTGTAAATCCTTTGAACTTAACATTTGAGCAACAGATATCTGAACATGATGATCTGTTTCAATCAGTGTTGTGATCCCAATTTTTTGCAATTTATAACTTAAATCTCTCGCCACTAACCCAGATCCACCAATACCTATAATTTGAACACGTTGAGCTTCATCAATAAGCTGGATCACTTTTTCAAAATGAAGATAATTAATTTGGCGAGTCGTATCACTAATAGAGTTATTTTTTTCTTGCGCCAGTTTTTGTGCAATAACCACTAGGCTATCATCAGAGCCTATTTGATTATGTAATATGCTACCATTTTGCCCAGCACCCGCATTTTTTCGACCGAGCTCTTCACTTATTGCGAGTTTTAGAGACGGAAAACCTTTAAACCCCATCTTTTGGCTAAATTTAACAATGGCTGACTGACTGACCCCCATAATGACCGCTAATTGCTGTGATGAAAGCGTCACCGTTTTTTCTGGGTTATCTAAAATATAGTCTGCTATCTTACGCTGATTTGTAGCCATACCAGGCTTGATCCACGCAATCTTCGTTAATGTTGGCATAATGACAATATCCACTTTGAGTACAATATAGTTATATATGGAATAATTTTGATAAAACGTTTAATACCTAAAGTAATTAGGTTTTTAGAATAAAATCAATTAGAAACAAAACATGAGATACAATAAATCATAAAAAAAGTAATATTATTATCGAAATACTTGTTCTTATAATAACGTTATATTGACTCTTTTTATTCAATCTCTCACACATTAACCTCTATATTTTATAATACTTAATTTAATTTTTTCCAATTTTAAATAATATTTTATTCTTCTTGGTCAATAACACGATATAAATTGAATATATTTATATTCAGTAAAATTGCGTTTTTAAACATAGTCATTAACTAAATAACCATATAAAACACATTTTAAAAACATTAACACAGTAAAAAACCTTTAATTACAAACAGTAAGCGGGAATAAATAATTCCTTAATGGGAGAATTATTTTTAATGATATAAAAATAGGTTAAATGACATAATTAAATAAAAAGACTGATATTAAAGAGAGTAAAAACCTGAAACCAATAAGCCTTCTATATGATGATACTGTAACATACATAATAGAGATGACAGATGATCGCAACTCTCTCTTTTGATAGATTAATTCTCTTTTTTTGATACGCATTTAGAAAGATCATTTCAACCAAACTTAAAAAACGATTATTTGAATTGCAATGATTAACTTACCCATTGATTTATCACTATTTATTAATCATTAAAACCAAATCAATGGAACACAAAGCGCTGTTAATATCCCCATTGAAATATTAAAAACAAACCAAGAGCGTCTGCTTTGTAAAAATAGGCTAATTAATGTTCCGCCTAATATCCAAACAATGCCAGCAACGAAATTAACAATGACCATAACAAAACTAATAGCAATAACAGAGCTAAAATAAGCATCACCTGATAAACTAAAGCTCCCTACTGCACCTAACCCCATCATCCATGCTTTTGGATTTAGAAATTGTAATAATCCCCCCTGAAACCAGCTTACTGCTTGGGGTGTTTTTGCTGGAATATCTAAACGCTGATAAGATGATGTTGCTGTTTTCCATGCAAGCCAAAGCAAATACGCACTCCCGACTATCTTCAATCCGATATGCAGTGCAGGATAAATTATCAATAATGCGGCAACGCCAAATGCAGAGCTTAATAAAACGCATTGCATACCTAGCATAATGCCAGCCATTAGCTTTAACGAGCCTTTAAAGCCTACATTCGCCCCTGATGAAGTAAGCAATAAGTTGTTTGGTCCTGGTGTTATCGCGGCAATAAACAGGAAAATAGTTAAAGAAAAAATAAGACTAATTGTCATGGTGTGTGCTCAAAGATGTGACAGACGTTTTATTTTCACCGAAAATAGCAGTATGTTATTTAGCAAACAAGTGTTAATTCATTTTGATAGACGGAAAATATGTCTCAATACTTTAATCCAATGCGTTGGGCTAAAAATCCACATTTACAAACGCTCTTACCCAGAATTGTACGTAGGACGCCACAACTTACGCCACATTGGCAACGACTCAATCTTCCAGACAACGATTTTGTTGATTTAGCGTGGAGTGAAGATCCGACAACAGCACTCAATAAACCACGCTTAGTCATCTTTCATGGCTTAGAAGGTGGATTTAGTAGCCCTTATGCTCACGGCATGTTAGCCGCAGCAAAAGAGCGGGGCTGGCTAAGCGTTGTAATGCACTTTAGAGGATGTAGTGGTGAACCCAATAGACAAAACCGTATTTATCACTCAGGTGAAACGGAAGATGCTCGCTACTTCTTAAATTGGTTGAAAAAAGAATTTGGTGAGCAACCAACAGCCGCTGTTGGCTATTCTCTTGGTGGAAATATGCTTGCCTATTATCTCGCAGAAAGTGGTGAAAATGCGGTTGTAGATGCTGCCGTTATTGTCTCTGCACCATTAATGCTAGAACCCTGCTCAACAAAAATTGAACATGGTTTTTCTCGTTTTTATCAATGGTATCTGTTAAAAGAGCTCAAAAATAACGCGACACGCAAGCTTATTCGTTATCCAGAGTCCTTACCGATCAGCTTATTGACGATAAAATCCATCAAAAAACTACGCCAATTTGACGATCTTATCACCTCTAAAATTCACGGATTTAAAGATGCGTTAGATTATTATCGCCAATGCAGTGCGTTGCCTTTATTAAATAAAATAAAGAAAACTACACTTATCATTCATGCTAAAGATGACCCATTTATGTCTGCGGATGTTATTCCTGATGTTAAAACACTCCCCAATAACATTGAATATCAACTTACAGAATTTGGCGGACATGTGGGTTTTGTTGGTGGAAAACTCTCTAAACCAGTGATGTGGCTAGAAAGCCGTATTCCGGATTGGTTAACAACCTATTTGGAGAAAACAAAATGATAATACCTTGGAACGAGCTTTCAACTGAAACACTAGACAATCTCATTGAAAGTTTCGTTTTACGAGAAGGCACTGATTATGGTATCCAAGAGAAAACGCTTGAACAAAAAGTCGCCGACGTAAAAAAACAACTTAAATCTGGCGAGGCTGTGTTAGTTTGGTCTGAACTTCATGAGAGCGTCAATATTATGCCTGCATCGCAGTTTCGCTCTGGTTAGTTATTCAAAGCAAGCGATGTATCGCCATCAATAAGGGCCAACCTTATTTAGCAAAAGGATAACCTATGTCAATCAAGCATCCTATCATCGCAGTGACTGGCTCAAGTGGTGCCGGAACAACCACAACAAGCCAAGCTTTTCGTAAAATATTCCAACAACTCAATGCAAATGCCGCATTGATTGATGGAGATAGTTTCCATCGCTATACCCGCCCTGAAATGGATATGGCGATAAGAAAAGCCAGAGAACAAGGTAGACATATCAGTTATTTTGGCCCTGAAGCAAATGATTTTAGTTTACTGAGTAAGACCTTAAGTCAATATAGTGATACAGGACAAGGTCAATCTCGCAAGTATCTACACTCTTATGATGAAGCAACACCTTATAACCAATTACCAGGAACATTTACCCCTTGGGAACCACTCGCCAATAATACTGACGTTCTCTTTTATGAAGGATTACACGGCGGCGTTGTTACCAACGAACACGATGTAGCTCAACATGTTGATTTATTGGTCGGTGTTGTTCCTATCGTAAACTTAGAGTGGATACAAAAGCTTATTCGAGACACCACAGAAAGAGGGCACTCACAAGAGGCGGTAAGAGATTCCGTTGTACGCTCAATGGATGATTATATTAGCTACATTATTCCTCAATTCTCACGTACTCACATTAACTTCCAACGAGTCCCGACGGTTGATACTTCAAATCCTTTTTCTGCCAAAGCCATTCCCACTCTCGATGAAAGTTTTATTGTTATTCGTTTTCGAGGCTTAACCGATATTGATTTTCCCTATTTGCTTGCGATGTTGCATGGCTCATTTATGTCAACAATAAACACGATTGTTGTACCGGGCGGGAAATTAGGACTAGCGATGGAATTAATTATGGCGCCATTAGTCAAAAAATTATTAAATGGCGAAAAGATAAGTTAACCAAAATAAAATTTATCTCTATAAAAATAATATCCCATTAATTAAGGGATATTATTTTTAAAATTAAACTTTATTTTAAAATATCAAAATTAGTCAGCATCTTTTATTTCAAATGAATGCGTAATATTGGCTGCTTTTCCTAGCATTAAAGAAACAGAACAATATTTTTCTGCAGATAATTGAACCGCTCGTTCTACGATTTTATCCGTTAATTCTTTACCCGAAACAATAAAATGTAAATTGATATCAGTAAATAAACGAGGGGCTTCTTCGCGTCGCTCTGATGTTAATTTCACTTCACAATCAGTTACTTGGTGACGACCCTTGCGTAAAATACTTACGACATCAATCGCACTACATCCACCCGCAGCAATTAATACCATTTCCATTGGGCTTGGGGCTTTATCACCCGAATTCCCATCCATCATAATTTGATGGCCAGATGAAGATTCGCCGACAAAAGATAAATCTTCAACCCACTTAACTCGTGCTTCCATTTATTTTCCCCTAAAGACGACCGAAACTAAAAGAGTACATTCTCATAATTCAACTAGCAATTAGCAAATAGGTTTATTATGCTGACTGCGTAAAACGAGACTTAATGCACTAATTGTGTTAAAAACAATATCTGCTTGATGATAGTGGTTAAGATCAATGCATTATTTTCTCATTTATTATAATCTACTCCATATTAACTTACCGTGTTCTCAGGAAGTTAATAGGTAAAGATAGGATTTTTAAGCACGCTGTCTCAAAAGGGAACCTATCCGTTTTGAAAGGCTGCATTTAACGTACAGAGGATAACGCGAATGGTTCTCGGCAAGCCGCAAACAGACCCGACTCTTGAATGGTTTTTGTCACACTGCCATATTCACAAATATCCATCCAAGAGCACGCTGATCCACCAAGGTGAGAAAGCGGAAACACTTTATTATATTGTTAAAGGTTCCGTGGCTGTTCTTATTAAAGATGAAGAAGGAAAAGAAATGATCCTCTCCTACCTAAATCAGGGGGATTTCATCGGTGAACTTGGATTATTTGAAGAAGATCAAGAACGTAGTGCATGGGTTAGAGCAAAAACAGCCTGTGAAGTAGCAGAAATTTCCTATAAAAAATTCCGCCAATTAATTCAGGTTAACCCTGATATTCTGATGCGTCTTTCTGCTCAAATGGCGAACAGATTACAAACCACATCAGAAAAAGTAGGTAACCTTGCTTTCCTTGATGTAACAGGCCGTATTGCACAAACCTTATTAAACTTAGCAAAACAACCCGATGCCATGACGCATCCTGATGGCATGCAAATTAAAATTACACGTCAGGAAATTGGTCAAATCGTTGGTTGTTCGCGCGAAACTGTAGGCCGTATTCTGAAAATGTTGGAAGATCAAAACTTGATCTCCGCACACGGTAAAACTATCGTCGTTTACGGGACTCGCTAAGTTTCCCCGCCTAAACACACAATAGCCCATAAAAGGGCTATTGTTATGCTTTTTGTGTAAACCCCATCCTCGTTGATGGGGTTTTTAGTCAATACTACCCTTTTACAAATTCCGCAACAGCCGCTTTTAATGCCACCATTCCTTCTTGTAGCTCTTCTTGGGTAATAATTAACGATGGTGTAAAACGCATCACATCGGCTCCTGCGTTTAACATCATTAAACCATGTTTGGCAGCAAGGCCAAGCAACTCTTTGGCTTTACCTTCATATTGGGGTGCCAATTGCGCACCAATCAATAAACCTTGTCCACGGATTTGCGAAAAGACATTGTACATCTGATTGATTGCCACCAGTTCATCCACAATCCATTGATAGCGCTTTTCTACCCCCTCAAGTACCTCAGGTGTATTAATTAAATCAAATGCAACATTGCCCACTGCACAAGCTAATGGATTGCCACCATAAGTTGTGCCATGCGTTCCGACCCCCATTGCCGATGCTATCTCATGCGTTGTTAACATCGCACTGAGTGGAAAGCCACTTCCTAACGCTTTTGCAGTTGTAATAATGTCTGGTGTCACATCATAGTTCATATAGGCGAAAAGCTTGCCTGTACGCCCCATACCTGTTTGTACTTCATCGAGGACAAGCAGAGCTTGATGCTTATCGCACAATTCACGTAGCCCTCTCATAAACTCAGGCGTTGCCGCTGTTACGCCACCTTCACCTTGAACTGGCTCTAAAATAACCGCACAAGTGTGATCATCCATTACCGCTTTAACCGTATCTAAGTCATTAAAAGGAACATGTACGATATCTGCAGGCTTAGGGCCAAAGCCATCTGCATATTTAGGTTGTCCACCAACAGAGACTGTAAACAGCGTTCTGCCATGAAATGCATGGTGAAAAGCAATAATTTTAGTTTTATAAGGGCTATGGCGAGTGATGGCATAATGGCGGGCCAATTTAAATGCTGCTTCATTCGCTTCTGCGCCTGAATTGGCAAAAAAGACACGTTCTGCAAATGTGTTATCTATTAATTTTTGCGCTAAACGCAATGCAGGCTCATTAGTAAAAATATTACTAACATGCCAAAGTTGTTCGCTTTGTTCTTTCAGGGCTTGATTAAGAGCAGGATGAGCATGCCCCAGTGCTAAAACAGCGATACCACCAGCAAAATCAATATACGATTTTCCCTGTTGATCCCAAACACGGCTACCCATCCCTTTAACAGGAATAAATTCTGCGGGTGAATAAATTGGCAACATTACTTGATCGTAAGTTGCCCTGTTGATGCTTTGCTTTGTCATTACCCCACCTGATCGTTATTCACATTCAATATGAAAATATAATCACTAAATATGAATAAAAAATCAAATGTGGTTTTGTATAAAAAGGCGTTATTTCGCTATTTAAATGCTATCCATTTAATATTTAAGGAAATTATTTAATAGCTCATGTCCTTGTTCACTTAAAATACTTTCTGGGTGAAATTGAACCCCTTCAATTGGTAGAGTACGATGGCGAATTCCCATAATTTCATCAACATTTCCATCATGTTGGCTCCATGCCGTCACTTCAAAAGGTACAGGTAATGTCGTCGCATCAATCACTAAAGAGTGGTAACGCGTCACACTTAAAGGTCGATTAAGTCCCTTAAAAACACCTTGTTGGTTATGATGTATTAATGAATTTTTACCATGCATCACTTCTCGTGCTCTGATAACCGATGCACCAAAAGCTTGCCCTATCGCTTGATGTCCCAAACAAACACCAAGAATAGGAATTTCACCTGCAAACCGCTGTATAGCCTCAAGAGAGATCCCAGCTTCATCAGGAGTACAAGGTCCTGGCGAGATAACAAGATGTGCTGGCATCATCTTTTCTATCTCTTTAAGTCCGATCTCATCGTTACGCTTAACAACAACCTCAGCACCCAATTCACAGAAATATTGATAGAGGTTGTAGGTAAACGAGTCGTAATTATCAATAAGTAACAGCATATTAGCCTATCCGACTGATTTTCTTATCATTATCTATTTTATTACTATTTTAAAGCGAGTGTAGATTTGCCAAAATAGCTCGTTGTTTAACCGACTTGGGTACAACAAAGCCGATTATCATAGCACAGGTATAAAATATGAATAGTAAGCAAGAAAACCTGCTGATTTATTGCGCAATAACAAGAATGACGGTAATTGATGATGAATAGAGTGATTAATAGCGTAGTGAATACTTGTTGCAGGAGATCACACGAAAAAATGAAGGATAAAAATATTTTTTCGTACTAAAAATCCCGGAATGAAAACATTCATTCCGGTTTATATGCATTTTATCTTATTAGAATAAGTAAATATCCTACCCTAATAATGTGTTTATTGTTTTACGACTTCCGCAGATAAAATAGTGACCGTTTTTACTGGCACATTTTGGTAAGGTCCAATATTACGAGTTGGCGCTTGTGAAATTTTATCCACGACATCCATTCCCTTCACAACTTTACCAAATACGGCATAGCCAAAATCACGTTGACCGTGATCTAAAAATGCATTGTCAGCCACATTAATAAAAAATTGGCTGGTTGCGCTGTCTTTATCTGACGTACGCGCCATGGCAATAGAACCTTTTACATTGCGTAATCCATTGTCGGCTTCATTTTTAATTGGTGCTCTGGTTTGTTTTTGCTGTAAATCAGCAGTAAAACCACCGCCTTGAACCATAAAGCCAGGAATAACACGATGAAAAGTGGTGCCGTTATAGTACCCATCTTCGACATACTGAATAAAATTTTTCGTTGTAATTGGGGCTTTTTTATTATCCAGTGATATTTCAATATTGCCTTCAGAGGTGACTAATTTAACGAAGGTTTCTCCCGTTGCCATTGCAAAAGTCGCTGTTGTTAAAGTGCAAGCGGTAACGAAGGTGACAAGAAAACGTTTTAACATGCAGGGATCCTTTACTTTAATAGTCTACAACTTACTTAATATGCAGCGATTCTAATTCGCTGAGGTAAATAGTGCCAATCATTTACCTTTATTTACGCTCAATAAGTCTAATTACGTTATAACAGGGTAAATTTTAATTTTTAAGCACTGTTATAAGTCATTAAATTGCGCCAAAATAGAGCAAATAAATATTTTAGATATTCATTTTCATGCAAAATTGAAATGAGTATGCATGAAAAGCCGCATTATTTCAGAGAGGTTTATACCATAATGACCCAATTTAATTACCAAAAAGCACATTTCATCATCAGTGCGCCTGATATCCGTCATTTACCACCAGATACAGGGATTGAAATTGCCTTTGCGGGTCGCTCTAATGCCGGTAAATCCAGTGCTTTAAATGCGTTAACCCAACAAAATGGATTAGCCAGAACCAGTAAAACCCCAGGCCGCACGCAATTAATCAACCTTTTTCAAATTGAAGAAGGCTTACGCTTAGTCGATTTACCAGGCTACGGCTATGCCCAAGTGCCTGAAGAAATGAAGCGTAAATGGCAACGCTCTTTAGGTGAATACCTACAAAAAAGAGAGTGCTTAAAAGGTGTCGTTATTTTAATGGATATTCGCCATCCATTAAAAGATCTCGATATGCAAATGATTGACTGGGCTGTAGGTTCAGAGCTTCCTACTCTCGTTTTACTCACTAAAGCAGATAAATTAGCATCAGGGGCGCGTAAAAAGCAGTTAATGAGCGTACGTGAAGAGCTGGCAAATAAAGTAGGTGATATCCGCGTAGAATATTTTTCATCATTGAAAAAAATTGGCATTGATAAGCTACGTAATACACTTAATGAATGGTTTTCAGGTTCAGAAGAACAGCCTACAAATGATGATAACGCTTAATGATCGTCTTTTTTCTCAACGATAGCGTTCTAATTTTCTATTGATAAAGGGAAAATCACTTTCCCTTTCACTTCTCGCATAAACCACTTCAGTGAATTTTAGGCAAAAAAATGCCCCAGTCGAAATAAAGTCGACTGGGGCAGCTAATATTCAGCTAAATCCGATTACGTGAAGTAAAAGGTCTGAAAGATAGAACATCTTACCTCTGTACCCTACAAGAGATAATGTACTCTATTTTATTGGTTAATAAAAGCCCTTTTGTAATTTTTTTTCACATGCAGACACGATTCAGCTATGTGTTTATGTATTCAAACCACAAATAAATGTAGTTTAATTACATAATTATGAGACTTTAATCACTTACATGAATATGATTAAAAATAGAACAAATCACACAAAAGGTGCGGTTTATCCTTAATGATTTTGTGATACGCTTATCACGAGACCGTAGTAAATATGTAATTAGCGATAAAATGAGGTATCCATGGCTGTATTAACACTCCTGCGTTTTCCAGATGAGCGTCTGCGCAGAGTCGCAGTACCAGTGGAAAAAGTAGATGACAAAATACGCACATTAATCGATGACATGATTGAAACCATGTATGCAGAACGAGGTATTGGCTTAGCGGCGCCTCAGGTTAATGTATCTAAACGCATTGTTGTCATTGATGTTTCTGAAAAACGAGATCAACCGATTGCACTTATCAATCCTGAAATTATCAGCACTGAAGATGAAGTGATGGATATGATGGATGGGTGTCTATCTATTCCTGATTCTTTTGCCCCAACAGAGCGTTATCGCTTCTTAAAGGTTAAGGCATTGGATAGAAATGGTGATGAAATTGAACTTGAAGCCTCTGATTTGTTTGCAGGCTGCATTCAACATGAGTTAGACCATCTTGATGGTAAACTCTTTATTGACCATTTATCTCCGTTAAAACGTCAACGTATTGAGAAAAAACAGAAGAAATTGAGCAAACTGATAGACTCACAAGTTGCTTAATTATTCACTTATCTCTTTTTCACATTTCAATAAGTTTTGACATAGAAAAGGGCACAATCCTGTGCCCTTTTCTCGTTAAGAATAGTATTTAAAAACTAGTGTGCTTCATCCCAGTTATTACCCACACCCACTTCAACTTTTAACGGAATAGCTAACTCCATACTGCTTTCCATCAATTTATGGATCATGATATTTGCGTTCTCTAGGTAAGACTCTCGCACTTCAAACACTAATTCATCGTGTACTTGCATAATCATATGCACATCAGCAGGACATTCATTGCAAATCCAATGATCCACAGCAATCATGGCTTTTTTGATGATATCCGCCGCTGTACCCTGCATTGGTGCATTAATCGCCTCACGCTCTGAAGCTTTACGACGAATTGCATTCTTTGAGTTAATTTCTGGTAAATAGAGGCGGCGACCATCTAACGTTTCAACATAGCCTTGTTCAGAAGCTTGTTTACGTGTGCGCTCCATATAGTCCAAGACCCCCGGATAACGCTCAAAATAGAGATCCATATAACGCTGAGCTTCTCTTCTCTCAACACCAATCTGTTGTGATAAGCCAAATGCGCTCATACCATAAATAAGACCAAAGTTGATCGCTTTTGCACTACGACGTTGTTCAGAAGTGACTTCTTCTAAAGGTATACCAAACACTTCAGATGCTGTTGCACGGTGAATATCTTTACCTTGAGCAAAGGCATCTAATAAGCCTTTATCTTGCGATAAATGCGCCATAATCCGTAATTCAATTTGTGAATAGTCGGCGGCGACAATTTTAAAACCTTCACGCGCAATAAATGCTTGGCGAATTCGACGTCCTTCTTCATTTCTCACTGGAATATTTTGAAGATTCGGATCGCGAGAAGATAAACGCCCCGTTGCCGTCACCGCTTGATGATATGAAGTATGTACACGCTTCGTTTTACTATTCACCATTAATGGCAATTTATCCGTATAGGTAGATTTTAGTTTCGCAAGACCACGATGCTCTAAAATCAAACGGGGCAATTCATGGCTATGCGCTAATTCTTCCAATACTTCTTCATTGGTAGATGGCGCCCCTTTCGGGGTTTTCTTGATAACCGGCAATTGCAGTTTATCAAATAAGATTTCTTGTAACTGTTTAGGTGAAGAGAGATTAAATTCTTGTTCTGCTAACGCAAACGTCTCTTTTTCAATTTCAGCTAAACGTTGTGTAATTTCTTGAGATTGAACCGCTAACACTTGAGCATCAATTAATACCCCCTTGCGTTCCATTCTGGAAAGCACAGGCACTAATGGCATTTCAATATCGCGGTAAACATGTTTAAGAGGCTCAATGGCTTCTATTTGAGGATAGAGTGCTTGATGGAGTAATAACGTGATATCAGCATCTTCAGCAGCATATAACGTCGCTTGCTCAACCTCAATTTGATTAAAAGTCAGTTGACCTTTACCTTTACCCGCAATCTCTTCAAATGTTGTGGTTTTATGGTTTAAATGTTTTTCAGCCAACGTATCCATATCATGTCGATTGCCTACGCTATTTAATACGTAAGACTCCAACATCGTATCAAAATGAATACCGTTTAACTCGATACCTTCATTTTCCATAATCCCACGGTCAAACTTCAAGTTTTGCCCAATTTTTAAGATATTTTTATCTTCTAAAATCGGTTTTAATGCCGCGAGCACTTCATTAACAGGGAGTTGCTCTGGCGCATCTAAATACTCATGACGCAGCGGAATATAAGCGGCTTTACCCGGCTCAATAGCAAATGACAGCCCCACTAAACGAGCATCAATATTATTTAAGCTGTCAGTTTCTGTATCGAATGCAAATGCAGGCGCTTTTTTGAGAAGCTCAACCCATCGCGCTAAGCTGTCATGCGTTAAGACAGCTTCATAATTCTCTTGTGTAATAACAGGGAAATTAGCTGATGCAGGTGCTTCTTTAGATTTAACGGCTTCTGAGGTGTAAGGCACTGCAACTTTGTGTGTACTACGTTGCGCTAACCAACCACCATTTTGAAGGTCGCTTATCCAGCGTTTAAATTCATAACGCGTAAACATCTCTAATAATTGATCTAAATTTGGCTCATTAACCACTAAATCATCAAATGTTTTATCGAGTTCAACATCCGTTTTAATCGTTGCCAATTTATAAGAAAGTTTTGCTACTTTCTCATGCTCTGCCATTTTAGCGCCAAGTGTTTTAGCACCACGGAAACTCAACGTTGCGATATTATCCAGCTGCTTATAGATATCATCTAAACTACCAAGCCCTTGTAAAAGGCCTAAAGCGGTTTTTTCGCCCACACCCGGAACACCAGGGATGTTATCGGATGAATCACCCATTAGTGCGAGGAAATCAATAATCAGTTCAGGCGGAACACCATATTTCTCTTTAACTTCATCAGGGCCTAAAATAACGTTGGTCATCGTGTTAATAAGCGTGATCTTTGGCGTCACTAATTGCGCCATATCTTTATCACCAGTACTGATTAGGACATCACGCCCATCAGCTGCTGCTTTTAGTGCCAATGTACCAATAACGTCATCAGCTTCCACACCTGAAATAGATAACAATGGTAAACCCATTGCTTGCACCATCTCATGTAAAGGCGCTATCTGTTCACGTAAATCATCCGGCATTGGAGGACGATTAGATTTATATTCCTCATACAACTCATCACGGAATGTTTTACCTTTAGCGTCAAACACAACCGCAACATGACTTGGTTTATACTGTATTATCAGGCTACGCAGCATATTCAACACGCCATACATCGCACCCGTTGGCTCACCTTGGCTATTGGTTAGCGGTGGAAATGCATGATAGGCGCGGTAAAGATATGAGGAGCCATCTACAAGGATAAAGGGGTTTTCTGCTATCTGGACCATAATCTGTTCATCATTGTTCTGAGGTTCGTTGATATGACTAGAATGCCACATCACAGCCCAATAGACGAATATTACCTGTTCTTAAATGCAGAAATTCGGCTTAAATACTCAATTATTTATTATTAGCCGAACTTAACAGAAAGAATAAGCATGAATGATAACTTAATATTAATTAAAGCTATTTTTTATCAGAAGCCATATCTATTAATCTGATTTCAATTAAAAGCAAAGACTAAAAAGCAAACTCACTGTGTTATTTAGAAAGTATTTAAGATAGTGCCACTTGCTCATCATTAATATTAACGTTCATATTAGTGTCATATTTTTTATTAAGGACTTATTTTTTAGTCAATACCCAAACAACCTGTGGATAACTCTGTTAATAGTTTTGTAATCCTCTCTATATTAATAAGTTAGCATTCTTTTCAATTCATTAACACAATTAAAAAATCAATCACTTAGCGAATTCATTAAGATATTATAAATTAATCGAAGTATTTTTTATTAATGTGGATAGTTATATTATGACAAAAATATGAAAGTAAAAAAAATAGCACCCCTATTTCTTGAGTGCTATTTTTATATAAAAATCTATATGCTTTTACTTAGTCTATATAGGAAAATTAAGCCTATATTATTTTTTCAGCAATAATTGGTTCACGATATCAGAATAGGTTTTTGCATACTCTTCTGGTGATTTTGCGCTGATACCATCATTTTTCATTTTATATTTACCGCCAATTATCATGGCTGGAACACCATTGATTTGGAAATCAGCGACAGCATTTTGTTGTTGGCTAACTAAAGAATTCACCACAAAGCTATTCATTGCAGCATCATAATCTTCACCTTTAACACCAGCCTTAATGAAGGCATTACGAATATCATCAACAGAACGAATAGATTGAGTTTCTTGAATACCTTTAAATAAAACAGGAGAAACTTGATCTTCAACACCTAAGGCCATTGCCACAGCCCAAGAACGTGTTAAGTCTTTACCTAAAGGACCTAAGAAATCAACGTGGTAACGGACAATATTGGTATTTTTGGGTGCATTTTTTTCAACAGTACTATTGACTTTATACACTTCAGAAAATTGATAACAATGTGGGCAATAAAAAGAGAAAAACTCAACAACATCAGGCGCTGCTGCAACAGTCTTAGAAAGGTTAGTGTACTGTTTTCCTTCAGAAATATCAGCCGCAGAAACACTGAATGCTAACACCATACTTGCTAACGCCAGCCAAATCTTTTTCATTTCTCATCGTCTCCTAAGAATTAATACATTGGGCTAAGTTGTAAAGGAGGCTCATTTAATTGCTCCACTTGTCCCTTGAATAAGGCTAATTGTTTAAACCAAAAATCTTGCTCTTGAAACCAAACAAAAGCACGAGGGAAAGCAGGATCATTCCAGCGTTTTAATACCCACGCGAGATAATGCACCATTCTCATTGCTCTTAGTGGCTCAATTAATGACAATTCACGTAAATCAAAATCTTGGTATTCATAATAAGACTCAAGGATCGTATCTAATTGTATAACCTGCTCTTGCCGTGAGCCGTTTAATAACATCCAAAAGTCTTGTACCGCAGGTCCCATTCGGGAATCATCAAAATCAACCATTACAACGTCATCACGCCACAATATATTACCGGGATGGCAATCACCATGTAGCCGTAACATTTGCCATGCAGAGTCCTCTATTTTAGGACGCACATCATGAATAAGTTTATCTATAACCTCTATAAATTGAGGTTTGAGGTTATTAGGAATTAACACACTACTTTCAAATTCTAATTTTGGCACTATCAGATATTCTGCAATAGAAACCGTCGGTCGATATTCATAACGCTTTTTTCTACCTATTTGATGAATGCGTCCTAATGTGCGTCCAACCTCTTCTAGCTGAAATAAATTATCAGTTTCATATGCTCTTCCCCCTATGCTGGGGAATATTGCAAAATAAAAGCCATCATCAGAAAGATGAACTGTCTCATTATTAATAATTAAAGGCGCCGCAACAGATACCGCAGCTTCCTTTAAGGCTAAAACAAATTCATGCTCTTCTTTTATTTGTTCATACGACCAGCGTTGAGGACGATAAAATTTCACCACATAACGTTGTCGATGCTCATCCATAAATTGAAAAACACGATTTTCATAGCTATTTAATTCCGTTAACCCAGACTCAGGATAAAAACCGATTTTAACTAACGCGTCCCAAATGTTATCAGGTGAAAGTCCCTGAAAATTAAATGAGGCAGACATTTCCATTTTCTATCCTGAATTTAATCTTTAATCACGCCACGAGCACGTAATATGGCGGTTTTAAAATCTTCTTCGTAATCTTTTTTCAGCCCAGGTATCACATCTGTCGGCGCTGAACCACGCATTTTCAGATGGTAAATCAAAATATCATCAGTCAGATCAGATAATTGACCTTTAAAACCCGCTTCATCAGCCAGTTTCTGCAATAATTGAATTAAGTTTAAATCAGAATTTTCTTCCCAAACTGGGTGCAATAATTCCATAACTTCATTAAGACGGTGACATTTCATACAAAAAATCCTTATTATTAATGACAACAACAAAGTACCAATTATTATCCGATAGAAAAAGGAAACCTCTGTCAATATGCGTAAAGATTACGCTTTTTTGATAAAAATTGCTGTCGCTTTACATGAAATCTCATTAAGTCGATATTTCTTATTAGTATATCGTCTTTACTTGATAAAAATCGTTCGGAAATTTTAGCCCATTTATTCACAAATATTGAATATGAAAATGAAGAATATTACAGGTGGTATACTTGCGGGTGGCCAAGCAACACGAATGGGAGGGGCTGATAAAGGGCTTCAAATTCTACATGGACAGCCTTTATACCGCCATATTGCCCAAAAACTAGCACCTCAAGTTGATAGCATACTGATTAGTGCTAACCGAAATTTAGAACAATATCGCCAAAGCCAATATCCTGTTATTACAGATGAAATAGAAGGATTTTCAGGGCCTTTAGCTGGCATGCTCACGTTATTAAAGCAAGCCTCAACACCTTGGGTTGCCTTTGTACCTTGCGATGTCCCCTATTTCCCTCTTAATTTAGTTGAAAAACTCTATGAGCAAAGAGGCGAAGCATTAGCCGTTTATGTTGATGATGGTGAAAGAGAACATCCTACCTTAGCGCTGCTAAATCGTCGTATTATTCCTATGCTAGAAGCTTATTTAGCACAAGGTGATCGAAAATTAATGTTGTTTATGAAGCAGATAAATGCGCACCCTGTTTTATTCGCGGATCAAGCAAGTGCTTTTATTAATTTAAATACCCCTGACGATATTGAAAAAGCCAACAAATTAAAAAAATAGGAATGAAAAATATGGCACAAGTAGATTTACCCCTTTTAGGGATCACGGCATGGAGTGGAACGGGTAAAACGACACTACTAAAACAACTTATTCCACAATTACGTAAAAGAGAAATTCGTGTAGGCATGATCAAACACACTCATCATGATATGGATGTGGATAAGCCTGGAAAAGACAGTTACGAGCTTAGAAAAGCGGGAGCAGACCAAACATTAGTCGCAAGCCAACAACGTTGGGCATTAATGACAGAGACGCCAGAACGACCAGAATTAGATTTGTATTATCTCGCATCTCGCTTTGATGCAAGTAAGCTAGATTTAATCTTAGTCGAAGGATTTAAAGGCGAAACCATTCCTAAAATTGCACTTTATCGCCATATCAACGAGCGTGATTTTAATGATTTACTTGATGAGCACGTTATTGCTGTCGCCAGTGATTGTGATTTAAGTGTCGATTTTCCACTACTCGATATCAATGCACCCGAAGCTATTGCAGAATTTATTGCAGATTGGCTGAAACAGACGAAATAAAGGTTGCAAATCATAAAGCGCCTTATAAAAGCAAGGCGCTTTAGTTTCAATTAAATAGAGAGAATTAAGCAAAAATAATTGCTTGATAAGGCTGAAGAATAAGGTTGCCTTGTGCGTCTTCCACTATTGGGCTGTTATGCAAATAAATATCTTTAGCTTTAATGGTTAGTGCTTTTTCTTCACCACTAAAATTACAGTAAATATTGACTGCTTGGCCTTCATACGTACGCTTAAAAGCAATCACATTTTCTGGTGAATCTAATGACAAGAACTCACCATAAATCAAAATATCACTGATTTCTGAATGTCGTCTTAATGTGATTAACTGCTGATAATAAGAAAAAAGCGAGTGCTTATCTGCAATCTCTTGTTCTGCATTAATTTGATTATAATTAGGGTTTACTTTTAACCACGACTTTCCTGTTGTAAATCCACTATATGCTTTATTATTCCATTGAAAAGGCGTTCTTGAATTATCACGACTACGTTGATTAAAATATTCAATCATTTTTTCATCGCTATAACCTAGTTTTTTACCCCATTCGTATAATTTAAATACATGTAAATCATCGTGTTCTTCTAATGTCATTGGGCAGTTAGACATTCCTATTTCTTGCCCTTGATAAATAAAAGGTGTACCTCGTTGGGTTAATAAAAAGGTGGCTAACATTTTGGCACTAATAGGGCTAATTGCGCCTTGAGGTAAAAATTTATTTAGCGAACGAGGTTGATCGTGATTTTCTAAATAAGGCGCTCCCCAACCAACCCGTTGGGTATCTAATTGGCTTTTAATAAAGACAGGTTTTAACCTTTCACCTGTGATTGGATTAATGGTGAAGGGCTTTTCATTGCGAATATCTAAGTCAGCGATACTAAAATCAAATACCATGGAGAAATAACCATTCTCACCCACATAAGCACGTAAATCTTTTTCAGGTACATCAATTTCTGCAACCGTCATACTATTTGCAGGCTTAAAAGTATTCTCAGCTAATTCAGTTAAAAACTTATCAATACCCGGTTGATTTAAAACCCAAGGCACTAAAGATGCAGAACCATCATCTTTATCAGGTTCAAATTGATATTCAGATAAGGCTTCAGGGGATTTTTTTAAATTACCAATCGCATCAATGCGAAATCCTGCAACCCCTTTTTTGATCCAGACATTTATCATGTCGATAATATCTTTACGTAATTGTGGGTTTTCCCAATTTAAATCCGGCTGTTCAGGACCAAATGAATTGAAATACCAACGATTAGTTTTACCAACACGACTCCAAACAGAGCAATCAAAATAAGTGCGTAAATTATTAGGAGGTGTCGGCTTATCCCATTGTTTAAAAATATAATAATCAGCATATGGGCTATTAGGATCTTCAATTGCCGATTTAAACCATGGATGCTCATCAGAAGAGTGATTTAATACTAAATCTAATAGAATTTTAATATCACGTTTTTTCGCTTCGCTAATGAGTTTATCTAACGCGTTATTATCACCAAAGATAGGATCGACAGCAGAATAATCAGCAATATCATAACCATTGTCTTTCATTGGCGATTTAAAAATGGGGCATAACCAAATAACGTTTGTACCAAGAGACTGAATATAATCTAATTTTTCTGTGATCCCAGCTAAATCCCCAATACCATCCTCGTTACTATCATAATAACTCTTGGGATAAATTTGATAAACCACAGCTTCTTTCCACCAAGTATTAGACATATTCACCTCACCAAGGTAATGAGTACATATGGAACTGTTCCATAATTAATATAAGATACTATAAGCACTAAACGAGAGGGGAAGGTAATTAACATACTAAAATGTGAAATAGCTCATACTAAAAAAACACAATTACCTCAATAAAGATGGGTTTGTCATAATCATATTAAGATATATTAGGTCATCAACTAATTGAAAGGAGCAACAGCATATTCAATGGCCGGGATCCGTGATGTCGCAAAAAAAGCAAATGTCGCAGCAAGTACTGTTTCCAGAGCATTAAATAACAGTGGTTATGTCTCTCAATCTGCACGAGAAAAAATAAAAAAAGCGGTAGAAGAATTAGATTATATTCCTGATACTTGGCTAAGAAATTTGTATCAACAAAAAAGTGCGGTTGTTGGTGTCATTATTAATAGCCTTGAATACCCTTATTTTGCGACAGTGACACGTTTTATTGAAAATAAGCTCGCTGAAAATGGCTATAGCATGATGTTATGTGCAACACAAAATAGCAAAGTACGTGAACGTATCTTTTTTGATATGCTTAAACGCGGCCAGATCGACGGTATTATTGCAGAATATCTGTTATTGGATGATAGTGAATATCAGCATATTCAAAAACCCGTGGTAACGCTAGATCGCCATCTTCGTGATATTCCATTAGTTTGTTCCGATCATCATACTGGTGGTCGATTAGCAGCAGAACACCTTATTCAAAAAGGTTGCCAAAAAATCCTTTATATTGAAGATAACTCAAGTTATTTATCATCAACCCCATCATATCAAAGCTGTTTAGCTTTTAAAGAAACGCTTATTCAGGCAGGTATTAAACCAATTCCTTGCAAAGTAAATTGGAAAGAAGAAGAGAAAGACTATTTTCACGCTTTTGCAACAAAAATACTTTCTTTGCATTCAGATATCGATGCTATTTTTGCTGCTGATATTCCCGCCATGGCATTATTTAATGAAGCAACAAGGCGAAATATCGCCATTCCTGAACAATTAAAAATTGTTGCTTACGATGGTAGCCCTTGGTTAAACCAAACACTGCGTCAATTAACCTGTATTGAACAACCCTTTGAAAAACTCGCTGAAAAAAGCGTAGAAGTGATTAGTGCATTAATTGAGAATAAAGAAATAACAGATATCGTCTCTGTTATTCCAGTGAAGTTTATTCAAGGTGAAAGTAGTTAATTATTGATTCAATTCTTATGACAATTTTGTGTTGAGATATCGCTATAACATATTGATACCATAAAAAACGTCAAAGAAAGTTACCCTTCTTTGACGTTTTATCACATTAGATTTTATTTCAAAATTGAATAAAGCTTGTTGCCTTATTTTGCAGGACGAACAGCGATAACTTCAATTTCTACACGCCATGCTGGATTCGCTAGTTTATAAACTTGGAATGCTGAGCGTGCTGGTAGTTGATCAGTTTTTGAAGCATCATAGAACTTAGAGTAACCGTTCATAAAACCTTTAAAGTCCATAGTGCCATTATTTTCTTCACCACCAACTAAGAATACTTGCATCTTAACAACGTCTTTCATATCAAGACCAAGACTATTCAAGTTAGTTTTGATTTGCTCTAAAACATTAATGGTTTGTTCTTCTGTATTACCATAAGAAGCTAATTCACCGTCTGGTGCATTTGCTGATTTCTTAGTAGGGACTTTACCACTTAAGAAAACCAGATTGTTGCCTGCATTAATTTCAACTGCTTCTGAAATAGGCATACCGTTTAATTTATGATGCACAACATTCTCCGTTGCATTTGCGCTTGCTACACCAAAAATAAAAGGCAGGGCAACAAGTAAACTTTTATAGCGCATGAAAACTCCTTAATATGTTTAATTTACAGTAAAACAAGGGGTTACTTATTTCTTAAAACGATCCATACTAAATGGCGTTGGATCAATAACTGGTTTTTTGCCCGTTACGATATCGGCAGTAACTTCACCTGCTGCTGGGCCTTCTGTCATACCCCATACTGTTGCTGTATTGATAACCAGACCAGGGTATTCTTTGACTTCAGAAATAATAGGTAATTCATCAAATGTTGGGCTAACGACTGCTCCCCAACGTTCAACAACTTGTGATTTTTCAAATACTGGGAATTCAGCTTTCATTCTTTGGAATACAGCATCTAAGTGCTCAGTATTTTGTGTTGCTGTTGCAATGCGATATTGTTCAAACGGTGTTTTTTCATCTAATTTCCAAGAGGTTGCCATCTTGAATGAATTAAATAAGTCTTCACCGATAGAGAATTCTAATGGCAGCTCACCACCACCTAATAGGTGCATGAACTTAGGCCCTAACAAGAAGCTATCTTTCACGATAGAACTGGTGAAAATACGTGGTGCGACAGCATAAGTACCATCGGCTTGTTCACGGAAGTGAATACCATTTGGTAAATGCACGTTACCACGAGGTGCGCCCGGAACACCTGATACACGTTGCTGTGATAAGTAAACATTCAGCGTTGGAATATCAATGCCCATGTTACCCATAAATAAACGTGACCAAATACCACCAGCAAGAACAACGTGAGATGTTCTAATTGCGCCTTTTTCTGTTACAACATCAGAAATCTTACCGCCCGCAGTTTCGATGCCTCTTACTGCACAGTTGGTATAGATTTTTACGCCAATTTGTTTAGCGTAGCGTGCTAATGCTGGTGTTCCTGTTTCGGGATCAACAGAACCTGAGTCTTCTTCAAAAGCAGCAACAGTCCATGGTGTTTGAGCACCAACAAGACGATTTGATAACTCTTCACCTTTAATAATGCGCGTATTTAATGGTGTATCAAATCCCGCTGTTTCTTTTGCTGTGGTGATCCACGCTTGAGCTTTATCAAATGCTTTTTCATCAGCAAGGGCTTCTACACGGCCTTGTGTACGATAACTGGTATCAGCACCAATCTTCTCGTTCATTCCACGCCATAAGATTTTCCCGTAATGGTGTAATGGGAAAATTTCTGGTGATGTTTGATAACTAATAATTTGGCTGTATGCACGGCCTGATTGTTCACCGCCAATCTCGCCTTTTTCTAAAATTGTGACACTCATACCACGTTCTGCAAGGTTGATAGCGGTCATAATACCTTGGATACCACCACCAATAATCACTGCATCAGACTCTTTAGGCAGCGCACCCTCTGTACCTTCGACAAATGATGCTCTAGATTTAGCTTCAACGAATTTGCCATCACGGCGCACCATTGGAACTAACGCAGCACCACCGGCTAAAACACCCGCAGCACCAACACCTAAAAGCAGCTTTCTCCTTGAAATTTTCATCTTCTACCTCAGTAATGGATTTACCATTTATATTTATAATGTTATTAATTTGTATCTTTAAAAGTGGATATTATCATAGTTCATTATATTGTTAATAATTATAATTATTTGTTAACCATTTCACTCAACAACAATATCCACAGATACAACATGGTTACTTCTATCGTTTTTCCTCATAAAAAACCATCAATTAAAGACATTATTTTTCTGAAGTAAAATACGCTACATATTGATATATAATAATATATTTATAAATTATAGAATTTTTGATAAAAAAACATGATGATTTCTTTAATTAACATTTTTATAAAAAACAACATGTAAACCTGTAAATTTTTGTTTACAAAACAAGCAAAACCTATCGCACAATGACACAAAATAAAAACCAATATTGGCGATGTAATAACTTTTTTTTTACAAAATAAGTTATTTCACTTAATGACTGGTTTATTGGTCAATAAGTAGACGAATATGCTTTTTGAAAAATGCGTAGAAAAGAGGATGTTTGAGTTCGAAATAAAACGAAGGGTAAGTACAAATTTTCAATAAAAAAAGCCAGAGGGTTAACTCTAGCTTTTCACGTAAGAATAAAAATAAGCTTAAGCGATATAAATGGAAACAGCTTATCTCATCGTAACAAATTCTTCTGCTGCCGTTGGGTGGATTGCCACAGTATCATCAAAGTCTTTTTTCGTTGCCCCCATTTTCAGGGCCACAGCAAAACCTTGTAGCATTTCATCCATACCAAACCCAATACCATGAATACCAACAATTTTTTCGTCTGCACCAACACAAACCAACTTCATACGACACGGTTGACGATGACGAGTCACAGCGCTATACATCGCGGTGAAAGACGATTTATACACTTTGACTTGATCCGCACCGTATTGCTCAACCGCTTGAGGCTCTGTTAAACCAACAGTACCAATAGCAGGATGGCTAAATACAACCGTTGGGATATTTGAATAGTCTAAGTGTTCGTTAGGTTTGTTGTTAAATAAACGCTCTGACAAACGGCGCCCTGCGGCAACAGCAACCGGCGTTAATTCAACCGCCCCTGTATTATCGCCAACAGCATAAATTCCTTTTACATTGGTATTTTGGAATTTATCGACTTTGATATAGCCTTTTTCATTTAACTCAACACCCGTTACCGCCAAATTCAGGTTATCTGTTGCCGGCTCACGGCCAATCGCCCAGATTAAGGTATCAACTGTTTGCTCTGTGCCGTTTTCCAGTTGTAGCGTTAAACTTCCATCTGCATTCTTAATCACAGCTTTAGGAATAGCGTGTGTATGTAACTTAGGCCCTTCGGTTTCCATCACTTCTAACAGTGTTTCAACGATTAATGGGTCGAAATTACGCAATGGCGCATGTTTACGTACAAATAAATGTGTCTCACTACCTAAAGCATTTAACACACCAGCAAGTTCAACAGCGATATAACCTGCACCAACAACAGCAACACGTTTTGGTAAGGCTTTTAATTCAAAGAAACCATCAGAATTAATACCATACTCAGCACCTGGAATATTAGGTTGAACAGGACGACCACCGGTTGCAATCAAAATATTATCGGCGGTGATCTTTTCACCATTAACTTCAATAGTATTAGCATCAACGAAACGAGCAAAACCTTGGATAACATCAACTTTGTTATTACCTAATACACGGTCATAAGATTGATGAATACGGTCAATATAAGCAGAACGGCTACTAATTAGCGTATCCCAATCAAAACGGTTCACTGTGGTGTCAAAACCATAATCAGGGCCGTATTGATGAATAGCTTCAGCAATTTGTGCTGCATGCCACATCACTTTTTTAGGTACACAACCCACGTTAACACAAGTGCCACCTAATGCTTTCGCTTCAATTAATGCACATTTTTGGCCATACATTGCCGCTCTATTAATTGATGCGATACCACCACTACCGCCACCGATGGCGATATAATCGTAATGTTTGCTCGTCATTTCTCTGATCCATTTATCTGTAGAAAAATAGGTAACTCACAGGCTAAGTCTTTCATATCATGATGTCTATTATGACAAAATTTAAAACATAGCACGTCAGATTTTAGCTTTTACAGTAATAGGCAAAAACAATAATAAAGATGCTTATTCTGGTACAACCCACTCAACTAATGTATGTCCAATACCCTCAGGAACTAAGGTTTTATGTAACCAAGGGAGTATTGATTTCATTTGTGATTCTAATTTCCAAGGTGGGTTAATCACAATCATGCCTGATGCCGTCATCCCCAGTTGATCACTATCGGGTTTTACGGCTAATTCAATTTGTAAAATCCTACGGATCCCTGTTGCTTCAAGCTCTTTTAACATGCGTTTGATTTGCTGGCGGTGAACAACTGGATACCAAATCGCGTAAGTTCCTGTCGCAAAGCGCTTATGGCCTTCAACAACACCTTTAACAACCGCAGAATAGTCTTGTTTAAGTTCATAAGGTGGATCAATTAATGCGAATCCACGACGACTTGGCGGAGGTAACTTAGATTTTAATTGGCCAAAGCCATCTTCACGAGAAACTCTAACTCGCTCATCACGAGAGAATTCGGTACGTAATAAAGGAAAATCCGTTGGATGTAATTCTGTTAGCACTAAAGAATCTTGTTCTCTTAGTAATTTGCCCGCTAATAGAGGTGATCCAGGATAATAACGCAGTTCTCCACTTGCATTTAATTCCCCCACCGCTTCGAGGTAAGGCAAAATAAGCTCAGGCACTTCTTCTTGCTGCCATAAGCGAGCGATCCCTTCTAAATATTCGCCAGTGCGAGTCGCATGAGCATTGGTTAATTGATAACGTCCAGCGCCAGCATGAGTATCAAGATAAAGAAAAGGTTTCTCTTTCTCTTTTAAAGACTCAATGATGAGTGTTTGAACAATATGTTTTAAAACATCGGCGTGGTTGCCAGCATGGAAACTATGGCGATAGCTCAGCATTCTTTATCTTCCGTTAGAAATAAGTATAGCTTAGTAATTAATTTACTCTGAAATAGCGATTAAACTCAGTGTATCAGAAAAAGCCGAACTTCTTCATTGAAAGCGAAAGAAACGTTGTGTCTTAGTACTCAGCCGTTATGATAAGTCCATATTTCACTTAAGTTTAAATAGGATAGAAAGATGAAAAAATTACTTTTGGCTGCCATAACCTTAAGCTTACTCGCAAGTAACGCCTATGCAGATAGATCAACCAATGGCTGTGAGATAAAAAAGCAGAATATCCAAAAACAGATGGAATATGCAAAAACACAGGGTAATCAATATCGTATCCAAGGCTTGGAGCGAGCATTACAAAATGTTGAACGCTATTGCACGCCTGAAAAAGTGGTTGAAAGCACACGTCTTGAATTACGTGAAAAACAACTTGATGTTAAAGAGCGCGAGCTCGAATTAAAAGAAGCACAACTTAAGGGTGATGCAGATAAAATTGCTAAACAAGAGAGAAAATTAGCGGAAGAAAAAGCAGACTTAAAGGCAATTGAAGAAGAATTAAATCTACTGACAAAGTAGTTATCATCAGTAATTAATGCCTACTCCTTATTTGACTGTGCAATACAGAATAAAACAATAAGTGAGTAGCCATTCCCTTATTAAACTAAACTTAATTTCAGAATTGCTATATTGTTTTTTTATCCTTTATTAAGTACAAGATTATCTACGCCTTTTGATAGAGCATCATCTACACTTAAGCCAGAACAAACAAATACATCTCCTAAATCAGTGGCTAATTACAATAAGCATAAGATGTGTAACAGAAATTAAGCTATGATATTTTTGAGTGAAAACTATAGTAGTGACACTCAATTATTAAAAATGGACAGATCTAATCAAAGAGGATATATGTCAGAAGAGCAGCAACCCAAAACAGAGAACGCAAAAACTCAACTGACTCAGCCGCTCAAAAAAGGGCTGGAAAAAGGGATCCATGGTGGAAAAAAAGCCATCGGTATTGGGATAAAAATCAGTAATTTTATTACTAACATTCCTTTTATTGCACATCTTATTCGTACCGCCGAACGTTTTACTGACAGAATGGGAAATCAGTTTGGTGCCGCTATTACCTATTTTTCATTTTTATCATTAATCCCTGTATTAATGCTTTCCTTTGCTTGTGCGGGTTTCATTTTAGCCTCAAATCCAGATTTACTCGCTAAATTAATTACAGGTGTTGCAAATAGCATTGACGATCCAACGCTTGCATCTACGGTTCAACAAAGTATTGATACCGCCGTTCGCCAGCGTACAACCGTGGGTTTAACCGGTTTAGCGATCGCTCTTTATTCTGGTGTTAATTGGGTAGGTAATTTACGCCAAGCCATTTTGGCGCAATCACGCCCCGTTTGGGAAAGAAATAAAGAAGAGCAAGAGAAAATCTATTTCCGCTACTTTCGTGACTTTTTAGCGCTAATTGGCTTACTTTTTGCGTTAATTGTCACTATTACACTAACGTCTGTGGCAGGTTCAGCCCAAAGAATGATTGTTCACACATTGGGATTAGATGGTATTGAGTGGTTAACACCAGTATGGACAACAATCGGCTTAACTATCTCCATTACTGCAAACTATTTACTTTTTTTATGGATATTGTGGATCCTACCTCGCCATCAACCAAAACGAATTTCGCTGATGAAAGGCACACTTATCGCCGCTATTGGTTTTGAAATATTGAAATCTGTCATGACATGGATGCTACCCAGAATCGCAAGCTCACCTTCAGGTGCTGCATTTGGTTCAGTGATAGGTTTAATGGCTTTCTTCTACTTTTTTGCCCGATTAACGCTCTTTTGTGCCGCGTGGATCGCCACTGATGGCCCAAATATGCGCAAAGAACAGTTGGCTGAAACGCAATCAACATCTTAAATTTATGATAAACCGACATGGTTAATTCCCTGCACTAACCGCCTATAAATAACGTAATAAGGAAAAACAATGCCATACGTTAATATTAAAATTACACGTGAAGGTGCAACCGCAGAACAAAAAGAACAACTCATTGCAGGAGCGACACAACTTTTGGTTGATGTATTAGGCAAAAATCCAGCAACTACTGTTGTAGTCATTGATGAAGTTGAAACAGATAACTGGGGAATAGGCGGTAAAACAGTAACAGAATTACGAGCAGCAACAAAAAGTAAATAAAAAATTTCTGCAGTATAGATAAAGGGTGCTAAGTACACCCTTTTTGCTGATTTATTTTCCTGACAGATAAGGAAGTAACTATGGTTCAATCAATGACTGATGCTTTTCATGCCTTACCTTCAGCAAGTGCTATCTATATTACAGGTGCAGGCATTCAATACCCTTTTGGTATGGCGCACGGATTTGCCGACGAAAGTACCCAGAAAAAATTAACTGTAGATACACCTTTTCGAATCGCTAGTAATACAAAAACCTTTCTCGCCGCCGCTTTTTTACGTTTATGGGAACAAGATGCCCTATCCCTTGATGATGATATAACTCAATATTTAAGTGCTAATTATCAACAGACATTATTAGAGTTAGGGTATGATCTTAACACTATTACATTACGCCATTTATTAAGCCATAGCAGTGGCTTATTTGATCATGCAAATGAAGCTTACCTTGAAGATGTAATGAAAGATCCCTCACATAAATGGACACGAGAAGAGCAAATAGCACGCTATGCTCAACAAGGCTTCCCCATTATTCCTGCTGGAAAACGCTTCATTTATTCAGATACAGGATACATTTTATTAGGTGATATCCTTTCTCAATTTATGAGAAAAGACATGGCCACCGCCGTTCGTGAATTATTGCATTTTCAAGACTTAGATTTACCACAAACGTGGTGGGAAGGTTTAGAACGACAACCTAATCGTCCTAAAGTGCGTGCTAGACAATTTACAGGTGAGCATGAAGGTACTCATATTGATGCTTCAATGGATGCTTTTGGTGGTGGTGGGCTTGTGATGACAACCCTTGAGTTAGCTAAATTTACAGCTGACCTCTTCGAAGATAGAGTTTACTTGCACCCATCAACCTTAAAAGAGATGAAATGGCAAGGCTCGCATACAGGTGCGGCAAATTATCGTTTAGGTTTAATGGCCGAAGAAACTGGCATAGGCACACTTTACTATCACCTTGGTTATTGGGGCTCAGTAGCTTATTACTTACCTGAAAAACAAATTGCTATTGCAGGTTTTACAACTCAAAAAAATAACCGTGAAAATTTAATCGCCATTATTAAAGAAGCATTTAAACGCCTTTAAAATCAAAAAAATAAAAAGCCAAAAATGTATTGATAACACTTTTGGCTTTTTTTATTTTATGGCTGATATATTTTCAATATCTGCCTATCTCTGTTTTATTATGATTTCTTCGTCGGTGTTGTTTCTACCGCTGGAGTTATTACAGCAGGAGTTTCAACTGTGTTATTTGGTGTAGCATCAGTTACAACAGGCGTAGGTGTATTTGCCGTTTCTGGATGAACTTGTTTTTCAAATTGAATACGTAATTCACCTAGATTTACCGTTGGTGTTTCACCACTTTGCGTTAATACAAAAGTAATATCCTCAGATAAAACTCTTGAAAGTTCCTGATTTAATGTCTCTTTTGTTAAACCCGCTAAAAATGCTTGGCGTAAACGCTGATATTGTTCAGGTGGTATATCAATAATATTGCTTTGTTGTGATAACAGACGCTGATTAATCAAAATAGCCGTGCTGGTTTTTGCATAACGTGCAAATAACTGAGTTAATTGAAGTTGTTTCTCTTGTTGCAGCTCTTTGTATAACTCATCGCTGATACCTTGGTTACGCAAGCGACCCAATTCTTCTCCCACCCATGATGCTAATGCAGGAATGTGCGCTGTGGCAGTATCAAGATTTAAAGAACAACTTGCACGCTGATATTGTACCCGGCAATCAATGTTAATTTGAGTACTGTCGTTTTCCTTCCGTTGCTCAAGGCTACGACCTAAATGTACAAAAATCACTTCACGAGCTAAATCACTTAACCAATATTTATTTAACGTGTCAGAGTCTTTTACTGGCGACCAGTCTAAATCCCAAATTAAAGCAATTTGGTCTTTTGCACGCATAGGCTCTTGCACATATAACGTTTCAGGTTTCATATCGGCAAGAATAGGGACGGGAACGGGTGTTACACGCTTTCCTGATAGCGGTGAAAAGGCCTGATTAATGCTTTCCGTCAATACTCGATTATCAACATTACCTGCCACATAAAGTGTCATCATATCTGGGGTATACCAACGCTGTTGGTAATCTGATAGCTCTTTAGTATTTACAGATTGATTAACAGGTTTTCCCGGATTGCGACCTTTCAAATTAGAGCCTTCAAGACGTGAACGCCAGATAGGATCTTCGATATTAAGAGGAAACGTTGCAATCGGAAGCGGTGATTGAACTGCGTTACGAACCGCATCTTCAGTATATTGTGCAGGTTTAGCAATACCTGCTAATAATGCGAAAGCATCCTTTAGCAACTCAGGCTGATTGTTCGGTAAACTTAGATTATAAACAGTAAAATCGTATGAAACGATCATTGGAGGCAACGGATAGTCAGGATCTAACGCATTTTTCCATAGATTATCGCGTTTCTCTGGCGTTAAACCTGTATTTTCCAAAACGTTGAGTTTGGACACCAAGGATGAAAAACCCGTTTCACTGCTTTTTTCTGATAAAGAACCTGTATTAACTAATAAACGGATCTGTATTCTATCATTTGGGCGTTGTGGTGTTTGTAAAATTTGCCACTGAAAACCATTTGCTAGTCGCCCTTCTTGCCAAGCCGGATCAGGCTGTAAAGCCTCCGCTTGAACTTGGCAAACAACAGCGCCGAACATAACGCTTCCCAATAAAATTCGTGTCATTACACCCTGCATGTGAACCTCTATTGTATTAATCCTTGGTATTAAACCACTTATGAGGTTTAACAATAAGTGCCAAAAGACATGTTAGATGTCGGATGTCTATTTTTTGTATTATCATTCTTTATCACCACAGAAACATGAAATGAAATCACTATAGTGATTAGACTCATTATGGCGTAAGAAGGTTCAGACCTTCGGCAATTTTTGATCAGATTTTTGATGATTATATCCTTTAACCAGCAAACCAATCTCATCATCACAATGTGATTTTGGACAAGATAACGCTGAAACTTGGCTATCTTTATTGAGGGTGACGGCGATTTGGCGTAAAGGTTTTACAACAATACGATTAATACACCAACTAATAGCAACCGTCAGAATAAGCCCCATCAACAGATATGTTGTTAGCATCAATGCAACTGTATTACTGGCAAAACGATAAAAACGGTTTGTGTCAGCCTGTAAAATGAGATAACCACTATAGGACTTATCATCCGTTGAAGTAATGCCTAATGGCTGTAAAGGAATAACAGCTTCAACGGGGATACCCAAAAGCCAACTTGAGAATTCAGAGACTTCTTTCTTAGGTGCAAAATCTAAATTCATCACTTGCACATTTTCGGGTTGCATGACAATCGCTTTACCCAAAATACCTGTCGCTTTTAGTGCCACTATCTGCTGTTTAGCATCGTTTAAATCTGATCGTAACAATGCATCAGCAAGTGGTTGCTGGATACTTACACCGGCATTAAAAAGCTGATTTTGATAATCTTCACGGCGTTGATCTATCAAATAAACGAGTTGAATACTGATAAAAATAGCAACAGTCACCAACGTAACGCCCGCAACAGCGGCCATCTGTTTTATTGTTAATGAATGTTTAAGATGAGGTTTCATCGTTGCTATTTCCAATATACATGTCTGAACAGAGTGATTATACTGTATTTTTGTGATTATGTATCACTCTCAATAAAGAAAATAACGTTATAAAAAGCGCCTACCCATTAAAATGAAAGTAGATAAATATATAATTATTGTTATTTGAGTATAGTTATAAGATAGAAATAGTAAAATAAAAATAAAATCTTACGCTCTCTTTGTTATTTACAACAAATCTACTTTACTTTAATCAAAAGATACAATTCACTAAAAAACACCAGAATATATAAAATTAAACGCTATTAAATCCTTACTTACAAGTTAAAATGCAATACCAAGCGCAGTACATTTCTTAATGGAAAACATTATTTTCCTTTAATATCATTGAAGTTTATATTTTAAAAAACTCACATAAATATAATATTTGATATCTATGAAATCATTATTATATTATTTAGTTAAGATTAATTAAATATTATTAATAAAAATAAGAACAATATATATCAGTATATTGTTCTTATTTAATGAGATAAATTTATTTTATTTAAACTATCGCGTTATCTTGCTCCACTGCAAAACAAGCAATAAGCTGACCATTATATTCTTTTAATGTTGGCTGTAATTGACTACATGGACCAAATGCGCGACGACAACGAGCTGCGAAAGCACAACCTGCTGGCGGATTTAATGGGCTTGGTAATTCTCCCGTTAATTTAATACGCTCTCGTCTTAGTTCAGGCGTCAATCTTGGTGTTGCTGATAATAATGCCTGCGTATAAGGATGTTGGGGATTTTCAAAAATTTGAGCTTTTGTTCCTTTTTCTACACAACGCCCTAAATACATGACAATAACTTCATCTGCAATATGCTCAACAACCGAAAGATCATGGGAAATAAAAACATACGAGAGTCCCATATCTTGTTGCAGATCCATCATCAAATTCAGTACTTGGGCACGAACCGATACATCCAGCGCAGAAACAGGTTCATCGGCTACCACAATGTCTGGATCAAGCATCAAGCCACGCGCAATAGCAATACGCTGACGTTGGCCGCCAGAAAACATATGTGGATATCGGCTATAATGTTCTATTTTTAATCCTACTTTAGCCATCATTGATAATACTTTTTCTTTACGCTCAGAGGCATTCAGTGTTGTATTAATCAATAAAGGCTCTTCTAATATTTGCCCCACTTTTTTACGCGGATTCAATGATCCATAAGGATTTTGAAACACAATTTGGATCTTTTGGCGACGTAGCTTCTCAGCTGATTTATCTCTAATTAACAGATTTTGTCCACGATAAGAAAGCTCACCTGAAGTCGGGATCTCAATCATCGTTAATAATCGACCTAATGTGGATTTACCACACCCTGATTCACCAACAACAGCCAAAGTTTTACCGCGTTCTAATTCAAAAGAGACACCATCAAGGGCTTTAACTGTTCTCTCTTTTGAAAGAAAACCACCTTTTACGCTGTAATACTTTGCTAAATTAACCGCTTTTAATAGGGGAGTTGATGCATTTGGATTAACTTCAGCCATGGTTAGGTCTCCCTGCATTATCTAACGGTGTATGACATTTCACACGATGCGTTCCTAATTCTTTTAATTCAGGCTCAATCTTATAGCATTCATCATGAGCATATGGGCAGCGTGGATTGAGTAAGCAACCTGTTGGTCGATCATAGCGTCCCGGCACAACGCCCGATAACGATGCTAATCGCGCTTTATTACTCGCAAACTCAGGAAGTGCTCTTAATAATGCTTGAGTATAAGGATGGCGAGGCGATTTAAAAATTTCTGATGCTTTTCCGGATTCCACCACTTGCCCCGCATACATCACAATAATTGTGTCCGCGGCTTCTGCCACTAATGCTAGATCATGAGTGATCAACACTAGCGCCATATTTTCTTGTTTTTGTAAATCGAGCAACAGCTCTATGATTTGAGCCTGAATAGTCACATCCAGTGCGGTGGTCGGTTCATCAGCAATCAATAACTTAGGGCGACAAGCGATCGCCATTGCGATCATAACACGCTGGCTCATTCCCCCTGAAAGCTGGTGTGGATAGACATCTAAGCGAGAAGCTGGATCAGGAATACCCACCAACGTTAAGAGGTCGATAGCACGTTGTTTACGTGTTTTACGACTGCCTCCCTGATGGACTTTTAATGCTTCCATAATTTGATAGCCAACCGTAAAGCAAGGATTCAAGCTTGTCATTGGATCTTGGAAAATCATCGCAACATCGGCACCGACTAAATTGCGTCGCTCTGATTCAGAGATTTTCATAAGATCTCTACCATCAAAATAGAGCTCTTGTGCGCTCACACGCCCCGGAAAATCGATAAGCCCCATAATCGCCAGTGAACTGACTGATTTACCTGAACCAGATTCTCCTACAATACCGACAACTTGCCCTTCTTCAACTTGATAGCTAATTCTGTCTACCGCTTTAAACGGAGTATCTTCATCACCAAAGTGAACAGATAGTTGATTAATATTTAGTAATGCCATGTTCTTACTCCGTTACTGCTTTAATTTCGGATCAAGCGCATCTCGTAAACCATCACCCATTAAGTTAAAGGCTAATACGGTAAACAAAATCGCCAGACCAGGAAACGTCACAACCCACCATGCACTTTGTGTAAACTGCAACACATCAGATAACATGGTTCCCCATTCGGGTGTTGGTGGCTGCGCGCCCATCCCTAAAAAGCCCAATGCCGCCATATCTAAGATTGCATTGGAAAAACCTAAAGAGGCTTGAACAATTAAAGGTGCAAGGCAGTTAGGTAAGATATTGATAAACATCTGACGCAGTGAACCCGCGCCCGCGACACGAGAAGCAATCACATAATCGCGATTAACTTCAATTAAAACAGCGGCACGAGTCAGTCGAACATAATGCGGTAAGGCAACAAAAGTTAACGCGATAGAAGCATTAACAATAGAGGGGCCAAAAATAGCGACCAAGACTAATGCCAATAATAAACTGGGTAATGCCAGCATGATATCAACGACACGCATAATACCGATATCTACAAGGCCACCGAAATAACCCGCTGCCAGCCCTAGAATAATTCCTAAGATAAGTGATAGCACGACGACAATACAGCCCACTAATAATGAAAGGCGAGCACCAAACATTAAACGAGAAAGAATATCGCGACCAACATCATCAGTACCTAGAATAAATTGCCAGCTTCCTCCGTCTTGCCAAACAGGAGGGGCTAATAGAAAATCACGAAATTGCTCATTAGGGGCATGAGGTGCAAGAAAACCGGCCAATAATGCAATAAGCAACATAATTACAATATAGATTAACCCAACAACGGCACCTTTATTTTGTTTAAAGTAGTGCCAAAATTCTTGAAAGGGCGTCATAGGAACCGGTGCACTGATGACCGGTATTACTTTATTTTCAGTCATTATGCATTCCTTATTTTTTATGGCGAATACGAGGATTCACAATGCCATAAAGAACATCAACCAACAGATTGACGAAGATAATCATCGTTGCAATTAAAAGCACACCACCTTGAACAACTGGGTAGTCACGTCGCTGTAAGGCATCAATCAACCAGCGTCCTAATCCCGGCCATGAGAAAATAGTTTCTGTTAAGATTGCACCAGCCAGCATTGTTCCGACTTGTAACCCAATAACGGTGACAACAGGCAACATCGCATTGCGTAATGCATGAATAAGAATGACGCGAGCACGGCTTAACCCTTTTGCTCTAGCAGTACGAATATAATCTTCGCCTAATACTTCAAGCATCGAAGAACGCGTCATACGCACGATAACAGCGAGAGGAATGGTTCCTAATACAATGGCAGGTAAAATGATGTGATGAATGGCATCTAAGAAATCCCCTTCCTCACCCCAAATAAAGGTATCAATCAGCATAAATCCAGTGAGTGGATTACTGTCATCTAAAAAAACGCTATCAGCGAGGCGCCCCGAGACAGGGGTTAGGTCTAATTTTACAGACACTAGCATGATTAACATGATCCCCCACCAGAAGATTGGCATGGAGTAACCAGCTAATGACACACTAATCGCAGTATGATCAAAGATAGAACCACGTTTTACCGCGGCCAAAACACCAACAGGGATCCCAACCGAAACCGCAAAGATCATGGCGCAAACGCCAAGTTCTAAAGTAGCTTTAAAGCGAGGTAAAAATTCATCCCATACAGGAATGCGGCTTTTTAATGAGATACCCAAATCACCATGGAAAATGCCATTTAGGTAATTGATATATTGTTGCCATAAAGGCTTATCCAGCCCCAACTCTGCCATTAAATAAGCATGTCGCTCTGGAGAAAGTCCACGCTCACCCGCCATAATCATTACCGGATCACCGGGAATAAGATGAACGAAAATAAACGTCAGTAATGTAATTCCGATAAACGTAGGGATCACAAGTCCCAAACGTTGAAGGATAAATTGCAGCATATCCTAATTCTCTTTTCAAACATCAGCTAAAAGATAGCGCTGATAAATCAGGGGAAAGTCCCCTGCGCCCACAGTGTACTGAATGTATTCGTTATTATTGAATAGCGGTGCCTTTCATCAAGAAAGACACCGTACTTAAGGCAATCCAACGATTAGGTATTGCTATTATTTAAGAGAGACATTCTCGAAGTGATGTTTGCCTAATGGATCAACCACGTAGTTTTCTACTTTTTTGCTCACTGGTTCATAAACGGTCGAATGAGCAATAATCAGAGCAGGTGCTTGATCATGCATAACAACTTGAGCTTGTTTGTAAAGTTCAACACGTTTTTCGTGATCGGCCGTTATTCGTGCAGGCTGGATCAGATCTTCAAATGGCTTATAGCACCATTTTGAATAGTTCGATCCTTGCTCTTTTGCCGCACAACTAAATAGCGTAGCGAAGAAGTTATCTGGATCCCCATTATCACCTGTCCACCCCATCATGACCGCTTGGTGTTCACCCGATTTAGCACGCTTAAGATATTCACCCCACTCGTAACTTACAATTTTGGTTTTAACACCAATTTTTTCCCAATCCGCTTGTACCATTTCAGCCATACGACGGGCATTTGGGTTATAAGGGCGCTGTACTGGCATTGCCCATAAATCGATAGTAAAACCATCAGCAAGACCGGCTTCTTTTAGCAGTGCCTTAGCTTTTTCAGGGTTATATTCGTAATCAACGATATCATCGTTATAACCCCACATTGTAGGAGGAATGAGGTTTTTCGCTTTTTGGCCTGCACCTTGATAAACCGCTTCAATAATGGCGTCTTTATTCACCGCCATACTTAATGCTTGGCGAACTTTTTGGTTATCCAGTGGTTTTTTCTCAACGTTAAAAGAGATATAACCCACGTTTAAGCCAGGTTGTTCTAACAGATTGATATCGCTATTTTGCTTCATTTTCGCAATATCAGCAGGATTTGGGAAAGGCATGGCCTGACACTCACCTTTTTGCAGTTTTGCATATCGTACAGAGGCATCAGGTGTAATAGAAAAAACTAAACGGTCAATATCTGGTTTTTTACCCCAATATTGGTCATTGGCTTTATAAAGAATACGAGAATCTTTTTGATATTGCTGTAATTGAAAAGGCCCTGTACCGATAGGATCTAGATCCACTTTCTCAGGTGTCCCAGCTTTCATCATATTATCCGCATATTCAGCAGATAATATGGATGCAAAGTCCATTGCCATATCAGCAATAAAAGGTGCTTCTGAACGAGTCAAAACAAAACGAACGGTATGATCATCAACTTTCTCGATTTTCTCGATCATGTTGTTCATATCCATTCCGGAGAAATATTCATAACTTCCGCCAGAAACTTTATGGTAAGGATGTTTTGGATCCATTTGACGCATAAACGTGTACATCACGTCATCCGCATTAAATTCACGCGTTGGCTTAAAGGTTTTACTACTATGCCAATTCACGCCTTTACGCAAATGGAAGGTATACACTTTACCATCATCGCTCACATCCCAGCTTTCAGCTAAGCCCGGAATAATTTCTGTTGTACCCAGTTTAAATTCAACTAAACGGTCATAGATAGGGACTGAACTTGCGTCATAGGTTGTTCCAGAGGTAAATAACTGAGGGTTAAATCCTTCAGGTGAACCTTCAGAGCAATACACCAATGTTTTTGCCTGTACACCTGCAGAAACAGCTAATGCAAGCAGTCCAATTGTCGCGGTCAAAATTCCTGTCTGTTTTTTGGAGCTTTTCATCATTACTCTCCGAAATTGTTCTGTTGTGTTTTGGTTTCCTGTTTAAAAACGGAATACCTTTTTATTTTGTCATTGTTCAATTAACCAACTGTATTCCCTTACGTCAATAAGGTGTTAGAAGGTAAAAAGAACAAGTTATAAACACAAATGAAACGAATATCGAACAAACTCAGAATAAAAAAATAAATCTCTGGCTAATATCTAGTCAATAAAACCACAGATTAAGAAATCCTTAAGTGAAATGACTATTTTAAAAAAAGCCATAATTTGTGATTGACCGCTTAAATATTAAACGAATATTTTGAAATAAAACAAAGAACTTGGTGCTTTATTCTGTTAGGCCTAAAAAATAACACCACTATATAGAAGATAATCAGTGCAATCCTAAGCCAACTTAAAAAGATAAAAATACCTTATCTCTTTTTAACGATGAATATGCTATATCAGCCAATAATCTATAGTTATTTATTAAATGATTTATAAAATTAATAGTAAGAAATATAAAATAAACAGCCAAAATCAGAAATTCAATTGGGTATTGAAATTGAACTGTGATCCTGTTGTTTTTCTACTAGAAGGCGCCGATAACGGTATGCTCCATACTAACTGATAACTCAGTTGTTTAAAGCTCCCTTCTAGCCCTGTTGCCGCACCAACCAAATATTTATTTTTATTATAAAAAACGTTTTTTCTCTCTTCTGAGACGGAACCATAATCTATTGCAGAAAATAGCATTTGGTTATTAAAGGGTGTAAGCCAAGTGACCTTATGTCGGGAAACAAACTGATTTGCATCAGAATAACCTTTGCCTGACTCAAAGCCATACACACTATATAGGCCACCAATGTTTGCTTTATCAAGTAACCCATCAATATCCGATCGAGTTAGTTGAAATATCATTTCTGGCTGATAAAAAAATGACTGTGAATTGATTTTAAAAGGTATTAACGCATCTAAATTAATATTAAAAATTGGCACACCATTAAGTGAATCTATCGGAGAAAGTTTAGCACCAGGAATAAAAACACTCTGCTTATAATTAAATGTAGTATTAAGATAACCCCCTCTCATAAAGCGATAATTTTGCTCAATACCCGCATTAATATAAGGGCTACGACGCTCATGCACTGATAAGCGATAGTCTGACATTTCATTTCGATAAGTGTAATATTGCATTCCCCCTCTGAAAGTCACCGTACGCTGTGTTGAGGGTCTAAACTGGCGCTGGATCTCAAAGGAGAGAAGTTGTTGACGCGTTTTTTGTAACTCTTTTGTCATTTCCGATATTCTACGTTTTGATTCAATATCATAACCAAATAATGTAGCACGCCAATAATGATAAGGTACCTGCCATAAAAAGATCTGTTTTTTAATACCTCTGGATTTTAAGGTATCAAGCTGGCTTGAAAGAATAACCATTAATGTGTCATTAAGTTGTGCTAAATTACCAAAGCTTAGCCTTGTGGTACCAAATAGATCTCCGTAAATTTTTTGCTCTTTATTATCGATCGCTACTGAGCCTGCCATTGTCCTTTTTCCAACTTGAGAAAGAGAAATAATCGACTCATTTTCTTTTGATGAGGGTTCTATCTGAATTTTGACATTACTTTTAGGGACTGCTTTGACATTTTCAGCGCCCTGTTCAATATCTTTAATATTTAAAATATCACCTTTTTTTATAGGCACGGCCTGTGAGATCAAATAGTGTTTATCTGTCGGTGTGTTAGAAACAATATCTTGTACTTTCCCGATATTTAATGTGATATCCAATACCTCGTCATCGGCATAAAGATCAACGTTACCCACCTCACTCGTCACATAACCAGCATCATAAAGCATCGCATTAAGAATATTGATATCTTGTTCTAATAATGACTGCGAATGACAATGCCCTATTAATGCCGCTTGCCATTTCGTCAATTGGCGTTGTAGTGATGGGGAAGAAAGCGCCTCGAAATGATGAATTTTTACCTGTTTGATTGAAAAACATGGCAAAAAAGGTGTAACAAACTCCATTTTATTTTGTTGCGCTAAATTCACTAAAAAAACATTGTCATCTTGTTGTAGTAAGCTATCTCTAAGTTGTGTCTCTGTCGGTAAATCTACCGGTACGGGAAAATCGATGAGCCTTTCATTTGCTACAGAGAGAAAGGAACAACACCATAAAATACAGTAGATTAGAATAGACAACTCAATACGCATTCAATATGCACTCTTATATAGGGAATAGGAGTGTTATGTATATGCAAAGAGAAACAAAAAAGATTTATAAAAAACGTCTTTTAGCTACATAGTTACCAATAATGCAACCATGCCTACCTATCAGAAAGTAAAAAGTCATAAGAGATGATTGATGAAGGGATGCCCTAAACGACAAAACCCCGCTTTAAAAGCGGGGTTTCTTAATATGGTCGGCGAGAGAGGATTCGAACCTCCGACCCACTGGTCCCAAACCAGTTGCGCTACCAGGCTGCGCTACTCGCCGAAAACGAGGTGCATCTTACTGCCAGAAACCCACTCCGTCAATACTTTTTTAGTATCTCCTGACTGTTCGTATGGTTTTCAATCAAAACGGTTGATTTTTAACTTTTTTATCATAAAAACCATTCATTTTTAGCGTTACTATAACAATCGATTTTTTCTATTTCTCTTCTGAGTCCGCGTTTCTTTACAGTGTTGATAAAAAAACAAGAAAAAATAACAAATTTATTCTTAATTATTATCGTTTAATGAGTGTGCTTTTTATATAATTTACTTATGTCAAATAAGGTGGGTAGTTTAGAGAATGAAACATTGTTGGTCGGGTGTCGCATTACTTTTATTGTCAATCACACTTCCAGCTCAAGCATCAACAGCTCATGCTTGCCGAGTGTACTTTAAAGAAGCGGAGAGATTTATTCAGTACATTTCTCAAAGAGAAGATCTAAAACATAATATGCCGGAGATTAAAGCTAACTTCGAGCAAAGCAAAAAGCAGATAATGACAGCACCTCTGGCAGAACAAAAAGCAATATGTGACAAGGAAATGCAAGAGCTTAATAGCTTGAATAAAATGTTTGGCCCTAAAGAAGAAACGGCGCTAAATAAATAAACAGATAATGACTAAATATAATTAATTATTTAGTATTTAGTCATTAATTTGATATTAATTCTTATTTTCATGATTATTATTCGCAGTTGTACTTTCCAATCTTTTTATGCGTTCTTTAGGTGAATTATCACTTTTATCATCCCCCTGAGTGTAATAATCGTAAGGTAATAATAAAGTATCTAACACGGCACTAAAAGGGAGATCGAGAATGACCAAGGGTTTCATTGCCCATCCAGTCTCATCATCTTTTAGCATTGTCATATTATTTTTTGTCCCTGAATAAAACTCTTTATTCGGACCAGCATGAGTCATAACACTTGAGCAACCGGTCAATAATGTCGTCAAAAATGTGACTAATGTTAAATTTTTACTTGTTGTTCTGAATATCATAGGGCACCTATAAAACGAGATCCGTAGTCAACGCTTTTTATCATATAGTTAAACCTGTTTTCTCTTACAGGACAAGAGAAAGATGATATAAAAAAGCTTAATTTTTCAGTCATTAAATAAATAATTCTAGAGTGAGAAAGTTTCACTTTGCTTAATTAAAAAAACAATAATAATATTATTAATTATTATGTTTCGATGATATTAAAATTCAACCTTCATTATTTTAAATAAACACTTCAACGCTATATTTATCTTTCTTATTTTTTTGATCTCTATATATGTTGAATTTGTGCGATAAGACACAGCGACTTTCATTGTTCTTTGCCAAAATAGGTTTATCGTTTTAGCTCAAATTTTCTCATTTTTATTTTTGGGTACAGGATCTTTTTTATGAGTGATATTGCATTAACAATGGTGATGTTGTCATTAGCAGGCGCTCTAGGTCTTTGGATTGGCAATATCAAAATTTATCGAGTCAGCCTAGGGATAGGCGGTGTTCTTTTTGGTGGAATTATTATTGGCCATTTTGCTCAGCACTATAATTTCTCACTTAATGCACAAACCCTTCATTTTATTCAAGAATTTGGGCTTATTCTTTTCGTTTATACTATTGGTATCCAAGTCGGCCCGGGTTTTTTCTCCTCACTACGTGTTTCGGGCTTAAAACTAAATGCCTTTGCCATATTAATTATTCTTCTTGGCTCAATCATAACCGCATCTATTTATCGTCTATTTGACGTTCCTTTACCTATTATTTTGGGTATTTTTTCTGGTGCGGTTACCAACACCCCTTCTTTAGGTGCAGGACAACAAATACTGACTGATCTGCATATCGACCCAACATCTGTAGGGCAAATGGGGATGGGCTATGCCATGGCTTATCCGATGGGGATCTGTGGTATTCTGCTAGTAATGTGGCTTATTCGCGTGTTCTTTAAAATCAACATTGATGAAGAAGCAAAAGCCTTTAGCAATCAACAAAACAGCACTAAAGATGCACTGCACACCATTAATATTGCGATTAAAAACCCCAATTTAGATGGCTTATTAATGCAAGATATTCCTTTGCTCAATGAAGATGCCATTGTCTGCTCTCGCTTAAAGCGCGGAGATAACATTATGGTACCTATGCCATCAACGATTATTCAGTTGGGAGATTTACTGCATATTGTAGGTTCAAAAGAAGATCTCAATAAAGTACGCCTAGTACTTGGTGAAGAGGTCGATGCTTCACTTTCAACATCAACAAATTTATTGCAATCAGTGCGGGTCGTTGTAACGAATGATTCCGTACTCAGTAAGCGTTTAAAAGATCTGGATCTTAAAAGAAAATACGATGTTGTCGTCACTCGATTGAATCGCGCAGGTATCGAACTGATCCCAAGCAATAACAGTATGTTGCAATTCGGCGATATTCTTAATGTCGTTGGACGCCCTGAATCTATTGAAGCCATTACAGTCCTGTTAGGTAACGCTCGTCAGAAATTAGAACAAGTTCAAATGCTCCCTGTCTTTATTGGTATCGGGTTGGGTGTTTTACTTGGCTCTATTCCTATTTTTATTCCCGGTATTCCTGTAGCGCTTAAACTGGGATTAGCAGGAGGCCCCCTTGTTGTTGCCTTAATTTTAGGGCGTATTGGTACATTTGGTAAGCTCTATTGGTTTATGCCACCAAGTGCAAACTTGGCATTGCGGGAGTTGGGTATTGTCATGTTTCTTGCGGTGGTAGGGCTAAACTCTGGCGGTGAATTTGTTGAAACATTAATTTATGGTCAAGGCTTGAGTTGGATTGGCTACGGTATTTTAATCACGTTATTACCGTTATTGATTGTCGGTGTGATCGCCAGAGTCTTCTTTAAACTCAATTATTTAAGCCTCTGCGGAATGTTAGCCGGCTCAATGACTGATCCCCCTGCATTAGCCTTCGCAAACTCAATTCATAGCTCAAGTGGGGCTGCCGCGCTTTCCTATGCCACAGTTTACCCTTTAGCCATGTTTTTACGCATCATAACACCACAATTAATGGCACTTATTATATGGACTTTGTAGTAAAAATAATAAATATATTAAATAGTTGAACCAAATTTGTTATCAAAATCCACATTTGGCTTAGCAGAGGGATAATTAAGGCAATGAATGGCTCTTATTTAAGCCATAGATTTTATAAATGTCTGTTTTAATAGTTCTCGTGCTAAGAAATTTAGATTGAGACGGATTGCTAAATTTTTAGTAATCAATTTCTTTCCGTCAAACTTATGCTCAAAAGTCCTCGTTATTGTCTTTGCCCCTTCTTCTCGCTGAAGGGGCATTTTTATTAGATATTCACTGGCTGATAGATATTCTCGATTTCTTCAGCCAGAATTTTTATTCCCTTCTCAATCAATTCCGGCTCAGGTACGTAATTCATTCGCATACATTGATGAGCGTGATCCAATGAATCTTCTAATCCCGGAAAGAAGTAATGCCCCGGCACCATTAATACACCCCGTTTTTTCAAACGGCGATAAAGCGCTTCACAAGAAACTGGTAAATCTTTAAACCAAAGCCATAAAAAGATTGCACCTTCAGGCTTATGAATAAGACAACGTTCTTCAGGTAGATAGCGACGAATAATATTAATCGTTTCAAGTACTCGTTGATGATAGAAAGGCCCTATCACGTCTTGGGATAACCGCATTAAATCATCGCGTTTTAGCATTTCTAATGCCATTGCAGGTCCAATTCCACCGGGTGCGAGGCTAATAATGCCGTTAACATTTGTAATAGCTGAAATCAGTTCTTCATTAGCGATAATAATGCCACAACGTGCTCCCGGTAAGCCTAACTTAGACAGACTCATACAAAGGATAGTGTTGTCATTCCAACGAGGTGTTGCTTGAGTGAAAATAATGCCCGGAAAAGGAACACCATAAGCATTATCTATAATCAGAGGGATATTATGCCTTTTAGCTAAAGCTTCTAGTTTTTCAACTTCGTCATCGGTAATCACATTACCTGTTGGGTTTGTGGGTCTTGAAACACAAATAGCTGCAATATCATCACTGATTTCAAGATGAGCAAAATCAACATGATATTTAAATTGCCCATTCGGCAACATTTCTATTGTTGGTTTATTCGCAACAAACAGATCTTCTTCTAACCCAGAATCTGTATAACCAATGTATTCAGGGGCAATTGGGAAAAGAATTTTACGTTTTTTTCCCTCTTTAGTTGTGCCACCTAATAAATTAAACAGATAGAAAAAAGCACTTTGGCTGCCATTAGTTAGTGCAATATTTTTCGCTGAAATATTCCAGCCTAGCTTCTCTTTTAAACATGTCGCCAATGCTTGTAACATGGCATCTTTGCCTTGCGGGCCATCATAGTTACAAACCGCATCACTTAATGCGCCATTTTCTGTCATCTCTTTAAGTAATTGACGAAAATAGTTATCCATTTCAGGAATATGAGCAGGATTTCCGCCCCCGAGCATCACAGCGCCAGGTGTGCGTATACCTTCATTTAAGTCTTGCATCAAGCGAGCGATGCCTGAATGCTGAGCAAACTTTTGCCCAAATTGTGATAGTTGAGTCATCTTTGCAGGTATCTTCTATGTTGCTTTCTCGTTAAGAAATACCATACCGCGAGCTTTAACCCGCATCAATAGTTATAATCGAAATGATTGAATAGTAATATTAGTATGGTTTTATATATTGAAATATAAAGCTAATAACATTCAAAACTAAAGATAACTCAACTCATATTTTACTGTTTATTGGTGTTTCCACTCTCTTCTTGGCGACAAAAACAAGAGAGAATATGGTCATTTACCATACCAACAGCTTGCATAAAAGCGTAGCACGTTGTTGTACCAACAAATTTAAACCCTTTTTTCTTTAAGGTTTTTGCCATTTTATCTGAGATTTCAGTGGATGCTGGTACTTGAGATATATCGTTCCACTGATTAATAATGGGTTTATTATCAACAAATTGCCAAATAAACTGGCTAAAATCTTCACCCTGTTCTTCCATTGCCATAAAAATACGTGCGTTATTAATAATGGCGTTGATTTTTCCTTGATGACGAATAATGGCGGGATCTTGCAATAAGGCTTCAACATCTTTATCTGTCATTTTGGCAATTTTTTCGGGTGAAAAATCAAAAAAACAGCGACGAAAACCTTCTCTTTTCTTAAGCACCGTATACCAAGATAGCCCAGCTTGTTGACCTTCAAGGCAGATCATTTCAAAAAGCTTGTATTTATCTCGTTCAGGTTTGCCCCATTCTTCATCATGATATGCCAAATATTCAGGATCACTGGTTACCCAATCGCAACGCTGCTTATTCATTTTTTCATTCCTTGTTACCAATAGCTTTTAATAACACCATTTTATATACTGTATAAATATACATGTAAATAGACGAAAAAAAATTCAATCTAATTCTTTGAGCATAGTCATAAACTCAATTAAGGAATTATTTTTTTGATCGAGGGAAAATTGCCCGTATTCCTTGCTGTATATCTTTCGTCTAGAAGGTATACTGAAACCTTTCTTTTTATTCTATGTATCGCCATGCGGATATAACATGCAAAAGTTTGATACCAAAACCTTTCAAGGTCTTATCCTGACACTGCAGGATTACTGGGCTCGCCAGGGCTGTACCATTGTCCAACCATTAGATATGGAAGTGGGTGCAGGCACATCACACCCAATGACTTGTTTACGAGCATTAGGTCCAGAGCCTATCGCTGCGGCTTATGTACAGCCTTCTCGTCGCCCAACTGACGGACGTTACGGTGAAAACCCTAACCGCTTACAGCACTATTACCAATTCCAAGTTATCATTAAGCCATCACCTGATAATATTCAAGAGCTTTATCTTGGCTCATTAAGAGAGTTAGGCTTAGACCCAACAATCCATGATATTCGTTTTGTGGAAGATAACTGGGAAAACCCAACTTTAGGTGCTTGGGGCTTAGGCTGGGAAGTTTGGCTCAACGGCATGGAAGTAACGCAATTTACCTATTTCCAACAAGTAGGTGGATTAGAGTGCAAACCGGTTACAGGTGAAATCACTTACGGCTTAGAACGCCTTGCCATGTATATTCAAGGTGTTGATAGCGTTTATGACTTAGTTTGGTGTGATGGCCCGTTAGGTAAAACCACCTATGGCGATATCTATCATCAAAACGAAGTTGAGCAATCAACCTATAATTTTGAATATGCAGACGTAGACTTCCTGTTCTCTTGCTTTGAGCAATATGAAAAAGAAGCTCGTGAGTTGTTAGAGTTAGAAAAACCTCTGCCTTTACCTGCCTATGAACGTATTTTAAAAGCAGGACACACCTTTAACTTATTGGATGCACGTAAAGCTATCTCTGTGACAGAGCGTCAGCGTTATATTTTACGTATCCGTACTTTAACCAAAGCGGTTGCTGAAGCATATTATGCTTCTCGTGAAGCGCTTGGTTTCCCTATGTGTAAAAAGTAAGAGGCTATCATGACAACTGAGACTTTCCTCGTGGAAATCGGCACAGAAGAATTACCGCCGAAAGCGCTTCGTTCTTTAGCCGAATCTTTTGCTGCTAATTTTACTGCTGAACTGGATAACGCAAACATCACTCATGGTGATGTATCTTGGTTTGCAGCTCCTCGCCGTTTAGCCATTAAAGTCGCTAATATGGCAAGATCACAAGCAGATAGAACCATTGAAAAACGTGGCCCTGCGATTGCTCAAGCATTTGACGCTGATGGTAAACCAACCAAAGCAGCTGAAGGTTGGGCAAGAGGTAATGGCATTACTGTTGACCAAGCAGAGCGCTTATCAACAGATAAAGGCGAATGGTTATTTTATCGTGCAGAAGTAAAAGGTGAAGCAGTTAACCAATTACTGATTGGCATGGTAAGTAATGCCTTATCAAAATTACCAATTCCAAAATTAATGCGCTGGGGCGATAAAGAAACTCACTTTGTACGCCCTGTCCATACTGTCACCTTATTATTAGGTGATACTGTTATTGATGGTGAAATTTTAGGTATCCAAAGCGATCGCGTTATTCGTGGTCACCGCTTTATGGGTGAAGCTGAATTCACTATTGATAATGCGGATCAGTATCCTGAGATCCTTTATGAGCGCGGAAAAGTCATTGCTGATTACGAAACGCGTAAATCAATTATTCTTCATGACGCTCGCCTTGCGGCTGAAAAACTGGGCGGTATTGCAGATTTAAGCGATAGCTTAGTCGAAGAAGTCACTTCATTAGTTGAATGGCCAGTTGTGTTAACAGCAAAATTTGAGGAAAAATTCCTTGAAGTGCCTGCTGAAGCTCTGGTTTATACCATGAAAGGTGACCAAAAATACTTCCCTGTTTATGACAAGCAAGGCAAATTGTTACCTAACTTTATTTTCGTCACTAATATTGAATCTTCTGATCCACAGCAGATCATTAACGGTAACGAAAAAGTAGTACGCCCTCGTTTAGCGGATGCTGAGTTCTTCTTCAAAACTGACCGTAAACAACGTTTAGAAGATAACTTACCACGCCTTGAAACCGTATTATTCCAGAAAGATTTAGGCACACTGCGTGATAAAACAGACCGTATTCAAGCATTAGCGGGTTTTATTGCGGGCAAAATGGGCGCGGATGTTAATAAAGCAACCCGTGCAGGTTTACTGTCAAAATGTGACTTAATGACCAATATGGTGTTCGAATTCACTGATACCCAAGGTGTTATGGGTATGCATTATGCTCGTCATGATGGTGAAGCCGAAGAAGTCGCCGTTGCATTGAAAGAACAATATCAGCCTCGTTTCGCGGGTGATGAATTACCTTCTAATCCTGTTGCTAGCGCTCTCGCTATTGCAGAGAAGATGGATACACTTGCGGGTATTTTCGGTATTGGCCAACATCCTAAAGGGGATAAAGACCCATTTGCTCTACGTCGTGCATCACTGGGTGTTTTACGTATTATCGTTGAGCAAGATTTACCGTTAGATATTGAAGAGCTGACACAAGAAGCGGTTCGCCTTTACGGTGACAAACTGACTAATAAGAATGTAGTCAGTGATGTGGTTGAGTTTATGTTAGGTCGTTTCCGTTCTTGGTATCAAGAACTGGGTTACAGCATTGATACTATTCAAGCTGTATTAGCACGTCGTCCAACACAACCTGCTGACTTCAATGCGCGTGTTAAAGCAGTAACTTATTTCCGTACATTAGAGGAAGCCTCTGCGTTAGCAGAAGCCAATAAACGTGTTTCTAATATCTTAGCGAAATCAGCTAATGTAAAACTGAATGACACCGTTTTAGCCTCCGTCTTAAAAGCACCAGAAGAAGTTCAGTTAGCGGCTAATCTTTCTGTTTTACAAGATAAATTGGCACCATTATTTGCAGAGCGTAAATACCAAGAAGCATTAGTTGAACTGGCCTCATTACGTGATGTAGTCAATAACTTCTTTGATAAAGTTATGGTAATGGATGAAGACGAAGCCGTTCGTATCAACCGTTTAACCATGTTAAGTCAATTGCGTGAACTGTTCTTAAAAGTCGCGGATATTTCTGTTTTACAATAAATTGTAAAGCTCAGAAAGCGTAAACCGGCATTGTTTTCACAATGCCGGTTTTTTATCACACATCACTATTTTCACTTGAGTTATCTTTGAGGGAATGATGAACAAGCTCCATAATTCTTATCGATTCTCTATCAATGATATTCACAATAATATGTAATAAATCATCAATATTTTCTGCATGAAAAGATTCAATTTCAGTTTCTATCTCAATAGGAAAACCATTTATTTTACTAAAACTATAACCAAATAGTATAAATCCAGACTCATCACTTACATTTACTTTATCGATATAAATAAGCCTTTCACTATTAATAAATTTAGGGCAGTAATGATGATTATCTTTAAATAAGATTTTTATTTTATTATTAGTGATCATTTCGAGTTTTTCGATAACTATACTTATCTTATTTTCTATTTGTTTTTTTATATCAATGATAGATGATGCTCTATCCAATGAAGCCTTTATCTTTTCAAAAAAATTATTTTCATCGTTCATGTGAAATCCTACAGAATATGGGATAATGATCAAATTTTTTAAAGAAAACATCATCGAGGCAGTGATTATCATCATTTAGGATCCGATAAAAATCAATCTGTTCGAGATCTAACTTAAAACAGTCTTTCTTTCCATATAAAAATGAAGAAGAGAAGATCATTTGATCAAATACATACCATCGACTCATTGAGGCGGAGTTATAATAATATGTACCTAAATTATTCGTTTTCTTATCTGACAAAAGATACCAAAATGGATTAAATAATAACTCTCTTTTCTTTTTTATGATATGGTAGTCTCTTGTTGCATATAATGTATTAATCATCACATCAGAATAGGGTTCTGTATTATAATCTCCCATACAAATAATTTGAGTATCTTTTCCTTGGTTTTCAAATAGCTTATCAATACTATTTCTCAATTCTTGGGCTGCTATATGTCTCGTTTTTGCATCAGCACTGAGTACAGATGGCCAGTGTGATAAAAAGAGTGTGATCATTTTTTGATTTTCAATTTCTTTAAATAGAACACTTACTCCTACTCTTATTGTTCTATTATCAGGCTGAAGTTTAGTTAAAAATTTACTTGAGATAAATACTAATTTATTCATATTATACATTATAGATATATCAATAAATATACGCCCTATTCTTCCTGATAAATCAACGTACTCCATATTTAATTCGCAGGCTAACTGTTTAAAATCTAAATTTTCTTTTTTAGAAATCTCACAAAGTGCAACGATATCTAGTGTTCTTTTTTCTATCATTCTCCCAAGGTATTGTTTTGCTAATCCAATATCTTCTATATCTATTTTCTTACTTGATCTTATTGGTGGAGATAATCCCATATTCCACCAGCATAAATTCAATTCCATTTTTATATATCATTCCATTAATAATAAATTGCTTTCAAATATTGTTCGTTATTATTTCACTAAAGTTTATTAATTTATCACAAAAAATAAAAAGAGAAAAAATAATAAAATAAATTAAAACAAATAAATATTTTAATTCATATTCAAATTATTAGTTTTTTATTAAATGAGAAGGGATCTTATTATTTAAGACCCCCTTCTCAATATATTGAGAAGTTTTACAACCCAGTCTCTACTGTAAATATCTGGCGATAACCCTCAACATCGCGCATAAATGCAATATAGTGGTCATCTGGAGAGAATACGACAGCGTCACTGCTTGGTGCCTGTGCTGTTTTTTCTGTTAATCGAGTTAACTCACCCGTTTTCACATTACATAACATCACGCTATTATCACAAATAAAAGTGAGATATTGCCCGTTACTGTTCCATGTAAAGGCCGACTGAATATCCCAATCCTGCGAAGTGACTTGTTTGATTTCTTGCGTACTTGGCGAGACGGTAAATAACTGCACAATACCGTTATCATCTTTCATTAAGAACGCAATCGCATCGCCTTGTGGAGAGCTTCTTAACCAGTGACGAGGTTGATTTAAAACACCTGCATATTTTCTATTTGCTGTATTTGTTAGGCGAACTTGGTGAATACCTTTAGCCACTGCTGGCATTGTTGTATCAGTTCCTGCTAATGGTTTATTACCTTCAATAGTGAAAGCCTGATTATCATCAGGTAAATCCACTAAGAAAATATCAGACACTTTATCGCCATTTTCACTCACAGTATCACCGATAAATGCAATAGCCCAACGTTGTTGTGAACCATCAGCCTTTGTATAACCCTGAGTACCAACCCAACACTCTTCATAAGCTTTATTAATCTCGTCGCTTCCCTTTTGTGGATGAGCAACGGTTTGGCTTATTACAGTGCAAAAATATTCACCGTCATATTCACGAGGATGTTTTTTAGCGACATTAACCGCTTTCAGTGGCACAGCAACAGCCACGTTACGTTGATCATATTCGCCACCAAGCTCATGCATAATATGATCATTGTAAGTAAAACTTAAACGCGAGCCGTCAGGGCTAAAGACATGAACATGCGTACCGCCACGTAATGCACCTGCTTGATAAGGTGATGTCAGTGAACAAGCATCAATATTAAATACACGATTGTTTTCTGACTCATCAACAATCACACCACGACGATGATGAAAGTCATAATGCCATTCATTATCTGGATTTTCGGGCCCATGAATAAAGGCATAACGCACGGGCTCTGTTGGGCTGACGGTCGCAACACCTGCATGTGCCCCTTGTGTTGCGGTGTAAATGATCTGTTGCTGTTTTGTTTTCGCATGAATTTTTTCTATGGTTAGACCTGTAAAAGATCCCCCATTGGGACGTACATCATAGACTAACCACTGGCTATCTGGCGTCCAAACATTTATATTAGTTAGCTGATGATGACGGCTATCAAACGTAATCTGGTGTTCCTGAAAAGACATATTTATCCTTATCGGGAAATAAATTTCCACATTATAAAAACTAATTAATTTTACCTGGCACTAAAAAAATTCAGTCGAGACTTTTTCGCAAGGTGATTACTCTATCCTCACTAAATAGTCAGAAAATAAAAACATCATGTTACTTAGTGTTCTCTATATTATCGGTATTACGGCAGAAGCCATGACAGGTGCACTTGCTGCTGGTCGTCGTAAGATGGATCTCTTTGGCGTTATTATTATTGCTTCTGCAACCGCCATTGGCGGTGGTTCAGTGAGAGATATTCTTCTGGGTCACTATCCGCTAGGTTGGGTTAAACACCCGGAATATATCGTCACTGTTGCATGTGCAGCTGTTATCACCACTTGGGTTGCCCCTATGATGAAACATTTGCACCGTCTATTCCTTATCCTCGATGCTATCGGTCTTATGGTGTTTTCTATTATCGGCGCACAAATCGCACTCGATATGGAATATGGCCCTATCATTGCTGCTATTGCCGCAGTGATTACGGGTGCTTTTGGTGGTGTATTAAGAGATATGCTTTGTAATACCATTCCTCTGGTTTTCCAAAAAGAAATTTATGCCGGTATCGCTTTTGGTGCTGCTTGGCTTTATATGGGATTACTGTTTTATACACCATTACCAAGAGACGTCATTATCATTATTACCCTAATTGCTGGGTTAACAGCTCGACTTCTCGCTATTCGTTATAAATTGGGCTTACCTGTCTTTAATTACGAGAATCAAGATTAACGAATCACTGTTTTAACGACAGTGGTTCTTTTTGATTCTGTGGGGTATCTCAAAATATAATCTCTTTTCGCTATTGTGATAAAAGGTAATTCCTATCACTGAGCCTTTAATTGTATGTTAATATTGATATAGTTTAATTTTTCTCTTGTTTCTATATTAAGAAAATAGAATGCAATAAGAAAAAAATGGCCCTGTATTAAACATGGGCACTGTATGTCATTCATTGTATGTGTATACTATATGGGGGATTTGCTCCCTAAACATGTATTTATACTTAATTCTCCAGTCAAATTCAGAAAGTCATCATGATCCAAGGAACACTTTATATTGTTTCCGCTCCAAGCGGTGCGGGTAAATCAAGTCTTATTCAAGCGCTGTTAAAAACACAGCCTTTATATGACACACAGGTTTCTGTCTCTCATACAACCCGCCCAATGCGACCGGGAGAGAACCATGGTGAACATTACTTCTTTGTTACTGAAGAAGAATTTAAAAGCATGATAGACAGCGGGGATTTCCTCGAACATGCTTGTGTTTTTGGTAACTATTACGGTACATCCGGCAAAGTTATCAAAGAAATCTTAGCCAGTGGTGTTGATGTCTTTTTAGATATCGACTGGCAAGGCGCACAGCAAGTGCGTAAAGCGATGCCAGAAGCTCGCAGTATTTTTATTCTGCCACCGTCAAAAGAAGAGCTTTACCGCCGACTTCGTGGACGAGGGCAAGATAGCGAAGAAGTGATTACAAAACGTATGTCGCAAGCTGTATCGGAAATGGAACATTTTAATGAGTATGATTATTTGCTGATTAATGATGATTTCAATACTGCGCTTGCTGATTTACAATCAATTATTCGTTCAGAAAAATTACGCCTTGATCGTCAAACGCTACGACATGGTGATTTAATCAGCAAATTATTGGCAGACTGAGTTAACTTTCAGTATTATGCCCAGTCATTTCGTTAATGGTGGAGTAACACAAATATGGCACGCGTAACCGTTCAAGACGCTGTAGAGAAAATTGGTAACCGTTTTGACCTCGTTCTGGTCGCAGCACGTCGTGCGCGTCAGTTACAAGTTGGCGCTAAAGATCCTTTAGTTCCTGAAGAAAATGATAAAATGACTGTTGTCGCGCTACGTGAAATCGAAGAAGGCCTGATTAACGGTAAAATTCTTGATGCTCGTGAACGTCAAGAGCAGCAAGAGCAAGAAGCAGCAGAATTACAAGCTGTTTCAGCGATTGCGGAAGGTCGTCGTTAATCGTTTTATAAAATAGGGGTAGGTCTGCCTTGTACCTGTTTGAAAGCCTGAATCAAATCGTTCAAAAATACTTGCCATCGGAGCAAGTTGAACAACTTAAAAAAGCCTTTATCGTCGCCCGAAATGCCCACGAGGGGCAAACTCGTTCAAGTGGTGAGCCTTATATTACTCACCCTGTTGCGGTTGCGTGTATTCTTGCAGATATGCGATTAGACCACCAAACGCTGATGGCGGCGCTGTTGCATGATGTTATCGAAGATACACCTGCAACCTTCCAAGATATCGAAAGCCTCTTTGGTAGTACGGTGGCCGATCTTGTTGAAGGCGTGTCTAAACTTGATAAATTGAAGTTTAGAGACAAAAAAGAGGCTCAGGCTGAAAACTTCCGTAAGATGATTATGGCGATGGTAAAAGATATCCGCGTCATTTTGATCAAGCTGGCAGACCGAACTCACAATATGCGCACACTGGGATCATTACGCCCAGATAAACGTCGCCGTATTGCTCGCGAAACACTCGAAATTTACAGTCCTCTTGCACACCGTTTAGGTATACACCATATCAAAACAGAACTTGAAGAACTGGGTTTCGAGGCGCTACATCCTAATCGCTACCGTGTCATTAAAGAAGTCGTTAAAGCGGCTCGAGGCAACCGTAAAGAGATGATTAATAAAATCCTCTCTGAAATTGAAGGTCGCCTGACAGAAGCGCATATCGAATGCAAAGTGAACGGCCGCGAAAAACACCTTTACTCTATCTATCGAAAAATGTTGTTAAAAGAGCAACGTTTTCACTCGATCATGGATATTTACGCCTTTCGCGTTATCGTGAAAGAAGTCGATACCTGTTATCGCGTTTTAGGTCAAATGCACAGCCTTTATAAACCACGTCCCGGTCGAGTTAAAGACTATATTGCAATCCCAAAAGCCAATGGCTATCAATCTCTTCATACCTCACTCATTGGCCCTCATGGAGTGCCCGTTGAAGTACAAATTCGTACTGAAGATATGGATCAAATGGCAGAAATGGGGGTTGCTGCACATTGGGCTTATAAAGAGCAAGGTGAACAACCGGGCACAACTGCACAAGTTAGAGCGCAACGCTGGATGCAAAGTTTACTTGAATTGCAACAAAGCGCAGGTAGCTCTTTTGAATTTATTGAGAACGTAAAATCAGATCTCTTTCCTGATGAAATCTACGTTTTCACGCCAGAAGGTCGCATTGTTGAATTACCAACAGGTGCTACCCCTGTCGATTTTGCTTATGCCGTACATACAGATATCGGCCATGCCTGTGTGGGTGCAAGGGTTGATAGACAACCTTACCCCCTTTCACAATCGCTACGCACCGGACAAACAGTTGAAATTATTACCGCTCCAGGTGCAAGACCAAATGCGGCTTGGCTAAACTTTGTTGTCAGCTCAAGAGCACGTTCTAAAATTCGACAACTACTGAAAAACCTAAAACGTGAAGACTCTATTAATTTAGGTCGTCGTTTACTCAATCACGCATTAGGTGAGCACAAGCTTGCTGATATTTCAGCTGAAAATATTGAGCGCGAGTTGAAGCGAATGAAGCTTCATTCAATCGACGACTTAATGGCTGAAATTGGTTTAGGTAATACAATGAGCGTTGTTGTTGCGCGTAATTTATTGATTGATAGTCAAAATCAAGATGAAAACGCACCAACAGAAACAAGCAATAATGAAACACCTAAACTCCCAATTAAAGGTGCTGATGGTGTATTGATCTCCTTCGCGAAATGTTGTCGCCCTATTCCGGGTGATCCTATCGTTGCACATATTAGCCCAGGCAAAGGTTTGGTTATTCACCATGAATCTTGTCGTAATATTCGCGGTTACCAAAAAGAGCCTGAAAAATTCATGCCTGTCGAGTGGGATAAAGAGATCAACAGCGATTTCATTACTGAAATTAAAGTCGATATGATTAACCACCAAGGCGCTTTAGCAAATTTAACCGCAGCTATTAATGATGCAAACTCCAGTATTCAAAGTATGAATACAGAAGAGAAAGATGGTCGTGTGTATTGTGCTTTTATTCGCTTAACGGCGAAAGACAGAATTCAATTAGCCAATATCATGCGTAAACTTCGCATCATGCCAGACGTTCTGCGCGTTAGCCGTAATAAAAACTAGTCATGAATTCAATTCGATATGCCCGCATCTGCCAAATGATGGCGATGCGGCAGCCTGATCTTACTGTTTGCCTTGAAGAAGTGCATAAATCCCATAATGTTGCTGCTGTTATAAGAACAGCTGATGCGGTGGGGATCCCTAAAATTCATGCGATTTGGCCTGAAGAAAAAATGCGGATGTTAGTTTCCCCCGCAGCGGGCAGTAACAGTTGGGTCAATGTAGAAACACATCCTACTATTACAAATGCCGTTAGCGCCTTTCGCGCCCAAGGTATGCAAGTTCTTGCGACTCATCTCTCAGATAAAGCCGTGGATTTCCGTGAGATTGATTACACACGCCCAACTTGTATTATTATGGGACAAGAAAAAACGGGGATCTCACAAGATGCTATCGCACTTGCAGATCAAGATATTATTGTGCCGATGATGGGAATGGTACAATCCCTAAATGTTTCTGTCGCCAGTGCACTCATTTTATATGAAGCACAACGCCAACGTCAGGCTGCGGGTATGTATAATCGAACAGAGAGCACCTTAACGGAAGAAGAACAGCAAATTCTTCTCTTTGAAGGCGGATACCCCGTATTGGCAGAAGTTTCTCGTCGAAAAGGACTACCTCGCCCTTATATTAATGGTAGCGGTGAGATTGAAGCGCCTGAGTCATGGTGGGCAGAAATGCAAATGACGCAAAAACAACTTAGGAAATTAAAAAAGACGGAGTATTGATCTCATGAAAGGAAAACTGCTTGATGCAATCCCCTTAACCACTCTTCACGGCGTAGGTGCAAGTCAGGCAGACAAGCTGGCAAAAATAGGGCTTGTGACTATTGAGGATTTGTTGCTCCACCTTCCTTTGCGTTATGAAGATCAAACGCACCTCTATGCTATCAGCGATCTCCTTCCCGGTATTCCTGCCACTGTTTCTGGCGAAATATTAAGAACTGAAGTCAGTTTTGGCCGACGTAAAATGATGACCTGTCAAATTTCTGATGGCTCCGGCATTTTAACACTTCGCTTTTTTAACTTTACAGCAGCAATGAAAAACAACCTTGCTCAAGGTAAACAAGTCACTGCTTATGGCGAAGTTAAACGAGGAAGCCGAGGCCCTGAAATTATTCATCCTGAATACAAAATCAAAGTTGCAGGCTCGGAAGTTAAACTGCAAGAAACCCTCACGCCCATTTATTCAACAACAGAAGGCTTACGCCAAACATCACTGCGTAAATTAATAGAGCAAGCGTTAGAATTACTTGATACCTGTGCTATTAACGAATTATTACCCGAACAGTTTATTCACGGTTTACCCCCGCTAGCCACAGCATTACGTACATTGCATAATCCGCCACCTGATATCGCTTTTGCAGAACTAGAGAAAGGACAGCACCCTGCGCAAAAAAGGCTCATTATTGAAGAGTTACTCGCCCATAATCTAGGTATGCTCAATGCAAGAGCGGGGGCACAATCTTATCGTGCAGAGCCCTTGTTTATGCCAAACACGTCAACATTACGTCAGCAATTTCTCTCATCGCTCCCTTTTACCCCAACAAATGCACAACAACGTGTCGTCAATGAAATAGAAACAGATTTAGAAAAAGACTATCCGATGATGCGGTTGATCCAAGGGGATGTAGGTTCAGGTAAGACTTTAGTTGCAGCACTAAGTGCATTGCGGGCCGTTGCTAATGGCAAACAAGTGGCTTTAATGGCACCAACAGAATTGTTGGCAGAGCAACACGCATTAACCTTTAAAAAATGGTTTGAGCCTTTTGACATCCAAGTGGGTTGGCTAGCAGGAAAACAGAAAGGAAAAGCGCGCGAAACACAGCAAAATGCCATTGCGCATGGTGAAGTATCGATCATCATTGGAACACATGCCATTTTCCAAGAACAAGTTAAATTTCACTCTCTAGCCTTAGTGATTATTGATGAACAACACCGATTTGGTGTACATCAACGCCTCGCATTATGGAAAAAAGGTGAAGAGCAAGGCTTTCATCCCCATCAATTGGTGATGACAGCAACGCCAATCCCTCGCACATTAGCGATGACAGCCTACGCAGATATGGACACGTCTATCATCGACGAATTACCACCAGGGCGCACACCGGTTACCACTGTTGCTATCCCTGATACTCGCCGTAATGACATTATTGAACGTATTAGGCTAGCTTGCACAGAAGAAAAGCGACAAGCCTATTGGGTATGTACCTTAATTGAAGATTCTGATGTTCTTGAAGCGCAAGCAGCCCAAGTTATCTATGATGAGCTGACCATTGCACTTCCTGAAATCAAAGTGGGATTGGTACATGGGCGAATGAAACCCGCAGAGAAACAGGCTGTAATGGCCGCATTTAAAGAAAATGAACTTCAACTTTTAGTTGCAACAACAGTGATTGAAGTTGGCGTTGACGTACCTAATGCTAGTTTAATGATTATTGATAACCCAGAACGACTGGGGCTCGCACAGTTACACCAATTACGTGGACGTGTAGGCCGAGGCGCTATCGCCTCTCATTGTGTCTTGTTATATAAAACACCACTCACTCAAACAGCACGTTTACGATTGCAGGTATTAAGAGATAGCAATGATGGTTTTGTGATTGCACAAAAAGATCTCGAAATCCGTGGCCCCGGCGAGCTTTTAGGCACTAAGCAAACAGGCAATGCACAATTTAAAGTCGCTGATTTGTTACGCGATCAAGGACTCGTTCCTGAAGTTCAGCGTATCGCTCGATACCTACATCAACACTATCCTAAGCATTCTCAGGCCTTAATCGAACGCTGGCTGCCTGCTAAGACACAATATAGCCAAGCTTAAGGTTACTCTTTTGCATGGCTTAGCGTGTGTTTAAACTCGCTTTGAGTTGTTCTTGAAATATCCGTAAGTTAACTACCACATAGAAAAACACCTCAATGTCGATATGCAACATTGAGGTGCTCTTTAACATTTTTGAAGTGATTTTAATTTATAGCAACCAAACTACCCTGCCACTATAGGCGTAAAAAACGGTAGCATCAGATACAGTTTAATCACTATTGCATTCACAATATCAATGAAGAATGCACCGACCATAGGTACGACTAAGAACGCAAGATGAGACGGTCCAAAACGATCTGTTACCGCTTGCATATTCGCAATCGCAGTTGGTGTAGCACCTAAACCAAAACCACAGTGACCTGCTGCTAAAATCGCGGCATCGTAGTTTTTACCCATGACACGGAAAGTCACAAAAATTGCATACAGAGCCATTACACCGGCTTGAACACCAAGGATAACCAGCATTGGTATCGCCAGTGACGCAAGCTCCCATAATTTTAAGCTCATTAATGCCATCGCTAAGAATAACGATAAACTCACGTTACCTAAGACTGATACCGCTCTATCAAAAACACGGTAGAATCCAAGCATTGAAAGGCTATTACTTAAAATAACACCAATAAACAGAACACACACAAAGGTCGGTAATGAGAATGCCGTACCTTCTAACAGTTGAGAAAGGAACGTACCTGCCATTAAACAGATAGCGATCATCGCAATAGTTTCTAATAACACCATCGACGTGATCATTCGGCCTGTTGTCGGCTTCTCAAACGCCGTTGGCATTTCATGGTCGTCGGCGCCTAATCCCGGCGTTGGAATATTTTTGATTAAGTAGCGTGCAACTGGGCCACCAATCAATCCCCCTAAAACTAAACCAAAAGTAGCACAAGCCATCGCGACTTCAGATGCACTCATAAAACCATAGTTTTCAACAAAGGTTTTACCCCAAGCAGCCCCTGTACCATGACCACCCGATAATGTAATCGAACCAGCCAATAATCCCATTAATGGATCAAGGCCTAACATTTTTGCTAATGCAATACCCACTGTGTTTTGTACTAACAACAGTCCAACAACAACAAAGATGAAAATAAAAAGCGCTTTTCCTCCCGCTTTTAAGCTAGCGAGATTTGCGTTTAAACCAATTGTTGCAAAGAAGGCCAGCATTAATGGATCTTTAAGTGAGAGGTCAAAACTCACTTCCCAGTCCATAAAAGATTTGAATGCTAATAGAAGAACGGCAACAAGTAGCCCACCTGCAACGGGTTCCGGGATCGTATACCGTTCTAAAAAAGGAACAGATTTCACTAACTTACGTCCGATCAAGAGAACCAAAGTGGCCGCAACCAGCGTGCCATAAACATCAAGATGATACATTTATGTACCCCGTCTTATTTGTTAATTTTATATAAAAATACTACGACGCTAAGTTCATCCATAAACAACGCCAAAAGCAGGTATCCCCGATTAGAAAAAAAAACGGAGACAAACACAAGTTAAAACATATAAAAATGTGAGCGCCTCTTATGCATTTTGATAACATCATTTTCACGCAAACGATTGCTTTTGTGGCACAGATCATTAAAATACTGTTTTTGCCGAATAAGAAATTCACACCATGGTTACTTCAGAAAATCAAAATTTGCCTAAAAATAGTGACGTTTCAATTAAAAAAAATAGCGAACTTCTTTTTGCTTTAGAAGAGAAACCGCCATTACCTCAAACCCTTTTTGCTGCTTGCCAACATCTTTTAGCTATGTTTGTCGCGGTTATCACGCCTGCGATCCTCATTTGCCAAGCATTAGGATTACCTGCACACGATACTCAACGCATTATCAGCATGTCTTTATTTGCATCAGGTATTGCCTCTCTTATTCAAATTCGGGCATGGGGGCCGATAGGTTCAGGATTGTTATCAATCCAAGGAACAAGCTTTAACTTTGTTGCTCCGCTCATTATGGGAGGATTAGCACTTAAAAATGGTGGCGCCGATATTCCAACAATGATGGCAGCTCTTTTTGGCACATTAATGGTCGCCTCATTAACCGAAATCATCCTTTCTCGTGTGCTTCACTTAGCAAGACGTATCATTACACCATTAGTTTCAGGTGTGGTTGTGATGATAATCGGTCTTTCTTTAATTCAAGTTGGATTAACCTCAATTGGGGGAGGTTATGCAGCCATCGAGAATAATACCTTTGGTTCACCACAAAATCTGTTATTAGCAGGCTCTGTTCTTATCGTTATTATTTTACTTAATCGACAAAAAAATCCTTACTTACGAGTTGCTTCTTTAGTCATTGCAATGGCTGTAGGTTATGTTCTTGCTTGGGCTTTAGATATGTTACCCACACCAGCAGAACATCAAGAAACACCTTTTATGACTATTCCTGAGCCGTTTTATTATGGGCTGTCCTTTGATTGGCATTTACTTATTCCTTTAATGCTGGTGTTTATGATCACTTCGCTAGAAACCATCGGCGATATCACGGCAACGTCTGATGTTTCAGAACAACCCGTCAGTGGTCCTTTATATATGAAACGGATCAAAGGCGGCGTATTGGCGAATGGAATTAACTCCATGGTTTCGGCATTTTTTAATACCTTCCCAAACTCTTGTTTCGGTCAAAATAATGGTGTGATCCAATTAACAGGTGTTGCTAGTCGCTACGTAGGTTATGTTGTTGCGGCAATGCTCGTCATCTTAGGCTTATTTCCTTTCGTCGCAGAATTTGTGCAAAGAATTCCTGAGCCCGTATTAGGTGGCGCCACATTAGTCATGTTCGGTACGATAGCGGCATCTGGTGTACGTATTGTTTCCAAAGAAGCACTAAACCGCCGAGCTATCATGATCCTTGCGATTTCACTTGCGGTAGGATTGGGGGTTTCACAGCAGCCTCAAATATTGCAGTTTGCACCTGATTGGCTAAAAACATTGCTGTCATCAGGTATTGCTGCGGGGGGTTTAACCGCCATCATTTTAAACCTAATTTTCCCACCAGAAAAATAACGATAAAGGTGAATCAGCAAAAATAATAAGCGCCATTTTTCTTAATGATAAATGGCGCTTTATTTTTGTCTTACTCATGTTGCCTATATTAATACTCTCGTGAAATAACGTTGATTTACCCGATGAAAGCTTGAGCATCGCCTAGTTTTCAGGCATAACTGTATAATGTTTTGATGGAGTATAAAACAGGAGAAGGGTTATGCGCTGGCTGATGAAAAGTTTGGTATCTCTGATACTTATCGTTATTTTATTTATTATTATAATTTACGCTTTTATTCAGACTCAGTGGGGCGCACAAAAAACCAGTGAATGGCTGACACAATACACTGACTATGATATTCGCTTTTCAGGTATTGAGCATGATCTTATGCAACCCGAGCAAGTCATTGTTCATGATCTCCTCATTAATCCTAAACAAAATAAAGCCACGGTATCGGCAAAATCAGCACAAATCCGGTTTAATTGGCAATTTTTTATCACTCCTTCTCATCTGCAAAAAATCACATTGGAAAATGGCAATATTGATTTTGCAGACAAAACACCTTCAATACCGTTAAGCGCCGACATCTTACAATTTAAAAACATGGCACTAAGCAGTGAAAAAACTGATTTTTCTTTTGATGCCAAGAAAGTAACGGGAGGGATCACACCATGGATCCCGACACCAACCGACATGTTCGGAGCGGGCCATTTCCAATTCTCTATTGCTAACGGGATGATAAATAATAATGAATTCAGTAACTTTATTATTTCTGGGCAATATCAGCCAAATAGTATTCAAATAGAAAAATTAGGTACTCGCCTACTTAATGGCTCACTCTCCTTGAGTGGACAATATCAAGATAATCAATGGAAATTTGATGAAGTTTATATGAATGGCTTGCGCTGGCAATCCTCGCAAACTTTTGACAAATTAATTCAGTCGCTCTCTGAATATCCCCGCATTAGCATAAGAGCACTCAATATTGTTGACTTTACTGCTGAAGGAAAACAGTGGGCAATCAGTGGTTTTGATGGGCAATTTTCTCAATTTAGATGGGATAACGCGCTTTCATTTACAACCGGCGAACTCAATACAAATGACATTGTTTTTCAAGATGAACACTTCACTGATCTTATCGCAAAACTTAACCAACAGAACAATCAACTCAATCTAGATAACCTCAGCCTACGCTATGAAAAAGGCTTAATTAAGCTTGCTGGTCATTGGGATCAAGACAATAAAACCGTCACGATCCAAGAGGCCACACTATCAGGCCTTTTATATACGCTACCTGAAAATTGGCTCACTTTTTTAGCTAAACCAATAGATAACAAGAGTAATATTCAAAATATCACTATCGAACAATTATCGATTAATCAATCTATCTTGATTGATATCACGCCAGAATTTCCATTCCAATTCACCAACTTAACAGGAAAATTGCATAATTTAGTGGTTGCAAAAGAAGGTGAATGGGGATTATGGCAAGGTTCAGCTGTATTAAATGCCGATAGTGGTACGCTAAATCGTATTGAATTACGTCGCCCTGATTTAAAAATTGTCACTCAACAAGATAACGCTATTGTTGAGCAATATTCAGCATTTATTGGTGATGGCATTATTCGAGGTTCTGCGGGTTTAGTGCAATCTAAACAACAGCGCCAATTTTCACTTATTGCTAATGGCCTAAATGTCCCTTTATCAACGCCTTATACATTAGGTTTAAAAACAACCTACTCTGATGAAATAGGACAATTCACACTAAAATTGAAAGGGGATTTACGTTCAAACCCAGTGACATCAACACTTAATGGTACATTAACTGGAAATAAAGGTGAGCAACAAATACTCAACTCAGTGATACAAAATGGCGAGATAATTAATCACCTATAATATTGATCTTTCGCAGGAGCACGGATTGCTCCCTTTATAAAAAGCGTTACAATGCGCTATTGCCCTTTTCTTTATTGTGGAGTTTTCATGTCTGACGAAGATTTTTCCCCTGAAAAAATATCTTTAAATGTATTTCAACAATCTCCTTTAACTGCACTTGAAGATAACAGCACACTGCTCGTGTGTGATGACAACAAAACTCCGTTGTTCTATTGTCTTTCTAAAGAAGACTATGATGCATTGATTGAGCGAGTTATGGATGCTGAACTTGCAGCGATCGTACTTGAACGTCGCCAAAATAAATTAGATGAGCTAGATTTAGACTAATTTTATCGATGCAATAACTTGTCTTAAATAGAACAAATAAAAAACACCCTTTCAGGTGTTTTTTTGTTTTTATCGCATTTTCATCGATAAAATTAACGTTTTTTCTTTTTACGACCTGGCTGAACAAAACGCTTACGGGAATTATTTTCTGCTTCTTTAGTTTTTGTTTGAGGAATATGAATTCCCAATGCTTTCGCATTACTACTAATTTGTTTTTTCGGCTTATTTTGCTTTGGTTTTGGTGGCGCTTCAGAAGTCGATTTTTCAATCGCTTCAAATAAGGTAATGAGTTCATCATCGGTCAGATCACGCCATTCGCCAACAGGTAATCCCGATAAACGCACATTCATAATGCGAATGCGTTCAAGCTTAGTGACTTCATAACCAAAATATTCACACATACGACGAATTTGGCGATTTAACCCTTGAACTAAGGTAATACGAAACACCATCGGCGCTTCTTTCTTGACCTTACATTTCTTGGTTTTTTGTCCCATGATAGGAACACCCGCCCCCATTCCATGAATAAATTCATCTGTGATCGGCTTATTCACTGTCACAAGGTACTCTTTTTCGTGATCATTACCTGCACGTAGGATTTTATTGACTAAATCACCGTGGTTGGTCAGGAAAATCAATCCTTGTGAATCTTTATCTAAACGCCCAATTGGGAAAATACGGGTACTGTGGTTAACATAGTCAACAATATTATCTTTTTCGCCATCATCTGTGGTACTCACAATGCCCACAGGCTTATTCAGCGCAATCAAAACCAGCTCAGAGTTATCCTGTGCTTCAATCAATCGACCATTGACTTTGACTTCATCGCCAGCAAATACTTGGTCGCCAATGCCGGCACGTTTGCCATTAATAAGGACAAGTCCTTGCTCAATATAACGGTCAGCCTCACGACGTGAGCAGATCCCGCTTTCACTGATATATTTATTAAGACGAGTAGATAAATTGGTGTCCATGCTTCCCTCCGTAAACTGCGAAATATACATCAATTGGATAGGGATAGAAACTCTATAACACCAGCATCCAAGAATAGATTTCTTATACTCTGTTTTTTTAATTAAAAACTCAGAAAATAGAAAAGCACCCCAAAAGAAAATAGCGATTTCCCTTTAAGTTACTCTAAAGATAGATAGCTGAATTAGCACTGCTTATTTTGTGAAGGTAAAACAATATAAGTACCACTAAAAACAGCACCAACACCTTCATCACCACAAATATCGACATCCAACTTAATACGAGCTTTGCTCCCCTTCGCTAACCGCCCTAAATCTCCGCTTAAATTTTCCATATCAGCAACAGCGGCAGGACGCCCAGAGACTGGTTTGCGATAGCGAATATGCGCATCCACCAGCACAATATCACCTTGCAACTTATGCTCTTGCATTAATAGCCAAATCAATCCCCAACCTGTTAATGTGGCGAGTGAAAATTGGCTACCGGCAAAAATAGTGTGGTGAGGGTTTTGATTTCCCGCTTCTGGGATAGTGGTATAAAAACGGGTTCCCGTATATTGAGTAATACGTAACCCCATTTTCTCACTTAAAGGAATATGCTGGTGCCACTGTTTTTGTAATTCAGCACACCAGTCTGGTCGATGAAGAATATCATCTAAAGACGCAATACTTTTTTTCATAAAAAAGTGCTTAATGGGTGTTGTTTGTGGGCCTGTCACTAAACCACAATTTTCATAACCCAATTTTTCAAAAAAGCTTACAGACTCTTCTCGTGCACTACACACGATCCGTTTTATACCTTCTTGACGAGCCAACGACTCTAGCGCCATGGCGACAAGAGTACCTAAGCCTTTACCTTGTGCATCTGTACGTACCGCCATAAAGCGAATAGCGCCTTCGTTATCCGCATTAATATAAAGTCGCCCAATTGCAACGGGTTGTCCTGTTTCATCGACAACCATTTGATGGTGAGCAAGAGTGTCATAACCGTCTTTTTCAGAGCCTTCAGGTTGATGTAGAGGTTTACGAAGCATTTCCCAGCGAAAAGCATAATAGGCATCAAATTCCGCCTCTGTTTTTGGGGTTCGCAAATGGTACATATCTGAGCTCCTTTTAACATCACTGTACGTTTGACGTTATACCTGCAACCAAAAGGTGACTGGGCCGTCATTAGTCAGTGTGATTTGCATATCCGCGGCAAATTGGCCTGTTTGTGTTTCTAAACCTTGTTGCTGACACTGTTCAATAAAGTAGTGATAAAGATTTTTCGCTAATTCTGGGGGGGCACCGTTCGAAAATCCTGGACGCATTCCTTTTTGTGTTTCCGCAGCAAGTGTGAATTGAGAGACAACTAATAAAGCACCACCGGCTTGTTGCACATTTAGGTTCATCTTGTCATTTTCATCGCTAAATACGCGATAGCCGCATACTTTCTCACATAATCTTTTGGCTTTCTGTTCGTTGTCGTCTTTCTCTACACCTAATAAAACCAATAAACCTTGATGAATAGCGCCGACTGTTTCACCTGCAATATCCACTTTTGCCTGTGTCACTCGTTGAATTAACGCGATCATACTCTCTCCAAAATAAATCAATAAAAAAGGATAACAAATTCAATCCATTGTTATCCTTACAATAGCATTATTCTTCTACTGGGAGAGAAAAATCATAATCTTTGAAGTAGTCAATGACGGTCTGTTTATCAATGACATGTACACCTTTTATACCCACAGCAATGGCTGCATCAACATTGGCTTTTACATCATCAAAGAAAACGGTATCTTGTGCTTCAACATCTTCAGATTCTAAAACATACTTAAAGAGTTCAGGATCAGGTTTTCTCATGCCAAGATCTTGCGACAGATAGAGAAAATCAGCAGAAGCCGCAATTTCAGGGTAGTGTTCAGGCCAGTAATCATGATGCAAGCGATTTGTATTTGATAACACCACAACCCGATGTCCTTGCTCTCTTAATTTATTCATTATATCAATGACTTCAGGTCGTACTGCGATAAAAATAGCCTGCCATCCTTCAGCAAATTGCTCAAAACTCAAATTCATACCAAGTTCTGAGTTAATTTCTTCAGCAAATTCGATATCTGTAATATTACCGCGCTCATGTAATTTAAAAACTTCGCCTGCTGTGAAATTCTTTTTTATGCTTGCTAATGGAACACCACTCAGCTTACTCCATACTGCGAATACTCGGTTAAAATCGATATCAATAATCACATTACCCATATCAAAGATATAAAGCATAAATCCTCTCCATAATAGAAAACTCATTTTACTTTAATCATAAATCGCTTTACTGAACAGGCTTAAACGCTAAAAAAGTACAATAATCACACTTAATTTTTTTGTCATACAGAAAACCAGAAGAGGGGGTGAGGAAAAGTGAGACAAAAAGAGTTTAACTTTTAAGATGTAGTTCACTGAAAGGCTGGGTTTACAGAACATCAGGTAGAGATAAAAAAAGATAGAAAGGAAGCGTAAAACTTATGCGGTGGCAAATTTTCCACCGCATTCGTCTTATAGTACGACTAGTAGTACCAGATACTCTAAATAATTTAAGTTACAGGTAGGCAACAATAAAGATAGGCGAAGAACATAGATAAACTATGTGACTCGACTAGTTGAACATAGTCAACACCTCTGTAACTTGAAGTATGACGAGTATAAACTCAGGGCGCTAAACGCGCCCTAAGCATTATGTTATCAGAATAACGAATTAGTCTTTGCTACGGTAAGCACGACGACGATCGTTTTCTGACAGATAACGCTTACGCAGACGAATAGACTGCGGAGTCACTTCAACTAACTCATCGTCATCAATAAATTCTAATGCTTGTTCTAATGTTTGTTTCAGGTGTGGAGTCAGCGTTGTCGCCTCATCTGTACCAGAAGCACGCATGTTAGTCAGCTTTTTACCTGTTAAACAGTTTACTGTTAAGTCATTAGAGCGAGTATGAATACCAATGACTTGGCCTTCATAAACTTCTGCACCATGAGTAACGAATAATTTACCGCGGTCTTGTAAGCTATACAGTGCGTAAGCAACGGCTTTACCTTGGCCATTAGAGATCATAACACCGTTATTACGGCGACCGATTTCACCTGGACGAACATCATCATAGTGGCTGAATGTTGCATACAGTAAACCAGTACCTGATGTCATGGTCATAAATTCAGTACGGAAACCAATCAGACCACGGCTAGGGATGATGTAGTCTAAACGTACACGTCCTTTACCATCTGGTTGCATATCACGCATTTCGCCTTTACGCTCACCCATCGCTTGCATCACATCACCTTGGTGCTGTTCTTCAATATCGATAGTAACTTGTTCGAAAGGCTCTTGTTTGCGACCGTCAATATCACGGAAGATAACTTTAGGACGAGATACACCTAATTCGTAACCTTCACGACGCATATTTTCAATCAGAACTGACAGGTGAAGCTCACCACGACCTGATACACGGAATGCATCTGGATCTTCAGTTTCTTCTACACGTAATGCTACGTTATGGACTAACTCTTTTTTCAGACGATCTAAAATCTGACGAGAAGTCACAAACTTACCTTCACGACCACAGAAAGGTGAAGTATTAACACAGAAATACATGCTAACAGTTGGTTCATCAACGGCTAATGCAGGTAATGCTTCAACAGCACCTGTTTCGCAGATCGTGTCAGAAATATTCAGTTCGCCTAAGCCTGTGATTGCGATAATATCGCCAGCTTCTGCAACTTCAACTTCAATACGTTCTAAGCCTAAGTGACCTAACACTTTACCGACTTTACCGTTACGCGTTTTACCTTCGCTATCGATGATAGTCACTTGCTGGTTAGGTTTAACCTTACCACGCTTGATACGACCAATACCGATAACACCTAGGTAGTTGTTGTAGTCCAACTGAGAAATTTGCATCTGGAATGTACCTTCCAGATCAACTTTTGGTGGTTCTACATATTTGACAATAGCTTCATATAACGGAGTCATATCTTCAGCCATGTCATTGTAATCTGTTCCCGCAATACCGTTTAATGCAGATGCATAGATAATTGGGAAATCAAGTTGTTCGTCAGTTGCGCCTAAGTTTACGAACAGGTCAAATACCTGATCAACAACCCAGTCTGGACGCGCACCAGGGCGGTCAACTTTATTGATAACAACAATGGGTTTTAAGTTGTTAGCAAACGCTTTTTGTGTCACAAAACGAGTTTGTGGCATTGGGCCATCCATCGCGTCAACCAGCAATAGAACGCTGTCTACCATAGACATAACGCGTTCTACCTCACCACCGAAGTCGGCGTGTCCTGGGGTATCTACGATATTGATACGATAGTCATTCCATTTAATCGCTGTATTTTTCGCAAGAATAGTAATTCCGCGCTCTCTTTCGAGATCATTTGAGTCCATCACGCGCTCAGCAACGGTTTCACGTTCGCCGAACGTACCAGATTGCTGTAGTAATTTATCAACGATAGTAGTTTTACCATGGTCAACGTGGGCGATGATGGCGATATTACGCAAGTTTTCGATCACAAAATTTGCCTCAGGCATTGTAGAAATAAGCGCAGTATTGTACACGCTTTAGACGAGAGACTAAACAAGATCACAATAATGATTGCTTAACAATATGCAATTAATTGAATTGTGATCCTTTTCACGCCTCAGAATTTAGTAGCATCCGTTCGATTGCACCAAAACAGTGCAAGTATTTAGGCTTAATTTGCACCAACTTTGTGCAATAATTAAAAAATCACAGGAGATATTCTACACTAAACTTCATCAATACAGTATATATCCCTTTTTAGATAAGTTGGCATGCTTTTCGCAATAGAATTTAGGTGAGCAAAAAATTCACCGAAAAATGTGTAAGGCCACTGCACTCAATAAAACCATTCGCCAGGAGAGTTCCTATGTCCCTTGAACATGTGTTATCCATGATTGAAGAACATAAAGTTAGATATATTGACTTACGTTTCACTGATACCCGCGGTAAAGAACAACATCTTACTATTCCGGCTCATCAGGTTAACGATGATTTCTTTGAAGAAGGAAAAATGTTCGATGGTTCTTCTATTGGTGGCTGGAAAGGCATTAACGAATCAGACATGGTGCTGATGCCAGATGCAACAACTGCAATGCTTGACCCATTTTTCCAAGATCCAACTCTGATTATTCGTTGTGACGTTTTAGAGCCAGGCACAATGCAAGGTTACGATCGCGACCCTCGTTCTATCTCAAAACGTGCTGAAGACTATTTAAAATCGAGTGGCATCGCAGACACAGTGCTGTTTGGGCCAGAACCAGAATTCTTCCTATTTGATGATATTCGTTTCAAAAACGATATTTCCGGCGCATCTTACGCTATCAACGATATTGAAGCGGCATGGAACACCAATACCAAATATGAAGACGGCAACAAAGGCCACCGCCCGATGGTGAAAGGGGGGTATTTCCCACTGCCACCAGTAGACTCATCACAAGATATTCGTTCTACCATGTGTAATATCATGGAAGAAATGGGCTTAGTTGTTGAAGCTCATCACCATGAAGTTGCCACAGCAGGTCAAAATGAAGTGGCTACTCGCTTTAATACCATGACCAAAAAAGCAGATGAAACCCAAATTTATAAATACGTGGTACAAAACGTGGCTCACGTATTTGGTAAAACAGCGACCTTTATGCCAAAACCATTAGTGGGTGATAACGGTTCAGGTATGCACTGCCATATGTCACTGTCTAAAAACGGTGTAAACCTGTTTGCAGGTGATAAATACGGCGGATTATCTGAAATGGCGCTGTATTACATTGGTGGTATTATCAAACACGCTCGTGCATTAAATGCTTTTACTAACCCAACCACAAACTCTTACAAACGTTTAGTTCCGGGTTTTGAAGCCCCTGTAATGCTAGCTTACTCTGCACGTAACCGTTCAGCGTCAATTCGTATTCCAGTGGTTGCTAGTATGAAAGCACGCCGTATTGAAGTCCGTTTCCCAGATCCTTTAGCAAACCCTTATTTGGCGTTTGCCGCGCAGTTAATGGCGGGTCTTGATGGAATTATCAATAAAATTCACCCTGGTGATGCTATGGATAAAAACCTCTATGACTTACCGCCAGAAGAAGCGAAAGAGATCCCAACTGTCGCAGGTTCATTAGAAGAAGCATTAAACACATTAAATGCCGATCGTGAATTCTTAACCCGCGGCGGTGTATTTACTGATGATGCTATTGATGCTTATTTAGAATTATTACGTGCTGATGTTCAACGTGTACGTATGGCTCCGCATCCTCTTGAATTTGAAATGTATTACAGCGCTTAAGACTATTTTTACTGATAAACACTTAAGCCTAGATGTAAAACTGTTTTTTTTGCCGTGAAGCTATTTTGCCCATCTTCGGATGGGCACTTTTCTCCCATTTAAGGAGTCAGTCTTTTCACTTACGCATTGGTTCATTAATGTAATAAAGGTAAGATGCACTAAAATGGTGCAATGGGGGTATTCAATATGGAAACGGCAGACTTACCTGATAACTCATTAATTTTAGACTCATTGATACACTCAGTATTGGTTATCAACAAAGAGTTTATTATTTGCTACGCAAATCATTCTGCGTTACAGGTTTTAGCACAAAGCCGTCGAAAATTATTTGAAACACCTTTCACTGCCCTTTTCAGTTATTACTCTTTTGATGCTGATTTAATGCGTGAAACATTAGCGAATGGACAAAGCTTTACCGACAATGAAGTGATTTTGGTTGTCAATAACCAATCACACACAATGTCGCTCAGTGCCCAACCTATTTCCGAGCAACATATTTTGCTGGAGCTGGCGCCTATGGATAGTCAACGCCGGTTAAGCCAAGAGCAGATACAACAAGCACAGCAAATGGCTGCTAGGGAATTGGTTAGGGGGCTGGCACATGAAATTAAAAATCCGTTGGGAGGATTACGGGGTGCGGCTCAATTGCTAGCAAAATCCTTACCTGATCCTGCTTTAACGGAATATACGCAAGTCATTATTGAACAAGCCGATCGCTTACGTGTGCTGGTGGACAGATTACTCGGTCCCCAACATCCAGGGACAAAAACACATCAGAGTATTCACCATGTTGTTGAGCGCGTTGCGCAGCTTATTTCGCTCGAATGCCCTGACAATGTCACCTTGCTAAAAGATTACGATCCCAGCTTACCTGAGTTATCACATTACCCAGATCAAATAGAACAAGTACTCCTAAATATTACGCGCAACGCCTTACAAGCCGTTGAAAAAACAGGAGGGACGATTATTTTGCGTACCCGTACTGCTTTTCAAATCACACTTCATGGCGAACGTCATCGCCTTGTTGCCCGTATAGATGTGATTGATACTGGTGATGGTATTCCTCCTCATCTACAAGACACGCTTTTTTATCCCATGGTGAGTGGTAGAGAAGGTGGAAATGGATTGGGACTCTCTATTGCGCGTAATTTAGTGGATCAACATGCAGGTAAAATTGAATTTACCAGTTGGCCCGGAAATACTGAATTTTCTATTTATTTACCAATTAAGTAGGAGATAACCAATGCAAAAAGGAAATGTATGGGTTGTTGATGATGACAGCTCTATTCGCTGGGTACTTGAACGTGCCATTTCTCGTGAAGGCATGTCTTGTAAAGCCTTTGAACATGCGAATGATGTGCTTAATGCACTCAATACAGAAATACCTGATGTGTTGTTATCAGACATTCGTATGCCTGATATTGATGGTTTATCTCTTTTAAAAATAATTAAAGAACAATATCCCACTCTGCCCGTTATTATCATGACGGCACATTCTGATCTCGATGCTGCGGTTAATGCCTATCAACAAGGAGCTTTTGATTACTTACCAAAGCCGTTCGATATCGACGAAACATTGGCATTAATTGACCGTGCCATAACTCATTATCGCGAACAAAAACGACCCAATACCGATGAAACCTCGCTACAATCAGTGACAGATATGATTGGTGAAGCACCTGCAATGCAAGAGGTTTACCGTATTATTGGTCGGCTTTCTCGCTCCTCAATTAGTGTTCTTATTAATGGGGAATCGGGTACAGGAAAAGAGCTAGTGGCACATGCATTACATCGCCACAGTCCAAGAGCGTCCTCTCCTTTTATCGCCTTAAATATGGCGGCTATTCCTAAAGATTTGATTGAATCAGAGCTTTTTGGTCACGAAAAAGGGGCATTTACAGGCGCCTCTCAAGTACGCCAAGGCCGATTTGAACAAGCGAATGGCGGTTCACTATTTCTTGATGAAATTGGCGATATGCCTCTTGATATTCAAACACGTTTACTGCGAGTCCTGGCTGAAGGGCAATTTTATCGAGTAGGCGGTTATGCCCCTGTAAAAGTCGATGTGCGTATTATTGCGGCTACACATCAAGACTTAGAAAAACGAGTTCAAGCAGGTGATTTTCGTGAAGATCTCTATCATCGACTCAATGTCATACGCATTCAGTTACCACCATTACGCGATAGAACAGAGGATATTCCCAGCTTAGCGCGCTATTTTCTGCAAAAAACAGCAAAAGAATTGGGCGTGGAAGCCAAAGTTCTACATCAGCAAAGTTTGCAAATAATGATGGAATACAACTGGTCAGGTAACGTCAGACAATTAGAGAATGTGTGTCGCTGGTTAACGGTAATGACGGCAAGCCAAGAGATTATGCCTCAAGATTTACCACAAGAAATTCGCCAACCGGATGAGAAAGCAAAAAATATCAATCGAATTGCGCCTTCTCAACATTGGTCACAACATCTTTCATTATGGGCTGATGAAGCATTAGGGGAAGGGAAAGAAAACATCCTAACAGATGCGCTACCTCAATTTGAGCGCACACTATTACTCAGTGCCTTGGCATATACGCAAGGGCATAAACAAGATGCAGCGCGATTGCTCGGTTGGGGTAGAAATACACTAACACGCAAATTAAAAGAGTTAGGGATAGAGGAGTATTAACCCTCTATATTCGTCATCCTTCAAGTTGCAAGGGTGTTGTCTACGCTCAGGTACCCGAATCACATACATGAGTATGCTCATCGGGATATCTTTGCTTGCCGCCTACCTGCAACTCGAATGATTTAGAGTATATACCCTCTTTTGTATTTAAATTACACGCGAGAATTGACGTTGGCGCATTTGATTTCGTAAATACGTATCAAAACACATACAAATATTACGAATAAGCAAACGTCCTCGTGGTGTAACTTGAATGCTGTCTACGGTTATTTCAACTAAGCCATCATCCTTCATTGGCACAAGTAATTCTAAGTCTTCTTTAAAATAGTCATGAAAGACAATATTGTGCATTTTTTCAATATCAGAAAAATGCAGACTAAAATTACAAATTAAGGTTTTAATCACATCACGGCGAATACAATCATCATTAGTCAGAGATAAACCTCGCCATAATGCATTTCCTTCACTATTGACTCGCGCATAATACTCTTTCAATACTTTTTCATTTTGCGCATAGTTATCACCTAACATACTTATTGCAGAAACTCCCATGCCTAATAGATCACACTCTTCATGAGTGGTATAGCCTTGGAAATTACGGTGTAAAATACCTTTACGCTGAGCAACCGCTAATTCATCATCAGGTTTAGCAAAGTGATCCATACCAATAAACTGATAACCGTTTGTTGTCAGTGTAGAAATCGTCTCTTGTAATATTTCTAACTTTTCTTCTGCTAAAGGGAGATCTTCATCTTTAATTTTACGCTGAGCCGCGAATAAATTAGGTAAATGCGCATAATTAAAAACACTCAATCTATCTGGTGATAATTCAATAACGCGTTTTAATGTAAAGGCAAAACGCTCTTTGGTTTGCTTAGGTAAGCCATAAATTAAGTCAATGCTGGTGGAGTGAAAACCCACATCACGCGCACGCTCTACCAATGCAAAAATAAACGCTTCATCTTGCTCACGATTGACTTTCTGTTGCACTTCTTTATTGAAATCTTGCACCCCCATACTCAGGCGATTAAATCCTTCATGACGTAGATGGTCGATAACATCTAGTTCAATTTCACGAGGATCTATTTCAATAGAGAGTTCGGCATTATCAACAAAATGAAAATGGTGACGTAATAGCGAAACCAATCGGCTAATTTGTTGCTTATCCAGAAAAGTAGGTGTACCCCCACCCCAATGCATTTGAGTCACTTTTCTGTCTTTAAAATAGCGTGCTCTGTTAATAATTTCTTTTTCTAAAACATCAAGATATTCATCTGCTTTATGTTTATGGCGTGTAATAATTTTATTACAGCCACAGAAATAGCACAGCTTATGGCAGAAAGGGATATGAATATAAAGCGATAAAGGGCGCTCAAGATAACGTTGAGTCGCTTTGATAAAATCATCATCACCATATTGCTGATTAAACTCTAATGCTGTTGGGTATGATGTATAGCGAGGACCTGAATAGTTATACTTATGGATCAGGTCAAGATCCCAAATAATTGTTTGTTCTGACATGCCTCTACCTTCCAAAAGTGAACCGCTGATATTTCATACCAGCAAACAGACATTATGAGTATCTGAAAGAATAGTGTAACCAATAAATCGGGAACTGAATATGATCGAAAGAGGTATCGTATAAATCCCTATTTTTTTATTGATAGTCGATAACACTCAAATATACGACGTGATGTAAATCACATTATGTAAAAATAGTCTTATTCATTAAAGATATTCATGAATAATTTAAGTTTATTCAATATGTTAGTCGTTTAAATTCATCGAGGAAGATTTGAAGATAACTTTTACACCGAGTTTAAAACGATATATTACTCAAAATACGATTTAAATTAATTAAATATCTCGTTATATTAATTTTATTATTCTTTTATTCCCTCTTAATTCGATGATTCTAATAATAGTAACAATTATATCTTTACCTAAATTATAATATTACATATCCTAGAGGCAAACATTGATTAATATCCAACTAAGTCGTGTTTTGATTTAAATTTGAGGACTATTTAAAGAATAAAGGTCGCTATATTACAAGGAAAGATAGCATCCCCCATACCTTATCTTATTCTAATTGACGTTTCTCTTATTTAATCAGTCTCTTTTATATACCCGAATTATGGATTATTAACCACGGAAGGAAACGGACTAGCAACCAAGGATGGTTTATCTTTTCAATAACAACCCCTCTTTTTTATTTACTCCCTCTTTTATACTTATTCTGTGATAAATTTCCCAACATCAAATAAGAATGATTATTATCTGTAAATAAAATAAGGCTCTGCTTATTTTAAACTAATTAAACAGAGCCTTTTCATTATTATGCTTATTTTATTGCATTTGCTTATTCAGCATCTTTACCATAACGAGGAGAACGAGGACCATATAGAATACCGTTCGCATTTCCTGCTGAAAGTAAACGTACACTTGTTATGCCTGCAATTTGGTAGCTTTTGTCTGATACTGTATTCACAATTTGATTCACAACAGCTGAAACCAGCATCCCGACTAAACTACCTGATGAACCGTCTGTTTCCGTACTTGATGCCGTTGCAGAACGGCTCCACAACACACCACCATTATGAAGGTCAACAAGCTTAGCAGTCACAGTCACTCGCGTATCACTAGAAATAATTTGATATGACGTTCCAAACTCTGTGATATCTAAGTATAAGACAGCATCAGCACCAAAGATTTCACGTAGTTTATTAGGGCTTACTGCATGAATATCCCCTGCCATGGATAAACCATTGTGCTTAAATGTCTCTTCAACGACAGCAACAGGAAAAACATAATATCCTGCTTCAGCCAAAGGATATGTCACTTGAGATAAGAAACTGTGCCCGGCTCCGACTTCCGTTGTGTGGTTTTGAGGCACTAAGACTAAAATACTTTTTGGTTTACTCTGTTTAAATGCAGTGTAATCTGTTTTAACAGGCTGGGCGCACCCCGTTAATACCAATGCAAAAGCCAAGCAAATTAAAGTGAATAAGCGACTCATTTTTGCATTCCTTTATTTTTCATCAGGCGATCCATAAATTCTGCTGATTCAGGGTAAAGTACTTTTTCTTCATTAAATTCTGCCATCGCTAAATCTAACGCACCCGTCGCACCATATAACATCCCTAAATGCGCATGTAATCCTGGTGGAATACCTAATGATTTAGCACGAGAAAGCTCAATACTTTTCTTCAATGCATCAATTTGTGCTTGAGGATCACTTTCACTTTGTTGATAGTGCTGATATACCACTTGTTGATAACTGTCCCAGTTATAAAGCGGTTTAGGGCCACTTGCACAGCCCGTCAGTAATAATGCCCCCAAAACAAGGCTTATTAATGATTTAGACATCGTTATATCCCTATAAAGGTGCATTATTTTGAAGGCTGCCAAGCATTGCTCTCAATACCTGCAACTAAGTTATTAACCGCTTCACGAATAGCTAAATCAAGCACTTTACCGTTCAGTGTTGAGTCATAGCTTGCTGTTCCACCAAACCCAATGATTTCACGGTTAGAAAGCTCGTATTCACCCGCCCCTTGAGACGAGAACACCACTTCGGATGTATTTACATTCACAACGTTTAAATTCACTTTAGCGTAAGCAACTTGTGTTTTACCGCGACCTAAAATACCGAATAATTGACGATCACCGACTTCTTTACGGCCAAATTCTGTCACATCACCAGTAATCACATAAGTAGCGCCTTTCAATTGTTGGCTTTGCCCTTTAATGCCGGCTTCTTCTTTTAGTTCAGATAAATTGGCTCTGTCTAATACATTAAAACGCCCTGTTTGTTGCAAGTGCGTCATTAAAATAGTTTTGGATTGATTTCCTAATCTATCAACGCCATCAGAGAAGATCCCATTCATATAACTAGAACGGTTATCAAACTTACCAATAGAAATAGCGCTTTTTGCACCAGTATAAGTCGTGTTATAGGTTGCTACTTTAGCCACTTCTAAAGAGCGTGAAGATTCTGATGCACACCCTGCGAGTAATGAAGCAGAAATCATGATCAAACCCAACGATAATTTATTTAAATTCATATTAATAACCCAATAAAGGTGAAATAAACCCATAGATATTCATTCTATTAATTAATAGAAGAGTTGATATAAACGGAAATAATGCTTTTCAGTTTTAGCTCGAGGGCGTCACTCTTAAAACCTCAGTGATAATAAGGTTAAAAGGCTACCAACTCTTATTTGATAATATAAAGGCAATCGGCGACGGGGAGAATAGACGATGGGTGATAAAAATAATAACAAATAAATATAGAGATAAAACAGAGAATGCTTTATCTATTATTTTTTCAATATCCCTTAAGTCAGCTTAAAATTAAACCTATAAAAAATAGAAGATAATTTATATTACTTTGCTATTTAATTAGTTCTTATAAATATCTTTATCTACAGAAAGAATCTAAATAAGGTGTAATAAAAAACGTGATATAACCAATATTGGTTATATCACGCCCATTATTTTCGTTCTTTTTACCGACTAATACGGTAGCAATAAATGCGCTATTAGCGTTTTTTTCCAAATGCGGCGGCTAAAGCATCACCCATCGCACTATTTCCTGCATTATTACCATTATTCATTGGCTGACGGTTATTACGGGCGGGTTTTTGCCCTTTGTTATTCCTAATAGAATTCGGGGTATTTGATGATGATGGCTTCTTATCACTATCACCCGCGACTTCATCTAAACGCATAGTCAGTGCAATACGTTTACGAGCTAAATCAACCTCAAGCACTTTAACTTTAACAATATCTCCGGTTTTCACCACAGTATGTGGATCTTCAATAAATCGATCAGCTAAAGAAGAGATATGAACCAAACCATCTTGGTGTACACCGATATCAACAAATGCACCGAAATTAGTTACATTAGTCACCGTGCCTTCAAGGATCATACCACTGACTAAGTCATTCATTGTTTCGACACCTTCAGCAAAAGTCGCAGTTTTAAACTCTGGACGTGGGTCGCGCCCCGGTTTTGCTAACTCTTTTAAGATGTCATTAATCGTTGGTAGACCAAATTGCTCCGTAATAAATGCTCTTGCGTCTACTTGTGAAATTAAAGCGCTGTTACCCATTAAATCATCAATTTTTTGATGGGTAGATTGCAGAATATTTTCAACAATAGGATACGCTTCTGGGTGAACTGTTGAGGCATCAAGCGGATTTTTACCATCACGAATACGTAAGAAACCAGCACATTGCTCAAAAGCTTTCGGCCCTAAACGCGCCACTTTGAGTAACTGTTTTCTATCAACAAAACGACCGTTTTCATCGCGCCAGTTAATAATATTTTGAGCAATTGATTGGCTAAGCCCTGCAACTCGCGTTAATAACGGTACTGATGCTGTATTTAAGTCAACACCAACGCCATTCACACAGTCTTCAACGACAGTATCAAGTTTTCTCGCTAATAATGTTTGGCTAACATCGTGCTGATATTGACCCACACCAATTGATTTAGGATCAATTTTTACAAGTTCAGCCAGAGGATCTTGTAAACGGCGCGCGATAGAAACCGCACCACGGATAGAAACATCTAAATCAGGGAATTCATTAGCTGCAAGCTCTGACGCTGAATACACAGAAGCACCCGCTTCACTGACAATCACTTTTTGTGCTTTTACTTCTGGATAGCGTTTTACTGTTTCAGCAAAAAAGCGTTCGGTTTCACGAGAAGCTGTACCATTACCAATCGCCACTAACTCAACATTATACTTGATACATAACGCGGCTACACTTGCCGCCGCTTTATCCGCTTGTCCTGTGTGAGGATAAATTGTATCTGTGGCAATTAATTTACCCGTACTATCAACAACCGCAACTTTAACCCCCGTACGTAAACCAGGATCAAGTCCCATTGTGGCACGCATGCCGGCAGGCGCTGCCATCAATAGATCATTAAGGTTACGAGCAAAAACATTAATCGCTTCTTCTTCCGCTTTTTCTCGTAGTTGGCTCATCAATTCTGTTTCAATATGCATTAAAACTTTTATGCGCCAAGTCCAACTTACGACAGCTTTACGCCAGCCATCTGCGGGTTGATTATTTAAACGCAGCCCTAAATGTTCCGTAACCAGTTGTTCACCGTAACTCTCTTTGGGAGCTTCTTCAAACTGCGGATCTGGGTTAAGAGATAATTGAAGGATCCCTTCATTGCGGCCACGAAACATAGCTAACGCACGATGAGAGGGAACATTAGCGATAGGCTCATGGTGATCAAAATAATCACTAAACTTCGCTCCTTCAGCTTCTTTTCCGTCAATCACTTTGGCAACAAGATGCGCATTTTTCCATAGGTATTGACGAACTTTCGCCAATAATCCGGCATCTTCTGAAAAGCGTTCCATTAAGATATAACGTGCACCATCTAAAGCCGCTTTCGTATCATCAACACCTTTTTCGGTGTTGATATATGCGGTTGCCGCTTCTTCTGGATTATTTTGTGGTTCATTCCACAGTAAATCTGCTAAGGGTTCTAATCCATTTTCAATCGCAATCTGACCACGAGTACGGCGCTTAGGCTTATAAGGAAGATAGAGATCTTCAAGCTCTGTTTTACTTTGAGTTTCATTAATTGAAGAGCGCAGTTCTGGCGTCAGTTTTCCTTGTTCTTCAATTGATTTTAAAATTGTTTGGCGGCGATCGTTGAGTTCCCGAAGGTAACCGAGGCGAGTTTCTAATTGACGTAATTGCGTATCATCTAATCCGCCTGTGACCTCTTTACGATAACGGGCAACAAATGGCACCGTATTCCCTTCATCCAGTAACGTTATGGCCGAAAGGACTTGCTGGGGCTTAACAGAGAGCTCATCTGCAATAATTCGGCTTAATGATTCATTCATAAAATATTTACCTACCGAGAGGAATAGTTAAAAAAGATGGCTATTATACACGCAGAGCATTAAAAAAATTTGGCAAATTTCCCATCTAGCTCGACAATTATGAGGAAATTAACAGATTATTTTAACATTCACGCTATAGTATCTTTATGAAATTCAATGTTGATGATAGTTTTTATTCGTAATGGCAAAAAGTAACTATATTACTCGTGATGGCTGGTATGCCTTAGACAAAGAGCTAAAATATCTTTGGAAAGAAGAACGCCCGCGTGTTACACAATCGGTTTCAGAAGCAGCGGCACAAGGTGACCGTTCAGAAAATGCTGAATATATTTATGGAAAGAAGCGATTACGGGAAATTGATAGACGTGTTCGTTTTTTATCAAAACGTCTTGATGAACTAAAAATCGTTGACCCAGACCCTCGCCAAGAAGGAAAAGTCTATTTTGGTGCTTGGGTCACGCTTGAAGATGATGACGAAAATATCAAAACCTTTAGACTGGTGGGTCCCGATGAATTTGATCCAGCAAAACAGTGGATTTCTATTGATTCCCCTGTTGCCAGAGCGCTTATTGGTAAGCAAGTTGATGATGAAATTAGTGTGCAGACACCAGGTGGTGAAGTTAATTACTGTGTATTATCTATCAAATACCATTCGGAATAAGATAAATAAATAGTTTCATCCCCTTTACTAGAGCCAATTAACAAGTTTTATCTATAAATTATTAACATTTATTCTTTGGTTTTGGTTTAATATTCTTATCAATGATAGAATTCGCTAATAAAAGCATTTGCACTTCGGGAGCTTAAAAAATGCAAGAAAGTTATAAAGTGCTAATCGTGGATGATGATTTACGTCTGCGTTCACTCTTAGAGCGCTATTTGACAGAACAGGGTTTTCAAATCCGCACTGCTGCAAACGCCGATCAGATGGATCGGCTGCTCACTCGCGAATCTATCCATCTTATTGTGCTCGATTTAATGCTTCCTGGTGAAGATGGCTTATCTATTTGCCGCCGCTTAAGAAGCCAAAACAACCCTATCCCTATTATTATGGTTACAGCGAAAGGGGAAGAGGTTGATAGGATCGTTGGACTTGAAATTGGTGCTGATGATTACATCTCAAAACCCTTTAACCCAAGAGAACTACTGGCACGTATTCGTGCAGTTCTTCGTCGTCAAGCAAACGAATTACCTGGCGCACCTTCACAAGATAACGCCATTATCTCTTTTGGTAAGTTCAAGCTAAACCTTGGTACACGTGAAATGTTCCACGAAGAAGAGCATATGCCTCTGACAAGTGGTGAATTTGCTGTATTGAAAGTGCTGGTATCACACCCTCGTGAACCGCTTTCTCGTGATAAATTAATGAGCCTTGCTCGTGGTCGCGAATACAGTGCGATGGAGCGTTCAATTGACGTTCAAATTTCTCGTTTACGCCGCATGATTGAAGAAGATCCAACGCATCCTCGTTACATTCAAACGGTTTGGGGTCTTGGTTACGTCTTTGTTCCTGATGGAACCAGCGTTCAATGAGAAGGCTGAGGCTTTCCCCTCACAATAAGCTGACACGCTCGTTATTTCTGGTTATTTCGCTACTTTTTTTTAGCTTGATAGCCAGTTATATCGTTGTGCAGCACCTTATTGTTGGGCCAAGCCTTCAGCAATTTAATAAAGTATTAGCGTATGAAATAAGCACGTTAATGCCTGAAGAACTGATCCTAGTTGACGGCACTCCGCTAAAAATATCCCCCGCCTTACGCAATAAAATCTATAACGAATTGGGCATTTCTTTCTTTGATAAAAAAGTCGCACTTGAGGAAGGACTCTATTGGGCCAAAATAGATGATGAATTAAGTGAACAAATGACGGAGTATCTTGGGGGAAAAACCGAAATTTGGATCGAAAACACGCTGGAATATCCTGTTTTATGGGTCAATACACATATTTCCCCTTCTCTTTGGATCCGCGTACCACTGACTGAATTAGGGCAAAACTTTTTACTGCCTGTTTATCGACAAGCGATTATTTTTATTATTATCGTTGTCGCTTTTTTCTGGCTGTATAACCGTTTTCAAAATCGCCCACTCAATGAGGTGGAGTATGCCGCACGCCGCATAGGAAAAGGTGTTATTCCTCCTCCTATTCCTGAATCTGGCTCTTCTGAAATGCGCTCAATTATTCGTGCCTTTAACCAGATGTCGTCAGGCATTCGCTCATTAGACAATGATAGAACGCTTGTTATGGCAGGTGTTAGCCATGATTTGCGTACACCACTGACTCGAATTCGTTTAGCAACCGAAATGATGAGTCCCGAAGATAGTTACCTCGCAGACTCTATCAATAAAGATATTGAAGATTGTGATGCCATTATTGGGCAATTCTTAGACTATATGCGCACAGGTCAAGAGATGTCTTTAGAACTGTGTGATATGAATAATCTATTGCAAGAAGTCATTTCAGCTGAATCTAATTCAGGAAAAATCAGTGAAGAACATCTTTATTCTGAACCCATTAATATCACAGCTAACCCTATTGCTGTAAAACGCGCACTTGCCAATATGGTGGTGAATGCCACTCGCTATGGCAATGGCTGGATAAGCATTTCAAGTGGAAAAAATGAAGAATATGCTTGGTTCCAAGTGGAAGATGATGGCCCTGGTATTCCACAAGAAGATAGACAACATCTTTTCCAACCTTTTGTTCAAGGTGAACAAGCCCGTAGCTCAACGGGTGCAGGTTTAGGATTATCGATTATTCGCCGTATTATGGATGCTCATGGGGGTTATGTTGAGCTTGATGATAGCGTTAAAGGCGGGTTATTAATTCGTGCTAATTTTCCATTAAAAGAGCGCGAAGATGAGGATGATTAGACCGCTCTATTTCCCGTATTGAAGTGCTTTCTATTATGCCGCCTCCATTCTAATTTCTCTCCTCCTATAAATATTTCATCATTTTTTCGCTTTGTCATAAAACTGTCACAATTAAGACATTTAATTGTCATCAAACTGACCTATTGTCTGTGCGTACCGTAACCGAAGTTGATAGATGTCGAAATTTATTCTACCTATCCCACAGGAGGGATTATGAAACTGATGCGTACCACCCTGACTAGTGTCATTGCCGCTGCGTTTTCAATGACCGCTCTTTCTGCACAGGCAACGACCTCGCTGACTGGTGCTGGCGCAACGTTCCCTGCCCCAGTTTATGCTAAATGGGCAGATTCCTATCAGAAAGAAACGGGTAACAAAATTAACTACCAAGGCATTGGCTCCTCTGGTGGTGTTAAACAAATCATTGCAAATACCGTTGATTTTGGTGCTTCTGATGCGCCATTAGCAGACGACAAATTACAAGCTGACGGTTTATTTCAATTCCCTACCGTGATTGGTGGCGTTGTTATGGCGGTCAACATTCCTGGAGTCAAATCAGGTGAGCTGACCTTAGATGGCGACACTATCGGTAATATCTATCTAGGCAAGATCCAAAAATGGAACGATCCTGCCATCACTAAACTCAATCCTAGCGTAAAATTACCAGACCAAAATATCGCGGTTATTCGTCGTGCTGATGGTTCAGGAACATCTTTCGTTTTCACGAGTTATTTATCAAAAGTAAATAGCACATGGAAAGATGAAGTCGGCGCTGGTTCTACCGTTAAATGGCCGACAGGCTTAGGTGGAAAAGGGAATGATGGTATCGCAGCATTCGTTCAACGTGTACCAGGTTCAATTGGTTATGTTGAATATGCTTACGCGAAACAAAACAATCTTGCTTATACTAAATTAGTCACCGCTGACGGCGAAGCAATCGCGCCGACAGCAGACAGTTTCAGTGCTGCGGCAAGAAAAATTGATTGGAGCAAAAGCTTTGCACAAGACCTGACTAATCAGAAAGGTGAAAACGCATGGCCGATTACTTCAACCACCTTTATCCTTGTACATCAAACACAAAAAGATGCAGTGAAAGGTAAAGAAGTCCTGAATTTCTTCAACTGGGCTTATGACAAAGGTAATCAGGAAGCGAAAAACCTAGATTACGCAGTATTACCCACCGAAGTTGTAGAACAAATTCGTGCAGCATGGAAAACAAGTATCAAAGACAGTAATGGTAAACCGATTTACTAATAAAACGGCAACCATTAAGAGATAAGTTAACGTTCACCCCCTGCTACACAGGGGGTAATAAATTAAAAGAGGCTTTATGGCCGAGTATACAACGGTAATAAAGGCCCCTAGTAAACGAGGGGACGTTATTTTCAGCGCACTGGTTCGTCTAGCGGCGTTGATTACACTTTTGCTTTTAACAGGTATCATTGTTTCACTGATTTTCGCCTCATGGCCAAGCATTCAACAATTCGGCCTTTCATTCTTATGGTCGAAAGAGTGGGATCCTCCTGCTCAGGAATTTGGTGCGCTAGTGCCTATTTACGGTACTATTGTTACCTCAGTCATCGCACTGGTAATTGCCGTTCCTGTCAGTTTTGGTATCGCTCTTTTCTTAACTGAATTAGCCCCTAATTGGCTAAAACGCCCGTTAGGTATCGCTATTGAGTTACTCGCGGCTATTCCAAGTATTGTTTATGGTATGTGGGGACTATTTGTCTTTGCACCACTCTTTGCAACCTATTTCCAAGAGCCCGTAGGCAATGTGCTTTCTTCCATTCCTATCGTTGGCGAACTTTTCTCTGGCCCTGCTTTTGGTATTGGTATCTTAGCTGCGGGGGTTATCCTCGCTATCATGATCATTCCTTATATCGCTTCTGTAATGCGTGATGTGTTTGAACAGACACCGGTCATGATGAAAGAGTCTGCCTACGGCATTGGCTGTACAACATGGGAAGTGATTTGGAATATCGTTCTACCTTATACCCGTAATGGCGTTATTGGCGGTGTTATGTTGGGATTAGGACGTGCTTTAGGTGAAACTATGGCAGTAACCTTTATCATCGGTAATACCTACCAATTAGACTCTGCCTCATTGTTTATGCCGGGTAACAGTATTACATCTGCATTAGCGAACGAATTTGCTGAAGCAGAAACGGGATTACACACTGCTGCATTAATGGAATTAGGGCTTATCCTGTTTGTCATCACTTTTATCGTTCTTGCGATCTCTAAGTTTATGACATTACGTTTAGCAAAAAATGAAGGGGCGCGCTGATATGTCTAAAACATCCTCTTCTTCATTACGCGTTCAAACAGAAAACGAACTGCGTGTACGTCATAAACGCCAACTTTGGCGTCGTCAAAAAAATCGTATCGCGCTGTTTTTATCTGTCTCTACTATGGCATTTGGTCTTTTCTGGTTAACGTGGATTTTATTCTCTACCTTCACCAAAGGCTTTGATGGCATGTCACTGGCGCTTTTTACTGAAATGACGCCTCCGCCGAATACTGATGGTGGTGGATTGGCAAACGCCATTGCGGGTAGTGGATTACTGATTTTATGGGCAACGGTTATTGGAACACCGCTAGGTATTCTTGCAGGGATTTATCTTGCAGAATATGGTCGTCGTTCATGGCTTGCTGAAACAACCCGTTTTATTAACGATATTTTGCTGTCAGCACCATCAATCGTTGTCGGACTCTTTGTCTACACCATCGTTGTTGCACAGATGCAGCACTTTTCAGGATGGGCTGGGATTATCGCATTAGCGTTACTGCAAATTCCTATCGTTATTCGTACCACTGAGAATATGTTGAAGTTAGTCCCTGATAGCTTACGCGAAGCCGCTTACGCATTAGGAACACCCAAGTGGAAAATGATCTCTAAAATCACCTTAAAAGCCTCGGTATCAGGCATTATCACAGGTGTGTTATTAGCGATTGCACGTATTGCAGGTGAAACTGCACCACTGTTATTTACTTCACTATCAAATCAATTCTGGAGCACAGACTTAAACGAACCGATAGCCAACTTACCAGTGACTATCTTTAAGTTCGCCATGAGTCCTTTTGCACAATGGCAAGAGCTTGCTTGGGCTGGCGTATTACTTATCACCCTCTGTGTTCTATTTATCAATATTATTGCGCGCGTGCTGTTTGCTAAACGCAAGCACGGTTAACGCAGAAAGTTAAGCAAGAGAGACGTTGAATGATTATGGCTAATGATAACGCAGGAAATAAAATTCAAGTTCGTGATTTGAACTTCTACTACGGTAAATTCCATGCGCTGAAAAATATCTCTTTAGATATTGCCAAAAATAAGGTAACTGCATTTATCGGCCCTTCTGGCTGTGGTAAATCGACCTTACTGCGTACTTTTAATAAAATGTATGAGCTTTATGGCGAACAACGTGCAGAAGGCGAAATTCTGCTAGATGGCAACAACATTCTGACAGATAAGCAAGATATTGCGCTATTACGTGCCAAAGTCGGAATGGTGTTCCAAAAACCAACACCTTTCCCGATGTCAATTTATGACAACATCGCCTTTGGTGTACGCTTATTCGAAAAATTGTCTCGTGCTGATATGGACGAACGTGTTCAGTGGGCTTTGACTAAAGCCGCATTATGGAACGAAACCAAAGATAAATTACATCAGAGTGGATATAGTCTATCTGGCGGTCAACAACAGCGTTTATGTATCGCGCGCGGTATCGCTATTCGTCCTGAAGTTTTATTACTTGATGAGCCTTGTTCAGCACTAGACCCAATCTCAACAGGTCGTATTGAAGAACTTATCAGCGAGCTCAAATCAGAATATACCGTGGTTATCGTGACACATAACATGCAACAAGCGGCACGTTGTTCTGATTACACGGCATTTATGTATTTAGGCGAGTTAATTGAATTTAGCGATACGGATACGTTATTTACGCGTCCTGCGAAAAAACAAACTGAAGATTACATCACTGGGCGTTATGGCTGATAACGAGGCAATAAATGGATAATTTAAATCATAATAAGCATATTTCTGGTCAATTTAATGCTGAGTTAGAGCATATCCGTACCGAGCTGATGGTTATGGGTGGGCTTGTTGAAGAACAACTCAAAAAAGCCATTACAGCAATGCATAATCAAGACCAAGCATTGGCAAATGAAGTTATTCAAGGTGATCATAACGTCAATATGATGGAAGTCGCCATTGATGATGCGTGTATGCGAATTATTGCTAAACGCCAGCCAACAGCGAGTGACTTACGTTTAATTATGGCGATATCAAAAACAATCGCTGAGTTAGAACGTATTGGTGATGTTGCTGAAAAAATCTGTAAAACGGCGCTTGAAAAGTTTTCACACCAGCATCAACCTCTACTCGTGAGCTTAGAATCGTTAGGTCAACACGCCATACAAATGCTTCATGATGTTCTTGATGCGTTTGCGCGTATGGACTTGGATGAAGCCGTACGTATCTATCGTGAAGACGCTAAAATTGATAACGAATATGAAGGCATCGTCCGTCAATTAATGACTTACATGATGGAAGACCCTCGCACCATTCCAAGTGTGCTAACTGCACTATTTTGTGCGCGTTCAATCGAACGCATTGGCGACCGTTGCCAGAACATTTGTGAGTTTATTTTCTATTACGTGAAAGGTCATGATTTCCGCCATTTAGGAGGCGATCAAGTAGAAAAAATGCTGACAAAAAGTGACGACAGCAACGCCTCTAAATAAATTTCTCTCTCTTTTTCTTCTCTTCAAAACAGCGACGTTGAGGTCGCTGTTTTTTTATTCTCTCATAAATTAATACCGTTCTAGCTCAACGCTTTTCCTCACCTTATTCCTTAAAAGTATATCTATATCAATTTTTATTATTTTATGAACTTAGATCAACTTGATAGCGTGATATCCAACATAACGATGATAATTCTTTTCTTTGGGGTGAATAATGAAATTACGTGTTTTGGCAACCGCATTAATTGCAGGCTCAGTGCTTTTCTCTGGTGTTGCAAAAGCAGATAAGCTCGATGATATAAAAAAAGCAGGTGTAGTACGTATCGCGATTTTTGATAGCAATCCTCCTTTTGGATTTATTGATCCTCAAACCAAAAAACTGGCCGGTTATGATGCAGATATCGCCAATGAGATCGCCAACGATTTAGGTGTAAAACTGGAGCTACGTCCAACAAATCCAGCAAACCGTATTCCTCTTTTAAGCTCAAAGAAAGTCGATTTAATTGCCGCTAACTTCACCATTACCGATGAACGCGCTAAGCAAGTTGACTTCTCTGTGCCTTATTTTGCAACTGGACAAAAATTTATTGCACGTAAGGGAGTACTAACAAACCCTGAACAAATTCACTCTCTGCGTATTGGTGCCGATAAAGGTACCGTTCAAGAAATTACTTTACGTGAACGCTATCCTGATACCAAAGTGATCTCTTATGACGATACACCACTCGCTTTCGCTGCATTACGTAACGGTAACGTACAAGCCATCACGCAAGATGATGCAAAACTCGTGGGTTTATTAGCAAATTTACCTGATGCTGTAAAAGCTGACTTTGAAATCTCACCATTTAGCATTACGCGTGAATACCAAGCAGTTGCAGCAGCTAAAGGTGAAGAGCGTTTAATTAATGAAATCAATAACACGCTATTAAGATTAGAAAAAGAAGGCAAAGCAGACGAGATCTACAATCGTTGGTTTGGTCCTGAAACAAAATCAGCGCAACCTCGTGGTGACTTTAAATTTGCCCCACTGTCAGAGCAAACACCACAATCTTGATCCTTAAAGCGTAATAACTTTCTTCTTTCATTAAAAACAAAGTTATTCCTTTATTAAAACACCTACCCCGCTTCTGCGGGGTTTGGTGTCTACAATAGGCCTACACTATGTTTGAGCAATTTCTTTCACATTACCTTCTTGAACCACACTATTTAAGCTGGCTCTGGAGTGGTTTTCTAATCACCTTACTTATCTCTTTTTGGACTATAGTCATTGCAACATTAATGAGCTTCGCCCTTAGTGCTGCAAGAGATAGCACTTTTACACCATTACGCTGGTTAGCTACTGCTTATACGTCACTGTTTCGTAATACGCCACTGTTAGTGCAGTTGTTCTTTTGGTATTTCGCATCAGGAGAAATTCTGCCGCAAAGTGCCATGATGTGGCTAAACACGCCTCATGAAATTTCCTTTCTAGGATTAACGCTTGCTTGGCCTTCTTTTGAGTTTTTAGCTGGCATTGTGGGTCTGACATTTTACTCAACCCCATTTATTGCCGAAGAGCTAAGAGCGGGTATTCAAGGTGTTAAACAAGGGCAGAAATATGCCTCTTTAGCGCTCGGGTTAACACCGTGGCAATCTATGCGTTATGTGATTTTACCTCAAGCCTTTCGTATTGCTCTGCCGCCTTTACTGGGTCAATACATGAATGTAATAAAAAACTCATCACTGACGATGGCTATTGGTGTTGCGGAGCTTTCTTATGCATCAAGACAAGTCGAAACAGAGTCATTACGTACCTTTGAAGCCTTTGGTGTCGCAACCATTCTTTATATTGCGGCGATAGCCTTAATGGAGGCTTGGGGACAATGGCATCAGCAACGTAAATTAGCACAAGGGTATTAATATGGACTTTACTGTTATTGCTGATAACTGGCAGTACTTACTTTTTGGTGCTTATCCTGACGGGCCTTTAGAAGGCGCAGCGTTGACCATCTTTATCAGTATCATTGCGGGTATTGCATCTATTATTTTAGGTACATTAGGTGGCATTGCGCTGGCAATGCTCAGAGGTATCTGGGTTAACCTTTTTGCGGCTTTTTTAGGGTTTTTCCGTGCTATTCCTGTCATTATGTTGATATTTTGGGTCTATTTTCTATTGCCTGTTGTATTGGGAATGGAAATACCTGAAATCACCACAGTCATTTGTGCACTCGCTTTAATTACATCGTCTTATATTGCGCACGGTGTCAAAGCGGGTATTTTGGCGATTGGCAAAGGGCAATGGCAGGCAGGATTATCTTTAGGCTTTAATCGCTGGCAAGTACTATGGTATATCGTATTACCCCAAGCATTGCGCATGATGGTGCCTTCATTTATAAATCAGTGGATAGCCTTAATTAAAGATACTTCATTAGCTTATGTGGTGGGTGTAGGCGAGCTTTCGTTCTTAGCGACGCAAGTCAATAACCGCAGTATGGTTTATCCAATGGAAGTCTTTTTATTTGTGGCCTTCGTCTATTTTGTTCTCTGTTTCTCATTAGAAATTATTGCCAATAGAGTGGCTAAATTATTCTCAACACAAAAAGAGAAACGCCCTTTTTGGCAAATGATGTTGCCGTTTAAACGAAAATATCCACTCCCTATTAATTGAGACTAATTAAATTAAGGTTTTCTGGCTGTTTACGATACACCTCTGGTGGGAGGTGGTTTAAACTCTCATGAGTTTGTGCCCACTTCCCCCGTTTAACATAATGGGTCTTATCGAAACTAAGAAGTTTTTTAGCAAAAAGTAAATCTTAAAAAAAATGACCATGTCATATATATAATTACAATTAACATATAGCCCCATCTTACTTTTTTATTCCTTTCAAAAAAAAGAAACAAGGTGCTCGGTATTAATATTAAAATAGGCTCAATAACATACCTACCCCCTAACGGAAGCTGACAAAGATTTTCTACATCACTATCTCCAACCATCCATTCATAGTCAGATATTGAAAGGATTTTGATTAATAGTAATAAGAAAATAAAATATAGAAATACAACTATTTTAAGCATTATTTTCATATCACAAAATACTGAGAAGTATTTTAATTCTATCTCTATTCTCTAAAGCTCGCCTGCCGTAGGATGTCCTCTCAGGTCTTTCCGTCATGGTTAAATATTTTCCATCATATAATTTATGTGCGATAAATAATATGGCTCATTAAACATAGCATGTCCACACCCCATTAATTGAAACAGATTAAATTAGAATTTTATAACGGTTTACAACATTCCTTTAATAAGAGATGGTTTAAACTCTCATAAGTTTGGTTTAGATTATCATTCTGCTAACAAAACCAAGCTTATTAAAAGCTTTTTACTGTAGCTTATCCAGTTGAATATGGCATAACTCAATTTAATTATTTTTACAATAATTCAATAGTTCTGATTAAATAGACGTTATTCAGAGAAATAAATAAAAAGGTTTCACTAAAAAATTTTAGGCTAATAACGGCATAGCTTTGGTGATACCACATAAGTATTTGATTTAGCCGAAGGCCCTTTTTTACAAATAAAATATCCCTGAGAGACAAGATCATATCTCACATAAAGATTAAAAAAGGTGCCAAATAGAAGACCAAAAATGAAAATCAACACTGTGATTATCGCAAGTTTGTTATTAATTTTTATTATTTTTTCTTTGATAGCAGACATCAGCAATAGATAAAATAGATAACAAAAAAAGGGTGATAGAAAAGGCATACTTGCGGTAACAAAATAAAAATCTATTTTTTCTGCTAGAAAAAAATAATTAGCATAATCTCCTAATGATGAAACAACACAAAAAAGAAAGAGAGGGATCATAATAAATGAAATTAAATAGATTCTATCTTTAGTTTCAATATCCATGATTAATGACACCTATTTAATGATTTAACATAGAGATTAGATTCTGTAAAAGTGCTTTTTTCACAAATAAAATAACCTTGAGAAAGTAGATCTTTTTCAACATAGTCAGAAAAGAAAAAGCTAAAAAATGCACCAAAAATAAAAAACAAGAGAAAAGAGAACATTATTTTTTCACTTCCTTTTATTGTCCTCTTTTTGGATGGTGGAAAAACCAATAAATAGAGAAGATAGAAAACTGCAGGTGCCGTAAATAAAAAAACAGATGTTTTGAATGAGGATCTAATTTCTTCAGCGAGAGAAAAATAATGAATATAACTTTCTATTGAAATAAATAGCTCCATTGAGAAAATAACGAATATAACACCTGAAACCAAATAGATTATCCTTATTATATTCTTACCTGACATTCCTAACTCCTTATTCTATTCCTAAAACAATCTCCGTGTATATCATTAAGTACTTACTTTTGTACTTAAATCACTGATGAACATCGTCTCATCTACCGTGTTACTGATCCCGCTATAGAAATTGCATCATGTCGATACCATTATTAATCCCCTTACATTTATCCAATTTAACCCTTAAAGGATATCAACGTATTTTCAAGTTTCCTATTTCCTCTTTACGCAATCGATTACTTTTTTAGATGCAGTTCTGGTTTTATTTGTGTAGGATAAAGCGAAAAACATTTTTTTTGGGATCTTTTGTCTATGAGCATGTCATCACCAAATTCTGGTTCACAGGGTTTGCTCCAACGTGTGTTTAAGCTACAAGAACACGGTACAAACGCTCGCACTGAACTAATTGCGGGTATCACGACTTTCTTAACGATGGTTTATATTATCTTCGTTAACCCTCAAATCCTCGCTGCTGCCAATATGGATATCAAAGCCGTCTTTGTAACAACCTGCTTAATTGCGGCTTTTGGTAGTATTTTAATGGGATTAGTGGCGAATTTACCTATCGCTGTTGCCCCTGCAATGGGCCTAAATGCCTTCTTTGCCTTTGTCGTTGTTGGCGCAATGGGCTACTCATGGGAAGTCGCTATGGGTGCAATTTTCTGGGGTGCAGTAGGGCTATTTTTACTGACTCTCTTTCGTATTCGTTATTGGATAATTGCCCATATTCCACTGAGTTTACGTGTTGGTATTACGAGCGGTATTGGCCTGTTTATCGCCATGATGGGGCTAAAAAACTCCGGTATTATTATTCCTAACAACGATACCATCGTTACTATTGGTAATTTTGCCTCTCATAACGTGTTATTAGGTGCCTTAGGCTTTTTTATTATCGCCATTCTTGCCGCTCGTAATATTCACGCGGCTATTCTTATTTCTATTGTTATCACCACTGTCATTGGTCTTCTCTTAGGGGATGTTCAATATCAAGGTATCTTTGCGATGCCACCTTCCATCACTACTGTGGTCGGTAAAGTGGATATTGTCGGTGCGTTAGATATCGGCCTTTCTGGTGTCATTTTTGCCTTTATGTTAGTTAACTTATTTGACTCATCAGGCACATTAATTGGTGTCACGGATAAAGCGGGTTTAACTGATGACAAAGGCAAGTTTCCACGCATGAAACAAGCATTATATGTCGATAGCTTAAGCTCTGTTGCAGGCTCAGCAATGGGAACATCTTCTGTTACTGCTTTTATCGAAAGTACGTCAGGGGTTTCTGTTGGTGGTCGTACAGGTTTAACGGCGGTTGTTGTCGGTATTCTTTTCTTACTCGCGATCTTCCTATCACCACTTGCAGGCATGGTACCAAGCTACGCAACGGCTGGCGCACTGATTTATGTGGGTGTGTTAATGACATCAAGCCTAACGCGCGTAAAATGGGATGATTTAACAGAATCCGTACCTGCCTTTATCACCGCAGTAATGATGCCATTTAGCTTCTCAATTACCGAAGGTATTGCGCTTGGTTTTATTGCTTATTGCGTGATGAAAGTGGGTACTTTCCGCTGGAAAGAAATTAACCTGTGTGTTGTGATTGTTTCACTGCTATTTATTTTAAAAATATTACTAATTGATACCCATGTTATTGATTTGAATAATCTTTTCTAAATCACACTCTAAAGCAATAGTCTCCGGACTATTGCTTTTTCTATTTTTTATCAAGTAATAATTTTTGCTTTATTTTTAAACATCTCTAAAATACTATAAAGGGAACGTTATGGTTGTTTATAATGGTATGTAATAAATAATTCTATTAATAGTTATATTATTTACCAACATTATATTCATCATAATCACTTTAAGTTTACTAATTATTAGGAGGAGAAATGAATAAACGTTCACCTCATACAATAGCAAGTAGAACTATTCTAATTGGTGAAATTAAAGATAGTGAAGGTGTTAATTTCGAAGTTAGAATAATGAAAGAACGCGAAACAAGGCCTAGAGTTTTAATCCTTAATGATGGTTGGGAAAAAACGGCTATTTGGGATAATGTTTATCCTATTCTTGAACTTCAATTAGCACCCTCTAAAAATAAAAAAGGATTTAGTGTTGTATCTGAATCTTTTTCAAATAAAATAAATAATAAATATAAAGTACAATATGAAAAGCTTTTTAATCATAGAAAGCTTAAAAGAATGATTAAAACGTTTAACTTACAGCATAAAAAGGCTCGAATGAATACCTCCCATTTTAATTGATCGTCATGATAAACGACTTATTTACCCAGATAATAGTGGGGATTTTGGTGAAATAGATGAATTAGGTGTAATTTTAGATAATGACCAAAAAGAATATGTATTATTAAGAGAAAAAGTAAGCATTGAATTAAATCGGCTATATGTTAAAGATATAAAAAACAATATTGTTGTTGCTAATTATATAATGACTTTTAATTTATCTACACCAGTATTATTTTCACCTAATTTACCTCAAATAGAATCTGCCTATGTAGATAATGAATATCGTTCATTAGGCATTTCAGTTGCAATCTATTTAAAAATAATTGAAATTTATGGTGGCGTAATTAGTGATACTCAGCAAACGCTGGGGGGAATGAGTTTATGGGCAATTGGTTTATCAAATTCAGAAAATATTACGCTTTACGTTATGCATTGTCATAATAATACACTATCACATAAATACTTTTCTGATGGTGAATTGATGCTTTATGAATGCGATAGAAAATCTCTCATAACAAACAGCGCTTATATTTGGAGTAGACCTTCTTCAATAGATTTTAATGTTGATCTCGCCTTCTTAGAAAATTTAAATATTCCAGAAGGCGATTTTGGCGAAAGGATCGTTTTACTTGCAATATCAAGCCTAACAGAGAGCATCTAATTAGGCTTTATCTATAACTGGCAATAACAAACCAAAAATAGCAGAATCAGAAACCTCATCACCCACTATCCAACGCTGTTTAAGATAACCTTCTTGCTCAAAACCTAATTTCGCTAGCAACGCAGCGGATGCTTTATTATCAGGGTGAATATCCGCCTCTAAACGACGAACCGATAAATGCGTTTGGAGATACGTAATAAACGCTGTCATGGCTTCTTTCATAATACCTTTTCCTTGATAAGCCGTATCAAGGCAATACCCTATTTCACCCCGGCGTGAATTAGGGTAATGATTAAAGAAAACACACATGCCCATAAGCGCATTTGTTGCTTTATCTATCACGGCTAAACGCAGATACTCTTTTCTTTCCATATGCGTGATATCTTGAATGATATCTTCCTGCGCTTCTTGTAGTGATTGCCAAGGGAGATGACTCCAGTAGCGCGTCACTTCAGGTGAACTCATGATCTTAAACCAATCTTCAGCATCTCCCATTTCAAAAGGACGCAATCTCAATCTTTCTGTTTCAACCTGAATATCCGCGTAACGCATCTCTACTTTTCCTTATGTGTTTTTGGCGCCACAAAAGCAATACAAACCGGCTCGGCGATGGCATCTGGTTCAGCACGAAACATTATCTCTTGAGTATCGGCTATTTTTAAACTCGGCCAGTATTTTAATCCTTTATCAAAAGAAGCTTTTTCACAGTAATAGCCCACTTCGCTGATCAACACGACGCCTTTCTCTTCTAATTGTTGAAGCGTGATATGACGATTATAGATATTAGGTGGTTGCACATTTTCTTCTAATACCCAAGGCTGGGACGATAATGGCCTATCTTTACCATAAAAAGTCACCCATTCATGCATATACTCACCGCCCACATACGCAAGCGGCGTGTGATAATGCTGATGCCAAGCTTGTTCAACATCTTGCACAAAGGTTTTTACGCCAATAAATTTTTGACCAGCATTACGCACATTAGCGGCTTGAACGACAGTATAACCAGACACAACCAACATACCGAAAACGCCTAAACCATACAGTGCACCACGTAATGAACGTTTAGGCATTACACTAATTGAGCCGACAAAAAGCACCGTCGCAATTGACATAAAGGGTTGCAGCCACTCGCTGATACGCCCCCCCTCATGGAAACTAAACCAAATAAAAATAATCGTTAATGGGAACAAAAAAATAAAATTAAGTAATTGGCTATCTTTAGAAGCAGACCAACTCACACGTCCACCATAAAAACGTAAAATCCCCCACATTAAAATCACAGGGTAAAAAACCGTCAATGCAGCGCGAGTGGTGCGTAAATTAAAACGGCTTTCGATTTGTGAATCGACCCATTTAAACGCCGCAAAATCGGTTTGCCACAGCCAAATAAAATTGGGAATAACAAAAGCAAACCAAATAGCCAATGCCAAATAGAAATAGGGTGAACAATAACTTGCTCGCACTTTAGGTACAAAAAGGCTTGATAAAAACACAGAACCAATAAAAGCCAATGATGAATATTTCCCCATTGTGGCGATACCCATCGTAATCGCAAAACCAATCCAATATTTTTGATTGTCATTAATCGCACAAAGGAAAAAATAGAACGCCCACGCCCAACAACCAACTAGAATATAGTTATCGTTATAAGGGATAATATCAAAGTTGATAACGCCAGATAAATTAAGCGCCAACATAGCAAACCAAGCTAGATTAGTATTTTGTGTCAATTTGTAAGCTAAGTTCCAAACGCCTAATAGCCCAACGGCAATGACAATAAAGTGGATAAAATACCAATAAAAGCTAAAATCGATACCGCCGTAAATAGCGGGTGTCATTATAAAACCCACAAACCAGGGATTTTTGGGGGAACCCCACCCTCCGTTAGTGCCCCAATTGACAGCCTCAACGGCATCATAAGGCACAGTAGGGTCAAAGAGATAACTCACTAAGATCCAAAATGTCGCATAACCAATAACCCACCAATATACTGGTTTACGTAATTGTGCAGATGATAATGTCATAATAAATAGAAATTTAAGTTAATTAGTTTAGTTTAGTCGTTAATTGACGTCACAACACAGTAAAGTATAGTGAAACAAACCGCACATTGTACGTGAGCAAAAATTAAATTGTCTTAAATTTGCGCTTTTATTGAAAATTTGTTTCTGATAGATTGCGCAACCAAGAAGATCACTATCGAGTTACCATTATGAATATGATTAAAAGAAAGCCCGCAGCTAAAGCACGTAAGAAATCGCGTGAAGAGCTGAACGCGGAAGGACGTGAACGTAAACGTCAAAAGAAACACCGTGGCAATCCTGCCGGTAACCGTCAGCAGGAAGCAGAAAATAAACAGCAAGCAAAAAATACAGCGCCGAAAGATCCACGTATTGGTAGCAAAAAACCGATCCCTCTGATTGTGGGTGATGCACCAAAAGTTGCGAAGAAAAAACCTGCGCCAGTTAAAGCAGAGCCGGTTCGTTTAACGCCTGAGCAAGAATTAGACCTGTTAGAAAACGATGCACGTTTAGACGAATTGCTGTCTCGTCTTGAAAACGGTGAAAAACTCAACGCAGAAGAACAAGCTTATACTGAGAAAACCCTTGATCGCATTGACGAATTAATGGTTGAGCTAGGTATTGAGTTTGAAGATGATGATGATGAAGAAAAAACTGAAGACATCATGCAATTACTGAAAGGTAAATAATCAAAAGGCTAATTATTGCCTTGATTACCTTACATCTAACGGATATCAATAACTTATTGATATCCGTTATTTTTTATAGCTTTCTCTCTATTTTACTTTTCATTAATACTCATTATTAACAATAGATTAAATAACCCTCTCAAGCTCAGATAACGCCATCTATTCCTCTCTTGTTATACCTGATATCCTATTTTTCTATCTTTAATATACGAGTGATAAAAAATATGGATAACAGACAGCAGTACTTAGATATCGCAGCCGGGCAAGGAGAAAAAGTGCCCTCTCGTATAGTGGCCTTCCCTGCACAGCCACTAAACTATGCACTTATTGAACAACGCCTAGAAGAACAGACAGATTACACTGATGGCGAGATAAACTATCTAAGTGAAAATATTGACGACGGTTTTTTCTATCGTTGCCAGCATGGTGATAACGAGTTACATTTTTTTGTCTGTCTTTACCCTCGTGATGAAGATTACGAAATACGTCCAATGTATTCAACTGATGAACTCACACCACAACAACTCACACATGCGAATGCGACAACTCAAGATTTATTATTAGAAACACTTTTTACTGAAACCTTGCATCCTTTAGCAAGCTATCGCCATCAACTGAATTTTCTGAATATCATCGCACCTGAAATGGTCTTAGCATTAGATGAATCCGCAGCAGGTAAAGCATTAACACCTGAGTGGATCCGCTTCCAATTAGAAACGCCCGATCTCTATCCTGAAGTAGAAAGCTTGTATGTAATTCATGCTGTCTATGACACAGAAAATGATCCACCCACTATGTTCTGGTTCCATACTCATGGATTAGCACGTTGTGGCTTAACAGAAGTCGATTTAGTTATTCCAAGTATGCTTGAATCTTACTATGGTATTCCTGATCTCTTCCGTTGCTTTGTTAACAACAGTATTAATCATCGCCAAATTGAATTTGGTGAACCGATGCTTTGTGGTCAAACATCATCAGGCTTGGAATATCTTGTCGCATTACCTTTTGAAGAAGGTATTCGCCATATTAATCAATCAACCCCTCTCGAAAACCTTAGACCTTTAGAAGAGATGCGTTATGACACAGAAGGCGCACCAAATGGCGTTTTCTTGGGTGATTTAGCTGATCGTGATGAATATCATCAACATCCTTCTTCTATGCTATTTAGAACCAATGAAGAAAATCCTGTTTTAGAAACCTTCTTTAAAGGTTATGAAGAGCAACAAGCGATGATGCTACTGCGTAGCAATGAAGAAACCTATGAAATGTCTGAAAAAGCCAAGCGACGCTGGGAATACTTCGTTTCTATGTTTGATAACTACAATCAACCGCCTGTTGAGAAAAAAAGTGGTTTTCTCTCCAAGTTATTGGGAAAAGACAAACCGGAAGAGACCGAAAACCCTTGGCAGTTTATGATCAAATTCGGCATTCCTTATGGTGAAGAGGAAGAAAAAGAGCTAGAGCATATGTGGTTTGTGCCGCAGTCTCGTGATGGAGACACTGTTTATGCAAAACTACTCAACGTGCCTTTTTATGTTGAGGATATGCAAGAAGGTGAAATCTATCCTATTAACACCGCATTAATCACTGATTGGGTCGTTTCATACGAAGATGATAGTTATACCCCGAATAATATTTACCAACTTTTTAGCCACCAGCAAACCCACTAATTAGTGGGTATTTCACAAGAATAACGCGAGCTTTTCACTTAAGCTCGCGATCTTCATATTATTGAAATCTACGTTTATATTGCTACTCGTTAATATCATTAATTGATTGTTATTTTGTTGCTACATTGACATTTCAACTCTTCACATTCTGTTTTTGTCTAGTAACAGATAAGATAAACAGTCTATTTTCATCTCAATATCTTTTCTCTGGTTGATTTAAATCAAGTGTAGATAAGCGTAGACTAGGCTAAATTATACCCAATAAGGATAATTATAATTCTCATTAGCATTAAAAATATTTATTATAATTAACCTGACTATTGTTATGTGAATTCTCATACACGTTAATAATTATCAGTATCATTATTTTTTGTATCAATATTCGTGGAAGGACGATTATGTCTCTGATCCCAAATCACAGTTATAAAATCTTGAGCTACTCACCTCAGATTAGCCCTGCATACAGACAGAAATTATTATCTTTAGGTATGTTACCTGGCGCTGTGTTTAACGTTATTCGTATCGCACCACTGGGTGATCCTATTCAAATAGAAACGCACCGAGTATCCTTAATTTTGAGAAAAAAAGATCTCGCACTCATTAATCTTAGCGAAGTGGTTCATAACGAAAAATAATCGTTATTTCTCATTCAACCAGGCAAGACAACTATTGGCATCACTATTATGACTCCTCTCACTATAGGCCTTATCGGTAATCCCAATGCCGGTAAAACAACACTTTTTAATCAGTTAACAGGCTCTCGTCAGCGTGTGGGTAACTGGGCGGGTGTAACGGTCGAACGCAAAGTTGGTCGTTTCACAACGGCAAATCATAAAATTGAACTCGTCGATTTACCCGGAACTTACTCTTTAACGACAATTTCAGAACAGACATCGCTTGATGAGCAAATTGCCTGTCATTTCATTTTAAGTAATGAAGCAGACATGCTGATTAACGTGGTTGATGCATCCAATCTTGAGCGTAATCTCTATTTGACATTGCAACTGCTTGAGCTCGGTATTCCGTGTATCGTGGCATTAAATATGCTTGATATTGCAGAACACCAAGATATGCAAATTGATATCAAGGCGCTTTCAGAGCAATTGGGTTGCCCTGTTATTCCAATGGTTTCAACCAAAGCATCTGGCATTGATAAGCTCAAAGAAGCCATTGATACCTTCCCTGCTGAAAAGAAAAAACCACAAGAATTACTGACTTCTTATCCTCTATGGCTATTAAATGAAGTCGAAGCACTTGCTGAAAAAATTAATCATGATGAGTTTAATTTGCAGCAACGTCGTTGGATGGCATTACAGTGCTTAGAGGGCGATATCTATACTCATCAACGAGCCCAAGTCACTAGTGACGATATCAAAACCATTCGCCAACGAATTCAAGATGAACAGAATAATGAACCCGAATTAGTCATCGCGGATGCCCGTTATCAAAATATTGAGCGCATCTGCCATACCGTGATTAATATGGAAGCCATTAAGCCTAATATCCTGACACAAAATATCGATAAAGTGATATTAAACCGTTGGTTAGGTGTTCCTATCTTCCTCTTTGTCATGTATTTAATGTTTGTCCTCGCAATAAACATCGGTGGTGCTTTACAGCCTGCTTTTGAAGGTGGCTCCGAAGCTATCTTTATTCATGGTATTCAATGGATTGGTGCAACTTTTAACTTCCCTGAATGGTTGACAATTTTCCTTGCTCAAGGTGTCGGTGGCGGTATCAATACTGTTCTTCCATTGGTGCCACAAATCGGGATGATGTACCTCTTTTTATCTATCCTTGAAGACTCAGGTTATATGGCCCGTGCCGCATTTGTGATGGATAGATTAATGCAGGCTCTGGGTTTACCGGGTAAATCATTTGTACCACTAATTGTCGGTTTTGGTTGTAACGTACCTTCCATTATGGGTGCGCGAACTCTTGATGCACCAAGAGAGCGATTGATCACCGTATTAATGGCACCGTTTATGTCTTGTGGTGCTCGTTTAGCCATCTTCGCGGTATTTGCGGCAGCTTTCTTTGGTAAAAACGGCGCAAGTGTTGTTTTCTCACTTTATCTTCTGGGTATTGTGGTTGCTATCCTCACAGGCTTACTACTAAAACACACCATTATGCGCGGTGAAGCCTCGCCTTTCGTGATGGAACTGCCTGTTTATCACGTTCCACACCTAAAAACGTTACTGATGCAAACATGGCAACGTTTAAAAGGCTTCGTTGTACGTGCAGGTAAAGTCATCATTATTGCGAGTATGTTTATTGGTGCGCTAAACAGTTTTACCTTCTCAGGTAAACCGGCAGATAACATCAATGATTCTGCATTAGCTTCTGTCAGTAAAGTGATCACACCATTACTGCAACCTATTGGTGTTCACAATGATAACTGGCAAGCAACGGTTGGTTTAGTCACTGGTGCCATGGCAAAAGAAGTGGTTGTGGGAACATTAAATACCCTCTATACCGCAGAAAGCATTGTTAATGAGCCATTTGATCCTGAAGAGTTCGACTTGTGGGGAGAAATTGGTGATGCATTTGGTGAAACATGGGATAGTTTAAAAGAGACGTTCACTTTAGCCGCACTTTCTAACCCAATTGAAGCCAGTAAAGGTGATGGTGAAATGGATAGTGGCACAATGGGAACGATGGGGGCAAAATTTGGCTCAGGCATTGCTGCTTATAGCTACTTAATCTTTGTTTTACTGTATGTACCTTGTGTTTCAGTAATGGGTGCTATCGCTCGTGAAACCAGTCGTGGCTGGATGACCTTCTCTATTCTTTGGGGATTAAATATTGCTTACTCACTGGCGACACTGTTCTATCAAGTCGCGACCTTTAGTGAACATCCACAAAGCAGTGGCATAACCATTGCCGCAGTGGTTATCTTCAACTTAATTTTGTTTATCTTATTGCGTAATGCACGTAGTCGTCTAACAATTAACTTAAGCAATAAGCCTTCATTGGCTAAACAATGTTGTTCAAAAGGTAGTTGTCACTAAGTGACAAAGGAAAAGTAAGATGGCAAGTCTGATAGAAGTACGTGATTGTATCGCTCTTAATGGTCGAGCCGATGCCCGTCTTATCAGCCATCAACTCAATATGCCTGAACCACTGGTGCAAGCAATGTTAGAGCGGCTCACATTGATGGGTAAGCTTCAAGAGGTGGATGTAGAAGATTGTCTGACGGGCAGTTGTAAAAGTTGCCCAGAAGCCACCTCATGTCAGACAAAGCTTTATCAATTACGCTAACAAAATAGTTTATAACTGACCTAAATCCCCTATTTTTATAGGGGATTTTTCTATCCTAAACAGAAAATGGTATTCGTGTTCTATCTTGCCGTATTTCTATCTTGCCGCATATAGTGGTTCATTCTGTACACGCATTAATAAGTGCATCACTAAATTCATCTGGATGTGAAATAAATGGTGCATGAGCCGCATTGCGGAAAATAACAGAAGGTGAATGTGGATAAATGGCATCTAATAATCCAGCCACTTTCCGAGGAACTAAGCCGTCTAAATAGCCGTAAAAACGAACAAAAGGACAACGCAAGGCTTTCAATTCTTCTCGTAAATCCTCAGTACGCAGAATTTCTAATCCGCCATTAAGCACTTCAACAGAAGGAAGTGGTTGATCTAATACCACTGATTTTAATGCCTTCATATCTTCACGGGCACTTTGCGTGCCCAATGTTTGCAGTGCTAAAAAACGTTCAACGGTACGATGAAAATTCTCATTTAACTGCTGTTCAAATCCGCTTAAAACTTCAGGTTTGATACCCGGCCAATCGTTATGAGCACCAAAACAAGGCGAAGACGCTACCGTAATCAATGCTTGCACATTATTGGGATTATCCAAAGCAACACGGCTCGCGACTAATCCCCCTAAAGACCATCCTAACCAAATGGCATGATCAGGGGCTTTGGCAAAAACAATGTCAGCCATCTCTTTTAATGTAAGAACAGGAAAACCTTGGCTACGTCCATATCCAGGGAGATCAACAAGATGCAGTGTAAAATGCGAGTTTAGTCGCGGTATTAATGATTGCCAGACCTCTGCATTCAATCCCCATCCGTGTAATAGCACAAGATGCGTTTTTCCTTCACCGATTGTCTGCCAATACAATTTATTCATTGTTATGCTCTCTTTTCTTAGTACAGGGATTTTCATTATGTGGATAACAATAGCAGGATATTGTTGGTTATGTCGCCAACCCTTACATTATGATACTAAAGGTATTTGTTCGAGTTGTATTCGCAATTTACCTAAACAGCAGGATCGTTGCCCGTGCTGTTTATATCCCTCATCTCACGCTATGATGCTATGTGGACGTTGCTTACAATCGCCTCCGCCATGGAAACAGATGTTGACAGTCACTGACTATCAACCGCCATTAAATAAATTATTACACCTTTATAAATACCAACCTCGCCCTCAGATAGCGTTATGTCTTGCACGACTTTTTCTATTGCGATGGCTTTCACATCGGCGAGAAAATTTGGTGCAGAAACCCGATAGAATTATTAGCGTTCCTTCGCATCGTCATCGCCGTTGGTCTAGAGGCTTTGAGCAAGTAGAAGCTATCGCTAAGCCTTTGGCAAGGTGGCTAAATTGTGCTTATCAACCAGATACCCTGATAAGAACTCGTGCTACACTGGTGCAAACGCATCTTAATGCCAAACAAAGGCAACAAAATTTAAAGAATGCTTTTGTATTAAATAACACAGTGTCGGTATCAGGGAAAAATCTGGCACTAATTGATGATGTTATCACTACAGGCGCGACATTAAAGAGCATTGTACCCTTGTTATTTCGTGCGGGAGCACGCTCTGTTGAGGTATGGGCGATTTGTCGAACCTTGTAGTTAACCGCCAATTGGGCGTATGATAACCAACCAGAACAGTCAACTATTGAGCAAGACGATATGATTATTATTACTGATGCCGCACAGGCGCATTTTGCCAAACTACTGGCTAACCAAGAACCCAACACCCAAATTCGTGTATTCGTTATCAATCCAGGCACACCTAATGCTGAATGTGGCGTTTCATACTGCCCACCTGATGCCGTAGAGCCAAACGATACTGAAATTAAGTTCGAAAAACTTTCTGCGTATGTTGATGACATCAGCGCACCGTTCTTAGAAGATGCGGAAATTGACTTTGTCACTGACCAACTGGGCTCACAATTAACCCTGAAAGCACCTAACGCCAAAATGCGTAAAGTCGATGCTGATGCACCGTTAATTGAACGCGTAGAATACGTACTACAATCACAAATTAACCCACAATTAGCGGGTCATGGTGGTCGTGTTAGTTTAATGGAAATCACCGAAGATGGTTATGCTATCTTACAATTCGGTGGTGGTTGTAACGGTTGTTCAATGATTGATGTCACATTAAAAGATGGTATCGAAAAAGAATTGTTAAACCTGTTCCCAGATGAGTTAAAAGGTGTGAAAGATTTAACTGAACACCAACGTGGCGAACACTCCTACTACTGATCCCTCAGTATCACATCCCCTATGGTACTCACCTGCACTGATATCATGGGGGATTTGTTTATTAAAATAATCATTTACAAAGTGTAACGTCATCTTTACCTATTTGACGTTATGATAAATGTATCGTTCTATCGCTCAGAACAAATAAATCGATTAACAATATAATAAATAAGACAATTATGGATAAGTTTCAATTTCTCAGCATTGAACAGGCCTATCAATTCTGGACATCTCAATCAGCGATATTAGTTGATGTTAGAGATCCTCAGAGTTACCGCATTGGTCATGCTACCGGCGCATTTCATCTCACCAATGATACGCTAAACCAATTTTTACAAGACGCTGACTTTGATATACCGGTTATGGTGATGTGTTATCACGGCCATAGTAGTCAAGGCGCAGCTCAATATCTGGTCAATATGGGCTTTGAAACCGTTTATAGTGTTAACGGTGGTTTTGAAGCATGGCTAAGAGAGTTTCCACAAGCGATAACTTCTCTGCAATAACTACAGATGAGTTTTGTTAATGATCCACATTATTACGCTTTCTAACCCTCAAGCGGCTGATTTGTTTGTCAATTACATGGCAACGAAAGGTGTACAAATTCACGCAAAAAATGAAAATCAGCAGATCTCACTTTGGTTAGAAGACCAACATCAGTTGGATATGGTTGAAAAAGAACTAAATACTTTTTTACGTGAGCCTTTTCACCCACGTTACCAAGCTGCAAGTTGGCAAACGGGTGATCCGAAAAATACGGGGATCAAATATCGCCCAGCCTTTTCGATAAAAAATATGGTGCAACGATCAGGCCCATTAACGGTGCTAGTGGTCATTTTATGTGCCCTGATTTTTATTTGGCAACAAGTGGTAGGTGATTATGATGTCATGCTTCATCTAGCGTGGCCTTATAACGAGAGCCTGAACTTTGAAGTTTGGCGCTATATCACCCCTGCGTTTGTTCACTTCTCACTAATGCATATCGCCTTTAACCTTGCGATGTGGTGGTATCTCGCAAGTCAAACAGAGCAGCGATTAGGCACGGGTAAGTTATTTGTCATCCTACTCGTTTCTGCGCTCTTTAGTAATTGGGCACAATCGCTGTTTACAAACTCCAACTTTGGTGGACTTTCTGGTGTTGTTTACGCATTAATTGGCTATGTCGGCTTAACAGGAATGCGTAATCCAGAAAAAGGTATTGGTGCTCCAACAGGCTTACTCGTCTTTTCGATTTTGTGGATTGTTGCAGGTTATATGGGCGTTTTAGGTGACTCTATCGGAAATACTGCACATTTTGCAGGCTTCCTTATCGGCTTATTGATGGCTTTGTGGGATAATCGACATCAATTATCTCGTAGATCATAATAAAATTAACATGATATTTTTAACATTAGGGGATACCTGTGAAGCAAACGCAACGACATGATGCCATCATTGAACTGGTACGCCTACAAGGTTATGTCAGCACTGAAGAATTGGTGGAGCATTTTGAAGTCAGCCCACAGACAATCCGACGTGATTTAAATGAATTAGCGGAAAAGAACAAAATCCAACGTCATCACGGTGGCGCGGCATTACCTTCAAGCTCAGTGAATACGGCTTATCATGATCGTAAAATTATGTGGTCTGATGAAAAATCACGTATCGCACAACGAGTCGCCAGCTTAATTCCTGATGGTGCAACACTGTTTATTGATATCGGTACAACACCTGAAGCTGTCGCACATGCATTAATTAACCACAAAAACCTACGTATCGTGACCAACAACCTCAATGTGGCAACGTTACTGATGGGCAAAGAAGACTTTCGCTTAATTCTTGCAGGTGGTGAAGTGCGTACACGAGATGGTGGTATTGTCGGTGAAGCTACGCTTGATTTTATCTCTCAATTCCGTCTTGATTACGGTATTTTAGGGATAAGCGGTATTGATATGGATGGCTCTCTACTTGAGTTTGATTACCATGAAGTGCGAACTAAACGCGCAATTATCGAAAACTCACGCTGTGTCATGTTGGTGACTGACCATTCTAAGTTTGGTCGTAATGCGATGGTGAATTTAGGTAATATGAATCTGATCGATTACTTATTTACCGATCAAGAACCACCTGCAGGGATCCAAAAAATTGTTGAACAACACAACGTTCAACTTGAATTGTGTTAATTAGATAAATTCCTCAAAAAGTACCTTATCAGGTACTTTTTTTTCGCCTATTCCCCACTAAATTCTGATTAACCCATTCTATTTACTCTCTTTTTTTACCTATCTACGCTCTTTTTTATTAACACATTAACAATGTTGCTTATTTTTAATAAACCCACAAAACTTGTGGATATGATAATAAATTGTTATCCATATCACGCGGTTATGTTTTTTATCAGTTATATAGTTGGCATTTTCATCAAACTTCATTACAATTATGAGCGAAAACGAACATTAAAGAATTGTTTCGCGCATTCGTAGGAGGATGTTATGAAAACTCAAGACTTGATTGTCATCGGCGGCGGAATAAACGGCGCTGGAATTGCGGCGGATGCAGCTGGCCGAGGCCTTTCAGTACTTATGCTGGAAGCTCAAGACTTAGCAAGTGCGACATCTTCCGCAAGCTCTAAACTTATTCATGGTGGTTTACGTTATCTAGAACATTATGAGTTTCGCTTAGTGAGCGAAGCACTGGCAGAGCGTGAAGTGTTATTACGCTTAGCACCACATATCGCATTTCCAATGCGTTTCCGCCTGCCACACCAACCACACTTGCGCCCAGCTTGGATGATCCGTATTGGCCTATTCCTTTATGATCATTTAGGAAAACGTGTCAGCTTACCAAGCAGTAAAGGTATTAAATTTGGTGCAAACTCTGTTTTAAAACCAGAATTAACACGCGGTTTTGAATATTCAGACTGTTGGGTTGATGATGCACGTTTAGTGGTGCTCAATGCACAAGAAATCGTTCGTCGTGGCGGTGAAGTACGCACACGAACTAAAGTCACCCGTGCTTGGCGTGAAAACAATTTATGGATGGTAGAAGCGCAGGATTTACGTACTGGTGAAACATCGCTCTATCAATCAAAAGCACTAGTCAATGCTGCTGGCCCTTGGGTTAAAACACTGTTTGATGAAGGCTTAAAACTGAAATCACCTTATGGTATCCGCTTAATTAAAGGTAGCCATATTGTTATTCCTCGTGCGCATAACGAACCACAAGCTTATATTTTACAAAACGAAGATAACCGTATCGTTTTCGTCATTCCTTGGATGGATGAGTTTTCTATCATTGGTACAACCGATGTGGAATACAAAGGCGATCCGAAAGATGTGGCGATTGATGACAACGAAGTTCAGTATTTACTGAAAGTCTATAACGATCACTTTAAAAAGCAGTTAACCAAAGAAGATGTAGTTTGGGATTACTCTGGCGTACGTCCATTATGTGACGACGAATCAGATTCACCACAAGCGATTACTCGTGATTACACCTTAGATGTTCATGATGATAATGGTCAAACACCACTGTTATCTGTATTTGGTGGTAAATTAACGACTTATCGTAAATTAGGTGAACACGCCGTTGATAAACTTGTTGCTTACTTCCCTAACATGGGTAAACCATGGACTAAAAATGGTCAATTACCGGGTGGTAATTTAGAAGGCTGTGATCGTGATGGTTATTCTCGTTTAATTCGCCAACGTCACCCTTGGTTACCAGAAGCACTGGCACTGCGTTTTGCCCGCACTTATGGTAGCAACACGGAATTACTGCTTGAAGGCATTACTGATTTAGCCGGTATGGGCGAAAACTTCGGTCATAATCTGTATGAAGCAGAATTACGTTATTTAGTGAAACATGAATGGGTTATCGAAGTTGATGATGCGATTTGGCGTCGTACCAAACTCGGCATGTGGCTAAATGACGAACAAAAACAACGTATTGCTGCGTGGTTAGCAGCAAATACACACACTGCATAAGAGTAGCAAAAATATTCTCTGACTCTGTTCGATGTTTTTATTAGCAATTTTTGTGGCGCCTAATACCGCGCCACTTTTTTTTGCTTTTTTTACCAAAATGCTAAAATTACCATCATTAACAGTGTGTTAGCTGTTTTTCTAGAAAATCCTTTAACACTGTTGCATTATTTTGTTGCTCGTCTTTACCTGAATAAAGTAATACCAATGGCTTCTCTTTGGCTATTGCAACAAGCGGTTGCCAATATTCAGGAGCACCTGTCAATTCACCAATATAACGTTGCGTAAATTCAGAAAAATCCCCGCCTCCAGCATGAAACCATTTTCGTAATTCAGTTGAAGGTGCAACACCTTTATTCCACTCATCATAATGAAAATCGGTCTTTTTCACACCTCTAGGCCACAATCTATCAACGAATACGCGATAACCTTCATTCGCCCCGCCTTTATCGTTATACACGCGTTTACAGGTGATCATTTCGCCTTCCTTTAATAAATTAGTTCGCTTAATTGTAGAAGAAAAATGATCAGGCTAATGCCTAGTGAGACTAATTTTCTTTTTAAAGAAGGCTTCAACATGAAGTTTTCTCTCATTTCTATTGAATTATCCTCATCAAAAACAGGGTGAATAGTTGTTGACTAAATAACCTAATTAATAGAGTCTACATCTAGACGTCTAAATGGTTAGATGGACAAATGGGTAGTGATACTTAAATAAGAATAACAACACAGTGATATGATTGATGAGGTACAGGTATGAGCTTTTATCACGCAAGTCAACACGAAGCATTAAACCAAAATCTTGCCGAACTTGATGGTCAGATCCAAGTTTCCTTTGAGTTTTTTCCGCCTCGTACCGAAGAGATGGAAAATACCCTTTGGCAATCTCTTGCGCGCTTAAATACCTTAAAGCCGAGCTTTGTTTCTGTGACTTATGGTGCAAACTCGGGCGAGCGAGATAGAACGCACTCGATTATTAAAGGAATTAAAGAGCGCACAGGCTTAGAAGCTGCACCGCATTTAACTTGCGTTGATGCCAGCCGTGAAGAGCTACAACGTATCGCACAAGATTATTGGCAAAATGGTATTCGCCATATTGTGGCATTACGGGGCGATTTACCCAATAACACTCAAAAGCCCGATATGTATGCCACAGATTTAGTGCACTTACTTAAAGGCGTGGGGGATTTTGATATCTCTGTTGCGGCTTATCCTGAAGTACATCCAGAAGCAAAAAGCGCACAAGCGGATTTAATTAACTTAAAAAGAAAAGTAGATGCAGGAGCAAATCGCGCGATCACTCAATTTTTCTTTGATGTCGAAAGCTATTTACGTTTTCGTGATCGTTGTGTTTCAACGGGGATTGATGTTGAAATTGTGCCAGGCATTTTACCTGTCACTAATTTTAAACAGCTAAAACGCTTTGCCGGTTTAACCAATGTGAAAATTCCTGGTTGGATGCATAAAATGTTTGATGGGTTAGATAACGATCCTGAAACCCGTAGTCTGGTAGGTGCTTCGATTGCTATCGATATGGTGAAAATTTTAAGCCGTGAAGGGGTCAAAGACTTCCATTTTTATACACTCAATCGTTCAGAATTAACCTATGCTATTTGCCATACGCTAGGCGTTCGTCCTGAACTTGTTCAAGCCTGATCTTATCTTACAATGACCCCGCCAATAAAGCGGGGTGACATTTCGGTGGGTTACTCACCAATATGATACGGTTTTTCTACTGGTAATAGACTGTATGCGGTGTCGAGATCACCATTAGCAATACAAGCATCTATTTTACGGACCTTATCGGTAATATCCGTAATATTCACAATCCACTCTTTGCAATATTTTTCAACTGCTTGATTTCGCAAACCAATTTGGATGGTGCGATAACTGAGTCGATTCAGATAAATATCACGCTCAGGATCCCACTGAATGCGAATGTTACTGGTTTCTGATGCCTCTTTCCAAGCTTCAGCACTGGCATAGCGGTCTGGATCAAAATGACTCACCACACCTTGTGTCAGCATCTCTTGAAAACCTTCATGCGTAATATCAACCGCAAGAATAGAAGCTTGATTAGCGTCTTTGCGTCCCCAACCAGAGCGGTACATCATCCAAAGAAAGGAAGGTTTTACCCAAGTCATACGGGTCATACTAAAAGGAGGCGAAACAAAAGTTCCGTTTGCGACTGCGCTCTGAGCAATAGTATTTGAATAGGCTTGATAAACACGAACAAAATCATTCGTATAATATGCCCTTACTTCACACTCAGGACATCGGTCAACATCATCGTTCATCTTTCTTTAATATCCTTTTATATTAATAAAATGGAACTATCCGCTTAAATTATGAGCCTCTACCTACTGATAATCAAGAGCCCCTATTTTTGTTAAGACACTGAATAGCGTAGCGCGCTCTCGCGAAACTGAAAAAAAGAATAACAAGAAAATAAACAGACTCATGTCGCGATTGTGGTTTATTTGTACAGCAATGAGTCAATTAAAATGTCTATTCTACTCACAAAGTGAGGTGAATAAGTTTGCTAATTGACTCATTAGGCTGGAATGAGACGTTCAATAAGCTGTGTTTTGATAAGTGCAGGCGCTTTCACGGCAGTGCCTGAAATTTTTGCCGTCATGATTTCAAAGGCTTTTTCGACTAATAACGCTTCATCCTGCTTCATTGACCACACATTATTCGGTAAAAAGCTGAGCATCACATGATCATCGAATGTACCAATATGAAGATGCGCAGGAATACTGCCTTCACGTTGACGGATAACACTCAATAAACCTTCAAGAATAGGCAATGATGAGGCAATAAAATGAGAAGGTATTTGCTGATGTTGTTCCAAATACTGCTTCATCATCCGCTCACCATCTTTGGTCGTATTATGCTCAGCATAAGAGACCGTGACACGGTTATCATCACCATAATGCCCTTTTATGGCTTGCACATAACCACGCAAGCGAGCGGCAATAGTGGGTAATAATGCATCACCCGCAAAAAAGTGAATTGGCGCATTTTGCTTTATCATCGCTTTTGTCAACTGAGCACCACTATCACAGTTATCTGACGCGACACAAATAGCCTCACTGACAGAGAAATCTCTATCTAAAAAAACCAAGGGTTTTTGACGATGTTTAACATGATGTAGTTGATTTTTGCGGCTTGATGAAACAATAAAAATGCCATCCACATTGCGCTCGTCCATTGATTTAACGAGCTTATTTTCATTTTTGATATCACCATAGGTACAGCTAATCGTTAGCTGGCAACCAATTTGGTGACAATGCATCTCTAATTTTTCAGCTAAAGCGGCGAAGAATGGGTTAGAAAGGCGAGGGATAACCAATCCGTAGGTATCTGTTTTATTAAGCTTTAAGCTTCTAGCCGCATGATTGACGGTATAACCAAACACCTCAACATAGTCCGCTATCTTCTTTTGCGTTTTTGCACTGATCCGGTATTGATCACCTTTGCCATTTAATACCAATCTGACTGTGGTAATAGACAAATTCAGGTCATTTGCAATCTGTTCAACTGTTTTTGCCATTAATATTCCATCATTGATATTGCCCTCATCGTAATGATGAGGGCCAGTTAACCTTTACTGAGCAGGCTTAGCTCGGCATTTCTTCCACATCGCTTTTAACGAAGGGCCAATAATAGGTAGGATCAACGTCAGTATCGCAATACCTAAAAATGTCGCTGTAATTGGGCGTGTATACAGGATAGATAAATCCCCCTGAGACATCATTAAAGCACGACGTAAGTTTGATTCTGCCATCGGCCCTAAGATAATCCCAATAACGACAGGAGACATGGAGAAATCGAGCTTAATCATAATATAAGCAAGTAATCCTGCCCCCATCATCACGAATACATCGATGATACTATGGTTCACAGAATAAGCACCTACACTACATAATACAAAGATAATTGGCACTAATACGCGACGCGGAACATCCATCACTCGCACGAAGAGTTTCATACATAAGAAACCTAAGATACCGAGGAAAATATTCGCCATCATCAAACCAATAAAGATACTGTTAACTTCAACGGGATTGTCAGTAAAGAGTTGAGGCCCTAATGCCAATCCTTGAACCATAAATGCACCCATGATAATGGCCGTTGCGCCATCACCCGGAATACCCAAGGTCATTAAAGGCACCATGGTTCCGCCTGTTACTGAGTTTGCACCCGCTTCTGGTGCAGATACTCCTTCAGGTGAACCGTGACCAAACTCTTCAGGGTGTTTAGACCAACGCTTTGCTTCGTTATAAGAGATAAATGATGAGATATCTCCGCCGGTTCCCGGAATTGCACCAATCGTTGTACCAATCGCTGACGAACGGAAGTAAGTGGGCAATACACGTTTAAAATCAGCCCATGTTGGTAATACACGGTGAATACGCGCATTAATTTTTTCACTTTTCTTCTGTTTGCGCTCACGATATTCTTCTTCAAAACTAATCAAGCCTTGAGAGAAAGCGAACAGACCAACCAAGATAGGAATAAATGAAACCCCACCCATTAGGTAAACAGTATCAAAGGTGAAACGAGGCCCTGATGTCATTGGATCAAGCCCAATAGTCGCAATCGCTAAGCCTATCGCCCCTCCCATTAATCCTTTTACAATCGATTGCGATGATACACTGGTAATAATACTTATGCCAAATACAGCGAGTGCAAAATACTCAGCCGCAGAGAAACCTGTTGCCACTTTAGCTAATTGAGGCGCAATAACAATCAGGGCGATTGTACTAAAGATCCCCCCGAACATAGAGCCCATCGTAGATAAACCCAACGCTCTTCCTGCTTCACCTTTTTTCGCCATTGGATAACCATCCAATACCGTTGCAGCAGAAGCGGGAGTACCCGGCGTACTAATCAATATCGCAGTAATTGAACCACCGTAAACGGCACCACAATACATTCCTAATAACAGGAGGATCCCTGTCATTCCTTGGAAGGAGTAAGTTAATGGGAGAAGTAATGCAATTCCCATATTCACTGTTAGGCCTGGTAATGCGCCGATAATAATACCCGCGAACACCCCCAACAAGATCATCGTTATCGTTTCCAGACTGAAAACGATCATTAAAGCGTCTAGTATTTCCATCTCAAAGCTCCTTTACCGCTTACTCAAAAAAGACGGAGGTTGGCAGAGGTGAATTAAAGATAATGTCAAAGAAGACATAAACGGCGGCAACCATTACAACCGGAATAATAATCAGTGCAATAGGTTTTCTTTCATTCATCAGCCACATAATGATCGGGATAAGAAGCAGTGACGGAATAATAAAGCCAAAAAAGTGCAGACCAGTGGCATAGACCAACATAAAGAGGCCTAAACCATAAGCGCGTTTAACTGCAGTAGAACTTAGGTCAACAGACTGGTGTACATGTTTAATTTTATCAACCACAACACTGATCCATTGAAAAATCCCCAGTAAAATAAATAAGATGGCAAGACCATAAGGCCAAAAACGCTCCCCAGGCACACCATAATCATCAAACATGCTCATATCACGGGAGAGATAGATAATTAGTGCCCCGAAAGCCACTGAAATCGCACCGATGATTGTATTGATTTTTGTCATGTCGGGATCTCCCCGACCCTACCTGCCGTGACAGGTAGGGTGGTTTATAATAATAGAAAAGTTATTTTTTCAGGATTGTTGAAATTAACTCAGCATACATCTCGTGGTCTTCTTTCATCATTTGGTACGCATCGTCACCAGTGATGAATACAGGCATAATACCTTGTTTTTTCAGTGCTTCTTGATATTCAGGTTTTTGAACCACTTCAGAGAATGCACCAACTAACTCATTCTTCACGTTATCAGGTACATTAGCCGTTGTTGCTAATACAGCCCAAGCACGCATTTTCACGTTAGTGTCTAATTTCAATGCTTCTTTAAAAGTAGGTACGGCTGGGAATAATGGGAAACGACGCTCATCCATTACACCAAGAACACGTAGAATACCAGCATCGACTTGAGACTTAACTGCACCCGGCGTTGTTAATACGCCATCGATGTGGTTACCCACTAAAGCAGCGATTGAAGGGCCTGTACCTTCGTTATAAGGAATATGGTTAAATTTAGCACCCGTGGTACGTTCGATATTCACGCCAGCTAAGTGATAAATAGCCCCCATACCTGAGTTACCGACTTTCAGTTTACCCGGATTCGCTTTTGCGCCATCGATAAACTCTTGTAACGTGGTGTAAGGTGATTCTGCATTAACAACTAACACCACAGGATCAGCGATAGTTGTTGCGATTGGCGTGAAATCTTTATAAGTAACCGGTGATTTTCCTTGGTGTGGGAACATCGCGAGTTCAACGGTTGTCATGACTAATTTTGTACCATCAGGGCGCGCATTAGCAACTTCAATCAGACCCGTTAAACCATTACCAGCAGGCTTATTCACCGGAACGAAAATACGTCCAGCCGGCATAACATCTTTTGCAAATTCAATGATAGTACGTGCAGAAGTATCAGTACCACCGCCCGGGTTTTTCGGGATGACAACATCAATATTTTTTGTAGGATACGTTAACTGTTGGGCAACTGCATTCCCCATGCCCAGTGTCATCGTAATCGCCAACGCTGCGAGTAGACTCTTTTTCATAAAACCCTTTCTCCACATTTTTATTGAGTAGCCATTAACTGCTGATAAACAATGTTTTTTCGATTCCAAGTAAAGGTCACGTGTAGGGTATTGTTTTCAGCAATAATAGCCGGATATGAAAATTCGCCTTCCCCATCGAGTAAATCGAATGGTTCAGACCAAGTACTGCCATTATCGGATGAAAGACTGACAGAGATGGGATAACGACGACTCCAGTTACCTGAATTCGGGTTATACACCAATGCCAGTTGACCATCTGCGAAGGAGACGACATCAATGCCGCTATTATTATTTGGTAATATTGTTGCATAAGCCGGACACCAATTGCGTCCATAATCCGTTGAATCGCTACGATAAATAGTACCGCGCGTACTCCGCATCATGGCATGCACATGCCCAGGCTGGGATTCCCATAGTGTTGGCTGTATAACGCCATCCCATTGAAAAACGCGTTGTAGATCAGTCTCCCATAAGGCATCGTCCTTTAAACCCTGCCAGATTTCATGTTCCGCTTGTTCACCTTTATGATGTTCAATTGGAATATCTACTCGCAACCAGTGTTGACCGTTGTCACTCGAAATATCGACAAACGCATCCCAGAATTGGTCATCCTCAACCGATCCCGGTGCCAACCACTCGCCATTCGACATCACTAACACTTTGTTTTTCACAGGACCTCTAGGTGCTACATCACCAGAAACCAATTCACTTGGTAAACTCCAGCTATTTCCGCCATCCTTCGAGATAACGTATTGGGTCGTCCAACTATGTACATCGGGACCCGTTTTATAAAACAGCCAGATATTACCTGTTGATGGGTCAACATGTAAAACTGGATTCCAGTGCGCAACACCCGGATTTTTAACAACAGGTTGAGCGTGTTGCCAATGATCACCCTCTTTCATCACTAGCCAGATAGCGGTATTACCGCTACCTTCTTTATCACCAGCGAAAAAAGCGGTTAACAAACGCTCAGAGTTAGGCACACGCACAATCGTTGAAGCATGGCAGTGATTAAAAAGTGAATGTGCATTATCAAGCACAAACTGAGTTTCCTTCATCACGAAAGGCATATTCCTACTCCTGTGTCCTAAATTAATCTAACGAAAGCCACTTTTTCATATTCTCACCCAATGCGGTCATGCTATTGACGGCAGAAGGGAAAAATGAGTTTTCAAACTGACTGCTGTTACGGGAACGGCAAACCAGTGTGCTGAAGTTACCAATCAGGCGCTGATGATATTTAGCGCATGCTGGATAATCCAGTGTTTCGGTCATCGCTGCTGTTGATAAATAATCTGCTAACACCGCAGCCTGCTCTGGTTTATCTTTCCAATTTTCATAAAGCCAAACATAAAGCTCTGGATGGAAGTTTGCCATAACACCGCTATATGCCTGACATCCTGCTTGGAATGAAGCTAATAGCGTTTGACTGTTGGCGTTTGCAAGATGCAAGCGAGTTCCTTTTGATAATGCCAAGCGACGTTCTATCATCGGAAGAGAACAACAAGTATCTTTGATAAAGGTAAAGCGATTACTTTGTGCACACCACTCTACAATTTCTTCAGATAACAAGCGTTTGTAAGGATAAGGGCATTCATAGATACCCAAATCAATCTCTTTTGGTACCACATTGGTTAAGACTTGCAGTGTTTCCAGCGCCTTATCATCCGACTCCCCGATGAGAGCCAAGCGATTACTGATCATAATGACGCCATCGACACCCGTACCTGCCATTGCCTGCAATTGTTCTTTTTGCTGACTTAATGCAGTTGCAGTATGACCAGAAGCAACTACAGGTACTCTTCCATCTGCTTTTTCAACGATAAAACGGGTGAGTGCTTGAGTTTCCTCATCACTTAAATAAAACATTTCGCTTGATTGGCAGGCGGCAAAGAGTCCATGTACACCAGAGTCGATATACCAGTCTACAAGGCGCTCTAATGACGCCCAATCAATCTCCCCTTTGGCATCAAAAGGGGTTAGCATAACAGGCCAAACACCGACGTATTTTTGCTGACTCATCATCAATTCCTTACAGTAAGTTAATGGCATCGCCTGCCACTTTCACTTGGATACCTTGAGTCAATGCTTGAGCAACGAATGCCTTTAGCACAAACGCCAATTTATCTTCATCAACATACGCCACAGTAATGTGGTTACTTTGATGTCCCGCCATAAGGTCATCACGAGTTACGCCATCTAACGTACAGTTCAGTAATGGCCATTCGTAGTTAGTTGCTCTACGGCGACGTTCAAATTCTGCTTCAGGTAACTCCACAGCCACGCCCGTACCAATATGCATAATCACATCAGTACCTTCATAGTGCGCACGACCCCATAACAAGCGCCCTGCTTTGCCTTGACCTGCAATGGTTGATCCTCCTTTAGGGAAGAACATTGGAGGTTGGCGATAACCTGTTGCACCTTTTAGGCCACCTTTGAGGTGTTCAAAAGGAACCGAGCCTGAAATTTCCATATCCCAGTAGAATGTTCCTTCATACTCACTACCCCAACGAATATCATGTAGTGTGGTTTCAGCAGGTAGTCCTAATGATGTTAATAAACGCCATAACATCGTTTGAGGAATAGCCGTACCCATATCCACTTCGTTGATACAAGGAATTGGCGTGTTAGGGCAGATAATCTCGCCGTTTTCATCTGGCAATGGGAAACGTGCGGTTGAGCCAATCGCACCTTCAGCAAAGTCAGATGCAGGACAACAATCTTTTAAGCCCTGCTGATATTGCACACCCACGGCGGTTAAACCAAAACGTTTTACGAAACGCGCCATTGCAATCATCATGGCGCACTGCTCCATCACTTGTTCACGAGTGAGTTCAGTTTTGTCATCTTGACCAAACATAAACGTCATCCCGTTATCTTCGTACCACTGTAAACATGCCTCTCTTAATTCTGTTGGTACTTTCGCCATTTCGACAAGTAACGCCGATTGAGAAAGGGATTCAATTGGCATACCAATATTGATCATTGCCTGTTGTGGGAAGACCCCGTTAATCATTCCCATACAGAATGTATCGAACAAACCAATTATTTCTTTATTTTTAATTATATATTCGCCGACTTTACGACCCACTTCGCCGGCTTCTGTCGCCATTACCCTGTGTGTTGGCGCAATATCTGTAAGATAGCTAAGCTTATGATTTACATAACCATACTTCAACCAAGTTGCTAAGCCATCTACAAAGAATTCATCATCAAACTCTTCTGACCATAAACGTGAATAATTTTTACCTAAACTGGTCATCGTACCCGCTAAACACAACATGCCTACCAGACCCGGCCATGTCCCATCAAAGTTAGCCAGTAGTAAAATAGGGCCACGATGGTGCGCTAAGGAAGAGGCGATATGGTGTGAATATTGCCATGCGGTTAATAACACGATAACCGGAGCATCCGGATCGATTGCAGCAAACATATCGCAACCTTCACGCTGACTGCTGATAAAACCATGACCGCGAGCTTCATTAATTTCATGAGCACGCTTCATTTTGTAACCTTGAGCTTCTAGTGCAGCAGCCAGTTTATCTTCAAATTTTTTCTGTACAGGCCAGCACGTTACGTTTGCAGGCTCGCGTAAGTCTGCGTTGGTGACCATCAGGATCTCTTTCTGACCTGCTGTGATGGTTGTCGGTAATTTTGGTAGATTTAAGTTCAACATAAGATATCCCTGGTAAGGTAAACTCGGTTCATAATCGGAAAAATTAGTGGTCAACAATCTGACATCATTTCGTTATAACGCTGCTGGTCTTGATACATCTGCAAATAAACTTGATATTTAGCCTGATGGAAGGCAAACGTGTCGCTATCTGGTGTGATAATGCCACCTTCTCGTACCATTGCGCTGGCAGCTTTAGAGAAATCATCAAAGGCTTTACACGCTACGGCACCTAATAATGCAGCCCCTAAATTCACCGCATCTTCTTCTTGCGCTAAATGAATTTCACGACCTGTCGCATTGGCATATTCGCGTAGCCACAATGGATTCTTCGTTGCTCCACCACACATCACGATGCGATTGATTTGATGTCCAGCATCTTCAAGTGTGTCAATAATATGGCGTGTGCCATAAGCAATAGATTGCAGTGTTGCAAGATAATAACGCGCCAATGCAACACGACCACTTTCCAGCGTTAATCCACTTACCATGCCTTTTGCAGCAGGATTGGCGCGCGGAGAACGATTGCCATGATGGTCAGCTAAAACATGAAACTGTGCCGTTGGATATTGTTCATTCTCTTCCAATTCAGCGACGGCTTCGTTTAGTAAAGCATAGTAATTAACGCCTTTTTCATTCGCTTCTTGCTCTAATTCAGCCCATGACTCATGACGGCGGATAGACCATTCAACTAACGCACCAGCAGCACTTTGACCGCCTTCGTTTAGCCATAAATCGGGTAACATCGCGCCAAAATAAGGTCCCCAAACACCGGGCACCATAATGGGGTATTGGCTTACAATCATGTGGCAGTTAGACGTACCACTGATAATTGCCAAACTTCCTTCAGGTTGTGACGCCGTTAATGCCAAACCACCCGCATGAGCATCAATAATGCCTGAAGCAACAATGACACCCGTGTGCAAGCCAAACGCATTGGCAACTGACTCATCTAAACAACCCGCTTGTTCACCTAACGCAAGGATGGTTTGTGGTACTTTTTCTAATAATTCATCCAAACCTACATCGGCTAACAAGCTCTCACTAAATTGCCCCTGATGTGCTAAATAGTTCCATTTACAGGTTAATGTACAGGTACTTGCAACATCCCCTGATGTGGCTTTCCAAACTAAAAAGTCAGCTAAATCAAAGAATCGCCAAACATTTTGATAACGCTCTGGATAATGATTTTTTAACCACAGAATTTTTGGCAATTCCATTTCAATACTCACTTCACCACCGACATATCGTAGTGAAGGATCATTGGTCAGATTAATGGTGACTGTTTCTTGAACAGCACGGTGATCCATCCACATGATGATATCTTGTTCCGCTTTACCGCTTGGTGAAACAGAAAGTCCCTTGCCGTCTTTATCCACAGCAACTAAAGAACAGGTGGCATCAAAACCAATAGATTTCACATGGATAGGGTCAATAGCAGATAACGCCACCGACTCTTTTACAGTAGTGCAAACCTGCTGCCAAATATCGGTAGACGATTGCTCAACGAAATCCGTTTTTGGGCGGAATTGAGCAATAGGGCGGACAGAAAAGCCCAAACGCTTTCCATTGCTATCAAATACCGCTGCACGGACACTGGCTGAGCCAACATCAACGCCAATAAAATATTGTTGTTCCATGCGAACCCTCATCATTTGCTAACGCTATGCTAATTTTTGCTACTTCGAGTTAGCAAGTTAATTCGAGCATGACGAAAAAACAATCACAATAAGATTAGTTTGTGATGCAGATCTATATAGATAATTTAATATCATGATTTTATTGATGTTTTATTTATTTTACTTTATGAGTGATTGAGATGATGTACTGAATCGATTATGTTCGTTATGAAACTAACGAACATTTAATTAATAAGATAAGTAAAAATACAAATAAAAATATCAATATCTCGACAATAAATATCCTTTTATTAAAATCTATCTCACTAATAATGAGAGATATTATTCAAAGAATAATGAAATAAGAAAAAACAATAATATTCCTATTGCTATAACGCTCTATTACTTTATTTTTAATAAGTTAATTTAAATTTATATATTCTTTTTTGGAGCATTTCATTATGTTGAAAAATATTGCTATTAGTCTTTCTCTGCTTCTTATTTCCTCTTCTGCCTTTTCAGCAACATTAGCTGAAAAAGAATTACAACAAAAATTCGAAGAAAATATTCAGTTTCGTGTTGTCGATTTAAATAAAAGCTGTGATACCAATATAAAAGTCAGTTTTGATTGGTCTGCATTTACTGCCGATGATTTAAAAACAACAGGTGTTGATAGCTATTGTAGCGAAGGATTAAAAGGCGTAATTAATACCTGCGAGAGCTCAAAAATAGCACAAGAAACGGTAAAAGAAAAAATACAGAATATTACCTGCTACAAAGCAACACCGCGTAGTATTGAACTCAAAGAAGGCACGCTGAATTTTGGTATTGATTTCAATGCCGCAAATGATGCAAAAGCGGTTCAAGAACACTTAATGAATAACCTCTAAATACATTAAATTCGACAAGCAGTAATACTTAAAGGTATTGCTGTTTGTTGATTAAATAACTGCTTGAATAAGCTTTTTAGAATAATCATGAGAAACATTGCCTAAATTATTTATCTCACATAATTCAATATTTTTACCTTGTAAAAAAAACATTACTTTATCGCAGAAATAAGCCACTGTTTGAATATCATGACTAATAAAAAGATAAGAGAGTGTAAACTCTTCTTTTAACTGTTTTAATAAATCTAATATTTGAACCTGAGTAGGAATATCTAAAGAGCTAAGCGCTTCATCTAATACAATAAGTTTTGGATAAGACGCTAATGCACGACATAAACACACCCGTTGAGCCTGCCCTCCAGAAAGTTCAAATATATAACGTGTATAGCAGCTTTTAGGTAATTCTACTTTATCTAGAAAAGCCAAAATAAGTGTTTTCAGTGCTTGATGATTAATCGTTGGATTAATGATTTTAATCGGCTCAGCAATAATCTCGCCTACTGTTAATGTTGGATTCACTGAGGTCATATAATCTTGAAAAACGATACTTATTATACCTTGGCGATGAAGCCGTTTTGTAACAGGCTTATTATTTAAAGAGATAGCACCACTATCAGGTAACTCTAATCCACAAATTAAACGCGCTAACGTACTTTTACCACTACCACTTTCACCCACTAAACCAAAAGCTTCACTCGAATGAATATTAAAAGAGAGTGAGTCGATAACCTTCACTTTTTCGCCAAATAGTGTGTTATTTTTTTGAGTATAATACTTACTAATACTCTTAACGTTTAATAACATAAACCCTCTTTTATTTGGATAATATTAATCTATTTTTTTATTAATCAATTGTTCGAAACGTAATGAAAGCTGTCGTCGTGCATTAATTAAATAACGCGTATATTCTTGTGTTGGGTGCGATAAAACGGTTGCTTTTTCACCGCATTCAACCATTTTCCCTTTTTGCATGACGAATATATCGTCAGCGATTTCATTAACTATCCCTAAGTCATGAGAAATAAAAATCAGTGTTGAGTGATGAGTTGTGACGACATGCTGGAGTAGTTTTAAAATATCTTGGCGAAGAGGTGCATCAAGCGCCGTTGTCGGTTCATCTGCAATTAATAACGTCGGGGATAAAGCAAGTGCAATCGCAATCATCACTCGCTGCAATTGCCCACCACTTAATTGATGAGGAAATGCTTGCATAATAGATTGAAATTGATGAGGAAAAACATGGGATAATGCCAACTCAGTTTCTTTTATAGCGTGCTTTTTAGAATAGGAAAAATGGTAGATTAACGTTTGGCAAAATTGCTTTCCTATTCTCATTAGAGGATCAAACGCACTCATGCCATTTTGCACAATCACACCTAAAGATGTCCCCAATAAAGCTCGACGTTGAGAAAGCGCCTCATGACTGATTTTCTTTCCATTCAAGAAAATCGCCCCTGACATGATTAATTGTTCAGGTAACAATCCCATAATGGCTTTACTCATCAAACTTTTGCCACTACCGCTTTCGCCTACAATCGCTAATGTACGCCCTTGCTTTATCGAGAAAGAGATATCATCAATCAGTTTTTTTCCGCTTTCTTGATGAGTAATAGAAACGTGCTCAAGCGTCAGTAAGTTGTTCATGCTTTTCTCCTACTGACTGGCGATTATCCGGATCAAACACATCACGTAAGAAATCACCCCAAAAATTAAATGCGGTGACAACAAGGGTAATGGCAATGCCTGCGGGTAACATTTGCTCTGGATGTAATACCATCACATTTTTTGCTTCACTGAGCATATTTCCCCATTCTGGCGTTGGCGGTTGTACACCTAACCCTAAAAAGGAGAGTGCTGAAATCATTAAAATAACACTACCAATATCCGTTGATGCTAAGACAATAGTTTCAGCAAAAGTCACAGGTAATAAGTGGCGTCGTAAAATATGGTGAGAAGGCGCGCCAATCACTTGTGCGTATGCAATGTAATTACGATGAGAATATTGGCGAACAACCCCTCTGATCATTCTGGCATACCATGCCCATTTCACTAAAATAACGGCAATTAAGATATTACCAATACCTGGCCCCATTATTCCCACTAACGCTAAGATCATAATTTCTGCAGGAAATGACAAAACCACATCACATAACCGCATAATCAGGGTATCTGTTTTACCATGGAAAAACCCGGCTAACATCCCCATTAACCAACCAATCATTAATGTCACACTCATGGCTAATAAGGCATAAAATACCGTCGTTCTTACACCAAACAATAACCTTGAAAAAATACAGCGCCCTAAATTATCCGTCCCCAACGGATAATCAACGCTCATGGGCTTAAATTTCAAGCGTATCGACGTTAATGTGGGATCATGCGGAGCCAACCAAGGGGCGAATATACCTGCAATAACCACCATCATAATCACCAATAAACACAGTTGTGCACTTTTATCTTTTCTGAGTCGTTGCCAAAAAAGTCGCCACATCATTATCTCCTTAACCGTGGATCTGCCATCATTTGAATGACGTCCATCAGAAAATTAAAAAAGAGAAATAACAGTGACATCAATAGAATATAAGCTTGTATCATCGGATAATCACGACCAAATATAGCACTGATACATAGCCGCCCTATTCCCGGCCAAGCAAAAATATTCTCAATCACCACCGTACCAGCAATAAGCTTCGGAATACTCATCCCCAACGCGGTTAAACTGGAATACAGAGAATTACGTAAAATATGGCGACGTAAAATAAGATGATCAGGTAATCCACGTGCTTTAGCATAAAAGACATAAGGCTGATGCCATTGATTTAGCATCGCACCTCGTAATAGCCTTAAATAAGTGCCGATATAGCCTAAAGAGAGCGCTAAAGCAGGCAAAATAACAGACTGAGGCGATAACATCCCACTGACAGGTAACCAATCTAAATAAACAGCAACGCCCCAAATTAATAGCAATCCTAACCAATAATTAGGAATAGCCGTTAAAACAAACACAATGAAACGGATACATTTATCCGTAAAACTTTGCGGTTTAGCCACACACCATAATGCTAAAGGAAGTGTCAGAATAATCGTAAAAAATAGCGCCGTTGAGGCCAACCAAAGTGTTGGCGGTAACGCCCTTAACATCTCTTGAATAACAGGGGTTCTTGTAAGAAAAGAGGTTCCAAAATCGAGTTGCAAACCCGCGATTAACCATAAAAAGTAACGCGTAAAAAAAGGCTTATCTAATCCTAACTCATGGCGCATACCTTCAATGGCTTCAGGTGTTGGTACTATTTCATTAATACGTAGCGCGACTTCCGCGGGATCAGATGGGGCTAACTCCAACAGAATAAAGGCAATAAATGAAATCATGAGTGCCAGTGGGAAGATAGCCAGCACTCTCCAGAATATATAACGTAACATAAGATTTGATCAGTAGTATGGCACGTTGATATTACGTGCCACACTTATTTTAGTTAATCTCGTTGATGCATTAATTAAGGTTTAAAGCGCATCTTTTCAAACGGTATTTCATACTGAGATGGATTAAAGCCTACATTTTCTAATTCACTACGATGGATCGCCTTAGTACGTGAATAGGTTAACGGAATATAGACCGCTTGCTCTGCTAATGAAGTAAACAAAGTGTGATAGAGTTCCTGACGGCGCGCTTCATTAGGGGTAATTAATAACTCGCCAATCATTGCATCCAATTGGGCTTTATTTGCTAACCCTTTTTGCCCTTGATAATCAGCGTGAGCCGGTATTCTAAATGATGAAACAAAAGAAGCCGGATCGTAAGGCGTTCCCCAAGAGAGTGAATATTGTAAATCGAAATCACCATTCTTTTGTCTGTCTAAATAGGCTTGTTTCTCTTCACCTAAAATTGTTAAACCGACACCAATCTTTTTAAAGTCATCTTGAATAAGTTCAGCGATCTCTTTCTCAACAGCATTATTCACATTATAAGAGAGCAACAGCTGTAATTTCTCACCTTGTTTCTCACGGATAGCCTTACCTTTTGGTAATACCCAGCCTTCAGCTTCTAATAATTCAATCGCTTTTGTTGGTTGGTAAACATACGTTGGAGAAGTAAAATCACAGTAAGGCACACTGCGCGCCATTAAAGTATCAGCGACTTTTTCGCTACCCGCTAAAATACCTTGTGCAATGCCTTCTTTATCAACTGCGTATTGTAATGCTTGACGGACTTTTTGGCTGGATGTCATTGTACGGCTACTATTGAGCACAATCGCGCGAGAAGCGATCGGTGCACTCATTTCAGTTTTGAATTTATCTGATGCCATAAGAGCTTCAAATGAATCCATATCTAACATGTCGCCATCTGCACCAAAAATAAGCTGAATATCCCCTTTTTGCAGAGAAAGTAACATAGTTTGTCTATCGGGGATCACTCGCCACATCACACCATTTAATACTGGCTTCTCTCCCCAATAATTTGGGTTAACTTTAAACTCTGCATATTGGTCTTTTTTATGTTCCGTTAATACCCAAGGCCCAGTACCAACATAACTCGCGACACCCGTTTTAGTTTTGCCATTAATAAAAGAATTCGGCGAAATAAAGCGGAATGGGCGAGTTAAACCTAATTCAGTTAATGTTGGGTAGTAAGGATTTTTCAGATTTAATTTAACCGTGAATTCATCAACAATTTCAATGCTATCAATCTGACGAACTAATTCTAACCATGCATGACGTTCATAGTTATCTAGCACCGCTTCAATATTTAATTTTACCGCTTTAGCATTAAAGGGTTCACCATCACTAAAAGTCACATCATGACGTAAAAAGAAAGTGTAGCTCTTTCCATCAGGAGAAATATCCCAACGCTCCGCCAAATAAGGCGCAACCCCTTTTTCGGTATTTAATACAAGGGGTTCAAATACCATGTTTTGAGCCGCCATCTCACCAGAGTAGAGATGCGGGTTAATATCACGAATGTCTTTTGTGCTGGCATAATCCAACATATTATTACTTTTATCTGCTAACGCAGGAAAAGCACATGCAAGTGTTAATAAGAGTGTTGGGAACACTGAAAATAAGGGCTTCACGTTATTCTCCTTTAATCATCTATTCTTTGTTTTTGTGCGTGGATCATAAACATGGGTGTTGAGCCATAATTAATTTTCTCTTCTTCGTTCCACACAAAATCACCAATGCGAGTATCTATCATATATCGACTAAAACCGACTTCTAGTAGAGTATTAATATCCCATTGTGGGCGTTTAATTTGACTTAATGGCAACTGGCGAGCAATGCGTTCCATCTCTTTGGTATCTGTGTTGACGTAGTGATCTTCAACTTGCTTTTCAATTGAACGTTCTCTATCTGCCACAAAACCTTGCCAATAATTCTCATCAAAGAGATGTAAATACCAGTTAGCATCAAAATTAATTAAACTGCCACCCGGTTTCAATACACGAAACCACTCCGAATACGCTTTTTGAGGCGCTTTTAAATTCCATGTCACATTGCGACTAACCACTAAATCGAATTGTTCACTGGCAAAAGGCAGTTGATGTACATCACCACGAATAAATTGAATATTTGCCTGATGCGTTTGCGCATTTTGTTTGGCTTCCAGCAACATCCCCTCAGTTGCATCAATTGCAGTGACATCATGACCCGATAACGCTAATAAAATGGCAAAAAAGCCGGGTCCTGTTCCAATATCAAGCACTTTTAAGGTTTCACCTTCTTTGATATGCCCCAATAACAGATGACGCCATTTCTGTTGTTTCTCGCTCAGCAATTCCTGTTGATTAGACTCACTATAACTTTCAGCTCTGATATTCCAGTAGCGAGTTACATCATTAAGTAATTGGTTATTATTTATCTTATTTGTCATCAGAAACCTGCTGTTATATCAACGTAAAGAGAGGAATAAATCCCCCTAAAAGCGAATGATTTGGCTATTTTTTAGTGTGGGTAACATACCTTGTAACCCCAAGATGCTCTATGTGCTATATCAATATTCACCAGTACTCAATAAGAGAGATCTGCCAATTTGCGATCTTCATCTTTAACATAAATGTGCATCCTAATGGGAGTGAAGATAAATAAGCAAATGGATTATTTCCCCTGATAAAATAGAGAAACAAATTGAGCGAATTTAGAAATAAAAATTAATTTTGTCTTATATTAAAAAAGTGAACGCTTTAATTTCACCTTTTTTATAAAACCGTTATAGTCAATAATATTGCTATCTTAAATTTCTTTCTTTAAACGAATATAGCCGTCACATAAGGCTCTCTAAAATATGAATCGAATCTCACGATTAACGGCTGATATTACCCGCGCCGATTTTGCCTTAACGCATCAACAGCAATTACTTCAATTGCTGACTCAACACTTTCCGACTAAATATCGTTCTCTATTTGCGACGCCAGAGAAAAAATCGGATAACGTGATTGAATGGTATTCTCCTGTTTCGGGTAATCCTGTCGCTTTAACATCATTACAAGGACAAGAGCAGCAAGAGATAAGACGCATTTTAGATGAACGCCTTAACGATATTAAAACGCAAACGGCGCTATTAGCATCGCAAAACAGAATTACGGATGAAGAGCGCCATCTTTTAGATACAGCATCAACACTACCTGATAGCGAAAGTGTCTATATTATTAATGGGCAACCCGTTATTACATGGTGGCCACGCACAACACCATTGCCACCACCTATTGCACAAGTCACTGCTGGCGCAAGTGCCGCGGCGGCAGGTGCAGCACTTGCTGATGTACCTGCTAAAACACGCAATCGCTGGCTACGTTGGTTATTACTGCTGTTATTGTTACTGTTTTTGGTCTTACTGGCATCTTGGCTGAAAGGCTGTTTTGATCCGAAAGCGGTTCCTCCGGTCGTTGAAGAAAAACCTGCCGTTGTCATACCACCAAAACCAGAGCCTGTCCCTGAGCCAGAGCCAATCCCTGAACCCGCGCCAGAACCTGTACCAGAGCCTATTTCTGAACCTGAACCCGTGCCTGAACCTGCACCCAAGCCGGTGCCAGTGAAAAAACTCACGCCACTAGAAGCTTGTGTACAAGATGAATTGAAAAAAGCGGGGGTGACAGAGAAAACAGCAAATGCGACGTGTGAAAATCGCTTAGCAAACAACATTAAGCAAATGTGCCCCGCAGATCGCCCCGCGGAACTTGCACCTCAAGTGATCCTTATCTTTGATGCATCCGGCTCTATGGCACTGAGCATGAATTTAACAGAGAGTGATTTAGACTATATCGCTTCAACGGGACAACTTTTCCCTGGTTATGATGCCGAACCTCGACGGATCACAACCGCAAGAAACGCAGCAATAAAAATCATTAATAACATTCCATCCGATATGAAAATTACCACCGTTGTGGCATCTGATTGTGGTGTTGTGAAATCAAGCCCTGCTTATGGGGGTAATGAGAGATCAAAATTACTCAGTTACATTAAGCGCATTGAGCCAGACAGTGGCACTCCATTAGCCGAATCTATTAAACGCGCAGGTAATTTAATTAAAGGCAATAATCGTGACACCATTATTGTGTTGTTATCAGATGGTTTAGAGTCTTGTGATCAAGACCCATGTGCAGCCGCTAGAACCTTAAAACGTGCTCACCCTCGCGCCATCATTAATGTGGTTGATATTTTAGGTACCGGCGCAGGTAACTGTGTGGCGAATGCAACTGGCGGTAAAGTCTTCACAGCACGTAATGCGGATGAAGTCACTTTAATGACTCGAAAAGCAATTGAAGATTATATTCCCAAGAACTGTAAATAATGAGTGATTACTGTTGCTAATATTTAATTCACCCTCTTTGGTTTCACATTGAGGGTGAGTTTTTTCACGTATTACGTGTATTTTATTATTATATTGAAGCGAATAAGCTCTATATCTTATCTATTTAAGACCATTCCTTAATTATGTGTTTTTTCTTTTTTTATTCTCTCATTATTCAGAATAAACCTATTTTGTGATTATTATCACAACAAATAGATGAACATTAATAGTTTGTTCTTTTATATTTTATCTTTTTTTTCTTCTATTCCATTATTTTTTAATGTAAAAATCAATATCTCGGTGATTTAATCTATATATTTAAGAAAATATAGCGCAACCTGTAACGTCATTATTTAATTATCATAATTGTTATCTTAATATTCCCACTTTCACTCAAGAAAAATAAAAAAGCCTTTAATAATAATCAGTTAATTAACCCTAAATAATCCGCTAGATAGACACCCAATTTCTGATAATATAAAATGTATATCAAATTTATATCTTTATTTTTAGCCTTAAAGCCTATTTACGGATAAGCCAGCTTACCCATAGATAATCTTGCCTAGCGGAATGATCGTCGTGAATAAAGCATTCTTACGAAGTGGTAAATTAGAAAGTTACCTCCCTATGGGAGAAAATGGACAGGCTGTTTATATCTCGGCACTGCAGCTACGTGAAACTCTACGTTTAAGAGGAAAGGCTCATATTTCTCAATGCCTTGCTATTCCTCAGCCAAATGAAACAGGCGAGCGTATTGACTGGTATTCACCGATTGACGGTGCTGTTATTCCTTGGTCTGCGGCTTCAGAAGAAGAGCGCGCCGCCGCTTATGCGCTACTGAAAAAGAATCAAGATGATTTAATCGCCTTTAGTGAACAAGAACAGCAAAGAGCTGGAAATAAAGAAAGTCAGCTTTTTGGTGCCTTACTCAGTAAAACTATCCAATTTCCTGACGAAAACCATATTTTTATTGTTGATGGACAGCCGATTATTACCTTTTGGGGATTTGTCAGCGCCAACCAACAACTGAGAGTTGATCCTGTTGCTTGCTTAAAGCCAGCGGTTGCGCCAATCGCACCAACATCAACCGTAGTTCCACCAGTACAAGAAAAAGTCATCATTACTGACACTAAACGCCCTTGGTGGCGTTTCTTATGGTGGCTGTTACCTTTATTATTACTTCTACTCGCGATTTTCTTCTTAAGAGGCTGTTTCTCAACGCCAGCATTACCTACAGTCGATATTAAAACGCCCGATATTGAAGCACCTAAATTGCCCGATCCTACGCTTGAAAAGCCGACAGTTCCTACCGTGGTGACTAACGGTCACACACTCGGTGTACCAACAGGTACGGTTCACACAGGAACATTAGGCACTGTAGATGCGAATGGAAATGTGATGAATGGCACTGACGGTAATGGCGCAGTGGTTGATCCTAATGCGGGTTTACCTGTGGTTGATCCTCAAATAGACAATAACCAAGGTGCCTTACCTGAAGGAACATTGCCTGAAGATACGCAACAACCGAATATACCGCCCGTTGATCCTGCGGCTCAAAATGAGCAACCGAAAACAGATAACACCCCAAATACGGGAAATGAGAACAACACGCCTCCCCCTCCTGTTGATCCTAATGCACCACCCGATGTCACCCCACCGGTGACAGCAGATAACACAACACCACTGACGATCCCGGCAAATGCGTTAGCCAATGGCTCAACCCAATTCCTAAATGGTCAATGGAAAGCAGGAGCAGGAATTCAAGATCAAAAAACAGGTAAACCACTGAGCCTGAATTACCAAATTGATAATGGTAAAGGACAAGTCGTCATGACACGCAGTGATGGCGTGACCTGTAAAGCGCCTGTCAATGCAGCCATTAATCAGGGTGGATTAAATATTAATAACCAAGGTCAGGCTCTGTGTAGTGATGGTTCAAACTATTTGATGCCAAATATTATTTGCCAACCAGGAAACCAAAATATTGCTGATTGCCAAGGAAAATATGAAAACAATCAGCCATTCCCATTATCAATGAAGCGGGAGAATAACTAATTCATGTTAGCGCCACTGACCGATTATAAAGATAAAATTACCCTTATCCGAGATAGCAATATTCAGTTTCTGGATTTTGGTTTTAAGCTACCACAGCGCAAAGAGTACGGTGAGTTTGTTAAAAAAGGCGAAAACGGCCCGTTAATGCGACTCATCTATAATGAACGAGATGATAATTATCTTTATCCTGCACCTAAAAATCAGTCTCAAACACCGAGAGAAGCTGAATTTAGTTTCTCCCTTGAAGAGTCATTAACGTTATTAAATGACACATGGCTACCCGTGCCATTTTTCCGCTTTAATCCGCCACGCGCATTCTCTCAAGGCCCTGATAACTGGGTAAGAATGATGTTCCATCAACTGCCAGAACCAGATGAAGATGGACATACACACCGCGTTGTTGTGGCATTTGATACCCGAATTGAACCGAATCGCACCAATACCGCTTATCTGGCACCCAACGAAGAAGATGTTCGCTCTGGTGTTGCTTTTGCGCTGGCCTATTTAGGTTATGAAGTTGAAAACTTCCTTGAAACACCATGGATTGATGGTTGGTTAAAGGAAGTCTTTAGCGAAAGAGCGCTGGCTGTCACCAAAATGTACCATGATGAACTTGAAGATGCGCTCAAAGAGTTTCAACATCAGGCACATTATCTCAATTTACTCAATATCTTAGGTGAGAAACTCCACTTACCTGAAATCAAAATTAACGAAACCAAACCACAAGAGCCTGCGATTGAAGTCGATCTTATTCTTGATGTGGGTAACTCACGCACTTGTGGGATCTTAATTGAAGATCATATCAATGATAACAAAGGGCTAACGCAACTCTATGAAATGACACTGCGTGATTTAAGCCACCCTTATCAAATCTATAATGAGCCATTTGAAAGTCGTGTTGAATTTGCGCAAGCAGAATTTGGTAAACAAGATTTTTCAGTGAATAGCGGTCGCAACAACGCCTTTATGTGGCCCACGATTGGGCGCGTTGGCCCTGAAGCTAATCGCATGGCAGCGCAACGTTTAGGGACTGAAGGCTCAACAGGCATTTCAAGCCCTAAACGCTATTTATGGGATGACTCGCCGTATTCTCCGGGTTGGCGCTTTAGTCGCTCTTTTGGTCAAACAGACAGAGAGCCACTGGCGACCGCAGTTCCGATGACATACCTTCTAAACGATCACGGCGAACCGTTATTCCGTTTAGAGCCGGATGATCGCATGCCAGTATTTACGCCAAACTATACTCGCAGTTCATTAATGACCATGATGTTAACCGAAGTGTTAGCACAGGCATTAACGCAAATGAACAGCCCTGCTCAACGCCTTAAAATGAGTCACGCAAGTGCGCCTCGTCAATTGCGCAATATCATTTTGACTATTCCACCTGCGATGCCAAAACCCGAGCGCGCTATTTTTGAAACCTGCATGGAAAACGCATTAGGGCTAATTTGGAAGGCAATGAATTGGGATCCTACAGACGAAAAACTGCGTTTTGATGGTAAAGATGAACAATGCCGTCTCCCGATGCCAAACATCCATGTGAAATGGGATGAAGCCACTTGTGGTCAGTTAGTTTACCTCTACAACGAAACACAAATTAAATTTGGTGAACGTACGGAAGCCTTTTTTGCCAGCCAAGTGCGTGAAGATAACCGCGCATTAACGGGTGATAGTACGTTAAAGATTGCCTCCATTGATATTGGTGGCGGAACAACCGATCTCGTTATCACACGCTATAAACTGGATACGGGTACCGGTAGTAACGTCAAAATTATTCCAACACAGTTATTCCGTGAAGGATTCAAAATTGCAGGTGATGATATTTTATTAGATATCATCCAGATTTGCGTATTGCCTGCATTACGCACCGCATTAACGGATGCAGGTATTTCTGATGCTGATGCTCTGATGTCTTCTCTTTTTGGCAGTGAAGGTTTAGATGCTGGGCAACAAGTGTTGCGCCAACAACTTACCCTACAAATCTTTAATCCCATTGGGTTGACGATTTTAAGCCAATACGAAAACTACGATCCCTTAGTCCCACATGAAGGCATTAACAGTACTTTTGGTGAATTACTTAACGTTCTCCCGACAGAGCATGTACGCCGTTATATTGATGATGCAGCCAATAAAGAGCTCGGTGGTGGTGACAGCTTCTCCATTTTAAATGTGCCTGTACAAATTAACTTTGCACAATTGCACGCTGAATTTATTTCTGGTGAACGTATTAATATCACACGGAGTTTAAAAGCGCTGTGTGAAGTGCTTTATTACTACTCCTGTGATGTTTTACTGCTGACAGGTCGCCCTTCTCGTTTACCGGGTATTCAAGCACTATTAAAAGTCTTACAGCCTGTGCCGCCTTCTCGTATTCTGCCATTACACGGTTACAAAACAGGGGGTTGGTATCCATTCAACAAAAAAGGCCGTATTGACGATCCAAAATCAACAGCAGCCGTCGGTGCGATGTTGTGTTTAATGGCTGAAAATGCCCGTTTACTCAACTTCTACTTCTCGACAGGTAACTTTAAAACTTACTCAACAGTACGTTATTTAGGGATGTTGGATAACAACAACACGATTTCCGATAATGACGTTTACTACCGTGATATTCAGGATAAATTTGAGCCTGATCCGGATACCTATTTTGAAGTCAGAGGCGGGATCCGCTTAGGTTTCCGTCAATTAGATAATGCCCGTTGGCCTGCATCTCCACTTTATACCTTACGCATTAAAAATCCGAAATTGGCGCAGCAACTTAGCCAAGAAGACAGCGTATTGCATATCAAGCTTGGAGAAGAAAGAGGTGCCTCAGGCCATAATGATGACAATAAATCTGAAAAATTACGTATCGAAGAAATGGAGCTTATTAATGGCAAAGGTGGCGTTAATAAGAACGGTTTAAGTTTCAAACTCAATACGTTAGCAGATAGTGGTATTGGTGAAACATCCTATTGGCTGGATAGCGGGAGTGTATTAGGCAAATGAATATGATGGATGAAAAACAGTTAACAGCCAAATGGGATGCCATTTATCAAGGCGCGGGTAAAGCCATTGATTGGGTAACGGCAGTAAGAAGTAATGCACCGCGTTTAAATACCGAAGCCGATAGCCTTATCTATCGCTTGCGCCGCAGCCGTAATATGGCAAAAAATCTCAGTTTAGCAACTCAGCGACCAATGTCTGTGGGCTTTTTTGGGCTATCACAGGCAGGAAAATCATACCTAATTTCAGCACTTGCCGCAGGGCAAGAAGGCCGATTAAGAACCAGCATGTCAGGTAAAACCCTTGATTTTATCGACCATATCAACCCACCGGGTGGCGGTAAAGAGGCAACGGGTTTAGTGACTCGTTTTAGTCGCAGCGCCACAAAAGGTACACAAGCGTTTCCTGTCGAGCTACATCTTTTCAGCGAAATTGAGATCGTTAAAATTCTTGCCAATGCTTACCTGTATGACTTTAATCAGGAAAAAATTGAATTTGAATTAGATGATGAGAAAATTTCTCGTTTAATCAATTCGTTAAGCTCACAATGCAGCGCGACACCTGTTGCGGGTATTACTCATGATGATGTTGTTTCATTATGGGATTATCTGCAACGCCATGCGGAAAAAAGCCAGAAAAAATTGGCAACAACCTATTGGCCTAAAGCGATTGAATTAGCGCCTTATCTCAGCATTGCGCAACGCGCTAAACTCTTTTCTGTTTTATGGGGCGATATTGCAGAGCTGACATCCGCTTATCAACGTTTTAGCACCACACTTTCTGCTTTAGGTAATGCCTCTCTTGTTTTGGCTCCACTCTCTTCGTTAGTCAAAGAGCAAGACGGTGTGTTAGTACAAGCAGACAGTATTATGAACGTGGATATGTTAGAGCGTCTCAATACTGCCAATGATAGCCAGATCAGTATTTGTCCTGTTCATGGTGATCGTATTGATGCCCCTGTCACCCTTTCGTTAGCAGAGTTAACTGCGCTGACGGTTGAATTAGTCGTCCCATTATTAGATGCGCCAAGCAAAGCCCTGTTTGAACACGTTGAGCTGCTCGATTTTCCGGGCTATCGCGGTCGTTTGGGGGTTGAAACCATGGCAGATGTACGTCGTCAGGTCAACGATGACAGTGCTAACCCTCTGGCACAGCTTATCCTTCGGGGTAAAGTTGCCTATCTGTTTGAGCGTTATACCGATAACCAAGAGATGAATGTGTTAGTCGTGTGTACCGCATCGAACAAACAGTCAGATGTGAAAGAAGTCGGTGCTGTCCTCACAGAATGGATCAATAACACGCAAGGTAAAGATGCATTAACGCGCGCCAAACGCCCTTCTGGTTTAATTTGGGCAATGACCATGTTTGATATGCGTATTACCAACTCTTTAACCATGAATGAAGCGTTATTACGCCAATCATGGGGTAAAGGTGGCATGATCAAAATGGCGATGTTAGAGCGCTTTGGCCAATATGAATGGATGTCATCAGATTGGATCAATGGTGAAGCCTTTAATAACACCTTCTTAGTGCGTAAACCGGGTGTACCTACCCCGTTTATTCAAATCAGCAATGGCAAAGAGACTGTTCTAAATGAGGACAGTGTTTCACAGTTACATTTGATGAAAAAAACTTTTGCTGAAGACGAAACGGTCCAACGCTATATTCGTGAGCCAGACCAAGCATGGGATGCGATGTTGTCGCTTAACGATGGGGGTATGCAGCGCCTTGCTGATTATCTTGAAACCGTTGCCTTAAAATCACTAAAACTTGAACGTATCAGCGAGCAATTGCAAGAAATTCAACGTGATTTAATCGGTCATCATCTTGAAAAATGGTATCAATCAGGTGGTGAAGAAGAGCTCCAAGTCAAACGTCGTAACGCAGCCACTATTTTACGCTTTATGCAAAGTCGCCCTTATTTGCAAGGTGCATTACTGGATTACCTGTTACCTTCTCGCAAATCACTCTACGACCTGTATATGCAAGAAAAAGAGGTTATCGATACGCTTTCAGATAACAAAAAAGCGACTCAAGCCCCCGTTTCTGCCTTTGCGGCGATGGAGCAACCGACTTTCGATCTCTTTAGCGATGCGCCAATTTCTCTAGAGCCAGAAGAAAATGAGGCCCCTAAAGGTCATGGCAATGAGGTTACCTATCCTAAAAAAGTGATGGCATTATGGATAAATCATCTGCGTAGCCTGCCCGATAACAGCACTTTGTTAACCTATTTAGGCATTGACCAAGAAATTATGGTGCTGTTAGTTGATGAGCTTATCACGGCGATTAATCGTCTCGGTGTTGAACAACGCATGTTGAAAACCCTTGCAGGGACTGAAGCCATTGCCCGCCGTGATGACTTAGCAGAACAGCAATCATCTCGTGTTTATAATGTACTAGGTGATTTTATTACTTGGTTTAATTTCAAAGATAACGGTGTTGAGAAGCCAGAGAGCAAAATCAATGTCGGTCATAAAATCTTTGAAAGACCCGATAATACCAGTGTGCAATGGGGTGATGATGAGCGTTTAGTCCGCTTACCGACCAACCCTGTTAACTACACCCTTTTATTTGTAATTGATTGGCTTATCGCTTTATCCGCGATTATTACTGAGAATGCGGGGCATTCTGCGGGAAGAGAGATCAGTGCTGAACAAAACGCACTATTAGGCCAAATCATTCAAACCATGAAATCATCCGTCGTGGAGTCATAATTCGTGTTTAATCCAGAATTAAAACCCGTACAACCTGCTCGTCCCGGCTTTGCGGTATTAAGTATTCGTAATTGGGAAGGTGACGCTTCCCCTGTTTATTTAAGCATTCAGCGTAACCAAGATCGTTATTTCTTAAATGATAAAGGGGAATGGGTGGGTAATGCCTTTTTCCACCAGCTTTCACTTGAAGATGCTGATGACGGTTATCAAATCATTCTTGATAAAACGTTAGTTGATCCCCTCGTTAGCAACTTACAAATGGCGTATCAATTTACGTTAAAAGACGATAATGAAACACAAGATATCGGGCGATTACGTATTCGTGATGGCGTATTAGCCTCACAAGCGCAAGGTCAAAGTGAAGCATTAAAATCCATAGCAACATTAGATAATCAGCCTGTTCCGCCTACTCCTATTGTTGAAGAAACCCCATCGGAGCCAGCGCCAGAACCTATTAAAATTGGATCGGAAGAACCAGAGCCGATTATCCCTGAAATCAACGTAGATGAACCACCACAACGACCAACACCACCCGCGCCGAAAAAATCAAAAATTGGCTTAATTTTAGCGATTATCTTGATTTTAATTTTAGCGGGTATCTTAACGTGGTTCTTCTTACTAAGAGGCAATCCAGCAGGCGAGCCTGCACCACAACCAACACCAGAACCGGCAACACCCAGTGTGTGTAGTGTTGAAAACATGAAATCGGGTACCGCATTAGCTTTTGTACAAAGTTGCATACAGAGTCAACCTGATAGCAAAACTATCCTTGCAACAATTGAACAAGCGAAACAGAACAATCAATGTGATGTTGCGCAGCGTTTATATGCTTATAAAGCACAATCAGGTGATATTGAGATCGCACTGAATTACGCGCGTGAATATGATCCAGAAACCGCATCAACACAAGGCTGCTTTAGTGCAGACAAAGAGACCGCTATTTATTGGTACGAAGCGGTTCTCAATCATGACTCACAAAACAGTGACGCCAAAGCGCGTCTTGAAGCTTTGAAAAAATAGGAAAGTCGCATGAAAAAGGCGCATTGGCTTACGCTTATTCTCAGCGGTTTAATTCTAACAGCGCCAGCAAGTGCTGAAGAGAAAAAACCGCTATTACAAGAGGGTAAAAAAACCCTCTATCAACGTGTACTAACTTATCCAGGTTGCCAAGTCGCTGATACTGTTGGCGCAAAAGGTAAAGAGCAACCTGCATTCAGCCGTTTTTATGTTTATCAACGCCAAAAACAAGGCGCTAATGAGTGGTTACAAGTTGGTCCTGATAGCTTAGGCCATATCAGTGGTTGGATGGATGCAAGTTGTACATCAGAGTGGAAAATGCAGTTAACACTCGCATTTACTAACCCAGCAGGTCGTAACCCAATGCTGTTTTTCAAAGATAAACAAACGGTTGAAAGCTTACTTGAAAGCCCAACCCCTGAAAAACAGTACAAACCCTTTTTAGCGGATATCAAAAACCAAAAAGTGAATCCGGCTGTTTTAGCAAAAGAGCCTGATTATATGATTGATCAGAAAAGTAATTTCTATCTACTGCCTGTATTAGGCTCAGATGAAGTCTTTACTGATGCGGGCTATAAAGTACGTGTGCTCAATGTGGCTTCTGTCTCTTCTCAAACCAAAGACAGCAAAGACACACAGAATGCAAATACAACGGCAAACAATACAAAACCGGCAACACCTAACAGCAAAGATGCTGATAATATGATGCAAGGCTTTTCTGCCGCAGTGGTGTTTGTTATCGACTCAACAATATCGATGGATCCTTATATTGATAGAACCAAAGAAGCGATCCAAAAGGTTTATGCACAAGTCGAAAAAGACAACATGTTGGATAAGGTAAAATTTGGCTTAGTGGCGTTTCGCTCTAATATCAAAGCCGTCCCTGCATTGGAATACGACAGCAAAATGTTTGTAAACCCCAATGATGTAAAAGATGGGCCCGATTTCCTGAATAAAGTCAAAGAATTACGCCAAGCTAAAGTCTCAAGTAGTCGTTTTGATGAAGATGCTTATGCGGGTGTAATGCAAGCCCTTGATGATGTTGATTGGACACGCTTTGGTGCGCGTTACGTTATTTTAATCACTGATGCTGGCGCATTAACAGGCGATGATCCTCTTTCATCCACTAAGCTGGATGCTGAACAAATTCGCCAAGAAGCCGCTTATCGCGGTGTTGCACTTTATACACTGCATTTAAAAACCCCATCAGGGGCAAAAAATCATGCTTCAGCACAAGCCCAATATGAAGCATTAACGCTTAACCCGTTCTTACATAAATCGCTTTACTACCCTATCAACTCAGGGGATGTAAATAGTTTTGGTCGGATGGTCGATAGTCTAGCCACTGCTGTCACCACTCAAATTCAAACGGCTTATCGTGGTGAAGTGACTGTAGGTAGTGCATTAAATGCTGATCCTACTTATAGCAAAGATAAAGAGACAGATACCTTGCTTAACGATGCACACGATTTAGGCTATGCCATGCGTTTAGCCTATTTAGGTGAAAAACAAGGTACAAAAGCGCCTCCTGTGTTTAAAGCATGGATAAGTGACCGAGATTTATTACAGCAAAATATCCCAACCACTGAAGTGCAGGTTTTACTGACGAAAAGTGAGCTTAGCGATTTAAGCGATGTGATGAAAAAAATCGTTAATGCGGCTAATGAAGGTTTGATCTCTCCTGACAATATGTTTGCGGATTTACGCTCAATTGCCGCCACTATGGGGAACGATCCAAATCAAATCAAACAAGGCTCAGCGACTAAATTAGGCGAAATGGGCTTATTGGGTGAATACGTCGAAAACCTCCCTTATTTAAGTGAAGTATTGGGCTTAGATGAAGAAACGTGGAAAAGCTGGGATGGTCTAGAGCAAGAGAAATTTATTCGTCGATTAAATACCAAGTTACAATACTATCAACGTTATAACGAAGATGTTGATCGTTGGATATCTCTTGCACCGCAAAGTGATCCTCGCGATCACGTTTATCCTGTTCCACTGGAAAACTTGCCTTAATGATCCAGATTGAAGGCATGGCAATTACGCGTGGAGATGCGCAACATGGTTTTCGTGTTGCGCTTCCTTCATTGATCCTTGAAAAAGGAGAAATTGGCGCGCTAACGGGATTAAGTGGTTGTGGTAAAAGTACCTTACTAGAAATGATAGGGTTGATTTTACGCCCCGATGAATTAACGCATTTTCAACTCAGTGATGATTTAATTATCACGCGAGCAGTGTCGAGTCATCAACAAGCTCAACTCGCATCATTACGTGCTGAGAAATTGGGTTTTATGCTCCAAAGTGGCGGATTACTTCCCTTTTTAACCGTCATGCAAAATATTCAATTACCTCGTAAGATGCTGGGATTAACGCCGCACTCTGCTTGGCTCGATCACGCAATTGAGCATCTGCAATTACGCCCTTTACTTAATCGTCTTCCTCGACAACTCTCCATTGGTGAGCGTCAGCGTGCGGCGTTTATTCGCGCAATCGCCCATGAACCCGCTTTATTACTTGCCGATGAGCCTACAGCCGCTCTCGATCCTTATAATGCACAAGCGTTATATGCATTGATTGTGGAGATGGTAAAGCAACTCGATATTTCTGCGTTGGTTGTGAGTCACGATTGGTCTTTAGTCGAGCGTTTTGAATTTAGTCACTATCATGCACAACTACAAGGGGACGGTAGTGTCTTTATCAAACAATAATACCAATCCTAATCGCCTTGGCTTACTCAGTTCACTCGCTTGGCGTGACTTAATTTATGATCGCAAAGTCGCGCTCTGTATTGTGTTCTCTTTAGTCTCAGTGATTGCGCCACTGTTACTGCTGTTTGGACTAAAAAATGGCATTGTAACGCAACTTCACAACCAACTACTCAATGATCCTCGTAACCTTGAAATACGGATGTTAGGCAATGGCAATTATCCACAAAGTTGGTTTAATGAGATTGCACACAAAGAAGAGGTTCGTTTTGTTATCCCATTAACACGTAGCTTAAACACACAAGCTGATATTGTGATTGATGGACAACGTTTTATTGATAATGCAGAAATTATTCCGACAGCAGAAAACGATCCATTATTAGAGGGTGTAGCTATTCCTCAAAATGCAGACACCTTAGTGCTCTCTGCCAATGCGGCACATAAACTACAGGCGAATATAGGTGATAGTGTACGCTTATTTATCAGCCGTAAACTTAATGGCGCCAATGAACGCGCCAAACGTACCTTTACGGTCAGTGCCATTATCAGTGACAGCAAATTTCCAAGAGCAGCTGCGTTTGTTTCTCTTGATGTTTTAGTGGCAATGGAAGATTACCGAGATGGTTATCAAGCGCCTCTTTTTGGCGTAACACAAGGCACTGAAGCGAAATCAAGAACTCAGTTTGCTAAAGCTCGCCTTTATGCAGAAAATTTAGATGCCATTGCACCGCTAGATGATTGGTTTAGACAACAACACATTGATGTGATGACACAAAGAAGCCAAATCGATTCTGTAAAAGCAATCAGTTATGTCCTTAACGTTATTTTTTCCGTGATTGCGTGGGTATCACTCTTAGGCTGTATTGCCTCTCTCATTGGCGCATTCCTTGCCAATATTGACCGTAAACGCAAAGACATGGCGGTATTACGCCTATTGGGTTTTCGTCAATTTGCCGTCTCTTTATATATTGTGTTGCAAGCACTGTTATTAACGAGTGTTGCCTTTATTTTAGCCCTTGGGCTTTATGCCATCGGTAGTGCCTTATTTACCACATTATTAGGTACACATTTACCTGAACAAGCCTTTGTTTGTCAGTTAACATTTTGGGATTTATTGATTGCCATGTGCAGTGCCTTACTTGTGGCTTTAGTGGTGGCAAGTATTGGCGCATTACGAGCCGTTTCAATTGAACCTGCGGAGAGCTTACGTGAAATTTAATTTATCGCTTCTCACTTTATCATTCGCGCTGTTATCTAGCAGTTTTACTGTATCGGCCAAATGGGATGATAAATTCGTTAATCCAAAAGCGTTGCCTGATGATGTGATCCTGCCTTTCCCTTGTGAAGGTGCAATGGTTTTTCGCCAAGTCACCATTCCTTTAAGCCAGCCATTACAAGATTACAGTGTAACCCTAGGGCAAGAAGGTGATGAGTGGGGCTATTTAGAACAATCACGAGCAGAACATATTGCGGGTAGCTTTCCATTAAAAGGGAAAGAAAAAGGCCGTTACTACCTTATGGCAAAATACCCCGTTACCGATCTGCAATATAACGCCATGCAGAGCGCGATAAACGGCAAAGAGTGCCCTACAGCATCCAACAAATTACGTTTACCTAAAGTAAATATCAGTTGGTATGAAGCGATGCAATTTGCGGATCAATACAATCAATGGTTAAGAAGCAATCATGCTGATGCTTTACCCGTGGAAGATGGCGCAAAAGGTTTTGCAAGATTACCGACAGAAACGGAATGGGAATTTGCGGCGCGTGGCGGTTTAAAAGTCTCAGCCTCAGAATTTCGTGATGTGCGTTTCCCAATGCCAGAAGGTACTAAGAACTATATTTGGTCAGCAGGCAGTCAATCTGCTAATGGTTCTTTACAGCTAACAGGGTTGTTATCACCTAATCCATTAGGTTTGCATGACATGCTCGGTAATGTCGCAGAAATGATGTTTGAACCTTTTAGATTAAACAAACTCGACCGCTTACATGGTCAAGCTGGTGGTTTTATTGTGCGTGGTGGTAGCTATCTCACCCCAGAAAGCGATATGCGCAGTTCATGGCGTCAAGAAGAGCCTTATTACACCAATACGGGTGCAAATAAAAACAAATACACAGGCTTTCGTTTAGCGATTGTTGCCCCAGCATTAACATCACGAGACAAAATCAAAGAGATCGAAAAAGAGTGGCAACAGTTAGGTAATGAGAAACCTACAAATAATAAATCGAAAACCAATAGCGATAATTCCATTAATAGCCTGAATACACTCTCAACCCAAGTACAAGATGAAGCGTTGAAAAAACAGTTAGCTGAATTGAAAAATACATTACGCGCAAATGCGCAACTGCGTGATGAGCAACGAGATCAAGCTATCCGTACTTCACTGCAATTAGGCGCTTTTTTATGTACCAAATTAAAAGATGATGGCGAGTTCTACGACAGATTAATTGCATTACATGAAAAAAATTGTCCTGCGGGCACAAAAGATGCCACTTGTGAACGACGTCAAGAACAAGTTAACGAACATAAGAAAACCCTCGACTTTGTCGTGAGTTATTACGCAGACACATTAGTGGATATGGCAACAACGTATGATGCTTCTTTAGTAAAACCACAAATTGACGTTGTACGCCAATTGATGGAAGCCAGAGGCAAATCAAATTTAAATACGTACCTTTCAACGTATATGCAGGGACTCCAAGGATATTGGGCTAACGGTAAAGTTTCACGGAATGAATGGCTTGAAGCGTGCAAAAAACAATAACAGAGACTTTGGGATAGGTGTGGTATGAATAAACAACTTATGGCGGTACTTAGCATTAGTGCTTTACTTGCCTTATCAGGGTGCCAAAGTAATAACGGTACTGATCCTCGTTTGAAAAATAACAGTGATATGGAGTTTTTCAGCAAGTCAGGTATTACGGCTTGTGCAGGGGGGGCCGCTATTGGCGCATTAGGCTGCTTAGTCTCAAATTCCAGCAATAAAGGCGCATGTATGCTTATTGCTGCTGTCGCGGGGTGTGGTGTCGGTATTGGTGCCAATGCCTATTTAGACAATAAACGCCAAAATTACGCGACAAAAGAAGAGATGCTCAATTCCATGATTGCTGATATTCAAAATGAAAATCAGCGCTTACAAAGCGCCTCTAACACGGCAAAAGCCGTGATTGCTGATGATAAAAAAGCCATTGCCAAAATTCAGCAAGATATGAAACAGCAACGTTTAAATAAAGACGCCGCAGAGAAACAACTCAAAGGTATTGATGCCAATATTGCAGCACTTCGTTCACGCTTAGCAGATATGAAAAAACGTGAAGGTGAGTGGCGTGATATCGCGGCTCAAAGTCGTCAAGATGGCTTAAAAACCGCACAGCTTGATAAACAAATCGATGGGATGAAGCAACAAGTTGCTTCTTTACAAGAAGAGCTTGATAGCCTTTATACTCAACGCACTGCAATAAGACTTAGTTAACGTTAAAAAGGATGATAATGAAATTTTTACCTCTTTCCCTTGTTGGCATGACCTTACTATTAAGCGGTTGTGTCACCAATCCCGCAGATTGTGATCCAACAACGGGTGATGTTAGTATAATTACTAAGTTTAACTGTAATTATTCAGGGACTTACGATAATCGTATCGAGCAAAAACAAGCTACTCTCGCTAATGAGAAAGCATTAAATACAGAGTTTAAAGCGGTTCTTGCTGCCATAGAGAAAGAAAAGCAACAGACCAATGCGAGCCTCAAAACCCAACAAGCAAATCAACGTGCCTTAAATCAGTCCATGACCAATCTGTTAAATCAAATTCGCCAAAAAACCAAAGGGCAAAATGATATTCAAAAACAGATCAATGAAATTGATAAACAAATGAAAGCGGCACAAAACAATCCATCAAAATCAGTGATGGAGAAACAGCTTGAATTAGATAATTTACAAAATAAAGTACTCAGTCTACAAAGTGATTTAGGTCTTAAATAAACCGAAAAAGGCTCTCTATTTTTTTTTAGAGAGCCTTTTATTTATTTTCATGCTTATTTTTTATTTATCCTCATGGTGATTTATATTAATCGCATATTATTGTTTATATAACATTGATAATGTTTAACAGATCTCTTTAATAAAACAACCGTATTTAAATCAACGCGCTATTTTTTATTCCANTTGTTTATATAACATTGATAATGTTTAACAGATCTCTTTAATAAAACAACCGTATTTAAATCAACGCGCTATTTTTTATTCCATTAAAAATAAAGTCATTATTATAATCTTCTTCGTTTAATAGCCATCCTTACTCTTTTATTAATGGAATAAAAATTATGAAAACAAAATTACTATCGATTTTATTTATTACTGGTTTATTAGCGACAACTTCAACACAGGCTCAAGAAGATCTTAATTTTGGTAAAACAACACTTTCAGCGGGTTACGCACAACTCAAAATGGAAGGACAAGACCCTATGCATGGCGGTTCTGTTTCTTTACGCCAAGAATTGAATCAACAGTTTGGTATTTTAGCAACAGCAACCTATGCACAAAATGAATACGATTTAGATAAACCCGTCAAACAAGTTCTGCGTGATGTGAATGCCCGTTATTATTCTGTTATGGCTGGTCCCACACTACGTTTAAATGATTTCTTCAGTGTTTATGGCGTCGCAGGTATTAGCCAAATACAGTTCAAAAATATCACTGATGAAAATATTGGAAAAAATAAAATCAAGAAAAATACCTTTAGCTGGGGGGCTGGTATGATTATTAACCCAACTGAAATGCTGTCTATGTCTGTGGGTTACGAAAACAGCCGCTATAAAATGAGTGAATTAAGCGAAAATCGCTTAGTTATGGATGGATTTATCGCCAATATCGGTTACCGATTCTAATTATATAAAGCACATATTATTTTTATAATATGTGCTCTTCTATCGTTCTAATTATTATTAGAGTTTTTATTTTTATGAAAAAAACATTATTAGCGCTATTGCCCTTTACACTATTATTGACTTCTCTCACTTATGCTAAAAATGATCGTACTCTCTATTCTATTGGTTATGCTTATATAAAAGTAAAAGATTTGCCTACCGCAAATGGCGTTAATCTAAGAGTTCAAACATCACCTCATACTAATAAAAAAATTTCTATGCAATTTTCGGGTACACTCTCACACCAGCCATTATCCAATAATGGCAGATTACGTTATGTTTCCCTTTCCTTAGGCCCTGCTTATGCTCTAACGCCTTTTATTGACCTCTATGCCACAGTGGGTGCAAGTGGCATTAGTTATCATACTGAAGAAAATGCCAATAAAGATAATGCTTCAAAATCATTAAGTTGGGGAACAGGATCCACATTTACAATCGCCAAAAATATAGCGTTAACCGTTAGTTATGAAGGTAGTTATTTTAAAATGGAAGGAAAAAGTTACCCAAGCTATGCACTTATCGGCAATATTGGTTATCGGTTTTGATTAACTGTACAGGCGTGTTTTTAAATTTAAAATATTGCCTAAACCTCGTTTCCAAAAAATTATTCTAAATTAAAAAAATATTCTGTACTTTCTGGGCGATAAAACCCTTGTATTGACGACGTACATATAAAACCTTTTGATTTTAAAATAGGTGCTAATTCTATCAACTTTTCTTGTGCAACCGTAATAAGTACATCTGGTGAATCAAAGTATTGCAATGATAAATCGACCAATTGGCTACCTATCCCTTGCCCTTGATGAAATGGTGAAGTGTAAAGGGTGCAAATTTTATTCTCATCATGGCTTTTTTTCAGTAAAGCGATACCTAAGAGCGCAGTACCATTATGAGCAATAATAATTTTTCGCTGACTTTCATGAGATGGTTGATAAAATTTATATTGGAGCCAGTAATTAAAATTAGGATATAACGCAGATATGTCACTTAAAAAGTGGCTGATCTGTAACAGAGAGGCTTGGTGATCATACGAAAATAGAGAAGCATAATTGATACTTCGCATATAACTCTCCTTCTTCATATAAAAACCTATTATTAATGGATTAATTTTAATTATATATTAACTTACAAAAAATCAAGTAATAATATTCGTTAATACTGTTGCAAGTAAACTAGAAATAGTACCTAGAACTAGAATACATAATATAACAAACATAACTTCTTTTAATCCCACTTTTCGAGTCATAAACCTAGCAAAAGCTGAAAAATACTCTATGTTTTTCTCTGATTTTGTCTTCCAATGATAGATCAACATTTTTGTTTTGACCTGTGTATCTTTATTATAACAAAGATATGAATCCCACAGTTTATCTTCTAATATTCGACAGCGATCATAGGTTGTATGTCCTATTTTAAATTCTGAGGATTCATTTCTAATGAGGAAAAAATGAACTTTATTAATCTCTCTGCATGTCGCGACTTTTTCTCTAATTGTTTTCGGTAAATTACGCGATTCATTAACTCTAAAATCTACAACTTCGCTTTTTTCAAAATAATATGTTATTAATGAATCTTTTGATTTATACTCTCTTGAAATATTATCAATATCTTCTTTTTCTAGAATATACCTAAATCTTAAATACCAATTTTTTTCTTTATACTCTTCTGAACAATTGAATATTTTATTGGAGAATTTAATAATTGTTCCAACTTCGTCATCTTCACTATGCTCTTCAATTAACACTCTACCTTCTGATGTTCCATGTGATAAATTAGTAAAAAATACAATACCTTCGCTATCTTTTTGTTCTGAAAAAACAATGTATTTAGCACTACATTCTCTTATTGGTTTTATATTACTGACATCATTATTAAAAACAGCCGAGATTAATTTTTCACTTTCAACAACTTTATCCCCTAAAGTCGGAATATAGCTTTTTATATTGTACTTAAAAGGTAAGTAAACATTGATTGAATCGAAACATTTATTTTTCCCACTAATTAATACACCTATATCTAAATAATTTATTTTATCATCAGGAAGGTGCCAATAATTAAAATGTAGCTCTAAACCCAGAGTGTTAAACGCATTTTCACTTGAGTTTTCAACCCAAAAAGCTAAACTTTGTGTCATTTATAATCATTCCTGATCAAGATGAAAAAAATTATTATCAGTATCAAACCTAAGTATGTTCAAAAAATCTATAATGGCAATAAAGTTATAGAACTCCGTAAATCTGTCGGGTTAAGTTTTATACAACACAATAAAATGTATATTTATAGTTCATCGCCTAAAAAAGCGATCACGGGTCATGCTTATATCGATAAAATAGAACACGTTAGTAAGGATGAAATAAAACAGTATTATTTAGATAAAATTGCTATCTCAAACGATGAGTTAGAAAACTACCTTACTAATGGCAAAAAAGGAATAATGATTTGGTTAAAAAATATAGTTGAATACCAAAAACCGATCTCACTCGCAAAACTTAAAGAAACAGGCTTCACTGCACCACAATCTTATTGTTATGTTTCAGATGCACTTACATTATTACTTAATGAGAACACTTAAAAACAAAAATGCCTCTGCTTTATAAAAATAGAGGCAAATATAAAATAAATTATAATTTCCAAAAGACCCACACTAGGGAATAACACAGACATCTATTGCCTAAACGACATTCCGAATCATTTTATTAAATCTTGATACGTTCCTAACTGATATCCTCGTTCAATAATTGCTTGTTTTAACGTGATATCTGTTAATACCTCAAGCTCCGTTAAACGCTGAAAACAGTAACCACTTGCACGCAATGGATTATCGACAAAAGCAGGATGTGTCATCACTTCAATAGAATGCTCATGACGCGCTTTTGATTCATCAAGCACTTTTAAAAACAATGCTTGAGTAATTTCATTTCCATAAAATTGACTATCAAAACCATCACTACTTATCACACCTTGAGTATTAATCCCTTCTTTATGGGCTAGCGCTCTATCAACGCGCATTGGTAGCGATTTCTCTTTGGCAAACTCCGCCACAATAGGAAAAATTTGTTTAAACATATGCACATGATGGTGGCTATCAATATGGTCTGGCGCACAACCAAAGATCTCAATAAAACGCTGATATTGTGCGTTAAGCTCCACACGTATTTCATCAAGCGGTAAATTGCCCTCTTCAGCCATTTGCCATACCCATTTCCCGAGTACACCTTCACGCATTAAAGAAGGTAAAGGAGACAGCGGTTTACCCATCGTCAACGTAAAATGAAGCCCAATACCTAGTCCAGGCAACTCATGACGCAATTGTGCTGCGTGTTTAATTCCTTCAGCATTGACAAGTGCCGTTGTTGAGCTAACGACACCATGACGAAAACACTCTGCAATACCGTAGTTTTGGCCTTTACTCAGCCCGAAATCATCCGCATTCACAATTAATAAACCAGCCATTCTGTCTCCTTATTACTTATTTTTATCTACTGACAATTAATGAGAGGCTTTTTCTAACTCAGCAATTGCTTTAGCAAAATTAGGTAGATGTGCTTTATGTGCTAATAACATTTCACGCGTAAGCACTTCTGCATCTTTATCTGAAAGGACTAACGGTGTTAAGTTCATCGCTAATAAAGCATCATTTAATTCACCACTAATCGCCGCTTTACTGGCTGCAATTTCAAAGGCTTTGATGGTATGAATTAATCCCATTACTTTTTCATCAAAATGCGTTAAACGTGGGTGAGGTTTAGCGCCATCACGCCCTAAAATAGCGGTCACTTCAATTGACCAATCTGCTGGAATATTATCAATATGACCATGGTGAGGAATATTCACATAATGTTCAGCTTGTTTATCATTATAAATAGCATTAATCACTTCACAGGCTGCATCAGAATAATAAGCACCACCTCGCAATTCCAACTCTTTCGGTTTGATATTTAAATCAGGATCTTTATACAATTCAAACAGTTGCTTTTCGACTTTTTGTACTACTTTAGCGCGAGCACCCCCTTTATAGTATTCGCCCATTTCAATAGCTAACATCTCTTTTTGCTTGAAGTAATACAGTAAATAAGAGCATGGCAGCATATTAAGAGAGCGGATCAACCCTTCACTAAAGGGTAGGTCAAAAATATTTTTTACAGAGCCCGCGGTTAATGTGCCTGAAGCCACACCGTCTAACAATTCAGGGAAACGAGATTGACCATTTACAATAACGTCTTTAATAAACACCATGTGATTTAAGCCAAATAAATCAATGGAAAGTTCATCTTTATCTGTTAACTTAAGAACATCTGTAATAAACATCTTCATACCAATTGGAATATTACAAACGCCAATAAATTTCTTAAAATTGGTATGACGATAAACGGCTTCTGTTACCATACCTGCTGGATTCGTAAAGTTGATGATCCACGCATGAGGGCAAATTTCTTCAACATCCTTAATAATATCGAAAATAACCGGAATAGTGCGTAAGCCTTTAAATAACCCACCCGCACCATTGGTTTCTTGTCCTAAATAGCCATGGCTTAACGGAATAGATTCATCAAGCTCTCTGGCTTTCAATTGACCCACACGCAATTGTGTTGTGACAAAATCAGCCTCTTTTAATGCTTCACGGCGATTAAGTGTTTTATAAAGGGTTAAAGGAATACCCGCTTTTTTTATCATGCGTTGGCAAAGCTCAAAGATAATATCAAGCTTCTCTTTCCCTTCTTCAACATCTACTAACCATAATTCAGTGATAGGCAGTTCATGATAACGCTTAATAAAACCTTCTAATAATTCAGGCGTATAGCTGCTTCCACCACCAATGGTAACTACTTTTAATTTATGACTCATAAAATACTCCCATACAGCGTAATAGTGCTGTTATTTGTGTATTAATGACGAAATTAAGGCGTAAAGAGCCATGAAGAAAATAAGCTTATTTTCTTCTTTCTCTCTATTTTCAATAAAATTAATCTTTATTGTTGATTAATTTCTTTCGCTTAATAATGAATTAGTTTGTTTCTTTAATACTGTATAAATTTTTCCGATAACTATTTGGTGTCAGCGAAGTTATTTTCTTAAATGTCTTAATAAATAAACTTGGGCTGCTGTAACCCGCATCAAAAGCAATATCTGTTATCGAATAGTTTGTAATTTCCAATTGTTTTTTCGCAAAATTAATTCGAATATCATGAATAATTTGCATTGGTGTTTTATCGTAATAACGCCGAGTTGCTCGAGTTAAATATTCTTGTGATTTCCCTGATAACATCACCATATTAACCAGTGCATTTTCACCAAATTTTTGTTTATCATGCATCTCGCTTACAGTGTCTTTCAACCATAAGGGAATATCGTCTTGCGTTCTATTTTCTCGATGGTGTCGTAATCTATTCACCACATTGAAGGTGACAATTTCAATAAATTCATTAAATTCGGTATGACGGAAATTTAATGAACCAATAACGGATTCAATATAGGAAAGAAACTCATTTTTTAATTCATAAACTTGTGAAGCGATAAAATAAGAAGGCAATAACGAGAGGTAATGTTTATCAAAAAAGGCTTTACTAATTCCCACATTTAAAATGCGTGTTGCACCAAAATCATAAAAACTTTGATGATGAGAGCCTATGGGAATAAAAACAAAGTCACCCCGCTCTAATAAAACCTTTTTGCCATTAATCTCTTGATAATAGCGCCCTGTTAATACAATGGTGAATTCATAATAATCATGCTGATGCAATCCACTAACACTTTCTGTTTTATTATAAATAAAGACATGAAAGTTTTTGCCATTAAATAGCTGATCTTCATAGACCATGCGGATTTCGCTTGGTGCTCTCAATGACTCCACCACAGTATTCATCTTATTTTATCTTCTCATGTAACTCGATTAATTCTGTCACTAACTCTCTGGCTAACATTGATGTCATTAAATGATCTTGCGCGTGAACTAATACCAAACTGACTTTCGTTTTTCCTACACCTTGGTCATCGCCAATTAAACGAGTCTGTATTTTATGAGCTTCATTTAATGCTTCGCGAGATTGTTCCATCAATTTTCTCGCGCTTTCAAAATCACCTTCCTTGGCTTTCTTTAATGCGCCATAAGCCACACTACGAGCTTGGCCTGAGTTAATAATAAGCCCCATAATGATCTCTTCAAATTCATCATCGGTTGCACTGCTATCAACGGCATTTTCAATATCTAACATCATCTTTCCTCTTTGACACTAACAAGTGCAGAGAAGCCTCTGCACTTCTTTTTCTATGACTTAAAATTTCAACGCATTAGCAATATCTTCTTCACTTTCTTCTTTTTCAATTTCAGTTTGAGCTTTATTTGAAATAATCACAAAAGGAAGATAAATCAGTGTGGCAACACCCAAGTTAAACAGTGCTAATAACAGTGCTGCAATACTACCGTTGGTATTAAAGAAGGCACCGAGCCCAGTTGGCATTGTCCATGGTGCAATATTTGTCACTGGTGGGATTATCCCTAAGTAATAAGCAGTCACAGTAATAGCGGCAAGAATAGGCTGAATAAGAATAAATGGAATAAACATCACGGGGTTCATAATCACAGGCAGGCCAAAAATAATCGGTTCGTTAATTTGGAATAAACCTGCTGGTAATGCCAGTTTTGCCACTTGGCGATGATCGGCGCGACGAGATGCGATAAAGATTGCAATAATCAGTCCCAGTGTTGCCCCTGTACCCCCTAAGAAGATAAAGGAATCTAACATCGGTTTCGCCCAGAGATGGAACGTCTTACCTGCTGCCAATGCTGCTTCGACTGAACCGTATTCAGTATAAATTGAGACGTTCTCTAATGCCCAAGGTGTCATAATGCCACTATCAAGTGCTGCAAGTGCGAGCGAACCATGAATACCAAAGAACCACAGTAGCGAGGTGAAAATAACGTAAGCCCAACCTACCACAGAGCCCATTGATGCTAATGGTGTTGAGATAGAATCTAAAATAATTTGATGGAAGTTCGTTTCATACGTCGCTAATCCCCACGAAACAATCCCCATAACAGATAAGATAATAAAACCTGGAATTAATGCAGAGAATGAACGCGAAACAGATGCTGGTACGCTATCGGGTAAACGGATAACCCAGTTACGACGGACAATAAAGGTAAACATTTCAGCCACAACAAGACCAATAATGATACCTGAAATAATATTTGCCCCACCTAACCAATTAGCACCTACAGCATAAGCACCACCTGCGTTATAAGGTGTTACTGTCATAAAGGCCGCAATAGAAAGTAAACCTGCCGCAATCGGGTCAACTTTACGCTCTTCTGCTAATGCCATTCCGATAAAGAACGGTGCCATCAACGACATTATACCCAATGTACCATTATAGACATTCCCCCCAATGGCTTTAAAACCATTGAGCGTTTCTATTGTTGATGCATCAAGGCGGATACCTAAAGAATAAAAGAAGGAGCCATCACCAAAACTAAGAAAGACGTTATTGATAAGGACAAACATTGCCCCTGCAAGGGTTAGTGGCATTAAACGAATAAAACCATTTTTAATCGCATTAACGTGAGGTTGCTTTCCAATTTTAACCGCAAAAGGAAGGAGTACCTTTTCAAGTGAACCAATAAACTTACTCATAGAAAAATACCCTTAAAATGCCGCTAACTGCTCGGCTTGCTGAAAAATTCGCTCTTTGACTGGAATAGAAATAATAAAAAAATAAAAAATAAAATTAATTTGTGGTTGCAGATGCTTTTTTGATAGAGGCAACAGCGGCTTTTAACACACCTAAGCCATCTACTTTTCCGTATAACAAAGAATCGATCACTTCGACCGGTTTATTAGGGAGTAATTTTTGGATATCAGGCAACATCCAACTAATTTGTGGACCAAGTAAAATCAGATCCGCATCCTGTCCTTTTTGTGCAGCTAAAGTTTCAGGAAATGCTTCAATGACCACAGGCACTTCATATTTTTCTGCTTGTGCTCGCATTTTGGTCACTAAAAGAGATGTTGACATGCCAGCAGAACAAAATAAGTAAATATATTTCTTTTGCATAAAACCCTCTTGAGTTGGCAACGATTACCCTAGAGATAACAAGGCGTTCTCTTGTGCATTCATTACTGTGTCAGTACAGAAACCGAAGTAAGATTAAAATAAGGATTGTTTCTGCTTGAATGAAGTATACGCAATGATACTAGTTAACGATATTTCTTATAGGTTAAGAATTGTCTCTCCTTGACCTACTCTTTTGACACTCTTCACAAATTGAGCAAATAATCTTAAGAGTTCTTTCACGTCACGAAATTTGTTCTTTATTTTCCTTTGATGATCTCTCACAAAATTTCACCATTTTAGTCAAGTTAATCCTTTATTATTATGAGAATGTGAATTAGTATCATTACTCTTTATGTTTTTGATGGTATTATCGTCTTTTTTGTGGATCGACATTTAAGCCACTGCTGTAAAGATCCGTGTTATTTCGTGTTGCAACAATATGGGAAAGAGAATGTTTAAAAAGTCATTAAGCCCACTGTTTTTACTGCTTTCTTCACTTGTTATCGCAGGTTGTGATAACGCTCAAGACACATCAACAGCACAATCAGCAGAGAAACAAACTCTCACGATTGAACATTTTCAAGGGACAACTGAAATCCCTGCACACCCACAAAAAGTGGTTGTGATGAATATGGAAACCCTCGATATTATTGATGCATTAGGTGTTTCTATTGTTGGTCTTCCACAAACGAATGTTCATTTACCAAAATTTTTAGAGAAGTACACCAACCCGAACGACTATATCAATGAAGGTGCATTATTTGAGCCGAACTATGAAAAGCTCAGCACAACAGCGCCTGATTTAATTTTAAGTGGTAGCCGTGCTCGTGATGCGTATTCAAAATTAAGTGAAATTGCACCGGCGATTTCAATGGATATTGACCCTAAACGTTTTGTCGAAAGCCTTGCTGAACGCACAACAACATTAGGTCAAATTTTTGGCAAAGAAGAACAAGCCCAAAAACTATTGGCTGATTTTAATAACAAAATTGATACCGTAAAAACCAAAACACCAGATGCAGGTAAAGCAATGGTCGTTTTAGTCAGTGGCGGTAAAATTTCTGCTTATGGCCCAGGCTCTCGCTTTGGCTTTATCTATGATGTATTAGGTTTTGAACCCGCTTATGTTTTTGATAGCCCAGGCTCACACGGCAACATCGTTAACTCTGAATTACTGTTAAAACTTAACCCAGACTGGATGTTTGTTATTGACCGTGACGCAGCAATTGGTCGTGAAGATTCACAACCTGCGCAACAAGTCCTTGATAATGCACTGGTCAGAAAAGTAAATGCTTGGAATAAAGACCAAGTTATCTATCTTGATGCAAGTTCTATTTATATCTCCGGCGGGATCCAAACTTACTCTCGCTTAATGGATACAATTAATCAGGCATTGGATCAAAAAAAATAAAATAACTGAATGAAAACGTTCCATTTATCATTGGGGATAGGGGTTATCGCTATCCTCTCAATGATCAGTCTATTTGTCGGTGCAGGAGATATTACTCCTGCTTCGCTTTTTTCTGATCCCGATATGCGTGATATCTTCTTTATCAGCCGAGTTCCAAGAACCCTATCATTATTACTCGCCGGTGGTGCCATTAGTGTTGCAGGTTTAATCATGCAACTGCTTACTCAAAACCGCTTCGTTGAACCTTCTCTTGCAGGAACAACACAATCTGCAAGTCTTGGATTATTAGTCGTCATGCTGCTCTTTCCTGCAGCTAGCATCTTTACCAAAATGATGGTCGCAACGGTTTTTGCCCTTCTGGGTACGTTGTTGTTTATGTTGCTTTTGCAAAGGATCACGTTAAAAACAACACTGATAGTTCCTTTAGTCGGCATTATGCTCAGTGCCGTTATTGGCGCACTCACCATCTTCTTAGCGGTGTATTTCGATTTACTACAATCATTAGATGCATGGACAAGTGGCGATTTCTCAAGTGTGCTACAAGGCCGTTACGAGCTGTTATGGCTTGTCGGTGCGCTAGCAATCATGGCGTGTTGGGTTGCAGATAGCTTTACTGTTGCCGGAATGGGGCGAGAATTCTCCATTAACGTGGGGCTGAATTACCGCAAGGTCATGATAATAGGATTATCGATTATCGCGCTTATCAGTGGTGTTGTGGTTTCTGTTGTTGGTGCATTGCCTTTCCTTGGTTTGATTGTGCCCAATCTGGTGAGCTTAGTGATGGGGGATAATGTTCGCAAAACTATCCCTTGGGTTTGCTTAAGTGGTGGTGCGATTGTTTTACTGTGTGATGTGATTGGTCGCCTTATTCGCTACCCATTTGAAATTCCTGCCAGCGTGATTTTAGGCGCTGTAGGTGCCATTATTTTCCTTTTCTTACTACTAAAGCAGCAACGTTATGCAAAAAGTTAATTCATCCATAATTAGCAAATGTACTGGCGCTGTCGAACATAAGAAAATGCGCCTCTCACCTATGTCTCGTATCTGGTTATTATTAGGGGCATCGTTATTATCTATTGTGTTATTTATGACGATAAACCTAAACGGCAATATCTCTTATATTCTGACTCACCGTGCTTACATTATTCTGACGATGATTGTCGTGGCTTTTGCCGCAGGTGTTTCCACAATATTGTTTCAAACTATCGCGAATAACCGTATTTTGACCCCTTCCCTAATGGGGTTAGAAGCCCTATTTGTGTTGCTACAAACCGTGTTTGTCTTCTTTGAAGGGGATATGCCGGCCTCGTGGATGCTGAACCTCTCAAAGTTCTTCTTAGAATCGACATTACTCGTGCTATTTTCCGTTGTACTCTACCGCTGGCTGTTTAGCTCTGTACGCTTTAACATTAATTTAGTCCTAATGATTGGGATTATTTTAGGCACGCTATTTCGTAGTTCAGCTACGTTATTACAACGTTTGATGGACCCTAATGAGTTTTCCATCTTACAAGGCCGCATGTTTGCCACCTTCACTCGTGCCACGCCTGATCTTATCTTTTGTGCCTTAGCCATTATTGTGGTTGTTGGTGTTTTACTTTGGCGTATGCGTTATAGCTTTGATGTCATGGCATTAGGACAAGCAAATGCCATTAACCTCGGTATCAATTACCGCAAACAGACCACTTATATTCTGTTGCTGATTTCTGTTTTGGTTGCAGTTTCTACCGCTTTAGTTGGCCCGTTAACCTTCTTGGGTTTAATTGTCGCTAACCTTGCTTATCATATCAGTGGCAGTAGCCAACACCGTTTCTTGATGCCCGTAGCCTTCCTACTGGGTACGATTGCCTTAATCGGTGGGCAACTGGTTTTAGAATATGGCTTAAAAATGACAGGAACACTCTCTGTTGTGATTGAGTTTGTTGGTGGGATGTTCTTTATCTATTTGGTGTTAAGAAGACTTTAATATGATTGAAATCAGCAAAATATCAAAACGTTATCAAGACACAACTGTTCTCGATAATATTACAACAACTATTCAACGTGGCGGTATTACTTCGATCATAGGCCCTAATGGCGCAGGTAAATCCACACTACTTTCTGTTATTGGGCGTTTATTACTTCCTGAAAGTGGCATGGTGAGCGTTAATGGTATGAATGTTGCTGCAACTGATAGTGATGTTCTTGCTAAAAATCTCTCAATATTGCGCCAAGAAAACCAATTTGTTAGTCGTTTAACCGTAGAAGAGCTAGTCGGTTTTGGGCGCTATCCTTACAGCAAAGGGCGTTTGACGCTCGATGATAAAAAAGTGATTGATGAGTCATTAGCCTTTTTAAATTTGACAGAATTTCGTCACCGTTATCTCGATGAATTGTCTGGTGGACAACGTCAACGCACTTATGTGGCAATGGTACTCTGCCAAGACACAGAATATGTCATGCTGGATGAACCACTCAATAATCTGGATATGAAGCATGCAGTAATCATGATGAAACTCCTGCGAAAAGCTGCCGATGAGCTAGGAAAAACCATTATTATCGTTATTCATGATATCAATTTTGCTTCGGTCTATTCAGACTATATTTTAGCCATGCGTAATGGGCAGTTGTATTATCATGGCTCACCCAAAGAGATCATGAAAGCAGATATTATCGAAGATATTTTTGACACTCCCGTTGACGTTAAAGAGCTCGATAATAAACTGATTGCAATGTATTACTAATTACAATGTATGACTAATTCCATTTAGCCCTATTATCTTCAATAAAAAGCATGTTGTTTTTATTATTAACAATATGCTTTTTTATTGTCTTTTTTCTTGTTGAAGCAACTCTGAATCAATATCTTCAAAGATAGATTGCCATTCGTTATCATCAATATCCATTAATCCAAAATAACGCAGTAAAAAGGTGCCTTCTGTCGCTAAAAATGCCAATCGTGCCCGTTTTCCAACTTCTGTTGTCGCATCTACACCAACTAATCGTTGCTGATACCACTCTTTTGTACTTTGCAGATATTCAGGCGTTTGTAGCAATGCCGCCATCAAACTCGCCCCTTTAGCAAAAGAGACTTTGTCATGATTATGAGTGGCATGAATATGTGCAGTGACTCGATTTTCAGGTGAGTTATCGTTTTCAACGATTTTTTTAAATTGCGTTTCATAACTGCCTTCCCAGTGTTCAAACATGGCATCTATCATCGCCTCTTTGCTGCTAAAGCAATATTGAACGCCTCCTTTTGAGATCCCCATTTTTTTCGCCACGGTATCAATCGTCAGAGCTGCAGCGCCTTGTTCCATGACGATGTCAAAAATGGCTTCGAGTAGCTTTTCTCTATCAATCGTTCTTTGCCGTCCCATAAAAACCTCTTTTCAATACGACCGTATGGATTTATATTATAGCCGCTAGTAAAAATAATACTCATAAAATAACTGAGATTTATATGATAAAAGATTATAAGCGTTGGATAATATTACTTTTGGTATCTAGCATGCTGTTTCTCATTGTTGTTGATGTAACTGTGCTTTATACCGCATTACCACGTTTAACCCATGACTTAAATGCAACTGCTTCAGAAAAACTTTGGATAATGAATGCTTATCCATTAATTGTTGCCGGATTATTACCTGCGGCAGGTATGCTCACAGACAGAATGGGTCATAAAACATTATTTATTAGTGGGTTACCACTATTTGCGCTCGCTTCATTATGTGCAGCATTTTCACCCTCAGCTACCGCTTTAATTGCTTCTCGTGGTTTTTTAGCCGTAGGCGCTGCAATGAGTATGCCAGCAACACTATCAATAGTGCGCCAAGTCTTTAGCAACCCACAAGAACGCGCTATTGCGATTGGCATTTGGTCTGCAGTTGCTTCTGGCGGTGCAGCTTTAGGGCCTTTAATTGGGGGTATTTTATTAAATAATTTTTGGTGGGGCTCTGTCTTTTTAATTAACGTCCCCATTGTTCTTTTTGTATTACCGTTTTCTATTTGGCTTATTCCTAAGTTTTCAGGACATGGTGACCATAAGATTGATTATTTAAGCTCAATACTCATTTTAGTGGGTTTGATCAGCGCCATTTTTACCCTAAAAGAGATAGGAAAACCTTATACACAATGGAATGAAGCAACGATCGCCCTCATTATTGCCGTCGTCTTTCTCACGCTATTTACTCTACGTCAACGTAAACAGACTCACCCGATGATTGACTTTAGACTCTTTAAAAACCGCTTTTTTAGTATCGGTATTTTAATGGCTGTACTTTCTATGGTGATCATTGTAGGCATTGAATTATTGCTTAGCCAGCGTTTACAGCTTGTTGCGGGTTTTACTCCACTTAATGCAGCGCTGGTCATTTTACCCATTCCTATTGGCTCTGTACTTGCTTCTCTATTGGCCGGTTATTTCTTGGTGCGTTTAGGTGAAGTTCGTCTAATTATTACCGGATTTATGCTGACTTTAGTGGGAAATCTGTGGTTAATTGCCGTTTATCAAACAACATCGCCAATGGTATTAATCGGTAGCTTATTCTTAATCGGCTTTGGTTTAGGTATTATTTTTACCACAGCATCCACCTCTATTATGTTGAGTGTCGCAGATAGGCAAGCGGGAATGGCGGCATCAATTGAAGATGTGGCTTATGAGCTAGGCAGCGTGATTGGTGTGACATTTATGGGCAGTTTAATGAGTACGGTGTACACCTTAAAATTGATGTTACCTGACTCATTAACAATTGATGATGCGGTATATGACAGTTTAGATGAGGCTCTTATTGTGGTAGAAAAATTACCAAATGACGTGGCGTCTCTTGTGATATCCCAAGCAAATATCGCCTTTGAAAATGCTTTTTTTGTCGTGCTAACTGCAACCGCAATTATTACAGCACTTAGCTTAGTGATCCTACCTTATTGTTTACGGAATATCGTACGGACAAAAGTGGCTTAAATTGTGAAGTAATTTCTGCAAAATAAACGCGTCTAAATGGCGCGTTTTTAATAACAATAGGGTACTCAACTAAAACCGATCAATATCCAATGCATCCATACTAAAATGAGAAGGTGATTGCCCCATCTGTTTTTTAAACATTGTTGAGAATGAGCCAGCACTGTTATACCCCAAATCAAAGGCAATTTCCGTAATACCGCGCCCTGATAAGATCCGTGTTAATGAATTTAATAAACAGACTTGTTGTCGCCATTGTGAAAATGACATTCCTGTTTGCTGACGAAAAAATCGGCTAAAAGAGCGCTCACTTTTATGTAATTTATCTGCCCACTGTTGCGGCAAAGAATCTATTTTAGGATTACGGATAAAATCACGACATAATTTAGCTAATTTACTGTCTTGTGGAATAGGCGCAAAAAACGGTAATGGTTTTGCTTTCGCTAATTCACATAGGATTAACTGCATTAAAAGACCATCTCGCCCTTTTTTATCATATTCAGCAGGGACATCCACAGCTTCAAGTAACAACTGACGAAAGAGAGGAGAAACACTTAACACTTCACACTGTTTACTGTGACGAGGAGCAGCAGAAGGCTCGATATAGAGGCTTCGCGTACTCACATCTAACATACGCGTTTCATGCCCAGTTTCCGGCGGGATCCACACACCACAAGAGGGTGGAATAACCCACTCACCATCATCGGTACTCACTTCAATTAAGCCTGTGGCGGGGTATAAAAATTGGGCTCGACGATGTTGATGCGTTTCTAATAACGTATTGGGCAAATAGTCTGTACCCAGCGCAATAACATCTCGGTCAAGTGAATCAACGCTTTTTAAAGGTACATTTCTCACAATTTAGGTCACTCTCTTTTTATTTTCGTCCTTTTAATATAGCAGTTATCCCACACTCTACACACTGGCAAATAATGACCTATATAATTAAAATCGTTATATATTTATATAAACAACGAAAATACCTTATATGAAATTTCAACCTTATTGATATCTATTTAACAAACCCTATTAACAATCAAAAAACGAGCTTTTAACACCCCTCGTAAATAGGCTGAAATTCGAATGTCATTGTCTGGTTTTAGAATGTTGGCAAAAGATTAATCAACTACTATCCCTCTCGCAGAGGTTATTTCGAGCATTCTGCAATTATCTATGCATTCAATAATAATGCAGCGGATACCAGACATTCCCTTTATTCATAGCCTAGAAAAATCACGCACATTCTTTATATCAAGTATCGGGTATATCGGGATCCGCCTATTATGTTTAAGGTAGAGTTCATTATGAGCAATCAGTCCGATCACGATAGTGATACAAAGAGCATTCTCAACGATGTTAGCCGCCGTCACTTTATTCAAGCGAGCTCAGCATTAGTCACCCTTCCTTTTCTCGCATCAAACGCTTTTGCTGCGACAACAGATAACGCTATCCCAGTAAAATCAATAATAAGCGAAGAGGATGAGCGCGTTGTTTCAACGTGTAGTAGCTTTGACTGTGGTGGTAAATGTGACATTCGTGCCCATGTAAAAGATGGCAAAGTCACCCGTATTAGCACACGCCCAGATGCTGATTTAGATGAAGAGATGCCCATTATGCGTGCCTGTGTACGAGGCCGTGGTTATCGTAAATTTGTCTATCATCCAGACCGTTTAAAATACCCAATGAAACGCGTTGGAAAACGTGGCGAAGGCAAATTTGAGCGTATCACTTGGGAAGAAGCAACCACACTTATTGCACAAAACATGCAGCGTATTAACCAGCAATATGGCCCCGCATCTCGTTTTGTCAGCTTAAGTACGGGTGTCACTGGCGGTATTTTCTCAGGTGCGAATATGTTACGTCGCCTGTTTAATATCACAGGTGGTTTTCTGGAAAACTATCACTCTGTCAGTAACGGTAATACACTGGCGGTCACCCCTTATACTTATGGTACCGCAGCCAGCGGTAGTACACTCGACACGTTAGAAAATACCCCTCTTGTGATTTTATGGGGTCATAACCCTAACGAAACTATTTTTGGCCATTCAAACCATTTCTTCCAAAAAATGAAGAAAAACGGCACTAAATTTATTGTTGTTGATCCCCGTTATTCTGATACCGCCTCTTCTTTAGCTGATCAATGGATCCCGTTACTGCCAACAACAGATAATGCCATGATGGATGCGATGATGTATGTCATCATAAGTGAAAACCTGCATGATCAAGCTTTTATCGATAAATACACGGTTGGTTTTGATGAACACCAAATGCCAGAAGGTGTGGGTGAAAATGAATCTTTAGTTGCCTATTTAATGGGTAAAAAAGATGGTATTAAGAAAACCCCTGAATGGGCAGAAACCATCACTAAAGTACCCGCAGATACTATTAAACAATTAGCTCGTGAATATGCATCGACAAAACCGGCAGCATTAATGCAAGGCTGGGGTCCTCAGCGCCATATTTGTGGTGAACGGACGGCGCGTGGTGCAACATTACTTGCGACTATCACGGGCAATGTGGGTGTGCGTGGTGGTTGGGCTGCAGGTTATGGTATGGCATTAAACTCTGAACTGCGTAAAACCATCGCAGGGCCAAGCCTATTAACCAACCCTGTAAAAGCGAAAATCAATATCACCAACTGGGTACAAGCCTGTGAAGATAAAAATCTAGTCACACCACAGAATGGGTTACTGAATGCAGAGAAACTTGATACTGAAATCAAGATGATTTTCTCCATGGCGGGTAACTACATGACAAACCAAAATACCGATATTCTTCATGCCGCGAAAGTCCTTGAAGATGAATCGAAAGTAGAATTTATTGTTTGTAGTGATCTCTATCTGACACCAAGTGCAAAATACGCCGATATTTTACTGCCAGAAACCAGCTTCTTAGAACGCTGGAACATCGGTGGTACATGGAGTTATGGCGACTACATTATTCTTTCTGAAAAAGTGATTGAGCCTGAATTTGAACGTCGTACTGACTACGATTGGTTATGTGAAGTTGCCAATAAATTAGGCGTAGGTGAACAATTTAGCGAAGGTAAAGAGACTGACCGCGATTGGATTGAATATTTAGTCGATGACGCAAGTGTTAAACGCCCGGAAGACGGTATTCCAACCTTTAAAGAGCTATTAGTTAAACGCCGTCATTTATTAAAACATCGTCCTCATACTCAAAATGTGGCGTTTGAGAAAAATATCCAAGATATCGAGAACAACCCATTCCCAACACCGTCAGGTAAAATTGAGATTTTCTCTAAACGCTTATATGACATGAATAATGTCGATATTCCTGCACTCTCTCATTACGTACCCGCTATTGAGGGTCCTGAAGATACGTTAACAGATAAATTCCCGTTACAACTTATCACATGGAAAGGGCGTAATCGCGCAAATTCAACGCAGTTTGCCAACCCTTGGTTGCAAGAAGTACAACGCCAAGAACTCTGGTTAAACCCATTAGATGCCCAAGATAGAAACATCAAAGAGGGCGAGAAAGTCAAAGTGTATAACGATCGTGGGATCACGATGGTTCCCGTCAAATTAACACAACGAATTATGCCTGGTGTCGTCGCCTTGCAAGCAGGTGCTTGGTGGCAACCTGATGCAAAAGGTATAGATCAAGGTGGATGTGCCAACGTATTAACATCATCTCGTAGCACCGCAATGGCACACGGCAATGCTCACCAAACATTATTGGTCGAGGTAGCAAAAGCATGAGCAAATTTATCGTTTATCCCGCTGTGAGCAACAAACAGTTAGGATTTTATATCGACAGCGCTCGCTGTTCAGGTTGTAAGGCGTGTCAGGTTGCCTGTAAAGATAAAAACAACCTTGATGTCGGACGCAAATTTCGTCGTGTCTATGAAATCACGGGCGGTGGTTATACCCGTAATCCTAAAGGCGCACTGGTCAATAATGTCTTTGCTTACACGTTATCTATTTCTTGTAACCATTGTGACGATCCTATTTGCGTTAAAAACTGCCCAACCACAGCAATGCATAAGCGTGAAGGTGACGGCATTGTGATGGTAGATACAGACAAATGCGTCGGTTGTGGTGCTTGTGCGTGGTCTTGCCCTTATGGCGCGCCACAAATGAACCCAGAAACCAAACAGATGTCAAAATGCGACTTTTGTATTGATTTACAGCAAAAAGGTGAACAACCAGTTTGTGTCGCCACTTGCCCGCTAGGTGCAATCCAATTTGGCCCTATTGATGAACTACGTAAACGCTATGGTGATTTAGATTATGTCACAGGTTTACCTTCCCCTGAAATAACGCATCCCAACCTTGTTATTAACCCACATCAGGGTGCAAACAATGACGGAATTAATAATAAGGGAGAAAGAAAATGAATGAATGGTCATTATTAATCTTCACATTTATGATGAATGCGACCATTGGTCTTGCGCTAACAACAGGGCTTTTTGCTCGTCGCCTTTCTCATTATCTCAATGCTGAAAGCTACTATCGCTTTATGCTATTGGCCTTATTTGTTATTTGCGGATTGGCGGGTTTAGGCTCTATTGCCTCAATCACTCACTTAGGTGTGCCATTAAATGCCCCTAATGCGATTAGAAATGTTTTTTCTGCTTGGCTAAGTCGTGAAGTTGCCGTCACCGCTATTTTTGTTGGCTGTCTAGGCGTAACTTTTTTATGGCTCTGGCGCACTCGCAAACTCTCAATGCTGTTATTAAGTACCAGTATTCTGATTGGGCTATTTGATATTTACTGCATGGCATCAATTTATCGCCATACCTCCATTTTGACATGGATGGATCCAAACACTTACGTGATGTTCTTCGGGGCAATGTTTACGCTTGGTGTGGCTATTTTCTTTTTGCTGATCAAAGTATTACAACGCGTAGGAATTAAGTTAGGTATTGAAATACCTCAAACCTCTTTCCCAATACGCTGGAAGTGGCAATTATGGGGAATAATGGCATTTAGCTTAATGGGGCGATTACTGTATCAACCTTTTTATGAGCAATACTTAACGAGCACGTTATATAGCCAAAAATCGGTGACATTCCCGTTATCACCTATCCAAGTCTATTACTCCATGGGTTCATTACGGACTACATGCTGGATATTAGCAACCTTTGCAGTATTAGCTTGTGGCTATAGTTTAGTGAAATTCCTAGCGCCTAAAAATCAAGATAAATCAACTGAGTCTATTTTTGCACTTGGCTGTGTTATCGCCATTATCGCTGACTTTATGCTGCGCTATGTTTTCTACTCAATTCACTAATTGTGATTGAGCATATTGTTGAAATAATAAAAAACAAACCTCATTGATTGGGGTTTGTTTAAGGAAGTATCAAAAATTATGAGCAGGCTCTCTTATTATGCGGCTGCATTTAATTTATTGGGAATTTGTTATTTATTCCCCCCTGATGATGACACCAATAAAACTGCACTCAACTTTTTTAAAACTGGGGATTTTGCAGCACAGTGGCCTTGTAAAATTGAAAACCGTCTGTGTGAGCGTTTAATTGATTCCGTTTCTATCGATACAGAGCAATTAAAAACCCAATGGCAAAATCTTTTTGTTGGCCCTAATGCGTTACCTGCCCCTCCTTGGGGTTCGGTCTATTTAGATCCTGAAGGTTTATTACAAGGGGATTCTACCCTTGCTCTGAGTGAATTTTTAAAACGGGAACGTTTAAAAGTAAACACGCCTTTTCCTGAGCCTGTTGATCATATCGGTTTGATGTTATTTCAAGCGGCAGTATTGGCATCGGAAAAAAGAGAAGACGCGGTTAATGAATTATTATCCCTTCATTTGACCACATGGCTACCTCACTATTTAAATAAATTAAAAATGAGTGGGTATAGCCAATTTTATAGCACGTTAACAGAACTGGTAACTATCACGGTGAACGCATTCAGAAAATAGAAATTTATTAACAACTTATCATCCTAACATAATTATTTAAGGTAATTTGGACCACGCACCCAAATTACCTTTTTCATTTAGAATATTTCTTTTTAAGATTATGATAATTTTAATCCTAAGCGTTTAGTTAAACGACGTAGGTTAGCAGGATCAAGTGATAATTCTCGCGCGGTTGCCGCCCAATTTTGGTTATTACGTAGCAATGCTTGTTTAATTAAATCTCGCTGAAACTCATCCGTTGCCTCTTTTAAATTTTTTTCTTCAGAAGGTAACATTTGAGAACTAGAGTGAGCTGGATTTTCGGCCCCCAAAGCAAAATGGCTAACTTGTAGAATAAGGCTATCAGTTTTATTTCCGGCTCTTGCTAAAACAATTGCTCGGTGAATAGTATGTTCTAACTCACGCACATTACCCGGCCAAGAATAGTGCAATAAATAAAGACGTAATTCAGAACTAATAATCACTTGAGTAAGGTTAAAACGTTGACGATATTGCTCACAAAAATAACCCACTAAGAGCAAAATATCTTCGTCTCTTTCTCGTAATGGTGGAACATGCAAAGAAAAGATGCTTAACCGATGGAAAAGATCGGCGCGAAAATTCCCCGCCAAGACGTCTTCCCATAAATCACGATTTGTTGCTGCTAATACACGCACATTAACGCGTAAATTACGATCATCACCAATCCGTTGAATATCGCCATACTGCAAGACACGCAGTAGTTTAGCTTGGAGTGATAATGATAACTCACCTATTTCATCAAGAAATAAAGTGCCATTATCTGCCATTTCAAATTTACCACTACGATGACTAATTGCGCCGGTAAAAGCCCCTTTCACATACCCAAATAATTCACTTTCCGCCACGCTCTCAGGAAGTGCAGCACAATTTAAATAGACTAACGGATTATCTGCACGATCAGACATTTCATGAATGGCTTTTACCACCAGCTCTTTACCGGTTCCAGTTTCGCCACTCACTAAAATATTCATCTCTGCGGGTGCAACAATTTCTATCTCTTTTTTCAGTTGCATCATCGAAGGCGATAAACCAATAATTTCTGTTTTTACTGTGGGCTTAAACGTATTAGTTGGCGTAAATAACATATTTTGATTTTCGAGCTGCTCAATCAATAACGCATTATTTAATGCCCCAGAAATTAATGCAGCAATTAAACGTAATTCTTCATCACTAAAGGTATCAAACTGATGAGGGTTCACTCCATCAAGCGTTAACGTACCAATTAAATCTTGTCCCGCAAATAATGGTAATCCGACACAAGCATGCACTTTTAAATGTTCTCTATCTGGAATAAGCCCATCATAAGGATCAGGTAAATCACTGTCTGCAGGGAAGCGAACCACATCGCCTGCTCGCGCTATCGTTTCAAGACGAGGATGCCCTTCAAGTAAAAACCGACGCCCTAAAACATCCGGTACAAGACCATCTATGGCTAATGGAATAAACTGATGAGGCTCATAACGAAGCAACGCTGCTGCATCACAATTTAGCACTTGTCGAAGCGTAGTCACCAGCCGCTGAAACCTATCTTGATGACCGACATCTTTTTGTAATTCAATGGCAATTTTAGCCAGCACATCAACGGAAAAGCCCATAAAAACACCTCATAGTCATTATGACTGTTATTATGGTCATTTTGACATGATAAAGATAGTCATATTGACAATATTCAAATCACCACAAAAATAAAAATCATTTAAAAACAACGAGATAAAAATCATCACGCTTCTTGATTATATCAATACATATCCCTATGAAAAGATTAATGAGAAGGAACAATACAAAATGGCTATTCATGTTAAAAATAATGTTAATTGGGTTGGACAACGTGACTGGGAAGTTCGTGATTTTCATGGCACTGAATACAAAACATTATTAGGCAGTAGCTATAACAGTTATCTAATATGTGAAGAAAAGAACGTCCTGATTGATACGGTTGATCATAAATTTAGCCGCGAATTTGTGCAAAACTTACGCGCTCAAATTAATCTGGAACAGATTGATTACATTATTATTAATCATGCAGAAGAAGATCACGCTGGCGCACTCACTGAGCTGATGTCTTTTATTCCTAATACCCCAATTTACTGCACAGCAAACGCGATTGACTCAATCAATGGTCATCACCATCACCCTGAATGCAATTTTATTTAGTCACGATGCCTTTGGTCAGCACTATTGTGATGAACGCTTATTTAACGATAAAGTTGACCAAACAGAGCTGTTTGAGCAATGCCAACGTTATTACGCCAATATCTTGACGCCATTTAGTCGCCTTGTCACACCGAAGATTAATGTCATTTTAGGCTTCAATTTACCTGTCGATATGATTGCCACGTCTCACAGCGTGGTATGGCGTGACAATCCAACGCAACTCGTTGAATTATATCTAAAATAGGCAGCGGACTATCAAGAAGATCACATCACAATTTTCTGTGTCTCGTTCACCTTTAGTTCGAGAAAAAATAGATGTCACTTTTAGATTTCCGAGGAAAAGAACCGCGGGATTTTCATGAGGAGTTGTGATACAAAAATCATTATGAGTATGATCAATAGTAACTAAATTATTAGATATATCAATAACAAACCCCACAAAAACGCCCTAAAAGAAGACACCTTTTTAATCTCGTACCTTTGTTATCTCTATTAATAAAAACTGATTCACCGCTCACCTTGAGTATCTATCAACAAACGCTGATTTATATATTCGATAGTCTCGTCTATCGTCATAATATTATTAACGACATTAGTGATCCCTTGTCCGATAATAATTTCGGCTTGGCGTAAATTAAATAACTTACCATTCGGTACCGAAGATTCGCGTATTCCCTTATTAATTTCTTGATAAGCCAATGTCATCCATGGATAACGATGGCTAATCTCTTGGTTATGGCTGAAATTTTGATGATTACTGTTTCCACCTAATAAAATAAGGTGATCCATAACCATTGGGGAATAAAGCCAACGATAAAATTGCTCTGCATATTGTGATTTTTGGCTATACCGCGAAACGCCTAATACACCACCGCCTAATTGTGGAATACTTCCGGGAACAGGTGCAAAACCCGTTTTAGGCAAAATATTGCTATGAGCAACATCGTTAAATAAATTCATATAAGCGATCAGCATAGCAAGATGCCCTTGCTCAAATTGCCTAACCGACTCACTCCACCACTTATTATGAATATTCTCAGTGATCGACAGCTGTTTTAAATATTCTTCTAATATTTCACCCGCTAAAGGCATTTCTAATCTAGGAATATTATGACTTCCTATTAAACACCCACCTTTGGCGTAATAACGCAATAGATACTCTGTTGCAATCAACCCAGCACTGCCCAATGTTGTTGAAGCGCCCATAGGGCAACTTAATTGCCCTTCCTCATGTTGCTCAGTAAAAAACTGCGTCACATTATCGTATTCTTCAAATGTTGTCGGTACGGTTAACTCGTTACCAGTTTTTTCGTAATACATTCTTTTTAGAATAGGATCTTCAAATAAGTCTTTTCGATAAAACAGGAGTTGCGCACTGGCATCAAAAGGCATGGCATAAGCAACATTATTCACTAAACTAAATTTCTGCTGAGTAGGCAGTGAAAAATTATTTAATAAGTCCGTTAGCCCATTACCGATCTTATCTAATGGCCGTAATATTCTTTCCGCAAACCAAGGAAAACAGGCCATATCAATACGTAATAAATCATAATAGGGATGCAAATGTAACTGACTTAAAATTTGATAAACTTCATCGTAAGGATGTATCGCTAAATTAACTTTAATCCCTGTTTGACGATAAAAATGAGGCAGTAGTTTTTTTAATGCACTCGTTGAAGGGCTAGGCAAAATCAGTAAATTAAGACTGATCTCTGCTTTATCCTCACTGATAACGGCGGGTGTTAAAGTATAAAGATGGTCACTTTGATTACGTACACAAGTTACATTAATTTCAGTTATTTCACTTTCATCCTCTACTTGCATTAATGCATCCATGACTTCTAATCCAAGTTGAGCGTAATTCATTGGAAAGTAATACAACCCTTTTAATACAGGTGGAATATTATCGCTCAATGCAAAAATAGGTGGGCAATCATTATGACTACCGAAATAACTCGCTTGCGTTAAATAACGTGCTTTCTCTATATCCTGAGCAATAAATATGTCTGGGATTTGCTCTAGAGAAAAGAAATCAAACGCAATTTTATAACTCTCTTCATCTGATGCACAAAGCACCACGTTTTTTTTATTGGGGGCATTTTTTAAAAGTCGATTTTGTAATTCATTGGCAAAGTTTTGATTATTTAAATAATCGCGACTCCCCATAAAAATGCCCACTAATTTACCTGTGGTGTTTGCAATCTGTTGGCAAATAGCTTCTGCTGCTTGAGCAAAATCGAGTGTAAAAAATCTGTGAGTATTCAGTGGCTGGCGATAAACAAATGCAACTTGAGAAGGTGGTAATTTTAACGTGTCAAAATAGATATTTGCATCTTTGAGACAGCTAACAGTGATCACTTGTTTATAACCACCCGCAGCAATTTTCTGTAATACCTCTAATTCTGTGGTTTCAAGATCGTCGGTTAAAAACAGATCGTAAGTGACCTCAGGGAAGTGAGCAATAGACTGCCTTAATGAATTAAAGAAAACTGCATATTTTTCAGAAACTAATTGAGGTAAAAGTATCGCAATTTTATGGCTTTTATTGGTTCTTAACAGTTGAGCCTGTGTATTCAATTGATAGCCCATTTTTTTGGCCGCTTGATACACAGCTTCAATTTTCTCAACACTGACATTTCCACGTTTATTCAATACGTTAGAAACCGTTCCATGAGAGACACCTGCTAGCTTTGCAATATCTTTAATCGTTGCCATTGACCTTTTTCCATCTCAATTTCTGCTTTTACTAGCATACCTGAATTATTTATCGCGACTACTGCTAATTAATTTGAACGTTCCATTTTTAAACTGTTGATAAAACAAACGCTTTTTACTTATCGCAAATAAATAATTATCAATATCAATTAAAAATTATTACTATAATAATCAATAATATAATAAATTTAATTTGAAAGAGATCACTGATCTGATCTTCATTTATTGGCAAACAATCCTCATCATTTTATTATTGGAACGTTCAAATTAATCTATATCTTATAGATAGCCAACACCAGATAATTAATAAAATCATAATAAAACAATAGGATAAGGGGATTTCTTATGAAACTTCATTTTTTAGGGACGGCAGCCTCAGAAGGCATACCTAATCCCTTCTGCCGTTGTGAACACTGTCTGAAAGCAAGAGAACTCGGTGGGAAAGATATCAGGACTCACTCTTCTGCCATTGTCGATGACATTATGTTAATCGACGTATCGCCTACATTTAGTTACCAGTTAATGCGTGATGGAATGGATGCTACCCATTTTGAAAGCCTTCTATTCACTCATACGCATCCTGATCATTTCAATGTTGGCGATCTGTTTAGCCGAATGGAAGGTTATGGTTTTGAAATTAACCATCCCCTTCATATTTTTGGTAATGATCGCGCCATTAATGGTTGTATCGAAGTTTTACCCGGTTACAGCAAAGAGCGTTTTGCTTTTCACTGCTTAATTCCTTTTGTTACTGTCGAAAGAAATGGTTATAAAATTACGCCATTACTCGCTAATCATGCAAAATGGGAACTTTGCTATGTTTATCATATTGAGAAAGATGGCAAGGTTATTTTCTATGGCCATGACTCTGGTTGGTTCCCTGAATTAACGTGGAAATGGTTAGAAAACAAACCACTTGATATCGTTGTTTTTGAATGTACTTACGGACTCAATGGTAAAGATCGTACTGATAATCATATGAGCCTAGAAACCGTATTTGCAGCGAAAGAAAAACTGCAACAGCAAGGTTGTTTACATCAAGATACACAAATTGCCGTTTCGCATATTTCACATAGTGGCAAATTACTTCACCACGAATTAGAAGCCGTTTGTGCTCCTCACAATATCCGCGTTGCCTACGACGGATTAACATTAGAAACAAATTAAGAGGAGAACGATGATGGATATGAAAATAACCTCTCGCTTACTGATTATGATGTTTGTGCAATATTTCATGCAAGGTGCATGGAATATGACCATGGGGCTAGTATTAAGTAGCTATGGTATGGCAAGCATTATTGGTAATGCCTACGCTTTATTAGGTGTCGCAACAATTATCTCCCCATTATTTATAGGTATGGTGGCTGACCGTTTCTTTGCTTCACAAAAAGTCATGGGCATCCTTCATTTAATTAATGCCGCTGTCATTATTTGTGTTCCTCAATTTATTGAGGCACAAAACAGTGGTATGACTTTATTCTTAATTTTCATTATTGGATTATTGTTTTATCCAACAACTGCGCTTTCAAATAGTATTAGTTTCTCTCATATCAATGGCGTGAAATATTTCCCTATTATTCGTGTATTCGGTACATTCGGTTTTATGGCTATCGGGTTTATATTAGGTGAAATGGGCTTCTCTGGTAGTACTATGACTTGGTATATCGCTTCTGCTGTGGGCGTTTTACTTGGTTTCTACTGCTTTACTTTACCTAATACGCCACCTAAAGCGAAAGGTAAGCCATTCTCTGCTCGTGATATTTTATGTTTAGACGCACTTTCATTATTTAAAGATCGTTATTTTGCGATCTTAATGTTTAGTATCTTTATTTTAATGATCCCAAAAACAGCTTACTCTGCTTATATTCCCGTTTTTATTAAAGCATTAGGTTTTAATAACGCAGCGTCTATTATGCAAATAGGGATCGCCTGTGAAGTGCTGTTTATGTTTGTCTTATCCTTCTTCTTAATGAAGTTTGGCTTCAAAATCACATTACTTTTAGGGGCTGTTAGCTGGATCATTCGCTCAATATTCTTCTCTTATGCAGCGGTAAATACAGAGTTTTATTTTATCGTTATCGGATTAATGTTACAGGGATTATGTTGGGACTTCTTCTTTACTGCTGGTGATATCTATGTTGACCGCAAAGCTAAACCGGAAATTCGTGCTCAAGCACAAGGCCTACGCTTTATTGTCTCTAATGGTTTCGGCTTATTATTTGCTTCCACTATTTGTGGTCAAATCTTTAATTCAACCATAACAGAAACCGGTGAAGCTGCATTACCACAGTGGTCAACATTCTGGATATATCCAGCAATCGTTGCCGCCGTTGTATCCCTATTCTTTATCTTCTTCTTTAAAGATGATGTGAGTAAAAAGAAAAATAACGAAGATAAAAAAGCACAAGAAAGTATTGCAACACCATAGTTTTAAAATAAAGGAATAAGCCAACGTTAGGAGCAAACCATGGATGTATTAATACAGTTTGTTGACAGCATTGGCCCTTTATCACTTTCAAGTATCGCTAAATTACTGGCCGCCTTTATTTTGGGTGGCCTTATTGGCTTAGAGCGTGAATCAAAGGGAAAACCTGTCGGTTTTAAAACCTGTGTCATTATTGCTGTTGCCAGTTGTTTATTAACCATTGTTTCTATTCAATCCGCGGAATATTACGCCAATATTTCCGACAATATTCGTAGTGATCCCATGAGATTAGCGGCGCAAATTATCAGTGGAGTCGGCTTTCTTGGCGCTGGCGTTATATTGCATCGACGTGATGATGCAATTTCAGGCCTGACCACAGCCGCTATTGTATGGGCGTCAGCCGGTGTTGGTATTGCTTGTGGCTCGGGTTTCTATTGGCATGCCATGATTGTGACTGTTCTCTTTTTTATGGCTATTCAACTTAGCCCGCAAGTGGTGCTATTTCAGATGAAAAACCAACGCTTAGGTAAGATAAAAGTGCGTATGTTATTTACTCATGAAAGCGGTGTTCCTCTTTTAATTGAGTATTTAAAAAGCCATAAAGACGTAATTGAAAATCTGACTATTCGCGATATTAAAAAAGAACGTGTTGAAGTAAATTTAAAACTGTTGGTTAGGCAAAAAATTACCTTACCTGAATTTTATTGCTCATTAAAACAACTTGAACATGTTCATTCTGTTTCGCTTGATCATTAATATATTCAAAAATAAAAAGTGCGCATTATCTTAGATAACCGCGCACTTTTTTATTATTTTGATGATCGATTGATGGTCATATTAAGGATTTTCTATGACTAACGGATTATCAAAACGTTCTAGATACATCATGCCAAAGATTGTTGAAGCATAATCTGTAATATGCCCTACATCACGATAAACCGGCACACCTTCTATATCAGTTAAACAGATATTTTTATCACACTGTACATCTTTAGGATCGATGATAATTAAAGTTGGATAGTCCTTTTTTAATGTAACAAATAACTGATTCATCCATGTATTTCCCTCACCTTTATAGTTTTTAGGGTTACAATTATTATCTGCAAAGTCTTTTCTTAATTTTGCATTTTCATAAAAACAGGTCATAAAACCACTTGGCATAGAATTGACTGTTTTAATAAAAACGGGTTTAGCACCCGTTGCAATAATAAGATCAAGTGCTTCACGCATCGCTTTCTCAACGCGTTTACGAGACTCCTCAACGGTTCTAACATCGCCTAGTTTATTAATGACATGATTTGACGCGTAGTTATTCCAAACTTGCCCAAATATTACATAATCAAAGTGATTATTTTTGATAAGTTGATAATATTTCGCTGTTTGATCATAACAACGTTGATAAACGGTATTTTTATGATTAGACCAGTCATAAAGATAAATATTAGGAAGCGTAATACAGGATGAAGTTGCTTGTGCATATACATCTATCTTGGCATCTTTACCTAAAATATCCATAAAGCCCCAATAATGATTTGCATGAGAATCACCCAATAAAAAAGCTTTTCTCTGGCTTCCCACTTCACCAATATGGCACATTTTATCTGGATCAGTGGCTTCAAAATTCATGCATTTAGTTCGATTTGGATAATCAAACTGATTCAACTTGGCTTCTAAATTAACATAATTTTGCCCAAGCCTTAATCCAAAACCTTGATATTTTTCATTTAGTGCATTTAGCCCCAAAGCACATAAAATAGGAATAATTAACAGAAGTGTGATGGAATATTTAAAGGCTAAACGCTTTCTTCTAAGCGGTTTTTCAATAAGAAAATAAGAGATAATAGAGAGCAATAAGGTTAATGCTAATAGTGATCCTTTTTGCAGTTCTGTATTAAATACACCAATATAACGTGCAACTGCAAATAATGGCCAATGCCATAAATAGAGTGAGTAAGATAATAACCCAACGATCACGATTGGCTTTAATGAAAGTATTTTTTTAATAATGCTTCCATGCTGTCCGGTATAAATAATGAGTGCAGCACCAAGACAAACATACAACGTATTAAGGTTCGGATAACCTGCAATAATATCGTTTTGAAATGCAACCCAAACAATTATACCTAGCGCAATTAAGCTAATAACATCATTGATTCTTCGGTTAGGTTTTATCTTTGTTGGGAGGTAGGCAACACATGCACCCAACATAAATTCAAAGATCCGCGTACTAAAATAGTAGTAATTTTTCGGTTGATCTTTTTGGTAAAAAAACACCAAAAAAAACGAAATAACAGTGACTAATGCCACCAAATAAAAAGGATTAATGCTCTCTTTTATATTGATTTTATGCAGAAAATAAAGTGCAAAAGGCAAGAAAAGATACCATTGCCACTCTATCGCTAAAGACCATGTATGCAATAGTGGTAAAAAGAGTGCATCTTGCGCTGCATAACTGGTTGTTACTCTCGCAAAATATTTATTAGAGAGAAAGGCTGAGGCGTATTTTTCGCTATTTGTAATATCTAAATAATCGCTAGGGAGATAAAAAATCCCTGATATTACTAGTATTGCAATTAATACAACAAGATAAAGCGGCTGCAATCGCCATAATCGACGATTATAAAAATCACGAAATGAAAAATCACCTTGCGACAATGAAGTTTTGATTATCAGCGAGATCAAAAAACCAGAGATCACAAAGAAAATATCAACGCCAATAAACCCTGAAGGAATTAAACAATTATCTAAATGGAAAAAGATAACCAAAATAACAGCGACTGCTCTTAAACCATCGATATCTGCCCGATATTTTACATTCATAATTCAAACAAATAATCCAAATAAAAAGAATCGCTGGATTATATACCAATTAGCCATTTTGCTTTAGTCACAAAAAGAAGAAGACTATTTAATATTGACTATTAATAACATCGAAATGGCCATAGCTGATTAAATTCCATCGTTAAACCCAATTGCACTTCAGATGAAAGTGAACCTTTACTCACTACAAATTTAGGGTGTCGAATAACGATAGGGATATTAATATCATAATGCATTAATGATGATCGATTCTGCTCTAACTCATCATAAAGCGTTTTCATTTCTGCTGATGATGTATTCTCACGTAATCGCCCAAGTGTGATATGAATAATGTTTTTATGAAGCTCACTCTCAATGGGGATTTGCTGATAAATCTGCTGTCTAAAAAGTGTTAATTCCTCTGAAATACCCGTTAATATCAAACTGCCATTGGATGTTAGGACAACATGACTAAATGAAATTTCGATACTTTTTATTTGATTAAAGATTTTTGCAATCTCATGGCACCATGATAATAATATGGGCCGTTGCAGTTTAAACTGTTCATTTTGTTGATTAAAAATCGTTAATAATGTGGAATGAAACTCTTGTGGCTGAGCAAATTCAATAAATGGAAATTGAAGTGCAAGCTGTTCACAATAAGTCATTAGCTTCTGGCTAAAGGGAATAAAGTTTTCGTCAATTTCAGGCTGACAAATCATTAATTGCCCCGCATTTAAGCTGACATCAATAATACTTTCATCATTAATTTGTCGTTGCCAAGTTTCACCTGTTGCCAATTTTTTGAGTGTTGCTTGTGTCAGAAATTCGTATGCCATCCACACACCTTAATTAAGAATAAAATAATAACTCGTACTTTGGTTTGAGTGACATTTAAAATCAAGCTTTAGAAAGAAGAATAAAAAAGTGGCTTTCTTCTGAAAGCCACAGTCACATCAAAGGGGGAGATGTTGAAAGATGGGTCTATCTACAAAGAACTCAATCAAAGTCAAATCGATTACAGAAAATTAGCCGCTTTAAACTTCGCGAGCGCATCAGCTTTTTGTTCTGCTGTCATTGGCCGTAACGGACGACGAGGATCACCCACATCAATGCCATGTAATTGCATTGCCACTTTTCCTGCTGCAACGCCGCCGTATTCAACTAATACACGAATAATCGCAATCACTTTATCCATGCAAGCGGTAACACCTTCATGATCACCCGCTTTAAATTTTTCAATAATTTCAAGGTATAATGGCGCAGCATAGTTATATGTACTACCAACAGCGCTCAATGCACCACAGGCTAATCCAGCAGGAATAAACTCATCAACACCAAATGGAACATCGTACTTTCCACCATCTACGCGTAAACAACGCTGGAATTCATACATATCCGGGGAGTTAAATTTCATACCCGATAAATTAGGTATTGCTTTACCCGCTACTTGTAGAAATTTTTCCATATCAATGCTTAAGCCTGACATGGTGGAGTGATAATAGTAAAAACCTTTAGATGGTGCGCCGGCAGCAGCCAAACGACAATATTCAACCAGATCATCAACATTGCCCGGTTTAAAAAAACAAGGGCCAATAACAGATGTTGCTTTGATATCTAATGTTTCGGCATGGCGAGCAAGTTCTAACGTATCAGCAATACTTAATGCACCTGTATGAATAATAAGATCAAGCTTGCCCTGACTTGCATTAACCCAGCGTTCAGCCACTTTCTTACGTTCTTCAACAGAACAATGAATACCTTCGCCTGTTGTTCCTAATACATAAGCACCTGTCACACCACTTGCAATCAGGTGTTTTGCTATCTCATCAATGACAGGGTAATTAACGCTACCATCTGTTGCAAAAGGAGTATGTGGTGCGGCAATCAGTCCAGAGAGTTTGTTCATGATAACTTCCTTTGGAGGTTAATTTCTTTTCTATTAATTTTATGGAGCTTAGCTCTATATTAGGGAGCAATACTTCAGAACGCAATAACGAAATGAGCATTAAAGGAAGAGAAAAATGAAAGTGTGATCTTTAGCCAATTTTCACTAAAAATCACACAATGATGTAGAGATAAACTTATGCAGAATGAGTCTGTTTTAGCGCATTCAATGTTCGTAATTTTTGCTCTTTCACCATGTCAGGTTGAGCTTGCACTAATAACGTATAAAGAAGATCTAATACAAAGAGTTGTGCTGTTTTTGTACCAATAGAGTCACCTTGCAGTTTCCCTTGTCGGTTACCATTAATTAAATGGTGATCAGCATACTCCATAATTTGTGAGCCTAAATTATGCGTCAATGCGATCGTGCTGGCTCCTGCTTCTTTAGCTAATTTAAGCGCATGAACAGTTTCAGGAGAATTACCTGAATGGCTAATTCCAATAGCAACATCACCGGGTTTTAATAATGAAGCTTGCATATACATAAAGTGGTTATTGGTAACAGCATCAACACGATAACCAATTCGCATCAGTTTATTTTTTAAATCTTCAGCTGTAATTCCTGAAGAACCCACACCACAAATAAAAATATAGTTTGCAGATAATAAAGCCGTTACAGCACCTTGAACTTGCTTCATATCGAGTAGATTCAATGTCTCTGATAGTACATTATTAATCGTTGCTTGAAGTTTTAAACCAATGGTATGGATATCGTCTTGATGGGTGACTTCTGCATCAAGAATAGGTGACTCTTCATTATCAGAGGTCGCCATTTCAATCGCCAAATCCATTTTAAAATCTTGAAACCCTTTATAACCCAATGTACGACAAAAACGCACAACCGTCGCTTCACCCGCTTTTGTCGCTTGTGAAAGTTGAGCAATAGAGAGCTGAGTGACTTCTGTAGGATGGAACAGGATATAGTCTGCAATACGCTGTGATACTCGCGTTAGACTATTTTTCATTGCGCCTAGCGTATCAAGTATTTTACCCGGCTTTAATCGGGTCGTTGCCTGTTCTGTCATGGAGATTATCCTTGGTTGCAGAAGATACACGGGAAAAAAATTCTGCCCACAAGAGTACCAATTCCAACAGGTTAAAAAAAGCCTTGCTAATACAATAATGTGATAATAAAAAACGCTTTATTCCTCAATATCATCAGAATACAATCTACTGATACGTCAGACATAAAGCGCTTAATAAAAACAGGCATTGTTAGTCAGACAATGCGGTGACATCTAGCTTAACAACCACTTTCTTCAGCGTATTTGCCCCCTTTTCAGCCGAAATTCCCGGTTTATGAGGTTCATAAGGCATAAAAACAGCAAACATGCTTGGTGTAAGTGTTAAGGTCTGTTGACCTATTATTGTATCGGTTAATTGATAATCGTCAGCCTCATTATAAGGTGTCACATCTTGCGCTGAACCCTGTATACCAAAATCAATAATTTCTTCACCACTAAGCAATATTTGAATATCAATATAACGCTGATGTAATTCCGCGCGCTTCTGTTCACGAGGCTGAGTGTCAAACGTCATCACATTCATAAACAGTGTTTCGCCATCAATTTTATAACTCCCTGGTGCAAGTGAAGCAGGATCAAGTGCTAATGCTTTTTCCATTGCGTCACGCAACGCAGGATTCATTTCTGGCATCGTAGTCAGATCTGAGGTATGTCCAAATAACATAGATTATTCCCTATTAGTTTCCTGATGTTTCACTATCATCTAATGAAACTTGTTTTGCTGATGCGAAAAGCGGTGCTGTCATTGTTCCTGCAATAACAACAGACATTGCGCCAATCACTCCGTAGAAGAAGAAATTAAGATCACTGCCGTAACGCGCGGCTAATACAGCAATAATACTGACAATGATCCCGACAACCGCACTACCTGCATTCGCGCGTTTAACAAAAATACCCAGCATAAACAATCCGGTCATTGGGCCCCCCATTAAACCAATCAGACTATTAAAGGCATCCCAAATTTCAGATTCATCAGATAAAACTAACCAGATTGCAGCCAAGCTACTGAAGACGCCAGCAACAATAATGACCAATCTTGCGACTTTCATCTTTTGTTCAGCACTGCGTTCAGATTTACTTAAGCGAGTATAAATATCAGAGTTAAAACAGCTTGAGATACTGTTTAAGCTACTCGAAATACTGGATTGAGCCGCAGCAAAAATAGCTGCAATAATTAATCCAGCAATACCAACAGGCATTTCAGTCACAATAAACAGAGGCAAAATTCCCCCCGTATTAAAGCCTTCAGGTAAGAAATTAGGATTTTGTTTGTAATACACAAACAAGGCAGATCCAATAGCAAAGAAGAAGATAGGAATAATGGCAACTAATTTCGCATTTGTTATCAGTGTACGTTTTGTTTCTTCAATGGAATCCGTCACAATATAGCGCTGTACAACATCCTGACTTGCTGTAAACTGTTGAATATTGGCAAATAAAAATCCGATCATCAAAACAGGAATAGTGCTATCAGTCCAACTCCAACGAAATTGAGTCGTAGGGAAGAATTTATCGGCTTGTGATGTTGCAGTGAAAATTTCACTAATTCCGCCATCAACTTTAAAGCAGATCATAATAAAAATAAGAACTGCACCACCTGAAAGTAATAACCCTTGAATAACGTCAGTCCAAATAACCCCTTCAATTCCGCCCATCCATGTATAAATAATACATAGCAAGCTAATCAGTACGATTAAAACAACGGGGTCTATACCCATAAAAGGACGAAGAGCAAGTACCGTTAAATACGTAATAATAGCGACTCGACCAATATGGAATAACATAAATGAAAGGCTGGCAAATAAACGACTGCGTACATCAAAACGGGCTTCTAAATACTCATAAGCCGAAGTGATTTTTAATTTTCTAAAGAAAGGAATGTAAAAATAAAAAACTAAAGGCAAAATAGCAATAGCCAAATATTGCCCGATAATAAACGTCCAGTCGGAGGTATAGGCTTTTGCTGGGATCGACATAAAAGTAATTGAACTTAAAGTAGTCGCAAAGACAGAAACCCCAGCCGCCCAACCAGGCACTCGACCTCCTCCACGAAAATAATCATCCGCTGTTTTTTGGCGTTTAGAGAAATAAACACCCACGAGTAACATTGCTGCCAAATAACCAAACAGCACTGCATAGTTAATAAAACCAAAATCATGTAATTGCATTTTTTAGTCCTGCCATATGTAGGGTAAAAGGTAAGTTTTACGACAGTTTTTTTATTGCTCTCTAGCCCAAAGGACAGCGCCCCAGAGCCCGGCATCATGATGATAGTGAGCCGATAATATCGGCACTTGTAATGCAACTGGTTGCTTTATCTGGGCAGCTTGAACGAGTTCGATATATCCCTTTGCTAGCCCAACACTTCCCCCAAGAACGACACAATCAGCATCCGTTGTTGCTTTAATATCGGTCACCAAATTTGCAATGGTGTTTGCTGAACGTTCAATAATTGATTTTGCTTGTGAATTTCCCTGATGAAAGGCAGCAAAAATCGCTTTTGCATCTTTTCCGGCTAGCTCCTCTGTCGCTTGCGACGCAATTGCACGGCCAGAAGCGATTGTTTCAACACAACCATAGCGACCACAACCACAAAGTGGACCATGAGGATCAGCAAGCGTGTGACCTAAATGGCCTGCTATACCTCGCTTTCCAGTAGAAAGTTGTCCTTGTTGAATGACGCCACCGCCGACACCTGTCGATACGGTGATAAATGCCATATCAGAAATAGTGTCACGGCGATGATCATATTCAGCCCATGTGGCTGCTTGAGCATCGTTGAGTAGCCAACAAGGCAATCCGGTGAGTGCAAAAAGTGTTTCTTTTAAAGGAAAATCTTTTAGCCCACCTAAATTATCAGGATTCAACGCGGTCAAAATGCCATTGCAAATAATCCCTGTTGATGCAACAGCAACGCTATCTGCATAGCGTTTTAGCGGTGTAGTAATAGCAACTAAGGCTTCATAAAGTTGCATTGGTGATGCACTTGCAGGTGTAGCTATCTGAGTATGTTGTGTCAGTTGGTTATCTCGACTAATTAGTGCCGCCGAGATTTTTGTTCCTCCAATATCAATGGCTAATGTATTCATTTATCTAACTCCTGCTGCCACTTTAATGCCTGAGTAAACCAATCACAGACATGCTCAAGACGCGTTATTGCAGAGCCTACCGTGACAGCCCAAGCACCGGCTTGCATTCCCCTTGCGGCTATCATTGGTGTGTTATAACGTCCTTCGGCAATCACTCTGCATCCCTTTTCTGCCAATGCCGTAACCAGCTGTAAGTCAGGTAACTTTGGTATTTCACCACCGGTATAACCCGACATCGTTGAACCAATAAATTCAGTGCCTAACTCTTGGCAATACATACCTTCATCAAAGGTGGCGCAATCTGCCATCGCCAATTTTCCTAAATGATGAATATGAGTTAATAACGTTTTCACGGGTACAGGACGTACACGATCAGTACCATCAAAGGCAATAATATCGGCGCCCGCTTTAGCCAAGTCATCAACATCACTAAGCCATGGCGTGATCCTCACTGAGCTATCAGGTAAATCACGCTTCACGATGCCAATAATCGGCACATCAATAAGAGGACGAGTTGCTCTTAAATTATCAATTCCCTCAATACGCACTGCGATTGCTCCCGCATTTACCGCAGCTTGAGCCATTGCAGCAACAATCTCTGGCTTATCCATTGGGCTATTATCAACCGGTTGGCAAGAGACAATTAGCCCACCTTTTTGTTGAATATCTTTAGTCATCTTTTCAATTAGCGCCATTTTGAACTCACTGTTCTCTTCTTTTGAAATGTAACTCCAAATTATAGTATTTTACGGAGTTTAATTTCTCAATCAGAAAAACAGTAATTTGTGAAGAAGATCAAACAATAGCCAAGCTTTCGCAACTCACTGATAAATAGATAAAATAAAAAGTAGAGTGATGTTCCCACCACTCTTCCTCTTTTTTATTCTGCTTTACTTAACTTAAATTAGAAATGGAACTGCAACCCGACTCGATAACGTGTCTGACGAGCATCACTAAGAGGGCTTACCGCCATATTGCCAACTTCAATATAAGGTGTGAAAGTACTGTTGATTTGATAAGAGAAAGCAACGTTATGTTCATAATTACGTTTTTTATTATCATATTTTATGGCGTCGCTATACATTTGAGTATAATCATATTCCACTTTAAATTTGTTATATTTATAACCGATAAAACCATCAAGACGATTTGTTTTTTCATCATCAACCCCTTGTTTTGTTTTACGGGCATAATCAAAACGATAACGTCCTGCAATATATAAACCATTATCAAAGTTATATTGTGCTTTTAAATAAGGTTTATATATAGAAGTATCTGTTACGGTTTCAAAAATAAGGCCAGGCTGCAATGTAATATTGCTATTTAGTTTATAGTTATAACTTAATCCCATTTCAATCGCATTATTAACAACATCACTAAATAGCTTATCTTTTTCACCATCAACACCACCGGATTTAACGCTAGCATCAATATAAAAACCAATGCCATTCGAAAAAGAGTGAATAAATGCAATTCTATCTTTATTAATTCGAGTAGAGTCTGCATATTCATGACGGAAATCTAATGTAGTCGCATATAATTGAGATGACATTAATAAAGTACAGCATGACAATAAAAGTTTTTTCTTTTTATTTAGCATAATGTTTATCCACAAAGGTGAGATCCCCTGAATTAATCAAGGAGATCTTTATGAATTATTTTAATTTATATGTAGGAAGAGATTATTCAATAATTAATTGTTTATCTTTCATCGTTAAAGTAATAACTGAATTAACAGCTTCACCTTTATTTGTTTCGCCTCCAATTAAATAAAGTGAATTATCATGTGAAACAGTAACGCCATAACCAAGAGGAAGAGGTAATTCACCAATAACTTTCCATTGATTATTAATAAAGCCATAAATTTCTTTATGCCATGCCTTTTCTAACCCTTGATGCGCAAAGTAATGTTGCTGTGCATAGTTTGCCTGTGCTCCCGGAAAATTAGCCCCACCAGCAACAAGTAAAGTGTGCATACTATAACCTGCAAATGCACCCGCTAAACCATCTTGCCGCTGATTAGGTGTAGGATCAGGTAGTTTCTGAACAACAGAATTCCACTGTAACTGATTATTTTTTAATGTGGCGGTTTGTACTTCACTAGTGCGTAATCCTGGCTTTATTTCACCATTGATTAAAGTGATTTTATTGCCATCATAAACTAGTGAAGAACCTGCTGTTCCATTAAATGGCATAACACCTAATAATCTCCATTGATTATTTTTAGCATTATATTCCATTATATTTCGATTAAAAAAATAACCTTCTGCTGGCTTATTAAAATAATCACTAATGACTTTTTTATTTTCAGTTTCATTTGATTTAGTTCGATTTAAATCAATGAAATAACCGTCAAATATTTGTTGATTAACACCGCCAATAATAATAGCTTGATCATTGTTAATATTAATTCCTGTGTGCCCAACTAATCCATAAGGTGCTCGTGTATTGATCTTTTCCCATTTATTTTCTTTTGGTGAATAGCGATAAACATCTGTAAGCGCACTCATTGTTTCGCTATTTTCATTTTCTTTCCCAGCGCCACCAATAATATAAATATCGTTATCTAGTGTTAGTGCAATAGCTTGGTCTCTTTGTGTTCCGGGAAAATCTGCTATTTTTTCCCATTGTTTCATCGAACTATTGAGATCAAGCTTATACCATGATTTTCCCGCTGTACCTAAACCAACATAAATAACATTTTCGCTGATTGTTCCCGCGCCACTTTTAAATGTCATAGGCAAATCAGGAAGTTTTTCTGCAAAACTAATAGATGTGAATATTGCCGACACCAGCATTACAGAAAGACAGGAGTAAGGTATTTTCTTTATTCTGTTCATACTTATTAGCTCTTATTATTGTCATCAAGTAGGGTATTTTTCTTGTATCTTGAATATCACTCCAATATATAATTATTTTCGGAGTTAAACTTCAAATCGATCTTTTCTGAATTGTGAAGGCGATCAAAATGTCTATTTTTTAACCTTCTATTTTCACAGCTTTACTTAAGCTAAATTTAGGGATAAAAAACTGACAGTTGAATAAAAAATAGTCATAAAAATTTATTGTTGAGATTTTATGCAGAATATAATGTCATTTCTTTTACAGTAAAAATTTTTATGATAAAGGTAAAAATGGAGTTTTATTTCAAATGCCTTTTTAATCGATTTAATGCTCATTTTTACCCTGTGTGTTAATTGAAAAATTAGTTATTTAACATGATGAAAATCAAACTAATTTGTTATTTTTTAATATAATTTGTATCCGCATTGTTAGTATGGATTTATTTTTTTTCCTCGTTATAATCACCAACGTCATTTTAAGTAGTAGTTCATCACATTGAGTTCATAAAACGATACTCAGGTCTGTCTTGAATGATTGAAAAATGAAATCTTATCTTTACTGGACGTTTTTTAAACGCCCGGTACGGATGTTATTTATCAATTTATCAAGGAGACACTGATGCAAATCAGTCGTAGATCGTTCTTTAAGATCTGTGCTGGCGGTATGGCAGGCACATCTGCTGCATTACTAGGCTTAGCACCTGAAGTATCTATTGCGAACGCTCGCCAATATAAATTATTACGTTCCGTTGAAACTCGTAATAACTGCACTTATTGTTCTGTGGGTTGCGGTATTTTGATGTATAGCCTTGGGGATGGCGCAAAGAATGTCGATAAAAGTATTTATCACATTGAAGGCGACCCTGATCATCCTGTTAGCCGTGGCTCTTTATGCCCGAAAGGCGCAGGGCTTGTCGATTATATCCACAGTGAAAATCGCCTGAAATATCCTGAATATCGTAGACCCGGCTCTGATAAGTGGGAGCGTATTTCATGGAATGAAGCGATTGATAAAATCGCACGCTTAATGAAAAAAGATCGCGATGAAAACTTTGTTACCCATAATGAAAAAGGGCAAGAAGTTAACCGCTGGCTAACAACCGGTATGCTTTGTTCATCTGCTGCCAGTAATGAAACAGGCATTCTAGATAATAAATTTTCTCGTTCATTAGGCATGATTGCTATCGATTGTCAGGCGAGACTTTGCCATGCACCAACCGTTGCTGCATTAGCGCCAACCTTCGGTCGAGGAGCAATGACCAATAACTGGGTTGATATTAAAAACGCTAACGTTGTGCTGATCATGGGCGGTAACCCCGCTGAAGCGCATCCAGTCGGTTTTAAATGGGTTATCGAAGCTAAAATTAAGAACAATGCGAAGGTTATCGTTGTCGATCCTCGTTTTAACCGTAGTGCTTCCGTTGCCGACCTCTACTCTCCTATTCGTGCAGGCTCTGATACTGCGTTTTTATTAGGTGTGATTAATTACCTTATCGAACACAATAAAATTCAGCATGAATATGTGAAAGCCTATACCAATGCTTCATTAATTGTACGTGAAGATTTTAGCTTTGAGGAAGGTCTTTTCAGTGGGTTTGATAAAGAGAACCAAAGCTACGATAAAACCTCATGGCACTATGAACTTGATGAGAAAGGTTTGGCATTAAGAGATAATTCACTACAACATCCTCGTTGTGTGTGGAATCTTTTAAAACAACATGTTTCACGCTATACCCCTGAAATTGTTACCACACTTTGTGGTACGCCATTAGAAGATTTCACCTATATCTGTGAAGCCCTTGCGTCTACTAGCGTAAAAGACCGAACCTCAACTATTTTGTATGCCCTTGGTTGGACACACCATACAGGAGGCGCGCAAACTATCCGTGCAGCAGGTATGATCCAGTTATTATTAGGTAACGTGGGTATGCCGGGTGGCGGTGTCAATGCATTACGTGGGCACTCTAATATCCAAGGTTATAGCGATTTGGGTTTATTATCATTAAACCTACCAGGTTATATGCCTCTGCCTAATGAAAAACAGACATCATTAGAAACTTACTTATCCCAAGTGACACCCAAAACAGTGGTTGCAGACCAAGTTAACTACTGGAAAAGAACCCCTGATTTCTTTATTAGTTTGCTAAAAAGCTTCTGGGGTGAGCACGCCACGGCTCAAAATGAGTGGGGCTATCATTGGTTACCGAAATGGGATAAAAGCTACGACATCATGGCGCAAACCCAATTGATGATCGATGGCAAAATGAATGGCTATATCGTTCAAGGTTTTAACCCATTAGCCGCCTTTGCAGATAAAAATAAATGCAGTGCTGCCTTAGCCAAATTGAAATATATGGTGGTTATCGATCCGTTAGTCACAGAATCGTCTAACTTCTGGCAAAATCACGGCGAAATGAATGATGTCACACCTGCAGATATTCAAACTGAAATCTTCCGTTTACCATCTTCTTGTTTTGCAGAAGAAAATGGCTCAATTGCAAACTCAGGCCGCTGGCTACAATGGCACTGGGCTGGCGCTAAACCACCAGCACAAGCATGGCACGATGGTAAAATTTTAGGGCATCTGTTGATGCGTCTACGCGAGCTTTATCGCGAAGAAGGCGGTGTTTGTCCTGAACCTGTCATGAATCTGTCTTGGAACTACGTTGACCCTTACGATCCTCAGCCTGAAGAAGTCGCAAAAGAGGCAAATGGTCAAGCAATGCAAGATATCTTTGATGAAACAGGCAAATTGTTGTTTAAAAAAGGACAACAGCTTGATGGTTTCCATCAACTGAAATCCGACGGTTCAACAGCCAGTTTCTGTTGGGTTTATTCCGGTTGCTGGACTGAAAAAGGCAACCAAATGGCCAACCGTGATAACGCCGATCCATCAGGTTTAGGTTGTACGCCGGGTTGGGCGTTTGCATGGCCTCAAAACCGCCGAGTGTTATATAACCGTGCATCTGTTGACCCACAAGGTCAACCATGGGATGAAAAACGCCAATTGATCAAATGGAATGGTAATCAATGGGTTGGCCCTGATGTGCCAGACTATAGCAACGCAGCCCCTAATAGCGGTGTAGGTCCTTTTATTATGCAGCCGGAAGGTATGGGACGCTTGTTTGCCGTTGATAAAATGGCTGATGGTCCATTCCCCGAATTCTATGAACCATTTGAATCACCAACAGAAGAGAATATTCTGCACCCGAACGTCTCTCGTAACCCTGTTGCACGGTTATACAGCTACGATGCCGAACATTTAGGTAAAGCGAATGAATTCCCTTATGTGGCAACAACCTATTCAATTACTGAATTATTCCGCCATTGGACTAAACACTCTCTGATCAATGCCATTGCACAGCCTGATCAATTTATTGAGATTGGTGAGCAGCTTGCTTCACGCAAAGGCATTGTGGCAGGTGATGAAGTTAAAGTCAGCGCTAAACGTGGCTATATCAAAGCCAAAGCCGTGGTCACTAAGCGTATTAGACCACTGACGATTAATGGCAAAGTGGTTGATACTATCGGTATTCCTTGTCACTGGGGCTTTGAGGGTGCGACTCGCAAAGGTTTCCTTGCCAACACATTAACGCCATCAGTGGGTGATGCAAACTCATTCACACCTGAATATAAAGCGTTTTTAGTTAATATCGAAAAGGCATAAGGGGAAACTGATGTCATTACAATCTCAAGATATTATTCGTCGTTCGGCGACCAATTCCCTCACGCCAGCACCACAGGTACGTGACTTTAAAGAAGAAGTGGCAAAACTTATCGACGTAACAACCTGTATTGGCTGTAAAGCCTGTCAGGTGGCGTGTTCTGAATGGAACGATATTCGCGATAAAGTTGGTCTTAACGTCGGGGTTTACGATAATCCCATGGATTTAACCGCCAAATCTTGGACAGTGATGCGTTTTTCTGAAGTAGAAGAAAATGGCAAGCTGGAATGGTTAATTCGCAAAGATGGCTGTATGCACTGTGCTGATCCGGGCTGTTTAAAAGCATGCCCATCGGAAGGCGCTATTGTGCAATACGCTAACGGTATTGTCGATTTCCAATCTGAACACTGCATTGGTTGTGGCTACTGTATTGCTGGCTGCCCTTTCGATGTCCCTCGTATTAATGAAGAAGATAACCGCGCTTATAAATGCACATTGTGTGTTGATCGCGTTGAAGTAGGCCAAGAGCCTGCCTGTGTAAAAACCTGTCCTACCGGTGCCATTCATTTTGGCTCTAAAGAAGCAATGACGCATCTTGCCAATGAGCGCGTCGCTGAACTCAATACACGCGGTTATGACAAAGCCGGTTTATACGATCCACAAGGCGTTGGCGGAACTCATGTGATGTATGTTCTTCATCATGCGGATAGACCTAACTTGTATCATGGTTTACCAGAAAACCCAGAAATTAGCTCAACAGTGAAATTCTGGAAAGGTATTTGGAAGCCATTAGCCGCAGTAGGTTTTGCTGCCACCTTTGCAGGTGCCATGTTCCATTATTTAGGTATTGGCCCTAACCATACCACCGAAGAAGATGAAGAAGAGGCGCAAAAAGAGATGGAAGCATCACAAAATTCAGTGAATAAAGAGGAGCAGAAATAATGAAGAAGAAGAGCGATAAAATCCTTCGTCATACGGCCTCAGAGCGAATCAATCACTGGGTTGTGGCGATTTTCTTTGTCTTTACCACCTTTAGCGGGCTGGGCTTTTTCTTCCCATCTCTAAATTGGTTTATGAATATTTTAGGCACACCACAACTGTCGCGTTTACTGCATCCATTTACGGGTGTTGCGATGGTATTTTTCTTTATCTTTATGTTTTTTAGATACTTCAAATATAACTCTGTTGATAAAGATGATTTAGTGTGGGCAAAAAATATCCATAAAGTGCTGCAAAATGAAGAAGCAGGCGATATTGGGCATTACAACTTAGGTCAAAAAGGAATTTATTGGACATTAAGTCTCAGCCTGATTGTTCTGACCATTAGTGGGATAATTATTTGGCGTCCTTATTTTGCCGATTATTTCTCTATTCCGGTAATCCGCATTGCCTTACTGGCTCACTCACTGTCAGCCATCTTATTGATCATCACCGTGATTGTTCATGCTTATGCCGCATTTTGGGTAAAAGGTTCAATTCGTAGCATGATTGAAGGTTGGGTAACGCGTGGTTGGGCGAAAAAGCATCACCCACGTTGGTATCGTGAGATTTTAGAAGAAGAGAAAAAAGAAGCAGAAAACAAATTAAATCAAAAATAATACACTGCTTTTGTTTTTATAAATAAAATAGATGTGAGAAAAAATGGAGGCTTAATGGCCTCCATTTCTCTTTTTAATCAATATTAAACTTAATAGACTATTGTTCTATTTTTCTTTATCTCACTTCAAGGTCGAAATTAATTGAACCTGATATTTTTCCAGGGGTATAGTCATCAGCATAGCGATAATATTTTGCATAAAGGGTTACTTTTTTCTCTTTACCCGCACTTATTAGAGGATCTGCGTTATTAGCAACAAACCCTGTTGAGAAATCTGATTCTGCGGAAATAATGATGCCTACACCTTTAGCATTACCATCTTGGCCTTCATTCTGTGATTTAAATACACTTGCTGCCTTAGAGTTAAGGGTCACATTTTCATAATGTTCATACTGAGTTGTTATGTAGACAAGTCCAGTTGCACTACCACTACATTGAATATCAAAATAGTCCTCCGCAACACCATTACTGTCTTGCGTAAAGCCTTTTTCAGGAAAAGACGAGTGCGCTACCCTAGGCAAATTAAGCTGTAATATATTTTTACCATTTTGGATCCGACAAGTAGTAGGAGGTGCAGAAATTAAGCCGTTTGTCATATACGTTACAATAGCGTTGTTGTTAGAAGGGGTGGGTTTACTACTCTTTTGCTGTTCATTTTGTAAATATGAAACATAAGTGTACGGAATTACACTACTGGACGATATACTTTCACCGTCATTAGTGGCATAAACACTTACCTTAATTGAAGGGGGAGTATAAAGCCCATCGTGATCAACAGTAATTTCTCTATAACTAGGGTATTTAGGTACCTCTTGCCCCGTTTCCACATCATCAACAGTAAAAGCATAGTTAGAGGTAAAATTGTACGCTATTTTACCGTCAATTCGCCCATATTCCCCTTGAAGACCAGATGGTGCAAATTTCTCATCATTATGCACACTTAAATAAATTTTAGATCCTGCTGTACATTCTAATAAATTAGCTTTCGAAGAAATAATATACTGATAAACAAGCCCGTCTTTTTTTATTCCTGCGGCTCTACTCGTATGAAACTCTTTAGAAACTGATACAATACGACTACCATTTGCTGGTTTACACTCAGCAAAAGATAATCCCGAAAAACAAAGTAATATTATGCTTATTAATACTCTCATGACTAATTGCACCTTTCACTTAATATTGCAATGCCGCCTTTTTTAGGCACATTATTAATATCGTAATTAATCTTACATCCATTTAATACATCGCCCTCTTTCCACGATACATTAATCTCACCGGACTCATCTTCCGTTGTCAGGTATAACTTATTGCCAATGGATGTTAAGAAAATTTCACCTGAACTGTTTTTTGCAATTGCTCCCATAGGGATCGTTTTATCAGATAACATCGTGATATATAATTTATTCCCTTTTTTAGTATTGAATTCAGATAAAACAATCGCACCTCTTGTGGGGATAACTCGACCAGATACACTTTCGTTAATATCAATAGTATCTGGGATGCTTTTTGTATTTAAATAAACAAAGTTTTCTCGATAAGCCGAAAGTCCCGGTTGCACCCCGACACCAAATCCATTGGTTCTCATCGTTGCGCTGTTATTTTCAACACCAGAAACACCATCTATTAAAACAATTGAATTGGTATCAGATAAGGTGTTTCCTATTGATGCACCATATTGTGTTAATGTTATCGCACCAGAGGCATTGTAATTAATAGATTTATTATTTTTAGATTCAGAATAACCCGCACCAATACTGCCATAAGGGCTTCCATAGTTTGCAGATATTCCGTAACTATAATCTCGCCCATCATCATAAGAACTTTGATTGACTGAGACTTGTGCTTGATTATTCTCACCAAAAGAGCCACTTGCACTATTCGAAATCGCAAAAGTTCTATTGTTATATGACGAACTTGAGTTAGCCCAATAAAGCTTATTATTGACACTAAATGGAATTGATAAATTAAGACCAACAGACCAAGGATCATTAGCACCGTTGTTCTTAATATATTTATTAATATAAAGACTATATGAAAGGTTCTTTATATTACTGGAAAAAGAAGCATTAAATGAGTTTGTTCTTGTGCCATTTTGATTTTTTGTCAAAGATGAACCGATCCCAACTTGGCTATGTTCAAATATCTGTTGGGATAGTGTCAGTGTGATATTATCTTTTACCCGATTACCATAACGAGTATCATCATCCATTGCTTCGCTAAAGGTAGAGAAACCATTATTTAATATATGGTTTATCATCAGGCTGAAATTTGTGCCTGTCTCTATGGATGATTTTGATAAATTGGCCTTCAATGCCATGCCTGTTTTATTATCCAAATCATTTTTAGCTGAAATCAAGCTAATATCAAAAGCACCAAGCTGCCCTAAGTTGGCCCCAAAGCCGGTTGATAAGGCATTATATTGGCTAGATACCTGAACACCCCCCAGAAGGGTAATAAAACGGGTAATACCGGCTGCCACATCTACCTGACTAACAATCGTATTTCTTTTATCATATTTACCCGTTGACAGGCTGTATACTACTTGTCCTTTAGGTTTCAAATTTTGCATTGATGAGAAAGGCACCACAAAGCTATTTTTCTCACCACTCATAGACTCTACCGTGACATACAAATTACCACCGCCATTAGTCGGAGAGTAATCCGTAATATCAAAAGTCCCAGGAGGAACGACTTTTTGATAAATAACATGGCCATTCTGTACAATCGTAATTGTGGATTCTGTGCTTGCTATCCCTGTGACATTAGGGGTGTATCTGTTCGCTTCCGAGGGTAGCATCATGGTGTCTGTTTCGAGCTTCGCGCCAGAGATTTTGACCGAATCAAAGTGCCATGATGAGGTATAAATATCACCCACAGATAAAAGGCTATTGATTGACCTGATACTTCTAAAGACATAGCTGGAAATATTTTTCCATTTATTGCCATTTTGATTATTTTGCCATGTCGAGTAATTACGGTAGCGCCATGCCCCTAGATTCACACCTGATTGAAGATTAATATAATTAGAATTATGAGAAAAACTGTCACCACCAGAGCCATAACCTGATGCTGTGTAGTTGGTAAAAATAGCAGCAATACCATCATCCCATAAGCTTTTTTCCAGTTCACGTTTTCTATTCTCATTAAAAACGGATTGGGGCACGGTGATAAACAGATTGTTGTCACCGATTTTAACTTTGTGAGAAAGATATTCTATCTTACTTAAATCAACACAATCATTGATATACGTAAATTTAACGCCTTCAATTCCAAACGAAGTCAATTCATCTGCTGAAAAACAAGGTGTTAATACTTTATTTCCTTTATTATCAGGCAAAATAATAAACTCTTTATCTATTCTCTTAATCTTTTGCCCATTAATAATTAGCATGACATTATATACCCCAGGTAAAAATTCATTATTAACAAATAATGAAATATCTTCATTATAGTTATTATTTGAACTATCACCCTTATATAACAAACCAAGAGGATAATTATCATCAGCTTGCACACCAAATGTCATAGAAATACAAGCAATTAATAAGAGTTTATTTTTCATTTTTTTATTAATTATAGTTTATATGAATATTCAATTTCTGCACCAAGATCATTCAAGAAAAATACCGAAACAGAGCCATTTTCTTTTACTTTATTTAATGCTAATGATGAATTCGGTAAAATATAGCCTTTATTTTCAATATCATTACCATTGAAAACAACACGATTTATATTGATATAAAAAGGCGTCGGATTAACAATTTCAAACCCATCTTGATTTTTTTTCACCGAGATCAGTTTAAACTGCTTATCGATTGATTCATTTAACAGAACATCAGGTCTATAAATTAATTTAATCTTATTTGTAAATGAATAGTTAATGGGATTTGAATCACCCTCTTTTTTCTCAGGTGAAATAAATCTTACATTTATCCAATACATGGATTCCTTATCTTCTGGGAGATTAGCTACTTTAGTAATATTTATCGCATTTTTTTCAGAAGCACTAAGTTTAAAGATAGGTGGAGTCATAATAAAATGATCAGACTCTTTTCCCGTTAGGTCACTCACCCACGATTGTATAAGAAAATTTTCACCCGACGATGCTTCTGAATCATTGAAGGCAACAAATGACGTTTTAGCCTCATTTCCATGATAAACAACTCTCGTTGTTTCTAAGCCAAAACCGGCATAAGACGAAACAGAAAAAAAGAACAGTGCATAGATAATATTTTTCATATAGCCTCAAAAATGCCTTAGTTTTTAATTAAGGCACTTATCATAAAAATAATTACTTATATTCTAAGGTGTAGTTTAGATTGGCATCCGCACTGCCAGCCGTAACGACTTTTGTGTTATCCAGTTTTCTGTAATAAGGATAGAAGCTAATGCTTTTTGTTTTTCCTTCATCCATATGAATACCATCATTAACATAGTCTTTAGAATTTATAGGCTTCCCATTTATTGGAATAGCATTATCTAATAATCCTGCATCGGCTGTATGTTTATAAAGCACAACACCTACATTTGTGGCCACAGAATCAGATGTCAGCTTTAATACTTTATTATCTGTACCATTTTCAGTTGTGCCGTTGAGTGTCAGTATCAAATTCATTGTTGGCGGACACTCTTTAGCAAGAATAGTTACCTTGCCATCATGTGAGCTTTTAGATGCCCCCACTTCAGTATCTTGACCAATAAAAGCAGAAGTCGGATGACGTCCCATTTCGACAACAGGGTTTGGATTTGCTTCAATGTTGATATCGTTAATTGTAATCGTACATGTTGCTGTATAAATCTCACCTTGGAAGTTAATCGTTCCTGATTGATTAACGGTACCATCAGCAAATACAGTCGAAGAGGCTAAAACAAGTAACGCGGGAAGACATTTTTTATATGCAATCATTTTCTATAACCATACTTAGTTTTTTAAGATAGCTAATCATATATAGCAGAAAGCGTATTACCTGAAAGTACATCTGTGATAGTTGTATATTAAATATCAATTTAATATACAGCTTAAACACACTCCTTTAAAAAAGATTCAAACCGCCCTTCTATATATTCTTTTTTCGATTAGCGCGAGAAAAATAACAATGAGTTAATAACCATACATCAATAAGTAATAGCACTCAAAAATGGAAATGCAATAAAACGTAATAAAAATAACATTGATTAAAAATACAAAATAACGACAAAACAAAATTATTAAGATAAAAACTCTATTTTACCCTTATGAGAAAAACAACCATGCACAACCAACAACAACAGCGAAAAACAAAAAAGCAATAAGAATAACCCTATAAAACACACTTTAAATCATTATTAAATCATTTGTTTGTACTTTTTTATTTACAATGAAATCATTTAATTGCAGAATATAAAAATCAAACGATTGTTTTATAAATAATAATCTAAAAAAGAATAGTTTCTTAAAATCACTTTAGTATCAAAAGGTTGAATTATTTATTTTTCGAATGAAAATAAAAAAACACACTACACCCTCAAAAATAAATATTGATTAAAAATAAAAAATTAACATAAGAAAGCGCCTATTAAATAAACTTAAAGAAAAATAGAAAATCCACACATATGACTTACGGCAATATTAAATATAATAAACAAATTTCAACCATCTCCTATAAAGATAATATTTTTTTACAAATGATAACAATTTAACTTTAATTGATAGTCAAAAAAAGAATAGTTTGTTTATAAAAAAAATAAAAAATTAAACTCAAAATAAACCTAAAAAAATAAGAATGTCTTTTATATAACCTCCATTATCAACTTATATATATTCTATTATTACTTGAGAAATAGACTCCTTTAAGAATAAAAAATTAGACTCTATTATTATTATATTCTCTTTTCACACCCCCCACTCATCAAAAAGAACGCAATGACTGAGCACATCCCAAAAGAGGTAAAATAATGCTTTCTTTAATCTGTTTTTGTGATATAACAAAAGGGTTGATTCTTAGCAGTGAAAATCAATCAATCACTGCAACAAACCAAATTTCTATCAATAAAGAGCAAAAAGATGAATATGAACACCAATAACCGACTCTTAGGCCTAAACCTACTACTCCTTCGTTAGGTGGCCGAGCACGTTCATTTTTTTGCAAAAGCCACCAGTAAGGTGGCTTTTTGTTGTGCTCCTACTGGTGGAACTGTCTTTTAGGGGAGTTTCTATAATGTTTAGTTTCACCATTAGGATGATGAGTTACAACGTCTTACCAATAAGCCACCGTATGACAATTGCCTCTATTACTCATTCGATAACACAGGAGGCAAAATGAGCCAGCAATGGACATCACGAGTCGGCCATATCTTAGCAGCCGCAGGCTCTGCAATCGGTATTGGCGCAATCTGGAAGTTTTCTTATGTCGCAGCCAATAATGGTGGCGGTGCATTTTTAATTGTCTTCTTATTATTTAGTTTTGTGATCGGACTTGCTGTATTGCTCGCTGAGAATATTTTGGGTAGTAGCACACACGCTGAAGCCGTTAACGCATTTAAAAAAATGATGGGACGTAATTGGGTCATCATTGGCGTTATTGGTGTATTCAGTTCATGGTGTATTTATAGCTTCTATAGTGTTGTCGGCGGTTGGACAATTGGCTATACCGTAATGGCGGCAACAGGTCAGTTGAATATTACCGATAGCGCTGAATTAACAGGTATTTTTACCCGCTTTATTAGTGATCCTTTATGGCCTATTTTGGCTCACCTTGCCTTTGCTGGATTAACCTGTTTTGTCGTTTTAGCAGGTGTACAACGTGGATTAGAAAAAGCCGTCAAAATCATGATGCCTATGTTATTTATCATTATGATTTTATTGATTATTGTCGGCATCAGCTTACCCGGTTCTTCGGAAGGTTTAAAATTATTTTTATACCCTGATTTCAGTAAGTTAACACCTCAAGGCGTATTAGATGCATTAGGGTTAGCCTTCTTTTCACTGTCTATCGGTTTAGGTATTCACATCACTTACAGTGCTTATTTAGCGGATAATAAAGGTATCGCTAACTCCAGTATGTGGGTCGTTATTTTGTCTTGTATGGTGTGTGTACTTGCTGGATTAATGATTTTCCCTGCATTATCTGCCGCAGGCTTAGAGCCTAATGCTGGCCCCGGTTTAACCTTTATGACAATGCCAGTTTATTTTGCCAACTTGCCCGGTGGTAATATTTTAGCAGTGACTTTCTTTGTCTTATTATTAATGGCAGCGTTAACCTCTGCAATTTCATTACTTGAGCATATCGTCGCTTACGTACAAATGCGTTTTCAATGGACTCGTCGTCGTGCCGGATTAGTGGTTACAGCCTCTATTATGTTGATGGGTATTCCAGTGTCATTATCTTTCGGACCTATGAGTGATGTGACACTGGGGGGCAAAACCGTCTTCGATTTATTAGATTACCTGACTTCTAATATTTTGATGCCATTGTTTGGTATTGCAATGTGTTTGATCTTTGGTTGGTCTCGTAGAGCGAATGCCTTTATTCCTGAAAATATCACTGGATTAAAACGTCAAAGCTTATTATTGGTATGGCGTTATATTGGTCCAATTTGTATCGGTATTATTTTAGTTCATGGATTGATTGGCTAGAAAAACCCCCTGCAAAAACAGGTTATTCATAAAAAATAGCCACTCAAAATGAGTGGCTATCGACTTAACTGATAATGATTTATTTATGGATACTTGATGACTTTATTTATAGCTTTGTTTAATTTCTTGAGAAATCGCTAGTCCACGTTTTGCTTCTTTTTCAGCAAGTTCAACGGATAAACCGATATAAGAACGAGGATCAAGCATTGCCTTAATTTCATCTGCATTAAAGGCGGCGGTAATGGTTTCATTCTTCATCAGATTAGTGTAAAAATCCTCGCCGTCTGCTGCCGTTTTAATGGCTTCTTCATATAACAGTGAATGCGCTTTATCTTTACCTAATTTTTCTGCCATTTTCATCATAACGTATTCGGTATTATCTAAACCCTTATTTCTCATCACGTTATGTAGCATTCTCTCTTCATGAGGAACGATGGTTCTTGAAAGCTCTTCCGTTCTTAATAAAATTTCTGTTGTTAATTCTAATGCTTCTTCAATTAAGCCATCGAATAACATGTAAGAACTGCTGTCACCTTCATAAGGTCTGACCGCAGAGTACATCCCCACATTCGGTAAGGAATACAGTTTCTGTGAGTTAGCAATAATGCCTTTCGCTAATTTTGGATTAATTTTATGAGGCATTGTGCTACTACCCACCGTGCCTTTTGTAAACCCTTCAGAAACCTCAGCAATCTCTTCTAACGTGGTGCTATACACTTCCTCACCCATTTTATGGCAGATATTTGCCATCAATGCCAAGTTCATCATGTACTCTAATTTATGCGTACTGAGGTTACGAGAGGGTACTTCCATTGCTTGCATACCCACTAATTCAGCAACGCGTTTTTGTACTTTCATTCCCACTTCTGGCATTGAGTTAAAAGCACCTACTGCGCCACCCATCATAATGGTGAATACACGCTTCTCACTCTCTTTCATACGCTGGTAGCAATCAATAAAATCGCTGATCCACACTGAAACTTTATACCCGTAAGTAATCGGAATAGCATGGCGACCGTGCGTTCTACCTGCCATCACCATATGTTTTGTTTTTTCAGCGAGATTTGATAAATTTTCGATGATCTCGCTTAACAACAACATAAATTTGTTGTGTACCGTTTTCATCATATACAGCTGTGAACTTTGCTGTATATTTTGCGTGGTAATGCCGTAGTGCACATATTTACCACTCTCTTCAGAACAGGCATTCACCAGTACTTTTAAGAACGGTACAAAGCCATGACCGATTTTTTGATAAATACGATTCATCTCTTCGAAATCGATATTCTCAATAATCGCTTTTTCTTTAATTTCATCTGCGGCAGACTGTGGAATAAAACCGTATTCAGCTTGTGCTTGCGCTAACATGGCTTCAAACATCAACCAAGTTGAATATTTAGCTTCATTGGACAGCAGATTTTTTATACCGCGATCGTCGATTGTTTTACTTTTAGAATCGTATAACGCTCTCATCATGTATCCTTTTATTTCTTCATTGCTTCATCAACAGCATTGCGAACAAACTCGACTTTAGGGCCATAAACGACATGGACATGGTTTGCTGCCGGAAAGAAGAATGCTGTACAGCCAGACTCCAACATCAATTCTTTATCTATTTGATTAACTTCATTAATATCAATACGTAATCGTGTAATACAGTTATCAACATTACGAATATTTTGTTTGCCACCTAACGCTTGAATTAAAATCTCTGCAATTTCGCCATAACGTTTTTCTTTGATTAGCGTATTTTTCATATTGCTTGATTCTTCTCTACCCGGCGTTTTGATATCAAATTTGACGATAGCCCAGTAGAAAATGAAGTAGGTCACAACAGCCAGTGCGCTACCAATCAGCACTAAGAAGATCCAGTTAGTGTGTTCGTACAGTAAACCAAAGATAGTGAAGTCAAAGACAGTGCCTCGGATATAACCGATTGCAACACCCGCAAAAGAGAGCAGAACTGCACCAATACCCACAATAATCGCGTAAATTAAATAAAGTAACGGTGCGATAAAGACGAAAGTAAATTCAAGAGGTTCTGTAACGTTACCTAACATTGCCGTTAAGACCATCGTCACCAACATCGATTTAACTTCAGCGCGGTTCTCTTTTTTCGAGGTTTTATAAATCGCTAATGCAATCGCAGGGAACAGGAACAGCGTAACCAGCATCTGTTGCTGAGCCATAAAACGCGTTAGGCTTGGCATCATTGCCCAATATTCACTGCTTGGCCCTTGATTAAATAACACTTCTGTCATTGCTGGAACAACGCCCACATAGGTTTGTCCATCAATCACATAAGAACCACCGGCTTCAGTAAATCGAAACAGAACGTTCCACACATGGTGTAAACCAAATGGAATAAATAGACGCTCACCACCCGCGGTAAAAAAAGGCCCGACAGGACTTAAGAAGACAGCCGAGAGCTTAGTTAAGCCCATGACTAAGACTTCCCAAATAAATGGCAGTAATGCACCCACGCCAATCATTAATCCGACCATAATGATGGCGACAGATTTTTTCCCAGAGAAGAAGGCAAATGCGGTAGGAAGTTCAAGATTATAGAATTTGTCGGTTGCCCATGCGGCAATTAATCCCGTGATAATCCCCCCTGCGGCACTAATATTCATGGTTTGTATACCAAGCACCTTGATTTGCCCCACCTGCGTCATAATCGCAGGATCAGCAAGCTTCCCTGTCAATACCAGCCAGATATTGATAGTGCTTATCAAAGTTAAGTAGCCGACAACGGAGGCAAAGACGGCTATCCCCTTATCTTTGTGACTCATACCATATGCCACACCCATTGCAAATAAGAGTGGGATATTGTCAAACACCACACCCGCAATAGAACGAATACTCACTAATAAAGCATTGACTGTTTCATTTCCTAGAAAAGGAAAGCGTGCAATCATATAAGACTGAACAAGAGCACCACTGATCCCCAGTATCATACCAATAGGTGCTAACACGCCGATTGGTAGAAGTAGGGTTCTACCAAAGCGCTGAATAGATTCGCTGAACTTTTTTCTGGCCATATTTGTTTCCTTATGACTTCTCGAATATAAAAGAATTACCGAGGTACTCTATCTTAGGGATTATAGGAAATGAATGACGCACTGGTTTTAAATATTATCTCAGGTCATATTTTATGACTTAGGTCTTTTTATTAAATATCGACTTAATAAAGAACAGCAAATAAATAATATTTATTTTAAGATTTAGAAGTAAGATTGAAAAGAAAGGCTATTTTAAAATAAACGGTGATTAATCTAAGCGGATATATTAATACTGTTCACACTTTAATAATTAAAAAGAGGATCTCATAAATCATAGAAATACTGTTATCTCTTTTTAAAGTAGATTTTCCAACTCATTAATCAATAAATCCACCAGCATAAAAAAGCCAATACGGGATTTGGTATCATCTTTTTTTGTATCATGGTTATCAGCGAAACAAAATAGAGCATGAGTTGCATAAGTGGTTAATTCATTGGTATTAAATGCTGTCATGCTAATGATGTTGGCATCTTTTAACTGCACGATTTTTGCTGTCTCGATAATTTTCTTAGTGCCACCAGAAAGAGAGATAAAGATCACCGTGTCGTCTTCATTAACAAGACGTGTAAACGAATCAGATAAGTTGTAATCATTAATAAAAAAGCAATGTAGACCTAGTGCAAACAATAGGTGTTCAAGGTAATACCCTACGGCTTTACTCGTGCCTCTTGCAACAATAAAAATATTCCTAGAGTGGCGTAAGGTTTTTGCACACTCCTGAATTTGTTCTTCATTAATTAAGGTAAATGTTTTATGTATGTTTTTTTCTAATTGTTTTTTATATGAAGTAACGGTTGTTTTTTCTGTCTTATTTTTCGTTAAGATATAATTATTAATTTGGAATTTAAGCTCTTTAAATCCACTAAACCCTAACTTTTGCGATAAATTAATGATAACTGTTTTTGATACAAAGGTTTTAGCGACTAAATCATTAATATTTAAATACGGAATATCCGCAATATTATCGGTGAGATATTTTAATACTTTCTTTTCGCTGATCGTTAAATTGTCATAATTTTTTAAAAAATCCAGCATATCTCACCCAATAAATTAATCTAAACTATCTTATGAAAACAGCAAGCTTATGAAAACAGCAAACATCAAAAAAGCAGTTCTGTGCTTTCTGCGAGTTTATGTGAAATAAAATACATAACAAGTATACGTTAAATCATACAGTTATGTAGGATCAGAGTGGTATTTTGTGAATTAGGATAATATTGAGCCCATTTTTTAATGAGCCCAATACATGTTATTCATTACCCCAACGATTTAGAAATTCAGCGATATCATCAATGCGATTTTTATCAATACCCGCTTCTTTTGCCATCTCTTGTTGTGCGTTTTCGCTAATTTCTTCGTTATTCATTAATCGTGTAAGGAGTAACTGGAAATAGAGAGCAAGCGCATCTTCTTCTGTCTCAACAACCGGCTTTGCAGATTCCATCGCATACTCTTCGACCATATCATAATATTTAAAGTGGATTTCATTATTCATAAGTTGTCCCCAAGGATTAACGTTTATAGTCATTATATTCAAATTATTAAGAGTATATCTCTACATTCGCCTGATAACCTAAAATTCGCTATCATCCACTTCCTTCTTTTTTGCGGATACGCTGATGTCTACGATTATCGATACTTTTATTGCTCCACCTTGCCATGATGAAATCGAGATCCTTTATCAAGACGAGCACTTAGTACTTATCAACAAACCGACAGGATTACTGAGCTTGTCAGGAAAAAATCCACAGAATATCGATTCGGTACATTATCGATTAGTGAAGCTATTTCCAGGGTGTACTCTTGTTCATCGACTTGATTTTGGCACATCCGGATTGATGCTTGTAGCGCGCAATAAAGCAATCAATGCGCTTTTGTGTCAGCAATTTAGCCAACGTAGTGTAACAAAAATATACAGCGCATTACTGTGTGGGCATTTAGATGAGAATGAAGGAATAATCGATGCGCCAATAGCAAAAGATCCTGCTCTGTTTCCACGTATGTCGATTTGCCCTGTGAATGGCAAACCTGCACGCTCTCGTTATCACGTTATTGAGCGTTTTTATCATACGCGAGAAGGTGGAACATTATTGCCTTTAACGCGGGTGCAATTTACGCCTGAAACAGGGAGAACGCATCAACTTCGTATTCACAGCCAATTTATAGGGCATCCTATTTTAGGTTGTGATTTATATGGTGGGTGCGACAAAGGTTTAATTAATGAAATGGAAAGAACTGAACGGACTCCGCGGCTTATGCTTCATGCAAGTGAACTTCATTTTGTCCACCCCATTAGCCAAGCACCAATAAAAGCATGCTGCGAGAGCCCGTTTTAAATATCAATATTTACAGTTTAAGCGCTTTTACTGTTTCATCGATATCGAGTTCATCTTCAGTAAAAACAATTTCTGTTCCGTGCATTGTGGTGATCGCAAGTTTTCTCAACGTGCGCATATTATTGGTATCATCCGCTGATTTTGGTTTGATACTATTCATTAAAGCACCGACAGAAAGTACGGTGTTTTCTTTATTGATATGTGTATCTGCAGATACCTCTTCACTATAAATTCGAAATGATTTAATGGATGTCAGCTTAACTCGCTCACCTGCAATATAGACATATTTGCTATCTGGGATCACTTTCACCGCGTAAGCAGACAAACCTTTGGTATTTGTGGTTGGTTCAAACGTGACATTTGCATCTGTCTTTATCAAAGCAGGGTTGGCAACTTTAATCACATGAAAATAACGGTTATCACCGTTTTCATCTTTAATAAATCCAAAACCTTTATCTTCAAACCACTTTGTGATTATTCCGTTCATTGCCATTATCGCCTACCTAATCGTTTATCTACAAAAATTTCCAGACGCAGTATAAAGCACAATGCTTATACAGACTATGTCTTTGAGCTAATAAGCGACTTTGCTTATTACCACATTAAATCATCTGGGATTTTAAAATCAGCATAAGGATCGTCTTCATCTTGTTCTTTTTCGCTAAGTGCATTATTTAACAAGATACAGTCCACATCTCTTTGTGTAATTTTATCCGCGACACTGGCTGGAATAATTGCATATTCGGTTTTATCTGCATTATCCAGACGAGCAATAGCGAGACGTCCACTGATCAATTGAGATTGTGTCAGTTTATCCACCACAATATTTTTAATCACATTATTGTCAGTGAAATTAAAATCAATATCGCCTTTGGCTGGCGTAATTCTATTCATCTCAATAAGTTGCTTAACTTGCGCTTTATATTCTTTAGATAAAACAGCTTGTTTCTGTTGCTCACTAAGCAGCTTATCCCGCTCAAGTTGCGCTTTTTTATTTTCTTCTACCGCTTCTCTTGCTTCTCGTGCTTGAACTCGTGATTTTTTTGCCGTTCTTTGGACTTTTGCCATTTTTTTACTGGTCACAAGCCCTGCTTTTAACATTTGTTCTTGTAAGGTAAGTTTTGCCATTTTTATGCCTAAATCTGCTCAATAATTTTTGAAATTATACCTGTAATTTCCAAGAGTGCATCAGGTTGTGAGGTTGATGGTTTATATAGGAAAATAGACAGCGCAACATTTGAACCAATGAGTGCATTCAGAGTATATTGGAAACATTATTGTAAAGATGCGCTATAAGAGGTGATATTAACAATGGCTCTGATCCCAAAAAACTATGCACGGTTGGAAAGTGGCTACCGTGAAAAAGCACTGAAAATCTACCCGTGGGTATGTGGGCGTTGTGCGCGTGAATTTGTCTACTCAAACCTACGTGAACTCACCGTTCATCATATTGATCACGACCATACCAATAATCCAGAAGACGGCAGTAACTGGGAGTTATTGTGTCTATTTTGCCATGATCATGAACATTCAAAATACACCGAAGCAGACCAATACGGTACAACGGTTGTTGCCGGCGAAGATGCACAAGATGATGTAGGTGCAGCCACTTATAATCCTTTTGCTGATTTAAAATCGATGATTAATAAGAAAAAATAGTGAATGTGATATCTACTTTGATGCAAGCAATCCGCCCTTTTTTACGCTCCTATGCAGAATAGTGTATACTTGCTAACAAGAAATTTGTTCACGGTTAATTAATAATGAAAGAAATCGAAAAAGCAAAAATCAAACTCCTTAGCGACCGTTTAGACCTTATTCGTCACAAGATGGCAAATATCTCGCTGGCGGACGAAGCGGAAAAATACGCCGAGTTTGAGAAAGAAAAAGTAGAACTGGAAACTGAAATCGTTCGTCTGAAAGCCTTACGTAACAATAAGCTCAGTAAAGAAGCACAAAAATTAGAGAATATGCCCTTCAAACGCCTCATCACTAAGAAAGAACAAGCGGATATTGGCAAACTGAAGAAAGCGGTACGAGGCTTGATAATTGTCCATCCAATGACCGCATTAGGCCGCGAAATGGAACTAGAAGGTATGACCGGTTTTTCTAAGACAGATTTCTAGTTAAAAAATTAACCCCATTCAAGCCTGTAATTCTCGACGAATACTGAAAGATTATGTGGCGTGTATTACAACTAAGCCGATTGATTACTTTCCAATAGAACCATCCGAAAATTTCGGATGGTTCTGTTTTAAGCAAGTTTCCCTACAGAGAAAACATCTAATTTGATGCTCATTAATTGTATGGGTATCTTTATCATATCATTCAAAAATTTCAGCCTGTGTATTCAAAAAAATAAAGGTGCCTGTAAATAGATAATAAACTTATTATTTTACCAAAAATCAATACGATAAAGAGATAACAAGAGGTTTTATTGGGAAGTGATGAAATAAGAAGTGGCGGAAGATCACAGGAGTCGAACCTGCCAAGGACCGCTGGCGGCCCCATCTGGATTTGAAGTCCAGCCGCCCCACCGGGGACGATGATCTTCCATTTTTAAATGGGTCAAAAGGAAATAATGGGATGATTATACGCTGAATTATTTTTAATCCCAAGTGCATCAAATCAATAAAAGTTCTTTCAAATAAAATAATCCCGTTTTTGAGTAAAACCTCGGATAATTACCGCGATACTATTGAACTTATACAGTTTCATCCTCATCTTACTATCTATAACGAATAAACTCAGTGGTGTGTTTTACGTCACTGCAAACCAAAATACAGGATGTTTTTTATGTCAAATCCATTACTTAGCACAACGGGATTGCCTGCATTTTCCCTTATCAAACCAGAACATGTTGTCCCTGCGCTAAAAGAAGTTTTAACCACATATCGCCAAACCGTCGAAAAATTACTGGCGGATAATACTCAATTTAACTGGGATAACCTTTGCCAACCATTAGCAGAGGCAGGTGATAAACTTTCTCGTGTTTGGTCCCCCGTTAGCCATTTAAATTCAGTTAAAAACAGTGCTGAACTGCGTGAAGCATATGAACAAAGTTTACCGTTGCTATCTGAATTCAGTACATGGATGGGACAGCACGAAGGCTTATATCAAGCTTATAAATCAATAAAAGAAAGTGCTGATTTTAATGCCTTAACTCAACCACAGAAAAAAGCGATTGAAAACGCATTACGTGACTTTGAATTATCCGGTATCGGTTTACCAAAAGAGAAACAGCAGCGTTTTGGTGAAATCAGTGCGCGTATGTCTGAGTTAGGTGCTAAATACGGTAATAATGTATTAGATGCCACAATGGGTTGGTCTAAATTAATTACTGATGTAAAAGATTTATCCGGTATGCCTCAAAGTGCTATTGATGCCGCAAAAGCGATTGCACAAGCGAAAGAGCAAGACGGCTATCTGTTAACACTTGATATGCCAAGCTATCTCCCTGTTATGACTTACGCAGATAATCGTGAACTGCGAAAAGAGATGAGCATCGCTTATAGTACGCGTGCCTCTGATCAAGGCCCAAATGCAAATCAGTGGGATAATAGCGAAATTATTGCCGAGATCCTCGCATTACGTCACGAACTCGCTCAATTGCTTGGTTTTAAAAATTACGCTGAAAAATCACTTGCCACTAAAATGGCAGAATCTCCCGAGCAAGTCCTTAGCTTTTTAACTGACTTAGCACAACGCGCTCACCCACAAGGTAAAGAAGAGTTGGCGGAGTTAACTCAATTTGCCAAAGAACACTATGGTGTTGATAAATTAGAATCATGGGATCTGGCTTACTACAGCGAAAAGCAGAAACAACACCTTTTCTCAATCGATGATGAACAACTACGTCCTTACTTCCCTGAACAACGCGCTTTAAGTGGCTTATTTGAAGTCGTTCATCGTATCTATGGTTTAACAGCCAAAGAACGTAATGACATCGACACTTGGCATGATGATGTCCGTTTCTTTGAGCTTTATGATGAAAGCAATACTTTACGTGGTAGCTTCTATCTTGATTTATATGCACGTGAACACAAACGTGGTGGCGCTTGGATGGATGACTGCATGGGAAGAATGCGCCATGCTGATGGCTCACTACAAAACCCTGTTGCTTACCTCACTTGTAACTTCAATAAACCTGTAGGCGATAAACCTGCGCTATTTACTCATAATGAAGTCACCACGCTGTTCCATGAATTTGGTCATGGTTTGCATCATATGTTGACGCAAATTGATACTGCCGATGTTGCAGGCATTAATGGTGTACCATGGGATGCCGTTGAATTACCAAGCCAATTTATGGAAAACTGGTGCTGGGAGCCTGAAGCGTTAGCCTTTATTTCTGGTCATTATGAAACTGGCGAGCCATTACCACAGGCAATGCTTGATAATATGCTCAAAGCAAAAAATTATCAGTCAGCGATGTTTGTATTACGCCAATTGGAATTTGGTTTGTTTGATTTCCGTTTACATGCAGAGTATGACCCAGCAAAAGGCGCTTGTGTAATGGAAACCTTAACCCAAGTGAAAGAACAAGTTTCTGTTGTTCCTTCAACGCCTTGGGCTCGCTTCCCCCATGCCTTTAGCCATATTTTTGCAGGTGGGTATGCAGCCGGTTATTACAGCTATTTATGGGCTGATGTCCTAGCAGCTGATGCATTCTCTCGCTTCTCTGAAGAAGGCATTTTTAACCGTGAAACGGGTCAATCATTCCTTGATAATATTTTAACTCGTGGTGGTTCAGAAGAGCCAATGGAGCTGTTCAAACGCTTCCGTGGTCGTGAGCCGAAACTTGATGCTATGCTCAAAGGCTACGGCATTAAAGGATGATATGTGAATATCTGCTTACTTTGTGAAGAAGGCGCTGATAACAGCGCCTTATCTGATTTAGCGCAACGTTGGGGATTAGTTCACGACGAAACGCAAACCATGGCTTTAGTCTTAACGCCTACCCACCTTGAATTACGCAAACAAGATGAACCTAAATTAGGTGGTATCTATGTGGATTTCGTTGAAGGCACAATGGCACATCGTCGTAAATTTGGTGGCGGTCGAGGTGAGGCGGTAGCAAAGGCTGTTGGGATCAAAAAAGATTATTTACCGGATGTTGTTGATGCAACAGCAGGGCTTGGTCGAGATGCATTTGTCTTGGCGTCTATTGGTTGCAAAGTCAGAATGGTAGAGCGTCACCCAGTCGTTGCTGCATTACTTGAAGATGGTCTAAAGCGTGCTTATCTTGATGCTGACATCGGTGAATGGATGCGAGAGAGAATGACGTTAATTCATGCCTCCTCTGCCCAAGCACTCACTGAGATCACACCGCCTCCTGATGTTGTCTATCTTGATCCAATGTATCCACATAAGGCGAAAAGCGCATTAGTGAAAAAAGAGATGCGAGTGTTTCAATCTTTAGTTGGTGCCGATGAAGATGCAGATGCACTGCTAGAACCCGCAATCACTTTGGCAAAAAAACGTGTTGTGGTAAAACGCCCTGATTATGCAGAACCATTAAATAATCAGCCCGCACACGCCAATGTAACGACAAAAAATCACCGTTTTGATATTTATCCTTGTGTGTAACCACTTACATGCAAGTAAAGCTGAGTTTTTCTGGAATCTGACGGGTGTTTAACACCCGTTCAGAATAGATAAAATTTACAGTACACCTTGTGCCAACATTGCATCAGCGACTTTAACAAAGCCTGCAATGTTCGCGCCTTGAATATAGTTAGTTTGCTTACCTTCACCGCCATAATTCACACAAGCATGGTGAATATCTAACATGATGTGATGTAAGCGAGCATCCACTTTCTCTGCTTTCCAACTTAAACGTGCTGCATTCTGTGCCATCTCCAAACCCGAGGTTGCAACACCACCAGCATTAGCTGCTTTACCTGGTGCAAAAAGGACACCGGCTTCGATAAAGGCATCTGTTGCTGCAATGGTTGTTGGCATATTTGCACCTTCAGCAACGGCTCTCACACCATTTTTGATAAGTACTTTAGCTGCGTCTAAATCTAACTCATTTTGTGTTGCACAAGGCAAAGCAATATCAACAGGAACCGCCCAAGGTTGTTGCCCTTCAAGATACGTTAAGCCAAATTCTTTTGCGTACTCTTCAACACGACCGTAATTATTTTTAATTTCAGTGAGTCGAGCGAGTTTTTCAGTGGTAAACCCAGCTTCATCAACCACCGTACCACCTGAATCTGATGCCGTTATTACTTTAGCGCCTAACTCTAAACATTTTTCGATAGTGAACTGTGCAACATTCCCTGCGCCAGAAACCGCCACACGCATTCCCTCAAGAGACATACCATGACGTTTAAGCATCGCATTAGTAAAGTAAACTAAACCGTACCCAGTGGCTTCTGGGCGGATTAAACTGCCACCAAATGAAAGACCTTTACCTGTAAATACACATTCATTGCTATTAGACAGCTTTTTCATCATGCCTGCCATAAAGCCCACTTCTCGTGCACCCACACCAATATCACCCGCTGGAACATCCGTATTGGCGCCTAAATGGCGATAAAGTTCAGTCATCAGTGCCTGACAAAAACGCATCACTTCCCCATGACTTTTGCCTTTAGGATTAAAATCAGAACCACCTTTGGCTCCGCCCATTGGCAATGTCGTTAATGCATTTTTAAATGTTTGCTCAAAACCTAAGAATTTTAGGATCGAAAGATTGACTGATGGATGAAAACGCATACCACCTTTGTAAGGTCCAATGGCTGAGTTAAATTGGATACGCCAAGCGCGGTTAACTTGCACTTGCCCTTTATCATCTAACCAACAGACGCGAAACTGAATAATACGTTCAGGCTCAACTAAGCGCTCAAGTAATGATTGTTCACGATATTGTGGGTTTTTCTCTAAAAAAGGCCACAAAGTGGTAAAAACTTCACGAACTGCCTGATGATACTCAGGCTGATGAGCGTTATATTTTTCTACCTCTTCTAAAAACGAAGATAATGAGCCAGATATATTCATTCAGCTATTCCTTTTTGGTGTAATGTGATGTTGGCATAACCTCATTTATTCGGAATATTTTTGGGTTTTGTGAGGTTGATGTTGTTTTGCTTCTTGAATATATCATTAAAATACATTCACACTTCAAGACATTTTTTTCACAATTAGACAAAAAAAAAAGGTTGACTCAGTTTAACATCAGGAAAAATAGGAATTTTAGGCAAAAAAATACCTGCATAAGCAGGCATTTTTTTTGCTTAAACAAGCAAGCGATTATTATTCATCATCTTTCAGAGGAACAATTAGCATATCAACATGCACAGTATTAATGAGTTGGCGTGCTGATGACATCAATTTGCTCCAGAAGTCTTGGTGATGACCACAAACGACTAAATCCATATCGTATTTCTTAATCGCATCAACCAGAACTTGACCTAGATCGCCACTACCACTCAAGGTTTCTTGAATTTCATAACCCGATTTATCAGAGAGATCTTTTAACGCGTTACGGGTTTCATCAGTAATACGTTGTTGCATATCACCGAGGTTGACATCAATTAGACCGGTATAAAGATCAGAGTAGTTAACATCAACGTGAATTAAGGAAACTTTGGCATTATAGGGTTTTGCCATAGATACAGCTTTCTGTACTAAGACGTTACTCTCAGGGGATAAATCAACTGCCACTAGAATATGCTTATAAGCCATCGTGAACTCCTTCCATAAGCTGATTAATCGGTTGGAAAGGCAGTTAAGCCTAAATCCTATGTATTAAATATAACGTTTTAAGATGAAAGTTAGATGTCGCCTTGATCACAACTTATGTCAAATTCATCAAGAAAACATCTATCGATAAATAACAATATACACCATTTTAGATTAGCACGATGTTATTCACCGACAATATCATCATAATAATGAGAATTGAGTATAAAAAACAACAAAAACACCCTTTTAGAGTTATTTTTTATCTTTTTTTCTGAAAAAGGAAACAACTTGAAAAAGTCACTTTTGTTTATTGCTTAATTTCACCTAAACTTAAATTAGAGAAAAAAGTAACCTTTCATGGGTAAAGGTTTTCTCATCTCAGAATCTATTATTCTAGGGAGGGGATTATGTTTAATGTCATTGTTGTCTTTTGGGCGCTATGTATTCTTTGCCTGATTAATATGATGCGTTATTTTTCATCTATTCGGGTATTACTCACAATACTGCGCCAATCTGATCCTTTGCTCTACCAATCGGTGGATGGCAATGGATTTTTTACTATGCATGGACAATTTTCAAAGCAGTTACGGCTTATCCGCTATATCAATCAACGTCAATATATCAATCATCATAATCCTGAGGTCATTATGCGTTGCGAGCGAATTTATCGGCAATTTTATCTTGTTAGCCGTTTTTGCATTTTGGCTGTCGCAAGTTTAATTGCGATGCTTTTCTGGTAGCGACAAAAACAAAAAAACGGTGACTAAAAGTCACCGTTTATAAATAAACTTGGCTAATTTACTGTTATCAACTATTCACAATAAAAGTAAGTGATATCCAATAGAGTAAACCTGATAAACCAATGCTAACGGGTAATGTTAAGATCCAAGCCAATGCAATGTTTTTCACTGTCTTCGTTTGAACACCACCACCATCAACAATCATCGTACCTGCAACTGCAGATGACAGAACTTGTGTTGTTGATACAGGCATACCCGTATAACTTGCTACACCGATGGAAACTGCGGCTGTTACCTGAGCAGAAACCCCTTGAGCGTAAGTCATACCTTTTTTACCAATTTTCTCACCAATGGTTACTGCAACGCGTTTCCAACCTACCATTGTCCCGATAGAGAGCGCTAATGCCACTGCGATAATGATCCAAATCGGAGCATATTCCACCGTGTTTAGCAGGTCACGACTCAATGTTTTTAAGAACCGTGCATCTTGGGCGCTAGTTTCTGGTAATTTAGCCACTTCTGTTGCGGTATCAGCGATACACATAAGTAATCGACGCATTTGAGCACGCTGGTCTGCAGTTAGCTCGTCATAAGAGCCAATATTTGCAAGCATCTGTTCTGTTTGATTCAGAACAATTGGCGTTCTTGCGCTATTACAATGGAAATCTGTATCACTAGCATCAGCTTGTGCTGGTACTACTGGTGTATTATCAATAGCATGCTGTAGCGCTGGCTGATGTTTCTCATAATATTGTTGTAAGTGTACAACGGCATCATGAGTTTTGGTGATATCGTATCCGCTCGCACTCATATTGACGACAAAGCCCGCAGGCGCCACGCCAATTAATACCAACATGATAAGACCGATACCTTTCTGCCCATCATTTGCACCATGAGAGAAACTCACCCCAACGGCTGATAAAATCAGTGCAGTACGGGTCCAAAATGGCGGCTTACGCTTACCATCTTGCTTCTCACGTTCAGCCGGTGTCAGGTGAATACGGCGACGTTTTTTCGTACCACTCCAGTAACGGCGCAGTAAGAAAATCATCGCGCCCGCAATAACCAAGCCGATAATTGGTGAAAGAATGAGTGATAGGAAGATACTGATCATTTTTGGTATGTTTAATGCGTCAACGATAGACGAATCTGTCACGATAGCATTTGTTAAACCAATACCAATGATAGCACCTATCAGCGTATGTGAACTTGATGCTGGAATACCGAAATACCATGTACCTAAGTTCCAGATAATGGCGGCTAACAGCAACGAGAAGACCATGGCAAGGCCATGAGCTGAGCTCACATTCAGCAGAAGATCTGTCGGTAACAAGTGAACGATAGCATAAGCTACGCTCAATCCACCGAGCAAAACTCCAAGGAAATTAAATACACCCGCCATCACGACCGCAAATTGCGCACGCATAGCACGAGTATAGATAACAGTTGCTACCGCATTTGCGGTATCATGGAAGCCGTTAATAGCTTCATAAAATAGCACAAATAGCAGTGCTAAAACCAACATCAACCCTGTATGAAATTCTAGGTCAGTAAACAAATGTAGCATAGACGTTAAGCCAGTTAGTTGGACATGAACGCGGCGCATTATCAGCGACAAATGCGAACGGTGGAAGCGAAATTTAACCTTTTTTTGATTTGATAACCAAGAAAATTAGAGCCTTTTTAAGATAATTCCTTATATATCATTCAATTAATAAAAATAAAAAAAAAGTAAATTTCTGACAATTTTTTTCCTTGCTAATAAGAATTTAGGTGAAAAATGCAGATTTCTCCATATAATTTTACAAAAACACTCTGATTTTACGCGAAAATCATTGATTAAGTAGTCAGAGAAAACCAAGAACGAGACATCATTGTGGGATCATACGATACAGTAATTATAGGTGCAGGTGCCGCGGGGCTTTTTTGTGCGTCTTTAGCAGGACAAGCAGGATTATCTGTTTTAGTCCTCGATAATGGCAAAAAAGCAGGTCGTAAAATTCTAATGTCAGGGGGGGGGCGTTGTAATTTCACTAATATGTATATCGAACCTTCGGCGTATTTATCAGAGAACCCTCATTTTTGTAAGTCAGCACTTGCTCGCTATACACAATGGGATTTTATTGAATTAGTGCAAAAATATAACATCGCCTACCATGAAAAAACGTTAGGACAGTTATTTTGTGATGATTCAGCACAGCAAATTGTTGATTTGTTACTCACTGAATGTCAAAAAGGGAAAGTAAGTGTTCGCTTACGTAGTGAAGTCACGCAAATCGAGAAAACAGATGTAGGCTTTACTATTTTTGTTGATGGGAAAGCGATCACAACACCTTCCGTGGTGATTGCCAGTGGTGGCCTTTCTATGCCCGGTTTAGGGGCTACTCCTTTTGGCTATAAAGTTGCAGAGCAATTTGGGCTTTCTGTTTTACCCACTCGCGCAGGATTAGTTCCTTTTACTTTACATAAACCCCAGCTTGAGCAATTCAGCCAACTATCCGGCGTAGCTGTACCCGCTAGGGTGACGGCAAAAAATGGGACAAGTTTTAAAGAAAACATCCTTTTTACGCACCGTGGTCTTTCAGGCCCTGCTATTTTGCAAATCTCTAGTTATTGGCAATCAGGTGAGTATGTAAGTATTAACTTACTTCCGAGTATTAATCTTGAAAGCCTTCTGCAAGAAAAACGCCTAGAACATCCGAATCAATTATTAAAAAATACGCTTTCTCGCTTATTACCAAAGCGTTTTATTGAAATAATGATAGAAAACAAACAGTTACCTGATATTTCTCTGACTCAACTTAGTAATGAACGTATTACGCAAATTGCAACGTTACTACAAGAATGGCAAGTTCAGCCCAATGGTACTGAGGGATATCGCACCGCAGAAGTCACACTAGGCGGCGTAGATACTCGCGCCCTTTCCTCTAAAACAATGGAAGCCACAAAAGTAAAAGGACTCTATTTTATTGGAGAAGTGGTTGATGTGACGGGTTGGTTAGGTGGATATAACTTTCAATGGGCATGGAGTTCAGCTTATGCCTGTGCGCAGAGCCTTATCTCAACACCAAAATCGACCTTTATTGAGTAATAATAAATAAATTTGTAAATATGAAAGTTATAAATATCAGTTTTATAATTCGATAAACTTATAAGTTATACACAATAAAAACCAGCCATCATCAATCAGAGATGGCTTTTTCTTCTTATCTTTCTCAGTAGAAATTCAAAATGCTTTATACACCTTCCTTTTCTCTGGTTTTATGTCCACATTTCTCTTCTTTTTCCTATAAATACCCCCATAAAGAATATTGTTAACTATTTGGTTATATTACTGTTTTAAAAAATGATTAAAATAAAACAACTCGTTAATCAGTAAGTTAAAACTTTTTTGGCGCTTTTTTCTAATTTGCTTAAAAAAAGCGCTTTACAAATGATACTGAGAACCATTATCATTAATAACACTTTCAGATGCACCACCTTCAGGGTCATATGAAAGAACGACATTGCTCACATTGCTTCCAGTGTTTTACTTTAGCCAGCCGGGTGCTGGCTTTTTCTTTTCTAGAACTTGTTCGATGTTTTTGTTTTCTCTTATTCAAATTATTTGGATCCTCAGGTTAAATTCCTCCGCTTTTTTACTTTGCGCTATTGAGTAAACTGTGTTCAATAACTTCAGAGAAGGAAACACATTATGATTTATCTACGCAAAGCAAATGAAAGAGGACACGCTAATCATGGTTGGCTAGATAGCTGGCATACTTTCTCTTTCGCAAATTATTACGATCGTGATTTTATGGGATTTTCTGCCCTACGAGTGATTAATGAAGATCGCGTAATACCCGGTGAAGGTTTTGGTACTCACCCACATAAAGACATGGAAATTTTAACCTATGTGCTTGAAGGTAATATCGAGCATAAAGACAGCATGGGTAATAAAGAAAATGTTCCCGCAGGTGAGTTTCAAATAATGAGTGCAGGTACAGGTATTACTCACTCAGAATATAATCCGAATAGTGATAAAGGACTGCATTTTTACCAAATTTGGATTATGCCAAATACCGTCGGTATCACACCACGTTACGATCAACGTCGTTTTGATACGACAGTGAGCAAACAACTTATTTTATCGCCAGACGCCCGTGATGGCTCTTTAAAAGTATTCCAAGATATGACGTTATGGCGCTGGAACCTGAAAAAAGGTGAAGAAGCACAATATCAAGCTGAAACAGGTCGTCATGTTTGGCTACAAGTCGTGAAAGGCAAAATAACGATTAATGACATTATTGCGACCACCAGTGATGGTGTGGCAATTGCTAATGAAGATATGATCCGTTTTGTTGGTGACGAGGACAGTGAAATTTTACTGTTTGATTTACCTCCTGTAACAGCATAGTTGGGTTACCTACCCTCTAAAGTCACTTTTTCTCTAATAAATTATTTCACTTTATTTTCTATTCCCTGAAATATTCTCGCATTTCAGGGATTTTTTTATCTCAAAGATCTCAAATAAAAAAACACCAAAATCACGTCCTATGAGTTTGGTGTTTTTATTCATGCTAATAAAAATTAACGTTTGGGCCCAACTTTAGTCAACGCTTGACCCGCTGGAGTATCCGTATATTTATCGAAGTTTTTCACAAAGCGATCAGCAAGATCGTCTGCTTTGGTATCCCATTGCGTTTTATCAGCATAAGTATCACGAGGATCTAAGATTTCGCTGTTAACGCCCGGCAGAGCGGTTGGGATCTCTAAATCAAATACGGGTAATGTTTTCATTGGTGCTTTATCAATATCACCATTTAAGATGGCATCAATAATAGCGCGTGTATCTTTAATCGAGATACGCTTACCTGTACCGTTCCAACCTGTATTAACCAAGTAGGCTTTTGCACCTGATGCTTGCATACGTTTTACCAATACTTCGGCGTATTGTGTTGGATGCAGAGATAAGAATGCCGCACCAAAACAAGCTGAGAATGTTGGCGTTGGCTCGGTCACACCACGTTCAGTTCCCGCTAGTTTAGCGGTGAAGCCTGATAAAAAGTGGTATTGCGTCTGTTCTGGTGTTAAACGTGAAACAGGAGGTAACACACCAAAAGCATCCGCTGTTAAGAAAATGACTTTCTTAGCGTGACCTGCTTTAGAAACGGGTTTAACAATATTATCGATATGATAAATAGGATAAGAAACACGGGTATTTTCTGTTTTCGAACCATCATCGAAATCAACAGAGCCGTCAGATAACACAACCACGTTTTCTAACAGTGCATCGCGTTTAATTGCACCATAGATATCGGGTTCCGCTTCTTTTGATAAGTGGATTGTTTTCGCATAACAGCCACCTTCAAAGTTAAACACGCCGTCATCATCCCAACCATGTTCATCATCACCAATTAGCTTACGCTTAGGATCGGTTGAAAGGGTTGTTTTACCGGTGCCTGATAGGCCAAAGAAAATAGCAACATCACCACTTTCGCCAACGTTTGCGGAGCAGTGCATAGAAGCCATACCTTTAAGAGGAAGGAAGTAGTTCATCATTGAGAACATCCCTTTCTTCATCTCGCCACCGTACCAAGTCCCACCAATTAACTGAATGCGTTCAGTTAAATTGAAAGCAACGAAGTTCTCTGAATTCAGACCTTGTGCCTTCCAATTTGGATTTGTACATTTTGCTCCGTTCATCACAATGAAGTCTGGTGTGAAATTCTCCAACTCTTCTTGTTCAGGACGAATAAACATATTTTTAACAAAATGCGCTTGCCAAGCAACTTCTGTGATAAAACGAACTTTCAAACGTGTATCCGCATTCGCACCACAAAATGCATCAACAACAAACAAACGTTTGCCTGATAGCTGATTGGTTACTAATGATTTTAAGTCAGTCCACACTTCTTGTGAAAGTGGCTTATTATCGTTCTTACCTTTACCCTGATCAGCCCACCATACGGTGTCACGAGTAACATCATCACGAACAATGTATTTATCTTTCGGAGAACGTCCAGTAAATATACCTGTATCAACGGCAATAGCGCCTAACGAGGTTTGTGTGCCTCGCTCGTAACCTGTTAATTCAGGCTTAGTTTCTTCATTAAATAACAGCTCATAGCTTGGGTTATAAATGATTTCACTCGTGTCCTTAATACCGTACTGCTGGAGATCCTTAGGGGTAAGACCTTTAACGCTCATAGTTTCGCTCCTGATAAATAGACCTTTCTACGAATAATATTAAGGTGTTACGAGTAATTAACAGCGATTGTTATCAATATTTTGAAAATTTATAATTTTTTTATGTTAAGAACGAGAGCTAATGCACAAAACTAAAGAAAAATTGTTGAATAAAAAAGGACGCAAAATAGCGTCCTTTTGATAAAACAGTTTTGCTAAATCGAATCAGTGCAATTCTGATTCACTTAACTTATTGATATTAATAATATCATTCTCTGTGAAGATATAATGTGTTCCACAATACTCGCATTCCATATCAATATTTCCCTGTTCTTGCAACAGGTGGTTCACATCTTCTTTCGACAATGTTACTAATGTATTTTCACAACGTTCACGCGAACAAGTGCAATGGAATTCAACAACTTGAGGATCATAAAGAGTGACATCTTCTTCGTGATATAAGCGATGTAAGATCTCTTTAGTATCTAACGTAAATAGCTCTTCGGCTTTGATTGTGTGTGTTAACTGGGTAAGCAATTCAAAATGTTCAGCAGTATGTTCTGCGGTGAACTCTTCTGATGCAGGTAATACTTGTAATAACATACCTGCTGCGGCTGGCTTGCCCGCCTGCGTACCACTACGAATAAATACGCGTGTAGGTAACTGTTCTGATTGCTTAAAGTAGTTATCAATACAAGCTTCTATCGTTTCACCATCAAGAGCAACAATACCTTGATAACGTTCACCTTTTTCAGGCGTTACCGTGATGACCATAAAACCATTCCCGATCATCTCTTTTAAGGTACTACCCGCTTTAACATCATCCCCAATACGCGCAACACCACGCATTTGTTGGTTGTTATTTCCATTGATCACAGCCAGTCGTACAGGGCCATCGCCTTGTATTTGAACCGTAATATCACCTTCAAATTTAAGCGTAGCTGTTAACAAACTGGTTGCCACCAGCAAATCACCCAGAAGGTGTTGAACTGGCTCAGGATAATGGTGATTTTCAAGCATTGATTGATAGGTTTCAGTCACATTGACCAATTCGCCACGTACCGCGTTTTTTTCGAATAAAAAACGTGATAAAGAGTCTTCTTTCGACATGATTTTCTCTCATTTCAGGGAATCGGTTAATCCGATTCTTGTAAATTTGTCTGTTTGAAGCGAAGTAAGGTGCGTCTTTCCTTTTTATCAGGACGACGCTCAGGATGAGGCATTGTTAACGCATTCATTTTTCTTGCTAGAGCAATTTTTTCTCTTTTAGCAATACTCTCTGGTGTTTCACAATACAGCCCTTGTGCTTGTGTAGCACCTTGTCGCTGTGAACTTACCATAAGAATGGTTACCGTCCGTTCATCATTACCTTGTCGTAGGCGTATTTCAGCGCCCTCTTCAACGATTTTACTTGGCTTACCTCTCACACCATTGTAATGAACTTTGCCACCTTCAATCATTGTGCGAGCGATAGCGCGCGTTTTATAAAAACGTGCGGCCCAAAGCCATTTATCTAAACGGACGCCACTTTCTTGCGATGGTTGGCTCATCCCTTTCTCCTTAACTTCAACTTCAACTTCTTTATGAAGGCGATAGTGTAAACACATAGCCTTCCACAACAAGGGACTTACTGAGGAGGGCGATAAAAACAGTGCTCATAATAGAGACTGATTTTATTCATGCGTTGGTTGTTTTGTCGCCGACGCCGGATGATAAGAAATAGGTTCAATATTAAGAACCCAATAGCGATAAACAATAATAACGTATTACCGATGTAATATAACATCGTCATCGAATCTGGCAGGCTATGTAAAAATATCTGTAACGTACCATTCGCATCAACAACCATGCCTGTTATTACGCCCCCCGTATCAAAAGGGGTATGCAATAAAATATCGGATAAACGTTGTAGTTCTCGCCACTGTTCTAACGGGGTAGGTTCAAACACGGAGTTTGAACTTGAAGCGTAATCAACAAGCTGTTTTCTTTCATCACTGATTAACAGCACACCACCCGGTGGAGGACTGTTTAACAGTATTGCGGCTTTATCTATTTCTCGATAGATAAAAGAAGATGTGGTGGTGTCGATAAGCTTTTCCAAGGCCTCGGCACTCACAGCACGCAATAAAACATTGGTTCCAGTTAATTTACCACTTTCAGCACGTTGAACTAATGCAGCCCAATCATTGACGTTACTTAAGTTAACTAGCGCCATTTTAAGACGGATACACTCATTTTCTCTCGGGCATAAATCCTGTGTTTTCAGCACAATACCATCAAAATTATCTAACAGATTCATCCCTGATTTAGTAATCGCTTGGCCTAAACTTGGGTTAACTCGGTTATTAGAAACAGGATGTAATTGCTCTTCAACCATATGCAATAAAGCGGCTGCTTTTTCTATCGTGCTCGATTCAGGCATTGGCATTGGATTACTGTTATTCCAATAAATTCCAGAGCAATCAAAAGGTGCAAAAATCGTTTTATTATTCTTACTTGATAAATTAGGTGGCATGTAGCACATCCCAACCCCTTTCGCTTGAATAATATCGCCGACATGCAAATCAGTTGTTTCTAGCTCAGTAAAATTGGTGACTAAATGAGGTTCAGTATCTTTTAGCCATGAAAAACTGAGTTTCATTGAAAGAGAAAGGGGCTGATAAAGATACAACATGCCAATAATAAACAGGCTCCAGAAAACGAAAATAATATTTTTAATATAGCGTTTATATGGATAATTTTTTTCTTCATCATGCAATGAAAGGTAGTTTCCTTGCTTTACAACATGATGACTTGGATACATTTCTAAATAAGTTACCTTATCAATATCGCTTTGAATATAAGGCTCCCAATGAGGCGGATAAACAAGATCAATCCCCCCTAAAGAAACATTTTTCACCTGCCCATGATCAAAGTTGCCAAAAAGTCCCCAGCGCTTTAAGCGTCCTTTAAAACAGTGGATTTCTTGTTTACGTGGTTTGATCAAAGGCTTGTGGATCAGAAAAACGCCAACAGCAAGGAAAGCACTACCAGTCGCTAGGATCCAAGGAAGGAAAACTTGGGGCATCATTAAGGCTGTTAAGCACAACGTAAGCCCTATACAAATAAAAGAGCCATCCCAAAAACCAGATGAGTTATGTAATCGATATTCTTCGTTTGTTTCTTCTCGGATTTGTAATAAGTGAGCCGCATCACCTTCATTCTTTTGAATTGTTGATGAACCATTGGCCAATATAGGCTCAGAGAGTTGTTTTAAACTTAAAGCAGAAAAATGAATTTTTTCCTCTTTTAAGAAATGACCATTCACACCAACAACGATGGGGATCGAAGGGGTACAGACAACATCGAGAACATTTTCTTGCTGAAGGTAAGGCACAAGCAGTGGGGGTATATGAATTTCTACAGCATCAATATAGTAACGCCAATGATTTAATCCTTCACTAGAACCCGCAAAGCGATTAACGATATTTCTTAATGTAGTAACGACTTCGCCTTTAATTGGCATCTCGGGGAAGTTTTGTAATGAATAGCCAGAAGAGAAATCAGAGTTACCAAAATAAGATAAATAATCACTAATAAGCCCATAGTCATCAGAAGTGAGCTTGCGATAAGTCGGTTTAGCGAGAGATGGAAGATGATGTGAGCCATCAAGCCGCCTTCTTTTAAAGAATAGAAAGGCGGCCATTATAAATAGGCTTATCATCAAGATAGCCAATATAATGACTGATAATCTCATTTTTTCCCCATGCTTATACTGATGCTGCGTAGTAACAATAACAAATTTAAAACCCTGCCTAACATAAGGCAATTCCTATTCTTTTGTTCTATTTTTTATTTAAATACAATAGATTATATTTTTGCAGTCGCGTTATAATTTATATCTATTATCAAGTTTATATCCGCTAACAATGCTATCTTCGGGTAAAATAGCGAATCAATAAATAATAATATTCTCAAAAAATCAATAAATAACTAGGTTTGATAGCGGAGTGTACTCAATTTTCCTTTAAAAGCTAAATCTAATTGTTAGATTTATTTTGTCATTAATGTGTTAAATTCAGGTTAATCTCTATTCTGCCAGGGGCTGTTATGAAAGAACTAAAAAAACCCAATATATTAAACATTGATAACATCGCCCGTTCTCGATTATTTCAGATCCAATCCGTTAATTTGGAGTTTAGTAACGGAGAAAAACGCACTTATGAGCGAATGAAACCCGCTAATCGTGAAGCCGTTATGATTGTTCCTATTATTGATGACAATCTTATTCTTATCCGTGAATACGCCGTAGGTATCGAAAATTACGATTTTGGTTTTCCCAAAGGCGCAATTGATCCTGGTGAAAATGCCCTACAAGCCGCAAACCGCGAACTAAAAGAAGAAATTGGCTATGGTGCTCACTCATTAATAGAACTCGCAAAGCTTTCTATGGCGCCATCTTACTTTTCTAGCAAAATGAACATTGTTATTGCGCATGACCTTTATCCAGAACAACTCGAGGGAGATGAGCCTGAGCCATTGATCCAAATACATTGGCCTATCGCAAAAATGATGGACTTACTTGATCATCCAGATTTTACAGAAGCGCGTAGTGTCAGTGCTCTCTTCTTAGCCCATCGCTATCTATTACAAAATAAATAGATAATAAAAAAACCGGACTTTAACATCCGGTTTTTATTTTCGATTAATTAGAATAACTCGTTAGATTCGCCATTATCCTCAAAAATCTGTGTTCCTACTTCATTTTTTGCTTTTTCTGTTGGTTGAGTCCCGTCAATAAAATATTCTTTCATTGAAGCGCCATCACCCGCCAATTTTCCTGTTCTTCTATCAATTTGAACAGCCACAACGCCTTTTGGCACAGGCATCATATTAACGGGTACACCATCCAGAGCCACTTTCATAAAGTCATTCCAAATAGGTTGTGCCGTTTTAGCCCCCGCTTCACCACCACTCGCGGCAGTTCGACCTAAATTGCGACTACTATCATCAAAGCCAATCCAAGCGGTAGCAACAATATTGGCACCATATCCAGAGAACCATGCATCTTTAGAACTGTTTGTTGTTCCTGTCTTACCGCCAATATCTTGGCGTTTAAGATCACGAACAGCGCGCCAACCGGTACCAGACCATCCTGGTTCACCCACAAGGTTTGTTCTTAATGCATCATGCATTAAGTAAGCCAGTGGTGTGCTGATAACGTGTGGTGCATAAGGGCTTTCTTTTACCGTTTCGGCTAACGGTGCTTGTTCTAATTCAATTTCAGGCGTAGCGGCTACTGGCTGAGATTTATTAGATTGAGCAACATTTTCCATATAGTCATCAGATAACGCAATAGAACGCATGGTATCGCCGTAAATAACAGGGATATCAGTACAATCTGGGCAAGCTACCTTTGGTTTTGCTGTAAACAGCTCTTCGCCATCAGCATTTTCAATACGCTGGATATAGTAAGGCTCGATAAGATATCCACCGTTTGCCATAACAGCAAATCCTCGTACCATTTGCATTGGTGTAAATGATGGTGATCCTAATGCTAAAGATTCTGTTCTATCGATATTTTGATTAGGGAAACCAAAACGTAATAGATAATCAGCAGCATAATCCACACCCATTGCACGCATTGCACGTACCATCACCACGTTTTTAGACTGGCCTAAACCTTGACGTAAACGAATAGGACCAGCATAAGTTGGCGGTGAGTTTTTAGGGCGCCAATCTGTGCCTGCACCCGCATCCCAACGGCTAATAGGTAAATCATTAAGCAGTGTCGATAACGTTAATCCTTTGTCTAATGCAGCGGCATATAAGAAAGGTTTAATATTTGAACCGACTTGGCGTAACGATTGAGAAACTCGGTTAAATTTACTGATCTCAAAATCAAAACCACCAACAAGCGCAATAATTCCTCCATTGATAGGATCTAATGCAACAAATGCCGCATTAACACCCGGAAGCTGCGCTAATACCCAACTGTTTTCGTTATTTTGGCGTACCCATATTTGTTCGCCAACATGCACAACGGCATCAACTTTTGTTGGTGTTGCACCTTGAGCGGTGTCAGAAATAAATTTACGAGCCCAACGAACCGCTTTTAAATCTAGCGTAATGTTGTCGCCCGTTTTTAAGATAACTTTGGCTTCTTTTGCATCAGCAGATAACACCACTGCAGGAATTAAAGGACCATAAGTTTGGATCCCTTTTAGTTTCTTGTTGATAGCTTCGTTATCCCATGGCGTTTGCCCTTCACTCCACAGAACTTCTTGAGCACCACGGTAACCATGACGCATGTCGTAATCGATCACATTATCACGCAAGGCTTTTTCTGCTGCTAATTGATCTTTACGAACCACCGTTGTGTAAATTTTATAGCCATCTGTATAAGCATTTTCACCATAGCGCTCATACATCTCCATTCTCACCATTTCTGTTAGATAAGGTGCAGAGAAATCAATTTGCGGTGCATGATATTTAGCAACAATAGGCTCTGCTCTTGCACTTTCATATTGTGCTCGAGTGATATAGTTCTCTTCATACATACGCTGTAAAACGACATTACGGCGTTTTAAGGCACGATCATAAGAATAGAGTGGGTTAAGCGTAGATGGTGCTTTCGGTAAGCCAGCAATGACGGCCATTTCATTTAGGCTAAGATCATGAACACTTTTACCAAAGTAAACATAAGCCGCAGCACCCACACCATAAGCGCGGTTACCTAGATAAATTTTATTTAGATACAGCGCTAAAATTTCATCTTTAGTGAGCTCTTTCTCAATGCGGATCGCCAAAAAGGCTTCTTTTATTTTTCGCATTAATTTCTTTTCAGGTGTTAAAAAGAAATTTCGAGCCAATTGCTGCGTAATGGTACTCGCGCCTTGAGAGGCTTGTCCTGATGTTAATGCCACAACAACAGCACGTGAGATCCCAATAGGGTCAATACCGTGGTGTTCACGAAAACGCGTATCTTCTGTTGCGATAAAAGCATTAATAAGTTGAGGAGGCATCTCCTCCAATGTTAGTGGTAAACGGCGTTTTTCGCCGTATTGCGCGATCAACTCTCCGTCTGCACTAAATACCTGCATAGGGGTTTGTAAACGAACATCTTTTAATGTCGCGACATCGGGTAACTGAGGCTCAACATACTTATACATACCGTATATCGAGGCTGCTCCCAAAATTATGCAAGCAAAAACGAAGATGAAAAAATATTTTAAGAACTTCACCTTAAATTTCCCATGTAGTGTGAATTGGGCGGTTTATAAACAAACAGTGCGTAGTATAAAGGTAACGCCTCTTTGAAAATAGGCAATTACTCATCAATAGATATGGATATCAATTATGGACACACACAATTACCAGATTGGCATTGAAGTTAACACTCATCATATCAATGCAATTTTAGTATTTCAGCAGAATAAACAATGGAAGATCTGTGCATTTTGGCAATTCCCTTTACCTCTTAATGACGATTTAAACGGCATAAAATTAAGAAAAATCCTAACGGAGTGGCGTAAAAAATTGCCCTCTATTAATAATGTTACGCTTTCTCTACCGGATATTTATGAAAGCTATCAAATTATCCCGCTGCCTCATGCAGTTTCCCTTACATCAGCAGCATGTTATCGGTTAGCGCAACTACGAGCCACATCTTACACACAAAATACGAAAATCCCTGTTAATTTTGATTATCGACAAAGTAAGGGGAAACTCGCTATTCATCTGTGTCATAAAACGATTTTAGATAAGTATATTGACTTATTTTCCCAAATAAACTTAACAATAACGGCGATTGATACTCCTGCGTGTGCGCTACGCTATTTAGCAACTTACCTTGACATCTCAGCTCAGGATCCGCTGTTGTACTGTAAAAACAAAATGCTACTTTGGGTATCATCTGATGAAAATATGCCCCATTACGGCACTCTTGCCTATGAAAATCAACAAGAGCAACAAGCTTGTATTAACCAGTTAATAGAAAAATATCATTGGTCATTAAAGCAGTGTTATTTAACGGGTGATAATGAAGCATATTTTAGTCAGTTAATGCCTATTTGGCCCAATTTCTCCCACGATTTATTTAAAACAACGTCAAATAAAGATCGTATTCCACTTGTTGCATTGGGTTTGGCATTACGCCCTGAAGAGGTGTTATGTATCAAGTAAATTACCTTCCTTGGCGCTACAGCTTATTTAGACAAAAAGCATTATTATGGCTTTCTCAAACGCTATCATTGGTCACGATCACTTTCATTATTTGTAGCTATTACACCTACCATTTGGCACAAAAACAATCACACATAACAGATCAACAATACCAAACTCAACAACAAGAGGATTTATTACTAAAACAACTCGATATATATCAAAAACAGAAAAAACAGGCACTTTTACGCTATCAACACTATTCACTCTATTATCAAAACTGGCTGCGCTATTTACATTACATTCGTTTTTTTCGAGCTATCGAAGCGCATCTTCCCTCAACAGGTTGGATTAGCCACTATGATGAAACCGATAATCAATGCTCACTGCACCTCACTCTCCCGAATACGCAATCACTCTCTTTTATGACCAATCTTAAAAGTCACCCTGTTTTAGCCTCTTTAACATTGCGTTATTTACAACAAAGCAAAATTGATCCGTCTTACACAGAAATACATTTAAACGGGAAATCAGAAGAACAAGCGCAATGGAATGAAGAAGATGAGGGAAGCCAATGAAAATAAAGGCACAATGGTTGTTACTTATTGCGTTTCTACCTAAGTGGAAACTCACTTTACTGAGCTTAATTATACCTTTTATTACCCTGCTATTTTATTACCTCTTGATCTACATGGACTACCAGCAAGAGATAACCCAACAACACATAGAAATAGCACAAAGATTAAAGCGTATTAATCATCATCAACGCACATTAGGCACAATGCCATCTCTTAATTCACTAATCACACAACAAATGGATTATGACATCCCATTCGATAACACACCGGTTAGTGAGCAATTGCAACGCTTACTGATGACGTATCATTTTATACCCGAGATTTGGGAAAACACGCCTAACTCTTTATATAAACTCACTTTTACGTTGTCTTACCCACAGTTTTTAACACTTTTGGAATACCTCAATCAAACACGTTTAGCGCTGATTTCTCTCAATATTATTCCAATAGAACCCCATCTCATTTCAGTACAAATAAGCCTTACAGAGCTAAGTTATTCTAGTGCAATACAGGGTGATATATCATGAAGATAGGAATTTTCATCGTCATATTATGTATGACAACCGCCATTTGGGCACACACCCGAGACCCCTTCTTTCCTGAGAATATCAATGATGAAAAGATACCCTCTACTTTTATTGAAGAACGAACATCAGCGACGGAACAACTTGAAGAGTTACATCATCAACTTTATCCTTTAAATTATGCTGATGCTGAGAGACTCGGTGAACAACTCAGTAATCACACTATTCCATTACTGAGTCAGCAAGGGCGAGTTATTATTGATAAAGAAGCGAATAGTCTTTCAATCGTTGATAATAGTAAAACACTGTCTGAAATTGAGGATTGGCTCAAATTACGGGATACCCCACAACAACAAGTTCATATCACCGCTCATATTGTGAGTAGCAGTCAGGATGCTTTAAATGAATTAGGCACTCAATGGGGATTACAAGCATTAAAAACACAAACCGAAGCAGCATCTACAATATCGAATACTATTTCGACAACCTCCTCACTTAATTCGGCGTTATCAACGCCTTCACTTTCTGCATTATCACTTCATCAAAACACCAAAAATCCCCTTCACTATATTGCATTTAATATTGCCAGAATTAATGGTCGCCTATTAGAGCTTGAATTAAGCGCATTAGAACAAGAGAAACAGTTATCTATTATCGCAAGTCCAAGGCTAACAACCGCTCATGAAAAAACAGCATCCATCAAACAAGGAACGGAAATCCCCTATGTCAGTCGAGATAATGAAATTACACGAGTTCAATTTAAAGAGGCCGTCTTAGGCATGGAAGTCACCCCTATTATCCAAAGAAATAAACAGATAAGGTTAATACTTAAAATTAGTCAAAACACACCGGGCATTGCACTTGTTCAAGGTGGAAGTGAACATCTATCTATTGATAAACAAGAGATCAGCACAGAAGTAGCTATTCGTGATGGCGAAACCATTATGCTAGGAGGTATATTTCAGCAAAAACAGCAAGAACATACGGCAAAGATCCCTTTTTTATCCTCTATTCCATTACTAGGCGTACTTTTCAGTCATAAAAGAGATCAACACAGTCGCCATGAATTGGTTATTTTTATTACACCTAAATTAATCTAATTTTTTATGTAATAAATAGTTTTATTATAAAATACAATGCACTATATGTTTTTTACTAGGATTAAACTGAGAGTTATTCATTGTTTTTTCTTATAATCAGTATTTATAGATTTGACGATGAGGACGATTTAGCTTACAAGGGTTAGCTAATTTGAGTGAACCTGAAACATCACAATAAAAATACGGATACATTTTATGCACTTCCTCTATTCTTGGAGGTAGGGCTTTTTATATGTAATATTGATCGATTGATGACGAAAAAGACAATATTATCAGATGCGGTTTTCCGACTAAATTGTGTTAGAATCTCCGCGTTGCCAACAAAGATAATTACTTTTTTAGTAGTTTTTGTTATGTACTGTGGGCAAAGGGATTTTTATCCTATGTTGTCGTTTATGACAGCATGTGGTTATTTTATAGCGATCTACTGAAAGAACTCAGTCTTATTATGAGAGTAGATAACAAATGTTATCAGGTGTGAATTAGATAAACACTCATAAATTTCAGTTTAGGTCCCGTCGCTGAATGAATTTGGCGGGGCGGGTTATCATTAACGAATATCTTAGTAATACCAAAAACATGGCAGAGAAACGTAATATCTTTCTGGTTGGGCCTATGGGTGCCGGCAAAAGCACTATTGGTCGTCAGTTAGCTCAACAACTTAGTATGGAATTTTATGATTCCGATCAGGAAATTGAGCGACGTACAGGTGCGGATGTAGGTTGGGTATTTGATGTAGAAGGCGAAGAAGGCTTCCGTCAACGAGAAGAAAAAATAATCAACGAACTTACTGAAAAGCAAGGCATTGTGCTAGCAACAGGTGGTGGTTCGGTGATATCGCGAGAAACCCGTAACAGACTATCTGCTCGTGGTGTGGTTGTTTATTTAGAAACCAACATCGAAAAGCAGCTCGCGCGTACCCAACGTGATAAAAAACGTCCTTTATTGCAAGGTGTTGAACCTGTGCGTGATGTCTTAGAGACATTAGCTGAAGAACGTAATCCTCTTTATGAAGAGATTGCTGACATCACTATTCATACTGATGATCAGAGTGCAAAAATTGTAGCCAATCAAATAATTGAATTATTAGAACAAAACTAATAAATTCAGCTATTTATATGGTTAAGTAAAGACAATAAGAAGAAGGCCACTGTTATGGAAAAAATCACTGTCACATTAGGTGAAAGAAGCTATCCCATTACCATTGCTTCTGGCCTTTTTCATCAAGAAGATACCTTTTTACCTTTAAAATCGGGACAGCAAGTTATGATTGTCACAAACGTGACTCTTGCTCCTCTCTATTTAGAAAAGGTAACGAACACCTTAAAAAAACAAGGTGTTTTGGTTGATAGCGTCATTTTGCCTGATGGTGAACAATATAAATCGCTTGAGATCATGAATGATGTCTTTACTGCATTATTAGAAAAAAATCACAATCGAGATACAACACTTATCGCATTAGGTGGTGGTGTTATTGGTGATCTAACCGGTTTTGCCGCAGCAAGCTATCAACGTGGCGTTCGCTTTATCCAAGTACCAACAACACTATTGTCACAAGTCGATTCTTCTGTTGGTGGAAAAACAGCGGTTAATCACCCTCTTGGCAAAAACATGATTGGTGCGTTTTATCAGCCCGCTTCTGTTGTTATCGATCTCGATTGTCTTGCCACATTACCGCCTCGTGAACTTTCATCGGGTTTAGCTGAAGTTATTAAATATGGCATCATTTTAGATAAAGAGTTTTTTATCTGGCTTGAAAATAATATTGATAAACTCTTGGCTCTTGATCCTAACGCCATGGCATTTTGTATCCGTCGTTGCTGTGAGCTAAAAGCTGACGTCGTTGCTGCTGATGAAAAAGAAACAAGTGGTTTACGCGCACTACTCAACCTTGGCCATACCTATGGACACGCCATTGAAGCTCATATGGGATATGGTGTTTGGTTGCATGGTGAAGCCGTTGCTGCAGGTATGGTAATGGCGGCAAGAACATCTCAAGCGCTTGGTCAACTCACTGAAGAAGAGACTCAACGAGTTATTCAATTGCTTGAGAAAGCCAATCTCCCCGTCAATGGTCCTATTGAGATGACACCTGATGACTATTTACCTCATATGATGAGAGATAAAAAAGTATCTGGTGGCAAATTACACCTTGTTTTACCAAAAGGTATCGGTCAATCCGAATTGCGTGCCGATATTACTCGCGAACAAGTCCGCAAAGCGATAACATCTTGCATTAATGCAAATTAAGCTCCCCATTACCTGACTAGATGTAAACCAGAATATCCATTTAAGGAAAATTCTGGTTAATATTGTCAAATGCAACGTTTCAGAAAAAGCGTTTCATCCTTATACTATGAGGTAATGGCTAAGGCTGAATAGAATATTTTTCGCTTTTTGACGCTCTGACGGAGGGCATAATGGACGAGTTCAAACCTGATAATGAAACCAAGGGTGATAATTCACTCAAACCTGATACTTCGGATAGACCTGAACGTCGAACCAACCGACCTCGTAGCAATCCATTAAAAAACGCACGATTCTCTGTATCCCGTCAACAGATGATGATTGGTGTGGGTGTTTTAGTGCTTATTCTGTTAATTATCGCAATAAGTTCAGCATTAAAATCACCAGAAACAACAGAACCTGCGCCTTCAACCAATACAGAAAGAAATATCGACCTCTCTCAGCAACCGTCATCCGTTACGCCTTTAGAAAATGGTCAGCCATCGACACCTCAGTCTATTTCTGGGCAAGATATACAGCCGGCAACACCACCTTCACAAAATTTACCTCCAATGATTGATTCGCAAGGTCAACGTGTTGAAATCCCTGGAGATATCGTTGATTCTTTAAATCAACAACAAGCGGGCATTAATCAAGCGACTAATCAGCAGTTAAATGCACAACAACCAAAACCGGTGCAGCCTGTTACACAACCACCCGTCACCAAACCTGTACAACAAGTACAAAAACCGGCTGAAGTAAAAACACCACCGACAAAACCGGTAACACCACCAGCAACAACGCAACCTAAACCAACAACGACTAAACCTGTTGTTTCAGGCTCATTATCAGCGGGTAATTTAAGCACTATCCCTGCCACTAACTATACGTTGCAATTAAGTGGTGCAAGTCGCCAAGATACCTTAGAGGCTTTCGCTAAAAAGAACCTCAATGGAAACTACGCTATTTATAAAACACAGCGTAACGGTAATCCATGGTATGTACTCATCTATGGAAATTATCGTAATATAAGTGAAGCAAAGCAGGCCGTTTCTTCTTTACCTGCACCAGTACAAGCAAAACAACCTTGGGTTAGACCGATGAAACATGTTCATCAGGATCTAAAAAAATAATTAAGACGAAGTTCACCGCTGATATGCTGTCTGAAACAGAGTACAATCGGCGACTCTGAAACGATTGAGAAATTTGGACGGCATGAAAAAAAAACGCGCATTCCTAAAATGGGCTGGTGGTAAATATCCTTTGGTAGATGACATTAAACGTCATCTGCCTGAGGGTAATTGTTTAATTGAACCTTTTATGGGTGCCGGTTCTGTTTTTTTAAATACAGAATACGATTCATATATTCTTGCCGATATAAATAGTGATCTAATTCATCTCTATAATACGGTAAAACAACATCCTGAAAAATTTATGAAGGATGCCCGCTTATTATTTACCCCTCAGATGAATATCGCAGAAGAGTTTTATCAACTACGACAAGAATTTAATCGTTCAACAGACGCTTATCAGCGTAGTGTGTTATTTCTCTATCTTAACCGCCATTGCTACAATGGGCTGTGTCGTTATAATTCAAAAGGTGAATACAATGTCCCTTTTGGTCGTTATAAAAAACCTTATTTTCCTGAAGCAGAGCTAACTTGGTTTTCTGAAAAAGCACAAAAAGCCGAATTTGTTTGCCAAAGCTATTCATCAACGATGACAAATGCAGAAAAAGGCGCTGTCGTTTATTGCGATCCGCCTTATGCACCATTATCTCCGACTGCAAATTTTACGTCATACCATACAAATAGCTTTAGTTTTCAAGAGCAGGAACATCTGGCTCAACTTGCCTCAATGCTGGCTTACGAGAGACAGATACCCGTGTTAATATCAAATCATGAGACTGCGTTAACAAAAGAGTGGTATGTAAACGCAAAAGAGCTACACAGTGTGAAGGTCAGAAGAACAATCAGTAGCAACACACTGGGTCGTAGCAAAGTGAACGAATTACTTGCCTTATATAAATAATCGTTAACACCTCCCGACAATGGGAGTGTTGTCTGGAGAATGCGATGAAAGATTTTCTGATTGCCCCTTCTATTTTGTCCGCTGATTTTGCTCGCCTTGGTGAAGATACTGAAAAAGTCCTCGCAGCTGGCGCAGATGTTGTCCACTTTGATGTTATGGATAACCACTATGTTCCTAATCTGACATTTGGTGCGCCAATTTGTAAGGCGCTGCGCAACTACGGCATTACAGCCCCCATTGATGTTCACCTAATGGTTAAACCTGTTGACCGTATCATTCCTGATTTTGCAAATGCGGGTGCAACTTATATCTCATTTCACGCTGAAGCCAGTGACCACGTCGATCGCACTATTCAATTAATTAAAGATTGTGGTTGTAAAGCAGGCTTAGTGCTTAATCCAGCAACTCCATTAAACTATCTCGACTATGTTATGGATAAATTAGATCTTATCCTGCTAATGTCTGTTAACCCAGGCTTTGGTGGCCAATCATTTATTCCTAATACGCTCGATAAATTACGCCAAGTTCGTAAGATGATTGATGATGGTGGTTATGACATTCGTTTAGAAATTGATGGCGGTGTCAAAGTCGATAATATTGCTGAAATTGCGCAAGCTGGCGCTGATATGTTTGTTGCAGGCTCTGCTATTTTCAATCAACCAGACTATAAGCATGTTATCGACAATATGCGCCGTGAATTAGAAAAGGTATCGTAATGACAGATAAAAAACTCAAAGGTATCCGTGCTATCGCCTTTGATCTTGATGGCACTCTCACCGACAGCGCTGTTGGTCTTACAGAAGCAACAGACTACGCATTAAAAACAAAAGGCTTCCCGCCAGCTGGCAAACATAATGTCACTATTTGGGTTGGGAACGGCGTGGATATGCTACTGACACGCGCTTTGCACAATGCTGGTGTCGAGGATGTGACTGATACCTTATTAAAAGAGATGCGTGAACTTTTTGATGAACATTATGCAACTTCAGTCAAAACAGGCAGTGATTTATTCCCTCACGTCAAAGAAACCCTTGAAATATTAGCTTCACACAATATTCCTCTGGGTATCGTGACAAACAAACCAACACCATTTATTGCACCATTACTACAGCAACTGGATATTGAAAAATACTTTTCCTTAGTGTTAGGTGGCGATGATGTGAAAGAAAAAAAACCACATCCAGCACCATTATATTTAACAATGGGCACATTTGGTGTTAAAAAGGAAGAACTCCTTTTTGTTGGGGATTCTCGCAACGATATTATTGCAGCACAAGCGGCGGAGTGCCCTTGCGTAGGTTTAACCTACGGCTATAACTACGGCGTATCTATTGCAGACAGCAAACCTGATTTTACACTCGATAATTTTGCTGACTTGCTTTCTATCCTCGATATCACGCCAATGACAACTGTGGAACAGAATTAAAATGACGACTTCAGTAGAAAAAACGGCACAAAAGCCAATTGTATTCAGTGGTGCACAACCTTCTGGTGAATTAACTATCGGAAACTATATGGGTGCACTGCGTCAATGGGTACAAATGCAAGATGACTATGATTGCATTTACTGTATCGTTGACCAACACGCCATTACAGTACGCCAAGATCCGAAAGAACTAAGAAAAAGAACCTTAGACACACTGGCTCTGTACCTTGCTTGTGGTATTGATCCAGAAAAAAGCACTATTTTTGTTCAATCACATGTTCCACAACATGCACAATTAAGCTGGGCACTTAACTGCTATACCTATTTTGGTGAGTTGAGCCGAATGACTCAATTTAAAGATAAATCAGCGCGTCACGCTGAAAATATCAATGCAGGGTTATTCGATTATCCTGTATTAATGGCAGCGGATATTCTCATTTATCAAACCAATCAAGTTCCAGTTGGTATCGACCAAAAACAGCATCTAGAATTAAGCCGTGATATTGCCCAGCGTTTTAATGCAATCTATGGCGATATATTCACCGTACCCGATCCTTTTATTCCTAAAGGTGGAGCTCGTGTGATGGCATTACAAGATCCAACTAAAAAAATGTCTAAGTCTGATGATAACCGTAATAACGTTATCGCATTGCTTGAAGATCCAAAAGCAGCAGCTAAAAAGATCAAACGTGCAATGACAGACTCAGAAGAGCCACCTCGTGTTATTTACGATCTTGAAAACAAAGCCGGTGTATCTAACTTACTCGATATTTTAGCGGGTGTTACAGGTAAAACTATTCCTGAACTAGAAGCTGAATTTGAAGGCCAAATGTACGGCCATCTAAAAGGTGCTGTTGCTGATGCGGTATCTGAAATGCTGACCAACATTCAAGAACGTTTTAACACATTCCGTAATGATGATGCGTTGCTTAATAAAATCATGAAAGAAGGTGCAGATAAAGCCAAAGCTCGCGCTCAAGCAACCTTAGACAAGGTTTATGACGCAATCGGATTTATTGCACATCCGTAATTTTTCGTTAATGCATAAAAAACACCCCAAAGTTGGTAGCCAACTTTTGGGGTGCAGTTCAATTTTTAGGGTGGTGTTTTTTTAGTAAAGAGGAATTATTGGATTCTTAATACCACAATATCTATACTTGCTTTAGTAACATTATTTTCTATTCTGGTAATTACTGGTGGTATTACACCCATTCGCTCAGCAACTTGCGCTTTTATCAAATTATTGTGTTTACGTCATTGAGCCAGTGTATCTCTCAATTTTTCTTTACGCGTTTCACCATCCCAAACTATACGATATTCTTCATCTTTCATTATGTAATTCTTTATGACTTCTCAATTTCATTGAGCACCTCCATCAATCGTTTTTGGGCGATCTCAATCTCTTTCTTTGATATTTTTTGCATTTTCTTAATAAAAATTCGAAACATAATAACAGTGTTTCTTTTATGGTATATCCATTTACTTCTTAAATAGTCGTCTATCAAAGCTCTCAATGGTTTGATTTTGCAGTCTTAACTGCATGGTTTTACTCCAACTCGCTGATAATCCTGCGGCACTTAATAAGCGATGATAAAGTTCTTCATCAAATGGCATATGAAAAGCAATCGAAATCGCTTCTTTAACAGAGACATCACTGTTTCTTGAAACCAACACAAGAGGATGATGACTACCTGTTTCTCCAGTACTCACAACACGATATAGCCAACCACAGTAACCACTATCTTGCATGAGTTGCGAAAAGTGACTGACTTCTGTCACCGTGTTAAGTTTGTAGCAAGGCGAGCGAGGTTGAGTCACTTGAATTAATGCTGTTCCCCATTGATAAATATCCCCAATAAAAACATTATCTTCTGTCATGCCTGTTGTTGAGATATTTTCACCAAATGCAGGGGCATGAAAAAAATCAGTTAATTGCGGGAATTGCTCCGCCCAATAAAGATAATGCTCTTTAGGGTAATGACAAAGTGCGCGATCAGGACCACCATGAAAACTCTTTTCTGCTTGCTCATCACCTTCTAATCCCTGTGATGTCAATTTGATATAACCATCCACCAGCCTTTTGGTGATCGCACTGGTAAATCCATTAGATGTTGTTGTGACATTACCAATAAAAACACTAGGAAAATAACGCATAGCTTATCACTACCTAAACAGAAAGGAATAACTCATAGTAAAGATAGTGTTCAAAAGAAACAATGCCGACAAATGTCGGCATTGAAAATATAAAAGAGAAAGGAAGTTATCTACTCAATTATGCTTTGCTCTGAAAACGTTTTTGCGCTTCATCCCAGTTAACGACTGACCAGAACGCTTTAATATAATCAGGGCGACGATTTTGATATTTCAAGTAGTAAGCATGTTCCCACACATCTAACCCGACAATTGGGTAACCCGATGCGCCAGCTAACTCTTCCCCCATTAATGGGCTATCTTGGTTTGCAGTAGAAACTACCGCAAGTTTGCCATCATCTTTTAATACCAGCCAAGCCCAACCTGAACCGAAACGGCTAGCAGCCGCTTTTTCAAATAATTCTTTAAAAGCGTCAACGCTACCAAAATCACGCTCAATCGCATCTTTTAGTGAACCTTGTAATTGAGTACCTAGCTTCAGGCCTTTCCAGAATAATGAGTGGTTAGAGTGACCACCTGCGTTATTACGTAAAAAAGTACGTTGATCGGCAGGCACTTTATGAAGATTTTTAACTAATTCATCAATCTCTAAGCCAGAAAGCTCAGGTAATTTTTCTAATGCTGTGTTGGTATTATTCACATAAGTTTGATGATGCTTAGTATGATGAATTTCCATTGTACGCTCATCAAAGTGAGGCTCTAATGCATCATAAGCATAAGGCAGTGCAGGTAATGTATAGCTCATATTAATCTCCAGTGCTGTTTTATCTTGGATCACATCATGTGATTTATCTTTTCATTTCATTATAGTGAAAAAAACGTTAATGAAAATCATTATCATATCCATATTATTTTTGTGGTTTTTTTGTTCAGCACAGTTAAATTAATTTTCACAGTATATTATTTTAATTTAAAAGTGTTCTATTAAACGATAATCCTATTAAACAAGAAAATAGTAGATAAATAATTCCCCACTAGCTTTAGCACTAATTGAACACGCCATGAAAAGCATTTCCATTAATTCGTGATCTTCTGCGCAAAAAAGAAACAATCTTTATTTACCCTCTTTTGTTAACGACTTTTTGACATAGTATTAACAATAGTGAGGAGAACTATTATGACAAAAATAAACCAACATCATATTCCTGCAAGCATTGCAGAACACGCCCTGATCAATAAAGAGCAATACCAAAAAGAGTATGAATTATCCATCAAAAACCCTGAGGCCTTTTGGGCAGATAAAGGGAAAATCATTGACTGGATAAAACCATATACTGTGGTAAAGAACACGTCTTTTGACCCAGGCCATGTACGCATTCGCTGGTTTGAAGATGGTCAACTAAATATCAGTCAAAACTGTCTTGATCGCCACCTTAAAACACGAGGAGATCAAGTCGCCATCATTTGGGAAGGTGACTCACCTAATGAGTCGAAAAAAATTACTTACCGACAACTCCACCAAGATGTTTGCCAATTCGCTAACGTATTAAAAAACTTAGGTATTAAAAAAGGCGATGTTGTGGCGATTTATATGCCAATGGTACCGGAAGCCGCGGTCGCTATGCTCGCTTGTACTCGTATTGGTGCTATCCATTCTGTTATTTTTGGCGGTTTCTCTCCTGAAGCTGTTGCAGGCCGGATCATTGACTCAAAAGCGAAATTAGTGATTACAGCTGATGAAGGATTACGTGCGGGTCGCGCTATCCCATTAAAGAAAAATGTTGATGATGCTTTAAATCACGCTGATATCCCTCCTATTGAGCATGTCGTAGTATTTCGTCGAACAGGACATACTGATCAATGGATTGAAGGACGTGATGTTTGGTGGGACGAAATCATTCAAGGTGTCAGTACAGAATGTGATGTCGAAGTGATGGATGCCGAAGATCCTCTCTTTATTCTGTATACCTCAGGTTCAACAGGCAAGCCTAAAGGTGTATTGCACACAACGGGAGGTTATCTCGTTTATGCTTCAATGACCTTTAAATACACCTTTGATTATCATGAAGGCGATATTTATTGGTGTACTGCTGACGTAGGTTGGGTAACAGGGCATAGCTACTTACTGTATGGCCCCCTGTCAAATGGTGCTACTACTGTTATGTTTGAAGGTGTCCCTAATTATCCATCTGTTAACCGTATGGCTCAAGTTGTTGATAAGCACCAAATCAATATTTTATATACAGCTCCTACAGCAATCCGAGCATTAATGGCTGAAGGCGATAAAGCGATTGAAGGCACTCAACGCACCTCTCTACGTATTTTAGGCTCTGTGGGTGAACCTATAAACCCAGAGGCTTGGGAATGGTTCTACCAGAAGATGGGACGTAGCCAATGCCCTATTGTTGATACATGGTGGCAAACAGAAACAGGTGGTTTCATGATAACCCCATTGCCGGGTGCTATGGATCTAAAACCGGGCTCAGCAACACGTCCTTTCTTCGGCGTTCAGCCTGCAATTGTCGATAATATGGGAGAAGTACAACACGGGGCTTGCGAAGGTAACTTAGTGATCACGGATTCTTGGCCTGGTCAAGCAAGAACACTTTTTGGTGATCACGATCGTTTTGAACAAACTTACTTTTCAACCTTTAAAGGTATGTATTTCTCTGGTGACGGTGCTCGTCGCGATGAAGATGGTGACTATTGGATAACTGGGCGAGTTGATGATGTCTTAAATATTTCAGGTCACCGTTTAGGAACAGCAGAAATTGAATCCGCTCTTGTTGCACATCCTAAGATTGCAGAAGCCGCAGTGGTTGGTATTCCTCACAATATTAAAGGGCAAGCCATTTATGCTTATGTCACTTTAAATCACGGTGAAGAACCAACACCTGAACTTTATACTGAAGTTCGCAACTGGGTACGTAAAGAAATTGGGCCAATAGCCACACCTGATATCCTACATTGGACAGATTCCTTACCTAAAACACGATCAGGGAAAATTATGCGCCGTATCTTGCGTAAAATTGCCTCTGGCGACACAACTAACCTCGGGGATACCTCAACACTCGCTGATCCGGGTGTTGTAGAGAAACTGTTAGAAGAAAAACAGTCTCTATCACTCACTGCTTAATACACAACAAATAACTGTCATTTAAAAAACGTAATACGACAAAGCAAAGGCATGAAAATGCCTTTGCTGGGCTCTCTTACCTTAAAATCATGGAATGCGGGGGATTTAAGCCTCTAAATCAAGTGATAAACCAAACAATTATATAGAGGAGAACTCTGATGAATGCCAATATTTATCAAGAGATAGAGAACAACCCTCGCTTTAAAGAACTGGTTAGTAAACGTAGTCGTTTTTCATGGACACTTTCAATTATTACGCTTGTTATGTATGTCTCATTTATCTTACTTATTGCGTTCTATCCGCAATGGTTAGGTACACCACTGTACGAAGGAAGCTACATTACACGAGGCATCCCTATTGGCATTGGTTTAATTATCGCCTCATTTTTATTAACGGGCGTTTACGTCATTAAAGCCAATACAGAGTTCGACAAAATTACCGCTGAAATTATTGAAGAGGTAGAAAAATGAGAAAGTTACTCTATGCAATAAGCTTATTTTTCCTCTCCTCAACGGTTGCTTACGCTACCGCAATAACAGAAGGCGGTGAAAAACAACCCATGAATATTCAGGCCATCATCATGTTCCTAATATTTGTAGGTTTAACGCTTTACATCACTTATTGGGCTTCTAAACGTACCCGCTCTCGTGCTGATTACTATACTGCCGGAGGGAAAATCACTGGCTTTCAAAACGGAATGGCAATCGCCGGTGATTTTATGTCTGCCGCATCCTTTTTAGGGATCTCCGCACTGGTTTATACCTCAGGTTATGATGGGCTTATCTATTCAATTGGATTTCTGATTGGTTGGCCTATCATTCTTTTTATTATTGCTGAACGTTTACGTAATTTAGGGCGTTATACCTTTGCTGATGTTGTCTCCTATCGCTTAAGCCCTAAACCGGTGAGAACACTTTCCGCTATTGGATCACTGGTTGTTGTTGCTCTTTATCTGATTGCACAAATGGTCGGTGCCGGAAAATTAATCGAACTCCTTTTCGGCTTAAACTACCATATTGCCGTTGTGCTCGTCGGCATTCTAATGGTGTTATATGTTTTATTTGGAGGCATGTTAGCCACCACTTGGGTTCAAATCATTAAAGCTATTTTATTACTTGCGGGTGCAAGTTTTATGGCTGTTATGGTTATGAAAGCGGTCGATTTTAATTTCAATACCTTATTTAAAGAAGCCGTTAGTGTTCACTCAAAAGGATTTTCTATCATGAGTCCTGGTGGGTTGGTTTCTGATCCTATATCAGCTCTCTCTTTAGGTCTTGCACTCATGTTTGGTACGGCGGGACTTCCTCATATCATCATGCGCTTCTTTACTGTTAGTGATGCAAAAGAAGCCCGTAAGAGTGTTTTCTATGCAACAGGTTTTATCGGTTATTTCTATATTCTTACTTTTATCATTGGTTTCGGCGCTATCTTACTCGTTAGCCCTAATCCTGTGTTCAAAGATGCCGCTGGCGCTTTGATTGGCGGAACCAATATGGCGGCTGTTCACTTAGCAGATGCTGTTGGCGGTAATTTCTTCTTAGGCTTTATTTCAGCTGTGGCCTTCGCCACTATCTTAGCCGTTGTTGCAGGGCTAACTTTAGCGGGTGCATCTGCGGTATCACATGATCTCTACGCTAATGTCATTAAAAATGGTCACGCGGATGAAAGACAAGAGCTAAAAGTATCCAAAATTACTGTGGTTATCTTAGGTATCGTCGCTATCGGTTTAGGTATTTTATTTGAAAAGCAGAATATTGCCTTTATGGTGGGACTCGCTTTCTCAATTGCGGCAAGCTGTAACTTTCCAATTATATTGTTATCCATGTATTGGAAAGGACTTACCACCCGAGGTGCTGTCGCGGGTGGATGGTCTGGTTTATTAGTTGCTGTCACGTTGATGATCTTAGGGCCAACAATTTGGGTAAGTATTTTAGGTCATGAAAAACCCATCTATCCTTATGAATACCCAGCATTATTCTCAATAATCATTGCTTTTGTTGTCTCATGGCTTTTCTCTATTACAGATAAATCATCTTTAGGTGAGCAAGAAAAAGCAAAATTCCAAGCTCAATTTATTCGTTCTCAAATTGGCTTAGGTATTGAACAAGGTAAACAGCATTAACAACCTGAAATAAGGTTATCTTTCTAAATAAAAATAACCCTAAAGTGAATTCCAACTTTGGGGTTATTCATTTTCAATGATTGTTATCAATTATCATAAAAATCTTGATCCTATTTCTATCATTGACTTATTTAGAATATTTTAAGTTTTAACTACAGATCTATACGATTATTTAAATAACTTATTATTAGTTATTCCACTGTTATAAAATAAAAAATAAATTAAAATCAATTAATTACAAATAAAAACAGACAAATTTCATTTACTATATGACTTATTAAAAATAACTAAAGAACCAAATATAGTGAGAAAGAAACATAATAATATCAATTTCAGACACACTTCATCCCAACAAGACTTGTATTGTCAAAAGGTAAATGGTTAACTTTTTATTCTACATAAAAAGAGGTGGTAGTTTTTAAATAGATTATGTCTCGGTTAACTCATTACGCACTTTTATTTTTCTTATCTATGGCACCTGCAATATTGGGTGGTTCAACGCTATATATAGAACAAAAAATCTATATTGTTCTTATTGGTTGGCTACTTATGCTGATATGTAGTGGCATTTATCGTTCTGTTTCTGGAAAAATAATAACCTTTATTATTAGTGCTCTATGGTCTTTAAACCTATCTATTTCTCTATTTTTCTATCGTGAACACGATATTGCCTTTTCATCCTCCATTGCTGAAACTTTTATTAATACTAACGGCAGCGAAACTGTCGGTATGCTCTCTTATAATAAGTACTATGTCTTATTCTATATATGTGCTTTTATCATTTACTCTTTTTTCATCCATAAAGCGGCTCGAGTCTCTGATCTAAAAATGACAAAAAAAAGTATGACTGCTTTTGTTATATTAATAGCCATCATTCCAATTTATAAAAACTTAGCATTAAGAAACGATAACAAAAGTAAATTACTTGCAGAATATACCCTTCTGAATACACCTTTTTATAATGCAGCAGCACTTGTTCGAACTTTCCATGAAAATCGCCAAATTAGAAGAATTGCCTCTCAAAAAATTGAGTTTCAATATAATAAAAATATTGATAATACAGAAATTTATATCCTTATTATTGGAGAATCCGTTCGCAGAGATCATCTAGGTATTTATGGCTATCAGCACGATACAACACCTAATCTAATGAAGGAAAAGAGTCGCCTTATTCTATTCAATCACGTTTATTCTCCGGCTCCAGTAACCATTCTTTCTGTACCAATTTCACTTTCCAATATAGGACTGGAACAGTTACAAGATAAAAATCATTACGCAGATAATATTGTTTCCCTCGCTAATCATGCCGGATTTAAAACATATTGGCTAAGTAACCAAGGTGAAGGTAATCAAAAAACCAGTGTCATTTCTGTTATTGCAAATATGGCTCAAAATAAAAAGTGGAATGAATTTATCGGTTATGATGAAGAACTACTTCCTTATTTAGACAGCGCTCTCAATGAGCCATCTGCACAGAAAAAATTCATTATCTTACATACATATGGTAGCCATGAGCCGGCCTGTAATCGATTTCCAAGTCAGTATTTAAAGAAGTTCACGCAAGAAGATGATGATAACTGCTATGACAGCTCTATCGCTTATACAGATAAATTAATTAATGACATCATAGAGAGAGTCAAAGATAAGCCAGCTTCTATTCTCTACTTTGCAGATCACGCTTTACAGCGTCTCGATAAAAATAGAGAGGTTCGTTATCATCATGGTGTAAATACACCACGAAAAGAAGCTTATGATATACCTTTGTTTATTTGGTATAGCCCATCATCTATTAAACCTATTATCAATAAAGAAGTGCTGAATAAGCCTTATTCAACGGTAAATAACTATTGGCTACTAAGTAGTTGGCTTGGTATAGAACATAATTCACCCCAAAAATGTCACTCACCATTAAATGAGTGCTATCAGCCTAAATCACCAATCATGGTTATTGATGGTAATAAAAATCTCTTAAATTATGATTTATTAAGTTCAGAAGAGCAGGAGCCTCAATAACTTATTCATTAAAAATATCTCAATAAAAAAATATACTTAGTCATAAAGAGCGTGTTTTTATATTTTCACTATCTACATCTAATAAGATCCATCGAAAATAACAAAAAATAAGAAGCTCAGAATGCGAGATATTAAATTAAGTGAAGTTAGATACTTGATAAAGAGATGATCTTACAAATAGAGATCCATAAATAGTGTTTAACGGATTGAAGATTGGCTATTTTATTGGAGAATGTAACAACATTTTCAGCTTTGAACTTAGGATAATATTTTAAATTCACTCACTTTGGTTTTTTAAAACCCCCAAACGCAAAAAAGCCAACCCATTGGGTTGGCTTTCTCGTCTTATTTAAT